>NZ_CP179205.1:2213568-3524637 GCF_051201645.1 Luminiphilus sp. nBUS_16 | reverse complement strand
CATAGCCTTATCCCCACCGGTATTTAACCAAAATGACTGTATAGCGGCCCGCTGATCCGATTATTGCGGCTTAACCAAGATCTAAGCTGCTAGTTATCCACAAAAAAACACACCAATCAAACTATATTTTGTTGTTATTAATCAGCGACTTATGCGCGGAATTTTGTCTATCCTGTCCCATAAAAAAAAGCAACCCACAGAGAACCCATTGCCTGTGTGTAACCTGTTATCAACCTTGTTTTCTTGCGACACAACAACAGCCAAAGCCGTCCGCTGCACTAGAAATAACGCGCGCCAACATACCCAGCGGGGTTGGTTAGTGCTTACACCCAAATACAATAAGTTTTTTTTCAATGTTTAGTAGGCGCAAACAACATTTTATTGAGGCTTGCCCCTCTGCTTGCGCCAAAGTATACTCCGCGCCCTTTCAACTACCGACTCAGGCAAATAGCCATGAAGCGCACATTCCAACCCAGCGTCCTCAAACGCAAACGCACCCACGGCTTCCGTTCTAGGATGGCAACTAAAAGCGGTCGACAGGTCATCGCTCGACGTCGCGCCCGCGGACGCAAAAAACTAGCCTGTTAATTCTGCGCCTCCGGCGCGGCTGATCATACGGCTGCCGCCTCAATGAACGAGGATACCCAGAGCTTTCCACATGCAGTGCGCCTTTTGTGTGCCGCTGATTACAAGGCCGTTTTCGATAACTGCGATTTACGGGCGGGGTCGAAGCACGCCCTTTTATTGTCAGTTCCCAATGCTACACACTCGAGACTGGGAATGGTCGTTGCTAAGAAGCATGTGCGCCTTGCCGTACAACGAAACCGGGTAAAGCGCATCACCCGAGAGTTTTTTCGGTGCCATTCCTCTGCAAATCCTCGCGATGTTGTTTTCCTCGCCAAAAAAAACTTAGCAGACCTCAGCAACGCAGAACTAAGAACGCTTCTCTCAACGTTATGGCAAAAAATTGATGCTCCGCAACAACGGAGCAACAACCGATGAAGCTGAACCTTTTTAAAAAGCTGGGCGAAGGGCTGCAGTACACCGCCATCAAATTCATACATCTCTACCGACTTATACTCAGCCCGTGGATAGGGCGGGCATGCCGATTTGAGCCAACTTGCTCTCACTACACGGAAGAAGCCATAGCACGCTACGGCATACTCAAGGGCAGCTGGTTAGGTCTTCGAAGATTAAGCCGCTGTCATCCATGGTGCGAAGGCGGGTATGATCCGGTGCCAATTGATTAAAATGAAAATTAAGCCCCACCAGCTATTACACGCTGCCATCATGAACTAACCCAGAAGAAATCATGGACATACAACGTTATTTACTCATCGCCGCGTCGGCCGCTCTTTCTTTTATGTTATTGAGCGAATGGGCTACTTTTAAAGACCAGCGTGTCGTTAGCACGCAAGAAGAGCGATTTCGACTTGCAGACACGTTTGAACGGGAAGTACCCGCACCTCAGCAGTCACCAATAGATGCCGGAGATACGCCAACGACCACCGATCCAACCATAGAGTCAGATGACGTACCCACAGTTCTACCTAGCCTGTCAGCTCAGGAAAACGCCGCTTCTTCAACTGCTAATGCTAGAAATATTGTTGTCATCACCAGTGATGTACTGGAGATCGTGGTGGACTTGCAAGGCGGTGACATCATTGAGACCGGCCTTCTAAAGTTTCCCGAGCGTATTGAAGACCCCGATACACCCCTGGTACTGCTTGAGCAAAGCGCACAGCGAACTTACATAATGCAATCGGGCTTAATTGGACCCGATGGTACCGATACAAACGGCAGGGCCATTTACGACGTTAATGAACGATCCTACAGAACAACCAGCGCCCCAAAAACGATTGTTTTAACGGCAAGAGACACAGCGCCTAACGTAACGGTGGAAAAACACTTCACCGTTACTCCGAGCAGTTACACCATCGACGTCAGCTACCATATCGTGAACAACAGTGATGCGGCTTGGCAGTCCATCCCTTTTGCACAGCTAAAACGCGATAATTCCCCAGCGCCAAATGCAGATACCAGCGGTTTTGGAATGCAACCTTTCTTGGGCGCAGCAACAACAACACCTGACAGCCGCTATGAGAAATTTACCTTTTCAGATATCGCAGACGATCCTTGGAAGACGCAACAAGCCGGCGGCTGGATTGCCATGTTGCAACATTACTTCACGGCTGCTTTGGTGCCAAACGCCGATAACACCCATACCTACTCCACAAGAAAAACGCGTGACGGATTTAATATCGCAGGGTTTACCAGTGAGCCCTTAAGGGTTGGCCCCGGACAAACCAATAATTGGACAACACAATTCTATGCGGGCCCTAAAGACCAATACGCACTAGCTGAATTGGCACCACACCTTGAATTAGTCGTTGATTATGGCTGGCTTTGGTGGATCGGTAAGCCGCTATTTTGGCTGCTCACCCAAATACAATCTGTTGTTATTAACTGGGGCATTGCCATTATTCTGCTGACCGTGCTCATAAAATCCGCATTCTTCAAATTGTCTGCGGCTAGCTATCGCTCGATGGCAAAGATGCGAAAAGCGCAGCCCAAGATGTTGGCGATTAGAGAGCAATATGCCACCGATAAGCAAAAACAATCACAGGCAATGATGGAGCTGTACAAGAAAGAAAAAATTAATCCGATGGGCGGCTGTCTTCCTATCCTTGTGCAAATGCCCGTCTTCATTGCGCTGTATTGGGTTCTAATGGAGTCTGTTGAGCTGCGCCAAGCCCCCTTCGCTTTATGGATTAAAGACCTAGCGGTCATGGACCCCTACTTCGTATTGCCTTTAATGATGGGCGCGTCCATGTTCTTCATGCAGAAGCTTAATCCACCACCACCGGATCCCATGCAGGCTAAGCTTATGCAGTGGCTTCCCGTGGTGTTTACTTTCTTTTTCCTTTGGTTCCCTGCTGGCCTCGTTTTGTACTGGGTAGTGAATAACCTGCTATCAATGGCCCAGCAATATTACATAACACGGCAAATTGAGCGAGAAACAAGCTGATAAGCCAGCGTATAAACTACACCCCATAGCGTGATTCACGTAGAGACAATCGCTGCCGTTGCAACCGCTGCTGGTCAAGGCGGTGTCGGGGTTGTGCGACTGTCTGGATCAAAAGCTGTAGAAATAGCGTTATGCATCACGCAGCGTGAAGGTATAAACAACCGTTTTGCCCATTACTCCAAATTTTTTAATGCCCAAGGCGATGTTATTGATGATGGCCTTGTTATTGGGTTTAACGGGCCAAAATCATTCACCGGTGAAGATTGTGTAGAACTGCAGGGCCACGGTGGTCCTGTCGTACTGAATCTCGTATTGCAACGGTGCCTAGAACTGGGCGCCCGCCACGCAAACCCTGGTGAATTTTCTGAAAGAGCCTTTCTTAATGGTCGTATCGACCTGATACAAGCGGAAGCCATCGCTGATTTGATCGCTGCCGATTCAGCCATAGCAGCTCAGCAAGCCCAGGCCAGTATCAGCGGAGTTTTCTCTGACTCTATTCACAAAATCATAGGAGATATCACAAGCCTGCGCGTATTTGTAGAAGCGGCCCTTGATTTTCCCGAGGAGGAAATCGATTTTATTTCGGAAGGTAATGTTGATACGAAAATAGACGCTATTTTGGAACGGCTCAGCACTCTCATCAATCAAGCGCGAGAAGGCGCCATCCTACAAAGCGGCGCAACACTTGTCTTATCGGGAGAGCCAAACGTCGGTAAAAGTAGCCTGCTCAACGCTTTGTCGGGAGAGGATATCGCCATAGTGACTAATATTCCGGGCACAACCCGGGATCTTTTAAAGCGTACCGTTGTCATTGAGGGCGTACCTTTTGAACTTGTTGATACAGCCGGTTTACGGACAACTGACGACCCCGTTGAAATCGAAGGGGTAAAACGGGCCGAAGCCGCCATTAAGCACGCCGACATACTGCTAGAAATAATCGACGACAGTGCGCCTAACCCCACTCCCAAAAGGAACGCAGGGGCGATACGGGTGCTGAATAAGATTGACCTAACCGATCGCACTCCAGGACCCTTCGACATAAATGGGTCAACGGCAATGGCTCTATCAGTACACACCGGTCAGGGAATCGGCGAACTCAAGCAACGAATTCTCGATGAGCTTGGCATCAACAAAAACACCGAAAATCGTTTTAGTGCCCGTGAAAGACATCTGCGCGCGCTAGACGAGGGTTTTTCTTCCCTTGAAGCTGCTAAAGACCGGTTTCTTACGAACCGTGCCGGAGAGCTTCTTGCCGAAGACTTGCGAAAAATTCAGGACACTTTAGGAGCCATTACAGGCCTGTTAACAAGTGACGAGCTTCTTGGTGAAATTTTTTCGAGTTTTTGCATCGGTAAATAAACTCAACGATTGCCTGTATTAGATCATGGCAAATCAATCCCTCAGAATGCCTCAACACAGCTTTTCCAAAACATATCCTCAGGAAGTTCAAAGCTTTTATCACTTTGAAAGGCCAAAACGATAAACTTAAACTAACAACTCACCGTAAAGGGCACGCGTTGTGGACAACCGATTGGCTCGCCTGTGGATGCTTTACTTGATAAATCATACACTGAACCTGAGCATTGTTATCCACCATTGCTGCACTGGCTATACCGCCGATCACTGAGGGTTTCCCGACGACTTATACCTTCGTTATCGTCAGTATCTACGCCAAATTTAGCGTTTTCCCACAGATAATCAGTCCTCTAATAATAACAGTATTAAAGTAACTAACTCTCTTAATATCCTTATTTATAGTTAAGTAATTAAGGTTCTAATTGTGAGTAACTGCCTTTGCGTTTGCAGGTCCGGTTGGCTTCTAATAGCTTGAGAAATATTGGTATAACAACCATTTTCCTCAGAGGTCTGGAGTTCTATACTCCGCGATCTGTGAAAGACAAGGCAACGCGCTGTGACAGGTTCAATCCAACAATATGACGTCATTGTGGTGGGTGGCGGACACGCAGGTACTGAGGCTGCTCTTGCGGCAGCACGCGCGGGTGCTAAGACATTGTTGTTAACACAAGCCATTGACACGCTAGGACAAATGTCTTGCAACCCAGCTATCGGTGGCATTGGTAAGAGTCATCTAGTGAGGGAAGTCGATGCCCTGGGTGGTGTTATGGCAAGGGCCGCCGATTATTCTGGTATCCA
The DNA here is from genome assembly GCF_051201645.1 of Luminiphilus sp. nBUS_16. GTDB lineage: Bacteria > Pseudomonadota > Gammaproteobacteria > Pseudomonadales > Halieaceae > Luminiphilus. The sequence goes on along the minus strand of NZ_CP179205.1, from coordinate 3,519,455 downwards.
GTTCAGAGTATTAAATCGTCGAAAAGGGCCTGCGGTTCGCGCTACCCGTGCGCAATCAGATCGCGTGCTCTATCGAAACTTTATTAGAGAAATGCTTCTTAATCAGCCCAATCTCGATGTTTTTCAGGATTCAGTCGAAGATTTAATGCTGGACGGTCAGCGGATTTCAGGGGCAGTCACCCGTAATGGGCTCAATTTTAAAGGGCGCACGGTTGTTCTAACCGCAGGAACTTTTTTGCGGGGGCAGTTGCATACTGGAATGTCTCGGCAAGAAGGTGGTCGTGCGGGAGACGCTGCTTCAATCGGTCTTGCAGATCGTTTGCGAGAGCTGTGCCCTCGGGTGGGTCGTTTAAAAACAGGTACCCCACCACGAATCGACTCAAGAACTGTCAATTTCTCAGTAATGCAAGAGCAGTGGGGTGACGAGCCCCGGCCTGTTATGGCGCTGTATGGCGATCGACGTCAGCACCCACAACAAGTGTGTTGTTGGATGACTGAAACTAACGTTCAAACGCACGAGATAATTCGGCAGGGCCTCGATAGGTCGCCATTATTTTCGGGGGTTATTGAAGGCAACGGGCCGCGTTACTGCCCAAGTATTGAAGATAAAATCCACCGCTTTGCGGATAAAGATTCTCATCAGATTTTTTTAGAGCCAGAGGGGTTAACGACGACTGAGCTGTACCCTAATGGTATTTCCACAAGTTTACCTTTTGATGTGCAGGTCAGCCTTGTTCGATCAATCAAGGGAATGGAATCAGCGCACATTACTCGTGCGGGATATGCTATTGAATATGATTATTTTGATCCTCGGGATTTGAAGCATTCCTTAGAAACTCGTGAAATCGAAGGTCTATTCTTTGCTGGCCAGATTAACGGTACGACGGGATACGAGGAAGCTGCAGCTCAAGGGTTGCTCGCTGGTATCAATGCTGCCAGACAGGCAGTGGCACAACCGGCTTGGGAGCCCGGGCGCGACGAGGCGTATTTAGGCGTGTTGGTTGATGATTTGGTCACCCTGGGCACTCAGGAGCCTTACCGAATGTTTACGTCACGTGCCGAATACCGGTTGCTGCTCAGGGAGGATAATGCTGATTTAAGGTTAACCGAGACCGGACGGGATTTAGGTCTCATTTCCGATGACCAGTGGGCCACCTTTACAAATCGAAAAGCGTCCATCGAAGAAGAATTACAGCGTTTAGAGACCACGTACATCCAACCGGGTTCTGCTCAGGCAGAACAATTGGAGGGAAAAATAATGAAGCCGCTCGTACGTGAGTACTCACTAGCTGACTTATTGCGGCGGCCAGAGCTTGAATATAACGATGTTGCAGCGCTGTCCGGAGAGCCTTGTGTGTCAACCGAGCATGCTGCAGATCAAGTGGCCACTCAGATTAAGTACGCTGGATACATTGATCGTCAAGCAGAAGACATTGCCAAGCTGCACCGACAAGAATCGGTTGTTATTCCTGATGATATTGACTTCGCAAATGTCAGAGGACTATCTAACGAAATTCAACAAAAGTTAACGTCTGCCAGACCGTCAACCATCGCTAGAGCAGGTCGTATTTCTGGGGTCACTCCTGCGGCGTTATCGCTGTTGCTGGTTTACATCAAACGTAAGGATGGGATGAAAAAAGCCTCTAATGCGTGATGCCATAGCGCTGCAACTCGGGCGCGAGCTGGCTCAACTTGATCTTGTGTTATCCCTAGACCAACAAGCTGACCTCGTGACTTATATCGAGCTGATGTGTCGTTGGAATCGTGCCTACAATTTAACCGCCGTTCGCGACCCTATTGCTATGGTGACTCGGCATCTATCTGATAGCTTAGCCATCGCTTCATTAATTCCCACAGCAACGGTGCTTGATGTAGGAACCGGCCCGGGTTTACCCGGTATTCCTCTGGCCATTGCTTTGCCGGGTCAAAACTTCCACCTGCTAGATGCCAATGGCAAAAAAACACGTTTCCTGTTTCAGGTAAAAAGTCAGCTGCATCTGACCAACATTGAGATTAAAGAAACGCGAGTAGAAAACTTCCAGGTTGAACAGGGGTATGATTGTGTTGTCAGCAGAGCCTTTGCAAGCTTGGGCTTGATGGTGAAGTCCTGTCGTCACCTGTTATCAAAACAGGGGCGTATCCTTGCAATGAAGTCGGCATCTGTGCATACAGAGCTTGAGGAGATTGCTGACGTAGCGGAGCTCATTGCTTTAAAAGAAATCAAAGTTCCCGGCCTCGAAGAGACAAGGTATGTTGTTGAGCTCGCTATTCGCAGTTAAGTGGTTTGGATCATAAGGTGCACATATGAAAGTCGTAGCGGTAGCCAACCAAAAAGGCGGTGTCGGCAAGACCACTACCAGCGTAAATCTTGCGGCTAGTTTAGCGGCCATGGGTAGGCGAGTACTGCTCATTGACCTTGATCCACAGGGCAACGCCACGATGTCGTCGGGGGTTGATAAACACGAAGCTGAAGCAACTGCCTACGATCTATTGGTAGATCAACGCCCGATAAACGAGGTTGTGGTGCCCGCTGCTGCCAATGGTTTTTGGTTGGTGCCCGCTAATAGAAATCTAACGGCCGCGGAAGTGGAGCTTTTAAATGTCCAAAACAGAGAGCGGCGTCTCACTGAGGCGTTGCTCAATGCGGAGGGGTTCGATTTAGTTCTTATTGATTGCCCGCCATCGTTAAGCATGTTGACGGTCAATGCCTTTGTCGCCGCCCAATCGGTCATTATTACAATGCAGTGTGAATATTTTGCTCTTGAGGGTCTATCTGCACTGCTCAACACGATTCGTCGAATCGCGGATACGGTTAATCCAGACCTAGAGATCGAGGGGATTTTACGAACAATGTATGATCCTAGAAACTCGTTAACAGGTGAAGTGTCCTCGCAATTACACAAACACTTTGGTGATTTGGTTTATCGTACGGTCATTCCACGAAACGTCCGGCTAGCAGAGGCTCCAAGCCATGGGTTGCCAGCGCTACATTACGATCGTTATTCCTCTGGTGCTCGCGCTTATGCGGCACTTGCCGGAGAGTTTGTGAAACGACAAAAACCGACAGCTGCGTAACCCCCAGTGTTGGTATTGTCAAAAAATAGCGTGTGGAGCAACCTTTGAACAAAAAAACAAAACGCGGGAAATTAGGTAAAGATCTCGATGTCTTACTGGGCGCGGTTAAGCCATCGGCCGCCGTACAAGGTTCAAAGAATCATTTGGTTGGCACGCCGGATGGCTCATTAGATATTGGCAATTCAGGTTTACAGTTTTTACCCCTAGAGAAGCTTCGACCCGGCAAGTATCAACCAAGACAGGATTTTGATAGCGACTCGTTGGAGGAGTTAGCTGAAAGTATTCGATCTCAAGGTGTGCTCCAGCCCATTGTTGCTCGAGCGATATCTGACACTCAGTGGGAGATTATTGCCGGTGAACGGCGATGGCGCGCGAGTCAACTAGCAGGCATAGACAAGATTCCAGCCCTTATCAGAGATGTGAGCGATGAGGCCACGATTGCTATGGCGCTTATCGAAAATATTCAGCGCGAAAATTTAAACGCCATTGAAGAGGCTCAAGCCTTGCGTCGACTGCAGACCGAGTTTGCATTAAGCCAGCAACAGGTGGCAGAGCGCGTGGGTAAATCAAGGTCGGTGATAGCAAATTTATTAAGGTTGCTGGTACTAGAGCCCGTTGTCCGAACCATGCTTGAGGCGGGCGATCTCAATACGGGTCACGGCAAGGTGTTATTGGCCTTAGAGGGTGCGGATCAAATTAAGGCTGCGAAAAAAGTGGCTAAGGGTGGGCTGTCTGTTCGACAAACCGAAAGCCTGGTGAAGTCTGTACAAGCGCCCGCGGCAAAACCCGCGGAGCAGAGCTCAGCAACGAACCCGGACGTACTTCGGTTGGAGCAAGAGCTGTCAGGCCGGCTCGGCTCTTCAGTGACGATTACCCAAGGTAAAGGGCAGCAGGGTAAATTGGTCATAAGTTATTCGTCCTTTGATCAGCTCGATGGCATCCTCGGAAGGATTCATTAAGTAACAACAAGTTGAAGGCTATAGGCCTTTAGACTAGACTTGCGCCCGCGTCGCCTGAGGGCAAGGTGTGTCTTGAACAAATATAGGCCTCAAGATCCTATGGCGCCGGTTCGCCAACAACTGAAATCGGCCCTGTTGTACAGCACACTTTGCTTAGCAGTTTGCACAGTGGGCTTTGGGTTGACCGAAGGCTTTGAGGCAGCGCAGGCTGCTTTTATGGGTGGAGCGATAATCCTGATCCCCAGTGGTTGGTTGGCACATAGAGTGGCATCAACACAAGGGGCTCAATACGCCACTGCAGTGGCATTGGTGAAATTTTCACTGTGCGGTTTAGGTTTTGCACTTTTATTCGTGCTGAAACCAAGTATTCATGCCTTCGCTGTTTTTATAGGAGCGGCGACGGTATTAATGGCTTTACCTATTGCTACTGGGATGGCGCAACGTCTCAATAGCGGCGAAAGTCGACACTAAAGGACACGAAACGGTCAAACATGGCAGCTAACGGACACGAACAGACGGTATCTGAGTACATCGTCCACCACCTAACAAACCTAACGTATGGCAAGTTGCCGGCGGGTTATGTGCGGGACGATGGTACGGTGGTTTCTGATATGGGGTTGTGGACGATGGCACATGGCGGGCAAGAAATTACCGCTATGGGTTTCAACGCTGTACACGTTGACTCAATGATTTGGTCCGTCGGCCTAGGCATTCTTTTCTGTTGGCTGTTTAGGTCTGTCGCAAAAAAAGCATCAGCAGACACGCCTTCAGGACTCATTAATTTCGTAGAAATGGTTGTCGAGTTTGTCGACAACACGGTTAAAGATACCTTTCACGGCCGTAACCCCCTGATCGCTCCTTTGGCGCTCACGATTTTTGTCTGGGTTTTCCTGATGAACTTGATGGATCTTCTTCCAGTCGACTTGGTGCCTGAAGGCCTCAAGCTTGCTGGCATTGAGTATCAAAAAATTGTGCCATCGACCGATCCCAACATCACTATGGGCATGGCAGTCGGTGTATTCATACTTATGTTGTTCTACTCGATTAAGGTCAAAGGATTTGGCTTTGTCAAAGAGCTGAGCTTGAACCCCTTTAATCACCCGCTGTTTATTCCCGTCAACCTTTTCATGGAAGTTGTCGGGCTGCTGGCTAAGCCTTTTTCCTTGGGGCTTCGGTTATTTGGCAATATGTATGCAGGGGAGATGATCTTTATATTAATCGCTGCATTATTCGGCGCTGGCGTGATGTGGGTTCTGCCGGCTGCGCTGCTGCAAGTTGGTTGGGCGATATTTCACATCCTAGTGATTACTTTGCAGGCCTTCATTTTTATGGTGTTGACCATTGTGTATTTGAGCATGGCTCACGAAGATCATTAAATAATTTTTTTAACCAAGTAAAGCTACACCTAATAGGAGAGAATCATGGAAATGATATATGTTGCCGCTGCCATTATGATGGGTTTGGGCGGAATGGGCGCCGCTATCGGCGTAGGTATTTTGGGCGGCAAGCTCATTGAGGGTTCAGCACGACAGCCAGAACTGGCACCTAAGCTACAGGGTACGTTCTTCTTAGGTGCGGGCCTGGTCGACGCGATCCCCATTATCGGTGTGGGAATAGCGATGTACCTAATCTTTGTTGTTGCGGCTTAATTAGTCGTCCCACGCGTTTGCCGGCACGGAAGGTGCCGGATCCCTCGGTGACAACAGGAGCACATCGTGAACATTAACTTAACGCTTTTCGGCCAACTGATTGCCTTCGTGGCTTTCGTGGCGTTCTGTATGCGTTTTGTCTGGCCACCTATCGTGTCCGCCATGGCAGAGCGTCAACAGAAGATTGCCGATGGTTTAGCTGCTGCAGATCGAGCCAGCCACGACCTCGAGCTGGCGCACAAGCGAGTCACAGAAGAAATGGCTAACGCTAAGCGCGAGGCGGCGGTAATTATTGACGCTGCTAACAAACGAGCCGCGGCTTTAATTGATGAAGCAAAGGTAGCTGCCGTAGCAGAGGCCGATCGCGTGAAAGCTGCAGCTGCAGCTGAGGTGGAGCAGGAGCGTGCTCGAGCGCAAGAGCAGTTGATGAGTCAAGTCAGCAGCTTAGCCCTAGCGGGTGCTGAAAAAGTGTTGGGTAGCGAAATTGATGCTGCCAAGCACGCTGAGCTCTTGAAAAGCCTGACGGCGGATCACTAGTTATGATTGAACCAAGAACCCTGGCGAGACCTTACGCACGAGCAGCGTTCGAGTTTAGTCGCCAAGCTGGAACGCTTGACGCATGGGTAGAAGCTTTGAGCGTTGCCGCTGCGGTTAGCTTGGAGCCAGAAGTGCGCGCGGTACTAGGTGATCCTGGAAAAACATCACAGCAACGCGTCGACGTTCTCGCCGCTGTGCTGGGCGATGCGTTAAGCAAAGAGGTCAGTGGTTTCTTGGGAATTATGGCGGCTAACGGTCGTCTAGATTTGATTGAAGAAACGGCTGCGCTATTTACCGAGTTAAAAGCGGCGCAGGAAGCGTCAGTTGATGTGTTGGTTACCTCTGCTTTTGCGGTGGATGATGAAGCACTCAACGAGATTTCAGAGGCCATGTCGCGACATTTTGAGCGCACGGTTTCTATTACTTCAGAGACAGACTCGGCCTTGTTGGGCGGAGCTGTCATTCGGGCCGGTGATGTAGTTATCGATGGCTCGGTTCGCGGCCGTCTAAATAAACTCGCCGGCACGTTGACACCCTGACAGAGGAATAGGTCATGCAACAACTTAACCCTTCGGAAATCAGCGATATCATTCGGCAACGGATTGATCAGCTCGATGTCACATCGCAAGCAACCAACGAAGGTACGATTGTCTCGGTAACCGATGGCATTATCCGTATTCATGGCCTCAATGAGGTGCAGTACGGAGAGATGATCGAGTTCCAAGGCGGTATTTTTGGCTTAGCACTGAACTTGGAGCGGGACTCCGTGGGTGCGGTTATTCTGGGTGACTACAAGCAGCTCGCAGAAGGGCAGACTTGTCGTTGTACGGGTCGAATTTTAGAGGTCCCTGTGGGCCCGGCTCTCCAAGGCCGTGTTGTAGACGCGCTGGGTAATCCTATTGACGGTCGCGGGAGCATCGAGACAGATGAAACTGACGCCATCGAAAAGATCGCACCCGGTGTAATTGCCCGTCAGTCAGTTGACCAGCCGGTACAAATTGGTTTGAAAGCTATCGACGCCATGGTGCCAATTGGCCGAGGTCAGCGTGAGTTGATTATTGGTGATCGACAGGTGGGTAAAACTGCTATTGCGGTCGACGCCATCATCAACCAAAAAGGAACAGGAATTAAGTGCGTTTACGTTGCGGTGGGACAAAAAGCCTCCTCAGTAGCCGCGGTTGTTCGAAAGTTAGAAGAGCACGGCGCAATGGACCACACCATTGTTGTTGCGGCTAACGCATCCGATCCAGCTGCGATGCAGTTCTTGGCGCCGTTTGCGGGCTGCACGATGGGTGAGTACTACAGGGACCGCGGTGAAGATGCCCTCATTATTTATGATGACCTGTCGAAGCAGGCTGTGGCTTACCGTCAAATCTCCCTACTTTTGCGTCGCCCACCGGGTCGAGAGGCTTATCCTGGTGACGTCTTTTATTTGCACTCGCGTCTACTTGAGCGTGCTGCCAGGGTGAATGCGGATTATGTAGAAAAGTTCACTAACGGGGCGGTAAAGGGTAAGACCGGGTCGTTAACCGCTTTGCCTGTTATTGAGACTCAAGCGGGTGACGTCTCGGCATTCGTACCGACAAACGTGATCTCTATTACCGACGGTCAGATCTTTCTGGAAGCTGATATGTTTAACGCCGGTGTACGTCCGGCAATGAACGCGGGTATTTCGGTATCTCGAGTTGGTGGTGCTGCCCAATCAAAGATTGTGAAGAAGTTGTCGGGTGGTATTCGAACCGCACTTGCCCAGTATCGTGAGCTAGCGGCGTTTTCTCAATTCGCATCAGACCTAGACGACGCGACTAAAGCTCAGCTTGATCACGGTGAGCGCGTAACTGAGTTGATGAAGCAAAAGCAATATGCGCCACTTTCAATTGCTGAGATGGGGGTTCTTTTATACGCCGCCAACGAGAATCAGCTGAGTGATGTTCCGGTCGATAAGATCGGCGACCTCGAAACTGCACTATTGGCTTATATGCATGCTGAGCATGGTGCGCTGATGGCTGAAATTGCTGCAGACGGCGGTTGGAATGACGACCGAGAAGCGGCGTTTAAAGCAGCTATTGATACATTTAAGTCAACGCAGGCTTGGTAACCGACTATGGCTGCTGGTAAGGAAATTCGCACTAAGATCTCAAGTATTCAAAGTACTCAGAAGATCACTAGTGCTATGGAGATGGTGGCGGCCAGTAAGATGCGGCGCGCTCAGGACCGCATGGAGCTTGGCAAACCCTACGCCCGGCGTATTCGTGACGTGGTTGGGCATATTGCCAACGCGGTACCCGAATATCGGCACGCTTACATGGAGCAGCGAGAACTGAAACGCGTAGGGTACATTATTGTATCCACAGACCGCGGTCTCTGTGGTGGCTTGAACATTAACTTGTTCAAGGCGGCAATTGCTCGAATGCGTCCTCAAAACGAAGCTGGTATTGGCGTTGATCTTTGTTTGATTGGGGCGAAGTCCCTAGCCTTCTTTAAGAGCGTGGGTGGCAATGTCGTTGCCAGCGTTCGGGATGTGGGTGAGGAGCCCTCGGTGGATCAGTTAATCGGAGGCGTTAAGCAAATGCTCGACGCGTACGTTGAGGGTCGCATCGACACGTTGTATCTGGTGAGCAACGAGTTTGTGAATACCATGACTCAAACGCCGCAGGTGGAGCAGTTGTTACCTCTGGAACCTTCTGAGGACGCGAACCTGTCACACCACTGGGACTATGTATACGAGCCTGACGCTCGTGAACTGCTCGATGCGTTACTTGTCCGCTATGTGGAGTCTTTGGTGTATCAAGCCGTGGTTGAAAATGGTGCGTGTGAGCAAGCTGCTCGAATGGTGGCCATGAAGAGCGCCAGTGATAACGCCGGTGATCTGATTGACGAGCTTCAGTTGGTTTACAACAAAGCACGTCAAGCGGCGATTACTCAGGAATTGGCGGAGATTGTCAGCGGTGCTGCGGCGATTGGTTAAGCGCCCAAAAAATTAACAGTGAATTAAAAGGTGGCGCTTTTGCGGCCACAGAGCGAAAGAAACAGAGGACTGCAAGATGAGTAGTGGAAAAGTCGTACAGGTGATTGGCGCGGTTATTGATGTTGAGTTTCCCCGCGACAACGTACCCCAGGTCTACGATGCACTGTCCGTCAGTGAAAAAGGTCTGACCCTAGAGGTACAACAGCAGCTTGGTGATGGCATTGTGCGAGCTATTGCTATGGGCTCATCCGAGGGTATTAGCCGCGGTCTGGCAGTAGAGAATACCGGTGCGCCCATTTCTGTTCCTGTCGGCACAGAAACATTGGGCCGCATTATGGATGTTCTGGGCAACCCTATTGACGAGAAGGGACCCATCGGCGAGCAACAGCGCAGCGCTATTCATCGGGCAGCCCCTGCATATGACGAGCTTGCCGCTTCAGAAGAAGTGTTGGAAACCGGCATTAAAGTTATCGACCTCGTGTGTCCTTTTGCAAAGGGCGGCAAGGTTGGTCTGTTCGGTGGTGCGGGTGTCGGCAAAACCGTCAACATGATGGAGCTCATTAACAACATCGCAACCGAGCACTCGGGCTTATCTGTTTTTGCTGGTGTGGGCGAGAGAACCCGAGAGGGTAATGACTTCTACTACGAGATGCAGGAGTCTGGCGTTGTAAATGTTGAAAACATGGACCAGTCGAAAGTGGCCATGGTTTACGGACAAATGAACGAGCCCCCAGGCAACCGACTTCGTGTTGCTCTAACCGGCTTAACAATGGCAGAAAAATTTCGTGATGAAGGCCGCGACGTTCTGCTTTTTGTTGATAATATTTACCGTTACACCTTGGCGGGAACAGAGGTGTCGGCACTGTTGGGCCGTATGCCGTCAGCTGTGGGCTATCAGCCAACCCTCGCTGAGGAAATGGGTGTGCTTCAAGAGCGCATCACATCAACTAAAACAGGGTCAATTACTTCGATTCAAGCGGTTTACGTACCTGCGGATGACCTTACCGATCCGTCTCCAGCGACAACCTTTGCGCACTTGGATTCTACCGTGGTACTGAGCCGAGATATTGCTGCCAAGGGTATTTATCCCGCGGTAGACCCATTGGACTCAACGTCGCGTCAATTAGATCCGTTAGTGATTGGTACCGAGCACTACGACGTTGCTCGCGGTGTGCAGTCAGTATTGCAGCGCTATAAAGAGCTCAAGGATATTATTGCTATTCTGGGCATGGATGAGTTGTCGGAGGAAGATAAGCTGACGGTATCGAGAGCTCGTAAAATGGAACGCTTTTTGTCACAGCCTTTTAACGTGGCAGAAATCTTCACCGGCTCGCCAGGGGTGTATGTATCACTCAAAGACACTATTTCAGGTTTCAAAGGGATTTTGGCGGGTGAATACGATCACCTTCCGGAACAGGCTTTTTACATGGTGGGCTCTATTGAGCAAGCCGTGGAAAAAGCTGAAAAGCTTTAGTCCCGCGGGGTAGTACGTTATGGCTATGACCATTCATTGTGACATCGTGTCTGCCGAGGCCCAGATTTACTCGGGGCTGGTAGAGTTGCTGGTCGCTACAGGTTCAGAGGGTGAGCTGGGAGTTTGCTATGGACACGCGCCATTGCTGACTGCCCTGGTGCCGGGGCCGGTGCGTCTCGTTGAGCAGGGCGGTTCGGAGCAGGTGTTTTATGCCTCGGGTGGTTTCTTAGAAGTGCAGCGCGATGTTGTGACTATTTTGGCTGACACGGCACTCAGGGCTGCTGATGTAGACGAGGCCGCCGCTGAGGAGTCGCGAAAAGCCGCTGAAGAAGCACTGGCAAATCAAAGCGGTGAATTAGACTATGGTAGAGCGTCTGCTCAGCTCGCCGAAGCTGCAGCGCAATTGGCAACCCTCAGAAAAATGAAAGGCCGCGCCGGTAGAGGTTGAGAGGTCAAGTAAGAAAACCGCCTTTTCGGCGGTTTTTTTTGGTCTTTAAAACCTCTAACCCCTGTTAAAGTTCCAGCTCATCAAGTGAATCCGATTTGCTCTTATGGAAAAAAACCTTGAGGTTATTATCTTGGCAGCGGGCCGAGGGACCCGCATGCGGTCGACGCTGCCCAAAGTTTTACATACCTTAGCCGGCCAGCCTTTACTGCAGCATGTGATTGACACGGCTAGGGCCTTGGGTCCTAGTCAGATTCATGTCGTTGTGGGGTACGGCGGTGATTCCGTTCAGAAGACACTCTCCGGGCAAGAACTTAAATTTCACACTCAAAAAGAGCAATTGGGTACGGGCCATGCGGTAGGCTGCGCCCTACCGGCCTGCCAGCGGAACAGTGTCGTACTGGTGTTATTTGGCGATGTGCCATTAATCGCTGCTTCCACCCTTCAAGCATTAATTGGAGGTGCTCAGCATAAGCCAGTTATGTTGGCTGCTCGGCTAGTTGACCCGCGAGGTTATGGGCGAGTGTTGCGTGACGAAGCTGGCGACTTTGTAGCAGTGGTTGAGCAGGCGGATGCCAGCGAGTCGGAAGCCCTTATTTGTGAAGTGAATACGGGGGTTTTAGCCGCACCAGCGGATCAGCTCGGCTCATTATTGAAGTCTGTGAGCAACGACAACGCGCAGGGAGAGTACTATCTGCCTGATGTTTTAGGCCTTGCTAGGCAGCAAGGTATCGCCGTTGAAGTGGTCGTCACCGAAGATGCTTTTGAGATGTGCGGCGTAAATGATCTTGTACAGCTACAAGAGCTGGAGCGATTGCTGCAATGCAAAAGAGCCGACGCACTAATGGCTGCTGGTGTCGCGGTGGCTGATCGTCAACGCATAGACATTAGAGGCGACCTTGAGTGCGGTGTTGATGTGGTCATTGATATCAATGTGGTTTTTGAAGGTCAGGTGCGTTTGGGTGATGGTGTTAGGGTCGGCGCTCACTGCGTATTGAAGGACGTTGTTGTCAGTTCGGGAACCGATATACAACCTTTTTGCCACCTTGAGGGGGCTGTTATTGGGGAGCAATGCCGCATAGGTCCTTATGCACGCCTGCGACCGGGAAGTGTTCTAGCCGATACTGCCCGGGTGGGGAATTTTGTAGAGACCAAAAACACTACCTTTGGTGTGGGTAGTAAGGCAAACCATCTAGCGTACCTTGGTGATACAACAGTGGGGTCCGATACCAATATAGGCGCTGGTACCATTACCTGCAATTACGATGGGGTTGATAAGCACAAAACCTCTATGGGTGATGGTGTTTTTGTGGGTTCGAACAGCACCCTTGTTGCACCCGTAACGTTGTCAGATGGCGCTTTTGTGGCGGCCGGCTCAGTGGTGACTAACGACGTAGCAGGGGAAGAGCTCGCGGTAGGGCGTGCCCGTCAGCGAAACATTGCTGACTGGCGGCGCCCCAAGAAGAAAAAGGACTAGAGCATGTGTGGAATAGTGGCCGTCGTCGCTCAACGGGATGTGCCAGAGATTCTTCTGGAGGGTCTGCGACGTCTAGAGTATCGAGGTTATGACTCGGCAGGCATTGCTATTGTTAATAACAAAGGTGACCTACAGTCTTGTAAACACCCTGGTAAAGTCGCAGTGTTGGAACGGGCGTTAACAGCTACTCCCGTTGCGGGATCAACCGGTATTGCACATACCCGTTGGGCCACTCATGGGGTGCCAAACCAGGAAAATGCGCACCCTCATATCAGCGGAAATCGCATTGGCTTAGTGCACAACGGCATTATTGAAAATCATCAGGTTTTGCGCGATTCACTTGTAGCGAGCGGAGTGAGCTTCTCCTCGGATACCGATTCTGAAGTGATTGTTCATCTTATCAATGCAGAAATGGATGGCCAGTCCTCGCTGCTAACAGCTGTTCAGAGGGTACTGGCACGCTTAGAGGGCGCTTATGCTTTGGCGGTTATAGACGCGCAGTCTCCCGGGCGTTGCGTGGTTGCGCGTGTGGGGAGCCCCTTGGTTTTGGGTGTTGGCATGGGTGAAACTTATGCGGGCTCCGACACCTTGGCTTTACGGCCGGTCACCGATCGTTTTGTTTATCTCGAAGAAGGCGATGTTGCCGAACTCACGGCAGGTAGTTACACAGTTTATAGTCACGATGGCCACGTCGCTGATCGCCAAGTTACAACCATTGAAGTGAGTGATGACTCCAGTAGTTTGGGTGACTATGACCACTACATGCTCAAAGAGATTCACGAACAGCCTGCACGATTGCAAGACACGGTAGCGATAGACTGGTGCAGTCACGATTGTTTTGGCGGAAACACTCAAGAGTTGTTATCTCAGGTTCAGGCGGTGCAGATCATCGCCTGTGGCACCAGTTATCATGCCGGTTTGATAGCCAGGCACTGGATTGAAGGTATCGCGGGCCTCACCTGTCAGGTTGAGGTGGCTTCTGAATATCGGTACCGGCAGTCGGTCACGCTTCCGGGTACTTTGGTGGTTTGTATTTCTCAAAGTGGTGAAACCGCCGATACGCTAGCCGCACTCAAGCATGCCGCAAATGACAATGTGGTCGCGCGCTTAGCGCTGTGCAATGTCGATCACTCTGCGATTGTCCGCGCCAGTGAGCTTACCATTTTGACTCGTGCTGGTGCTGAGATTGGCGTCGCATCAACCAAAGCCTTTACGACTCAGCTGGCTGCCCTCATGTTGTTGTCAGGAAAGCTTGCTGAAATCAATGGCCGCGCGGATTTTAGGCGTGAAGAATTAGATGCGGCATTAGGTTCACTCCCCTCTGTCGTTAAAGCCGTTTTGGGAGAGGAAAAGGCCATCAAAGCCATGGCCACCCATTTCGCGGCTAAACATCACGCCCTATTCCTTGGTCGAGGTATTAATAATCCGGTGGCTATGGAAGGCGCACTTAAGCTTAAAGAGATCTCATATATTCACGCTGAAGCTTATGCAGCGGGGGAGTTAAAACATGGCCCCTTGGCATTAGTTGACGCGGATATGCCTGTAGTGGCAGTAGCTCCCAATAACGATCTATTGGAAAAACTCCGCTCAAACTTGGAGGAGGTTCGAGCCCGTGGCGGTGAGCTGTTTGTATTTGCCGACGAAGCCTCAGGTTTTAAGACCGAACCCGGGCTGCATGTTTTGCAAGTCCCGCATTGCGCCGAATGGTCGGTACCCATTGTGTACTCCGTTGTGCTGCAATTACTGGCTTACCATGTTGCAATTGTGAAGGGTACGGATGTCGACAAGCCGCGGAATCTCGCGAAGTCAGTCACGGTTGAGTAAATTCGAAAGTCGAAAGGTAACGCTTTACTTGTTTCGCGCCCTAATTCGCCGCGACCGGTTAACGCTTTGGCTCAGGGACGAGCGCGTAAAAGCGCTTCATAACCTACTTCTGTTAGGCGTATCTACGTCGAGCGATCGGCGGGCGAAGAGAGGGGCGTAGTGACAAAAACGGTATTGCTTTTGGCCGGTTTATTCCTGCTTATGGTTGGGACTTACGCATTCTTTGCGTTATCGGCAAGGAATGAAATTTATTATCTCTGCGGAAACTTCAAATCGGGGGTTTCTTATTCTAGTGTCGTAAGACAACTCGATACCGCTAATTTGTCATATTACAAAATTGAAAAATCCGAACAGGGCAAACGGGTAATACACAGCAGTGCGCTTCACCTAAATTTGCTTCGCTGTGAGATAACCTTCGCTGAAGACGAAAAGGTTAGTCACTCGATTTATCAGTAATTATCGACCGTTAAGCGACCCAAGAGAGAAGCGCGGCGAGGCGCTTAACTACAAGGGTTAGGATAAAGCGGACGGATTCGAAATTTTGGAAGGAACGGTCGAGTTAAAAAAGGAGTTGATGGTGGAAATATTTGGGGTGTTGGGGTTTTCGTTAGGGACAATAGGCTTCGTTTTTGGAATCATTTGTCTCAGCAAAATAACGAAACTCACAGCTGTTTTAGAGGCAAAGGGGTTGCTCGAAGAGCATTAACCCCCGTCAAAATTGCGGCAATCCATAGATCCACGGAGTGTCTCTGAATTAAAGCGATGCTGAGTGCTAGACCCTATCAAGATGTCCTTTTTGGGGCTGTGGTCAGAAAATGCGTAATAGCGTTCGATTTAAAGGGTTGGCTGCTATTACCGTATTTTGTGCAGCGGTTTATTTTGTATTAGGGCTCTTCTACTCGGCGGATTCAGTCAATGGATCTTTGGCTTATCTGCTGATCAATGGGCTTAAACTTTCTCGGTTGGTGGTAGCTAATTCCTTATAGAACATCGTAAGTTAACCGGTGTGTCCGGGGGGTAAAGGGGTTCACGCTTTGTTTGCGTTACCGGGCCTTGGCTCGCCGAGCAAAAGCGGTTTTTTCGGGGGCAATGTAGCTGCGCTCGTTACCAGATGTTTTGGGTTGCAACTTTAGGTGGGGCTCTTTGTATCGTCGATCTTTTCTAGCGCGTTGCGTTTAAGCTTATTACGCAGTGGTCGGCTGGCAGAGCTACCAACCGGATTTTTGTGAGGTAAACTTGTGCATTCATCGACGTGGGGTCCGGTGGTCTGTTTAAGAATTGGAGATTGTTATGGAATTAGGCGCTATTCAGGAGTTTATTGATGGGCGGCATAATGAGCTAGAGGGGTGGTTTTTTAGTCCGGATCAGCTTGCCTTCTTTGAGCTGTGCGCCTTGCAAGAACGCTCACAGATAAGTGGTGACCTCTGTGAAGTCGGCGTTTTCAAAGGTAAAAGCCTCGTTCTTTTGTCATTACTAAAACGTGATACTGAGCGGTTACTGGGTTTTGATCTTTTTGATGAGGATCACCTAGAGGCGACGCAGCACAGTTTGTCGGCCTTTAATGCCGAAAAAAATGTAGAGTTATATAAAGGTCTTACCAGTGATATTTCTCTAGATATTCTGGATGAGAGAATCAAAACCCCTCTACGGTTTTTGCATATTGATGCTGGACACGAATATCACGAGGTACTTGAACAATTAGCCATTTTTACGCCTTATTTGGCTGACCATGCCATTATTGCAATGGACGACTATCAAGACCGAGAGTTCCCTGGCATTGAGGCTGCCGTTCTCGACTTCGCGGAACAGGATAGACCGCGTCGGTTTGTTCCGTTCTTTGCGGGTGGTAATAAGATGTTTCTTTGCAATGCATCCACTTCATCGCTGTTTCAAAAGTCGCTGCTGACTGCACCGAACCTGAAAGACAAGTGCCGGTTAACCCGAGTCAGAGATTTTAACATTTTGATTATGCGGTCTAAGTTGCCTGTACCTTCAGAGGATATCCGTGCACAGTTGGAGGCTACGACGTTTCCTCGACGCAACACCGAGCATGTATCACTCAATGAGCAAAGCGCACTATTTTCACAACTTACTTTTGGTTCTGGCTCAAAATCTTAAAATTGATGGTTGCTTTGATCTCGCCGTGGCGGTGAAAAAACTCCGATCAGCTGACTTAAAGACGTTCTTCAAAGAGGACCGGGCGCTCTGATGCAGCGAGCCCCCCGCTTTTGGTAACCACGGCCTGGCAATCCTTTAACTTGGGTTGGCAGCCTTATAAGCCCGGATAGCTTGATTAAACTGCTCGGCAAGCTGCTCCTCAAGGGCTACTGACTCGTTGTAGCCTTCAGTTGCAGCCTCATATTTTGGTGCTGCATCGGGATTCCCTTCCTCAACCGAAGCTTTGAGTCTTGCCATGGCGTCGTCTTGGCAAGCTCGAAACTCGGTCGCTGCGGCTTGAAAAGCCTTCACGCCTTGTTGACCTTCAACCATTTCTTCCATGGTAGCCGAGGCCCCATCTGGGATGGTGGGAAGTGTTGGCATGTCACAATCAGAAGCTAGCGCGTGTCCTCCACTCAGGGCGAGTAAAAGAGCGATTGAGGTTTTTATCATTTTCATCGTTTCATTTCCGTTATTGGAGGTGTGGGGTTTAACTACAGTCAATATTGTCGTAATTGTAGGTTAGGCATATCGCCACCAGCAGCTAGCGTTTGAATAATTTCTTCGCCGCGCTCTCGTGAGTTGATGCCAACAATTTGCACGCGATAAAGAAGCTCACCAGAGCGATATTCAACGGCCACTTTGGCGGCATAACCGGCTTCTTCAATCTGTTGTGCTTTATTATCAGCATCCATTCCCTGCGCATAGGTGTCTACGTAGATGAACCAACCTCCCATGCCTTGCCCAGATGCGTCAACAGTCGTAGCGTCAGTGCTTTTGGGTGTGGTTGTTGTCGGCATGGCCTTGTCTAACGCGGGTTTGGTTTGAGGTTGTGACCTAGCATTACGAGCCGGAGGGACGGAGGTTTTTCCAATCCATAAAGCCCCGAGATTGTAGGTGGATTCCAGTTCGGCTGCGGTGGCCTTCGCGTCATTTTTTGTACTAAAGCCAACAGCGCGAACGCGGTATAGAGTGCGGCCGTCGATATCAACGCTTTGTGTCACCGCGTTGTAGCCTTCATTTTGAAGTTTTTGAGCCCATTTCTCAGCAGTTGCACGACGAGAGTACGCGGCTACGTTGGCAAACCACAGCCCCTCGCTTTGGTTTGCTGAGGTCCGGGGCGTCGTTGTGGCAATGCTTGTGGACGTGTTTGAGGTGGGGCCAGTTTTGGTTGGCTTTCTCTCGGTTCTGGTGGCCATTTGCTGGCGAGGTGCCGAGTCAGATTTTCGAATTGCTGCAACTTGTGTCGCTTGGGCAGCCAGCTTTTCGGCATTGTCTAATTCAACTTGAAGGGCCTGTATGGTGTTGTTAGCGGCAGAGTAATCCCCTTTAAGTGTCGTAAGTTGTAGCGTTAGGGCTTGGTTTTTAGCCTCAAGGACAGCTTCGTCACCCGCATCCAAATTCCCCTGTGATTGTGGCGTGCCTTGCTGGTCTTCCAGCTCAACGATGCGGTTCTGCAAAGAAGAGCGTTCTGAAATAGCGCCCCATCCTCCAACAAGTAACAAAACAACTGCGGCTATACCTGCGATTGTAGGCCAAAGTGGCAGTTTCCCAGTGGTGCTGGTCCCCACAATATGGTGGTCTGTTAGCAGGTCCATAGAAGAAAACTCTGAGCTCGTGCCTGCGTCAAATATGTCTGCTGCTGAGTGTGTTTCGGCTTCGGGCGCTTCTGACGATTGGGTATCTGTGATGGGTGGTGAAGCAGTGCCTTCTGCCTGCAGGGGGGTAGTCTTCTCTGGGGATGCAGTAATTTCGCCGTCTGTAAACCAGTCGCCACCAGAGCTACTGTTGGTTTCGGCGTGTTCCTCTAATTTCGTACCTTCCGATCCAGAAGTGAGCCAGCCAACGTCGTCAATGGGCGGTCGTGCTGAAGGCTGAGGGGAGGCGGAGTTGTCCTCTGAGGCCATTAACCAGTCAGCCCCATCCTCATCATCGCCCCCCCATTCCTTTGGAGGCGTCATAAATCGACGTTTATCCTGTTCGTCGTGATCATCCATTGCTTTATTAGCCTCTATTTTTCCCGGTTAAGCCTCGCTGAACCGGTTTTTCTCAAGGTGGGGTCGTGGTTACCGTGCCATTTCCATAATTGTCCCGAGTTCTGCACTGAAAACAAGCCTAAAGTTGCCCCAAACCTTTGGAAGTTGCCAGTGTAAAACCCGGTAACCTGTCTGTTTTCCGGTAGAATCGCACTATGGATGTTTCTGATATTCTCACTGACCTCAACGCGGCGCAACGAGAAGCTGTGGCTGCAGAGTCTGGTAACTTACTCGTGTTGGCCGGTGCAGGCTCTGGTAAAACCCGTGTTTTAGTGCATCGAATGGCTTGGCTTATTCGAGCTGAGGGTGTGTCTCCCCACGCGTTGTTATCGGTAACCTTTACCAATAAAGCGGCTCGAGAAATGCGCAGCCGAATTGAAACGATGTTAAGTGTGCCGACACAGGGAATGTGGGTTGGTACTTTTCACGGTTTGGCTCACCGGCTGCTCAAACAGCATTGGCAAGAGGCCCAGCTGCCACAAAACTTTCAAATATTAGACAGTGATGACCAGCTGCGCTTGGTAAAGCGGGTGTGTCGTGATCTCAATTTAGATGAAACGCAATGGCCACCGAGGCAAGCGCAGTGGTATATCAATGCGCAAAAAGACGAGGGCTTGCGTGCTAGCCATATCGATCCCCCCTATGGTGATTTGTATGCCAAAACCATGCTGCGTGTTTACAGTGCCTATGAAGAGACTTGTCAGCGCGGTGGATTAGTTGATTTTGCTGAGTTGCTGCTACGTGCCCACGAACTTTGGCTCAAGTCCCCCGACACCTTGCAGCATTACCAGCGTCGATTCCGCACTATTTTGGTGGATGAATTTCAGGACACCAATACGATTCAATACGCTTGGCTTAGGGTTTTAGCCGGTCAAAGTATTCCGGTTGTCGCTGTTGGGGACGACGATCAGTCGATCTACGGATGGCGCGGCGCTAAAATTGAGAACATCCACCGTTTTGGTGAAGACTTTAGCCCTGCACAAACGATTCGCCTTGAGCAAAATTATCGTTCAACTCAAACAATTCTCAAGGCCGCTAATGGGCTAATTAGCCATAACTTTGGACGCTTGGGTAAGGAGCTTTGGACAGCGGGAGACGCGGGAGAGCCGATCAGTTTATACGCCGGTTTCAATGAGCAGGACGAGGCTCGGTTTATTGTCGAGCGGATTGAAGAGTGGGTGGCAGAGGGCAATACGCGACGCTCAGGCGCCATTTTATATCGCTCCAATGCGCAGTCTCGCGTGCTTGAGGAGGCGTTGATTCGGGCGCAAATTCCGTACCGCATTTACGGTGGTCAACGTTTTTACGAGCGCTTAGAGATTCGAAACGCCTTAGCCTACATGCGCCTTTTAATAAGGCGCAGCGACGATACGGCGCTAGAGCGGGTTCTTAATTTGCCACCAAGGGGCATTGGCAACAAAACGGTAGAGCAGTTGCGAGAACTTGCGCGAACTCGACAAGTACCTCTGTGGCAAGCGATTGTGGTTGCCCAAGACGAACAGCTGTTCTCATCTAGAGCCCTGAAGGCGCTAGCCGGTTTCACTGTTTTGGTTGATGAGTTGGACTCTGCGACTTTAGAGTTACCCCTAGAGGAGCTCACTGAGCACGTGGTGGCACGTTCGGGCTTGGTGGAGTATCACCGCGCCGAAAAGGGTGAGCGTGGTCAGGCCCGGGTAGAAAATTTGGAGGAACTGGTTTCAGCGGCAAAATCCTTTATTCCCGAGGACACAGATTTACCCTCGCTACAGCAATTTTTAGACAGCGCCGCACTCGATGCAGGTGACGCCCAGGCAGACCCTCATGAAGACAGTGTTCAACTGATGACCTTGCACTCGGCCAAAGGTCTCGAATTCCCCTTGGTTTTTCTGGCGGGTATGGAAGAGAACTTGTTTCCCCATCGTATGTCACTCGATGAACCGGGGCGACTCGAGGAAGAGCGGCGGCTTTGTTACGTTGGGATCACTCGCGCCATGGAAAAGCTGGTACTGACATACGCTGAGAGCCGCAGGCTACACGGATCTGAAACCTACAATACCGCTTCACGGTTTGTCCGTGAACTACCTTCTGAGCTCTTAAATGAGGTTCGATTGGGTGCTGCCGTATCACGCCCACTGTCATCGTTAACCTCATTGTCCCCAACTCCGAGTGCGGCTCATATCGAGAGCGGTGTCAGCTTGGGCCAACGCGTCCTGCATCAGGTATTTGGCGAGGGTGTTGTGACAAACTTTGAGGGTGGGGGTTCTAACGCCCGTGTAGAGGTTAGTTTTGCCGAGGGATCGAAGTGGTTGGTACTGCAGTATGCCAATCTACAGCCGCTCTAAATCTGTTAGAGCGAACCATATTGATGTTAATCATAGGCGAAGGAGCGATGTATGTTTGAAAGGCGATTTCTGCCTGTGGTTGTCATTTTGTTGGCGTCTGCGTTGGTTTTGGTACTGGGGTTATGGGCTGTTGATAGCAGTGATCAAAGCCGCCCTTTGCCCGCGGCAAGCAACAGCAGTGATGCCCCTGAGTATCGTTGGAAGCTCGTCACTACTTGGCCAAAAAATCTTCCTGGCCTGGGTGCTGCTCCTGAAAAATTTGCCCAGTATGTCAATGAAATGAGCGGTGGGCGCCTTGAAGTTAGGGTTTTTGGCGCTGGCGAAATTGTGCCTGCATTTGAGGTTTTTGACGCCGTATCTCAAGGTGCGGCCGAAGTCGGCCACGGTGCGAGTTATTACTGGAAAGGTAAAATTCCGGCCGCTGTATTCTTTACCGCGGTACCTTTTGGTATGACCGCGCAAGAGATGAACGGTTGGCTGCATTACGGTGGTGGGTTGGAATTATGGGAGGAGTTGTACGCACCTTTTGGGGTGATCCCTTTTGCGGGAGGGAGTACCGGCGTTCAGATGGCGGGCTGGTTCAATCGAGAACTGCGCAGCGCCAAAGACTTGTCCGGATTGAAGATGCGTATTCCTGGCTTGGCGGGAGAGGTTTTTGACGCTGCTGGAGGCACTGCGGTGCGTATTGCCGGCGGTGAGGTTTACACTTCAATGCAAACCGGTGTGATCGACGCGGTTGAATGGGTCGGTCCCTACAACGATCGCACTCTTGGGCTGAATGAGGTGGCAGAATACTACTATTATCCGGGGTGGCATGAGCCGGGGGCCATGCTCGAATTCACGGTCAATTCGGCGGCTTTTAATCAACTGCCTAGCGATTTACAGGCTATTGTTCGATACGCCGCCAGAGCGGCGAATCAAAATATGCTGGATGAATTTACCGCGCGCAATAATGAATCACTGCAACAATTGCTGGCTGCAGGCACCCAGTTGCGGCCACTGCCAGAGGATATATTGAGCTTGCTGTATGAGAAATCCCTAGAAGCGATGGCGACCTTAAGGGCGAGCGATACCATGGCAGAAAAGATTGCTGTTTCTTATGACGTCTTCTCGAAAAACGTTAGGGCCTACCACGAAATTTCAGAGCGTGCGTACCTTAACGCGCGGGACAAGGTGTTACCGCCAGTGATGTCAGGGGTTTTTCAGGCAGAGCCTGGACGTTGAATGGCACGAGTTCGCTTATCCCCGCCAATGGCAACGTAGATAAAGGTACCTTCGGTGACTTTGATCGGCTCCCCGTCTTGCCGGGAATTAATCCAGACTTCTACGATTACCCGTACCGAACTGCGTCCTACCTCCAAAATGTCTGAGTAACAACTGACGACAGCACCAACATGAACGGGGGTCAAAAAAACCATGCCTTCCACAGCCACAGTAGCCACTCTGCCACCCGCTACTTCACAGGCGGTTACATAGCCGGCTAAGTCCATTTGTGACATTAGCCAGCCACCAAAGATATCCCCGTGAGGGTTTGTGTCCGCAGGCATAGCCACAGCCTGAAGACTGAGCTCGCCTTGCGGGGTGGGGTTCATATCGAGGTCAGTCATTTTTTTGCCTGCTGTCATGGTGATAATGCGAAGTGCTGCGTATTCAAGCACAAATGCTAGGAGCGTCCAAAGTTACGGGCGTTCAACCCGAGCGCAACACATTGGGTAACCAGGTGATTAAGTTTGGAAAGCTCCAAAGCAGTGCCAATAGCCCAATTTGCAGTGCGACAAAAGGTATAACTCCCTTATAAATTGCTCCCGTGGGTAATGATGCCGGAGCAACACCTCTTAGGTAGAAAAGGGCAAAACCAAAAGGAGGGGTTAAAAACGAAGTTTGAAGGTTGACCGCCAACATAATGCCAAACCAAATGGGATCAAAGCCCATAGCCAGCAAAATTGGGCCAACGATAGGCACCACGACAAAAGTGATTTCTATAAAATCGAGTATGAAGCCCAAAAGAAAAATAACCACCATGACTAACAGCATGGCGCCTTGAGGGCCTAGATCCATGCGCTCAAAGAATCCCTGCACCAGTTCTTCACCACCAAAGCCTCGAAACACCAGTGTAAAAACAGCCGCCCCGATCAAAATTAGAAACACCATGCTAGTGATGCGCATAGTGGATAGCCCGATTTCGTGCAATTTCTCCCAGTTCATTTGTCTGCGCTGCAATGCCAAGAGTAACGCCCCAATAGCACCGACTCCCGCAGCCTCAGTAGGCGTCGCCGCACCCAACAGAATTGAGCCTAAAACCAGTGCGATGAGTATGAAGGGGGGTAGCAAGGCGTTGAGCAATTCTGAAAGTGAGGCCCCTTCTGAGACAATAGCGGGTGCGCGGTCGGGTTTAATTCGAGCAATCAGTAAAATCCAAACCAAGTAAAGCCCAACGAGGATCAGGCCCGGAATCAGTGCTCCGACGAAAAGATCGCCCACAGAAACTGTGGCGGTATTTACAACCCCCAGTTCTAGTTGCGCACGTTGATAAGCACTGGCAATAACATCACCCAATAACACTAAAGCGATTGATGGCGGTATGATTTGCCCCAGAGTGCCAGTGGCGCAAATCGTTCCAGTGGCAAGGGCTGGGCTATATCCGGCGCGCAGCATCGATGGCAGAGATAGCAGCCCCATTGTCACCACGGTTGCGCCGACAATGCCTGTACTCGCGGCTAGTAGTGCGCCCACCAGCACCACGGCGACACCAAGTCCTCCCGGTCGACTCCCGAAAAGTTGAGCCATGTTGTGCAGCAAATCTTCGGCGATCTTCGCACGCTCAAGAATATTCCCCATTAAGATAAACAGGGGAACCGCGATGAGCGTTTCGTTGCCAATGGTTCCAAAAATTCTGGCGGGAATAGCGGCTAAGTAGCTGGCATCAAAGGCCCCCGAAATTGTGCCTATGGCCGCGAACATCAGGCCCACGCCGGCGAGCGTCAGGGCCACTGGAAACCCAGCTAACAGCACAAGGCAAACGGCTAAAAACATGAGTGCGGGTATTTCAATCACTTTGAGACACCTCAGCAACGAGGGTTTTCAGCGATTTCATGATTTCTGACACGGCTTGAAGTGCGAGCAGCACCGCCATGGCGGGTAGCAGGGTTTTTAAAAGAAAAACAGCGGGTATGCCCCCGGGTTCTGGGGACGTTTCTCGAGCGATCCAGGATTCGATCACGTAATCTTGGCTGGCAAAGCCCACCAAAGCGCAGAGCGGCAGGGTAAATATGACGTGTCCCAAGGCATCGATCCAAGCCTTTGTTCTCGGAGTAAAACGTTGATAGAACACGTCAACTCGAACGTGTCCACCCATGTGTAGTGTGCAGGAGGCACCGAGCATAAACAGCGCTCCGTGAAGATAGATCACACTTTCTTGTGCCGCTATGGCACCTACGCCAAAACCGTATCGCAGCACCACGACGAGAACGGTCAACAGCGCCATCAGCAACGGGAGCCAGCCAATAATATGGGACAATCTTTGTGACAGGCCGTCGAGTATGCGGATTGATGAAATTAAAACGACCACTTCTTATTCCTTGTAGGCTCTTTAAGGGCGGTACACAGGTTATCATTCTACTACCACAGACATCAGGGAGGCCCCCACCATGCTGACAGTCCTTTCCCCGGCCAAGACGCTTGACTTCGAGACACCCCCTCGCACGCGTAAGTCGACCCAACCTTACTTTATTGAACGCGCCGCTGAGCTTGTCGATGATGCTAGGGACCTGTCCCCAGAAGCACTGCAAAAACTCATGGGGGTTAGCGAGAATATCGCGTTGCTTAATCATGAGCGATTTATGAATTGGCAGCCAGATTTTAACCTCGATAATGCCAAGCAAGCGGTGTTGGCTTTCAAGGGAGATGTATACACGGGCCTCGACGCAAGCACCCTAGACAGCAAGGCGCTGACTTTTGCTCAAAAGCACCTGCGGATTCTTTCGGGCTTGTATGGTTTGCTGCGCCCATTGGATCTTATGCAACCCTATCGCTTGGAAATGGGCCTTAAGTTTGCCAATCGCGGTGGCCGTAATTTATATGAGTTCTGGGGGGAAGAAATTACCCAGCTACTTGATACAGCAATCGATAAAAGTGGCAGCTCGGTGTTGGTTAATTTGGCGTCGAACGAGTACTTCAAGGCAGTTAAACCACGCCAGCTCGATGCTGAAGTGATCACCCCCGTTTTTAAGGATTTGAAAAACGGTGATTATAAAATTATCAGCTTTTTTGCAAAGAAGGCCCGAGGCGTTATGGCCCGGTATATCGTAGAGCAGCAATTAAACGATCCCGAGAAGCTCAAGGCATTTTCCGGCGCGGGTTATTATTACAGCCCCGAACAATCAACGGCTAACAACTGGGTCTTTTTGCGGGATGAGGTGTCTTAGTCTTAAGCGGGTTAGTGTGAGTGAAGGTCAGCTAGCGCACCTTCCTTGAAAGGCAGCAGCTTGGCGGCCTCTTCTCTGTAGGCTTTGACCTGCTGCACATCACGGGCGCAAAAGTCTTTTATTGCTGGCTGAAAGCCTGCTTCTGCCACCCAGTGGTGAGATTGCGTTAACGTGGGTTCAAAGCCACGCTGTATTTTGTGCTCCCCTTGGGCGCCGGGATCAAGACGTTGAATACCGTGTTTAATGCAGTATTCAATGCCCTGATAATAACAGGCCTCAAAATGTAAACCGTCATACTCTCGGAGGCAGCCCCAGTATCGACCATACAGGGTGTCAGATGATTGAAAAAATAACGCCGCTGCCACGGGCTGTTCATTAAGAAACGCCAGCACCATAACCGGGGCAGTGCCCAGCTTGGGGCAAAGCTCGGTAAAAAATTCCCGAGATAAATAGCCACCATGACCACTGCGTTTGGCGTAGGTGGTTTGATAGCAGTAATGAAAGAAAGACCAATCCTCAGGCAGGATTTCCGAACCTACACGGGTGGTTAACGTTATTCCTTGAGCTGCCACATGACTGCGCTCTTTACGTAAGTTCTTACGTTTGCGGCTACTAAAGAGCTGAAGGAAGTCATCAAAGCTCTGATAGTTTCGGTTGACCCAATGAAACTGACAGGTAGCGCGGTCATTTAGGTTAAGGGTTGAGCTGGGCTGTTGGAATTCTGAGCCAGAAAATAAGATGTGCCAGCTAGAGAGGCCATGTTCAACACAAAAACCTTGAACGGCACGGCAAAATTTGGCTTCAGCTTCCGGATTCACGGGGTTACACCAAATTTTTGGGCCACTCGCCGGGGTGAAGGGCGCGGCTGAGATCAGTTTAGGATAATAAGACAGGCCGCTGCGTTGCCAGGCATCGGCCCAAGCCCAGTCGAAAACGTACTCGCCGTAGGAATGATCTTTTAGAAATCCGGGTGCTGCACCCACGACATCGGGCCCGTCCCGCAGCACCAAGTGATGGGGGGCCCATCCACTAGCTTCGTTGGTACAACCCGTATCTTCTAGCCCCAATAAAAAGTCGTGACGAAGAAAGGGATAATCACCGCCGAACCAGTGATCCCAGTCCAAGGCAGAAATGTCCCTGATGCTGCGGTAAATATCCAGTTGCATGATCTCGCCAGAGCTCGTGTGTCAGACTGGTGATACGTGCTCAGCAAGGAAGTGTCCCACAATCCCCAACAGCATAATGAGACCAATCCATTTACTTTGGTTGAAGGCCTTAAAGCAGGCCACTTCCTCGCGGTTCCTTATAAGCCACTGGTGCCAGCAGAAAAGTAGCCCAATGCCTGATACCGCCAAGTAAAACGGCCAAGTAAAGCCAAAAGCAGCGCCAGTTTGAAGAAAGCAAGCCAAGGCTCCAACTTGCATAACTGCTATGAGCCGTCGATCAAGGTGTCCAAACAAAATGGCCGTAGACTTGATACCAATGGCTAGGTCGTCTTCGCGATCAACCATGGCGTACTGGGTATCGTAGACCACGGTCCATAGCAAATTCCCGAGGAATAACCACCATAATGCCCCGGGGAGATCGTTGGTAACGGCAGCAAAAGCCATCGGAATAGACCATGAAAAGGCGGCGCCCAAGACAAACTGTGGCAGGTGTGTCACCCGTTTCATGTAGGGGTACAGCATTGCTAAGGAAACGCCCACTACCGATAACTTTACCGTCAAGGCGTTGGTTGATGACACCAGTGCCAGAGCGATCAACAGCAGCGCTAAGAGCAGCGTGAACGCCTCTTTTGACGACACCAAACCCGTTACCAGTGGGCGATCACGGGTGCGAGCCACATAGCCATCGAGTTTTCGGTCGGCAAGATCGTTGGCAACACAACCTGCTGCCCGCATGACAATGATACCCAGCGCAAAGATGCCCAGTATTGTGGGGTCTGGCCAGCCCTCGCTGGCAATAACCAGCGCCCAAGTGGTGGGCGCCGCAAGTAGCCAGGTTCCAATGGGTTTGTGAAAGCGCATGAGCAGCCAAAAACCGCGCAGCTTGCTGTCGGAGTTAGAAGACTCGGGCTGCGTTGAGGGACTAGGGGTGGTAGGGGTCATAGTGCGGCATCAAAAAGGTCAACGATGAGGCGTAGTGTAACCTGTTCAGACCCGCGCAAACGCCTGACGTTCTCCGGTCCAGCGGTCGATAAGCAGGTCGCAACGATCAGGATAGTTGGCCATGAGATTCTCTGCCGTCTCAGCGACCTGCTCTAGCAACACTTCATGGACGGGCAACTGCGCCACGCGAAATGACGTCAGGCCAGTTTGTCGTGTTCCCAGAAGCTCTCCAGGCCCTCGGAAAAGTAGGTCTTGTTCTGCAATGTAAAACCCGTCGTTACTGCGTCGCATGACTTCCAGGCGCTCGCGGCCTCTTTGGCTTAGGGGCGCTTGATACAAAAGAACACAGTGACTAGCAATGGCGCCGCGCCCCACTCGGCCACGCAGCTGGTGGAGCTGTGCGAGCCCGAGGCGTTCGGGGTTTTCAATGATCATTAGGCTGGCATTGGGTACATCTACGCCGACTTCGATCACCGTCGTCGCCACCAACAGTTCTATCTCGCCAGATTTGAAGGCAGCCATCATGCTTTCTTTTTCTGCGGGGGGTAACCGCCCATGAATAAGCCCAATGCGTTGGTTGGGTAGCTGAGCCTGCAATAACTCTGCCGTGGCTTCTGCGGCACGTGCATCGAGGTTTTCTGACTCTTCAATTAATGTGCATACCCAATAAGCCTGGCGACCTTCACTGCAGGCTGCTCCGACGCGTTGGATAACTTGGTCTCTACGCTGGCTATCGAGCAGTGTGGTTTGTACGGGTGTGCGCCCCGGCGGCAGCTCGTCGATTACCGAACAATCAAGGTCTGCGTAGGCCACCATTGATAGCGTGCGGGGAATCGGTGTGGCGGTGAGTACCAGCTGGTGCGGCAGTGCTTGTCCGGATGCTTTTTCTGTTAGCGCGAGCCGTTGGTGAACCCCAAAGCGATGTTGCTCATCTACGATCACTAGAGCGAGTGACGCGAAGGTCACTCCCTCCTGAAATAGTGCGTGGGTGCCAACAACCAGCTCAACCGAGCCATCGCCAATGGCTTCAAGGACCGCAGCGCGTGCTCGCCCCTTCACACGCCCACTTAACCACGCGATACGCACATTGAAAGGCGCCAACCATTGCCCAAAGGTTTGTAAATGCTGCTCTGCTAAAAGCTCAGTAGGCGCCATTAGGGCAACTTGTTGGCCAGATTCTATGGCGGTGATGCAGGCCATGGCGGCTACAAAGGTTTTGCCTGATCCGACGTCGCCCTGAATGAGTCTTAGCATGGGGCTAGGCAGTGTCATGTCATGGGCTATTTCTTGGATTACTCGCTGTTGTGCGGCAGTGGGTTGAAACGGTAGGTGCGCGAGGAAGGGTTTTGCTATGGAGTGATCGCTTTCCATCGCTACCGCAAGACAGGCCTTTTCTTTTTTTCGCAGCATTTGCAGCGAGAGGTTATGAGCGACCAGCTCTTCCAACGCCAACCTCAGCTGTGCTGGATGCTGCCACTCACGAATCTGTTCTGTAGGCGCATTGGGTGGTGGGCGGTGCAGGAATTGAATGGCCTCAACGAGTGCAAAAGGTGATTCAGCAACGCCCCGCAATAGGTCTTCAGGGCAATTTTGTTTGAGAATGCTAAGAGCTTGTTCGGTAAGTTTGCGCCAGATGCCCTGTCCTAAACCTTCGACGGTGGGGTAAACGGGTGTGAGGGCGGCCTCGAGTAAAACGTCTGCATCGTCAAGGCGATATTCGGGATGAACCATGTCTAGACCAACTCCCGATCGTCGCGCTTGACCGAACAAAGCAATCGGCAAGCCGGGCTTCATTTGCTGTGCCTGAGCACGCCGGAAGTGAAAAAATCGTACCGTGAGCACGCCGGTGCCATCTTCTACTTTAACGACGAGTGATGGCCTTCTGCCGGGTACGATACTGGATAACCGTATGGACCCTTGAATGACGGCATCAACGCCATCTTGGAGTCCACCTATGGCCGTTACTTGGGTTCGGTCTTGGTATCGCAGCGGAAAGTGGTAAAGAATATCCTCCACACAACGCAAACCCAGCTCCTCCAATCGCTGCTGAAGTTTTGGGCCCACACCGCGAAGAGTGCCAACGGAGGCACCCAGAGAATTGCCTGGGGTCGATGTCATCGTGAACGGGTCATCTTTTTGAAATCACACAATAGCTTAAGTGTAAGGGCATAATAGAGGCATCATAGTCTTTGAGAGAAGCTCCGGTGAAGTCACCACACGTTTTGATTGTCGGTTGCGGTGACCTTGGTCTCCGTCTGGGTTTGCAGCTAATGGCAGAGGGCTGGAGCGTCAGTGCTATGCGTCGACGGGTCGATCGTCTGCCTGAGGGCTTTAGCCCGATTGCAGGGGACTATACGCAGCCCGACGATATTGCGGGCCTTATCGATTTGCAGCCTGATTATGTGGTGTTTACCCCCCTGCCAACGGCCAGAGATTCAGCGGGTTATCATCAAGGCTATGCTCTCCCAGTAGCACTTATGGCTGATCTAGGCTTGTTATCAGCGGTTAAAGGCGGCATTTTTGTGTCGTCTACTCGGGTCTTTGCCCAAACAGATGGGGGCTGGGTTGACGAAAACTCCCCGCTCACGCAATCGGATCCTCAGGGGGTAAGTATTGTGGAGGCCGAGCATCAGTTTTTGGCAGCCTGCAAGAACGCCACAGTGCTGCGGGCATCAGGTATTTACGGTGACTGGCCCGGCATGCTGATCAAACGGTTGCAGCAAGGTCTTTGCAGTCCGGATCCTGATCGCGTTAGCAATCGGATTCATCGCGATGACCTCGCCGGAATAATGGCGTTTTGTTTGCGTCGTCTCGAGCAGGGGGAGACAAATGCACCCGTTTATATCGCCAGTGACCATCGCCCCGCACCGGTAGGTGAGATTGAAGCTTGGTTAATTGAGAGGCTAGGGCTCTCAGCTATGACAGGCGCGGCAACGTCGCGCCTTGCCAATCGCCGGTGTAGCAGTCAGCGCTTACAGTCCGCAGGTTACCGCTTCAGCTATCCTGACTATCAGACAGGGTTTTCTAGGCTAATCAGCGAGCATTTGCCCTGAAAACAGTCGGTAGTTAATCGTTTTAAAGGCTCAGAATCGCCTCAATTTCTACTGCAACGCCTTTTGGCAAGGCGGCAACTTCAACGCAGGCTCGGGCCGGGTAGGGCGCGTCAAAGTGTTGCTCCATTATTGCATTGACTGCCGCAAAGTTCCCCAGATCCGTGAGAGAAATATTAATTTTTACAGCGTCGTTTAGCTGCCCACCGGCGGCCTCGGCAATAGCCTTGAGATTGGCAAACACCTGCTGGGTTTCTGCTTCAATACCACCCTGGACACAGGTCATAGTGTCAGGGTCGAGGGGAATCTGCCCTGAAATCCAGACGGTATTCCCTACTTTTATGGCTTGAGAATAAGGGCCGATGGCTGCGGGAGCGGATTCAGTAGAAATAACAGCTCGATTGGACATGGGATTTCTCTTCGTCAGGGGATAAGGGGGTGGAGTTTAGCGTCGACTAATACGGATGACGCGTCGCACGCCTTCAACCGTTCGCAGGCGCTTCATGATGCGAGCAAGGTGGACGCGACTGCGCACCTGCAGCTCGATGTCTACATAGGTGTACTGGGCATCTTTATCGGTGGTTGAGATGCGGTCAATATTCATACCCACGGTGTTTAGCCGGGTAGCAACCACGGCAATGATGCCACGTCGGTTTTCAGATTCGAGTCTGAGCCCAGCAGAAAACTGCCCTTCTACGTCTTCATCCCAGCGGAGACTCATCATTCGCTCGGGGTGCTCACGCATTTCCAGCAAATTTTTGCAGTCATCACGATGCACCACCAGCCCTTTTTCTGGGCTTAAATAGCCTCCGATAGGGTCGCCTGGTAAAGCACAGCAACACTTCGCATAGTTCACCACAAACCCCTCTGTACCTCGAATTGCGACCGCTTCATTGCGATCAGGGTCAACTGGCCCGGCGGTGGCGCCAGCAATCCGACTGGCGACGATTTGCGGCAATAAATTCCCCAATGCGATGTCAATTAACAAGGTGGAGAGATCTGGGCTGCCCAATTTTTTGAGGGTGGGCTCTATGAGCTCACCCATAAAGTCATCAATTCTGACACCGTGAGAGATCAATGCCTTGTTCAAGAGGTTGCGGCCCAAATCAATAGAATCTTCACGACGTTGGTCTTTTAAAAAGTGACGAATGTGTGTTCGTGCTCTTGCGGTTACAACGTAATTGAACCAGTCAGGGTTGGGCCTGCCGTTGGGTGAGGTGATTATTTCAATGGTTTGTCCGCTCTCAAGGGGTTCAGACAGCGGCGCGAGGCGTCGATTTATTCGGCAGGCGACGCAGGCATTGCCAATGTCGGTGTGCACCGCATAAGCGGCGTCGACAGCAGTAGCCCCACGAGGGAGCTCCATAATGTCACCGCGAGGTGTAAACACATAAACTTCATCGGGAAAGAGGTCCATTTTAACACTTTCAATGAACTCCATCGGGTTCCCTGCCCGTTGCTGCATCTCTAAAAGCCCCTGCACCCATTCTCTCGCTCGGGTGTGGGACGCGTTAGCGGATCCGTTGTCAGACTTATACAGCCAGTGGGCAGCGATGCCATTGTTGGCCATGTCTTCCATTTCTAGCGTGCGAATTTGAATTTCTATGGGTATGCCGTGCATACCTTTTAATACGGTGTGTAGCGATTGGTAGCCATTCGCTTTTGGAATGGCAATATAGTCGGTAAATTCGCCGGGCACGGGTTTGTAGAGGCTATGCACTACTCCCAACACTCGGTAACAATCATCGACAGACTCAACAATGATTCGAAAGGCGAAGATGTCCATGATTTCAGAGAAAGACTTTCGTTTAGCCTTCATTTTCGAGTAGATGCTGTAGAGGTGCTTTTCTCGCCCGATAACACTGCATGGCAGTTCTTCTCGCAAAAGCACGGTTTTAATCTGGTTTCTCACTTGATTAATTAATGTTTTGCGATTGCCCCCGGCACTTCGAATTGCCGCGTCAATGCGTCGCGCGCGCATTGGGTACAAAGCTTTAAACGCCAGATCTTCAAGCTCCATGCGGACTGAATTCATTCCGAGGCGCAGGGCAATGGGTGCGTAAATGTCCAGAGTCTCTCCGGCGATGCGTTTAATCTTTTCTCGACTAAGGACACCGAGGGTTCGCATGTTGTGCAGCCTGTCGGCAAGTTTGACGAGTATCACGCGGATATCCCGCGCCATGGCTAGTGCCATTTTTTGAAAGTTTTCCGCCTGCTTGTGTTCGAGGCTATCAAATTCGATGTGAGTTAATTTACTGACGCCATCGACGAGCTCGGCCACTTCTGCGCCAAACTGCGCGCCGATATCTTCTTTAGCCACGCCCGTATCTTCAATAGTGTCATGCAGAAGCGCTGCCATCAGGCTTTGATGGTCCATATGCATTTCAGCAAGGACACTGGCGACGGCTAAGGGATGTGTGACGTAGGGCTCACCGCTACGGCGCACTTGGCCGTAATGAGCTTGTTCGGCGAAGAAGTAAGCGCGCTTGACCAGCAGTACTTGTGTGTCATGGAGGTAGGCTTTGATTTGACGCTCAAAACCGACAAAAGAGCGGTCTATAGTGTCAAGACCTGCTTGCTGAGTCGTGGCGGCTGACTTAGAGAGCAGCCGCGACTTAGCATCTGTAATAGAGCTACTGAGGACCTGAAACGTACCGGCAACCAAAGGTCTCTATTACCTTGAGGTTAGTAAACAGGTGTTTCGAAGCTTGCCGCCAGCTCTTCTTCAGCTTCGATTTCAGTTTCGCGAGCGATCAGCTCAGGCGTTACCATGCCCTCTGCAATTTCTCGCAAAGCAATGACGGTAGGCTTGTCTGATTCCTCGTCGACGAGTGGGTCTTTGCCTTGGGTGGCGATCTGACGGGCTCTTTTGGCAGCGAGCATGACGAGCTCGAAACGGTTGTCCACGTTGTCTAAACAATCTTCTACGGTGATGCGTGCCATGGGTGATGCAATCTCCTATTAATGCCGCACAAATGCGGCCCAGTCCGACAGTATACCCCACTAAGTGTGGCAACGGACTATGGTAAAAATCACCTCAATGAAGGGTTAAGGCTTCGAGAACTTTCGCCAAGTCCCGGGATTGATAATCTCGGGTAAGTCGGAGGCTATCTGCAATCGTCGTCAGCTCTGTCAAGGCACGCTCAAAGTCGTCGTTGAGGACTAAATAGTCGGCATCCGGCCAGCGGGCCATTTCACTTTGCGCTTCGGCCATACGGCTTCGTATTGTCTCTGCTTTATCCTGCCCACGTTGAGTGAGTCTACTCTCTAGTGCTGAAATAGAGGGTGGCAACACGAAAATACAGCAGCTTTCAGGGCAAGCGGTTTTAACTTGCCTGGCGCCCTGCCAGTCGATCTCTAAAATCACATCATTGCCGGCTGCTCTGCGCGATGCGACCTCGGATTTTGCGGTGCCGTAAAAGTGACCAAACACCTCTGCCCATTCAAAAAAATCCCCAGACTCCTTCGCCTCAAGAAAAGCCTCTGTAGAGATAAAATGGTAATTCACGCCATCAATCTCTCCCGGGCGCATGGGTCGTGTCGTATGCGATACGGATACGCTCAAGTGTGATCTGCGTTCAATGAGTGCACGAACTAGCGAGGTTTTGCCTGCTCCGCTAGGGGCTGACACGGTCAACAGGTTGCCCGTTGCTGGGTGGTCTTCCAAGCCTGATTACCTCCTTCATTCGATGTTCTGTATTTGTTCCCGCATCTGCTCGATGATCACTTTGAATTCTACAGCGGTTTGCGTTGTTGTGAGTGCGGCGGATTTTGACGCCAAAGTATTGGCTTCTCGGTTGAGCTCTTGCATCAAAAAATCGAGACGGCGACCACAGGGCAGTTTTCCTGCTAGGGCGACCTCTATCGCAGCGAGGTGCGCATCTAGTCTATCCAGCTCTTCATCGACATCAGTTTTTTGCGCGCTGTATACCAGCTCTTCTTCAAGCCTCTTGGCGTCTGGTTGCGCAGACAACTGTTGTATCCGGTCGAGCAGTCGTTGTCGATGGATTTCTTGAAGCTGAGGCAAAGCGCCTCGATAATCTGCAAGGTATTGCTTGAAGGCCTCGCAGCGCTTCACGATGAGGCTCTCCAGCTTCCGGCCCTCTTCTTTTCTGCTGTCAACCAGCTCGTTGAGCGCTTGATTCAATGCGTCGGTGCCCGCCTCTAGCCACACAGACTCCTCGATGGTGTTACCGGCTATGACGCCCGGGGTCATTAGAAGGGCTAATTGATCAGGTGCTGGCGCGTTTGGAAACTGTGTGGCTAGTTGAGTCAATACGGTTTGCAATTCTTCGAGGCGCCCTCGGTCCAGTTGCAGCGAGCCACTGTGTTGCGACAGGTCTGTTCGCACGGTCACGTCCACCTTGCCTCGGGTGATGTGCTTAGCAATTTTTTGGCGCCAAGCAGCCTCCTGAGATCGCAGTATGTCTGGGCAACGAATCTGCACATCTAAATAGCGGTTATTGACCGATCGCATTTCTATTGTGACCGATACAGAGTCAGTTGCTACAATGGCTCGAGAAAACCCAGTCATACTCTGTGTCAACGTGCTATCTCCCTGCTGTTGCCGGGCTGTTATCAGCGGCTTTGTGTCGTGAGTTTAACAGCTGCGGCCGGCGTAGCACGGCCAATGACACGCCCATCTTTAAAAGGAATTGGTCTATGTCGGTTACTTTGAATCGCCCCAGTGGTAGAGCGCTTGATGAGCTCAGAGCGATTACCTTCGAGCGTAATTTTACGTGTCATGCCGAGGGCTCGGTATTGGTATCGTTTGGGCAAACTCGAGTGCTTTGTACCGCTTCATTGACGCCAGGGGTGCCTGGGTTTTTGCGGGGTAAAGGGCAGGGCTGGTTGACCGCGGAGTACGGGATGCTGCCTCGATCCACGGGCAGTCGAATGAGCAGGGAGGCCAGCCGAGGCAAACAGTCGGGACGAACCGTAGAAATTCAGCGCTTGATTGGACGGTCACTGCGTGCCGCGATTGACCTCAAAGCTCTGGGTGAAAACACCCTCACCCTAGATTGTGATGTCATTCAGGCCGATGGTGGTACTCGCACGGCGTCTATTTCCGGGGCTTGTGTTGCTGTTGTTGATGCGCTCAATACCCTGCAACGCAAGCAGTCTTTGCAGTCTGATCCACTCAGATTTTTGATAGGCGCTGTCTCGGTAGGTGTATGGAACGGTCAGGCTGTACTTGATCTGGATTACGCCGAGGATTCAACGGCGGACACCGATATGAATGTTGTTGTGGCCGAGGGTGGAGGTTTGATTGAGGTACAGGGCACCGCAGAGGGCGCAGCTTTTGAAAGGGCTGAGTTAAACAATATGCTTGATCTTGCTGTTGCTGGTGGCCAGATTATTATTGATAAGCAACGCGAAGCGCTGTCGGTCTAGAGGTCGACGTCGTACTCGATGATTACCGGCGCGTGGCTTGAGAAGGCATCGCTGGTGTTTACCACGGCACTGGTGACGCGATCCTCAAGGGATATCGAGGTAATGTGTGTGTCTGATCGCAGGGCGCCCGCGTCATCTCCATCAGGCCACCAGGTAAATTCTTCGCCGCCGGTATTTAAGGTTCTAAAAGCATCGCAGTAGCCGCTTTGATATAGCTCCTGCAGCCAGGCTTTTTCGGCACTGGAGAACCCCGGGAGATCTGTGCGATTGCCTGCTTCCTCGGCATCAATCGGCTGGCTAATCAGCTCCCAACCGCCACAAATGATGAAGTCCCTGCGTTTATTTTTTATCTTTTGCAGGTGCTGGCCTAGGAGCTCCAAGAACTTAAGCTTTGTATTCATGGCTTGGTCACTTGTCCGCCCACTGGGCACCAGCAACGACCCCACACTGACGTTGGGATAGTCGGCTTGGAGGTACAGGCCTTGACCGTCAAAGTCAGCAAAACCCAAGCCACTCATAATCGCTTTTGGCAGTTTCTTGCAGTAAATGGCAACGCCATTACGCTTGGGGTTGTCAAAGTCATCGAGAAAGTAGGGGCTGTAGTTTTCAGGAAAATATACGTCCCTCTTTAAGCTATATTCAGAACATCGGGTGTCCTGCAGGCAAACGACGTCAGCGTCCTCCTCTTGAATCCAGTCAAAAAGGCCGGCCTCTTGTGCCTGTTCGAGGCCTTCAACTACTAAACTGACGACTTTCATTGCTAGTCCTGTGTAAACAAGGCCAGTATCATAGGCCAAGGCACAGCGGGCTGCCATCGCGACTGCAGAGAAATTTCAGATTGCCGGATTTTGATTGCACGATTAAAAGTGAAGAATAAAGCTATGAGTAACCCAGCGTACAGTGCTACCCGTAAGGCGTTTATCGAATTGGCGATTCACTGTCAGGTTTTACGTTTTGGCGAATTTGAATTGAAGTCTGGCCGCGTGAGCCCTTATTTTTTTAATGCGGGAGGATTTTCAGGGGGGCAGGCCTTGGCAGAGTTAGGGCGCTGTTACGCCAATACTTTGGTTGCATTCGAGTTAATCCCGACAGTTTTATTTGGGCCGGCTTACAAAGGCATTCCCTTGGTCACTGCTACGGCCGTGGCTTTGGCGAGTCATCATGGCCTTGACGTGCCTTATAGCTTTAATCGGAAGGAAGCAAAAAATCACGGTGAGGGTGGTCTATTGGTGGGGGCACCCCTGAGGGACGACGTGGTAATTGTTGATGATGTGATTACTGCGGGCACGGCGATAAGAGAGGCGATTGCACTCATTCGCGACGCCGGCGCCCAGCCTGCTGGAGTCGTTATTGGTCTAGATCGATGCGAACGTGGATCGGGTACGCAGTCTGCTGTTGATGAAGTACGGGATGAACTTGGGCTGAGGGTCGCAAGCGTTATTACCATGCACGACATTATTGAATGGCTTGAGTCCACTCCAGATTTGAGCCAATATCTTGAGCCTATGCGACGCTATCGAGATCGTTATGGTGTCTAGCTCTCACTTTTTGGGCGCCCTCATTGGGGTCTTCACCTTGACAGTTGCAACCCCCAGTGCAGCTGAAAACCTCTATCGCTACCGAGCAGAAAATGGCGTTTTAGTGGTTGATTTCCATGTTCCTGTGGAATATGCCGATAATGGTTACGAGGTTTTAGATGCCAACGGCGTTGTATTGTCTGTAGTCCCCAGTGCGATGACACCAGAGGAGCGCGCTAAAATCGCGCTTTCCCGTGAGCTCGAGGAGGATGCAAAGTCTGAGCAGCAGCGTTTGCAAAACTGGGATGAGTCGTTGTTACTTCGCTACTCCACTATTGCCGATATCGAAGATGCCAGGGATCGGTCCCTGAGCGACCTCAAAATCAGGGTTTCTATTCTTAAGTCCAATCGCAGAAGTTTGCGGCAGCAAGTTGAAAACGCTCAAGCCCGCGTTGCTGCAACCGAGCGTTCGGGTGTTGAACCGCTGCCAGTCGATCTTGAAAATATTAAGCTGCTCAAGCGCGAGATCGACAGCACAGACGACAAAATTGCGGCGCGAGAGGCTCAAATTAGTGAAATGACAGCGCTTTATCAGCGTGATATTGAGCGATTTGAGCAGCTGCAAGATGTTGTCAGATTGCGCCATCAGATGGAGACGCCATCGCAATAGTTTAAGCGGGTACGGGCCTCATGAGGTTAGAGGCTAGTAATGCCCATTGCTTGTCCCAGCCCTGTAAGGGTGAGCGCTTAAATTCGCTGCGTACGAACTGAGAAATTCTGCCTTCAGCGGCAGCTAATATCAGACTTGCACTGTCGGCCAGTAATATTGTCGGCCTCAGCCGCTCTTTGACTTCAGCTTCCCTCAAAGCGGTGCGCAACTGGGTCTCGATCCGGTCAAAGAGCTGGGCAACCCGCAGGTGGAGCCGCTCTGACTCCCCAAGTAAAGCCCCGCCATGAAGAATGCGAGTGATACCAGGGTTTCGCTCACAAAACCCAAGCAACAGCTCTAGAATTCGGTAGCAACAATCCAAGCTATTTGGCTTTTCCTCCATAATTCGGCTGATTCGAGTGAACAAAGTAGCTTCTACGAACTCTATGAGTGCTTCAAACATCTTCGTCTTAGAGGGGAAATGCCGATAAAGCGCCGCCTCCGATACGCCCACCTCATTAGCGAGCTTAGCGGTTGTGATGCGAGTATCTGGGCCTTGCTCAAGCATCGCTGCTAATGCTTGCAAGATTTGATCCCGGCGTCCTAATTTTGAGTTTGGCATGGACGATTGATCCAGCTAGAGACAATTTCATGCTAGCCATAGAAGCGAGCTAGTGCAATTTTTAAGTGTCTTGAGGGTGAAAATTTTTCTGCTTCAGCGGTTATTACAAATTAAAGTACCAATGCCTTCATCAGTAAAGATTTCTAACAGGGCGGCATGGGGCACGCGGCCATCGATAATATGGGCACTCGTCACGCCTTGTTTTACGGCATCTACGGCGCAGCGTATTTTTGGCAGCATTCCGCCTCGAACGACACCGTCGGCAATGAGGCGATCAACTTCTTTCGTGGTTAGGCCTGTCAAGACGTCTCCTCCTTGATCAAGGAGTCCCGCCACATTGGTCAGTAGCATCAATTTTTCCGCATGTAGCACTTCAGCAATTTTACCTGCGACTAAATCGGCGTTGATGTTGTAGGTTTTGCCATCAGCTCCGCCAGCGATGGGGGCAATGACTGGAATAAAGTCACTGTCACCCAGCATTTTCAGCACCTGAGTGTCGACCGACGTCACTTCGCCGACTAAACCTATATCTGGAGGCGCCTCTCCAGCGCTATCAAGCTGAAGTTTACGGGCTTTTAACAGCTCACCGTCTTTGCCGGTTAAACCCACGGCTCTGCCGCCATTTCGATGAATACAGTCAACAATTTCTTTATTGACGCTGGCGCCAAGCACCATTTCTACGACATCCATCGTGGGTGCATCTGTAACGCGCATGCCATCGACAAATTCGCTTTTAATTTTTAAGCGACTTAAGAGCGCTCCAATTTGTGGCCCGCCGCCGTGAACAATCACGGGGTTCATTCCCACCAATTTCATCAGGACAACATCCCGAGCAAAGGTTTCAAAGAGTTGGGGGTCGACCATAGCGTTACCGCCGAACTTGATCACAATCGTTCGGCTAGTAAAGCGCTGTATGTAGGGCAGTGATTCGGTTAAGACACGGGCAACATTGGTCGCCTCGTCACGGCTCAGTGACATTGGGATTTACTCTTAGCGTGAATAGATGGATACACAACGCATCATCATATCAGAAGGGTAGATTGATGCTGGGCTCTGCTTCGGTAATGGCTTTTCGTAATACCCCTTTGACGCGCTCAAGGCTGGCATCATCGTTCCCCTCGAATCGTAGGGACAGCGCTGACTCGGTGATTGAGTTGTGTACGAGACCCCAGCCATCGGCGTAGTCAACACGAAGGCCGTCCAAAGTTGTGATTCGAGCTCCCGGGAAATCGGCGTTGCTAACTAAGGCACGCATAATTTTCTTGCGACTGCGGCTTTCCAGTTGAAGGAGAATCTCAGGGGTACTGCTCGACTGAGGCAACGCAGCGATAATATCGCCAAACCCAGAGCTAGCGGTGGCTAAAATTTCAAGCAACCTAGCCATTGCATAGGGGGCATCATCAAAACCGTACCAACGCTCTGCAAAAAATATGTGTCCGGAAAAGTCGCCGGCTAAAAGGGCTCTAGCTTGCTGCATTTTCTCTGCAATAAAGGCCTGACCAGAGCGAGACATCTGAGCCCTGCCCCCGGTTCGGGTTACGAAAGGCGCGAATAGTCGAGTACATTGGATGTCATAAACTACATCGGCTCCGGGGTTGCGCTCTAGCATATCCCGGGCGAATAACATCAGAAGTGAATCGTTGCCAACGGCGATACCGGTTTCAGTTACCGTGTGAAGTCGATCTCCATCACTATCGAAAAGCACGCCAAGATCGGCGCCCTCTGCTATAACCCGCTCTCCAAGAGCCTCAAGGGCCTCGGCAAGGCAGCGCCCTTGAGGGCGCGGGCCTTCCTCTGGCGAGTTCAAACTGACCAAGTCGCAATCCAGTGCGCTTAACAAAGGTTCGGTGATTCTTGCAGACGTACCGAAGTCGTTATCAATAACCACCTTCAATGGTAGGGCTAATGAAACATCCATGGCGATGCGATCAATATAATCCGCTTCAATTCGGGAGCGGATAGTTCGGCCCGAGCCCTGGACTGTTTTCTTCGAGCGAATGGTGGCGAGAATCTCCTCGATGCCAACGCCAGACAAAAGCTTTTTATGAAAAACAATTTTAAAGCCGTTGATATGCTCATCACCGTGACCGCCGGTGATCATAATTCCAGAATCGGTCTCGGCTTCATGGGTTGCAAAGTAAAAAGCGGGCGTTGGAATTTCGCCAACATCAATAACATCACGGCCACTTGCGAGAAGCGCTTTCACCAAAACTGTCCGGATTTGTTTGCTACTTGGGCGGGAGTCGTGGGCGACGATGAGAGTCTGGATATCACGATCACCCGACATAACGGCCAGTGCCTGACCGATGCTTTCAATGAGCGCCTCCGTCAGCTCGGTTTGGACGTCTCCTCTAATGCTTCCAGGCTTGAAAATATGGGTTGGAATTTCATCGATAATAGACGCTGAGTCGTGATCAACCAGTAGCTCCCTAGGTGTCGGAGCGGCCTCTGTTGGCTCCGGCATTGAGACATCGGAGTCCTTGACGGTAACGTCACCCAGATCCCCCCGGGTGGCTTCTCGTCGAGCTTGCAAAACTAGCTGTCTGCGACTGAGCAAGCTTAGCTGTCGCAACATTTTGGCAAGAGGCGTTATTGCAGGCACCGAGACTCTTAGCGGCGTACGCAACTCTGCGGCTTCTAGTATCCGTTTCACCTCAGACCTTAATAGCTGGCCTGAACGCTGTATGAGCAGATAAAGGCTCGCTACAATGCCTGCGAGTGTTACAACTACCGACAGTAAAAGCCCCCACCAACTTGGCCGAGCAGCAGCAAGCCATTCTGGATTGGGTGAGAACTCTACCTTCCAAAGTGTTCCCATGACATCAGCGCTGACTAGGGGTTCATCCTTCAAAGTGCCAATAAACGTATCGCTCATGGTGCCCGATATTTCCTGCACAATGCGGTACCGCCCCTCATTGCCCGGAGTAATCAGCTCCGCGAGTCGGCGTTGACTGACCTCAACGACAAAAACACCTCGAACGGGCTTGCCCAATCCACGGGCAAATAGTGTGTAAGACCCGTCATCGGCGAAAATAAATTCGGGGGCTGGGTCCTCGCCCCCAAAAGCCCGCCGAACGATATCAATGTCAATATGCGAGCGCAGACCAAAATCTCCCGGGCTAATGCTCACGGTGCCTAGGTCATCTAAGGGAATAAATGAAATGGCGTCCGCATCAGGAAAGCTCAGGCGGGCGTAGGATAAATCTGGTGCGTCTGTTTGGCCTCTAAGCTGTGTTGTCAGGTCGTCGATGCGTAGCTCTAGGTCTTTGATGTAGAGCCCCACCATATCAGCGCGGCTTTCAACGGTCGCTTGGGCAAGGTTGGCTGCAGTTCCTGATTGAATCAAAGGCTCTCTGATCAGGCCCAGCCAAAAAAAGGCAAGCATAGCTGGCACGAGGGCAACGAGGCCGGCTTGATACAGCAGCCTTGTTAAATCGTCGCCCTCGCTGGTAACTTCGCCATCTTTCTGGCTCTTTAACTCGGAGCTCAAGAGTCATCCTCCGATTGCGTTGCTCTATGTTCGTCGTCAGCACAGTTTTGGGGCATCCTTGCAATACACCGCGCAATCAGAAGCTTGGCTAAATTGCGCTTTGTCGTTATCGGAATAACGTCATGTCCCATACTATCCACCCAGGACACCATATTGACGTCGCTGTTAAACCCTATATCGGCTCGACTGACATCATTGGCGATGACGACATCAAGTTGTTTTGCCAAGCGTTTAGCCTCTGCGTGGTCGATAAGGTGTTCAGTCTCGGCAGCAAACCCAACCATCAAAGACGGCCGGCTGGCTGATCGAGCGACCTCCGTAATGATATCGGGATTACGGGTCAGATTTAACGTAAGCGTGTCACCCACTTTCTTAATTTTTTGTGGTGCTTCAACCTCCGCTCGATAATCTGCAACCGCAGCGCTACCAATGAAAATCGCCGTAGGCTTTTTGATGTGTTGCACGCAGGCTTCATGCATTTGAAGCGCTGTATCGACATTTACACGAGTGACGCCCTCGGGCGTATCAAGTGTGACGGGGCCACTTATCAAAACGGTTTCCGCTCCAGCCTCAGCGGCGGCTTGAGCAAGGGCAAACCCCATTTTTCCTGAACTGTGGTTTGAAATGTACCTAACCGGATCTAAAGGTTCACGTGTCGGGCCTGCTGTAATGACAACGCGACGACCCTCCAGTGCCCGGCTGGGAAAGTGAGCACTGATTGCAGCTCTGATCTGTGCGGGTTCGCTCAGCCTGCCCAAACCTACATCACCACAGGCCTGCTCACCCGCACTTGGGCCAATTATTTCGACGCCGCGATCTATGAGGCGCTGAATATTTGTGGCAGTTGCAGCATTTTTCCACATTTGCTGATTCATGGCTGGTGCCACAAAAACTGGAGCGGGAGTCGCAAGGGCGGTAGTGGTCAAAAGGTCATCGGCTCGTCCTGCAGCAAGCCTCGCCAATGCATCGGCTGTTGCAGGAGCCACGATAAAGGCGTCCGCCCATCGCGCTAATTCAATATGCCCCATGCCCATTTCCGCGGTCTCATCCAAAAGTTCGGTGTGGACCGGAAACCCCGAGAGTGATTGTAGGGTAAGAGGCGTGACAAAAGCCTGAGCCCCGCGGGACATTATAATCCGTACCGCGGCACCGTCACCTCGTAGAAGGCGGATCAGTTCGGCGATTTTATAGGCAGCAATCCCACCTGTTACACCGATGATGA
The DNA here is from genome assembly GCF_051201645.1 of Luminiphilus sp. nBUS_16. Taxonomy (GTDB): domain Bacteria; phylum Pseudomonadota; class Gammaproteobacteria; order Pseudomonadales; family Halieaceae; genus Luminiphilus. The sequence goes on along the minus strand of NZ_CP179205.1, from coordinate 3,476,057 downwards.
TGTTCCGATTATGAAGGTGTCCCATTCGATCGCGTTAACCCAGAAAATACCCTGAACACTAGCACTTGGAGCGCTTTTTGGACACATTTAGCATTGCACTACTGTGCGACAGGTCTAAAAGTGGCTGCTCGGGCAGTGACGCCAAGTTGCTAGCAGCGGCTCTTGGGTTGCCTAGCGCGACTGCCGAGCTTGAAATTGCAGGTTATTTATACCGTCACGGAGGCTCTCTCCGGGAGGGAATAGCTGCGCTGCTGCGCAGTGACCCAGCAGTCCACGGCGTGGGGAGCCGAAGACGCCACCAGCTGGGGTCTGCGCTGTTACTCGCACAACGACTTGCACAGGAGCGCCTTTTTACGCGAACTTCTCTGCAAAATCCTGCCAGCTGTTACGATTATTTGCAGCATCACTACCAGCTGCAGCACCGGGAGGTGTTTACCTGTTTTTTTCTGAACACCCAGCGCCAGCTGTTAGCGTGTCGTGATCTGTTTTTAGGCACCCTCAATACCGCCCCAGTCTACCCTAGGGAAATTGCTGCGATGGCGCTGAAACTGAGTGCTTCTGGGATTATTGTCGCGCACAACCACCCCTCCGGATCAGTAGCCCCAAGTTCTGCGGATCTTAGGCTGACGGAACGGCTTCGCTGCGCCCTCGAGTTACTCGATATCGAGCTTCTTGATCACTTAATCGTAGGCCAAGGGGACTATCTGTCCATGGCTTCAGAGGGAATAGCAGGGTTCCGCTGACTAAGGCTTGCGGTAATGCCATGGCTTTGGTATGTTGCGCACCCTTTTTTCAGTGTCCTGCGACGGGTTTAACCATGTCTCGAGTCTGTCAAGTTACCGGCAAACGTCCGGTAACCGGTAACAATGTGTCTCACGCCAAGAATCGAACTCGTCGTCGTTTCCTGCCCAACCTTCACAACCATAGGTTTTGGGTAGAGTCCGAAAAGCGGTTTGTTTCTCTTCGTGTATCCCCCAAAGGAATGCGTATCATCGATAAGCGCGGTATCGATACCGTACTTGCCGAATTGCGTGCTCGTGGCGAAAAAGTTTAAAGGAGAATTGCTATGCGTGAAAAAATTCGCATGAACTCAACAGCGGGAACCGGTCATTTTTATACGACTGACAAGAACAAGCGTACGATGCCAGAGAAGCTGGAGATGAAAAAGTTCGACCCAGTGGCTCGGCAACACGTTATCTACAAGGAAGGCAAAATCAAATAGATTTTGCGGCTTTCTTTAAGACTGCCCCGGTGCTGTTACCAGTCCCGGGGTTTTTTGTGTCCCGTTAGTTATGCCTGAGCTGCCTGAAGTAGAGACAACCCGTCGTGGCATTGATCCCCATGTGGTTGATCGGCGCATTGAGCACGTTTTAATTCGCAACGCCAAACTCCGTTGGCCTATCGAAGAAGCCCTTGCCCCCCTCGCTTCGGGGCAGCGAATTTTAGGCACCCGACGTCGTGCAAAATACTTACTCATTGACCTCGAGCACCACACACTGATGGTTCACCTTGGTATGTCTGGATCATTGCGTGTTATGCCTGCGTCAACTCCGCCGCTGTTTCACGACCACGTCGATATTGTCCTCAATGATGGCAATTGCCTCAGATACAACGACCCCCGGCGCTTTGGAAGCTTTCACTTACTGACCTCTGATGACCATGCGCTGCTGCGGCACTTGGGTCCCGAACCCCTATCAAGTGATTTTGACGGAGCGTGGTTGTATCAGGCGGCTCGGGGCAGAAAGGCGGCGGTTAAGCAATTTTTGATGGACGGTCGAATCGTGGTGGGTGTTGGCAATATCTACGCTAACGAAGCTCTGTTTATGGCGGGAATCCGTCCCACCCGCAGGGCGGGGAACATTAGCTTGCAGCGCTATCAGCGCTTGGCTGAGGCGGTAAAGGAGCTGTTGGCGGCGGCTATCGAACAGGGCGGAACTACACTCAGAGATTTTGTGGGCGGTGATGGCAAACCTGGATACTTTGCACAAAAGCTGCGTGTTTATGGTCGGGGAGGCCAATCATGTCGGGCGTGTTCTGGCCAACTTCAAGAGATTAGGCTGGGTAACCGAACCTCAGTTTTTTGCACAACCTGCCAACGTTAACCGGGGAACTTATTCTTAAGCGCTTCGGCTACGTTTGGGGCCACAAAGGGCGTGATGTCGCCACCCATAGCTGCAATTTCCCGAACTAAAGAAGAAGATATGTAGGCGAGATTTTCTGAGGGGGTAAGAAATACGCTCTCAAAATCAGGCTTCAGAGCGCGATTCATATTGGCAAGCTGATATTCGTATTCGAAGTCCGCAACAGCCCGTAACCCTCGGAGAACACAATTAGACCCCTGCTCCGTCACCAGGTCGGTTAACAGCCCGGTAAAACTGCAAACTTCCACGTTATCGATGTGGCTAAGAGCGTCCTGAGTAAGGATTGTTCGTTCTTTTAGATCGAAAAGGGGCTGCTTCTTTTCACTTTGCGCTATCGCGATGATGACGCTACCGAACAGCCTCGCAGCTCGCTCAACCAAATCAATGTGGCCCTTGGTGATGGGATCGAAAGTTCCGGGGTAAACAATAGATTGTGTGCGCATAACTGCGAATTCTCAGCCATAACCGCGATGAATGTACACAAGGGGCCGCTTACAAACAAACATTATCCGAAACTGCGAGAAGCAGGTAACGGACATTGCCCGCCACTTTATCCCGAATCACCTCCAAAGAAGCGGGTATGTCGGGCATTGTCTGATTGCGCTCTAGTTCTACGTAAACCCTAGCGTCTGTCGCGAGTAGACCTTGTTTCAGCAGATGCTCTAAGGCGGTGCCGATTAAATCTGCCGAATAGGGAGGGTCTAGGAAGACAATATCCGCGGGGGTGCCTTGCCATTCAAGAGCGTTGCTGCTCACGATCGTTGCGCGCTCTTGAGCCTTCAGATGGCTGAGGTGACCGCGAATAGCGTCGGTTGCCACGGCGGAACTATCGACAAATACGCAGTGATTGGCGCCTCTGGAGAGGGCTTCGAGCCCCAGAGCGCCACTGCCGGCAAAAAGATCGAGACAGTGGGCGCCTTGAATACGGCTCGTAAGCCAGTTGAATAGTGTTTCTCTTACTCGGTCCGGCGTGGGTCGCAAGTGGGCAACGTTATCAGGAAAATTGAGCCTGAGACCTCGCCACTCGCCCCCAATAATGCGCAGTCGGGCACTACTGTGTTTTATTGGCGCTTTGCGCATATCTGCTCCCTCGACGCAGTGCTACCATGTTGATGTGAGGGCCGGGCCCAGTCACCAACTGAATGTCAAAACTGTAATGAGCACGTTGCCATGAAATTCTTTGGGCGCAAAGAAAAACCTAAAAAGCCAGCTGAGAGCTTGGCGCTGGAAGCTAAAAGCGAAGTAGCAGCCGAGGCACATTCGACAGAAGACGGCGGTTTGTACTCTCGATTTCGCCGTGGTCTGAGTCGTACAGGGGGCCATTTTTCCAGCGGTCTCGGCGCGCTTTTTTTGGGGCGCAAGGTTATCGACGAAGAGGTTTTGGAGGCTTTGGAAGATCAACTTTTGACGGCTGATGTAGGGATAGAGGCAACGCAACGCATTGTATCGGCTATTACTGAGCGCATTTCTCGCAAAGAACTTTCGGATGGCGCCGCTGTTATGGCTGCTACTAAGTCGGCTCTGCTTGATATTCTGGCACCCTGCGAGCAACCGCTAGTCACCGACAAACATAAGCCCTTTGTGATGCTGGTCGTGGGAGTCAACGGTGCTGGCAAGACCACCACGATCGGCAAATTGGCTCACGGCTTTAAAGCACAAGGTAAGCAGGTCATGCTGGCTGCCGGTGACACGTTCCGAGCGGCTGCAGTCGAACAGCTTCAGGTCTGGGGCGAGCGCAATGAAGTGCCGGTGATTGCTCAGCACACGGGTGCTGACAGTGCGTCTGTGTTGTTTGATGCTTTACAGGCGGCTCATGCTCGGGAGGCGGATATTTTGATTGCTGATACGGCTGGCCGACTCCAGAACAAAAGCCATCTGATGGATGAGCTTGAAAAAGTGGTCAGAGTGATGCAAAAGATTGACCCTCAGGCACCCCACGAGACGTTGCTGGTGCTCGACGCAGGCACTGGGCAAAACGCCGTGTCTCAGGCGGAAGAATTTGATAAGGCTGTTGGGGTCACTGGTATTGCCCTCAGCAAGTTAGATGGTACGGCACGTGGTGGTGTTATCTTTGCGATCGCGCAAAAGTTAGCGCGACCGATTCGATTCGTGGGTATTGGGGAGGGGGTGACAGATCTTCAGCCCTTTGATGCGAGTGCTTTTGTGGATGCTTTGTTTGAAAGTAAGTCGTCGTAGCTCGTGATTGAATTTAACCGAGTGAGCAAACGTTACGCAGACCATGATGCTCTGCGTGACGTCTCGCTTACTATTGCCACAGGCGAGATGGTGTTTCTCACTGGCCATTCGGGGGCTGGTAAGACGACTTTTTTACGCCTACTCATGCTGTTGGAGCGTGCTTCAATGGGCACATTGCGCGTTGATGGCCGAGACACGGCGAGAATCAAAGGGCGGAATATCGGTCGCTATCGTGGTGAATTTGGCATTGTTTTTCAGGACCATCAGCTGCTCTACGACAGGTCGGTACTTGAAAATGTGGCATTACCCTTGGAAATAGCGGGCTTTCGTCCCCGTGATATTCAACGGAGAACCCGAGCTGCCCTCGATAAGGTCGGGCTTTTGGGTAGAGAGAAAGCCAATCCAGCCGTTTTATCGGGTGGTGAGCAGCAGCGGGTTGGTATTGCACGGGCAGTTGTTGCAAGGCCTCGATTTTTAATTGCCGATGAACCTACAGGTAATCTTGATCCGCAGCTTTCGGCAGAGATTATGGGATTGTTCGAGGCCTTTAATCGTGTCGGGGTGACTGTGATTGTTGCCAGTCATGATCTTGCCTTGATTTCCAGGCTGCGTCATCGGATCGTGACATTAAAAGACGGTAGGCTAGTGGCGGGAGCTGGGCTGTGAAGAAGCCTGCGGCGGGACTAGGCACGGCTCCAAGGCCTACCTTGGTGTCATGGATACATCACCACCGGCAGGCGGCGTCTGGCAGCCTGCGCAGGGCTTTTCGGCTACCAGTGGCTACAGGTCTGACTTGGTTAGTAGTAGGAATCGCATTGGCACTACCTGCCTCTCTCTTGGTGATACTGCAAAACATTGAGGCTGTGACTAGTGATATGCGTTCGCCAGCGCGCTTTTCTGTTTTGCTCGAGGTGGATACGCCCCTCAACGATGCTCAAGACATCTTGAAGCGGGTTGAGAGTCGCGTTGATGTGCAGGATGTGACCCTTATTCCTCAAGACCAAGCATTGGCGAGATTCGCCGCCGATACCGGGTTGGTCGGCATGTTGGATTCGATTCCCGATAACCCATTGCCTCATACACTTCTGGTCAACCCTGTAGACAACGTTGAATCAGAGGGCCTTGCTCAGTTGGCGCGGGCGTTAGAGGCCGTCAGAGGCGTTGATCAGGTGGTTTTTGACACACTCTGGCAAGCGCGGCTGGCTGGGGTCTTGCAGTCGGGCAGAAGGCTTGCAATGGGTATCGGGCTGCTCATGATGATGGGCGCGGTACTTATTTTGGCCAACACGATTCGTCTGGCTATTGATGCTCGTCGGGATGAAATTGCGGTGATTAAATTGATTGGAGCTGATGATGCCTATGCGCGTCGCCCCTTTCTATACACCGGATTGTGGTCTGGATTTGGCGGTGGTCTGCTGGGCGCGATTATGTTGGGTATCTTTTTCATTTATCTTGCTGAGCCCGTTAACCAGTTGCTTCAGCTTTATGATAGCGATCGGCGTTTTACGGGACTGGGGATCATGGGTGTGATGAATATGATGCTCCTAGGCGGCGCGTTAGGGTTATTTAGCGCTTGGCATGCAGCAACGAGTCAGCTCAGAGAGTTAGAGCCCAGATAGTCTCGACCCTCGATCAATAGTGAACTTTTCTAGGATTAGCACTCTCTAATGTAGAGTGCTAAAATGGGGATATCGAAGGGAGGAGGATGACAAGATGTCCGAATCAGGAAAAACAGTAGCAATGGGTCACGGGGCAGTTATGTCTATGACCCCAGGGGCAAATTTGCCCGCCTATGTTCAGGCTGTGAGCGGCATTCCAATTTTGTCTGCAGAGCGTGAACAGGCTTTAGCCGAAAAGCTGTACTACAGCGAGTGTGTTGATTCTGCGCGAGAGTTAGTACTCGCTCACTTGCGTTTTGTAGTACACATTGCACGGAGTTATTCTGGCTATGGGCTTGCCGAGGCCGACCTCATACAAGAGGGGAATGTGGGCCTTATGAAGGCGGTAAAACGCTTTGATCCCAACAAAGGTGTGCGCTTGGTTTCTTTTGCCGTGCACTGGATTAAAGCAGAAATGCACGAGTTCATCTTGCGTAACTGGCGCATTGTTAAAGTGGCAACGACGAAGGCGCAGCGTAAATTATTCTTCAACTTGCGCAGCGCAAAGAAATCGCTGGGTTGGTTGAGCGCAGAAGAAACTCAGGCGATTGCCGCAGACTTGGGTGTTGACGAGGCTGAAGTCCAGCGTATGGAAGGACGGTTATCAAGTCGTGATATTGCTTTCGACCTCCCCACTGACGCTGACGACGACGATGCCTGGCAGTCACCGCAGGCTTACCTCGATGACATATCGACTGATCCAGCCCGGTGTATTGAAGCTGAGGATTCGGCTCGGGACGGCGAAGATCGATTGCGCTCCGCGCTGAGCAGTTTAGATGAGCGAAGTCGCAATATTGTGACGCAGCGCTGGCTGGCTGAACAAAAAGCAACGCTGCATGAGTTGGCCGCGGAATACGGTGTGTCGGCTGAGCGAATTCGTCAGCTGGAAGTTAATGCGATGAAAAAGCTCAAAACGACACTCGTCGTCTGAGCGTCTCGATGTGGCAGGCATAGGACCTCGCTGGCCAAGAATTCTGGCGGCGCTACTAGGCTTTCTGGGCGTGGCCGCTGGCGCATTTGGTGCCCACGGTCTGCGCGGCTTTGTGGCACCTGAGCAGATACAAACTTGGGAGACCGCCGCGAGCTATCAGCTGCTTCACGCAGTGGCTTTGCTTGCGGTGTCTGGCTGGCAGCAGCGTGCCGTCTCACCCCGACTGAAATTTTGGCTGTTATGGGCCTGTGGCTTAATCGTTGCTGGGGTTGTGTTGTTCTCGGGGTCTCTCTACCTTCTTGTGTTAACGGGCATCGGTGCCTTTGGCCCTATTACCCCTCTTGGAGGGGTAGCACTACTCGTGGCCTGGTTGATTTTGTTGGCCTGTGGGTTAGTGAGAGAGAGTCATGCTGCGCCTTGAGCCGCTGCTCTCATGACGGAAATTAATAGACCTATTCGCAGCTTTGTTCTGCGGGCCGGCAGAATGACGGCGGGCCAAGAGCGCGGCTGGTCGGTTGGCTTTCCCCAGTATGGTTTGACAGCTGCAAACGGGCCATTAAATTGGGAATCGAGCTGGGAATCCCGGGGGCCGCGCATTGTAGAAATTGGATTTGGTATGGGTGACTCGCTGCTGACGATGGCAGAAGCCTCACCAATGAGTCGATTTTTGGGTATTGAGGTCCATACTCCGGGTGTCGGTCGGCTATTGGGTCAGACTCTAGAGCGAGACGTAAAAAATATCCGGGTTTATGCTGAGGATGCCATGGTTGTGCTCGATCAATGCATTCCAAAGGGCTCAGTTGATATTTTACAGATCTTTTTCCCCGACCCCTGGCACAAAAAACGGCACCATAAGCGCCGTTTGATTCAACCTGCGTTTATTACAAAAGCCACGGCCTTACTGGCTTCGGGGGGGAGAATTCATTTAGCAACCGACTGGATGCCCTACGCTGAGGATATGCTGGCGGTCTTAGAAGCTGAACCGACCTTGCGAAATACGTCAGACACCGGTCAATACGTACCACGTCCAGCTTGGCGCCCTGAGACGAAATTCGAGCGCCGTGGCACCAAACTGGGCCACGGTGTTCGGGATTTAGTATTTGAGAAATTAGATACTTGATACTGCTTCGTGGTTGTCCATAAAGCTGGCGACAACATCGTTGAGAAACCTAAAGCCGCGGTCAGTGGTAGCGATGGACTCGCGATTATCAGACATCAGCCCTTGAGCCACGAGCTGCTCTATCTGTGGCATCACAACCGCCAGTTCCAAGCCCGTGTGCGCTTTAAAAAGTGATGCAGGTACACCGCTTTTAAGGCGAAGGGCGTTCAACATAAATTCAACCGGTAGCTCCAGTTTCGGAATTTCGTGCTGCTGGGGTTTGACGCCTTGATTCACGCCGGTTAAATAATCCCGGGGCGATCGGCTTCGACGCGTCCGGGTAATCGTGCCATTTTCCCGGGTAATCTTTCCATGAGCACCGGCGCCAATGCCAATGTAGTCTCCAAAGGTCCAATAATTTGAGTTGTGCTTTGCTGCTTGCTGCGGGGCCGCCCAAGCTGATACTTCATATTGGGTGAGGCCAGAGTCGTTAAAACGAGCCTCCCCAGCATCTTGAATATCAGTAAGAATATCGTCGTTAGGCAGTGTGGGGGGGCGTGACCAAAATGTGGTATTCGGTTCAATCGTTAATTGGTACCACGAAACATGGCCCTGGGCGTAATCGATAGCCCGCTCCAAGTCTTCAAGCGCTGCCCCTACAGATTGGCCCGGCAAGCCGTGCATGATATCCAGATTAAAACGCTCGAAATTATTTTTTGCCAGGTGAATGGCCTGTACCGCTTGGGTGCTGTTATGAACCCGCCCGAGGGCGGTTAGCTGTGCGTCAGCAAAGGTCTGTATACCAAGGCTTAGGCGGTTCACGCCGGCGCTTCGATAATCGGCAAATCTCGCGGCCTCAGCACTCCCTGGGTTGGCCTCCATGGAAACTTCAGTGGCTGTTGGAATACCCCAAGATTGGTCAATACCCTGAAGTAACTTGCCGATGCTTGTCCCGCTAAATAGGCTAGGTGTTCCCCCCCCGATAAAGATTGAAAAAAGGGGGCGCGGTGGTATTTCAGCCAGCTGCTGTTCTAAGTCGATCAACAGGGCATCGATGTAGCCGCTTTCCAAACTGTTATCGAATTGCTCATGAGAGTTGAAATCACAGTAGGGACACTTTCGCTCACACCAAGGAAGGTGTACGTAAAGGGCCAGTGGGATCTGATCAGTGTTCAAGTTTGTGGCGCAGCGTTCGCACAGCTTGGCCACGGTGACTCAACGCTTGTTTTTCTGTTGGGCTCAGTTCAGCTGCAGTGCGGCCGGTATCGTCTATTTCAAATAAAGGGTCGTAGCCAAAACCCGAGGTCCCCGAGGGTTCCTTGGCGATGTGACCATGCCAATAACCTTCAGCAATAATGGGCGTTGGATCATTTGCGCTGGCCACCCGGACCAGCACACAAATAAACCAAGCTCTACGGTCATCGCCATCAAAGGGCGCCATTGCCCGCAGCAGTTTAACGTTGTTTTGCACATCACCTTGGCCAGAATAGCGGGCCGAATGAATACCCGGGGCGCCACCTAGTGCGGGTACCACCAAGCCCGAGTCGTCAGCTAGAGCAGGAAGACCCGTGTAGAGAGCGGCGTTGCGGGCTTTTTTCAAAGCATTTTCGACAAAGGTGAGGCCGTCTTCATCTGCTTCAGGTACGTTAAAGTCGCTTTGGGGCTGTAACAAAAGGCCCGTAGCTGACAAGGCGGCCTGGAGCTCCTTGAGCTTTCCCGCGTTGCCGCTGGCCAGAAGAGTTATGTTGTCATTGCCCGTCACCGATTACTTCTCGCTTTGCTTCCAGAGTTGCGTCTTGAATTTGTAGTGGTAGGTTTGCTCGCTACCCTCGGGCCTAAAATCAAATTCAAAGAAACGCCACTCGCGGTCGATAAACTCAAAGTCAGCGATATAGTAGGTGGCGTTATTCTCGCGAATTTCTTTAAATTCCAGTGTGTCACCTCGGATGAGATCCCAAGTTTCACCTTTTATTAACATGGGCCGTCCCGCTGTTTCGCCCATTTCTACGTCTCTTACCGACAGGGTGAGTATGGCTTTAAAGTCTCCCCGGGCTATGCCGTATTCTGCGGCTATTTCAGGGGATAAAAACGTGGTATAGACAACGCTGCGATGCAGTTCAAAGCGATCAAAGCGCTGAGATTGCTGTCCTTGCGCACCCAGCGCTAGGAAAGAAAACGCCACAAATAAAATAAAGCTTAGTCGCATGCCTTGATCCTAAAGATAGCGGTTGAGCCAAATAAATTGGGTAGCCACTGTTTGAATAGGGCGGTTGTGGGACCAGAGACAATATCTCGATCCATAATGGCGATATTCAAGTTCGAGCACAGAGCTTCAAAATCTTTAACCGTACAGAAGTGGATATTGGGCGTGTCATACCAGTGAAAGGGCAAATCTTTCGATACTGGCATCCGCCCGTTTAATCCGAGATGTAAACGGCATCGCCAGTGGCCAAAGTTGGGGAAAGTCACAATGGCCTCGCGCCCAATACGGACCATATCTTGTAAAACTTTATCGGGTCGGTGAAGGACCTGCAGAGCATGAGCGAGGACCACAATCTCAAAGCTGTCCTCTGGAAAATTGCTCAGGCCTTGATCCATATCTTGCTGAACGATATCAAGGCCACGTTGTGTGGCTGCAATGAGATTGTCTGGATCAAGCTCTAACCCCATTCCTTGAACACGGCGTGTTTCCTGCAGTCGATTGAGAAATGCGCCATCACCACAGCCCAAATCAAGGACACGGCTCCCCTCAGGAATCCAAGATTCAATTTGCGTGAGGTCGTAGCGCATTAAATAACCACCCGCTGCATCCAAGCAGAAAATAGCCCGGTATAGTGTGGCTCATCGAGCAAAAAAGCATCGTGCCCGGCGTCTGTTTCAATTTCGGCGTAGCTCACAGGCTTCCCTGCAGCCAGTAAAGCATCGACTAGTTCTCTGGACCGGGCCGGTGAAAATCGCCAATCACTGGAGAAGGCAATAACCAGCATCCGCGAGCTTGTCACCGCCATGGCCTCACTCAGTGAATCATTAAAATCAGCTGCGATATCAAAGTGGTCCAGAGCTCGTGTCATCAAGAGGTAAGTGTTAGCGTCGAAGCGTGTGGAAAACTGCTTACCTTGATACCGAAGGTAGCTTTCTACCTGAAATACCATTTCCCCGGGATTGATCGTATTTGAGGGGCCTTCGCGGGTATCTCGCCCAAAGCGGTCACTCATACCGTCTGCCGACATGTAGGTGAGGTGGCCGACCATTCGCGCCAAAGACAAGCCCCGGGCAGGGTTTGCGGCCTCTCGCTGATAGTGGCCGGCCAGCCAGTCAGGGTCTGAAAGAATGGCCTGGCGCGCGATTTCATTAAAGGCAATATTTTGAGCGGTGAGTTTGGGTGCTGCTGCGAGTGCAACGCAGTTGCGCACGCGGTCAGGGTAGTGGACTGCCCAGTGGAGCGCTTGCATGCCGCCTAGGCTGCCACCAATCACTGCGGCCCAACTATCAATACCCAGCCGGTCGGCCAGCATTGCTTGCGTCATGACCCAGTCGGCCACGCTGACTTGGGGAAATTCAGGTCCCCAGGGTTGTTGGGTCTCGGGGTTGAGGGTGTTGGGCCCTGAACTGCCATCACAGCCACCAATATTATTGAGGGAGACAACAAAAAAACGATTGGTATCTACCGCTTTGCCGGGGCCAACATGCAGGTCCCACCATCCGGCTTTGGGATCCGATAGGTCGTAGCGGCCGGCTGCATGATGATTGCCGCTTAGCGCATGGCAGATCAAAACAGCGTTACTGCGCTGGGCATTGAGATGGCCATAGGTTTCCGTGATCAGTTCAAAGCCCGCCAGCGTTCGCCCAGAAGCGAGGTTTAGGGTTGCCGAAAAAACCTCCCGCACAGGTGTTACTAGGCTGACTTCCCCGGGGTGTGTCATCAGCTAGATACCCATCACCAGTTGCAGGGGAAGTCCCGCGGCGGTCGCCATGTGTCGAAGGGCTATTTGAATCATATTTATCGCAATAAAAATAACGATAGGCGAAAAGTCGAGCCCGCCCATCGATGGCAACATCGAGCGCACTGGGGACATGATGGGCTCGGTGATTTGGTAGGTCAGTAGCACTGCGGGGTGTCGGGTTCCCGGTGCGACCCAACTAATAACGATCATGACAACAAGGGCAATCAGGTAGGTATTAATGATTAGACCCATGACCCCCAGCAGCCCCCAAATCAGCAACGAAGTGAGATCGGGCAGTGCAACGCCCGCAAGTGCTAGTTTGGCCACGATGGCTAAGATTTGCACCGCCACAGCCAATAACAGCACGGCGGGATCGAAGCGTCCGGCATTGGGAATAACCCGGTGGATGACGCGTAACGGTGGATTGGTGGCGCGCACCACAAACTGTGAAATTGGATTGTAAAAATCGGCGCGAGCGAGTTGCAACATTCCTCTCAACACCGTCAAAATCAGATAGAACGACGCTGCTGTTTCTAGCAGATATCGTGCAATGTCATTGAGTGCTGCCATTGTTAACCAAACTCCTTTGCCATTTCTTGGGCGCGAACCCAGCAGGCCTGCATGCCCTTATCGACCAGCCCCGCTAGGTTGTCTTGACTGAAGCTTGCCAAGGCTTGCTCCGTCGTGCCTCCGGGGCTAGTCACGTTACGGCGCAATTCGGCGACGGAATCGGATTGCTGGGTCGCGAGTTTGGCAGCACCTAGGGCTGTCTGCAGCGTTAGCTGACTAGCCGTTTGATGATCAAGGCCCAGCTTCTCTCCCGCCGCGATCATGGCTTCCATTAAGGCAAAAAAATAGGCTGGGCCACTGCCCGAAACGGCGGTCACTACATCAATGTGACTTTCCTCCTGAAGCCAAGTGGTGGTGCCTACGACGCTCATCACGCCTTCGATTCCTGCCCGTTGGTCGGCGCTGACCTCAGCACTCGCAAACAGGCCTGAGGCGCCCGCGCCGACTAGCGCTGGCGTGTTGGGCATGCAGCGCACCACAGGCAAGCGGGAATTGCCAAGCTGGGTTTTCAGTGCCCCAACGCTGATTCCTGCTGCCACCGACATGACAGCTGCTGTTGCACAAAGGTGGTGTTTAACCCCCTCGGTTGCGGCTGTCATAAATTGTGGCTTCACGGCCAGAACGACAAGCTCGCAGCTTTGAAAGCACGCGCTGGGCTGCGCGCCAAGCTCGCTTACGCCCAAAGTCTGAAGCTTGGCTAGAGCGGCCTCGTTGGGGTCCACAGCACACAAACGCTTGGGGTCATAACCGGCGCTTATCAGGCCGCCGATAATTGCGGAGGCCATATTGCCCGCTCCGACGAACCCGATTGTTTGAGGCAGTTGCGTCATATCCAAGGTCTGATACCCATTTGATGTCTCGATGCGTGGAGTATAACGCGGCGCTTGGGTTGTCGGGGTATTGCGCAGATCTTTTAGCGGGCTCCGAAAATGTCGGTGCCGACGCGCACTAAAGTCGAGCCCTCGGCGACTGCGGCCTCGAGGTCACCCGACATGCCCATCGACAGAGTATCGACCTCGGGGTGGTGCACTTGCAACGCTAACAGCAGCGTTTTGAGTTGCGCAAAGGATTTGCGCTGCTCTTGAAGATCTGTTGTCGGCGCAGGAATAACCATTAAACCCCGTAGATGCAATTTAGGGAGTTTGCTGACCTGTTGTGCGAGTTGTGGGAGCTCTGAGGGAGCAATCCCAGACTTATTGGGCTCATGGGACAGCTTTATTTGAAGGCAGATGTTGAGTGGCGGCAGGTTTTCAGGCCGTTGATCGCTAAGCCGCTGGGCAATTTTCAGCCGGTCTATGCTGTGAACCCAGGCCATTGTTTGCGCAAGGCCACGAGTTTTATTGGATTGAATAGGACCAATAAAGTGCCATTCAATGTCCAGATCAGCCAGGCGTCGGGCTTTTTCCTCCGCCTCCTGGGCATAATTTTCGCCAAAGGTGCGCTGCCCTGCTTCCCAGGCAGCCCGAATCAAGCTGTCAGGTTTTGTTTTACTGACGGCCAAAAGTGAGACAGACCCCGAGGGTCGATTCGCAAGCTGTTCAGCAGCACTTATACGCCGCCAGATACTGTGTAAATTGGTCGCTACATTTATTTCGTCCATACTGCCATCATAGCGCGGTTGCTGGGTTCAATGGTTTATGTCTTAGGAGACCGTTCATGGATATTACGGAGTTGTTAGCATTCAGTGCCAAGCAAGGGGCTTCTGATTTGCACCTATCTTCGGGACTGCCCCCTATGATTCGTGTCGATGGTGATGTCCGACGCATCAATATCCCGCCGTTAGAGCATGCTCAGGTCCACGATCTTGTTTACGACATCATGAACGATCGACAGCGCAAAGATTTTGAGGAATTTTTAGAGACAGACTTTTCTTTTGAAGTCCCTGGTGTCGGTCGATTCAGGGTGAATGCATTCAATCATAATCGGGGCGCGGCGGCGGTTTTTAGGACGGTGCCGACAAAAGTCGCTTCAATGGAAGAGCTAGGTTTGGGGGAAGTTTTTAAAGAGATAGCGCTTCTTCCTCGCGGTTTGGTCTTGGTTACCGGCCCCACCGGGTCCGGAAAATCGACCACATTAGCGGCTATGGTGGATTTCATTAATGACAACCGATACGACCATATTTTGACTATTGAAGATCCCATCGAGTTCGTGCACGAGTCGAAGCGCTGTCTCGTAAATCAGCGCGAGGTGCATCGCGATACCCTGGGATTTTCCGAAGCGTTGCGATCAGCACTACGTGAGGACCCGGATATTATCTTAGTGGGTGAAATGCGTGATCTTGAGACTATTCGCCTTGCTCTGACGGCTGCAGAGACTGGCCATTTAGTGTTGGGCACTTTGCACACGACTTCCGCAGCTAAAACGGTAGATCGCATCATTGATGTTTTTCCCACTGCAGAAAAAGCTGTGGTGCGTTCTATGCTGGCTGAATCACTGCAAGCCGTTGTTTCACAATTACTGTTGAAGCGTAAGGGTGGCGGCCGCGTAGCCGCTCACGAAATTATGCGGGGCACAGCTGCAATCAGAAATCTCATTCGAGAGGATAAGGTTGCGCAAATGTATTCTGCGATACAGTCGGGACAAACCCATGGCATGCAAACGATGGATTGGGCTTTGCAAAATCTGGTTGAAAGAAAAATTGTCAGCCTCAGCGTGGCGCGCGAAAAAGCGCGGCAACCCGATTTACTCGTCTGAGCTAATAAGAACAAACTGTGGAGCACTGAACGGGTATGGTAGACATCCTCAAGGTAATAGTCGAGCAGCGCGCGTCCGACGGGTTTGTTTTAGTCGATGCTCCCATCACGATTAAAGTCGACGGTAACTTTGTGCAAGTTGATAAACGCCTTCAGTCTGAGGAAGATGTTCGTGATCTGATTTTGTCCACAATGAGCCCGGCTCAGCGTAGTAGCTTTGCAATGAACCATGAAGCCAATTACGCAATTACCCATCCTGAATACGGCCGTTTTAGAGCCAGTGCTTTTGTACAGCGTGGTTTACCGGGGCTGGTTTTACGCAGAATTAGCGCTGAAATTCCGAGCTTTTCTGACCTGGGGTTACCTGAGGTTATTGCCCAGCTTGCAATGCTGAAACGAGGTCTGGTTATTTTTGTCGGTGGCACGGGTACTGGGAAGTCAACATCTTTAGCAGCCATGCTGGACCATAGAAATACCCACAGTCATGGGCACATTGTCACCGTTGAGGACCCCATTGAGTATTTGCACCAGCACAAGGGGTGCTTAGTTACGCAGCGGGAAGTGGGCCTAGATACAGAGTCTTATGACGTGGGGCTCACCAATACATTACGGCAAGCTCCCGATGTCATCATGATCGGCGAGATTCGTACGGCCCGTACTATGGAGGCGGCGTTGGCCTTTGCTGAAACCGGACACTTGTGTCTGTGCACCTTGCACGCCAACAACGCTAATCAAGCATTAGACCGTATACAAAGCTTTTTCCCCGTTGAGCAGCACAATCAAGTCTGGATGGATTTGTCGCTGAATTTAAGGGCCATGGTGGCTCAGCAGTTACTACCCCGACAGGATGGGCAAGGCCGAGTTCCCATTGTTGAGGTTTTATTAGCAAGCGCACTTGTGCAAGACCATATTCGCAAAGGAGAGGTCCACCTGATCAAGGATCTTATGGCGCGTTCAGCAGAGCAGGGCATGCAAACCTTCGATCAATCTTTATTCAAGGCCTATCAAATGGGCTTGATATCAAAAGAGGAAGCTATTCGCCATGCTGACTCAGGCAATGATGTCCGTCTGAATATTAAACTCGATGAACGCGGTTCTGAGGGCTTCATGAATGAGCTTGATTACGAGATAGAAAGGGATACACGGATCTAGCTCGCAGCGTGTTCCGATAACCAGGTTTGTAAAATAAGCTGTGCTGCATGCGCGTCTACCGCGCCATGGTAAGCAAGGCCCTGCTCCTCGAGTTGACTTCTTGCCTCTCGCGAGGTCAAACGCTCATCAATTAGTGCGACGGGAAGATTAAAGCGACCCTCAAGTTGCCGGCTGAAGCGTCGTGCACGACGGGTGATTTCTTGCATCGACTCGTCCATGTTGAGGGGGTCGCCCACAATCAGAAGCTCGGGCTGCCATTCCTCAAACAGCGTGGCTATTTCCTCCCATTTGGGAGCGCCATCTCGGGCCCTCAAAACACAAAGAGGCTCGCAAGTGGAGAGCAAGGTGTTGCCAACGGCCACCCCGATGCGCTTGAGGCCCCAATCAAAGGCCATGACTCTGACCGCAGGTGGGCTCATGAATGCCCCGCCGTGTTAGACATCAAACGGATATCAATACCCAGCCGAAGTCCTGCTGCGTGTAGGCGTTTTTCGTAAGGCGTTTCAAATAGAATTTCTGCATCAGCTGCCACTGTCAGCCAGGCGTTAGCCGCCAATTCATCCTCAAGCTGGCCTGCCGACCAGCCCGCGTAACCCAGCGCAAGTAAGGTTTGGCCCGTATCGTGGCCGTTGGCAATAGCCACGAGAATATCTTTAGAGGTGGTTAGCCAGGTGTGACTTCCGGTCTGCACGGTGGATTCCCACTGACCCTCTTGGTCATGGAGCAGGAATCCGTGTTCAACCTGTACTGGGCCTCCTGCCAACGCTATTTGGTCGGGAGTGCAGTGGCTCGTATTCAGGTCGAGTTGCTCAAAGATTTTTGCAAACGGAATGTTTGAAGGCTGGTTTATCACGATGCCCATTGCCCCTTGAGTGTTGTGCTCGCAAATATAGGTCAGTGACTTTGCGAAGAACCCGCTCGATAGTGCAGGTGTTGCCATAAGGAAGTGGTCTTTCAATGAGTGAAAGTGCTTTGGTATTTGGGACATGATTATTTTCGCGAGACCATTGGTTTTATTGTTGCCCTACGGGTTGGGAGCGGAATTGCCAGGTACGCACAATATCCAGTCGCCCCGTTTGTTTTGCCAGTGCCTCGGAAAAGGGCGGAAAAGGCGCCGCCAGAACGACAGTATCTTGAGCCGCTCGGTCGAGCCGAGTATCCCCGCTGGATTCAAGCACACGAATGCGTTCAAGATTTCCGTTAGCGGCAACAGTCACCATAAGACGGACATCACCGTTGGCGCTAATGGGTCGACCTCGGTACAAAACGTTTCCTATTTGCTCCACCCGGGCTCGCCACCGAGAAAGGTACTCTGCATCGAGTGATCGGCGGGCCGCGACAGCACCTATGCGGGTATTGGGCTGCACATTCTTATCGGATAGCGATGACAGGGCTTGTTTTAGATCCTTGAGCTGACGATCAATAGCGTCTGGGGTGACCTCTTCCGGGGCGAGTTCACCGTCGGCACCATCGAGCTCCCGTGAAATAGTCATTGTGGTCTGTATTTGGAATTGCGCCGCTGCCGGCGCGGGCTCTTCTGCCATACCCAGCTGATCCTGAGCCGCAACGTGCTGAGCTGCCACTGGAGCCTGATTTGAGGGTGTTAACAACACCGTTACCGCGATGCTCGGGGCCTCAAAGTCTTGCCAGGTAGCACCGAACCCAATGGCCAAAATGATCAAAGCGTGAATAGCTAAGGCAGCGACTAAAGCCGGCGCGATCGGCTCATTCATTGGGGCGGACGCCCCTAGGAGCCGATTAGCGGCCAATGCGCTGCCATTCTGATTCGATGCAATTCATGAGCTTTGCGGCAATACCGGGGGAGGCTTCGGCCTCGATTTCTCGCAAACACGTTGGGCTGGTGACATTGATCTCAGTGAGATGCTCGCCAATAACGTCTAAGCCGACAAAGAAAAGTCCGCGGTTTCGAAGGTCTGGTCCCACCTGGTCCGCAATCCAACGATCGCGATCGGTCAAGGCTTGAACGCGCCCAGAACCGCCTGCGGCTAAATTTCCGCGACTCTCTCCGGCCAAGGGAACGCGAGCTAGGGCATAGGGTATAGGCTCACCATTGACCATAAGAATCCGTTTATCGCCGTTGACAATATCTGGAAGATAAACTTGTCCCATGATGGTTTGCTGTCCGTTTTGAGTCAGGGTTTCCAAGATAACGCTGAGATTGGGGTCACCCTCGCGGACACGAAAAATGGAACTGCCGCCCATGCCATCTAGAGGTTTGAAGACAACGTCTTGATGTTGTTGGTAAAAGGCGCGAAGTTGCAAGGGGTCCCGGCTGACAATGAGTGTGGGGCAGCACTGTGGAAATTCGGTCGCGTAAAGTTTTTCATTGCAGTCGCGTAGGCTGGCGCATCGGTTGACGATGAGAGTGCCGCGGCGCTCAGCGTTTTCCAGTAAATGGGTGGTGTACACAAACTCCATGTCAAATGGCGGATCCTTGCGCATTAATATGGCATCGAGATCTGCTAAGTCTCGATCCTCTTCGGCGCCGAGGGTATAGAAATCATTCGCATCCTCACGGACCTCAAGGGGTCGCATCCGGGCGCGAGCTAGGCCGGCATCTAGATAAAGACTGCTTTGTTCCATGTACCATAGGCGCCATCCTCGGTCTCGGGCTGCCCACAGCAACGCCAGAGAGGTATCCTTCTTGTAATTGATGGCGCTGATGGGGTCCATGACCACACCGATATCGCGACTCATGCTAGGGCCTCGGTAATAAAGTGTCGTTACGTTACGGCTCGATGCGTTGCCATGCAACCAAAATGGAATAACTAACTATGGTCACGGTTTATTGGGTGTTCACCTCGTTGATGGGAATAGCGACGCTGACCGCGTTGATTCCCGGTCGAGCTTTGGGCTGGTGGGTGCCGCTTTGGTTTTTGGTATCTACAGCGACTAACGAGTTGGCGGTCTGGGGCCTTATCATGCACTTATTGATGTTGGCTATTGGCGTTACTTTTTTTGATCCTAGTGACCCCTTTGTGCGCTCTGCTTTGTGTGTGTTGATGCTTTCTTGCCTGGGCACGTTAATTTTATTAAGGCGGCATTTCGAAAGCGGACGTCAATTGGAGCGGGCTTTACAGGCTGGACTGCCCCCAAGTTTTGAGGAAATGATTCCCTTAGACCGGCGGCGGCGTCTTAGCCGGCAGATAACGGCCAAAGATTGGTTACATCCCATCAGTTTTGCGCGCCATGGTGTCCGTAGAGAGAGAAACATTGCTTACGGTGAGGCGGGCAAGCGCAACCTATTGGATATCTTCACGCCGGTTCGTTCCGGTTCTGATCGGCCAGTGTTGCTGCAAATTCACGGCGGCGCATGGTTGGTCGGTAAAAAAGAAGAGCAGGCGTTACCGCTCATGCATCATATGGCATCTTTAGGTTGGGTGGTGGTGGCGATCAATTACCGATTGTCACCCCGGGCCACGTTCCCAGACCATATTATCGATGTAAAAAAAGCGACTGCTTGGGTGCGTCAAAATATACATAAGTGGGGCGGAAACCCCGACTTCATCTCGGTAACGGGCGGCTCTGCCGGCGGTCATTTAACAGCCTTGACGGCCATGTCGGGCAATTACGCACCCTGGCAGCCGGGCTTTGAGACTGCGGATACTCGAGTTCAAGCTGCGATGCCGCTGTACGGCGTTTATGACTTTTGTAATCGCGTAGGCATTCGCCAAGGCACCCGAATTGACGACTACATTATGAAGAAGGTGATGAAAAGCACGCCTGAGGACGATCCAGAGGCCTTTGACCGTGCCTCGCCGGTTTGCTGGGTTGACGGTGAGGTACCGCCCCTATTTCTTATCCACGGTAGCCATGACACTTTGGTCTGGGTGGAGGAAGCGCGACGCTTTGTCGCTGAGTTATCGGCGGTGAGTTCAACCTCTTTGGTGTACGCCGAACTTTATGGTGCCCAACACGCCTTTGAAACGGTTCACTCCCCGCGCACCTCGCACTATTTAAACGCGGCGGCGTGGTGGCTGGAATGGGCCTATGCCGACTGGTGTGCAAAACGCCCTTAAGGCTGACCCATGTCTCCCCAACGGGCTCCAAGTATTGAGAGGGCTACCAAGGGAGCCGTCTCTGTGCGTAGCACCCTAGGGCCCAGTTTTAGGCCAATGAAGCCAGCGTCTGTGGCATGGCTCCTGTCAATGTCGGAAAGCCCACCTTCCGGCCCTACTAGCAAAGCCACTGAAGTGGGTCGAGCTGCCGGCAGGGTTCCTGTTTCGCGGTGATGTAAGAATAACTTGGCTTGGGTGTCTTGCCTTTGAGTCCAATCAGACAGCGGTGTCGGATCGAAGACTTGGGGGACAACGGCTCGGCCGCATTGCTCGCAGGCGCTGCGGATAATTTGCTGCCAATGTGCAACACGTTTTGGGATTCGCTCTGCGGGTAGCTTCACGTCGACTCGGTCGCTGAACAGGGGGGTGATGCTAGTGACGCCAGCCTCGGTAGCTTTTTGAATGGCCCAGTCAAAGCGATCTCCCTTGCTAAGACATAAACCTAGCTGGGTAGTCAGTGGTGACTCGGTGTTGGGGTTTGAAGCCTCTCCCACCGATACCGTCACCCCGCGTTTTTGCAGGTCGATAATGGCGCACTGCCAATCCTGCCCCGTGCCATTAAACAAGGTGATGCTATCGCCGACTCGAGCCCGTAAAACTTTAACTAAATGATGTGCAACCGCAGCTTCAAGTTGAACCCGGTCGCCTGCCTTAAGCGACTGATCGCTGTAGAGCCTGATCTCCCGCATGGTTGTCTCCACCCTTCAACAGACCAATGTTGCGCGCAATGGTACGCATGGGTTCGGCCTGATTCATAGTGTAAAAATGGATGGGGGGTGCACCGCTGTCAATGAGCGTTGAACAGAGTTGGGAAACCACCTCAATGCCAAATTTGTAAGCACTGTCAGGGTCCTCAGCAAAATCGGCCATGCGCTGGCGAATCCAACGTGGCACTTCTGCGCCGCAGGCGGTGGAAAAGCGCATCAGGTTGGCAAAGTTAGTCATCGGCATAATGCCGGGGTGAATCGGCTGTGTGATACCTGCTGCCGCGCAGCGATCCATAAAATAAAAATAGGACTCTACATTGAAGAAATACTGAGTGACGGCGGCATCAGCGCCAGCATCTAATTTCGCCTTGAGAAAGTGAACATCGTGACTATAGCTGACCGCCTCGGGGTGGATCTCGGGATAAGCGGCAACTTTAATATTGAAGTGATCGCCCGTGGTTTCTCTAATGAAAGACACCAGTTCGTTGGCATAGACGCAGGACTTTTCCGGTGTCCCATCGCCGGCTGGAGCATCGCCTCGAAGCGCAACTAAGCGTTGCACGCCCTGCTGTTGATACTCTTCGAGCAGCCCCTTCATTGTCTCCCGGTTATCGGTTCCGAAGCTCAGGTGTGGCGCCACGTCTTGGCCCGCGTCAGCGATAGCGGCAACTGTAGCCACGGTGGTGTCGCGGGTAGACCCGCCGGCACCATAAGTGATCGAGCAATACTCTGGGTTGAGATCTGCCAATGCTGGCAGCGTCTCGTTGAGAAGTTTTTCCCGCCCAGCATTCGTTTTGGGCGGGAAAAACTCAAGGCTGCAACTGCCTTCCGTGGCCATTGTCGAGTCCTCAGTACTTGTAGCTGTCGGTTTTAAAGGGGCCATCTACCGTGACGCCGATGTAGCCGGCCTGCTCTTCGGTAAGGCGAGTGATCACGCCGTCGAACCCTTTCACCATGAGTGCTGCAACTTGCTCATCGAGATGCTTAGGCAGCACTTCGACAGAAATATTGGCTGTTTTTTCAGCCTCAGGCAGGTCAGCAAAGCGCTTGGCATACAAATGGATTTGCGCCAAAACTTGGTTGGCGAAAGAACCATCCATAATACGTGAGGGGTGACCCGTTGCATTACCTAGGTTGACCAAGCGTCCCTCGGACAGTACCAGCAGGTGGTCATTGCTGGCACGATCGCGATAGATTTTGTGTACTTGAGGCTTCACCTCTTCCCACTCCCAGTTCTCGCGCATGTAGGCCGTGTCAATTTCGTTGTCAAAGTGACCAATGTTGCACACGACGGCACCGCACTTGAGGGCCTTCAGCATTGCAGCATTACAGACGTTGAAGTTGCCCGTTGAGGTGACCAGCAGATCGGTTGTGCTCAACAATTCGGTGTTAATACATTCTGGCGTGCCATCGTTGATGCCATCGTTAAATGTGGATACCACCTCGTAGCCATCCATGCAGGCTTGCATGGCACAAATAGGGTCGACTTCGGTAATGCGGACAATCATGCCCTCCTGACGAAGGGACAATGCCGAGCCTTTGCCCACGTCTCCGTAGCCAATAACCAATGCTCGCTTACCGGCGAGCAAGTGGTCCAAACCGCGCTTGATAGCGTCATTCAGACTGTGGCGACAGCCGTACTTGTTGTCATTTTTTGACTTTGTGACCGAGTCATTGACGTTAATGGCCGGAACCTTCAATTCACCGTTAGCAATCATTTCATATAGACGGTGAACGCCGGTGGTGGTTTCCTCGGTGATGCCGTGAATGCGCTCAAGCATTTCTGGGTACTTTTCGTGCAGCATGCCGGTGAGGTCACCGCCATCGTCAAGGATCATATTGGCATCCCAGGGCTTACCGTCTTTAAGAATGGTTTGCTCGATACACCACTCGTATTCTTCTTCGGTCTCACCCTTCCACGCAAAAACGGGTACCCCAGACGCGGCAACGGCTGCAGCAGCGTGATCTTGGGTGGAGAAAATGTTACACGACGACCAGCGAACTTCGGCGCCGAGTGCAACCAGAGTATCGATCAGTACACCGGTTTGGATGGTCATATGGATACAACCCAAGATTTTGGCACCGGCGAGAGGTTGCTCGTCGCGGTATTGGTCGCGCAGAGCGATGAGAGCAGGCATTTCACTCTCTGCAATGTCGAGCTCGCGTCGGCCCCACCCGGCTAGGTTGATATCGGCGACTTTATAGTCAGTCACATTGCTAAGTTCTACAGCTGTGTTCATGGTTTATTCCTTTCAGTGAGTTCAGGCTGAGGCGCGCAGCGCGTCGGCTTTATCAGTACGCTCCCAGGGGAAGTCGACGTCGTTTCGGCCAAAATGGCCGTAGCTGGCGGTCATACGGTAAATAGGCCGCTTCAGGTCAAGCATTTCGATAATCCCTTTGGGACGTAAATCGAAGTGCTCCCGCACCAGGCGGGCTATTTCGGCATCGCCAATAGCGCTAGTGCCGAAGGTGTTAACAGAGATTGAAGTGGGTTCTGCCACGCCAATCGCGTAGGAGACTTGTATTTCGCAGCGTTCGGCGAGTCCTGCTGCAACGATATTTTTAGCCACATAGCGCGCCGCATAGGCCGCTGATCGGTCAACTTTTGAGGGGTCTTTTCCAGAAAAGGCCCCGCCGCCGTGACGAGCCATACCGCCGTAGGTGTCCACAATGATCTTGCGGCCTGTTAAACCGGCATCGCCCACGGGCCCGCCAATAATGAATTGCCCGGTGGGATTGATGTGATACCGAGTATCGGCATGAAGCCAAGCCTCGGGAAGTACGGGCTTTATCACATGCTGCAATATTTCGGCGTGAATATCGGCTTGGCTAATACCTGGGTCATGCTGGGTTGACAGTACGACAGCATCGACCCGTGCTGGCTTGCCGTTTTCGTCATAGGCCAATGTCACCTGGCTTTTGGCATCGGGTCGCAGCCAGGGCAAGGTTCCTGCTTTGCGCAATTCGGCTTGCTTCTCAACCAGCCGATGAGCGTAATAAATCGGGGCGGGCATGAGCACATCTGTCTCGTTGCTAGCATAGCCAAACATGAGCCCCTGATCGCCCGCACCCTGTTCTTTGTCCTGGCCCTCGTCAACGCCCATGGCAATGTCATGAGACTGCTTGCCGATCGCATTGAGAACGGCACAGGAGCTGCCGTCGAAACCGACCGCTGAGCTGTTGTAACCAATGTCATTGACCACGCCGCGAACAACCTCTTCCAAATCGACATAGGTGTTGGTGGTGACTTCACCCGCAATCACGACCATGCCGGTTTTCACCAGCGTTTCAACGGCGACCCGGGCTTGTTGGTCATCGGTCAAAATCGCGTCCAAGATCGCATCTGAGATCTGATCGGCCATTTTGTCCGGGTGGCCCTCCGAGACGGATTCAGAGGTAAATAGTGAGTACTCACTCATTGTACAGTTCCTTATTTTAGAGTGTTGGTCTTTGAAATAAACGGACTTGAATTTGAAAGCCATTGCGCTGAGCAATAAACAACTCGGCCTGGCTGTGCAGGCCGGCTTGGTCGGCCCACTGGGTTAACGCCGCGGGCTCAAAGCCTAGCCAGAGATCTCCGCAAACTTCTCGCGCCCAGTCTTGATCGTGGGGACACAATTCACTCACGATCAGCACCCCGCCAGCTCCCACCAATTGGGCGCTATCTCGAAACGTGGCCTCTGGGTTGAGCGTGTGGTGCAGCACCATGTTTGCAATAACGGCATCGAAACATTGTTGCTGCTCTATGAGTAGGCTGGCCTCCCCCAAGGCGAAGCGAACGTTTTTGGTCTCGCCCGCTTTGGCTTTGGCTTGCTCTAGCATTGCGGCGGAATTATCCAGTGCCACAACAGTCTCTGCTTTCTCAGACAAATCAGCTAACAGGCTGCCATCTCCAGGACCTAGCTCGAGTATGGACTGCAGCGGTTGTGTTGCCTGTCGGTCGAGTAAATGCAATGTGGCCTGCCGGTAATCCTCCCAGGAGGCAATCAACTCTTGCTGCTCGCGGAACCGGTGGCTGTTTTCTTGAAAAAAAGCCAATGAGTTTTGCTCGCGGAGTTTCTGGACCCCGGCTATCCCAGCGCTGAGCCCCTGCGAAAGCGGTGTTTCATCAATGTGGCGCAGAGCCTCCTCTATCAGGGTGGCGTTATGACCCTCAGCCAGCTGCCGACGGTAGAAGGTGACGGTGCCTTCGCGACGGCTGGTCAGTAAATTGGCTTTTACCATCACTTTTAGGTGGTGGCTCAGCGCGCTTTGCGCCAGTTCAAAGATGTGACACAACTCTGTGACGTTGAGCGAACCCTCTTTGAGAATACGCAAAATGTTTATGCGCAATTCATCTCCCAGCGCCTTGAATAGCGTTGTCAGGGGCACCTCGCTAGGACGGGAGGCCAGCGGGACAATGTTTGATTTTGGGGACATGGACGAAGTCTAGCACTGGAACTGGAAAAACATCAAAATATTTTGATGTAATAAATTCTGCCGCCCTGTGTCACTATCCGAGATCAACATCAAAGGCCATGGCAGCGAGGGGTTAAGGGAGTGGATCAGCAAGGGATGAAAGAAGCCGTCGCGTTGGCGGCGCTCGAATGGGTTGAGGCCCTCCCCAGTGACAGTCTGGTATTAGGCATTGGCACTGGAAGCACAGCCGAATGCTTCATCAGGCTGTTGCCCAGTATTAAAGGGCGCATCGATATCACCGTATCGAGCTCACAGCGCTCTGAAGCTCTGCTTAAGGAGTTGCAAATTCCAGTGGGAGATCTCAATGGCGTCGGCGAGTTAGATGCCTATGTTGATGGCGCCGATGAAGCCAACCAGCAGCTGCAGCTTATAAAAGGGGGAGGTGCCGCTCTGACCCGTGAAAAAATTGTGGCTGCTGCTGCGAAGCGTTTTTTATGTATTGCAGATGCGTCAAAAAAGGTTGCTACGCTGGGGGCCTTTCCGCTGCCAGTCGAGGTAATTCCCATGGCTAGAAGTTTTGTAGCCCGTGAGTTGGTCAAGCTAGGCGGGCAGCCTATTTGGCGCGATGGCGTGGTAACAGATAACGGCAATGTGATTCTCGACGTTCACGGGCTTTCCATTGACCGCGCTTTGGAGACTGAGGCGGCCATTGATCACATTACCGGGGTGGTTTGCAGTGGCCTTTTTGCCCGACGGCCCGCGGATGTACTGATGCTGGGCACCCCTGAAGGTGTGGAGACTTTGGTGGCCGGCTGACCCCTTGCTCTTGTAAGCAGCCATGGGCGGTGCCTAAAGAGTCGTCATAAACAGCAGTTTTGCGAGGCGGCACGGTCAGCGGCCACAACTTGGGATAAAGAAGCGTTCTGGGTTATGCGTCGAAGACCTTACCTGGATTGAAAATTCCGTCGGGGTCGAACTGAGCTTTAATACCGCGCATCAAAGAGATTTCAGCCTCATCACGACTGAAATGTAAGAAGTCCTTTTTCAGCAGCCCGACCCCATGTTCCGCCGAGATTGAGCCTCCAAGATTCTGCACCGCGGTAAATATATGGGCGCTAACCGCCTTGCAACGTTCCTGAAAATCATCCACGGATACCCCATCGGGCTTGAGGATATTCAGGTGCAAATTGCCGTCCCCAATATGGCCGTACCAAACGACCTCCAAATCGGCGTAATGTTGGGCAACCAGCGCGTCAACGCTGCTCAATAGCTCAGGCGCTTGCTGCACCGTCGTGGATATGTCGTTTTTATAGGGTGTCCACTGGGCAATGGTCTCGGAGATGTCTTCTCGCAGGCGCCAGAGGCTGCGGCGCTGACTTTCATTCTGACTGATTACAGCACCCTTTACCCACCCTGCAGCCATGCAAGCTTCAACCAATTCAAGGGCCTGTGTCTCCGCCGCCGTGGACGTACATTCAAACTCCACCAGAGCGTAATAAGGAAAGCGTTCTTGAAAGGGCGGTAGTATTGAATGCGCAGCGGTCACTTTTTCCAAAGCGAGATCAGAGAAAAATTCAAAGGCAAGCACTGAAAGTTTGGCTTGGCAGTTGGCCAGGACTTCCATAAGCGCTGGCATGGATTGAACACCAAGCACCATCACCCGTGGGTTTGTCGGTGGGTGGGTGAGTGCTAGGGTCGCCTCAACAATGACACCTAAAATGCCCTCCGAACCAATAAAAAGGTGGCGGAAATCGAGGCCCGTGTTGTTTTTGATCAAACCGTGGTTCAGATCCAGCAACTCACCGGTGCCGGTCACTACCTTCAGCCCTGTCACCCAGTCACGGGTCATTCCGTAGCGAATAACCTGAATGCCCCCGGCATTTGTAGCAATGTTTCCCCCGATCTGACTCGAACCACTGGAGGCGAAGTCGACGGGATACGTAAGGCCCTCTTCGACGGCGGCTTGCTGTATCTGCGCCGTGATGGCACCCGCTTCGCAAGTTACGCTACGCCCCGCTTTGTTAACGGGCGAAATTTTTCTCATCCGTTCCAAAGACAAAACCAGCTCGCCGCCCGCCGCCATGGCGCCGCCGCTTAGACCCGTTCGGCCTCCCGATGGCACTAGCTTTGCTCCGTATTGACGGGCAAGGTGCACGATAGCTTGTATTTCGCCGATCGAATTGGGCAGTAGAACCCCGGACGGCGCCGGCGCCACGAATCGCGTCCAATCCCGACCGTAGTGTTCCAGTGAGTGGCTATCGGTGAGGAAGCGCTCATGTCCCAGCAGCTCGATGAGCGAGATGCCCATAGCCCTAGGTAGTCTAGTGACGTTTACTGGCTGCTTATTTGCCACGGTCGTTGACCTTTATATTGGGGGTACGTCCTTCGCCTTCCGCGACATGTGAAACTGGCGATGGAGCTCATTGTAATTGACAACCAGTTTACACCTCCTCGGCGGATGGAGGTGCAGTCATGGTTTCTAGCGCTGCGGTTATGGTTTGGGCGTCAGCTAGCAGTGCCCTTTTTAACAATAGAGTTATGTAAGTAAACTTCACCATCTATATACTGACGATGAAGCCGCCCCTGTAGAGCGGCCTTTCACTCTTTGTAGCAACAGGGGAATCCATAATGCTGCGTGTCATGACTGCCTGTCTCATTTGTCTGCTGCCCATGTGGGCATTTACGCAATCGGATGTTTTTAAAGGTCTCGCCGAAGAGATGACATCCGCAGAGCGTGAAGCCTCTGGCGTGGAAGAGCTTTCGGGCCCCCAACAAGAGTTTCTCAATAATTGGCTACGAGACCGGTTTATGCCCGCCGGATCTAACACCGCGACACCGGCAGTCGATGGTCAGGGGATGGGCGCAGGTACTTTGAGTGATATTGAACAGGAAAAAGCCATCGAAGCTGAGGTCGAGCGTCGGGTGACGAGGGAGCTTGCTGCTGCAGAGGAGCAGGGGGTTCAAATGAATGAGTCTGTTGGTGAGCCATTCGAGGCGTCCATTACAGGCGTTTTCACAGGGTGGAATGGCGGTACTGTTTTTGCCTTGGATAACGGAGACGTCTGGCGCCAGCGCAATGACAAGGTTTACCATCATCGTGATGCAGATAGGCGAGTGCGGTTTAAACGTGGCTTGTTGGGTCTTTGGAGAATGACGGTAGTGAGCACTGGGGCGTCGGTAGCAGTTGCCCCAGTCTTTGCGGGACGCTAACAGCCAACAACCGACAGCCCACAAACCAATAAATACTCGTAAAACCACGGTAATAATCACACTTACCATGCCGTGTTCATGGTTGACTGCGGCCGTTTCTCCGGCGACGATACCGAGTTCACGACTATGTAGTCCCGTGATGTCAGTCACAGGCCGCACATTTTTTCCCAATTGCATTAAGAATTTTTTTTGACCACTCGAGAGGTTCCTATGAAGCCCTTAATTAAAACACCCCTAAGCTTTGCTGTTTCTGCGGCTCTAGCTGGGATGATGTTGCCGACTTTGGCTTTGGCACAAGATGATGCTGCTGACGCAGAAGTAGAAGAGGTAATCGTGACTGGTTCGCGAATTGCCAAGCAAGACTTCGTGAGCAACAGCCCCGTTGCAACGGTTGGTAGAGAGCAATTTGTATTAACTAATACAATCAACACTGAAGCATTGTTGAACAGCTTGCCCCAGACTGTTCCCGGCTTAGACCGAACTTCGAACAACCCGGGAAACGGTACTGCGACGGTAGACTTGCGAGGCCTAGGTGCCAACAGAACGCTGGTCTTAATTGACGGTAAGCGTGTAACCCCAACGTCTTCAAGCGGCATTGTTGATATCAACTCTATTCCAGCGTCTCTCGTTAAAAGCGTAGAGGTGCTTACTGGTGGCGCCTCAGCGGTGTACGGTAGTGATGCTGTGGCAGGTGTTGTCAACTTCATCCTCAGAGACGATTTTGAGGGCGTTGAGCTCAATATGAGCACCGAGCAAACAGAAAAAGGCGATGCTGGGCTTAGCACTATCGATCTAACGATTGGTGGTAACTTTGGCGGCGATCGTGGCAACGCAGTATTGAACCTACAGTGGACTGATCGTGAAGACCTGTTCCAAGGTGATCGAGATTTCTCAACCTTTGCCCAGTTCGACGATACAGATGCCAACGGTAATCCAATTCTGATTGACGGAGGTTCGTCAGGTATTCCGGGACTGTCGATTTTTAATGGCGGGCT
The DNA here is from genome assembly GCF_051201645.1 of Luminiphilus sp. nBUS_16. Classification (GTDB taxonomy): domain Bacteria; phylum Pseudomonadota; class Gammaproteobacteria; order Pseudomonadales; family Halieaceae; genus Luminiphilus. The sequence goes on along the minus strand of NZ_CP179205.1, from coordinate 3,446,284 downwards.
CGCGGGCTATTCCCCAAGCGCTGGGGTGACTTTCGGTCAAGATGGCAGTATCCGGCCTTTTGAGACCGGTACACCCAACGACTTTTATAATTACGCTCCGGTCAACTACATTCAGTTGCCACAAACGCGTTACCAAGCAACTGCACTAGCGTCATTCGAGCTTACTGAAAACCTAGAGGTTTACAGCAAGGTACTTTATACCTCGAGCTCAGTGCCACAGCAGCTGGCGCCAACGCCGATTTTTCAAACTTCAGAGTTCACAATAGATGGCAGCCCGTTTTTGACGCCGGAAGCCCAGCAAGTGTTGTCTGACGGAATCGGCAGCGGTATCGACACCGATGGCGATGGCATTGACGATACTGGCTCTGCATTGGTACGGCGTCGTCTTCTTGAGGTTGGACCCCGGGTTTCTGACTCAAAGTTCAATTCTTTCCAATTCCAAGTTGGTGCCAAAGGCGCTATCACGGATAGCTGGAGCTATGATGTTTACTACCAAATTGGTCAGGTAGACAGCATTGAAACCCAATTAGGCAACGTAAACCGAGACCGCTTTAACCAGGCTCTGTTGTTGGATCTTAGCGACCCAACAGGTGGGACGTGTGCTAATCCATCTTCTAATGGTTCTACCGTGGGCTGTTCACCAATTAACATCTTTGGTGAAGGAAACATCTCAGAGGCGGGTGCTGCTTACCTCCGTACAGCAGTGTCTTCAAGCGCTTTGTATGAGCAAGAGGTTGTTGGTGCTACGGTTTCAGGCGATTTGTTCAGCCTGCCCGGCGGCCCAATTGGCGTTGCTGTAGGTTACGAGCATATTGATAACAGTTTCCGCTTTAGACCTTCTCAAGACCTGGCGGCAGGAACCATCGCAGGATTCAATGGTGCTCCCGCCGTCTCAGGTAAGTACAACGAAGCGTCTTATTTCGTTGAAGCATACTTCCCGATTCTCAGAGATTTACCTTTAGTATCGCTATTGGATGTGTCAGCAGCTTATCGATATTCCGACTTTTCTACGGTCGGTGGTCTTGATAACTACAAGATAGACTTCTCCTACGCTCCTATCGATTCACTTCGATTCCGAGGTAGTTTCTCAACGGCGTCACGCGCACCTAACATTGGTGAGCTGTTCTCTCCACAGGGTGAGGGGTTTCCGGGCTCAAAAGATCCTTGTGCCGCAGAAGGTAATCCCACAGCAGACGTAGCAGCTATCTGTCAGGCCACCGGTGTGGCGGCATCAGATGTTGGTTCGCCTGCATTGAACTTGCCTGCAGGTCAGGTGCGTCAGTTGAGCGGTGGTAACCCAGACTTGGAGCAAGAAGACGCAGATACCTACACCTTGGGTGTGGTATTCACGCCTTCGGTCATTGATGGGCTGTCAGTAAGCGTTGACTACTTCGATATTGAAATTGAAGGTTATATCGCTAGCTTCGGTGGTGGTGCGAACAACGTGCTTAATACTTGCTACGATCCTGCCAGCGCTTTCGGTGGCATTGGGTCACAGTTCTGTGACGTGGTATCGCGTCGTGCAGACGGCACCATTGAGTCTGTCTCAGTGACAAGCCAAAACGTTGCGGGACAAACGCTCACTGGATTTGATGTTCAGGCGCAGTATGTTCTTGAAGGCCTGGGTGGAACGTGGGCTTTGAACTATTTGGCTACCTTTACCGAGGAATCAGACTTCACTCCGTTTGATGGGGCAGACACTATTGAGTGTGCTGGTAAGTTTGGTCAGGATTGTGGTGAGCCGCTGCCAGAGTACAACCATCGGGCAACTGTAAACTATGCACGTAATAACTGGACTGCACAGGTCGTATGGCGCCACATTGGATCTACTGATGATGATGACGAAAACAATACGTACTTTGTAGAGAAGCTCGACTCAGAGGACTACATCGACGCGTCCGCGCGCTATGAGTTCTCTAACGGCATGTCTCTCATGGCTGGTGTTGATAACCTGATGGATTCCAACCCACCTATCCTGGGTGATAACCAAGAGCAGGCCAACACTTACCCCGCAACTTATGACGTATTTGGTCGTACCTACTTCGTCCGCTTTGGCTGGGAAATGTAAGCACTTAACGTAAGTGTATTGCGAAGGCGCCCCAGTGGGCGCCTTTTTTTTGCAGGGTGGGAGGCAGAGCATTGGTTACAAATGGATGGGAAACTTTTTGGTCCTCGACTGACTCGGATGAAGTTCTCGTAAATGAGAGCGGAAGCAATAACGCGACACTAGAAGCTTTTTGGCGTGACCACTTAGCGCTGGTGTCAGACCGGTCCCGAGTCATCGATGTTGCCTGCGGTGCCGGCTCAGTGCTTCGTAAAATACATCAACCCCCTGACCTATGTGTGGGGGTAGATGTTTCCATCTCGGCTCTTCGCCGAGTTAGCGAAACGAGTAAAGGTGCTGCTACGGTTGTGGCAGACTGTTCTACCCTTCCATTTCCTAGCCAAAGTTTCGATTTTGTCTTCAGCCAGTTTGGCGTGGAGTATGCCGGTATCCCTGCCTTCTTGGAGTGCTCCAGATTGCTCGCACCTGGGGGCGTGCTCAAATTCTTGGTGCACTGCAAAGAAAGCGCCATTCAGCGCTCGGTTGCCCGTGATCTTGCAACCGTGCAAACCATACTGCGGGCAGGGTTTTTTGATGCGGCAAAGCAATTAACACAAGCGCTTAGCTCCAAGATTGAGAGTGAAGTACAGTCAGCCGCCGAGCGCTTTAACATAGCAGAAGCCGCATTACGCTCAGAGGTACCCATTGCACCAACTAATTTTGCCGGGTATGCATACCTTGGGTACCAGAAGTTATTAAGGCAATGGAATCAGTACGACCCCTCCGATGTCTTGTCCTGGCTTACTGGCATGCAGGTAGAGGCAGAAAGTGCTGCTGAGAGGCTATCAAATATGCAAGGCGCCGCACTCGATGATGCTAAATTGACTGAAATAAACACAGCACTTTCTCATGCTCAATTTCCATTGCTTGAAAAGAGGGCGGTGGCTGCGCTTGATAGTGATACATGGATAGCATGGGAGTTGAGTCAGTGCATTTGACCGGCCGGATCGCTGCAAAATGTAGGGTAATGGTGGCCAAATTATTGCAGATAATAGTTGTGATCACCGGACTGATTCCGTTGGGGCTGGAATGAGGCAGAATTTTGGTGATGAAGCTAAAAAAGCATTTGAGGGGGGGAGAATTGCTCAAGCAGAGCAGTTGCTTTTAAAAGCACTAGCCATTCATCCAACAGAGCCCCTTTACAATTTATTGGCAAGATTACTTTGGCTTGAAAATCGGCAGTCGGAGTTTGAAAAACTGTGTAACTCCCTGCTAACGGACCCTGTGTTTTGTTTTTGTGGCGTTGAACTTCTTAGGCAAGTTGAACAATATGATCAAGCACTAAATGCACTCGCCGCACTACCAACCGATCACCGGCAGAATATTCGCTTCTTTCTGAACGCGGCCTGGATTTATATTCAACTGGGTGATGGGCAAAGGGCACACCAATGCGCTTTGCCGGCATTTGAAGCTCAAAATAGTGAAGCCTCTGCAGACGCCTACGTGTCGTCTTTGATCATGATGGGTGATTTTGAAAAAGCAGAGCAAATACTCGCGGCATTGATGGCTGATGAGGCTCATCAGGGTCGGTGGATGGCTTACCAACTCCATGTTGATAGAATTTTGTACCCTGAGAAAGATGGTGATTATAAAGGGCTTATTAAAGTTTTAAATTTGCAAGAAAGGCATCCTCGCCTTTATGAATCAGGTTTTAGTGCGGCGTTACGTGATGCGGTTGAAGAGATCTACCGGTTCAAAAATCACCCGTTGGACCAGTCTTTGACGGGTGGTCAACAAACAGCTGCAAATTTGGTCAACGCTGAAGCGCCCGTATTAAGGCAGTACCTAAAAATGGTGTCTCGAGAGGTTAAAGAGTACTGCAGCCTCTCAGGTGGCAAGAACAAGTTCTTTAATGGCAATAGCTTTGATCATATTTCTATTAAGGAGTGCTGGAGTGTGACCCTTTATGGAGGGCATCACCGACCACACTTTCATCCGGAGGGTGTCGTCAGTGGCACTTATTATTTGACGGTGCCGGGGGGTGCCGAAAAGGGCACGATTTACTTTGGAGTCCCCCCTTTTTCAACGGCAGTGGTTCCTACCCCGCTTTTTGAATACGAGCCCGAAGAAGGGTCACTCATATTATTTCCATCTTATTTTTGGCATGGCACGCGGAAGTCTGCTGCGGGTGAAAGGCGGCAAACGCTGCCGTTCGACGCCGCATAAGCAAGGGCTTCGCTTCCCTGTAGTAAGCATCGCTGGGCTCCACGAATCTGACTTGGGGCCTTAACTAAAAGGGTAACAGGCGTTTTCGTATTGACGCTACCAGGGCGGTTGGGTAATTTATTTGTGCTCCGGCCACGGGTAGGCATTGTCTTATAAACCGTTAAAACACGAGACTACTAAGGTGCAAAATATGCAGATGAAGGTAGAGACACTATTCGCCACACCCCTTGCGAGGGTAGATTTGTCTGGATATATCACCGAAGATCAGGTGGCATTTGTAGATTCACTCACGATGGTGGCTAACCAGACAAATCTAATTTCTGAAAATCTTTACATTCTCGATAGACCAGAGCTTCAAGGGTTCAGAGCTATAATCTCGCAATGCTTAAAGGACTATGCGATTAATGTAATGGGGTGTGATCAAGAGCTCCTGCTTACCCAGTCTTGGGCTCTGAGAAACGCCGAGGGTGTTGGTATGCACTCGCATGCCCACTCCAACTCCATTGTGTCGGGTTCTTTTTATTATACTGAGCTCCCAACACCCGCATCAAAAATGTTCTTTGATCGCAATACCTCTTATCAGCGTTTGGAGCTTCCGCCACATCCTGAGCGGGCGAATATCTTTAATACCAAAATAAATGCCGTAATCCCTAAAACTGGCGAATTACTGCTTTTTCCCTCTGAACTTAATCATATGGTTGAACAAAACCCATCGCCAGAAGTGCGGTCGGTGATAGCTTTCAATACCTTTATCAGGGGTAACATTGGCAGCTTTCGAGACGTCTCCGAGTTGTCCCTAAAGTGATGTAGTAAGGGTGGCCAGTGAGCGGGCCAAAGTTAAAATCTAATTCATTAGCAAGCCCGCAATAGACACTAGCCATATATGTCCATGACTCGGGGGAAACCAAATTCAAGACCAACCTAAGCGGCGGGCTGAATTAGCTGTGGTTTTCCCGTGCCGGACTTGCTGGCTTGCTGGCTACAATGCTACTTGTTTCAAGAATACTCCAAAGGAAACACAATATTTAGTGGGCTTGCGGTCGAAGAGTTCGCTCGCTTCCTTCTGGCGGGTTATTTTTACACCGCAACTTTGAAATACTTGAACCGCTCAATTAATACCAAGCGGGAGCCGGCTCAATATCCAATAGCCGCTGGCTCAAGCATCGCCACGCGGAGGTCTTTAAATCGAATTTTGTTCCGCTATAGGAGTCCCTGGCTGTAGGCTTCCTGAACCCTTGTAAGGGATAGGGGTTTAAGCCTGGACGCGTTACCCGCGGTGCCAAAAGCCTCATAACGGGCAATACAAATATCGCGCATGGCCACTAAGCTGGCTTGGAAATACTTTCTGGGGTCAAACTCAGTCGGATTTTGGGCTAAAAATTGGCGAATTGACCCCGTCGAGGCTAGACGCAAATCAGTATCGATGTTGACCTTGCGCACACCGTGCTTGATGCCCTCTGCCACTTGCTCTACGGGAACGCCATAGGTTTCGGGTATTTCGCCGCCAAACTCATTAATAACTGCGAGCCAGTCCTGAGGCACCGCTGATGATCCGTGCATCACTAGGTGTGTTTTTGGGATACGACTATGGATGGCTTTAATTCGGTCAATGGCGAGAATGTCATCGGTGGGTGGACGGGTAAATTTGTAAGCGCCATGGCTAGTGCCGCAAGCAATGGCAAGGGCGTCGACATGGGTGTCAGCGACAAACTGGGCCGCTTCCTCAGGGTCTGTGAGCATTTGCTCATGGGTGAGTTTACCCGCGGCACCAATGCCATCTTCTTCACCGGCCTCACCGGTTTCAAGCGACCCAAGGCAGCCAATCTCGCCTTCTACGGATACGCCGCAGGCGTGGGCCATATCAACGACGGTTCGTGTAACGCCAGCATTGTAGTCATAGTCCATCGGGGTTTTGCCGTCTTCACCCAAAGAACCGTCCATCATCACTGAGCTGAAGCCCAGTTGAATTGACCGCTGGCAAATCGCTGCTGAAGTGCCATGGTCTTGGTGGACGCACACCGGGATATGCGGAAATTCCTCCATGGCCGCATCCATAAGGGCTTTTAGAAAAGGTGCTCCAGCATATTTTCGGGCTCCGGCACTTGCCTGCATGATGACCGGCGAATCCGTGGCATTAGCGGCCTCCATAATGGCGCGGGTCTGCTCGAGGTTGTTCACGTTGAAAGCGGGTACGCCGTATTGATATTCGGCTGCGTGATCGAGTAATTGTCTGAGGCTTATCAGTGCCATGTTGAATTCTCCTGTGGTATCTATCGCCACCTACTTGGCAGACCTTCTGTAATCCGCAGCTGCTGCCATGCCGTTGATGGTGTGTTGTCAGTAAATATTCGTCTTAAGAGTGAGCACGTTCCTCGAGTATGGCAACTGCGGGCAAAACTTTTCCTTCAACATACTCAAGAAAAGCGCCCCCTCCGGTGGAGACATAAGACACCCGATCACTCACGCCAAATTGATCAATAGCAGCCAGTGTATCGCCCCCTCCGGCCAGAGAAAAAGCCTTGGACGATGCGACCCCGCGGGCGAGCTCTGCAGTACCGTGTGAAAACGATTCAAACTCAAAAACGCCCACCGGGCCATTCCAAAGAATCGTCTCCGCCATTTTAAGTTGTTCTACCATGGCTGCTGCCGACTGCGGCCCCACGTCGAGGATCATGTCGTCTGCAGCTACGTCACTGGCTAATTTCAGTGTAGCGGTGGCGTCTTCACTAAACGCTTTCGCTACAACGACATCGATGGGTAATGGGATATGGCTCTTTTGCAAGAGCTCTCGTGCTGTATCGATAAGGTCCGGCTCATGAAGTGAGCAACCCACGGGGTAACCCGCCGCCGCAAGGAAGGTATTGGCGATACCACCGCCGACAATGAGGCTGTCACAAGTCTCTGCCAACTGTTCGAGCACGGCGAGCTTGGTCGACACTTTAGACCCACCGACAATGGCAAGCATGGGCCGCGCAGGCTGCGCCAATGCACTTTTTAGTGCCGATAGCTCCGCGGCAAGTAGCGGCCCGGCGCAGGCTTGGGCAGCAAATTGGGCAACGCCATGGGTCGATGCCTGTGCCCGATGGGCAGTGCCGAAGGCGTCCATAACGAAGATATCGCACAGTGCAGCATAGCGCTGCGAGAGGGCCTTGGTGTTCTTCTTCTCTCCTGAGTTGAAACGCACGTTCTCAAGTAAAAGAATCTGGCCTGGTTGGGGGGTCGCATGCTCCCAGTCTTTGACCAGCACTACATCGACGCCTAAAAGTTCAGTCAAGCGGTGAGCCACAGGTGCCAGCGAAAACTGTGCGTCCCAGGCACCCTCCTCGGGTCGTCCTAAATGGGACATCAGCATAACGGCCGCGCCAGACGCTATCGCTTGTTGAATGGTGGGAAGTGTTGCCAAAAGGCGCGCGTCGCTGGTGACTTGACCGTCTTTAATGGGCACATTGAGGTCTTCGCGGATCAGTACCCGCTTGCCCCTGAGATCAAGCTCGTGCATTAGCTTCATTGCAGACTCCAGATTGAGTTTCAGCGTTTGTTGAGCGCACCCACGTGTTGAATAATATCGAGCAGCCGCTGGGCATAGGCCCATTCATTGTCGAACCAAACCAGTATTTTGACCAAGCGGTCTCCCGCAACCTGGGTCTGACTGGCATCGACCACACCGGAACAGCTCTCACCGTTAAAGTCGCAGGAGGCTAAAGGCTCCGTAGCAATCCCAAGAACTCCCGTAAGACTGCTTTCGGCGGCGGCCATTAGCGCGCCATTTACCCCGGAGGCATCACAGCTGCTTCGGGTTTGCAGGGTTATATCAAGCGCTGAGACGTTGAGTGTCGGCACGCGGAGTGCATGGGCCGTAAGTTTATTGGTCAGCTTGGGTAAGATTCTAGGAATTCCCACCGCAAGCTCGGTGTCGACGGGAATAATTGAATGAAAAGCGGCTCGGGTTTTGCGCAGGTCGGTGTGGTGGTAAGCATCCAGTACGGGTTGATCATTCATTGCCGAGTGGACGGTAGTGATCGTGCCTGCCTCAATGCCGAAAGTATCGTCGATAATTTTTAACACCGGACAAAGCGCGTTGGTGGTGCAAGACCCCGCCGAAATAACGCGGTGGTCAGCCTGAAGCTCTGATTGGTTGAGTCCCCAAACTATGGTGGCGTCGACATCGGGCTGCGCGGGTTGCGAGAACAAAACTCGGCGCGCGCCGCTGCTAATGTGTTGTTCTGCCGTGATGCGGTCGCTAAACGCCCCTGTGCTCTCGATGACAAGATCGATGCCTAGATCTCGCCACGGGAGATTATCGATGCGGGTTTCTCGCAGCAGCGAAATGGGCTGTCCATTAACCTGTAGGGATTTATCTGTGCGGGCGATCGTACCGGGAAAGCGACCATGTGTTGAGTCGTATCTAGCCAGATGCGCCACGGTCTCCGGGTCGGCGATTTCGTTGATGGCAGCGATTTCAACGGTTTCGTGCAGCGCTGCCCTCGCCGTCCAGGCGCGTAAAACGGTGCGTCCTATGCGCCCAAAGCCATTAATCGCTATGCGTTGGTTCACGAGAATCTGTGTCTGAATCAGCGAGCGTTAGTCGAGAAACACATCCTCTACAGCGGCAATAACGTTTTCAACGGTAAAACCGAAATGCGCCATCAGCTCCCCTCCGGGTGCAGATTCGCCGAAACTTTGCATGCCCACTACTTGGCCATCGAGACCAACAAACTTATACCAATAGTCGGCGTGAGCAGCCTCTACCGCAACCCGTGCCAGTACGTCACTCGGCAGAACGGATTCACGATAGGTAACGTCTTGAGCCATAAAGCGTTCGGCACAGGGCATGGACACGACTCGAATGCCTCGACCCTTTTCGGCGAGGGATTGGGCAGCTGATACCGCAAGGCTCACTTCTGAACCGGTCGCGATAATGATAGCGTCCAACTCACCGACTTCTGAAATGAGGGTGTAGCCGCCACGTTCTATTTCTTTGAGATCCTCCTCGGCACGGTACTGATGGGGCAGTGTCTGGCGTGAAAAGATCAGCGCCGCTGGCCCCTCATCGCGCATTATCGCCATCTTCCATGCAACGGCTGACTCTACGGTATCGCAGGGTCGCCAAGTCTCGAGATTAGGTGTGCTACGCAGAGCCGTAAGCTGCTCGACAGGTTGATGAGTGGGGCCATCTTCGCCGAGGCCTATCGAGTCATGGGTGTATACAAAAATCACTCGCTGACGCATAAGCGCTGCCATACGCACAGCATTTCTGGCGTACTCCATAAAGATCAGGAAGGTCGCGCCGTAAGGGATGAAGCCCTTGTGCAGTGCAATGCCGTTCATCATGGCGGACATCGCAAACTCGCGAACGCCATAGTAGACGTAGTTCCCCGACGCGTCGGCTGCGGTGACTCCCTTGGAGCCTTGCCACAGAGTCAGGTTAGAGCCAGCGAGATCCGCTGAGCCGCCCAGCATTTCGGGCAGCAATGGCCCGAGGGTATTCAAGGTTTGTTGAGACGCCTTACGTGAGGCTATGTCAGCACCGGTCTCGGCACACAGAGCAATGTAATTATCGATTTTTGTTTCAAACTCATTAGGAATAGCGCCTCGTAGTCTGCGCGCCAGTTCCTCGGCTTGCTCGGGTGCCGTATCGGCGAAGTCTGCAAATCGCGCCTTCCAGTCTTGTTCTTGTTCGGCACCACGGCTTCGAGCGTCCCAGCCAGCGTAGACGGCCTCGGGAATTTCAAAGGGTCCGTGCTCCCAGCCCAGCGCAGCGCGAGTCGCCGTAATCTCGTCGGCGCCCAAGGGAGCACCGTGGCAGGATTCTGTGCCCTGCTTATTCGGTGCACCTTTGCCGATAATGGTGCGGCAGCAAATGAGGGTGGGTTTGCTGTCATTCTCAAGCGCGAGATCGATCGCAGCGCTTATGCTGGCGTGGTCGTGGCCGTCGATATTTGGAATGACTTGCCAGCCATAACTTTCGAAACGTTTGGTAGTATCGTCGGTAAACCACCCCGTAACTTCGCCGTCTATGGAAATGCCGTTATCGTCATAAAACGCGACGAGTTTGCCCAGCCCAAGTGTTCCGGCCAGCGAGCAAGCCTCGTGGGAGATTCCTTCCATAAGGCAGCCATCCCCAAGGAAGGCCCAGGTTCGGTGATCAACCAGTTGGTGTTGCTCGGTATTGAATTGGGCGGCGAGGGTTTTTTCGGCAAGCGCCATACCTACGGCATTGGCTAAACCCTGCCCCAAAGGCCCTGTCGTGGTTTCTACGCCGGGTGCATAGCCATATTCAGGGTGACCTGCGGTTTTGGCATGAAATTGGCGAAAATTCTTAAGATCCTCGATGGTTAAATCGTACCCCGAGAGATGGAGCAAGCTGTAGAGCAGCATGGAGCCGTGGCCATTAGAGAGCACAAAACGATCACGGTCAGGCCAGTCGGGATTAGTGGGGTTGTGTTTCAGATACCCGTTCCAAAGCACTTCTGCGATGTCAGCCATACCCATGGGGGCGCCGGGGTGGCCGCTGTTCGCCGCTTGCACAGCATCCATACTTAACGCCCTGATGGCATTGGCGAGTTCCAAGCGTGACGTCATATTGACTCCGGCGAGCTAACAAGGGCAAAAGGCGTATTGTCGGCGATGGAACGTTTCCGAGCAAATGAAACTCGCCCTCATCATGACGTAATTGTCTATTTGCACGTATTATCACCCCTCGACTCCTGCGGGAAAGCCGCCATGACAGATGCTTACATCAAACGAATCCTAAATGCGCGGGTCTATGACGTCGCTCATGAAACGCCTTTGAGCGCTGCGCCGTTGATGACGCGTCGATGGGGTAATCAGATATTTTTGAAGCGAGAAGATCTGCAGCCAGTTTTTTCATTCAAACTGCGTGGTGCCTATAACAAGATGGTGAACCTCGATGAGGCTGCTCGCCGCCGAGGTGTGGTAGCGGCTTCTGCCGGTAATCATGCTCAGGGGGTCGCACTTGCCGCCCAGAAGTTATCCGTCAAAGCCAAGATAGTGATGCCGGTAACTACGCCCGCTATTAAGGTAGAGGCGGTGCGCAACTATGGCGCTTCGGTTGTTTTGCACGGCGATACGTTTGATGAAGCTGCACACCTTGCAGCTGAAATCGTTGATGCCGAGGGCATGACCTTCCTCCATCCTTTCGATGACCCAGATGTAATTGCAGGTCAGGGCACGGTTGCTGTGGAGTTAACACGGCAGGCGCCGGCGCCTTTGGATTACGTGTTTGTGTGCGTGGGTGGTGGTGGATTGATCGCAGGGATGGCCACCTACTTGCGTTACGTCTGGCCTAAAACTCAAATTATCGGTGTTGAGCCTGAGGACGCCGCCTGCGTGCGCGCGGCCCTTGATAAGGGTCGGCGCGTTCGGCTACGGGAAGTTGGGTTGTTTGCCGATGGCTGTGCAGTCGCACAAGCGGGTAAAGAAACTTTGCGTCTTATCAAAAGTCACGTCACCGACATCATCACCGTGAGTACCGATGAAATATGCGCAGGTGTCAAAGACATTTTCGAGGATACGCGTGCCATTGCTGAACCCGCAGGGGCGTTAGCGGTGGCGGGCATGAAGAAATACGCAGAGGAGCACGGTATCCGGGGGGCCACCATGGCGGCTACTGTGAGTGGCGCCAATATGAATTTTGATCGGTTGCGTTACATCTCTGAGCGCACGGAAATAGGTGAGCGCAGAGAGGCTGTTATTTCGGTCACTATTCCTGAGCGTGCCGGAGCTTTCCGCCGATTTTGCAGTGAGCTGGGTAAACGCAATATCACAGAGTTTAACTATCGCTATGTTGATAATCGTGCGGCACAGGTTTTTGTTGGGTTGTCAGTAACCCCGAACAGCACAGACTTGCAGCAATTGACTCAAAAGCTTGAGAAAAAAGGGTATTCGATAGACAACCTGACAGATAACGAGACCGCCAAACTCCATGTGAGGCACATGGTGGGCGGTCAGGCTTCTTCGACCTTAGATGATGAGTTGGTTTTCAGAGTCCAGTTCCCCGAGCGGCCCGGGGCCCTACTCAAGTTTTTAAACGCCCTGGGTAATGATTTTGATATTTCTTTGTTTCATTACCGCAATCATGGGGCGGCTTACGGCAGAATCCTGGTCGGGTTCAGGCTGGCAGATGGTCGTCGTTCTGCCCTGTTAAAAGTGCTAGCCGATGTGGGTTATCCCCATTGGGAAGAAACCAACAATCCCGCCTATGAGGCCTATCTCAAGCCTAAGGCAGCGTCCGAAAATTAATTTTGTGAAATATTGACAAAATATAGCTAAGGGCGCACTGTACAGGCTAATTTGTGACACGCGTCACTGTTTATTCGGCGCGGGTTTGCAGAAAGTCATTTTCCACGGGCGCCAATACTATGGGTCACAAAAAACCCGATATTTTATTAGTGATTGCGGTAGTCGTTGTTTTGGGAGCCGTTACGGGATCTTTCATAACCGATGCCGCCCCCGATACCAGTATGGCTCCGCAACAAGCGGGCATTCTCGTACAGTAGTTCCCTCGCCTAGCGTGTTTTAGAAAATCTGAAATTCCGAGTCCGAAAGAAAGCCCTGCATGCGCACATCATGCTGCTCTCTGGGGAGATCTGTCACTTGTTGGAAATCGAAACCTAGTCCGCATCTGAAACCCAATGCTGTCTTAAGCAGTCGATCGTAGTAACCGCCACCATAGCCCAGCCGAGTTCCATATTGGTCACAGGCCAAGAGTGGTATCAAGAACAGGTCTATCTCTGAGCTATCTAGCGTGTCTGCGGTGGCTGGGGGTTCATCGATGCCGTAGCGGCTGATTTCAAAAGTGTCTCTGGGCACTGGCGTTTTGAAGACCATTTTTCCTGAATCCAAAACCCGTGGGTAAACTAATGTCTTGCCCTCGTTCGCAGCGGCCTTTTCAATGAGTGAAGGTGTCTGTTCCGATCCTATCGGGCAATAGCTTGCAATGGTCAAAGCATTTTTCCAGCAAGGCGCGGCCGTTAGTGTGTGGAGCAGGGGTGGCAGCGACCGTGGACTCTGCTGATCCCGCAGTTGCCGCATCTTACGTCGCCATGTGGCTTTGGCAGTGATGGCACTCATGGCTTTGACCTATTTGGAGGGCAACCCAGCGTACCGCTGACGGTGTCGCCCTTGAACCCTGAGGCTCAAGGTGGTGACCGCCGTGCTGTATCAGGCTCTCCGGACGTGCCGGATTTGCACAACAACAGCAAACGGTGGTCCCCGGGTGTAGCATTATCGGCTCGAGGACTGACTGTCTGGCCAATACGCCAGGTTGCAAACATAGTATAGCTGAAAGCCGCTAGTTGATTTCCAGTTGCCTTAACTGGTAAAGAGCTTCGTCTAATTTGCTTGCGAGCGTCTTCAACCGATCTTCATGGCCATCAAAGGGTTTTGGTGCTTTGCCGCCCTGAAGGCTCAGAACTTCATGGCTGAGGTTTAGGGCGGCCATAATGGCAACGCGCTCTAAACCAATGACTTTCCCTGCCGCTCGAATATCCCGCATTTGCTGGTCGAGGTGATGTGCGGCGGAGAGGAGTTCGGACTCCTGCTCAGGCGGGCAAGCGACTTGATACTCTTTATCGAGTATTTCAACGGTTAGGGTCGGAGTGCGACTCATAACCCGCCCTCAATTTTGCGCAGACGCTCGAGGGATCCGTTAATAAAGTCGCCAGCTTGACGCTGTCGCTCCAGTAATTCTTTGCGTTCACGCTGTAATTCAGCCGTGCGCAATTTGAGCTGCCTATTTTCACGATTCAACTCATTGCTTAATTCAATGAGGTCGGAGATTTTCTTTTCCAAAGATTGGATGAGTTTCTCAGCCACGGCCATTACACTTGATGAGGTTATCCTGCACTATATGTGCTGCCGACGCGGTGGGTCAATGCTATGAAAAGTGAGACATATCAGTGTTCTGGCCGATAAAGCGAAGAATGAGTTGAGAAGTTCGGCGATATGCGAAGCAAATGGGTTGTTTGTACCGCCGGGCCAGAGGAGAAAACGTTGTGCTCGATGCCCTAGGTGACTACGAAACCATGCCCGACTGGCAAGAGTCAGCCGATGTGCTATTGGGTGTTGGGCTCATGCTGAACCCTTCAGAGCTCCACGGGGCAGCAACCGGATTGCTGGCAGCCGGAATGGCTCACGACACCGATGAACAGAGGACCGCGGCGTTGGGTCTACTGGAAAAGGCACTGGCCGTGGATTTACACGGAGAATCGGCGGACTTCGCAACGCGTTTACTGGCTGCGACCCTGTCTGCAGCTCGAGATACCGATTTTGCTTTCGGCCCACTGCTTCCTGAAGACGACGAAGCCTTTGACATACGATTGACCTCGCTCGGTCGCTGGGCGACAGGATTTTTGACCGGCTTTACTCAGGCCGTTGCAGCGGCTGATGCGGCATCGGAGCCGGTTGACCCCAATACGGCAGACTCGCTGAAGGATTTTGCTGCGATTGCACAAGTTGATATCAGCGAAGAAGAAAGCGATGACAACGAGCGGGAGTTGGAGGAGTTGATTGACTATCTTCGACTTGCGGCCCTGAATATATTGACTGATGCCTTGAGTCATCAGGACTAAGTTAACCACCGAGAAGGAAGCCACGTGAATATCAGCAAAGCCGAGTACAGCCGCCGTCGTAAAAACTTAATGGCAATGATGGAGCCCAACAGCATTGCTCTAGTGCCCGCTGCTCGAGAATGCACGCGCAGCCGGGACACCGAATACACTTTCCGCCAAGACAGCGACTTTTTGTACCTCACGGGCTTTGATGAGCCGGATGGTGTCTTGGTGCTGATCCCCGGCCGCAGAGCAGGCCAAGTTGTACTTTTTTGTCGGGATCGTGACCCCGAAATGGAGTTATGGAATGGCTATCGAGCGGGTCCGGAAGGCGCCGTTGCTGAATTCGGTATGGATGACGCTTTCCCTATTGAGGACATCGACGATATTTTGCCAGGGCTCTTGGAGAGTAAGCAGCATATTTACTATTCTATGGGTCACAACGATGACTTTGATCGTCGAGTTATGGGCTGGGTTAATCAGATTCGACGCCAGATCAGAACGGGTGCGAAGCCTCCGGGCGACTTCACCGACTTGGCTTTTCTGTTGCATGAGCAGCGGCTGTTTAAAACAGCTCAAGAGTTGAAAATAATGCGACGCGCGGGCGCGATCTCAGCAGAGGCGCATTGCCGAGCCATGCGCGAAAGCCGTGAAGGCCGGTACGAGTATCACCTTGAGGGCGCCATTCTCCATGAGTTTGTCGAAAATGGTGCGAGGGCGGCCGCCTACAACAGTATTGTTGGCGGCGGACAGAATGCCTGCGTGCTGCACTACACCGAGAACCGCGACAAGCTGCGAGACGGAGACCTTGTCTTGATTGATGCGGGCTGCGAATACCAGGGATATGCCGCAGACATTACGCGGACGTTTCCGGTCAACGGGCGCTTCAGCCCTGAGCAACGAGCGTTATATGAGGTTGTCCTCAAGGCGCAACTGGCCGCGATAGCCAAGGTGAAGCCGGGGAATACTTGGAATCAACCTCACGATGCAACGGTTCGTGTGATTACCCGAGGCCTCGTTGAGCTTGGCCTGCTAAAAGGTAACGAAAAAGACCTGATAAAGGCAGAGGCGTACAAAGACTTCTACATGCATCGCGCGGGCCATTGGCTGGGTATGGATGTGCATGATGTCGGTGACTATCGAATCGATGGCAGATGGCGACAGCTCGAGCCTGGAATGGTTCTCACCATTGAGCCCGGCATCTATGTATCGCCCACTAACAACAAAGTGGCCAAGAAGTGGCGGGGTATTGGGGTGCGTATTGAAGATGATGTTGCGGTAACTGCCGAGGGCTGCGAAGTGTTCACCGATGGCGTGCCTAAAACCATTGAAGGCATTGAAAAGCTCATGGCAGCGAGCTAAGCACGCCCCCGTGCGAGTCGAAATTGTCGGCGGAGGTATGGTGGGGCTTGCCTTTGCAATAGCCCTCAAGCGCAGCCTGCCATCGGCTGCGGTGCGAGTGCTGGAGGCCCGAGCTCTACCCTCTGGCGCGCCCAGTGCCCTCGATTCTCGAGCGACAGCACTAAATCTAGCAAGTCGAGATATCCTAACGTCCTGGGGTATTTGGCCGCAAATTGAGGCTGTTGGAGCCGCTATCAAGGCCATTCATGTCTCAAGTCGCGGTCGTTTTGGCAGCGCTGTTATGGAGGCGAGTGACGTTGGGGAAGCGGCCCTCGGTTATGTTGTAGAGAACCACTTTGTTGGCGCTGCGCTCCTCAAACTTGCTGCTGACAGTGGTGTTGTACTGCAAGCCCCCGCTGGCGTAACGGGTGTCGATGTCAGCGGCGCTAGTCCTGCAATCTTGAGAGGTGAAGAGGCCCCTATTGTTGCTGATTTGGTGGTGATCGCCGATGGCGCTGATTCATCGTTATGCCATCACTTAGGCGTAAATATGGTGAGGCGGGATGTAAAACAGAGGGCGGTGGCCGCCAACGTTCGTTTTGAAGGCGTGTCAAAGGGTACCGCTTGGGAGCGCTTTACTGAGCATGGGCCGATAGCGCTACTGCCGCTGCCCGATGACGTTTCCGGTAGCCAGCGTTACAACCTAATCTGGTCCATGCACCCTGATGAATCCCGTGCTCTCGAGGGGGCTGACGACGCCGAATTTTTGCAGGCTTTGCAGCGAGCTGTAGGCTGGCGGTTGGGGCGATTGACTGATGTGGGTCGCCGCACCGCTTGGGACTTATCCAGAATTTCGGTCCGAGAACAGGTCCGCGCAGGCATCGTGATAGCGGGAAATGCAGCACATACTTTGCATCCTGTTGCTGGCCAGGGGTTCAACCTGTCCTTGCGCGATGCCAGCCGTTTAGCCCAGACACTGGCTGTGACTCGAGGTCGCGGCGAGGACGCTCTGTCACTCCCGGCGCTAAGACAGTACGAATCTGCAGTTGCCAAGGACCAGCAAGAGACCACCCGCGCTACGGATTTTCTTGCCACCCTCTTCCGGTCTCGAGGTGTCTTTTTAGACCTCCCGAGGGATGCCGCGCTCGTAGGATTAGATCTGCTGGTGCCGTTACGTAGGACTATCGCTCGGCGTGGTACGGGCAAGGGTATGGATCTAGTGCATGAGGGGCGTCACTGATGGCTGCCGCTGAAAGTAGCGATATAGTGATTGTGGGTGCGGGAATCGCGGGGTTGTCTCTGGCACTAGGGTTGGCCCAGCAGGGTATGAAGGTCACAATTATTGAGGCGGGCAGTCAGCCCTCGGCGCCTCCTCGCGTCTCAGATCTTGCGGGTTGGGACGCAAGGGTCAGCGCGCTCACACCTTCATCGGCTGCATGGTTGGCTGAGCGAGGTGTTTGGCAGGAAATGGAGCAGCACCGGGTTGGTCCCTATACCGATATGGCGGTTTGGGATGGTGCAGGTACGGGTCGCATCGCTTTTTCTGCAGAGTCTTTGGAAGTGCCACTGCTGGGGCATATCGTTGAAAACCGCGTCACGGTTCAGGCGCTGCTGAAGAAAATTAATGAACATACCAACATTCGGGTGTGCTGGGAGGACAGTTTAGAGGCTGCAGATTTATCACAGCATGACGCGGTCACTATGGAGACACATCAGGGGCGACACTTAACGGCGGCGTTGCTCGTGGGTGCCGATGGCGCAAGATCACGCACCCGGGACCTCGCGGGTTTTGCTGTTCGGACATGGTCGTATCACCAGCACGCTATTGTTGCTACGGTGAGACTCACCGAAGAACATAAAAAAACCTGTTATCAAGCATTTTTAGATGCCGGGCCTCTTGCATTGCTTCCCTTATCGGATCCGCGGCTATGTTCCATCGTTTGGTCTGTAGATGACCCTCAGTGGGAGCCGCTACAGAGCTTGGATGACGACGCATTTTTGGCCCAGCTGAATTTGGCACTTGCCTCTAACAGCCTCGCTGTGGAGGCTATAGGCCGACGAGGGGTGTTCCCGCTTCGCCAGTGCCACGCTGTCGATTATGTGCATCAAGGGGTTGCCTTGGTGGGTGACGCGGCACACAGTATTCACCCCTTGGCGGGACAGGGTATTAATCTTGGCCTCAAGGATGTTGCCGTGCTGTCAGAAGAGATAGGACGGGCGTGGCAACAGGGAGTCGCACTGGGAAGCGAGCGGACGTTGCGTCGCTATCAGCGCCGCAGAAAAACCGACAACCTGTTAATGATGTCAGCAATGGAAGCCTTCAAACGCGGATTCGGCTCCACGCATCCAGCCATCAGAGTGGCTCGTAACATGGGTTTATCCTGGACTGATGCAGCGACGCCCCTTAAGAACTGGCTCGCCCGACAGGCTTTGACGTAATTTCGGTTGCAGCGACCGCCGATGTTTTCCAGTGAGTATTTGCATTGCAGTGCCATGACGTTTTTAAAGAGCCGATCACAAGTGATCGAATTTAACCAAGCAGTAGTGAGATGAAGTGATGAGTAATAATCCGTCGGAACTGAAGTATGCCAAAAGCCACGAATGGGCCCGTATTGAAGAGGATGGCACGGTAACCGTGGGCATATCCGAACATGCGCAGGAGAGTTTAGGTGACGTGGTGTATGTTGAGTTGCCCGGCATCGGTGACCAGCTCGCGGGTGGAGATCAAGCGGGGCTTGTTGAGTCGGTTAAGGCCGCATCAGACATTTATTCTCCTGTAACGGGTGAGGTGGTTGCGCTCAATGAGAACCTCGAGGACGAGCCCGAGTTAATCAACAGTGACCCTTACAACGATGGATGGTTTTTTAGGGTGAAGGTAGAGGATCTCAGCGAGTTAGAGGGCATGTTGACGGCCGATGATTATGCCGATGCCTGTACTGGCGAAGATTAATCTGGCTTGACCGAATCGCTGGCAATTGCCAGCGTTAAACAATAAACGTCATCGCAAAGAGAGAATTGGCCAGCTTCGGGCTGTGGCAATCGCATGTAGCTTGGAGTCGGGGTCAACGGCGTAGGGTTGGTCCACCCACTGTAGCAGGGGCAGGTCATTATGGCTGTCACTGTAAAAGTGGCTGGTTTCCCACGGGGTGTCTTGGGTTTTAAGCCACTCTTTCAGGCGGGTTATTTTGCCCTCCTGAAACGAGGGAATGCCCGTGGGGCGCCCAGTATAGACGCCATCGAGGCACTCGGCCTCGCAGCCAATAAGATGCTTAACGTTTAGGCGGTCGGCGATGGGCCGGGTCACAACGGTATTGGTTGCAGTGATGATCAGCAGGGTATCACCCCGCCTTCGGTGTTTTTCTAGCAGGTCCTCAGCGGCGGATAGAATCAGAGGTTCGACCCAGTCATCCATAAATTCTTGCTGCAAAACGGCGACTTCATGGGTTTTGAGGCCTGCGAGCGGGCCCAAGGCAAAGTCTAGATAGGCAAATATATCGAGGGTGCCATCCTGATAAGCTTGTAAAAAGCTGTCGTTCTGGGCGGAATGCTGAGTGGCTTCGACTAAGCCAATGGCACAAATAAATTCCCCCCAGCGGTGGTCTGAGTCACCGGCAATTAGGGTATTGTCGAGGTCGAAGATTGCGAGGGCCAATTGGGCTCCAGTTTGAGTTTTCTCAAGTTGCTAAGGCGAGGACCGCCGCTTTGTGGAAGAATATCCTGATCGCAGAGGTCCCACAAACCCAAAACAGGAGCACCGCATTGGCCGGTTCTGATAAAGAGCGTGTCATAGACAAACAAGGGTTTCGCCCCAACGTTGGCATTATCGTAGTCAACGAGGATGGTGATGTGCTTTGGGGTCGGCGCGTTGGCGGGCGCGATTCATGGCAATTTCCTCAGGGCGGCATTCACGGTGGTGAGAGCCCCGAGCAGGCGATGTATCGCGAGCTCGATGAGGAAGTCGGGCTCCAGCCCGACGACGTAAGCATCTTAGGACAGACCTCTGACTGGTTGCGCTACCGCCTGCCGGAGCGTTACGTGCGTCGTCGCGAGCGACCGGTGTGCATTGGTCAGAAACAACGCTGGTTTTTGCTGCGCCTCTTGGCTGGAGATGCCGCTGTCAAACTCGACGCTTACCCCAAGCCCGAGTTCGATGACTGGCGCTGGGTGAGCTATTGGTATCCGTTGACTGGCGTGGTTGATTTTAAGCGCGAGGTTTATCGCGAAGCTTTGGGAGCCTTGTTACCCGCTCTGCTACCTCGCCGCCGAGCACGTCGGGGTGGCAAGCGGTGATTGAAACCCTACGCAAAATTGTTCAGGCGGTTAGTGAGGCTGATGACCTCGAGCAGGCATTATCGCTTATTGTTCATGAGGTCCGACAGGCGATGGCCACTGATGTGTGTACGGTCTACCTCTCTGACAGAGCGACCACGCGCTTAGTTTTCCGAGCGACGGAAGGCCTGAATCGCGACAAAATCGGAGCATTTTCTCTGGCGAGAACCGAGGGCCTTGTGGGGTGGGTAGCGACTCGTGGAGAAATGCTGAATCTCGAAGACGCCAGCGCCCATCCCAGCTTTCAACTGGTGCCCGGGTTGGGAGAGGAGCGTTTTAACAGCTTCATGGGCGCCCCCATCATCCACCAACGAGATCTGCTGGGTGTGTTGATTGTTCAGCAGGCCGACTCGCGACGCTTTAGTGATGACGAGGAAGCTTTTCTAATCACCATTTCGGCACAACTGGCGGGCATCATTGCTCACGCTGAAGTGTCTGGCTTGGCTGCATTGCCAGACACCAGCTCAAAAACAATCACACGCATTGTGGGCGTGGCTGGCTCCCCTGGCATTGGCATCGGTGAGGGGGTATTTGTCTCGCCAACTGCTGACCTGGCCGCGGTACCCTCACGCAAGGCGGTAAATCGTAAAGCAGAGTTACGTGCTTTCCGCGCGGCGTTGGCTCGTGTGCGGGATGATATCGAAATAGTATCTGACAACTTAAAGCATGAGCTGTCGGCTGAAGATCATGCGCTGTTTGGCGTTTATTTAAATATTCTCGATGATTCCACCCTTGGAGGTGAGGTTGCCTCTCTCATCAAATCTGGTGAGTGGGCACAAGGGGCGTTGAGTCAGGTACTTTTAACACACATCAAGCATTTCGAGCGCATGGAGCATAGCTATTTAAGGGAGCGTGCAGTTGATGTTCGAGATCTTGGCACCCGGGTTCTCACTTATCTTCAGGATGACTCAGAAAATCGACGGGACTGGCCAGAGAAAACTGTTCTAATTGCTGAAGAGATAACCGCATCGGCATTGGGTGAAGTGCCTAGAGATCATCTTGTGGGCGTAGTATCCCTGCGAGGCTCTGCGAACAGTCATGCGGCCATTATTGCTAGGGGTATGGGCGTGCCCGCCGTTATGGGCGCAGCTGATTTGCCCTACAGTCGGCTTGATGCTCGGACTCTGGTGATTGATGGTCACAACGGTCGGGTTTACATCAACCCGCCGCAGGAGGTTTTGCGGAGATTCCAGCAATTAGTCGATGACGACCTGGCGCTATCAGAAGAGCTGTCGGTATTACGCAATGAGCCCAGCCAAACCCTAGATGGCCACAACGTTCCGTTATGGGTGAACACTGGCTTGACGGCCGATTTACCGAGGGCTTTGGAGTCGGGGGCTGATGGCGTTGGGCTCTACAGAACCGAAGTTGCCTTTTTATTGCGTGACAAATTTCCCAGTGAAGAAGAACAGCGGCAGCTTTACCGTGAGCAACTCGAAGCTTTTGCACCTGCACCGGTTACCATGCGCAGCCTCGATATCGGCGGCGACAAATCCTTGCCGTATTTTCCAATCAGTGAAGACAATCCATTTTTGGGTTGGCGCGGAGTTCGGGTCACCCTTGATCATCCCGAAATATTTTTGGCGCAGATCAGAGCGATGCTGAAAGCCAATGAGGGTCTGGGTAATTTAAGAATTTTATTACCTATGATTTCTGCGATTGAGGAAGTTGAGGAATCTTTGGCTTTAATTCAGCGCTGTCATGACGAGGTGGTTGCTGAGGGTTACACGCAAAAATTCCCTCCTGTGGGCGCAATGATAGAGGTGCCTTCAGCGGTTTGGCTCACCGACGCTTTAGCCCATCGACTCGATTTTTTATCGGTGGGGTCCAATGACTTGACCCAGTATCTGTTGGCAGTGGACCGCACCAATGCGCGGGTTGCGGACATGTATCACGGCTTGCACCCTGCGGTGTTGGGAGCCTTGGCTAAAATCTGCCGAGATGCCCACCAGCGGTCTTGCCCGGTGAGTATCTGTGGCGAGCTGGCGGGGGATCCCCGGGCCACCCCCGTGTTGATCGCCATGGGCTTCGATCAACTTTCCATGAATGCTGCGAGCCTACCAAGGGTAAAAAAGGTACTGAGCTCCGTGACACTTGGCGAGGCTAAAGCGGTGCTGGAGCAATTGTCAGGACTACATTCGGTTAAAGAGGTCAAACTCCTGCTCGACGAGTTAATGCAGCGTAGAGGCTTGGAGCGCTACGTCAGGCCCGGACAGGAGCGCACTGAGTGATCGACTATCCAATAATAGACCCGGTGGCGTTGAGTCTGGGGCCCCTGAAGGTGCACTGGTATGGCTTAACCTATTTGGGCGGATTGCTCTTTGCCTGGTGGATGGCCGGCCGTCGTGCGGAGCGCGCAGATTCACCGATAGCCCGCGCTCAGGTTGATGACCTTATTTTTTACGCTGCCGTCGGCATCATCGTGGGGGGGCGTTTCGGGTACGTTTTGTTTTATGGCTTTGACCGTTGGCTCGACGACCCGATGTGGCTTTTTCGTGTCTGGGAGGGCGGAATGGCCTTTCACGGGGGACTACTGGGCGTGATCACAGCCCTTTGGGTATTTGGTCGCCGTCACAATATTGCGTTCGCAGGCGTTGCAGATTTTGTGGCGCCCCTTGCACCTGTAGGGCTCGCTCTGGGACGTTTGGGCAATTTTATTGGGCAAGAGCTTTGGGGGCGCCCTACTGATGTGCCTTGGGCCATGATTTTTCCCAGAGATCCTTTGGCTTTGCCCCGTCACCCCTCGCAGCTCTATCAGTTTGCGCTGGAAGGGTGCCTGCTGTTTCTTTTGGTATGGGTCTTTAGCCTACGGCCACGTCCCCAGTGGTCGGTAGCTGGGGTCTTTCTTGTGGGCTACGGAGCACTGAGGTTTATTGCAGAGTTTTTTCGAGAGCCCGACGCCCATCTAGGCTTTCAGGCTTTTGGTTGGCTCACCCGAGGTCAGCTGTTGTGCCTGCCTATGCTTCTTTTGGGCCTGTGGCTGCTCCATTATGCCTATCGCAGCCGTAAGCAATAACGAAGCTATTCATTTTCTGGAGGGTCCTGATGCACGCCTATTTAGATTTGCTGAGAGACATTCGTGACCACGGTGCTGTCCGCACCGATCGCACTGGCACTGGAACGCGCTCACTTTTTGGGCGGCAACTTCGCTTTGACCTCAATCATGGTTTTCCATTGTTGACGACCAAAAAAGTGCACTTTAAAAGCGTGGCTAACGAACTCATTTGGTTTCTCAAGGGTGATACCAACACCGCGTGGCTAAAGGAACATGGCGTCTCTATTTGGGACGAATGGTCTACTGAGCAGGGTGAGTTGGGGCCGTTATATGGCGCCCAATGGCGGCGCTGGCCAACCCGAGACGGTGGTGAGATCGATCAGCTGGCTTATGTACTCGATTGCCTCAAAAATCGCCCTGACAGCCGACGCATTCTCTTTCACGGATGGAATGTCGAATATCTTCCCGATGAAACGCTGTCACCTCAAGACAATGTGCGTGCCGGTCGTATGGCGCTGCCTCCGTGCCACCTGCTCTACCAGTTTTATGTGGTTGACGGAAAACTATCGACACTGTTGTTTATCCGTTCTAGTGATACTTTTTTGGGGTTGCCGTTCAATATTGCTTCGGTGGCGCTACTGACGCACATGCTTGCACAACAGGCGGGCTTGGGGGTTGCAGATGTGGTGGTCTCCATAGGCGACGCCCATATCTACAGCAACCACGCAGATCAGGTCGAGATGCAGCTGTCACGAACTCCCGGCCCGCTGCCTACGCTGAAGCTATTGAGGCAGCCTGATACTTTGTTTGAATATAATTTCGAGGATTTTGCACTGGAAGGTTACAACCCCCAGGCACATATCTCTGCGCCGGTGGCCATTTAATGATGGATTTACAAGAAACAGATGAAAACGTTCCTGTGGTTTTGGTGCTGGCGGTTTCCGAAAACGGTGTGATCGGGCGCGGTAATGCCCTGCCCTGGGATCTGCCCGATGATTTACAGCACTTTAAAAGAGCGACAATGGGCTGCCCTATATTGATGGGCCGCAAGACTTTCGAATCTGTCGGTCGGCCGCTCCCAGGCAGAACTAATTTAGTGTTGACCCGCGATGTTACTTGGCATGCGCCGGGTGTCACGGTACTCACCAGCGTTGATGAAGCGTTAGCTAGAGCTCAGGCTCAGGCGTTGATTGACGGTTCTGCAGCGATTTGCGTGGTTGGTGGTGCCGAGATTTATCGGCTATGCCTGCCCAAAGCGGATCGCCTCCTTATCACGTTGGTACATGGCAACGTAGACGGTGACGCGACCTTTGATCTTTCGGTTTTACGTGACTGGAAAGAGCAGAGTCGTGAACTTTTTCCCGGGGGGTCGAGAAACAGCCATGATTTTAGTGTTGTGGAATTCGTCCGGTGTGGTTAATCTGCAGCCCCCGGAAGGAACAGAGAAGTGTTATTCCGGATTGATTTAGCCGCCTTGGCTCAGGTAGAGTCGAGGTCTAGATGTCGCTTGAACGTAGTATATAAGTAAAAATCTTCGTCATGCGCTAATAAAAAACCTTAGATCAGCGTCTTTGGCTCACAAGGCCAAAGGTATTAACTGCCTACTGAGAGGAAGTATCGACCCCATGACAATGCACCGATTCAAAACCGTTCTGCTCGCGGCCTGCGTCGCCAGCGGCGCCCTGGGTGTCGCAGCGTCCTCAAACGCCGCGTCCATTGACCAAATTCTCGATGTTGGCAAGCAGCGCACTGCTGAAGCTAAATCGTCCCAAGCTAAAATTGATCGGCTTGCTGACGAAACCCGAGACCTATTGTCTGACTACAAGACCGTGATGAAGCAGGTCGATGGCCTGCGCGTCTACAACGCGCGTCTCGAGCGGCAAATCGCTAACCAGAACCGTCGTATCGCTGATATTGATGGTTCAATATCAGAGGCAGCTGTTATTCAGCGCCAGATACCGCCTCTGGTGGGCCGCATGCTTGACGGCTTGGAGCAATTCATTAATTTGGATATGCCCTTCGATCTTGATACGCGCCTAGGCAACATTGAGGCCGTGCGAAATAACCTCGATCGGTCCGATGTGACTGCGGCAGAGGCCTTCCGCCAAGTTCTGGAGCTTTACTCCATCGAGCTGCAATACGGTCGAGGCATTGAATCTTACAGCGACACTATCGAAATTAACGGCACGCCCCGCGAGGTCGATATTTTGCGCATAGGACGCATCTCATTGGTGTATCAAACAACCGATGGTGCCGAAACTGGCGCATGGGATACGGGTAGCGGCACGTGGGAGGCTTTGCCTGCCGGCGATTATGCCGCTGCAGTACGAAAAGGGGTTCGCATCGCGAAGAAGCAAGCCACCATAGAACTCTTGAATATGCCGGTAGCGGCGCCGGAGGCGAATTAAGATGACTGCGCAGTTTATTAAAGCATCAGCCCTTATTGTTGCGGGAGCCCTGGCTTCGACAGGTGCCTTGGCACAGGAAGAGGCGCCGGTAGTCCCTGCAGGTCCTACACCGCAAGAGGTTGCAGCTGAAAACCTCAATCAATTATTAGGCTTGGTTAAAGAGGGCAAGGCGCGTGCCTCCTCTGATAACGCCGCGCGCGAGCGCCGGTTTACTGAAAATAAAGCCACCCAGGCAGGCGAGTTACGTCGCGCGGAGCAAGAGCGCACTAATGAAGAGCGGCGTTCGGCACGGCTCGAGAAGCAGTTTGAAGATAATGAATTGCTCATCGCTGCCAAGCAGGAGCAACTTAAAGAGCGCTTGGGCACACTGTCAGAGCTGTTTGGACACTTGACTGCTGCAACAGGCGATCTTGCGTCACAGATGGACGTGTCTTTGGTCTCTTCCCAGTACCCAGGCCGAGAAGTGTTCATGAAGGCCCTGATCGCTAAAATGAGCGGATCGGACAAGCTTCCCAGCGTTGCTGAGATTGAGCGTGTTTGGTACGAATTACTGCGTGAAGTTAAGGAGCAGGGTTCGATTGCCAAGTTTACGGCTGAAGTAGCAACACCGTCAGGTGAGCTAAGTCAGCGTGAAGTCGTGCGGGTCGGCGCGTTTAACGTGATCGACGCGAACGGTAACTATCTGGCCTACGCCAACGGTAAGTTGAGCGAGTTGCCTCGACAGCCAGGCGGCGCTTTCGGTGGCCAAGCCAATGAGTTGGCGGGTTCGTCATCGGGTTTGCACCAGTTTGGTGTTGACCCTACGGGTCCGACCGGAGGTTCTTTCTTGGCCGCTATTATTGATAGTCCTACGCTAGAAGAGCGGTGGCATCAGGGTGGCTATGTTGGTTACGCGATTACAGCAGTGGGCGTTTTTGCCTTCTTGCTCGCGATATATCGCGTGCTAGTACTCACTATGGTTAGCACCAAGGTCTCCAGCCAGCTGAAGTCCAACACGGCTAACTCTAACAACCCATTGGGCCGAGTACTGAAGATTCATGAAGACAAGCCCGATATGGATCCAGAGACCCTTGAGCTCAAAATGGCAGAGGGTGTACTTCGCGAGACGCCCCAGCTTGAAGCTGGACTGACGCTGCTAAAGATCATTGCTGCGGTGGCCCCGCTTATGGGACTGCTAGGAACGGTTACAGGCATGATTATAACCTTCCAAGCCATCACGATCTTTGGTGCCGGTGATCCCAAGGCGATGGCGGGCGGTATTTCCAGCGCGTTGGTGACTACGGTACTGGGTCTGTTGGTTGCTATTCCCACAGTATTGCTCCATACCATTGTTAACGGGCGTGCTCAAAGAATTATTCACGTGATCAATGAGCAGGCAACCGGAATCGTGGCAGAGCACGCTGAGCGCGAGCACAATCGCTAAGCGAAAGGCTGAGGGGAGTTTCGATGCCAGGGGTTTTTGATGTCATATTCGCGTTCATGGAAAAAGGCGGTAACGTCCTATGGTTGATCGCGATACTCGTATTTTTCATGTGGACGCTGATCTTCGAGCGGCTTTGGTACTTCTCAGCCACTTGGCGTAATGACCGGGCGAAGGTTGTGTCCATTTGGGAAAATCGCAGTGAACGACGATCATGGAACGCGAAGCAGATTCGTCAAAAAATGCTTTCAAGTAGTCGTGACATGATCAACAACAACATGAATGTCATTACGACATGCGTTGCCTTGTGTCCGCTTCTCGGCTTGTTAGGCACCGTTACGGGCATGATTGAAGTGTTCAACGTAATGGCAGTGACCGGTGGCGGAGATGCCAAGTCAATGGCGGGTGGTGTTGAGAAATCAACGATCCCAACCATGGCGGGTATGGTCGCGGCGCTATCGGGTTTATTTGCAAATACTTACCTGCAGCGGGTTGCTAGCCGCGAGCAGATGTTCCTCGAAGATCAACTCACGTCTGACCACTGAGTTGGTACTCGGGAGGAGTAGTTAGCCATGCGCAGAATTGCCAAACAGCAGGAAGACGACGGAGCTGAGATCGATCTAACTCCGATGCTCGACGTTGTTTTTATCATGCTGATCTTTTTCATCGTTGTTGCTTCGTTTATCAAAGAAGCAGGCATCGAAGTTAACCGGCCAGACGACAACCAGCAGTCTGATCCAGACGACTCTGTGAGCATCGTTGTTGAGGTTGCGGCAGATAATCAAATTTGGATGGAAAACCGCCGAGTTGACGTTCGGGCTGTTCGAGCCAATATTCAACGGTTGCTTGCCGAGGATCCAGAGGCTCCTGTTACAGTAAAAGTTGAAAAAGGCGCCGAAGCTGGTGTGGTCGTAGACGTTGCTGACGCAGCCCGTGAGTCGGGCGTGGGCGTCGTCAACTGGGCAAGCAGTAAGTGAGGGGTACGGCATGAGTATGCGAGATCAGACCTCTCGGCGGCAGTCATCAGAGCAGGAAGGTCAAATTGATTTGACCCCCATGTTGGACGTTGTGTTCATCATGTTGATTTTCTTTATCGTGACCTCCTCCTTCGTGAAAGAACCCGGCGTCGAGATTTTCAAACCGCAGGCAACTACCACGGAGGCATGCGCTCGTGGCACGATCATTTTTGCTGTTGATGCGCGGGGCGATATTTATTACAACAAGAACAAGCTGAAGCTAGACAAAGCTTTGCGAACTGCTGAGGCGGCAAAGAAAGAAGCTCCGCAGGCAAATATTGTTGTACAGGTGGATCGTGAAACACCGGCATACGCGGTTGAGGAGCTTATTGATATCGTGCGCCCGGTGTTAACCGCCCCTCCCTGTATCTCGACTGATGATGAGGCTTAATAGAGATGGGTAGTTCAGTACGCATTATTGTTGGCGGATTGCTCGCGATACCTGTCGCAATAGGTTTGTTCTACATCATGCAGAGCCTAGTCGACAGAGATTTTAAGCAGGAAGACTCCAAGGCGAGAAAAATCGCCGACATCGTGGTCCCTGATAAGGTTATTGAGACCAATCTTAAGGAAGTTTTACCCGAGAAGATTGAAGACCCAGAAGAGCCACCGCCCGATCTTGAGCCGATCGAATTTGATAGCGACGTTGACATGGGCGTGGTTAACAATGCGCCAACTACGGGTATTTCGCTTAAGCTCAACTCGTCGGGAATGTCTTCGGGAGACGGGGAATATCTACCTATTGTAAAGGTGGCACCCATTTACCCCCGTCGCGCGCAGACTCGCGGTATTTCCGGGTACTGCATTGTCGAGTATACGGTGACAAAAACAGGGTCAATTCGTGATCCGATAGCAGTCGACTGCCAGCCCTCGGGTATTTTCGATCGCGCTTCTGTAAAGGCGGCTACCAAGTTCAAGTACAAGCCCCGCGTGGTCGATGGCGAGCCTATCGAAGTCGCTGGCGTTCAAAATAAGTTTACCTACGAACTAGAGCAATAGATCGTAAAGGTTAGGGCATCTAGAATATGAAGAGAATTTTAGGAACCGCTTTTCTTGCAGTCGCTATGACGGGTGCTGGTGTTGTTGTTGATCAAGCCCTCACTCTGGGTTGGGTATCTTCAGCTCACGCGCAAGATAAGAGCCAGGCCAAAAAGGAGCGCGAAACACGTCGCACCCCAGCCCTGCGTAACAAAGTGTACGAAAAGCTGGCAGAAGCACAGGCATTTGCAGAGGCGAAAGACTACGTTAGCGCGCAGCAGGTTCTTGACCAGATGATTGCCGGTGAAGGTAAGCGAGCACTCAACAGCTACGAGTTGGCCAACGTTTATAATTTGTATGCGTTTTTGCGCTACTCCGCAGAGGACTACAAAGGGGCTCTTGGTTACTACAAGCAGGTTGTCGCACAGCCCGACATCCCCCTCGCTATGGAAATCAACACCAAGTTCACCGTGGCGCAACTGTATTTTGTGCAGGAGGAGTGGCGCCCGGGTATTGACGCCTTGCTAGAGTGGTTTGAGCTGTCCGATAAACCCAACGCTACCGCTTATATTCTGTTGGCCCAGGGCTATTACCAGATTAAGGATTACGACAGTGCGCTTAATAACGTTGAGACGGCTATCTCAATGTATGAGGTTGAAGGTAAGTTGCCCAAAGAGCAGTGGTACAACCTGGCACGCTTTCTTTACTTCGATAAAAATGATCATGACAACGCATTGGCGACTCTTTACACGCTGATTGAGTACTACCCGAAAAAGCAGTACTGGGTGCAGGCGTCCCATTTGTACGGTGAGAAGAAGGATGAGCCCAGGCAGCTTGCAATGATGGAAACTGCCTATCTGCAAGGTTTGCTTGATAAGAGCTCGGAGCTGGTACAGGTCGCTTATCTTTATTTGAACGCTGAAGTTCCCTATCCCGCGGCTAAGGTCATGGAGCAGGGGTTCAAGGATGAACTTGTTGAAGAGAAGTCAAAGAACTTTGAGCTGACAGGCAGCGCCTGGCGTCAGGCTCAAGAGGTTGATAAGGCGATTCCGAACATGGAGAAGGCCGCCGAACTTTCTGAGAAGGGCGAGCTGTACACCCGTTTGGGTAACGTTTATCTCGATAGTGATCAGCACCAGAAGGCTATTGGTGCTGTTAGCAAAGGACTTGCTAAAGGGGGGGTTAAGCGACCCGACTCGGCGAGGTTAGTGCTGGGCATGGCCCACTTCAATCTGGGTGACTACAAGAGTGCGAAGAAGGCGTTTAGAGATGCTGCAAAAGACAAGCGCTCTGAAAAGTACGCCCGGCAGTGGATTCGGTACATCTCTAGCGAAGAAGAGCGTCAGAAAGAAATGGCTAGAGACATCTAAACAATAGCTGCACAATAGTACCTGCGTACTCAGCTACTCACATTTCTGAATATAAAAAAAGGGGCTCTGTAGGAGCCCCTTTGCGTTGCATAGATCTTATTGCTGATTAAGCGGGAACTACGTTCTCAGCTTGTGGGCCTTTCTGACCCGTTGCTACCGTAAACTGAACTTTTTGGCCATCCGTGAGGGTCTTAAAACCATCACCTTGAATTGCACTAAAGTGGACGAATACGTCGGGGCCGCCTTCTTGCTCTATAAATCCGTAACCCTTGGTTTCGTTAAACCACTTTACGGTGCCTGTAACTTGTGACATTGAGTGTACCTTTGTTTCATTAATTACCCCCGAACGATGGCATGACACCATGCGTCGAGGTTGGAACGGGTTCTTCCCGGTGTTTAGCTTCCGCCTCCCGAGAGAGAACGAACAACATAACACCCTGAGTGTAGCACTAGGTGCACCCTGTTTTACGAAATAATTTGCGATTTATGGCACTTATTACGCAATAATTGGGGTTATTCGACAGGTAAAAACTTAAGGAGGTCGGTTGTACCCGTCTTCCCCATCGTACTGCCCATCGTCAATAATATGAAATCGCCTCGACTTAAATAGCCGCCGTCCAGTAAAAACTCCATGACACGGCTCTCAATATCCTCAGCTGCAAATGCGGTAGCGTCGAAATAGAGGGGAATCACACCACGGCACAACGCCAACCGTTGCAGTGTTTTGTGCTGTCGGCTGAGCCCAAAAATGGGTAAGCCGGACGACAGTCTGGACATCATAGTTGGAGTGACGCCTCGTTCGGTGAGGGTGGCAATACCTCGCACCTCAGAGAAGTGGTTGGCGCCGTACATGGCAGATAACGCGATAGCTTCTTGAGCGCTGGAAAACTCGCGATCAAGGCGGTAGCGAGAAGTTCGTGCGACGGGGTGAGCCTCAGCGCCGACCGCGGCTTCTGACATAGCGGTCACCACCTCAATAGGGTACTGACCAACGGCGGTCTCCGCAGAGAGCATGACCGCGTCGGTGCCGTCTAACACCGCATTGGCAACGTCGAATACCTCTGCCCGGGTTGGCATGCTGTTGCTGATCATGGACTCCATCATTTGTGTGGCGGTGATCACTAGCCGATCTAAGCGGCGAGTTCGTTTGATGAGATCCTTTTGAATGCCAATGAGTTGGGCGTCACCGACCTCCACGCCCAAGTCACCTCGAGCCACCATGACGCCCTCGGCTGTTTTAATAATGCTGTCGAGTAAATCGTAATCGGCTACTACTTCCGCGCGTTCAATTTTCGCAATAATGGCTGGGCTCACACCGACATCGGCCAGTAGTGCGCGAGCTAAGTTAATATCTTCGCTGCTGGAAACGAAGGAAACGGCAACGAAGTCAGGGTCAACTTCGGCCATTCCTGCGATATCGGATCGGTCTTTCTCCGTCAGTGCGGGAGCGGCGAGCCCTCCTCCAAGTTTGTTCACGCCTTTGCGTGAGGATAAACGGCCCCCGATGAGTATTGTGCAGTCGACCGTTCGCTCGCTGACGTCGTCAACTCGCAGGCGAAGTTTGCCGTCGTCTAGCAGCAATATGTCGTCGACCACGACTTGCTCTGGCAGTGCGCGGTACTCAATTCCGACGCGCCTCTGATCTCCGGCGTCATGGGCGGTATCGAGGTCAAGACAAAAGGGGTCACCTGCTGTGAGTTCTACAGACCCGCTAGCGAACCCGCTGATTCTAATCTTTGGGCCCTGCAAATCAGCAAGAACACCGATATACCGACCCGCATAGCCGGCCTGACGTCGGATACGCGCCGCAACCTCGGCGTGGTGTTCCGCCGAGCCGTGACTAAAGTTGAGTCGAAATACGTCTACCCCAGCGGCAATTAATCGGTTGAGCATGTTTTCGCTGTCACTGCCGGGACCGACCGTAGCCACGATTTTAGTGCGTCTGTGCGTTTTTGGCCCCTGAATCAAAGTTACCTACTCCTATGCAACAGCCTTAGCTGTTGGTGCCCTCTGTACTGAAATGGGAGTCAATAAACCCCCGTGTAATATCGGGAAAATCGCTAAATACCCCGTCGATACCTGCGTTGAGAAAAACGCCCTCATGCAGCGCAGCAAAGCTTTCAAACCCGCCTTCCAGGCTGTCTGCCCGCAGTGTGTAGGCGTGCACCAATAAACCTCTAGCGTGTGCGGCGCTGACAAGCTGGGACGGCGTTAATCCATCTGCTTCGAATAGCTGAGGCACCCACGGGCCTATGCCATCGGCATAAGTGGCGACATCGTCCAAGCCATGTCCAGTGCGCATCAAGTCGAAATCAACCCCGGGAGGCTCCTCCCAAGAGTTATCCCCCATCAGTTGTATTAGTGGTAGAGGGCTTTGCAAGTCATGTTTGAGGTAGCGCAAGGTATCAGGATCAAAGCACTGAAAAAAAATGGGCGCTTTTTTATGATGTAAATCAGCGCCCTCGAGCACTTCAATGGTAGCACTGGCAATGTCTAAACCCGCGGCAGTGTGAAAAGCCGGTGACTTCATTTCAATATAATAACCGGCGCTCATACCCCGTGATTTATTCAAGCCCTCAATTAAAATAATCTCCTCACGGAGGGTTGGTATGCGCAACTCCAAGTCAACAACCGGAAATCGGTCGCTGAATACAGCGTGTGCCTGAGGGTCGACACGCTCGTGCACCGACAGTAATTTAAGCTCAGCGAGATCGAAATCAATGGCGTAGAAGCGGCCATCGTCGCGGCCTCGAGTGGGGAACTGCTGGGCAACATCGGTGGTGCTGTCTAGGTAAATATCGTGCAGAACCATGGGCACACCATCTCGAGACAGCACAATGTCTTGTTCGATGTAATCAGCCCCCAGCGTATGCGCTGCAGTGACACACGGTAGGGTGTGCTCGGGTAAGTAAGCACTTGCTCCACGATGTGCGATAACGATTGGCTTCACAGGCCTTGAACCCTTGTTCCTAAATTGTGATTAAACGCCCGAGTTGCCTACGCCGTTGCGTTCAAAAGCGCGAAGAGACGGGGCCGTCGCATACCCTACGATTCGCTGGGGCCGCGACTGAACATAATACCGCGTATCGAGCTAGAAGAGGTCTCTCAGGTTTTGCGGTCCTTGGTACTTTTCAGTCTCCTCGACCCCTGCTATAAATACCGCCATGACTGTCGCTGATACCAGAACCCCCTGCCCACCGTACGGCTATAGCTGTAGCTGCCATTTGTCTGAGCGGCGACAAATTGAGCTGGTGGCAGAATTTCATGCCTATCGAATCAGGCCTACACGTATTGCTTATCGCTTGGGGATTGATATTGCATTAATAGATGCACTGCTCGCAGGTGAGCGTGAAGCCAAGCGATTTGAGGCCCTGGTGGCGCATTTTCGCAAGCGTCGCTTCAACCAACGCCTTAGGGATTCAGAAAAGACTAAAGGCCAAGCAGCTTACGAACAACGCGAGAGAGCCCTGCAGGACCTTCAAACCCAAACCGGGGTTTGAGGTGTTATTTCGCTCACGCCTCTTCTTGAGATTCCAGCCATTTGAGTCGCCGCTCTAGGCTTTTTAAAACTGATGTTTCAGAGGCGCGCGTCTCATCTGAGGCGGCTTTTATTTTCTCCTCCTGCGCGTCAATCTCAACTCTGATCTCGCCTATTTGCTCGCGCAGAGCTTGGACATTCGCCGCGGCGTGTGCGCTATCAAAGATCTTGGCTTCTGGTTTGTCAGCGGAGCTGCGCGTCACTTTTTTTAGAACTTCAGTAGGAAATGTTTGCGTGTCGCCGCTTTGTTGCCGCTGAGCCATAATATTGGGGGAGGCAATCTCTATTCCTGCACCATGGAGTTCGTCGAGCATCTTTTGTCTCAACTGACTGCGGGCGGTTAGTGGGTTCACAACATCCTCGAGGAACCCTGCAGCACGATAAACCACTGCGTGATCCAGTAACTCGGCAACCAATACGTAGGGATCTGTGAGGCCAGCACTTTCCGCGGCCTTCAGTAATTCTCGCTCAGCGAAACTATGGTGAACGTCATACCCCAGTGATACATCGGCCTGGATAATTGTGCCTTCACGATGCTGGACGGTGACAGGTTGCGTCACCAGTAACAGATTGGGGAGGTTGGTGAAGTCACGGGTTTCCGTTTGAATGCGGGTACTAACCAGCGAGCGCCGTGTGACTCTGCCAAAGACACCATTAACCAAAATAAAGTCCCCCGGTTTAAAGGGTCGCGTCGCCTGAAGCATAATGCCGGCCATTGCGTTCGAGACAAAAGTGGTTGAGGACAAGGCGATAATCGCAGTGAGAACAACACCTATAAGGCTGAGTATTTGCCCTCGTACGTTGGCTTCAAGCGGCAGCGCAACCACCAACGCGACAACGACAGCCAGCCCGGCGCCCCAAAATACCAATTGGAGGACCAATGAGGGTTTATCGATATTTGAGGCACGCTGGCTTAGGCGGCTGAGAATCAACAGCCCTATAACGCCCAAGACCAACGTCGCTACAGCCGGCGTGTAATGATCTAGTTCCATCATGATCCGATGATCTCGTATTGGTTATGGCAAGGCCAGCGGTTGTTCTTTTCCTTGGTGGAGATGATAACATCGCCGCCGGAGGACAATATGACAACAGCGTTTGATAGTTGGATTAAAATGATGGAGATGGGGAGCCACGAGGGACTGTGGGAACTTCTCGACCCGGATTGTGTTTTTTGGTCCCCTATTGTGCACACGCCTCAAGAAGGCAGGTCTATTTCATATGCCTACTTATCGGCGGCGGGACAGGTTTTTTCCGAAGGCTTTCACTACACTAGAACGGTCATTAATGGCGATCACGGCGTTTTTGAGTTTGAGTGCGTGATGGATGGTATTAAGGTTAATGGGGTTGATATCATCATCTTACGGGACAATCTTATCGTTGAGTTTAAGGTTATGGTTCGACCTCTAAAGGCAATTAACATGGTGCATCAAAAGATGATGGCCATGTTGCAACAGAATAAGAGTTAACGGATACAGTGAATAACAGCATCTCATTGAAGGCGATCAACAGGGCTCACAAAGGCTCTGGGCGATGGCTGGTGGTTGCTGCAATTATTGCCATGTTGTCGCTACAGGTTGTCGCTGTAGATCATTGGCACGGTGCTGATGACACGCAACATTGTGAGATGTGTCTCCATGCCCATGACGCGCCTATCTCTGGTGAGCCGGGCAAGGCCCAGCTACTTGGACATCAACAGAATATAGCACCCTGCAATACTCCGGTTTATTCCGCTGGTTTAAAGCAGGGAAGGGGTAACCGAGATCCCCCCAACCTCTCCTAATACTGCATAAATAGAGGCCATCGCGATGGCCTCCCAGTGTTATTCTTTTGGAGAGAGTCATGACCGTCTTTAAATATTCGGTAGCAATTTGTATTGCTATCACCACTTGTGGCGCCCACGCCATAAACGAACCCCAACCTTTAGAGCATGTCCTGGTGACATTGCCAATACATCAGACTGCCACGGAAACGAGTTTGCCGGTGACCGTCCTAACCGGGGAAGAGCTTGCCCGGGAGGCGTCGGCGACGCTTGGTGAAACACTCGAGAGATTGCCCGGTGTGCACAATGCGAGCTTTGGCCCGGGTGTAGGGCAGCCTGTTATCAGAGGGCTATCCGGTCCTCGTGTTACAACGTTGCAAAATGGCACCCGCAGTGCTGATGCATCTTCTCTTAGTGCAGACCATGTTGTCGCGGTAGAGGCGTTGCTTGCTGACAGTATCGAAGTACTGCGCGGTCCAGCAACGCTGCTATATGGCGGCGGTGCGATTGGCGGTGTTGTTAACGTCATTGATAACAGGATTCCAACCACGCTACCTGAAGAAACGCGATGGGGGTTGGACTACCGTTACAGCGGAGCCAGCGGCGGCAATGCCGGCACATTTCGTGTAGACACTGCGTTAGGCCCCCTCGCTGTGCATGCTGATGCGTTGTTCAGAGACACCGAAAACCTTGAGGTTCCCAACGGAGCCGGCACTGATGGCATGGACCTGCTACCGAATACCGACACGCAAGCAACGGCAGGAACTTTGGGCGCGGCGTTTCACTTTGACGGAGGTTTCTTCGGTGTCGCGGTCAATCGCCAGAAAAATAAGTACGGGCTTCCAGAAGGCAGCCATGGTCACCATGGCCATGGTGATGATCACGATGATGATCATGACGACGACCACGATGATGATCATGACGACGACCACGATGATGATCATGACGACGACCATGACGGAGATCACGACGACGACCATGACGAAGATCACGACGACGATCACGATGATCATGATGACCACGAAGGCGAAGAGGAAGAGGTTGATATCCGCCTAGATATGGAACAGACCCGCTATGACATTCGATTGCAGCTCGATCAGCCTATGGCCGGTATTGCTCGATTTTCTGGTGTTGTTTCTCTGACGGAATACGAGCACACCGAGTTTGAAGGCTTGGAAGTGGGCACCGTCTACAGCAGCGATGCGGTTGAGGGCCGATTAGAGTTGGTTCACAGCCCTATCGGCGATCTGCACGGTGTGCTGGGGCTGCAAATCAGCGAGACGGAATTTAGCGCTGTGGGAGAGGAGGCATTTATCCTGCCTACCGACACCTCACGCTTGGGTTTATTCCTAGTTGAAGATTGGCACCGTGGTTCATGGAAACTTGAGGGCGGCCTGCGATTTGACCGTGATGAAGTTGATCCACAAGGCAACATGGCACCCGCAAAGGAGTTTGATACCTTTTCAGCTTCCTTTGGTGCACTTTATGAATTCACCGAAGCTTGGCATGTATCGACAACAGTGACCCGATCTGAGCGGGCCCCCAGTGTTGAAGAGCTGTACTCCAATTACGGGAATACGGGTCCGTCGACTTGGGTGACCCACGCGGCGACTGCGGCGATCGAGGTGGGCGACGTTAACCTTGATACCGAGGAGAGTCTCAATATTGACGTAGGTTTGTCATTGCACGGTGAGTCCCAATCTCTGCGCATTGGTGCGTACTATAATGACTTCGACAACTTCATTAACCTCGCCAGTACCGGTATGGAAGTCGGAGAAACGCCCGTGCGACGTTATGAGCAGGGTGCAGCGGAGTTTATGGGTCTGGAGCTTGACGCCCACTGGGAGGTCCTGGAGACCAACTTGGGTCTTCTCAACCTGGAAGTTGAGATGGACTTAACCCGCGGCGAGCTCGCAGATGGAAGCGATGTACCGCGATTGCCACCGCTATCAGGTGCCTTGGGACTGGTATGGGAGCAATCCTCAGCACGTTACTTCACTCGACTGACGGCTGCCGATAAGCAAGATCGACCCGGTGACAACGAAGAGGCTACGGACAGCTGGGTACGTTGGGATATTGGTGGTCAGTGGCAGTTCGATTTCAGTGACTCCCTCATTACGTTATCTGCGGCGGTGCGCAATATTCGTGATGAAGAAATCCGTCTGAGCACTTCGGTACTGAGAGAATATGCCCCAGAACCTGGACGTTCCTTCAACGTGGGTGTTCGAATGGAGTTCTGAGGCGTTACAATGCCCGTGTGAATCGGTTAATAATTGGAATCAGCGGAGCCTCAGGGGTTCAATTTGGTGTTAGAGCCCTTGAGCTTCTGGCTCCGTTGCCTATCGAAACGCATTTGGTGATGTCGCGATCGGCGGAGTTGACGGTTCACCATGAGCTCGATATGCCTGTTGCCGACCTTCGTGCTTTAGCTGACGAATGGCACCCCATAAAAAATGTCGGTGCCTCAATAGCCAGCGGGTCTTTTCGCAACATGGGCATGCTTATTGCCCCCTGTTCGATTCGCACTTTGGGCGAAATTGTTTCGGGGGTCACTTCTACGCTGTTGACCCGATCGGCTGATGTTGCGTTAAAGGAACGTCGGCCACTGGTGTTAATGGTACGAGAAACCCCCCTCCATCTTGGGCATTTACGCAATATGGTAGCGGCCACGGAGATGGGCGCCATTATTGCACCTCCCGTGCCTGCCTTTTACACCCGTCCAGAATCGGTCGATGCTTTGGTGACCCAGAGTGTTGCCCGAGTGCTCGATTTGTTTGCCATCGATATCCCAGAGATTCATCGATGGACTGAATCGTGAGTCGAGCAAGCTGGCGCTTTCCCCCGGAATGGTTGGTCTTTAGCGTTATAGTCGTCGACCTTATTGGCTTTGGCATCCTCATTCCTATTCTCCCTTTTATGTCACCTGCGTTGGGCGGTGATGAGATGGATGTCGCTTTGGTCATCGCTATTTACAGCCTTTGCGCCGGCATTGCGGGCCCATTTTGGGGGAGCTTGTCCGATCGTATTGGTCGAAAACAGGTCTTGATGGTGTGTTTGTTTGGCGGTGCGCTGTCCTACGGCATGATCGGTGTCGCGAGCGAACTATGGATGCTCTACGCGGCACGTGCTGTTGGCGGTGTAATGGCGGGCAGCTTGCCAGTGGCGTCCGCATTGATGGCCGACGTCAGTGCCCCGCACAGAAGAGCTAAAGCGATGGGCCTAGTGGGCACTGCTTTTGGCCTGGGGCTCATTCTTGGGCCGGTAATTGGTGGTGTTCTGGCTGGGCCCGAGGGTACTTTTTTGTGGCCTGGTTTGTTTGCAGCGGTTATGTCGTTGGTCTCGGTGGGGTTGGCTGGGTGGCTGCTACCCGCTGACCGACCTAGTGTCGAGACCACTAAAAAAGTCCAAAAAGCGTCCGGGCCTGAAAATATGCTGGCCTTCATTCGACGCCGACATGCCCTGCTGCTGACGGTGCAATATACGCTGCATACAGGCGCGGTAAGTGCAGCCATTTATCTGAGCCCACTATGGTTAGCGGCTTATCTCGGCTGGGGGCCTAGAGAGGTCGGTATATTGTTCGGGCTCGTGGGTGTGGCCATGATCGTCGTTCAAGGCGCCATGATGGATTGGATGACGCGGACCTTCGGATTGATCAACGTGTTGACCGGCGGCGCGGCTATTTTTGCGGCCAGTCTGATTGCTGCGATTGCTGTGGAAACGGAATTCGCCCGGGGCTTTGTCATCTTTACAACATTTGCGGGAGCCACCTGCTGTTTGCCGGTGTTGAATACCGTAGCCAGCAGTATCGTGGGTACCCAAGAGCGTGGTCGAATGATGGGTGTGACTGCGTTGGCGGCATCGATAGGGCGTGTCATAGGCCCATTAGCCACGGGTTTAGTGTTGGCGGTCAGTGATTATCCAATGTCTTGGTTTGTTATCGCACTTCCTGTTTTTTTGGTGTTGCTGTGGTCACGAACTGGGGCTGTTCGTTATGCTCGTCACGGTGGGCTGCAGCCAGCAGACGCTTGATATAACGTTGACCATTGCCTGATAAAGACTGATGTCTTTTCGCTGCAGGGTTGCAGCAGATAGTGTCTTGATCACTGAGTTTTTGGTGCTAAGGTATTTAGACTGTGTTCCCAGCGAAGCCCTGTCATGAAGTCGCGCGTTTTGATTACTCTGCCATTGCCCGCCGCTGTTTTGGACGCCTTGGGGAAGCAGTTTGATCTTCAGGTCTGGAACGAAGGTCCAATGCCCCAAGCACACATTGAACGATGGGCTGAGACAGCCGACGCGATTCTTTGCTCTCTGGGTACTTCTATCACCGCCGAGCTCATAAGATCGAATCCACAGTTGCGCACAATTTCCAGTATCTCAGTAGGGGTTGATCATATCGACATGGACGCCGCTACAGCAGCCCGCCTGCCGATTGGTCATACCCCGGGTGTTTTGGTCGATAGCACGGCTGATCTGGCCCTCGCCTTGATGCTGGCAACGATGCGCCGAGTCGTTGAGGCCGATCGTTTTATTCGTCAGGGTCATTGGTCCTCCAGTTGGACCACGGATTTTTTTCTTGGTGAGGATCTCAGTCGTGCCACGGTGGGCATTGTAGGGCTGGGTCCGACAGGTCTGGCGGTTGTAAAGCGCGTTAGTGCGTTTGGCGCCAATGTCATCGGGTGGAATCGAACTGAACGTGAAATACCGGGTGTGCGTAATGTTGCACTCGATGACCTGTTTGCTGAGGCTGATATCGTGTCACTGCATACTGCAGCAACGCCGGAGACTCATCATCTAGTCAATGCTCAGCGGCTTGCGTCGATGAAAACTGGCGCGGTGATTATTAATACGGCTCGTGGCTCGGTGATTGATGAGTCAGCGCTTATTACCGCCCTATCTAGCGGCAAAATCAGGGCAGGACTTGATGTCTATGAGCAAGAGCCACTGGCGGAAAACAGCCCGCTATTAGCCATGGATAACGTTGTTTTAATGCCGCATTTGGGGAGTGCTACAGCAAAAACACGGCAGGCAATGTTGGCGCGCGCTCTTGAGAACTTGGCAGCAGGTCTTGAGGGGAAATCGTTACCGTGGTGCGCTAATCCAAAGGTTTATGCTGCGAGTTAGTTTGCCTTAGGCAGACGTCCCAAGGCTCGGTTGACGGCTTTGTCGATACTTGCCGTCATTCGCTTTGCATCAAAATTGGCATGGTCAACGACTTTGCTCATTCCCGCTGCCCATACAGGGCTTTGGGAATTTCCGTCTGTAAATGTCAGAAGGACACTGGTGACCTCTCTGGGACCCGATAGCGCGTAAGCATTATCGATGAGCGCCTGGTCTGCTCGGCGATTGATGACGAGGTCTTGGCTGGAGACGGGGATATCTTGGTTGTTCGCATCTGTCGCAGTCATGCTAAGAGCACCTTCACTGATCGAAGCCTTGAATTGATAGATGACCTGAAAATCTCCGCCAGTTTCTACGCGTTGGTATCCTTTACTTGCAAGCTTGTTATCGACCGACGCCCGTAGGGTAGGGTCAAGAGCATATAGCGGGTCTGCAGCGGCACCAGACGGATCAAGGGCTGCAGCTTGCCAGTGATAAGTCGCGTAGTTGCCTGCCTCAAAGCGATCATTAGGTGTTGTATCGACCTGAACACTTGAGCACCCACCGAAAGTCAATAACGCCAGAAGTCCGGTTATCAAAAGGTAGAAGTTTACGGATCGAACAATCATGGTTTTTTCCTTGACGCGTCAATGTAGTGGGAAAGCTTATTACCGGGGTTCCAACATTTTGTAGTGACTTCCCTAGGGAAAGAATAACAGCTTTATCACCATTCCAATGATAGCCAGAGCAAGTACTTTGCGTATTAAACCCTCTCCTTGAGTTAACGTGAGCTTAGCGCCCAGATATCCCCCCAAGGAATTGCCGATAGCCAGAACTGCGCCTATCAGCCATAAGACCTCGCTTTGAAGGCTAAAAACCACCAGCGCTCCCAGCGTGTATACGGCAACGATGAAGCACTTGTGGGCATTGGTGCTCACCAGATCAAGGCCCATGACACGATTTAAAATGGGCATCAAAATGAAGCCTACGCCGATTTGGATAAAGCCACCCCAGAAGCCTGCGAGGACCATGAGAAGATGACCCCATAAAAGGTTTCTAGGTTGCCTATCCCCCGTCTGTGTTGTTGCGCCTCCTCGGTACATGAGCACAAGTGTGGCGAGCATGACGGCGGCTAAAGCAGCATTAAACTGTGCTCCAGAGAGCTGCACGCCAGTCCAAGCACCCAGCAACGCGCCGGGTAGTGCGCAAAGAGCGAGGGTGATGCTGAGACGAAAATCCCCTTGGCCACCGCGCATGAATGTGCCGACGGCGGTGAGATTTTGCGCAAGAATTGCGATGCGGTTGGTGCCATTCGCGATCGGCCCCGGGACACCTAAAAACACCATAACCGGCACAGTAATGACCGAACCACCACCGGCCATGACATTGATTGCACCCCCGACAATGCCTGCGGCAATCAGCGCGCCGTAGTGCCAGAGTTCCATGGTTTAGTCGCTGTCCACTTCGCGTAGGGTGACCAATTCTTCAGCGGCCGTGGGATGAATTCCGATCGTGCGATCGAAATCTATTTTAGTGGCCCCCATTCGCAGGGCAATTGCCATGCCTTGCAGAATTTCTCCGGCATCGGGCCCTACCATATGGACGCCTATTACTCGCTGACTCGCCTGATCAACAATAAGCTTCATCATTGACCGTTCGTCTCTGCCGCTGAGAGTGTGCTTCATAGGCCGGTACTCGGAGCGGTAAATATCAAGACGACCAAAGAACTGCCTTGCTTCCGCCTCGGTATAGCCCACCGTACCGACATTGGGCTGGCTAAAGACAGCGGTTGGAATGAAGTCATAGTCGACCACGTGCCCGCCGGCGCCAAATTCACGGTGAGCAAAAGCCATGCCTTCAGCGAGGGCAACGGGGGTGAGTTGTTCCCCACCAATCAAGTCACCTACAGCGTAGACCGACGCTTCCGCGGTTTGAAATTCATCATTGACGGCGATAAAGCCATTTTCATTAAAGCCAACAGTTGTGCATTCAAGATTGAGGTCCGCAACATTGGGCCGCCTACCGGTAGCGCACAAAATGGCGTCAACCTCTACCTCGGTATCGTCTTCGAAAACCGCCCTGTAGCCATTTGCGCTCGGTTCTATAGATTTTGGATTTGTATTAAAGCGCAGGTCGACACCGGTTTTCCGAACCTCCTGTGCAAGGAATTGACGGATATCGTCGTCAAACCCACGCATGAAAAGGTCTCCGCGGTAGGCTTGCACAACCTCGGCGCCCAAGCCATTGAAAATTCCTGCGAACTCGGTGGCAATGTAACCACCGCCAACAATCAGCAATCGTTTTGGGAAGTGTTCCAGGTCAAAAATTTCGTTCGAGGTCAGCATGTGCTCTTTGCCGGGCAAATCTGGAAGGTAGGGCCATGTGCCTGTGGCAATTAAAATCTTCTTGGCGCGAAAAGTTTGGCCTTCAACGGTTACGGTATGGGGGTCTAAAAGTCGCGCGCGACCCGAAATAATGGTGGCGCCCGGGGCTTCCAGCAGCCGTTCATAGATCGCATTCAAGCGAGATATTTCAGCTTTTTTACGGTCCCTCAGGGTCGGCCAATCAAACGTTGGAGCGTCACCCTGCCAACCAAAACCGGCACTGTCGGTAAAACCTTTGGAAAATTCGCTGGCATACACGTATAGCTTTTTGGGCACGCACCCAACATTCACGCAGGTGCCTCCCATATATCGATCTTCGGCAATGGCAACCCGGGCCCCTAGTGAAGCCGCGACACGAGCGGCACGAACGCCACCAGAACCGGCACCAATGACAAAGAGATCAAAATCGAAGGCTTCGGAAGTCATAAACTTTGCCCGTAGTTCGTCATTTATTGCAATTCAAATTTCCAATGAGATGTCGTAACCTCGCAGATCTTCGAAAACGAGACACTCCAAATGACCATTGTAACCTTTGCGTCAGTGCAGCGCTTGCTGCTGGCGCTATTGTTTGTTGCCGCTGCGACGCCACTGAGT
The DNA here is from genome assembly GCF_051201645.1 of Luminiphilus sp. nBUS_16. Lineage (GTDB taxonomy): Bacteria > Pseudomonadota > Gammaproteobacteria > Pseudomonadales > Halieaceae > Luminiphilus. The sequence goes on along the minus strand of NZ_CP179205.1, from coordinate 3,402,214 downwards.
GCAGCAATTGATCCTGATTTGACCGAGCCTTCGGACGCCGGTCGTATTCACCTTACCGACGGTACCGTGATTGTCGGGGTTGTCACTGGAATTCGAGGCGGCAAAGTCAAAGTAGCAACCGCTTTCAGTGATGATGCGCTAAACATTCCTGCCGATATGGTGGCGAATTTTGAGCAGATTCAGGAAACCCATCTGATGCTGAAAGATGAAAGCGTGGTCACTTTACCCGCCATTGAGGTGGTCGATGGTGCTCTAGTTCTTGAAAGTGAGACCATTGCTCTGGCTGATATTGATGTCATGAATCCGGAGCCTTGGGAGCGGGGTCAGGGCTTTAAATGGACGGGAGACACCAGTGCAGCGCTGGCTGTTGCAAGGGGCAACACCGATACCAACGAGCTCGACGTTGCTATTAACACCGTCTTAAAGTCCACCAGGGATCGGTACACGTTAAACGGTAGTATCGATATGGACGACACAGGTTCCGCCGACAGTGATGTCCGTACCGATACGTCGGACAAATGGAAGCTGCTGGGCAAATACGATTATTACTTAAAAAATGACCGGAATTACCTGGGCTTTAACCTTGCTGTTGAAGCTGATGCCCTGGCAGATATCGATATACGAACCTATGTAGGACCCTATTTTGGTCGTGTTCTATTGGATAACGACATGATTTCCCTCGATGGTGAATTGGGACTGGCTTATGTCTCCACGGAGTACACCCAGCCACAGTTTGATGATATCCAATGCCTCGATAGCGCGGGAGTGAGTCGGGGTCCTAAAGCGTGTGCTTTCGATAAAAAAAGTTACGGCGCCGTAAATTGGAACCTCACAGGGGAGAGCAATATTTTAGGCGGTAACTCAAAGCTTTACCTGCGTCATGTGGGCATTGTAGGCACCGAGGGCACTGAAGATGTGCTGCTTAAGACAACGGCAGGGCTCTCTTTTCCGCTGGTATTTGGTTTTCAGGCAGCCGCTGAATTTTCAATTGATTATGACGGCTCACTCGATGAGGAAGTCGACCAAAAATACAGTTTCCGCGTGGGGTATGCCTGGTAGCAATGACTCCTCCAGACAACGCAACCTGGTTTCTACCCCTCGGTGGTACCGGTGAAATCGGGATGAACCTGAACTTATACGGCCACAATGGACGTTGGTTGCTGGTCGATTGCGGGATCACCTTTGAGCATGATTTGGGCAGCACGACTGGGCGGCCTAAAATTCAGATGCCAGACCCCGCGTTTATAGCCGCGCGCAAGCATCTCATCGATGGGTTGATTATTACTCATGCCCACGAGGATCATCTTGGCGCGGTGCCGTATTTATGGCCTATGCTTGATTGCCCGGTGTACACGACCCCTTTCACGGCGTCGGTGTTGCGTAAAAAAAGTGGTTGGCGCGGCAGTATCTCGCCCTCTCCACTGATTGAAGTCCGGCCCAGCGATCGACTTCAGATTGGCGCCTTCGATGTTCAGTGGCTGCCTATTACACATTCGACGCCGGAGACTTGTGCATTGCTAATACGCACCGCGGGTTGCAGCGTTTTGCACACCGCCGACTGGAAGGTCGATAAACGGCCCGTTGTGGGCCCTAGCTGGCAAGTTTCGGATTGGGCAGGTAAGGATTTTGAGGGCCTGAATGCGGTTATTTGTGATTCAACCAATGCACTAAAAGCTGGACGCTCGCCCAGCGAAGGCGATGTGGCCGATGGCTTGCTTCAGACTTTGGCGCCGTTAACGGGGAAAGTTGTGGTGGCTTGTTTTGCCAGCAATGTGGCCCGATTGCAGTCGATATTGCGCATTGCCCATGCAACCGGTCGTCGAGCGGGTTTGCTGGGGCGATCCCTTGAAAATATGTACCGGTGTGCATTGGCCAACGATTACCTGCACCCAGATTTTAAACCTATTTCCCACGAACACCTCGAGTATCTGCCTGAATATGAGGTGCTTGCCCTTGCGACGGGAAGCCAAGGCGAAGTGGGTGCAGCGCTACATAAATTGGCCTTGGATACCCATCCACACTTGTCTCTAGGTGAGGGTGATACGGTTATTTTTAGCGCTAAAACAATTCCGGGCAATGAAGTTGCAGTCGCTCGCTTGGTAGAGAATTTAAGGGCTCGCAAGATCGCCGTTATTCATGGGGACAACAGCCAACGTACCCTGCATGCCTCGGGTCACCCCTGCCAGGATGAGCTCATCGATTTATATCAAAGTCTCCGCCCTGACCTAGTGATACCTGTTCATGGTGAGGCAGAACATATGACCGCTAATGCCAATTTAGCAAAGGCGAATGGGGCGGCTGCCGCATTGACCGGGCGCAATGGCGATCTATTTCATCTTGCACCTGTTCCCGGTGTGAAGCGGCAGTGGGCGGAGACAGGGCGGCTCGAGTGGCTAGAAAATGACCACCGACTGATTTCTGCATGAGCTGCAAAGATGTCCTTGAGTATTCTCGCTGATGAGTGGTTTGATAAACCAAAAGATGGTTGCAGCAATCGCCACAATGCTTTGCCTTGGCCCCCCAGCCGCCTTCGCCACAGAGGGCCACAGTTATCTTCAAACCAAAAACTTTCTCTATGCTGGAGGCTTTTGGCAGGACGGTGAATTAACCGTAGAGAGTCGCCGCGGTGATACTGGCTCGGCCACAATAAAATTGGATGATTTGGGTGTTAATCGTGAATACACCAGTTGGATGTTTGATTACCACCGCCATGTATCCAATCGTTGGAAAATTTCAGCATCGATATACCGTTATTCGGACGGCAGATCGGGGCAGCTATTGAAAGAAGACATTGTTTGGGAGGGTCAGAATTTTTCAGCAGGTGTCGACGTAGGTATTGACTGGAAGATCGATACTTTAATTATTGATGCCATGTATACCGTGAAGCGCACTAATAATTTTGAGCTCGCCGTTGGCGGTGGCTTGCACGCTGTCGATACGGAGCTGGTCATTCGGGGGCAGGGAGTGATCAATGGTGGCGATAATGCGGCACAAGGCTCGGGTGAAACCGCCAAGGGTTCTCTAGTTGTACCCTTACCCAACCTACGCGTTACCGGATTTTATGCCTTTAATGAGAAGTGGTCGACACAAGCTACTCTGGGCTGGCTATCTCTGAGCATCGACGAATTCGACGGCAGCTTCAAGTACGCGCATCTGCGTGGTCAATATCAAATCAGCGACACACTGGGCTTATCCTTGGGTTACCAGTTGGTAGAGATCGACGTGGAAGAGCAGATAAGATTGGGATCCCGTCGTTTTGATATGTCTTTTCAAGGCGTAACCGCTGCCTTGACGTTCGCCTTTTAATTTTAATGTTGTTCGTGAGCGGGCGCTCCAGCGGTATGACGCGCGGCTTCACGGCGAGCGCTCTCTCGATTGATCATCTGATAGCTCAGGTAATATTTGAAGATGTTGGCTACGTACTGAACCGTCTCTCGGCCGATTTTCTCTGCGGCTATGACCTCGACGTTGTCAAACCATAGGTAGGGGTCATAGCCTCGAGTACGCGCGGTCTCTTGAAGACGGCGCACTTTGGCCGGTCCTGCGTTGTAGGCCGCAAGAGCCAGTAGAGCGCCGTTCAATGGGTCCATATTGGGATCGCTAAAATAGCGACGCTTCAAAAAAGCGAGGTACTTGGCGCCTGCTTCAATATTTGGGTCGACTTCATGAATATCGGGTATCCCCACATTCTTATCAGCGGCAGTGCTGGGCAACAATTGCATGACACCAACAGCACCGGCACCGCTGCGTACGTTTTGATCCAGGCGCGATTCTTGAAATCCCTGAGCGGCCAGTAGCGCTGGGTCGATACCGTAGCTCACACCGTGGCGGCGAAACAGGGCTTCGAGATCGCGATATCGCTGCAGCTCACTTTCGGCGTTGGTGTTGGCTGCCCAATTAAAATCTCGGACGTAACGGTTCTTCAAAATATTCCCAAATAAAGTGCCTTCTTTATTATCTTTCAGGAAGTTATTAAGAAATTTTTTAAGTTCGGGGTTATCTTGACGGACAGCCCAAGCGTGACGGCTACCCGCTCTAAAAATAATATCATTGCGAATGTTGAGATTAGTGAACACCCCTGACCATTGAGTAGGCTTATAGTCATCGACAATAGTCCAAGGCAATAGACCGGCGTCGACCATTTCAATCAGGTCTTCGTCCTCCAGCAATTCTGACATGGGCTCTAAGGAGACTGGGGCCTTACCTTCTTGGGTGAAACGCTTATTAAGTGTTGTAATACTATCGCTGTAGCTTGACGAGGCCCTGAGGTACACACTTTTACCAGACAGATCATCTATTGAGTTAATGGGCGGAGCACTGGGGCCTGTGACTAAAATTTCTTTTAGGGGTTTGCTGGAAGGTATGGTGAACGCGGCTTGCTGCTCGCGCGCCGGTGTAACGGTAGTCCCCGCGATAATAATATCTCCCCGCCCCTGCTCTAGAGCGAGGAAAAGTTCGTCCCTAGCTACGGGTAATACAAATACCGCCACCTTTAGGTGTCCGGTATCAAAGCTCTCATTGATGACCTTTTCAAGACGGTTCGCATACTCTGCGGTGACCCCTTTTGCTCCATTGTCTAGGTAATAGCGTCCCGGTCCGTAAACGGTCAGTATACGAATAATTCGCCTGCCCACCATGCCCGGGAGGTCGCCGGTGTACGAACTGTTGCTGACTAAAGCAGTGGGATTTTGAAGGTCGCTGGTTTGTGCCTGTGAAGCTGCTCCCAATAGCAGGGACAAAAAGAGTCCGATAAAAACATGGGTGAGTCTCATTATCGTTGTTTCCTATTTTTCTTTAAACGGCTATTGGTCATCGGTTTTAACGTGGTTTTACTGATACTTGGAAGGCTGATCTGGTAATCGCTAGGGAAGACAATGTCATTTCGGTCTTCTGAGATGGTAATGACCGCTGGGGTGTCGATACTAGGCCAAGCGCCGCAGGTCTCACCGGCATCGCAGATAAAAAGATCATTATCGTTATCTGTCCCGGCCCAAATTTCGTAGGTTCCTACAGGGAGCCGATCTACCTCTATTGCGTCAGGCCCGAGTAAAAAGTTTGTTGTGATGGCATATTCATCGTCGATATAGCTAAGGTCACTTGCCGCTGCAGTGGTGCCTTGCCAAATTTCTTGGGTCTCTGAGTTTATAAAGAGAACATATATGACTCCAACATTCCCGAGGTCCCCTGCAGTATTATTGCTTACTCGAATTTCCACCGACACCGAAACATCTCCGGCAGTCGATTGAAAGACGACATCTGTACGATAGTTGCCCTCTGTCAAATTCTGGCGGTCGACGCTCACCCGCCACGTTCCAAGTCCAGCTGCGTCGGTATTCCCTTCACTGATTGATAGCCAATCTGCTGTTTTTTCGACATTGACAATAGAAACCTCTCCGCCGCCCTGATTAGTAACCACCAAGTCGGCGGTGTTCAGACTGCTGCCAAAATTTAATAGACTGGTAGAGACCCCCAGCCTGGGCGGAATATCGATTTCGCCGCCAGCGTAAGAAATGGCTGCTGTTACGGCTTTGCGGGCATTGATCATGCCCCAGCCAAAGGTATTATCGCGACCGGTATCACCTAAATCATCGGTTAGCAGTCCCAGCTGAAGCAAGTCTTCTACTGTTGATGCATCCAGATTAGGGTTCACTGATTTCATCAATGCAAACACACCGGCAACATGCGGGGTGGCCATGCTCGTGCCTTGAAGAAAAACGTATTCTGGGAGTCCGTCTGAATAGTAAGTACTAATGATGCCATCTGGTTGGCCATCACCATTGGCATCTGCGCCCAATCGTCCACCAGGAGCGACAAGATCAAGTGCCGGCCCTCGATTAGAATAGTCGCTAATACCGTTGACAGCGTCAGTGGCACCCACTGCAAAAATATCTGCATAACCTCCGGGGTAATCGACGTTGCTACTGCCGTCATTGCCACTTGCCGCAGCAATTAAAATGCCGCTGTTAGCAACCGCTGTATAAAGATTTTGAGCGGTTTGGCTAAATCCGGCACCCCCGATACTCAGATTTATTACAGCGGCAGGGTTGCTAGGCAAGGTATTTGCGTCATTGCTGAACCCGGCGGCGTAACGCACTGCCTGCAAAATGTCGTAGGTAGAGCCCGAACCGTCTGCACCTAGGGCGCGCAATGGCATGATTCGCGATGAGTACGCTACGCCAGCAATTCCGCGGTTATTGTTGCCGGTAGCACCGATGGTCCCAGCGACGTGTAAACCGTGGAAATCTCCAGATCTAAGGGGGTTACTGCCCTCACCTATATCAGTGGGGTCGGGGTCGATACCATCTCCATCACCGGCACTTGTGGCATCTGAGATGAAGTCGTACCCGTCAATGAGTTGACCTCGAATATCGGGATGGTCGCTAATAATGCCGGTATCAATGACAGCAACGACGACCCCTGGATCTCCCGTCGTTGTATCCCAAGCAGCTGGGACTCCAATTTGGTCTAGGTGCCACATGAAACGAATAAAACTGTCATCGGTTGTGGCCTTTGTTTGCACTTTCCAGTTGGGCTCGGCTAGGGCAACACCGGGTTCTTTTGTCAGACGTTTCGCGAGAATGCGAGTCTGCCATTGAGCCAGGCGATAGGGATCATGACTTAACTCGGCTTGCCGGCTGATTAAGTGTGAACTGTCGTTAATGCCTAGGCTGCTTGGGGTCGCTGGCTGCATGTTGAATCGCCGGGCTCGCCCAAGCCCACCACCTGTTTCCAGCAAGGCAAATTTGTGCTTTAAATGATGCTGCCTATCTTCAATAATATCCCGTTTGAAAATTCCTTCACCTTCCCAAGTGACCAGCGCTTCACCGGGTATGACCTGAGGCTTCGTTATTTGACTTGAGGCAGTGCCATTGTTTCGACCAACGGTTAAAACATAGTTGGCGGCGCCGCTGAAGACGGTGGCATTGACGTACCAAGTTCCGGCTTCGGGGATGGTGAGCTGCTCGACCTCTCCTGTGCCTAAGCTGCTATCGACTGGCTCCCCGTCACGGTCATACAGGTATAAATCAAGGTCTGAATTTAGATAGTCGGATGCGAACAGAGTGACAACATCTCCCGCTTCTGCCTCTACGATAAAATAATCGTCAAAATCTCCGGCGTCTTGGGTTTTACCTGATGCACCTTCTCCCGGTAAGTTTATATATCCGCCAGCGGCGCCGGGGTTGAGAAGTGGTTGGGCGAGTTGAAACGTGTTGTTTGAGGCGAAAAAATTTTCCGAGTTATTGGTATCGAAGTCGAGTGTTGCCAACTCCGGTATCTGTAAACCTCCGGAGACCGATACCTCTTGAGGGATATCTGTTGCTTCGAAGATTGGTGCTAAGCGAGCGACAGAATCAGAGTTAAAAATACGATTGCGAAGTGATGTAGGCAGGATTCGGAGGCTGAGCTCGCAGGACCCCTCTATCCCTTCGCAGACATTACTGCCAGTCTTGGACCAGCCGGTAAAACGGTAGCCAGCATTTGGGATCGCAGTAAAAGCCTCTTCAAAATTGTAGTCTGTAATGTCGCTTTGGCAGGTTGTAGCCGTGTCGCAATCAAAATTGCCCGACGCAGATGTAACGCGTCCACCCTCTGGGACAATCACCTCCAGCCTGCAACCAGCAGTCATCATGATGACTGCTGACAAAAAGAGTTTGAGCGGTAGATTTGCCATTCCGATGTTAGCCTTAAATATTAAGTTTGGCGGCAATCAAGCAAGATTTTCCCAAAGTGTTCACCCGATTGCATACGATTTTGTGCTGCTGTGGCTTCCTCTAATCTGAAAACTGTATCGATGTGAGGTTCAATCTGCCCAGCAGCCACGAGTGGCATCATGGTTTCTTGGAGGGCCGCAAAGCCCTTAGCACGTCCTCCCATACCCAAACCGCGGAGTGTGCTGCCGGTCAGTGTCAGACGCTTCATTAGTATTGGAACCAACTCTATCTCCGCTTTGGAGCCGCGCATGACGCCAATGCAAACGATGCGACCGTCGGGCGCAGCGAGCTCAAAATTCAATGGGGTGAAATCCCCGCCCGCCATATCTAAGGTCACATCGATAGCGCCTGTAAGCGCCAAATTTTTAAAGTCTTCTCTGAGAGTATCACTGCGATAATCCAACACCAAGTCGGCACCCAGGCTTCGCACGCGGGCACATTTTTCATGGCCTCCGGCCGTTGCCACGACTCGAGCACCCCAAGCCTTCGCCATTTGGATCGCCATTGTGCCAATACCGCTGCCGCCACCGTGAACCAGCAGTGTTTCATCGGGCTTCAGACGTCCGAGAGTGAATACGTTGTGCCAGACTGTCAGCAACGCTTCAGGAAGTGCAGCACCGCTGCGACTGTTGATGTTGGCTGGCAGTTTCAGCGTATGATCGGCTCGGGCGTTGACGCTTGTGGCGTAACCGCCGCCCTGAACCAAGGCCGCAACGCTATCGCCTATCTCAAACCCTTCAACATTAGGTCCGATAGCGGCAACTTTACCGGCAACTTCGAGCCCTAATATGGGAGAGGCATCGTCCGGAACAGGATAAAGCCCCAAGCGCTGCAGAATATCGGCGCGGTTGACTCCAGCAAAATCTACGGCAATCGTTATTTCACCTGCGTCGGCTGCAGCGATGGTATCGTTACAGAGAGACAGCGTGTCGGGGTTTTCAATATCGATGTACTGGCGGTGCATAAAATACCTCAATCTGCATACAACAAAGCATACCCCACTGCATTGAATACGTATCGCCAAAATTCCCTGTAGCTATGTGGCTGTCATGGGGAGTAATGTGCACCACTTGAGTTTAATTTTTGGGAGGAATTTGTGGCCAAACCTATGTTTTTGCGCAGCGCCAAGCGGCAGTTTAATTTCACAATGGCACGGTTGTTGTTTGGTAATAAATCCACAGCGCCGCATTTCGCCTTGGTGGGTTCGGGCAGTGCGAATCATCTTTGCCAGCGCATCTTGGAGAGCGGCCATCAGCGCGTACTTATTGTTACTGATCGGCCTTTGCGTGACTTAGGGATTGCTAGTCGAGCCTGCGAGGTCCTTATTAATGCTGGAATAGATCTGATCTGGTACGACGGAGTGCAGCCTGATCCGACCTTTACTCAGGTTCGTGAGGGTGCGCAGATACTGCGTGAGCAGGCGTGCACCGCCATTCTCGCAGTAGGCGGTGGATCGTCAATGGATGCCGCGAAAATCATTGCGGCGACCCTTGATTCTACAGATGAGCCCGAGTCTTGGGCGGGTATCAATAAAGCGCCTGACACGGCAGCGCCACTCTATGCCATTCCCACTACAGCGGGAACCGGCAGTGAGGCGACCATGGGAGCTGTCATCACTCACGAAGGTGATCAAAGCAAGGTGGTCATCAGCGGCGCGGCACTTCTACCGGTTGCAGTCGCCCTGGACCCTGACCTCTTACTGGCGCTGCCCCCCGCGATTACTGCGGCTACGGGATTAGATGCTCTGACGCACGGTGTTGAGGCTTATATCGGTATTTGGAGTAGAGGCACCAGTTTAGAAACAGCCCGTATGTGTGTGCGTGGCGTGGCCCACTGGCTCCCGCGAGTGATGGCAGAGCCCGGTGATTCTGAGGCTCGACTGGGAATGTCGATGGCCGCTTATTATGGCGGTGTAGCGATTAATCAGGTAAACGTCGGGGCGGTCCACGCCATAGCTCATCAGCTTGGAGCCTTCTATCACTTGCCTCATGGCGTTGCCAACGCCATGGTATTGCCCCATGTTTTGCGTGTTTTTGGGGACTCTGCAAAAACCAGCCTTGAAGAATTAGCCCCTTTAATGGGGGTTTCTGGGGCAGGTGCTGCCATTGATGCTATGGAGTCTTTGCGTGAGAGCGTGGGCTTACCGGGTAATTCTGACGCCATTAAGGTTGCGGATTACGAAAAAATTACCGAACGCGCCTTGGAAGAGAGTGACGGTTATTTCTCACCGAAAATTCTCACAGGGTCAGACGTTGGTCAGGTATTGAGAGCAATTACGGCGTAGTTGAGAAGGGCTTGAGCCAATCGCTGGCGAGGCTGATGAAGTGCTGATGGCCGGCGGTTGGACCCTCTGAACAAGCGAAACCGTGCGCCTCGTCATCGTAGTGGTGGTAGGTCACGTCGACCCCAGCCTGACGCATGCGAATACCTAGGCGTCGGCCATCATCTCTTAGTACGTCTCGTTCTGCTGTGACAATTAAACTTCTTGGGAAGTCGCGGTAATCGGTGCGTCTGTTGAGGAATACCTGCTTTGCGGCCGGGTCTGCAGGGGTGATATCCCCCATGTAAGTATCGACAAACCAGCGCATGATAGGCGCTGTCAGTGGCTTGGAGCGGGCATGCTCACTAAAAGATGGAAAGCCATGCAGGTAGTGCTCTGTGGCCGGGTACAGCAGGATACTTCCTACGAGTCGCGGTTCCTCTGGCATTGAAGCTAGGGTGCAGGCGGCCAAATTACCGCCTGCACTGTCTCCTGCGATGATCGCTTTTCCGTTGTTCGGTGCCAAAGTATTCAGGTTGTCCAAGATCCATCGAGTGGCGTGAAAACTGTCATCGTGGGCGGCTGGAAAAGGATATTCCGGTGCCAAACGGTAATCGACCGACATCAGAGTGCAATCGGTAGCGGCAACTAAAGCGCGGCAAAAAGGATCGTGGGTGTCGAGGTCGCCAATAACCCAACCACCACCATGGAAATAAATAATAATAGGGTGGTCTTCCCGCCCATGGTACATACGTGCTCGGATCGGTCGGTGGTCTATGGGCAGTATCAGGGTACTGGTTGCCACATCCCGCCCGGGGGGCGCGTCACGCCAAACCCTCGCATTGATAAAGCGATAGTAGTAGCGAAAAACTAGCGCTTTAAGTCGCGAGAGGAATGTTTTCATCGTTATCAATATAGCGGGCGTCGGGATTTTGGGTATACCAATGCACACCGGCCTCGTCGGTATTTTTACTGATATTGCCCCGCTGCAATAAAAGATTCAGATTAGCGAGCGTTTCACCCGTGGCCAGGCCTATTAATTTATCGGAAATTTCTCGTGTGAATAGACTGGGAAAGCAGTCTACCGCGCGCTTGGGTTCTGAAAGGTAGTCGTATACCGACTGCAAGCCCTGTCGGTGACTGTCAATGATCTGGTTGATGCGAATGTGCAACCCATGAAAGGGGTTTTGGTGAGCCGGTAGCACCAGAAGATCATTGGGTAGAATGTTGAGCAGGCGGGCGTTTGAGTCCATCCATTCAGCCAGAGGATTGCCCTCGGGCTCTGTTGGAAAGACGGAGACGTTGGGGGTAATCCTTGGCAGAACTTGATCACCTGCAATAAGAATTTTTAAGGCTGGGCAGTACAAACAGGCATGCTCAGGTGAATGACCTGACCCGACAATCACTTGCCAGTAACGATCACCAATGGTGATGGTTTCTCGGTCGACCATGCGTCGAAAGCAGTGAGGCATGGGCGCCATCATGGCGCCAAAGGTCCCGAAGCGTTGGCGATATTGATCGAGCTGATGATCGTCGTAGCCCGCGCCGCGATAAAAGTCTACGCCGGCCTTCGGTGCGTCACGGCCGGTATAGCTCGCCATCAGCTGACACATGACGTACTCCTCACGGGTCATCCATAGGGGACAGTCAAACTGTTCGCAAAGCCATCCAGCAAGACCGATGTGGTCGGGATGCATATGAGTGCAGATAACTCTGAGAATGGGCTTACCGCCCATGAAATCTCCGAATAACCCCTCCCATATTGTTCGGGAATCTTCGGATGCGAGACCCGTATCAACCACGGTCCAGCCATCACCATCTTCAAGCAGCCACAAATTAATGTGATCAAGAGCCATGGGCATGGGCATACGTACCCACCAAACACCCTCAGCTACAGGGAATGGTTTCAGGGGTTCGGGTGCTTGCTGACGACCCCATGGGTAATTCAGTCCGCGGTAGTGTTCGTCGAGTTGCTGCAACATGACAACGCCATGATTATTGGTCAGTGGAGAGTTTGCGGCCTGCAAGAGAGCTTGTCCACGCTTGAGGTCATGACAAAGGTACTCCCAAAATGCTGTTAACGTTTGCGCCTGACGTGGCACAATCTCGTCAGGGCCCTGCACGTCCAAACCAATGGCCAGTTCGCTGTATTTCAAGAGTTTATAAACATGCTTGAGGACACCTCCGCCTCTCTTTACTCACCTCCCGCACGGGAGCAAACCCTTGCGGCACTTGAAAATGCCTGCTTAGACACATTGGTGGTGGGCGCCGGTATCAATGGTGCGGTTGCGGCCGCAGCCTTGGCAGGTTGCGGTGTAAAGGTGGGTGTAGTGGATCGTGGAGATTTCGCTGGGGGTGTTAGTTCTCATTCTAGTAATCTTGCGTGGGGGGGAATTAAATACCTTGAGTCTGGTGAATGGCGCCTGGTGCGTAAACTCTGCCGCTCTCGAAACCGGCTGATGGATGCCTATCCATCGACCGTTCGAGAGATCCGCTTTTTTACGAGTATTGGCAAAGGATTCCGGATGTGGTCGGTCTTTGTATGGCTGGGCGCGCTGCTCTATTGGCTTATGGGAAACTGTCGAATGGCCGCACCACGCTATCTGACGACGGGAAAGATTCGCAGTGAGGCGCCGGTTGTGGCTGCTGAAGGTGTGGTGGGTGGTCTGGAGTACTCAGATTGCTATCTCTACGACAACGACTCGCGTTTTGTGTTCAATTTTGTGCGTCGTGCAGCGGATGCGGGTGGACTTGCGGCTAACTATCTCGCCGTTGAGGCCCTAGAGTGGCTATCTGACCAATCTTGTTGGCGCGCGACATTGCGCGATCGCGTGGCTGGTCGTGTCTTTTCGTTAAATGCGAAGACGATTGTCAACGCGACAGGACCCAACACTGACCTTCTTAATGAGTCTGTGGGTGTCGCGACAGAGCACCGCCATGTGCTGTCGAAGGGCATTCACCTAATTGTAGACCGTGTCACTGATGCCGCTAAAGTTTTGACATTTTTTGCCAGCGATGGACGGTTGTTCTTTGTCATCCCGATGGGGCCTAAGACTTGTATTGGCACTACTGATACCCCTGTTGATGACCCGTCGGTGGGTGTTACAACAAAGGATCGAGACTTTGTTCTTGCTAACGCGAATGCCCTGCTCAACTTGCCTAAACCTCTGACCGCTGCTGATGTGATTGCCGAGCGGGTTGGTGTTCGGCCTCTGGCTGTCGCCGGTGACGTCGCTGGTCGTGATTGGGTGCAGTTATCCCGAGAACATCAGGTTGAGGTCGATAGTGAGCGGGCCTTTGTGAGTGTATTTGGGGGCAAGCTCACAGACTGCCTGAATGTGGGTGATGAGTTAGTGTCGGTAATTTCTGATCTTGGAGTAGAAATTCCAGATCCGGATGCCAAGTGGTTTGGGGAGTCGGGCGCTGGTTGCCGCGCAAAATTTATGGCTCGAGCCGCGGCAATGGAGCTGGATAAACTCACGCCATCGAGTGCCTCAGAGCCACTCTCGATCCGATTTTGGCGCCGCTATGATAGGGCTGCCTTTGACCTTCTCGATGACATAGCCTCGAACATCACTGAGGCAGAGCACGTGCTTACTGGAGCTGAATATACTCGGGCAGAGCTGCGCCTCATTGCCAAGCGAGAATGGATTGTTGAGCTATCAGACTTTATGCGACGACGGTCTAAAGTTAGTCAAGTCGTACGTCGGGATGCTTTGTTAACAGACTCCGGCTTAGAAGAGTTGGCGGCGTTGCTTGTGGGCGCTTCTGCCAAGCAGCAGGTCGCAGCCTATCGGGCTTAGTTGAGATTGCTTTGGGCGTCCTCTTATGGTTACTCCGGCACTGAGTTTATGGTGTTTAAGCGTCTACTTCGAGAGGCCAATGAGTTGCTTTCGTAGTTTGGGTCGCGTTGTGTCTGCCGCTAGCCAGATACCGGAAAAATCCTCGCCAAATTGTGGGTTTTGCAGGCTGCCAAGGCGTTCCCCGTTAAACAGGAATGTTGAGACTCCGGCTTTGTTGATAGCCAGTGAAATGACATCCCCCTCGGTGACATTGGGCCACATGACGCGTAAATCTTCCTGCCATTGCGCATGCTGGGCTGACACTTTGCCCTGCTCGGCCCATTCTTTTCCCGTTTGCTTGGCTAAGTCCTCTGCAGAAATCGTGCGTAGGTAACGGATATCGAGGCGAAATGGCTTTGTGCCCTCGTTCCACGTCCCGTCGGGGGTGTAAAGGCTCGATTCATACACCTCCCAAAAAAACACCTTGAGCAGCGCCGCCCCGCATTTTTTCAGTGCAACGTTTTGGTCTGGATACACATTAGCAGCGAGAGTTGATGATGCAGGGCTCAAGGGGTTGTACCCGGGAGACGTTTGATTCCCCCCTGCATATGCCGTGGCAATGGACATGCAAACGGCCACTAAGCATGCTGCGCTGATTAACCAAGGCTTCGCGAAGGCAAGTGGTCTTCTCGGCTCATTAATAGTGTTTATCGTTTCGCTGTGTCCGCTCATGCTTGCTCCAAGGGTGGGGCTTTTCCGGCTATCTGATAAAGCCCGGGTAATAGTATGGCCCACGTGGCGATGAGCACAGCACCGGAGACTACAGGGTCCATTGGTAGCGCGACGGCGCCCATTTTCGCGCCAACAGCGTAGTTAAAAGGCACGCCAATACCTCCTACTAGTGCAGCCAACCCCCGTGAACGACCAAAAACGCCCAGGGCACGGGTCAAGGCCGCAGCAAAGGCCACCCATAAGGCCATGAGCCATAGGGGAACGAGAACAGGGCCAAAATCAAAAATGCCAATGACACTGAGTAGGGTATCGACACCAATCCCCACAGCAGCTATCGGTAGCAGTCGCCTCGCCTCATCACGTGCTGAGGCGACCAATGTGAAATGCAGCGTCAGCATGGCCAAGGTGTAAAGCAGTAGTGCATCACGCCCTAGCACGCATAAAAACCAAGTGCTTTGAAACCAGATGGCGTTGAACCAGGTCTTTTCGGCGAGGCCGAGTGCCCGCAGACGTCGCAGTGATTGAGAGAGTGCTTCCATCCCCATAATACGCGGGCTCTGGGCCCGCAGATTAAGGGGATAAATGACGCGCTCTAGGATGCGCTGTAGTGACTCGCCGTTTTATCGAGGGCTACAGACAACTTTTCAAAGAGCGTATCGATTTCTGCAGGTGTGGTCACAAAGGGAGGCGCCATGATCATCGCATCACCTGTTTGGCGCACCATTAGACCGTCTTCGATAGCGCGATCTCTACAGTAAACTGCGCCTGCTGACTCTGGGGCTAAACGTTCTCGACTGCCTTTGTCTTTGACTAATTCTGCCGCAGCGAACATGCCCAGTACTCTGACCTGCCCAACGATGGCATGGGCCTCGAGCTCTTTGACTCGCATGGCAAAGTGAGGGGCAAGGTCTTCAGCTGTTTTCTCGATAATGCCGGTATTCTGGTAAATATCGAGGGTGGCGAGTCCAGCAGCGCAAGAGGCGGGATGCCCTGAATAGGTGAGCCCGTGAGCGAACTCCCCTCCCCCGCTAAGCAACACGTCAGCCATTTTGTCGTTGATCATCGAGCCCCCTAGGGGCATAAAGCCGTTGGTGACAGCTTTTGCGAAGGTGATCAGATCGGGTTCCACGCCGTAGGTTTCGCAGCCAAACCAGCGCCCAGTGCGACCAAATCCACAAATTACTTCGTCAGAAATAAACAGGATGTCGCGTTCGTCGAGAATGCGTTTTATCTCTGGCCAATAACTCTCGGGGGGGATAATGACGCCCCCTGCCCCTTGCACCGGTTCGGCAATAAAGGCCGCCACATTTTCTTCGCCCAATTCATCAATCTTGGCCTCAAGCTCTCTGGCCGCTTGAATGCCAAAGCTGGCCTCATCGAGGTCACCGCCACGCTCAAACCAATGCGGCTGGTTGATGTGATGAATGTAGTTTAATCCCATGGTCTGATCATGCATGGCTGACATGCCGCCTAGTGAGCTGGCGGCGATGGTGGAGCCGTGATACGCATTCTTTCGGCTGATGACGAGTTTTTTGTTGGGTTTACCCAAAAGGTCAAAGTAGCGGTGCACCAGCTTCAACTGAGTATCGTTAGCCTCTGAGCCTGAATTCGTGAAAAAAGCGTGGTTGAAACCCTCAGGTGTGACCTCTGCGAGTTTGCTGGCGAGCTCCACTGCGGGCTGGTTCGAACATCGAAAGAAATTGTTGTAGAACGGCAGCTCTTGGAGTTGTGCAGCGACGGCGTTTTTGATCGCATCCATGCTGTAGCCTAAGTTACAACACCACAATCCGGACATGCCGTCTTGAATTTTGTGGCCATCCGAATCGTAAATGTAAATATGTTCAGCTCTGCTAATAATTCGGCCACCGTTTTGAGCATAGTCATTGAAGTCTGTAAATGGGTGAAAATGATGGTCCTGATCGAGCTTCTTGAGTGTGGCGGTGTCGAGTGTAGCGTTCACGGTATTTCCCCTAAGTCTGGTCGTCGGTCTCTCGCGGTTGGCGGTCGCTGTGGACAAGGCAAGAGTTGCGCGTCATGCGCATCGTGACACATGCGTTGCGGAGGAGCATTACCCCTTTGGGGGTGGGCGCCCCATTTTCCAGGGTAGGGCCAATCAGTTTGTTTTCGGGCGCGATCCCGAGTTTGCATTAAGGTACGGAGGGGAGTCACGGGATTGATGGTGTCTCATGCGGCTAAGTTTTTGCCGAGCCTCTCAAGCCCACCAACTTGCCAACTTTATCGAAAAATACGAGATTTCCGGTTAAATATGCGCTTAATTCAGATAAATTCGCTGAAAAATCTTTAACGCCTAGAAAATCTTACGGTGATTAAAAGCCGTGGTTGATCAATCTGCGGTTTTCTTGGGGCTATCTTGTCAATAAAATAAATTAAAATTCGCTAAAATTCACCAATAGCTTCTTAAAGCCGGCAATTAGCCACATCTGACTATTGTTCCAGTTGTGTTTGCTGACGTGAGGGGGGGGGCGTTTTTGCTTGGCGCTGGGCGCCTTATCCAGATCGCAAGTGAGGGTAGCCTGGGTTTGCGTTGCTGTGGCTTCGATCTTAACCGGTTGTGCTCATCGACTTTGCTGGTAAGCAATAAGAGGGTCTTGGTTATAGTCTTGCGGAATGCTAAATATACAATCCATAAACAAGTGGAATAATTCTCCCTGTGAGGAGATGTCTAGCTTGCTGTAGGCGTGTTTACGATGCAGCTTAATGGTTTCTGCGGAGACCCCGAGTTTTTCAGCAATACGCCGTGTGCTGTTTCCCAGCAGCACATGTTCAACCACTTCCCGTTCACGACGAGTCAGCAGCGAGCTGCCAAAAGTCGCCAGCGCGCCATTAAGTTGTTGACGTATCTGGGGTTGTATGGGGTTGAATTGCGGCGCGTTTGCCCAATGGCTTTGCGCCAGTGCTTCAATAGCAGGGAAGGCGTCGGCAATGGTTTTGAGTTGTTCTGCGGTAAAAAATCGATCGGTGGCCATGGTGGTGAGCGCGCAGTGCAGAAAGCCGTCGGGCAGTGATAGCAAAACGCCGCATTCGTCATTGAAGCCTGTGAGCGGGTACCACGTTGAGAAGTACTCACTATCTCTGAAACCCTCTGGTGCTAGGTCTCCCAGTGCAAATATCCCTCGTAATCCGTCAATGCCTGCCGCGCGGTAAAAGGGGTCTAACAAAAAGGCACCTTGCAGGTAGGCGTCCAAGGTGCTCTCGGCGCCGTCGGTGCGGGGTTCGTTGTAAGCGACCTGGGGTAGGTGATCGGATCTGAACCAAAGAAGGGTGCCGTCCTCGGCACCGGTGAGGTCCATTAGGGCCTGAGTGAAAATCTGGGGAAACTCGTGCTCGTGTAACGCTGGAATGACCCGAGCTAGGGTGGCAGCGACCTCAGCAAGGTTGGCCGAAGCGGTGTGTGAATCAACCTGTGGGTGTTTCATACGCAGCCTTGATTACCTACTCATTGCTGATTTGATCAGCGAGTCAGGGAGTCATCCCCACAGATGACTGCGCCCCTGCCGCTCAGAACCAGTTAGTAAAATGTCTTATGCCAGTTTGTCCCTGACACCTCCAAATAAATCTTCATCTGAGGGCACAATTTTATTCTCGGCTAAGGGCTTTGAGACCCAGGTCTCATTGATAAGGTCCCGCCATGACACATTGTGGTTGGTGCCGTTGCCCCCCCACGAGCCACAACCTAACGAAAATGTCTGGCGCATGCCGTTCCACACGTTACCGCTGTTAGAAGCCGCCTGTGGCTGGTTCACCATAACTCTTGAAGTGTGGGTGCTTGCCGCTAACTTCATAATGTTGTCGTCATCGTTTGAGTAGATGCCGCAAGAGTGGCCCTGGCCTTGGTAGGCTTGGATGTTACGGGTCAACTCAATGGCGTGCTCAATGTTTTGGGCACGATACAGAGCCATGATGACGGATAATTTCTCTCCAGAGAAAGGGTGTTCGGGGCCGAAACCGTCCTCGAGAACGATCAAGAATTGGGTGCCTTCTGGGGGCTCAATTCCGGCCATAGCGGCAATTCGATCCACAGGCTGGGCAACCATGGCCGTGTTGATATGTAGCTCCTCGTCCCAGAGTGTCGCTTGCAGTTTGGCTTTCTCCTCGTCTGAACAGACATAGCCTCCTTGAGCTTGAAGGCGCTGCAACATGTCGTCGTAGATTTCGTCAATCAGCAGTACTGAGTTGTCGGACGAGCATGAAGCCGCCAAATCAAGAGTTTTGGAGATGCGAATCTTCTCCGCGGCGTCGTCGAGGTCGGCTGATGAGTCTACGGTGATTACGGCGTTGCCCACACCGACGCCGAGTGCCGGGGTGCCACTCGAATAGGCTGCAGACACCATGGCGCCACCGCCGGTAGCAAGGACGCGATCGCATTGCCGCATGAGCTCGTTGGTGGTGTCTAACGATGGGGTTTCAATACCTATCACCAAATCTTCGGGTGCTCCCATGCGTTTGAGTGCACTTCTCATCAAATCACAAATTTTCTTATTGGTCAGTTTTGCCCGGGGGTGCGGTGCAATGATGATTGAATTGCGGCCTTTGACCGCATGAATACCCTTAATCACCGGAGTTGCCTCGGGATTGGTCGAGGGCGCCAGTGCGCCAATGACCCCAAGCGGCTTTGCAATAATTTTAATGTTTCGATCGGGATATTCTTCAATAACGCCAACAGACTTATCATCAATAATGTCGGCTAAAGTCGCGCGTGTTTTACGCTGGATTTTAAGGAACTTGCCTTCGTAATTGCCAAGTCGGGTTTCGTCCACGGTGAATTGAGCGACCTCCTCGGCTACACCGGGTTGTGCAACCGCCCAAACCATGGCCCGAATCAGGTCATCGACCTGCTCTTGAGAGTAATGCTCAATTGCCTGCTGGGCGGCACGGGAGCGCGCCACTAAACTGGCGATGTAAGCCTTTGGGTCAGTGAGGGGGTCAATGGCTGCTGAGTTCATCCTGTGCTTCCAGTATTTGTTTAAGAAAAACGGTGATTCCCTATAATAAACGCTGGACTATTACCTTGTCAGCAACAAGGATAGGCGTTAGTACCAAGACGGACCAAGTTCTTTGCCTTTTTGGCGTCGAATTGCCACCGTTAATGAGCTAACCGGGTCATCGAAAGTGGGTCTCGGTTTGAGGTTAACTGGGTGCCCACTTGGGCACTGAAGCGGTGAAAGCTGCGACTAACGGGTGGCTGGGGCAAAAAAATAGTGGTCGTTGCGGTCACCCCGGAAATTGCGTTCAACCTGTGTTGGCAAGGTGTGCCCGATAACGAGTCACCGAGGCATTTTTGTTACAGTTGCCCGAGGGGAGAGGTCATGTAAGCCAGTGGGCCGTGAAATTTTTAACAGTTTTGGGATAAGTGATTTTGAATTACGAACTCGATGATGAACAGCGAGCCTACGCAAATAGCGCCCGAGAGTTTGCTCTCGGAGAGCTGGCCCCCCATGCGGCTACCTGGGACGCAGAGTCTATTTTCCCCAAGGCTACCTTAAAAGCTGCGGGAGATATGGGATTCATGGGCATGTATACCCCGGAAAGTGCGGGTGGACTGGGCATGTCTCGGTTAGACGCGAGTCTGATCGTTGAAGAGTTGGCCCGTGGTTGTACCACCACGGCCGCTTTTTTAACCATTCATAACATGGCCACCAATATGATTGGCAAATACTGTCAGCAGGCCGTGATTGATGTGTGGTGTCCGGGGCTTGTTGCTGGAGAGATGCTTGCTTCATACTGTTTAACCGAGCCTGGTGCCGGGTCTGATGCGGCTTCCTTAAGAACGCGAGCGGACCTAGATGGCGACATTTACCGTGTGAACGGCAGCAAAGTTTTTATTTCGGGGGCGGGTGATACCGACGTTTTGGTGGTGATGACCCGCACCGGGGATGCTGGCTCAAAAGGCATCACCGCGCTGTTGATCCCCGCAGACGCCCCCGGCGTTAATTACGGCAAGAAAGAGCACAAGATGGGCTGGAACGCACAGCCCACGCGAATGATTACTTTCGATAACGTGGAAGTGCCGGTCAGTCACCGTCTAGGTGCAGAGGGGCAGGGTTTCGCTATCGCGATGGAAGGGCTCGATGGTGGTCGTATCAATATTGCTACGTGCTCGGTGGGTACGGCACAACAAGCCCTAGAAGACGCTCAAGTTTATGTCTCCGACCGTAAGCAGTTTGGGCAGGCAATTGCCGATTTTCAAAATACACAGTTTAAGCTTGCCGACATGGTTACTGAATTGGTTGCAGCACGGCAAATGATTCGGCTCGCAGCTAGCAAGCTCGATGCGGGAGACACACAAGCATCGACTTATTGTGCGATGGCCAAGCGCTTCGCCACAGACGTTGGATTCAAGGTTTGTAACGACGCGCTGCAATTGTTTGGTGGTTATGGCTACATCCGAGAGTACCCCGTAGAGCGGTATGTCCGTGACACAAGGGTGCACCAGATTTTAGAAGGGACCAACGAGGTGATGCGCGTCATCGTGGGTCGCAAACTTATGATGGACGGCGCGCTGGAGGTTATAAAGTGATTACAAGCCCCTCGGATAAAATCAAGGTCAGCGTTGAGGGTCATGTTGCGACACTGACTATCGATAATCCTGCAGCCAACACTTGGGATACTGAAAGCCTTCCCGCACTCGGCGCTATTGTGCAGGCCCTCAACGCCGATGATCAAATTTATGCATTGGTGCTCACCGGCGCCGGCGAAAAGTTTTTCTCTGCGGGTGCAGACCTCAAGTTGTTCGCTGACGGTGACCCTGAGACGGCGCGAGCTATGGGCGAAGCCTTTGGCGCCGCTTTTGAGGCGCTATCAGATTTCCGTGGTGTATCAGTTGCAGCCATTAACGGTTTCGCGATGGGTGGCGGTCTCGAGGTTGCCATGGCCTGTGATATTCGTGTTGTTGAGACGCAAGCAAAACTGGCTTTGCCGGAGGCTACGGTAGGGTTATTGCCCTGTGCCGGCGGTACCCAACGCCTCACACAATTAGTGGGTCAAGGTTGGGCTAAGCGAATGATACTTTGTGGTGAGCGTATTGGCGCTGAAAAGGCTTTGACGATTGGGCTCGTGGAGGAAGTTGTCCCCACCGGAGAGGCGCTTGCTGTAGCAACCCGCCTCGCCAACAGTGCCGGTGCACAAAGCCCAACCTCTGTTACGGCCTGCAAGCGACTTATTCATGCCGCGCGTGATATTACCATTGCTGGGGGGCTGGCTGCCGAGCGGACCGAGTTTGTTGCGTTGTTTAGCACCGAGGACCAGCGTGAGGGGGTTAACGCGTTTCTAGAGAAGCGCAAGCCCGATTGGAAAAACCGTTAGGAAACAGCGCTATGTCAGGAACCGTCGATAGCAACTTATTGGGTGATGGCTCTCACCGTATTGGCCGCCTCACCCTAAACGCACCGCAGTCATTGAACTCTTTAACCCGTGAAATGGTCGAGATCATTTTGGAGAGTTTGCTGGCCTGGCGTGATGACAACACCGTCGCCGCAGTCTTTATCGACGGTGTTGGTGAGAAGGCATTTTGTGCGGGCGGTGATGTTCAGGCGCTTCGAGATTCTTGTGTGGCAATGCCTGGTGGGCCCTGCGACTACGCCGAGAACTTTTTCGCTCGAGAATATTTGATGAACTACATGCTTCACACCTATCCCAAACCGGTGGTCTGTTGGGGGCATGGTGTGGTTATGGGTGGTGGACTGGGTATTCTCGCAGGGTGCAGCCATCGAGTGGTGAGCGAGCGTACCCGTATTGGCATGCCTGAAGTCACCATTGCCTTATTTCCTGATGTGGGTGGCAGCTGGTTTCTCAACAAAATGCCCGGCCACTTGGGGCGTTTTCTGGCGTTGACGGCGGCTAACATTAATGCCGCCGACGCTTTGTTCTGTGGCCTTGGTAACTACTTTTTAGCAAACGAGCAGCGCGATCAGGTCATCGCTGCGCTGGTCGCCAGCGACTGGTCTTCGGGTGATTCAGATGCCACCGTGGCCGCCCTACTGAAGGATCTACCGGCAGGAGCATCCATGCCCCAAGCTCAGGTGGAGCCCCTTATGGACGAGGTCAATGCTTGGGTCGAGGGCGACGATCTCGCTCTGATTGTTGATCGTGTTTCATTGTGGCAGGGCGATGATCCTTGGTTAAGTCGGGCTCGAGATGGCCTTATGAATGGGTCCAAACTCGCTGCAGCATGGATTTTTAGGCAGCTCAATGAATCCCGTGACGCCACCCTTGAGACCGTGTTTATTTCGGAGTTGCGATTGGCGGCTCACATTATGCGGCACCGTGAATTCAGTGAAGGGGTGCGGGCGCTCCTCATCGATAAGGATAGGAATCCCCAATGGACTTACGACACGGTAGCATCGGTACCCGCGAGCGTTCTTGATGGATTTTTTATCGACGCTCCGGGCGCACCCGTTCTTGAATTGCCCTAACACAAACTATAGGAAGTTCTGATGACAAACATTGCCTTCATTGGTCTTGGCAATATGGGTGGCCCCATGGCTAAGAATCTTTTAGCGGCCGGGCATACACTGCAGATTTTTGATCTTTCTCAGGATGCTCTGAATGATGTGGCATCCGCAGGGGCAACGGTTGCAGGCTCTGCTGTTGAGGCCTGTAAGACGGCTGACGTCGTGATCACTATGCTGCCCGCGGGGAAGCACGTGCGGCAAGTCTACACTGGCGATGATGGACTTCTCGATCATCTGTCCCCAGGGACACTCTGTTTAGATGCCAGCACGATTGATAGCGACACGGCACGGGACGTAGGGCTGGCGGTAGCAGAGCAGGGTATTGAATTCATGGATACACCGGTGTCTGGTGGTGTGGCGGCAGCGCAGGCAGGCACCCTCGCTTTTATGTGTGGCGGTACTGCTGCAGCTTTTGATCGAGCAAAGGTCATTCTTGAGGCTATGGGGAATGGCGAGAAAATATTTCATGCGGGGCCTGCCGGTGCAGGTCAAGTGGCGAAGGCGGCCAATAACATGCTGTTGGCGGTACATATGATCGGCACCTGCGAGGCGTTGGCTATGGGTGCAAAGGCAGGCCTTGAACCCGCAGTTTTGTCTGAAATTATGAAAGCAAGCTCCGGCAATAACTGGTCCTTACAAGTCTACAACCCGTGGCCAGACGTTATGCCCGGAGCACCTGCTGGCAACGACTATCAACCGGGTTTTATGGTTGATCTCATGGTGAAGGACCTGGGTTTAGCCAAGGAGGTCGCTGGTGGAACTGGCGTCGATAACAAGCTTGGCCAACTCGCACTTGATATCTACCAAGCCCATCAGGCAGCTGGTCATGGGACCCTCGATTTTTCTTCTATCTTGAAGGCCATTCGTTGAGCGCAAAGCTAGGAAGCTTTGAATGGCTGCTGCTAAACACCTAAGGATGGTTTTTGGAAAGTTGGTAGCAGTCAATCTGGCGTGAGGGTGTTGGGTTCTTCATCTGAACGCCTCTTTACTGTTGCAGACCGGTAGGTTTGGTAAGCGCGGTTTTTGCTGTGGCGACAAGGAGACTAGATACCGTCGTCATAATAGAGCTGTGAAGGGAACCCATTTTTGCCTAAAAGGGTCTCGGCTGCAGGTCTTAGGCACGTATACTCACCAAAACTTATAATAAGAGATGTCTATGACCGACCCAGAAAAACCACGTTTTAGTGTTGATCCCGCGGTGTTTTACCCAGCCTTGGTTCTTTTGTTCGGCGCCGTGTTTCTGGTGCTTTCTATGCCGGGTGAGGGCGCCGAGCTTTTTGCGGGGTTGCAATCGTCGATTGTAGCGACGGCGAGTTGGTTCTACGTTTTGGTTGTTGCTTTGATCGGGGTCATGGTGATTGTCCTAGCCGCTTCGCGCTACGGCGATATCAAATTAGGGCCCGACCATTCTGAGCCCGAGTATGGATTTCTCTCGTGGTTTTCTATGCTTTTTGCAGCAGGTATCGGCATTGGCCTTATGTTTTACGGCATTGCTGAGCCTGTAATGCACTATCTCTCACCCCCAATAGGGGACGGTGGTACGACGCTCGCCGCCGCTGAGGCGATTCAGCTGGCGTATTTTCACTGGGGTTTTAATGCCTGGGCCACCTATGCAGCGGTCGCGATGGTGCTGGCGTATTTCGCTTATCGGCACGATCTCCCCCTCACCTTGCGTTCGGCCTTTTACCCTCTTATTGGCGAGCGTATCTATGGGCCCATGGGTGCAGCAGTCGATGTGTTCGCAGTCATTTGCACGACTTACGGTATTTCAGTCAGCCTTGGCTTAGGGGTGTTGCAGATCAACACCGGATTCAACTACCTCTTTGGTTTGCCCATTAGCGCTGGGGTTCAGGTGGGTCTGATTTTTGGCACCATGGCGTTGGCAACGGTGTCCGTCGTGATGGGTCTTGATGCTGGCATTAAACGCCTTTCTGAAATTAATACAGTGTTGGCTGTCCTGTTGCTGGCGCTGATCCTAATAGCAGGCCCGACGGCTTTGCTGTTATCTGGCACCTTGCAGAATTTTGGCGGCTACGTTGCGAGCCTGATTCCCAAGACCCTCGATTTATACGTATATGCGCCCTCTGATTGGCTGGGGGGCTGGACCATTTTTTACTGGGGATGGTGGATTAGCTGGACACCTTTTGTGGGTGTTTTTGTTGCGAGAATTTCTAGGGGCCGGACGATTCGCGAGTTTCTTGTCGGCGTCACTGTGGTGCCTACCCTGTTCATTTGTTTGTGGATGGGGGTGCTTGGGGGCAGTGCGATAGAGCTGATTTCCAATCAGGGCGTCGCTGAGCTTGGCACCGCGGTTCAGGAAAATCAGGCGGTGGGGCTATTTATGTTTTTAGAGTATCTGCCAGGCACCGAGTTCCTGAGTTTGATTTGCTTGGCAATGATTGTGATTTTCTTCGTGACCTCGGCCGACAGCGGGGCAATGGTCCTCAATATGTTGAGCGCCCGAGGTAACGACAATACGCCGGTTTTGCAGCGCACCGTGTGGACATTGGTCATCGCACTTATTGCTTCTATCTTATTGGTGGGCGGTGGCTTGCAAGCTTTGCAGACGGCCACGATTGCCAGCGCATTGCCATTTTCCGTGGCCCTGTTGGGGGCATTTTGGGGGTTTGGCAAAGCGTTGCTGGTCGACGGCGCCAAGCGTCAAGTTATTCCCATTCACCCACCGGTTGAGGCAGGCGATCCAGAGTGGCGTCAGCGCTTAGCCAATTTGCTCGCTTATCCCGCAGATGCCAGCGTGCAAAGTTTTCAGCGCGATGTGGTGTACCCCGCTATGCAAAGCTTTGCCGAAGAACTCAATGGGCATGGCATTCGAACCGCGATGGCTGATCATATTGTTGATGAGGGAATTCTGCGCCTTGAGGTCGCTCATGGTGAGGAGATCGATTTTGTTTATCAAGTGAACTTGCGAGGTCACCCGCTACCCGATCAGTCGTTGGCGGGTAAATCAATGGCAAGCATGAAGCAGAACGAGATTTTCTATCGCGCGGAGGTTCATCTCATTGAGGGCGGCCAAGACTACGACATCATGGGTTGGTCTCAAGAGCAGGTCGTGCTGGATATGTTGAACCAATACGAGACGCATTTGCAGTTCTTGCATACCGTGCGTTGAGCGATGTGTTCAGCGAACAATCTCAATTTCGGTGATAGGCGCCTTAGTGCGATCAGGGTTCAGGGCTCGCATTGACGATATCTGTTGTTGCAGCGTGGCTTGGCGATTTTCAGGTGCCGGATGTGTGCTGAAGAACTCGGGGGGACGTGCTTCACCTAAGCTGCCCATCTTTTGCCAGAGGGTCACCGCTGCTTCGGGATCATAGCCGGCACGCGTGGCCAGCTCCATGCCAATGCTATCGGCCTCCGTTTCGGCGGTGCGAGAGTTGGGTAGCTCTAGTGCGACATTGGCCAGAAGTGCGGTCCCAGTCATGGCAGCACCACGGTTGTCCGCCGCAGCGCCAACAGCAATAACCCCAATAGTGGTTGCCAGAGCTCGAGACATGCGCTCGGCGGTATGGTTGGCCAGGGCGTGGGAAATTTCATGGCCCATAATTTGAGCGAGCTCATCGTCGGTGAGCTCCAGCTGATCGATTAAACCGGTGTACACAGCCATGCGCCCGCCTGCCATGCACCAGGCGTTTACCGTTTCAGGGTCATCAATGATTGCAACGCTCCATTGCCAGCTCTGGCTACTTGGAAAATTTTGCTCAGCAATGGTGACAAGGCGGCCAGTAATACGCCCGACGCGCCCCATAAGATTGGGGTCTGTGACTAACTTGCCCTCTTCGTCTAGGGCACCCACCGTGCTGAGATAAGCTGTCTCTGATTCCAGGATTGCGGCCTCTGGGGAGATCAGTAAAAACTGATTTCGCCCCGTGGGACTGCTGGCACAGCTCACTACTAAAAGCGCTACGCCGATCAAAAACAGGGATCTTAGAGCCGTCATCATTGTGGGTGGCCTCCAGCGTCTGGGCTTTTACTAGTTAAAGGAAATCGCCATGCTATTTAGTGGAATTGATGGCAGCTCCGCTGACGCGCCTCGTGTTAGCCAGGCTCAGACTCAGCCGCAGCGCGGGTACGAAGCAAGCCGCGGTATACGCCGCGCGCGTTAGATGCCCCCGTAACGACTTTGTAAACGTCGGAAGATATCGGCATGTCGATACCGTGCTCTGCTGCCAACTCCATCACGGTGGGGGCACTCTTTACCCCCTCAGCGACCATATGCATGCTGGCAATAATATCCTCAATCGAGCGACCTTTGGCGAGCTCAATACCGACATGGCGATTCCGGCTTTGGGGGCTAGTGCAGGTTGCGATCATATCGCCCATGCCAGCAAGGCCAGCGAAGGTCTCTGCTCGCCCTCCGAGGGCGGTACCTAGCCGTGTCATTTCTGCAAGGCCGCGAGTGATCAAAGCTGCACGGGTGTTATCTCCAGCTCCCAGGCCATCACCCATGCCCACGGCAATCGCGATAATGTTTTTGAAGACACCGCCCAGCTCGCAGCCTATGTGGTCAGGGTTGGTATAAACCCGAAACAGCCCCACGTTTAACACCGGCTGCAGCCAAGTTTGGGGGCTTGGGTCATCGAGCGCGAGTACACCGGCAGCGGCCTGACCAGCGACAATTTCCCGCGCTAGGTTGGGGCCCGTCAGTACTCCCACCGGTCGCCCGGGAGCCACCTCTCTGCAGATCTCGGTCATGCGCAAGCGAGAACCGCGCTCTAGACCTTTGGTCAAGCTAATCAGGGGCGCACCGTCGGGTAAATTGGGAGCAATGTCGGTGAGTACAGATCGAAAGTTATTTGAAGGAATGCCCATTACCACAGCGTCTGCATCTGCAATCGCCTCAGTCGGGTCGAGAGTGGCTTCTAAAGTCGGATTCAGGGGGGCGTCGCCAAGGTAGCGGCTGTTTTTATGGTTGCCATTAATATCATCAACGGTGGCGGCATCTCGCGCCCACAGCATGATATCGGCATTGCGTGACACAAGTGAGGCGACCGTAGTGCCCCAACTGCCGCCACCCATGACTGCTATTTTATAAGCCACTGCGCGCTCCATCTCTAATGGTCGGTCTTCCTCGACTCGCAATGGCCGAGGCACGGCTAATTTCAACCCGGTAGATAAGTCTGTCTAGGGCTTCTGCCTGCTGTAATCGAGCTTCAGCCCAGTCTGGGCGTGAATGGTCTGTCAGTTTGCGCGAGGCCAAGGTATCCCACGCATTTTTAAACAGTAATTTAAGGTTTGAAGCTTCGCTGGATACCCTGCGCTGCAGTAATGCCTGCTTACCGTAGTTCATACACCGATCAACAAAATCGGACTCGTCGATGGTTTCACTCGCATCAAGGTTTGCTAACAGATCAGCGGCAATGCTGTAGGACTCAACGTACATTTGCAGAGTCATATGGGCGACATGGGGTGTCATCATCGCTAACAATCTTCGTGCGCCTTTGACGCCGGAAGCCAGTTCTTGCCGCCAGTTGCCATCGATGCGGTCTAATTCAGCCGCAATTTCGGCTTGAAATACCTCTGTGGGAGGATAGAAAAACTCAAACTTGTAGAGGTCTCTCAGCTCTAACACTTCCGCCCAAAATAAGGCCTCTATCTGCTGGTCGGGTTCGAATTCGCCGTATTCAGCAATGGCAATTAATGCCAATTCTATGATGGCTTTATTGATGAAAAAGTGGACGATGGTATTTCGATAGTAGCTAGCTACCCCCACGTTAGCCGGCTCAATGCCATAGACTGTAGTGGGTCCTCCGGTAAATCGGGTGATAATGCCCTCGCCGATCATTAGATCTAACAGTTTGCCCATGCCCTCTTGCTGTTGGCGATCAAAATCGGGTGACATACGCAAGGCACTGCTTCTTGCCCATGTCACAATGTCAGTGACTGTCTCAGCGACTTCCGTTTCAGTTTGAGCCCTGGGATACACCCCCAACAGCGCCATAGAAATGACCGCGGGGTAGGTGATGGGCGTAACGCGATTGGCCTCTACGGCCACCTGAAAAGCAATTTTTGAGAGTGCCAGCCGATCATCGGGGCTGGGTGGTTCTGGCAGAACCACGGGCTCTCCAAAATCGACATAAATTTTGCCCATGGGTCGAGCTAGACTTCGGATGTAGCCTACCAGCCAACCCAGAGATTCAGGAGCTTTGGGTACCCCTGCCTGCTCTCGAGCATATTCTTCAGCGTCACGTATGAGGTCATAAGACACGGTGACGGGAATAATATGCACGTCCTTAGATCCCGCGCTGTGGCAGCCTTCGATGACATATTTTAAGACGCCGTACTTTGGTGGCATCAATTTGCCCAGGCGGGAGCGCGTTCCTTCAAAGGACCATGTCAGTGGGAACCGCTTCTCCATGAGGTAGCCAATGTATTGGCGTAGTGCCGCTTTATAAACTGGGTTGTCGGCGAAGCTGCGTTTAATAAAAATGCCGCCAGCCCTGCGGCCCAAAAAACCTAGCAACGGGATGTTGAGATTAGCGCCGGCAAAAAAATGCGGTATGGGAAAGTTGTTATCGAAAAGAAGCTTTGGCACCACAAAACCATCGATGTAGGTTTTGTGGGTCCACAGCAGTGCCGAGGGGTGATCTCGAACAATCGTTCTAACCCGTTCTAAGTCTTCAGGATTATAGTTGAGCGCTCGTTCGTAACCTAAACCCAGACAAAAATTACAAAATTTGATCCACACATCAAGCCAGAAGCTTGTGGGGATAGAAATCATCTCCTTGAAATATTCATTGAGCTCTTCCTTGACCTCACCTATGGGCTCACCGCGCTCGGTGGCAATGGTTGACAACTGATCTTTGAGTATCTGGTTACTGCGCAACGACTGCGCAATATAGCGAGGGACTTTGTAGCGACCTCCCTGCAATTTACGCTCTGTTGCGTCGAGGACGATGGCGGCTTGCCGGGCAATAAAAATTGCAAAGGCTTCTCGGTTGGCCGAAGCCTCTATGGCATATTTTCCTGCAAACCGACCTGCCATTGTGTCTGTGCCATCGGGTGAACCCTTGATCAAGTGCACACGCTCTGGATGGCGAGAGAGTGTATATCGGGTTCGCAGAAATCCGGGTCGCCGCTCCGGTCCTTGAATCAAATCGCGCAAACGTGGCCCTGCAGCGATGGCACCGGCACTAGGTGTCCAAGCGACCCTCAATGGTGCAACCAGTATGTCGACGCCTTCTGACAGCGCGTTTAGCAGGGGAGTAACTTCCAGAGGCTTTCTGTCGTCGCCCAGAGAGAGCTGAATGATTTGTGCCTCAGTGCCTGGCGGTTTGTGAGTGTTAATCCAGTCGGTCAAGAGCTGGCGTTCAATGCCCGACGTGGTATCCAGAAGAAAAATAATGGCTCTCGGGTCATCTGGCCATGGCGACTTCTGATCAATGATGTCTGAATAGGCTGTGGCCATTACCAAAAGTTACCGCGTCGACGCCAGCTTGGGCTTCACGGACGCCCCACGGGGCTTGTTATCGGTGCGTGAATTCCTTGTCATGGCCTTTTTTGCCCCTACTGATTTTGCCGGCGCCTTACTTTTACCGTTAGTTTTGGCCTTGGCCGCAGATGCAGGTTTGGCTGCCGATGTCGGTGCCTTGGTGACCTTAGGTTTTGCCTTGGTCGTCGCCTTGCCCGCCACCTGTCGGCCTTTTGAAGCCACTGCAGGGTTCGCCTTGGAGTTAGGCTTGGCTGCCGATGTCGGTGCCTTGGCGACCTTAGCTTTGGCCTTGGCTGTAGAAGTAGGTTTGGCGGCCGATGTCGATGCCTTGGCGGCCTCAGCTTTTGCCTTGGTCGTCGCCTTGCCCGCCACCTGTCGGCCTTTTGAGGCCCCTGTCGGGCTCGCCGCAGACTTAGGTTTGGCCGTGGCTGTAGATGTCGGTTTGGCAGTCGATGTCTTTGCGACCTTGGTTTTGGCCTGAGTTGTTGCTTTGCCCGCTACCTGTCGGCCTTTTGAAGCCACTTTAGCCGTTGTACCGGTCGTCTTTGGGCGTTTGCTGAGAAGCTTTTTCTTGGCCGCAGCTTTTGCTTTTTTGGGTTTTTTAGTCGCCTTGCCTGCTTTCTCAGGGCGCATATCTTCCGGCAGCGCCTTTTGCTCTTCCAGCGTCTGCGCCACAGTTTGTTCCGGTTGCCCCAAAGCTTGAAGGAACATATTGCGAACTAGGGTCACTTGCTCATCCATTTTTTCGAGGGACCAGCCGGTGGTATCAACCGGGGGCAACACATCGACACGAACGGTTCCTGGTTTAAAAACAAAGTCCCCTTTCGGAGCGATGTCCCCGGCGTTATGAATCACAACCGGAACAATCGGTACTCCCACCTGCATAGCCATGTGGAAGCCCCCTTTCTTGAACGGCGCCAACTTGCGCGTCGGGGCTCGGGTACCTTCTGGAGCGATCACAAGCGATTGACCCTCCTCTCTCATAGCGGTCGCAAGAGGTGCCATCGATTCAATCGCTTTGTTACGGTCAGATCGGTCAATAAAGACAACCCCTGCAGCCCCCATGGCTTGGCCGATCAAAGGCATGCGTTGGATTTCTTTTTTACCAACGGCAACAACATCGCGTCGCACTAGGCGGGCCATTACGGCGACGTCAGCTTTGCTCTGATGATTGAACATAAACACGGCGGGGCGTTGTGCCCATAAATGCTCTTCACCGGTGACCTCTAGGTTGAGCCCAATGAGTGCACTGCAGGTATCTGCAAATAGCGAGATAGAAAAGTTCAGGGAATCTCTTTTAGATCCGGTGAGCGCATAGAGGGGCAGCGCCGCCGCGACGCTACCAACGAGTGATCCCGTCGCTGCAACAGACCGCAAAAATCGGTTGACGGAGAGGCGCCCTCGACTATCAAAGGTTGTTGTGGGCCAATTATTTTCTTTGGTTATTTGTTTGAGCCGTTTCCTTGGATTCAAGGTGACCGGGCGCCCTACGTACTCCAGCAATTGAATGTCGTCGACGCTATCAGAATAAAAAAAGCTTTGGCTTAAGTCAGCGCCGGTATCTCTTGCTAGGGTCTGAGCGGCATCCACTTTTCCTTCACCAAAACAGGTCGGCTTTACGACCGCCCCGGTAAAGCAACCGTTTTCCACTTCGAGTCCGGTACAGAACACGCGATCAATGTTTAGGTCTCTCGCTGCAGGCAGCACCTGGTAAGGGGTTGCTGAGCTAATAATCGCCACAGAGTGGCCTTTTGCCTGATGGGCTGCGATCAGTTCCCGCGCCTCAGGATAAATAAGCCGCGCGATTTTTTTGCGGAACAAACGTTCGCTATTACGGGTGTATTCGTCTTCGTCCCGCCCTGCAAGATACTGGGCGTGCACCGCCATGAGCGCGGAGAAGCCCATATTGCCCAAGCCAAAGCCGGTCAGTGCGCGGGTCAGTTCGTAGAGCTCATCAGGTTTCAGTTCGCCACGCGTCAATGCGTCTTGAAGAAAAACGGTTGCGGAAAATCCCGCGATGATGGTGCCATCAAAATCAAAAATTGCGGCTGTCTCAGGACCGGGTTTGGAGGCGTTGATATCGGCAATGAGTTTGGAAAAGTTCAAGGGGTGTCCTTAGACGGTTAGCGTCAAATGGTCAGCATTGCCCCGGTGGGGCATCATTATCAATAACATACACGGCTAGCTCATTGGGGCAAAGTACATAGTACTTGCTTGGGAGCTGTCATTTATCACAGTTGATTGCCAATCTTGAGAAATTACGCGACGAGCCAATGATGAGAAGGAGAAGCGTCAAGTTCATGGATGACCAAACACACAAATTTCCGGGAGATATTTTTTGGCGCACTTTTCTCGAGGAAGAGCGTTTGCCAAGCAGTTATCGTGAAACCGCCGAAACTTGGTTTGCACCGCTGGTCGAGTCTGTTTTGCAGCGCTGCAACGAACAAGCAGCGACGTCTCCTCAAATTATCGGTATTCATGGGTGTCAGGGGTCAGGGAAAAGCACTTTAGCGGCGCTTCTGGACGCTTGGTTAGGGGATATCGCCGGTTTAAATGTATTGCGGTTATCCATAGATGATTTTTATTTAACCAAACATCAGCGTCGATCTTTGGCTGACTCTATACACCCATTATTTGCGACTCGCGGTGTGCCCGGTACTCACGATATTGCGTTGTTAGAAATGACTTTACGGGCAGTGATTATGCGAAGCAAAGAAGACATTTCCATCCCTGAGTTTGATAAAGCGAGAGATGATCGAGCGCCACCGCAAAAGTCAGTAGTTGCTTGTGACGTCGATGTGGTTGTACTCGAGGGTTGGTGTGTGGGTGTTCCTCCCGAGTCCCAATATCGGTTAGGGCAGGCCATTAATCACATGGAGTTGGACCAAGACCCGCAGGCTATTTGGCGGGGGGAAGTCAATAAAGCGCTGGCAGAGGGATACAAAACGGTGTTCGATCTTTTAACCGCGCTTGTTGTGCTGAAAGCCCCGCATTTTGACACTGTGGTCGACTGGCGTTGGGAGCAAGAGCAAAAGCTCAGTGCGCTGCAGCAGCGCCCTTCAGGCGGAGATGATGCCTTGATGGATCGAATGGGTGTTGAACGCTTCGTACAGTTTTTCCAGCGACTCACCGTCTGGGGTCTAGAGGTCATGCCGGATCGCGCCAACCTCTGCTTCCACTTGGACAAAAATCGGCAAATTAAATCGAGTTCAGGGCCCTGGGCGGGCGGTTGAGTTACTCCCTTACGGCCGGCTATTTAACAACTAAATTGCGCACGATGAAAAATCTTAGGGCTGTTACTGCGCACCGTCGCATGAGGATTAGGGCAGGACCGCTTTGCGAAATTTTTCAAAGGCCTGCCGAGAGGCTTGGCGCGGTTTCTCCGCCTTAGCTGCAGCTTTGGCACAGGAATTTTTGCCGATCGACAACCGATCGAAGAAGCCTTTTCCAATCAGAGAGATACCCCCCGTCATAACTGCGAGGCCGCCCTGGACAATGGTGCCCTCAGGATCTAGGGACATTTGAGGTCGGGCTAGGGTGCCGGCAACACCGACAAAGGGGTTAAAGGCGGTAGTTGCGCTGATTCCCAAGCCTTTTTGTGGGACGGTATTGAAGGCCAAGAACAGCTTTTCAGTGTGCAAATCGATCTGACCCTTACTGACAATAGCTAATTTGTCTGAAATGACGATAGCAAGGGGATCACCTTTCACTTTGCCATTATGAATTTCCGCAAACGCTGCTCCGCAACGCAGTACAGTGACTTCCTCCTCCTCGACAACATCGAGAAGCGATACGAGCTCTGCAAGGAAGTCATTGGTAAAAAAGCCTGACAGCTCTCCCGGAATAACCCCCGCATTCAGCGCTATCTGTAGTGATCCATTTAAGTTCTGCGCTAACTCTCGCGCTGTGTTTCCCGAGCCAAAAAGTTCACCCGAAAACCCTGCTGGGGGTAGTGCTGCTAGATCATCAACTTCAATGGTGGAATTCGGCAATAAGGGTCTGACATTTTCACCTTCTATCGTCAGGCCAAAGTGTTGTTCATCGACCCCTGAAACACCGAACCCCGACAGCTCAACGCGTCCGCCTGATTCACTTTTTACGACAGCTTTATCAACGATAAAGTGCCCGTCTTTGACATGACTGATCAGCTCGATGTTACCAAATCGTCGTTTGCGAGCTATGAGCCGATCGGTTGTGAGATTGATGTCAGCATCAAAGTGTTGCAGGAATTCCAGATTGATTTCGGCGAGGGGGATGACTCTTTTATTGCGGGCGGTTTTTCTCTTTTTCGCGGCTGCATTTTCCCCCCTTGATCCTGACGTACTTCGATTTTCCTTTTTAGATTGAACTGGCGCTGCCTGGGAAACAGACGCCTTTTGGGTGGTTGTTGTTTCCACCGCATAAAGGGGCCGTAGATCTATCATGCTACTGTGAAGTGCCAATTGAATGTTGGGATGTGATGGGTCGCTAATCCTTAATTGGCCGCTGAATTCAGAATCTAATGATTCAACCTTCAACGTGTCAGCGATGAGGTGTGATTCGTCTCCGTTTAATAAGGCTTCAAGTTTTAGAGGAATCTTTGGCAGGGCGAGGTTTGCTAGCCAACCTAGTCGTTGCAAGTCTGGCAGGTCCAGTCGGACCTCTAGATCGCTACCAGAAAAATTTTCGCCGAACTGAAGCTCTCCCTTTGAAAAAATGGTCGCGCCGGCGGCTGTGTTTAATGTGAGTTCCCGAATCGATGCCCCAGACTCACTTTGAGACAGATTAATCTTCGCTGTCATAGTCAGCGGCTCGGTTAGAGCCGTGACATTTTCTGTGACCACCCATTCATAAGCGTTCTCCACGGCGAACATAGCGTCGACGTCGACTGTGCCCTTTGAAAACTGAGCATCGCCATTGACGGCCAAGTCACCGATCTGAAGTTTTAAGTCTTTAACCTCCACGCCTTTTGGGGTGACTGTGAATTTACTGGTAGCACTAAGTGGTTGGTCGAGTTGACCCTGTGGAATTTCAGGGGGCAGGAGAGTGGTCGGGAGAAGCTCAGTAAGATTCTCTCCCTGCAGTTTCAAGTCACCGGCCACTGATTGCTGCTTTGGGATCACTGTCACAGCTCCTTGGATCTCAGTTTTTGCAAGGGCAATAGCAAGATTTTGCAGATTCAGGGTGCCTTCAGACCAATCGGCACGGAAGCTGCCGGTGGTCGTTTGGTTTGGGATGAGAGCGAGAGTGTTGCCATTTCGCAGCCAGTGGCTGAGCGTTTGTCTCGGGCTGGCAACTGTCATTTTGTGGGCAGTGGTAAAATTAGCGGCAGGATCCTTGCGTGGAAATTTGGCTGTGAAGTCGCTTGAAATGCCTTCAACCACGAGCTTTCCTGCGCTCAGTTCGATGTCATTGTTAGTGACCAGCAGGTCTGTGTTCAGTGACCAACGGTCACGGAAGCTGGGTTTTTGATGGGCTAGCATGAGCAAGGTGCCCAGATCATCGCCTTTAGCCGCGAGAGTCAACGAAGTCCCTGTCAATTTGCGCTGGCCACGCAACCATCCGTCGGCCTTAAGTTCTCCGTACTCGGTAGTTATCAAGCTGCTCAGCTTGGTATTTTGCTTGTCGGTTTCTAGAGTGAGCTGCGCCGTAACGGCGCCTTTTACTTCTTCGGGCAGCTGGAGCACATCTTGATAACGCTCAATCGCAGGTACCGACGCCTGTGCCGATAAATTAGCCTGAATCGGAGTCGCTAAATTTGGAATGTCTAGCCCTGCTGCTATCTGCAGCCGCCCTATGTTGATACGAGATTCACTAACATTCAGCCGCTGCTGGTCTCTCTTGACTTTACCTGTCGCGCTAAAGGGCACGTGGGGGAAATTCGGTGCCCCCAGTAAATCTGCGAGACGACCTATGTCGGGTCCGCTTACCGCAACGGCCAATTCAACATCGGTCAATGTTCGGAAATCATTGACGGTGCCACTGACAACCCCAGAAAAATCGCCTACTAGACCGTCCAGCCGAACAACCATTTGCTCTATACCCGGTTGTACAGAAATGCTTAGGTCTAGGGCGCCTTGACTAAAAGGCGGCAGTTTGAACAGCTCCGTGAAGTATTCGACGCTTGGCCCCTGCAGGACGATTTCGATTTGGGGCGTATTCGGTGCTCTGAGATCGCGCACGAGAGCTTTACCTTCCAGATGTACGTCGCCCAAATTCATGTCGAGGCCAAAATTAACATCGGTAAGAGAGGTAAGGGCATCGGCGGAGGAGGCGGTGACTTTGGCTTGCAAGGGCGCCTCATTCACGTCCCCGATAACGGCCAATTTTGCCCCACTGGAATCTTGCTCCAGCGTGGCGTCGACCCGCAGTGTCCTGATTTTTTCTTGGTTATCGATCAGCGTGAGCTGTAAATCTTCAATGGTGGCGTATTCCAAAAAAACCGGTATGCCTTTTGGGGGTTTGCTCGGCGCAACTGCGGTCGCCGGGGCATTATTGAGGTCAAACCGCCAGTTGGGGTGGCCCTCCAAGCCTTGAATGAGGTGGAGTTTAGGTTGGGTTAATGACAGAGACTTGATTTTTGGTTGGCCAAGCAACAGATCAGGAATCGAGGCATGGAGTTCAGCAGAGGCTAGGTCTAAAAATGCAGGTCCGGTGAAACCTGCGGGTTGAGCAATGGCAACATCGGTCACGGTAATGTTGATTGATTGGTCAATATCGATGTCGATGTCAAGATTTGAGAAGGTGACGTTTCGCTGAAGCAGCTGGCTGACTTTTTGAGCAACAAAGTCTCGAAAAAAATCACTTTCTTTTGTGATCAAGGCGCCTGCGACTAGGGCGCTAATAAGCACCGCGGTCACTACAAAAATTTTACTTATCGATCTCACGTATATCCCGAGACACCTGATGTGTCGGGTTGAGACTAGTCGCTACCTCGGTTTACGTCGACCCCCTGCAGCCATTGAGTCAGCTTTTATTGAAAATCTTTATCCTCGTTCACGGGAATTTTCAAATGTAGATGCCGCTTAAAAAGTGGCAAATATTCGTCTTGCCGGTGGCTGACAAAGATCAGTGTGGTATGACGGCGGTTTTCGAGTGTGGTCAGTAAGTCCAAAATTCTTGATCGATTTAACTCATCAAGGCCCTGAGTTGGCTCGTCTAAAACCAACAGCAATGGCGACTTGACCAAGGCACGGGCAATGAGGACCAGACGCTGCTCGCCGTAACTCATTGTGTGAAAGGGCGCCGAGCCGTGTTCGCGCAGGCCCGCCGCTTGCAGCCACTGTCTGGCAATCTTCACCTGAACTTCGCTGATCTGCTCATACACACCAATAGAATCGAAAAAACCGGAACAAACCACCGTGAGGGCATCGCAACGTACCCGGTAAAATCGATGGAGTTCGCTGCTAACGATACCCATCTGCTGCTTCAACTCCCAAATAGACTCTCCGTGACCCCGTCGGTAGCCCAGCACTCGAACGTCATTGTTGTAACTTTGCGGGTTGTCGCCGGTGATTAAGCCGAGCAGGGTTGATTTGCCCGCCCCGTTTTCCCCGGTAATTAAGGTGTGCTCAAGGGGCGCTAGCTGCAAGGTCAGGTCACGCAGAACGGTCTGTTGGCCGTAACTCACCGATGCGTTGGCGATGTCAATAATGTACTCGTGAGGGAAATCGGCGAGATGCTTCGCTTGCTCCGGCCAGTCTGGCTGGTCTGTCGATGAAAATAAGGCCTCCAGAAATTGTTCTTTTTGAGCTGGCTCGTCATCATCAAGACATGTGAGCAAGCCATTTTGTACCGTGGCCAGGGCGCCACACCACTGGGGTATGTCACTGCGGTTGCTTAACAAAAATACGATGGTCGTGCCTGTTTCCCAAACCGACTTTAATGCCGCCGACAGATTCTCGCAGGCTTTGTGGTCGAGACTATCGAACGGATTATCAAGAATAAGAACTTCGGCGCCTTGGAGTAGGGCTTGAGCAATGAGCAATTTACGGCTCTCTCCAGTACTGAGCTGGGTGTACGGTCGATCTAATCGGTGGCGCAAATTCAATGCATCCAAAAGGGGGTCATTGGTTTTATCGGTCGGTAAAAAGTCTATCGCCCGGGTGGCAGTTTCGCTTTCAGGCAGTAAATCGGTAGCCGCAAGCTTTAACTCTCGCTCAAAGATGCTTTGCTGCTGTTCGAAAGACACCAAGCTTATCGCCGTTACAGGCAGCTCATGGGTGACCGACCCTTGGCCATCGCCCTCGAGCTGCCCCAACAACAGTCGGTCAATGAATTGCTTTCCCGAGCCATTGGGCCCCACTACGCACCAAGCATCGCCTGAGCTAATCGCCCAGTTATCGACGCTGAGGTCGGGGGAGGTAAATGCGGTGATCCTGATCATGGTGCCGTGGATTCCAAGTAAGCGAGAATGATGAGTCGCGCGAATGTGTGGCGGGATAGTAACTCACCCAAGGGTTGTGGGTTAGAGGGTGGTGCCCATGTCAGCCATAGCACGAGGCCTGTTTTTCGGACTTTTATGAGCTCGGCTCCCAAAACGCTCTCGCCAGCTGCGCGGCGCTGAAAATAGGTTTGAGCCCTGAGCCATAACATGGGGTATTGGCGTTGGGGTCGCATTGCTACAGCGCATAAGGGTTGAAATTTTGAGCGCCACAATTCAACATTTTTTAGCCTTGGTGGGGAGGATTTGATGGCTTGAATGGTCATAAAACTGCGAGAAATTGATCGTTCTAATGTTGCCACAGGAAGCACTATCGCGATGCAAGCTCACTCAATGATCAAACTTTGGCAAGCCGTAAGCCCACGATCGGCCAACACCCTGATACAAAACAAAGGGGTTTGCCTCCAGCCCTCGTCGAATGGTGACCAGTTTGCACTCCTAAAATTAACGAGGGGGCAGGCTTTTTACGCTGCCAAGGCAGTGTGGGCTCGTTACTTCGGTCAGGCTGCTGTTGTTGAGATGTTGATATATCGAGCAGCATTGGCACCGTTTGAGATTGAGACTGTGGCCTATGACGCACACCAAGAGTACAGAATCCCGGTTCTTGATCTGCCACGGCTTTCTTTAGGTCAGGTTAGATCTGCTCAAGTTATTGGTTCGGTAGGGGGGTCAACTCAGCTAAGTCCGTCTCGGGGCTTAAAGGAGAAAACTCCCATTGCCCATTTTGATCGAGCTTCGGGAAACACAGTTCAGGCCGGACCCCTCCCGAGCTTATGACAGCCACAGTCCGGGTATTGTTTTGGCTGATCAGGCCTATTGTCCCCGAGGATAAATTAAGCGGTCTTCCCAATAGTTGGAAAAGATTGCCATCACCTTGGTATTTCACCAGCGCTTCACGTATGCACCATTGGCGATAAAACCAAGCCCTGCCTTCGGCCTCGTTACAGTTGCCAAAATAGGTTTGACCCTCCGGCCAAAAGTAGCGCTGCACCACCTTAGCTACTGATCTGGGCCGGTGGTGTTCTACGTCCACTCCAATGGATCCTACCGTGTTGATCCCGACGAGGATCGCTTTGTTCGAGTGGCTGATGCTGCAGGCAATTGACCGACCGTCGGCGGTGAGTAACCTCGGAGCAGTGTCTACAGCTGACACAACTTCGGCGGATACGCCCAAACGGTTCCGAGCCAGTGTCTGGAGTAGCGTTCGCGCCACTACAAACTCGGTTTTTCGGGGTTCTCCCTTCATTAACGCAATTCGCTGTTGATCGGCTGCCGAAAGCCCACTGCGCCACTGGGTAATGGCATGGAGGGGAATGTTTTCGGTGCCCGATAGAAATGCGAGGGTAATCATTATTGAGTATCCAACGGGGCAGTCAAATTGGGGTCAAACGTGTATTCTTCCTTGGCGTTCATCACCGCTAGGTTACCTTAATGTTTCGGACTGTATTTTTCATTGTAGTGGTAGGCATGATTTCGGCCTGTGCGAGTAAGCCGACCTACGAGCTCGACTACGATCAGGATTTTGATTTCTCAAACTTTAAAACCTACCGTTGGTATGACGACGTCGTGCACTCGCGTGAAGCTCAATACCGAAAATTTAATTCATCGGATAAACGCATTCGCGAAGTGGTTAGCAAGGAGCTTGCTGTGCACAATCTGCGCGAAAGCAAAGACGAGGGTGCTGATTTTTGGATTAATTACACCGTCTCCAAGCAGCGTCAGCAGATTATTCACTCCACAGGGTACGACAAAGGTATGCACGGTGGTGTTTCGGCGGGCAGTTATGGCAGCTCGGTGATGGTTGGTTACAGTTCGGGGCCGTCTGTGCGTGAATATGACGAGGGCACAGCGATCCTCGACGTTATTGATGCAAGTACCCGAAAGATTGTTTGGCGCGGTATTGCTGAAGGCCGGCTAAAAGATCATCCGACAATGAGTGAGCGCTACAAGGCCACGACGGCAGTCGCCAGTGAGCTGCTGGGAGATTTTCCTCCCGGTACAGCACCATGACTGGTGCAGCAACCTACAGCCGGGGGTCAATCGGTGAATCAACAAGCCCAGAGGGCAGCTCGCTGCTGCCCTTGATGAGGTTAGCTAATTCATGTTGACCAAAAAGCATCTGATGCCGCCGCTGTTAGTTCTGGTTTGCTTACTCTATGCGGGCCTTATAAATCCATTGGATAGTCGAATTGTTGGTGTGTCGGTACTTCCTGTTATCTTCGCAGCGATATTTCTTATCCAGCTCTTGGGCTTCGGCTACGCCTGGTGGGCGCGAACCGAGCGCTTCTACGATCTCATCGGCAGTTTGACCTTCATTAGTGCGGTGTTACTGGCGTTAATGCTGAACCCGGCGCCAAGTACTTATAGCTATGTAATGACCGCTTTAGTGGTGGTTTGGGCCCTGCGCCTGGGTACTTTTTTATTTTTGCGTATCGCCGATGTGGGGGAGGATCGCCGGTTTCGTAAAATTAAACAGTCCTTCTGGCACTTCTTGCTCGTTTGGACCTTGCAGGGTGTCTGGGTGAGCCTGACGAGCAGCGCGGCACTGGTCGCGATTTTGACGCCTAATGCTGCACTTACTGGGTTTGCTGGGTTGGGCCTGTTGATCTGGTTTGGGGGTTTTACCTTGGAGGTCGTTGCTGACAAGCAGAAGGGTGATTTCCGTAAGGACCCAGATAACGCTGGGCAGTTTATCTCTCGTGGCGTGTGGACAATTTGTCGCCATCCGAACTACCTGGGTGAAATCATGCTGTGGGCGGGAGTGTTTTTGGCAGCACTGCCCGTTATGCAGAGCTGGCAGTTTGCCACGGTGCTCTCGCCACTTTTTGTGGTGATTTTACTGACGCGAATTAGCGGTATTCCGACTTTGGCTCACCGTGGCGTGTCGCAGTGGGGTAATGATCCCGCGTATCAAGCCTATTTACGCGACACGCCTGTTCTGATTCCGCGACTATTGGTGCGAAACCGTGGTTCGAAAAGCTGAATGCCGGACGTGCCCGTGACTACATCAGTTGATACCGAAACTCACGAGCCATTAAGTTCCGTTGAAGACGGGGCACCCTACAAGGCGTTTAGTAC
Source organism: Luminiphilus sp. nBUS_16 (assembly GCF_051201645.1). GTDB lineage: Bacteria > Pseudomonadota > Gammaproteobacteria > Pseudomonadales > Halieaceae > Luminiphilus. The sequence goes on along the minus strand of NZ_CP179205.1, from coordinate 3,360,307 downwards.
ACGCTATCGTAATTACGTACTTGCGCTGCTCACCTTAGGCTATGTTTTCAATTTTGTAGATCGTCAGGTAATGACGATTCTTTTGGAGCCGATAAAAGCGGAGTTCAATGCCTCTGACACAGAAATGGGCTTACTTTCTGGACTGGCATTTGCACTTTTTTACGCCGTTTTGGGCATTCCCGTGGCACGCCTTGCCGACCGCTGGTCCCGGCGCAATGTGTTGGCAATGTCGATGGCTACCTGGAGTGCTGTTACAGCGCTTTGCGCCACGGCAGGAAGCTTTGCGCACCTCGCCGTCCTTCGAGTGGGTGTGGGTATTGGAGAGGCCGGAGGGACGCCGCCCTCACAAGCCTTAATTACCGATTATTTTCCGCCGGAGCGGCGGGCGTTAGCCCAAGGCGTTCTTGCCGCGGCACCTAATTTGGGCATTCTTGTGGGCCTATTTGGTGGCGCCCTCTTAGCCGAGGCTCTCGGTTGGCGCATGGTCTTTCTAGTATTTGGAATCCCCGGTGTCTTATTGGCCATTCTCTTATTTTTTACCGTCAAAGAACCCCGTCGCCAGCCTCGCTCTGCGGTGGGTGATGAATCCTTGCTCGTGGCGATCAAAGGTATAACCCGGCTTCCCGGGTTTTTATGGATCGCATCAGGGGTGGGGTTTGCGGGTATCGCTGGTTATGGATTGGGAATTTGGTCGCCAAGCTTTCTAGTGCGCGTGCATGCCATGTCGTTGGTCGACGCCGGTCTTTGGCTGGGCCTGATTGGCGTTTTTGGTGGCACCTTGGGTGCGGTTACTGGAGGTTTGCTGGTTGATCGATTGGCGCGTAAGGATCCCCGTTGGCAATTGCGCGTGCCGGTCATTGGCTTGCTTATTGCCCTGCCTACCCAATTAGCCTTTGTTTTATGGCCCGAAACTCATCGCATTGGAGGGCCGGACGGACTGCCCTTTGCGTTAGTGTTTATGGGTATTTCCGCCGTATTTGCCAGTTTCTGGATCGCCCCCAGTTACGCCGCGGTTCAAAATTTGGTCCCCGCACATTGGCGCACCCAGGCGTCGGCCCTCATGCTCTTAGCTATCAATTTGTTAGGTCTTGGGTTGGGCCCTTTAGTGGTGGGTATGCTCAGCGATTATTTTGCCTACACCGGTGCTAATTCGATTCGTTGGGCGTTAGTGGTGGTGCTCTCGACCTGCATTTTTGGCGCTTGGTGCTATTGGCGGGGGAGTGTTCCCTACGCACGCGCGGTGTCTCGATAGGGCCAACCCAAGGAATTGGCACTGTTAAAAACCAAGCCAGTGTAAGAGTACGGCACAGCAAGTGCCTTACAATGAAGTAAAGAAGGTGAAGGACAGCAAACAATGCAAATCAATATCAACGGCAAATCCCATGACTTGCCAGATGTGGACCCCGATATGCCCCTGTTGTGGGCTTTGCGCGACCTGTTGGGTTTGGTGGGTGCCAAGTATGGCTGTGGCGTCGCACAGTGCGGCGCTTGCACAGTTTGGTTAGACGACATGCCAGTCCGTTCCTGCCAGTTACCGCTGGGAGCCATCACTGGACGCGATGTGACCACTATCGAGGGGCTTGCAGGTGATGCTTTGCATCCAGTTCAGGACGCTTGGATAGCCCATGATGTTGCTCAGTGCGGATATTGCCAGGCGGGTCAGATCATGAGCGCAGCCGCGTTGCTAAAGCGCAATCCAAATCCATCCTTGGAAGCTATTGAGGGCGCTATGGCGGGCAATATTTGCCGCTGTGGTACCTATTCTCGGATCGTTGACGCGATACAGACAGCCTCGACCCAGTTACAGAGTTTGTCGTTTTATGAGGTCGGACAGGGCACCCCTGAGCGGCAATCCGATGATGGGGTGTCGGCATGAGCTCGGCTATCGATAAGGGTATGAAGCGGCGGGACTTTATTCGCTATTCGAGTTTTGGCCTTGCCCTGAGCAGTGGGGGTATCACCGTGTTGGCGGCCGCGAAAACGTCCGCGCCAGCAAACGCGCTTAATCCCTATGTGGTCATTCATGATGACGGTCGTATCGTCATCGCAGCACCTAATCCCGATGTTGGCCAAGGCGTTAATACTGCGCTTCCCATGATCGTAGCTGAAGAGCTTGATGCCGATTGGGAGGCCGTGGAAGTTGTTCTCGCGCCAATTGATGCCACTCGTTACGGCGCCCAGTTTGCGGGCGGCTCACTGTCGGTTCGCAATCGGTGGAATGAACTGCGTCAAATGGGAGCCGCTGCACGAGAGATGCTGTTACGCAGCGCGGCCCAGCAGTGGCGAGTTCCCCGAGGTGAGCTAACAACACAACCTTCGAAAGTGATTCACCCACCTTCGGGTCGCAGTGCCAGCTTTGCTGAACTTGTCGCCGCCGCGACAGAACAGCCAGTGCCTGGCGATGGTGAGGTGGTATTAAAGGCTCGAGCCGATTATCGTTTGCTGGGGCAGCGTATTGTAAATGCAGCAGCAGCGGATATCGTGCGTGGGCGGCCCATTTTCGGTATTGATGTCGCAGTTCCTGACATGGTTTACGCCACCTATGTTAAGTGTCCGCAAATTGGTGGCGTCCCCAAAGCCGCGAACCTTGATGAGGTGAAAGCCCTGCCGGGCATACTGGATGCGTTTATTGTTGCTGGCGATGCTGGGCCTCCGAGTTTTGACCTCAGTAAAAGTGTCCATGTGGCGGGGGGCATCGCGATTGTCGCTTCGAACACTTGGGCTGGCATTAAGGCCAGGCGCAGTTTAAAAATCGACTGGGATGTCAGTGCGGCATCGACCGACAACTCTTTGGCGATTGAGGCGACTGCACTCAAAGCGGCCCAGCGGCCGACGGGAGCGCGAGAGGTGAAAAGCGCGGGCGATCCCCAGGGGACTTTCGCCAATGCCAGCAGGGTCGTCAGCGGTGTTTACGCGACAGATTTTGTTTCTCACGCCCAGTTAGAGCCGCAGAGTTGTGTGGCAAACGTTAGCGCAACGGCGATTGAGGTGTGGACCTCTAGCCAAACTCCGGGTTATGCCCAGGCTACCTTAGCGAAGTTATTTGAACTTCCAGCGGAAGCTATCACGGTGCATCAGGTTCGGGGCGGCGGTGGGTTTGGCCGGCGTCTTTCGAATGAGTATGTACGTGAAGCGGCGGTTATCTCAAAACACATCGGTAAGCCGGTCAAGCTGCAGTGGATGCGCGAGGATGATATGGCGTTCGATTTTTATCGTTCACCGGCCTATTTTGGATTGCAGGCGACACTGTCTGAAACGGGAGCTTTGACCGGTTGGCGAAATCACGTGGTGTCGGTGTCCTCTGACGGGGAAGAAGCTAATTACGGTGCAGGTTATCGGGGCTATAACTTTCCCGACGATGTGGTTCCTAATATTCATGTTTCACAGACCCTGGTGGCCTCCAAAACCCCTACCGGGGCATGGCGTGCGCCCATATCTAACGTCTATGCCTTCGCAGAACAAAGCTTCCTGCACGAGCTAGCAGAGGCGGCTGGCAAAGACCACCGAGATTTTTTAATGGCTGCACTCGGTGAGGATAAGTGGTTTAAACCCGATGATTTGGCTAGCCTCAACACGGTCCGAGCGCGCGAGGTTATTGCGGCGGTTACTCGATCAGCGGGTTGGGGCCGTGTGTTACCTGAAGGCCGGGGATTGGGGTTGAGCTTCTTTTTTAGTCACGCTGGGCATGTCGCTGAAGTCGCCGAGGTTTCTGTCAGCGCAGATAGAGCAGTGACTGTGCATGAGGTATGGGTGGCTGCGGACCTTGGTCAAATTGTTAATTTGAGTGGTGCTGAGAATCAGTTTCAGGGCAGTATCGTCGATGGCTTGAGCGCGCTCGCAGATCAACGTATTAGCATTAGTTCTGGGGCAATAGAACAAACGAACTTTCACCAATACCCACTGTTGCGAATGCCCCAGAGTCCAAAAATCAACGTCGAATTCTTGGCATCAGATTATCCACCGTCCGGAGCGGGCGAACCGGCTTTACCACCCGTAGCCCCCGCGGTTTGTAATGCAGTTTTTAGCGCCTGTGGCGAGCGTATTCGCAACCTGCCAATCAGTCGCGCTGGGTTTAGTGTGGTGTGAGGTGGGACCCAATGATCCTGAGACGTTTGAAACTTTGTAAGGTGGCAATTAAAGAGGACTGCTCATGAAACTTTACACCGTGCCATTGGCACCCAATCCGATGCGCGTCACCCTATATTTAGCCGAGCGTGAAGCCCTCGGCTGTGAGTTCGACATTGAACGTATTACGGTGAACACCTTAAAAGGCCGACATCGACAGCCGGAGCATTTAGCGAGAAATTCTTGGGGCACGTTGCCGGTACTAGAGTTGAAGTCAGGGCAATTCATCACGGAGTCGCTGACCATTATTGATTATTTGGAAGACGCAGTTGCGGGTCCTTGTCTGCGGCCTGATCACATTGAAGACAAAGCCAAGGCGCGTAATATAGAGCGCGTTATTGAAATGCGTATCGCACTGGACATGGCGCAATATGTTCACTGTCAAAAATCACCCTTGGGTCTTCCGGCAGATTTGCCGAGAGCCCAGGAGCTCGCTCAGCGTATTCAATTAGGCTTTGATTACGTCGAGGCGCTTTTAAGTGATGGTCGACAGTTTGTGGAGGGTCCTGACCCTGGTGTAAGCGATTGTACCCTCGCGGCTTTTTTGCAATTTATGCGTTTTACTGAGACGGATCTTATCGGCGAGCGAGAGGCTCTGCGTCAGTGGGACCAAGCGTATCGAGAGCGAGAGGCTGTGAAAAGTTTGTTTATGATCTAAGCTCTAACCGTCACTTTAGCCCAAGGTTTCACAGCCTCAGTGGTGGCGGAAAAAAATAAAAAGGTGTGGGGCATGGATATTTTACTGAAGCAAGAAGCCGACGCTTGCCTGTCTTTCGATAGGCTCATGGCAGCATTCGTTTGGCGTGCAGCCCCGGGGTTCAATCTTGACTGATGGCGGCGCCACCGCTACCTCGCTGCCCCTGCGGGTTAAGCTGGCCTACGGCCTTGGGTCGGCGGCCTACGGTATAAAAGACAATGGCTTTGCCTATTTTTTACTGTTGTTTTACGGAACCGTAGTGGGTCTGGAGCCGGCATTAGCAGGCACTGCGCTGCTGATTGCACTCCTTGTTGATGCGGTCAGCGACCCTGTGGTGGGCTATTGGTCGGACAATACTCGTTCGCGATTGGGCCGTCGACATCCCTTTATGTACGCAAGCGCGCTACCGGTCGCCCTCTGTTATTTTCTATTGTGGCAGCCCCCTGAGTTGAGCAATCAGGGCCTGTTTTTATATCTACTCGCTTTTGCCATTTTAATTCGCACGCTGATTACTTTTTTTGAAACACCAAGCTCGGCCCTAATGCCTGAACTCACCCAAGACTACGATGAGCGCACGACAGTGCAGGCTTGGCGTCATTTTTTTGGTTGGGCGGGGGGTGCTTTGCTGGCGGTTTTTATGTTCGGCTTTCTTTTGGTGCCCACCGAAAATTACGCCATAGGCACCCTCAACCGCGAGGGCTATGAAACTTACGGGCTGATAGCAGGTGGGCTCATCTTCACTATTATTTTACTGTCAGCCTTTGGTACCCAAAGCCACGTTCGTATCACCGACTTTCCAGCTCGACCTACCAAGCGTTTGCGGACCATATTCGCGGAAATTTTTGAACTGCTAGGAGACAGGAGCTTTCTTGCCTTGTTCATCTCCGGAATGGCAAGTGCAGCCGCCGGCGGGTTAACAGCAGCTTTAACCTTCTTGATGCTGACATATTTTTGGGAGTTTTCTTCCATTCAGATTTTTTACTGGACAGCTATGGTCATCGTGTCGGCAACGTTAGGTCTCATGGTGGGTCCTCCAGTCTCACGTTGGTTAGGTAAACGCCGTGCAGTGATCATGCTCGGAGTCATTGCATTTTTGTTACAGCCTGCCGCTGTAGTTCTGCGTCTGCTGGGATGGCTTCCAGAAAATGGGGATCCTCGGCTATTTCCTATGCTGTTAACGCTGCAGACTATTGATTTGGGGATGATTATTGCCATGCAGGCTATATTGGCTTCTATGGTTGCTGACTTGGTGGAGCAGGCTGAGGTCAGAACTGGGCGCCGTAATGAAGGCGTATTTTTTGCGGCGATTACCTTTATCAAGAAAACAAATCAGGGTATTGGGACGTTTATCGCTGGAATGTTGCTGCAGGTGGTGGCATTTCCCAGTGGTGCCGCGCCTAGTGAAGTCCCTGCAGAAACCATATGGAATTTGGGCGCTCTGCTGGTGCCCTGTCAGTATTTGTTGTGGATTATTATGTTGGTGGCTATTGGCTTTTACCGCATTGATCGTGGGCAGCATGAAGCACACTTAAGGGTATTAGCCGATCGATAGTGTCCTGTCGGGACTGATCAGGCGATCACAATGATGGGGTCAATTCGCAACCTGACATGGGTCAGTTAGTGCTTCAAAATTTATGGTTTGAAGGAATACTCAGCCTTCATCTACGGCAGATTTACCTAAAGCCTTGGTAATACAAAGCTTCAATATTACTCAAGGGAGGTGACGGCTTGGCGTCGAGTTCTCAAAAGACATCAACATGCCATGGTGAGAGTGTTCGTACAGACCGCGGTAAACCGAAATCAGGGGATATAAGTATCGGCCGGTTATTAATCATTGGGGTTTGGCTGTGATCCACCGAGTATTGGTTGCGGGTGCGAGCGGCTATATTGGTCGTCATGTTGTCGGGGCTTTACTGCAGCAGGGCTATGGTGTCGTCGCACAGTTGCGGGCCGGCGCAACATGGACCCTGACACACCCAAAACTTGAATGCGTATATGGCGAGCTTACTGCTTCCGACCAGTTTTTGTGGGACATCGAGCCCTGCGACGCCGTCATTTCGTGTTTGGCGAGTCGCTCCGGGGGTGTTCGGGACGCCCGGCTTGTGGAATACGAAGCTAACAATCGACTGCTAGCGGTCGCGAGCCAGTGGCGTGTGCAACGGTTCCTACTGCTTTCCGCCATTTGTGTGCAAAAACCCCGTCTGGCTTTTCAAAGAGAGAAGTTGCGCTTTGAAGCGAAGCTACGAGCGTCAACTTTGCCTTGGACCATTATCAGGCCGACGGCGTTTTTTAAATCATTGTCGGGACAAATCGCGCGGCTGCAGCAAGGTAAGCCCTTTTTTATCTTTGGCAATGGCACCTTAACCGCATGCAAACCTATTGCCGAGGAGGACCTGGCCAGTTTTATCGTCGAACAACTGACAAGTGCAGCGGCGATCGGGGCCATCTTGCCGATCGGTGGTCCCGGCCCGGCAATTACACCCGTAGGGCAAGCGCAGCTTCTGGGTCAGATACTGCAGCAGCCGATAAAAACGCGGTCCTTGCCGCCACGGTTATTTCTCATTGCTGCCGCCGTCTTGTCACCCTTTGGGCTGCTGTCTAGCCGAGTTCGAGATCAGGCGGAATTCCTGCGCATAGCGCATTTTTATGCGACTGAATCGATGCTGGTTTGGTCTGAAGACTCTGGCGCCTACTCCGAGGCACTAACTCCGGAGAGTGGCTCAAAGACGCTGGGCGAATGTTATCAGCGAATTATCCAAGGTGACGTGGTCAGCGAGCTCGGTGAGCACAAATTATTTTAGCGGGATGTCGAATCGATTTATGAAGGATGCCCCTGCCAGTCCAGCATCAGGCGCATTACCCACAGTGCTGGTACTTGGCATGGGCGATACCGGAATATTAACCGCAGGGCGGTTATCTCGGCACTGCCGTGTTATTGGTGTTACCACCAAACCCCTGTTGGTGAGTGGGCAAGAGCTGGGGCTACGACTCACGGGGCATGCTCAATGGCGGCGTGATTATTTGACGCCTCTTGATCGCTATCGACGACTCTCTCGTGTCGAAATTATTCACGGTAGGGCGATACGAGTGGATCCTGTGGCACGCACAGCGGCTCTTGAGCTTGCGGGAGGTGAACATCGCTCTCTTCACTGGGACTATCTAGTGATTGCTTCGGGGGTAAGCAATGGGTTTTGGCGGGACGATCGTTTTGAAACGCACCAACTCATAGAGTCCCGTCTGAACGCCCAGATTGAAGCGGTGACCGCGGCGAGCTCGGTTGCCGTCGTGGGTGGTGGACCTTCAGGGGTCAGCGCTGCTTATAATTTAAAGCGTGCCTATCCAAACAAAGAAATCACCTTATTTTTTTCTGCCCATGAATTGCTTCCTGGCTACCCCAAAAAAACCCAGCACTATCATCAAAAGCTGTTAGCTCGACAGGGGGTGGTTTTGCATGGGGGGCACCGTGCGATTGTATCTAGTGACGCCGTGACCTCACGCTTACAAGGTGGACGCCTCGAGTTTGAAGCGGGTCAGCCAAGCTTTCAGGCTGAGCTTATAATTTGGGCCGCTGGCCGGTTGAAGCCTCATACCGATTTTTTACCGAAGGATATGTTGGACGCTGCAGGTTTCGTGCGCACTGATGCTCATTTAAACGTTGAGGGGTACGCTCGTATCTTTGCGATAGGTGATGTTGCCGCAACCGATCCATTGCGTTGTTCCGCTCGCAATTGGGCCTATAAGGTGTTGTGCAGAAATCTGCGCGCGAGAGTGACGGAGCGTCCAATGCCGGCGCGCTTTAATCCACCGTCCCACCGTTGGGGCTCAATTGTGGGTCCTCAGCCCACGGGGCTACGACTGCATGGTCCGACAGGAAATTCCCACGCCTTACCACGATGGCTTGTGCATTGGCTGCTGTACCCGCTGATAGTTAGGGGTTTTATTTACGGGGGAGTGCGCAGCAGCAGGAAGATGTCAGTTACGCAAGATTCTTAATAAGGTCATGGCTTGTAGGAGTGAGCCTGAGTTGCGTTCATGGTAATCCCTTATTTGTGGGGTCGCGTAGTGTGTTACAACGGAGCGTGTAAACACCCTAGTAGCCTGCGGGCTTACCAGACATTATGGGAGTAGAACATGAGCAAACAGGATCCAAATCAGGAGCGGTTTTTAGCACGCTTCGATCGCATCGTACTCGACCTTTTTAGTATCGGTGAGCGCTTGGTTTTGGTGTTGATCGGTGTACTGGCTATGGTGGCGGTCGTCATGGAAATTATTGAATTTTCCCGAGAAGGCAGTGTTCGCCTTGCCGATCTTCTGTTGCTGTTTATTTATCTTGAGGTCGTGGGCATGGCGTGTGCCTACTATGCAACCCACAGTGTGCCGGTAACGCTACCAGTGTTGATTGCAATTACGGGCATAACACGACTGATCATTTTGCAGGGTAAAGAGTTTGAACCTACCCAACTGGTCTTTGAGGCCGGTGCTGTGCTGTTGCTCGCAGTGGGTTATGGCGTACTCAGCTGGGCGTCCGAGCGATTTCACCGTGCAGGTAGGTCCGCCGCTATTGATACACAGGCCATAGACTAGCACTGGGCACGCATTTCCAAAACGGCCGGAGGTCTTTGCGGATACCTATGACACAACAGCTCAAAGATAGGGGGCGCTGGGCCAGTTTGGTATTGCTAAGTATTCTCTTGGGAATTCCGTGGTACTGGCCCGAGGATAATTTTGGTTGGCAAGCTTGGCTAGTACCCGGTTGGGTCTGGGTGACACTCGTTGCCGCCATAGCACTCTCTGCGCTGGTGGTCTGGGGCGCACTGCGAGGCTGGCCTGACGAGCCCGTAGAATAAATATGCAGGATTTACCCCTTGAAACCGGCTCGCTTATTTTTCTCGCGGGCTATTTGCTTTCACTGTTAATCATTGGATGGTTCGCCAGTCGTCAACGTCAAGACCGCAGCCTGGGAGATTATTACCTGGGAGGCAGGGGCATGGGGCTTTGGGTGCTCATGCTGACACTTTTTGCGACCCAGTATAGTGGCAATGCGCTTTTCGGTTTTACGGGTCAGGCCTACCGAGTGGGCTTCACCTGGTTGGCCATTTTGCACAGCATGATCGCCGTTGTCGCCGGCTATCTGCTGTTCGCTCCCCGACTTCAACGTTTGTCCCGTGAGCAGCGATTTATTACGCCTACGGACTACATAGAGTTTCGTTTTCCCTCACGAGCACTGTCTGCACTTGTGGCGCTGTGCTTCATGATTGTTCTTATCAATTACGTGCTTGCCCAGTTGAAGGTTATGGGCCTCATGGTCGAGGGTCTTAGTGGTGGCCAGGTTGACGCCTTTTGGGGCGTCGTGATGTTGGCGATTATTATGATGGTTTATTCAACCATGGGCGGCATGCGCAGCGTCGCTTGGACCGATGCGATTCAGGGCGCGATGATGCTGACAGGTTTCATTTTGATCGCCCTTATTATTGAGCGCGATATGGGCGGTTGGTCGCCAGCTTTCGCACAATTACGAGATATTGCACCGGAAAAACTCGCTCCGCCGGAGGGGCGCGCTGCGGTCACCTGGTTTTCAACGGTCGTGCTAATTGGCATCGGCGCCTCGGTCTATCCACAAGCTATTCAGCGTATTTACGCGGCTCGATCAGCTCGTACTCTGCAACAGTCTTTAGCGGGCATGGCTGTATTACCGCTGTTTGCAGTGGTTGTTGTCTTGGCATTGGGTTTTGTGGCTATCGCGCGTTTTCCCGGGTTGGAAGGTGCTGCCGCAGACCAGGTTATGGCATTGATTATGCGTGATGTCCTCAGCACCGGTTGGTTTGGACACGCCGTGGTGACATTGTTACTGGGGGCTATTCTGGCGGCGCTGATGAGTACCGCAGATTCAGCCCTGCTGACGCTGTCCTCCATTTTCGCGAAAGACATTTACGGCAAATATATTAGGCCTACCGCAAGCGATGCAGGGTGCGCCCGGGTTGGGCAGTGGTGTGCCTGGTTAATTTTGGGTGGGTTAGTGTGGCTGAGTACTCAGGAAAACCTGACTTTATATCGTTTGTTTGTTTTGAAATTTGAAATTTTGCTGCAGATCGCCCCCGCCTTTTATTTCGGAGTTAACTTCCCCAGTTTACGCACGACACCCATTATGTTGGGCTTGGTGACTGGGTTATGCGTTGCGGTTAGTGGTTGGTCTCTGGGGTGGATGCCCTTCGGTCTGCACCCCGGCACCGTGGGCTTGTTATGTAATGTGCTGATGATTATGTCTGCCCATTCCTTTTACGCAATTAAGCCCTCGGGTACCCAGAGTTCAAACTGAGCAATCGGCCTGCAGGTGATGTGTCACTAACAGTGTTGTTAAAGATGAAGCCCTTTTTTCGAAGTCTGTATCACTCAAAATTTGAGCGCTACTTAGCATGGTCCACCTCGGCAAGAAGTTCCTGTGAGCGGTGTTGTGCGCGCAGGGATAGCTCTGCATTTTCAGCTTAGTATCGTTAAACCGAGAGGCGCTGGGAAAATTTGGAGTGTTCCCAGCATGGGTGCGCGCTGGAGCTTTGGCAGCGGGGTGCGACAGGTCAACGCGATGATTGACCGAATCGATGCCACGTCAGATTTTGCAGTCGACCTTGGGTATTCAGTGAGCTAAGGTAATCCGCCGTCAACGCGAGTATTCAGTATGTCATCTGTAGAGAACACCATACGTAAGGTTGTCGGCGGTGGTCTAACCACCTCAAACAAGGTGGCGCGACAACTGAAAAATCCCTGGCGCAAGCACCCTTTTTTGACCGGCATTCATGAGCCCCTTAAGGAAGAGTTTAGTCTTACCGATCTTCAGGTAGAGGGAGAGATTCCCGAAGCACTGAGCGGTTGCTATGCGCGAATTGGTCCCAACCCCTTTAAACCCGATCCCAGAGGTCATCACTGGTTTCTGGGTGACGGTATGGTGCACGGTATACGCCTTAATGGCGGCCGTGCAGAGTGGTACCACAACCGCTATGTACGCTCCCGGTCCCTCGAGGCAGCGGGGGGGCCGCCAGCGGCCCCGGGTCCACGCACCGGCCCTGGCGATACAGTGAATACGAATGTGCTGCGCTTGGGTGGTCGGATATTGGCGCTGGTTGAAGCTGGGGCAACGCCGGTAGAGTTAAACGGCGATCTCGATACGGTGGCGTATACCGATTTTGACGGTGCCCTGACGAGCCCGTTCACAGCGCATCCCCATGAGGATCCATTAACGGGGGAGTGGCACGCCATCACCTACTCACCTTTGATGCCCGACCATGTTTGCCATGTCGCTATTGATCGTGAGGGGCAGGTTCTCAGACAATTGAAAATACCGGTATCCGATGGACCCTCTATCCATGAGTGCACTCTGACAAAGCATTTTGTCGTCATTTTTAACCTGCCTGTTACGCTGTCCCTAGGTGCAATGGCTAAGGGTTTTAAATTTCCCTATCGCTGGGATAGCGAACGTTCGGCCCGGGTCGGTTTACTGCCACGATCAGGTACTTCGGATGAGGTCATCTGGTGCGAGGTAGATCCTTGTTGGTTATTTCACGTTGCCAACAGCTATGAGACTGATGAAAACACCGTGGTTATCGATGCGGCCGTGTATGAAACCATGTTCGCCCATGGCCCTGACGGTCCCAACGGTCAGCCGATGGGTTTAGAGCGCTGGGAAATAGACCTGAGTACACGGCAAGTGACCCGCAGCACCCTTGATGCCGCTCCTCAGGAATTTCCCCGGGTAGACGAGCGTTTCTTCGGTCAGTCTTATCAGCACACTTGGACGGTAGGTTTGCCAAGTTCGCCCGTTTCCAATTTTGCTCAGCCCAACAGTCTATTTCACCATAATCTGAGCACCGGCCAACGACAGGAGTATTCGTTTGGCCCCGAGGATATTGGCGGCGAGTTTGTTTTTGTTCCCGGTGCTGATGGAGCTGCGGAGGGTGAGGGGTGGTTGCTAGGCTATGTAATCAACACGAAAACCGACACCACTGAGCTTCGTATCTTGAATGCTCAGGCTATCGCCGATGGCCCCGTTGCCTGCATTCACATCCCGCACCGAATACCTCCGGGATTTCATGGCAACTGGATAGGTGATTTGTAGCGCTGTAAAAATTCAGACGAGTGAGCTTCAGCTGTGCTCTTGTTCCTCGGTCCCGGAAATTTCGGGGTCGCGGATCACAACATTTTATTGCAGCCCGCCCCAAAAACGCCCTGATCGGCGGCTAGGCGGTTTTGCGCCAAGGTAATGCACATCAAGGTGAAGCGGGTTCAACGAATGTGGTGATTTCACCAAATGGCTTTTTCACTGTGGCGGCTCGGGGTACTTGGGCATCTGAAGCGGCGTACCCCACAACCATCAACACAAATGGTCGCTCGTTGCTGGGACGGCCCAAAATACGGTTCAGAAATTTCATGGGGCTGGGTGTGTGGGTGAGGGTGGCCAGGCCTGCGGTGTGCAAGGCGGAAATTAAAAACCCCGTGGCGATGCCTACCGATTCTGAAATGTAATAGTTTTTCCGTTTTTTACCGTAAGTGTCCACACCGTAGCGCTCAGCAAATATAGCAATTAGCCAGGGGGCGGTTTCTAAAAAAGGCTTTTGGGCATCAGTACCCAAAGGACCAAGGTCCTGAAGCCAACTGTCACCGGCTTTGCCCTCGTAGAAGGCGCGTTCCTCGGCCTCGGCTGCAAGGCGAATTTCCCGCTTAATATTGGGATCTTGAATACATACAAAATGCCAGGGCTGGTGGTTGGCCCCAGATGGGGCGGTGCCGGCTGCACGAACAGCTGTTGCAATGATTTCCTTGGGAACTGGGTGATCAGAAAATTGGCGTATCGTTCGCCGGCTGCTCATATTCTCAAGATATTGATTGCTGCGCGCTAGCCCCTCAGCGGCGGTGAGCTGCGGTTTATTCGCAAAAGGGATTGGGTCGTAGTCAAAGTCCACGGGGGGTTCCTTTTCGAGGGGTTTCTTTTTTGCCGAGTCTTGATGATACCTATTGAAGTCAGCATAGTGCGCGTTTTAGCGCGAAGCTCCCACACCTATCAGGGTCAACGCTCGTTCTCCTAAGTTACACGCCGATGAACTGCCCGTCATTTTGACGCGTCGATGACATCTAAAAAAATGACAGAAAGCGGGACACGAACAACGTGTCATGGCATTACTGCCCCCCGCAGCACCTGCCGAAGACTTATCCAAATGCCCACTATTTCATCGGTGGGGACGACTCACTGTGCGCCTTCATGGGTTTCGCCATCGATGCTTATTCATAGGTTTTTATAGGGATTCGCACTTACCCGTGGTTTCCATGGGCCGCTTTTGCAATCGCTGAAAATTTGTTGGTGGGTAAAAAATAATCATCGAGATTGAACTCGGCAGGCATTGCTCGGTGCCCACTCCCTGCGTAGGGTAGGGCTGCATGAAATAGGGGCGACCCCCATGAACTACAACATCACCTTCACGCTTCTGAGCTGCCTGTTTTTTATGGGCTTGGTGGCTTTTATTGCCTATCGTCAAACACGGGGTGAGACTGAGTCTGCTGAAGGTTATTTTCTTGCGGGTAGGGGCTTGGGTGCGCCCATTATCGCGGGGTCGCTGCTGCTGACCAATCTCTCTGCCGAGCAATTAATCGGGTTAAACGGCTCGGCGTATGGATTTAATCTGAGCAGTATGGCCTGGGAGGTCACGGCGGCTGTTGCCACCGTTTTTATGGCCTTCATCTTTCTACCTCGATATTTGGCCGGCGCGTTCACGACCCTTCCTGAATTCCTAAATCAGCGCTTTGATGATGATGTTCGAAGGATGACCGTAATCCTGTTTATGCTTGGGTACGGTCTGGTGACGATTCCTAGCGTTTTGTATTCCGGTTCACTGGCAGTGATGAAGCTATTCACGATACCGGAGTTGTTAGCTATTAACGATGAATGGGCTCTGCCTCTCACTGTGGTGGTAATCGGTGTCACAGGGGCCTTATATGCGATCTTTGGTGGGCTCAAGGCGGTCGCAGTATCTGACACGATCAATGGCATAGGTCTGCTGATTATGGGCCTGGCAATACCGCTATTGGGGTTGGCGCTATTGGGCGATGGCAGTGTGGTCAGTGGGCTCAAGACGGTCGTGACGTCTGAAACCCACAAACTCAACGCCATTGGGGGGTCAAACGACCCGACACCTTTTGCCACGCTTTTTACTGGAATGGTTTTCGCAAACCTCTTTTATTGGTGCGCAAATCAGTACGTCATTCAGCGCACTTTAGCGGCGCGGAACTTAGCCGAGGGGCAAAAAGGCGTCTTGCTGTCGGGTTTTTTTAAAGTGCTGGTGCCTTTCTTGATGATGCTTCCCGGCGTCATTGCCTTTCATTTATACGGCCCTGAGTTGGCGTCGATTGATCTCGCCTATCCGCAGCTTGTGCGTGATGTCTTGCCCAGCTACGCCTGGGGCTTTTTTTTGGCGGTGCTTCTGGGTGCCGTGTTCAGCTCCTTTAATTCACTATTAAACAGCGCAGCTACTTTATTTTGTCTCGACGTGTGGGAACCCCTTCAAGGAAAAGTGCTGACAGACCCACAGCGGATTAAAGTTGCAAAACGGGCGAGCGTTGTTATCGCACTGTTTTCTTTCTTGGCCGCTCCCATGCTTCAGTTTGCGACCGAGGGGCTCTGGCAGATCATCAGAATATTCACCGGTTTTTATAATATTCCGGTCATCGCCATTGTTATTGTCGGCTTGTTTACCCGCAAGGTTCCCGCTGTGGCAGCTAAAGTTGTCATCGTTTTTCATGTCGTTACCTACGGTTGTTTGCAATTTTTGTTCAAGGAAGCGATACCCCTGCATTTTCTTCATCTCTATGGGGTGTTGTTCATTTTCGAGGTCGCCATCATGCTGGGCTTTGGTTTATGGCGCCCTCGCGCCGAGGCTTGGGTATATCACCATCAAGAGACGCTAGATTTGAATCCTTGGAGCTATGCAGTGCCCTGTGCCACGACGTTGTTGTCCTGTGTGTTGGCACTGTATTTACTGTTCTCGCCCTTGGGGCTGGTCGGTGGTTTAAGCCACTATTTTGTTCCCTGTCTCATGGCGCTGATTGCGATGAACATTGGCGTTTGGTGGCATTTCCGTGCTTCGGGGTGGCGCAAAGACCGCTTGGGGCTAAACCAGTGAAGCCACGTTTTTTTTCAGTGCCGTCAAAACAGCTCGCCAATGACGCGTGGCAAGCCCGTGGTGATGGCCGTCAAGGGCCTCGATTGGCGATTGTTGGTTTGGGCATGATGGGTCAAGAGCACCTCAGAGTGGCACTACTGTTGGGACGGGTGCGTATTCAAGGGGTTTACGATCAACACCCTGCCAGTCTGGAGCAGGCCCAGCGGGGGTACTACGCACTCACTCAAAACCCGCTAGCCATATACCCATCTTTGGACGCCTTATGTCTCGATGAGAACGTCGATGCGTATTTAATTGCGACCCCAAACTTTACCCATAGCGCAATTTTTGAGCGTCTTATGAAGACGGATAAACCCATCTTTTTAGAAAAACCCATGGCGACGTCACTCACCGACGCACAGCGGATGGTGACCATGGCAGAGGCGTGCCCCACATTCGTTCAATTGGGTATGCAGTACCGCTTCAAGGCGCAGTATGTGGATGCCTTTCACGCTATTCGGGTTGAACAAGCTTTAGGCACGGTTCATACCGTGGCTATGTCAGAGTACAGGCCGCCGTTTCTAAACAAAGTGGGGGAGTGGAATAAGTTCAATGATTACTCGGGTGGAACTCTAGTTGAAAAATGCTGCCATTACTTTGACCTGATCAACTTGGCCGTCGATGCCGTCCCGGTGAAGGTTTACGCTCAGGGAGGCAGGGCGGTCAATTTTCTTGATTTTGAGCACGAGGGTATGCGATCTGATATTGATGATCACGCCTTCGTCACGATCACCTACGATAACGGGACACTCGCGCACTTTACCCTCAACATGTTTGCGCAGGAGCTCTACGAGGAGCTGGTTGTGACGGGTGATAAGGGCCGACTTGTGGCGAGTGAGTCATCAAGCTTTCGCCCTGAAGTTGAGTCTTCCGCAAGAATTCAAGTCGAGGTTGCGGCTCATCCCTCTTACTATGGCACCCTAGTGACCTACCCCTCAGCCATTGAAGTGAGCGGACACAGCGGTGCCACTTTCTTTGAGCATTTGGCTTTTGTGGCGCAGCTAGAGGGCCATAGGGTCGATGCGGCAACTCCCGCCCAAGGTTTTAAATCCTTATTGGTGGCGAGTGCGGCCCAGCACTCTCTTGCGACGGGGCTCCCCGTTCTTATGGATGAATTTTGCGCTCAGGAGCGAGTGACTTGGCCCACTTAAAGAGGGGCTGTGAGATCATGAGGTTGGTGCAGACGGTTTAATTGATGGAGAGGCTTTAATCGTGGTTGAAGATCGTATTCAGGTAGGTGCAGGACACATGCCGACTATTGGCTTAGGTTTGTGGAAGCTGCCCGAGCAATCTGTGGCCAGTACGGTGGTCGATGCAGTGGCAGCTGGCTATCGCCACTTAGACAGCGCGGCAGACTACGGTAATGAAAGTGCCGTGGGTGAGGGCCTGCGCCAGGCACTAAAAACTTCGAACGTGACTAGAGACGATTTGTGGGTGACTTCAAAGCTGTGGAATACATTTCATCGCCCAGAGCATGTTCGGGCTGCTTGTGAGCGTAGCCTAAAGGACCTTGGGCTCGACTGTCTTGACCTATACCTCATCCACTTTCCCATTGCGCTTAAGTACGTTGATTTTTCAGAGCGCTACCCACCCGAATGGATTCACGATCCCGAGGCTGAAAAGCCGCGTATGGAGCCCGATTTAGTGCCTATCGCAGAAACTTGGGGCGCTATGGAGGGTTTGGTCGAAGCGGGTTTGGTAAAAGAAATTGGTGTCTGCAATTTTAATACCGGATTACTCCATGACTTGATCGCATCGGCGCGCAGGAAGCCGGCACTTTTACAAATTGAGTCACATCCGTACCTTACCCAAGAGCGCTTGATTCGGTTGGCACAGCAATACGAGATGGCGGTAACGGCTTTTTCACCTCTGGGATCATTGTCCTATCTTGAATTAGGTATGGCTGAGGCTCAGGAGTGCTTGTTGGACGAGCCCGTTATTTGCGCCGCCGCAAACCGCTTACAGCGTAGCTCGGCACAAATACTGCTGCGCTGGGGCTTACAGCGCGGCACGGCTGTTATTCCTAAAAGCAGTCAACTCAAACGCCTGCGCGAGAATATCGATGTTTTTGACTTTAGCCTCAGTGATGCAGAAATGAGCGCTATCAGCGCGTTAAATCGGAACCGGCGGTTTAACGATCCGGGGCTATTTTGTGATGAAGCCTTCGGCAGTTTCTTCCCCATTTATGATTGAGCCAGATGCAGCAATAAATGCGTTACTGGGCCGTTTACCCTTTGCGTTCGCGCCAACCAAAGGTCCGAATGACTTCGTGCTTGCCCTGACGCCTTCAGGGAAGGGCAATCTTGCTGACTACTTGGCTGAGACGGCAACTGATGTGATGTCCCTACTGGATCAGGTAGGCGCTATTTTGTTCAGAGGTTTTCCTGATGCTGGCGACATCGGGTTTGACCAGTGCATTGGTGCACTAGATTTGCAGCCCTTTACCTATGCGGAGTCACTGTCTAACGCAGTGCGAAAAAATCGCACGCCACAGGTATTCACCGCAAATGAGGCGCCGCCAGAGCTGGAAATATTTTTACATCACGAAATGGCGCAGACACCGCTTTTCCCAAGCTATCTGTTTTTTTATTGCGAACGCGCCGCTGCTGAGGGCGGCGCGACACCCTTATGTCGATCAGATGACTTGATGACGGCATTAAAGCGGCAACTTCCCAGCTTCGTACAGCAATGTCGCGATCTCGGTGTGTCCTACACGCACACCATGCCGGCGCAAGCTGACGCAGGTTCGGGTCAAGGGCGCAGCTGGCTTGATACGCTGAGTGTTAATTCCCGCGCCGCTGCGGAAGCGAAGTTGCAGCAGCTAGGGTACACCTGGGTTTGGCTAGAGGGTGATGACCTGCGGGTAACGACTCCGGCATTACCCGCTATCCGACGCACGAGTACCGGCACAGAGGTCTTTTTTAATCAGTTGGTAGCCGCTTTCGCCGGTTGGCAAGATCTGCGCAACTCTGCAGCCAAATCGGTCTGCTTTGGCGACGGCTCGCCCATGCCGATTACTGATCTGAAAGAAATGATCACTATTGCGTATCAGCAGGTTTATGATCATCAGTGGCAGGCGGGTGATGTCGTTTTAATCGATAACCTGCGAGTCATGCATGGGCGGCGTCCCTTCTCAGGTGCTCGTACTGTATTGGCCGGTCTTGCGGGCCCCCAGCGTCACTAGCTGGGTTCTCGGCGTTCAGGTGCGGCATCTGTCGCGCTTTCGTCAACTTTCTACACTCCATTTTTTGCCCCCCGTCTAAATTTTTTTTTATTCGGCACGGTACTTGCTCACATCTCTTTGACACCGCGTAGGCAGCTGGTTACTTGCCGCGGGTTGACGAGCTTATAAGGACAAATAAGCGCCAGCAGAGACATTTAAGGCAAGGAGTGCCGGTAATGATTGAGTTTAGAAGAGACAGAAGGGATTGCACCGCAATGAAGCTTGGGCACTGCTGTGGTGCAGGGTATTCGAGTGCGAGGGGACCGCAGTGAGCTGCCCTGTGATTTACACCGACCTCGATGGCACGCTACTGGATCATGATACCTACGGACTTGATCGAGCAGGACCAGTCCTTCAAGCCATTCTGGCTCGTGGCATTCCAGTTATCCCTGTTACGAGTAAGACGCAGGCTGAAGTACAGCTGCTTTGTCAGGGCCTAGAAATCAACGGGCCATTCGTTGTAGAAAACGGAGCCGCCATCTGGGTCCCGCAAACCTGGGGGCTCAGTCGCCCCACAGGATCCGCAACTGCTGCTGGATATTGGTGTCACGTGCTGGGTAAATCTCGGGGATATATTCGCGGCCTTCTGGCCGGCTTGGCGGGGGAGTGGTCGGGTCGGTTTCACGCACTGAGCGATATGTCGGTGCGGCAAGTTTGCGCTGTGACAGGCCTCGATGAGTTTTCAGCGAGACGTGCCCAAGCTCGCCATTACAGTGAAGCCTTGCTCTGGCTGGGGTCGGCAACCGATCGCATGGGCTTCGTACAAGCAACCGCTGAGCTTGGCTTGCAGGTTGTTGAAGGGGGGCGGTTCTTGCATGTCTTGGCAGGGGGTGGAAAAGGCACTGCCATGCGTTGGCTGCACCAAAAAATTTGCAGAGATTTATATGCTGATGCCATCAGCATTGCTGCCGGGGACGCTAATAACGACCTTGAATTGCTCGAGGCTGCTGACCACGCGTTGGTGGTTCGTTCACCTGTTCACGAACCCCCTAAACCTCACAATCACCCAAAGCTTTACATCAGCAGGTTAGAAGGACCTGCGGGTTGGGCAGAGGGAATTCAACACATCATTAAGGTTATTGATCAGGAGAAAGGGCATGGCCGATTTTTATCAGAACGGCAGCATCACTACGCTGCACAATCTGGGTGAGCGCTCCACAGCGTGTCTAGAGCAGGAACTTGTTCAGCATGCCAAACGGCGCCCCTTGGGTTTGGTAAGCCCCCAAGCTCAATGACTCTTTATGGGGCGAACAGCTCGCGAACCTCGTCGTGGGGCAATCTGTGTACTCTGAGTCCATCAGCTCCCGTCACTGTGTCTGCTGCAACCATGGCGTTGACGATGGCCTCTTCCGTAGCTTGAACCGTTCCACGAAATAATGTGTCGAGTGCGTTGTTGGGAAATTGCTCAACCTTGTTAAATTGATCCTCATTAATTGCTCCGGCATTGCCCGTCGAAAAAGCGAGAAAAATATCACCGGACCCCGGGTTGCTAATAGCACCGAGTCGTCCCAGGGCTAGTGCTGGTCGCTTTGCTAATCGATTTAACTGGTGCGGCAATATCGGTGCATCGGTTGCTACTACAACGATAATTGACCCGTCTCGAGTGGGACTGTCTTTATCGAGTTCAGCACCACTGCAATAAGGGAACCAGGGGTTTTGGGGGGCTATACTGGGGTCGGTGTAGCAATGCTCGCCCACGGGTAGTTTTTCAGAGACCCACTGATCACCCAGACGCAGACTCTTCCCGCCCCAGTTGTAATTACACTGCACCAGAACACCAACAACATACGACTGATCTGCCACTGATACGATACGAGAAGCGGTGCCTATGCCGCCCTTGAATCCATTGCAAACCATGCCGGTGCCGCCACCCACGGCGCCTTCGGTCACCGGCCCAGCGGTGGCCTGTTCAAGTGCGCTGTACACATGAGGGCGTTTTACGTGCTGGCCATTAATGTCATTCAGCGCACCATCGTAGGTTTCCGCGACGATCGGCGCGTGCCAAAGTGCGGGCCATTTTTGATCCACCATCCAGCCTACGAAGGCATCTCGCACTATGCCCACACTGTGGGTATTGGTGATCCCTATGGGGCCATCGATTAAACCGCGTTCTTCAAGCCACGTAGTGCCGGTCATTTCCCCTGACGCGTTGAGGGTAAACCAGCCGCCGTAAACGCCTTCGGTACTGGCTTTTCCCCGAGGGTGAATAACGGTGACTCCCGTACGAATGGGACCCACACCGCGCACCAACGGGCCTTCTCCAGATATCAGCGTTTTGTGACCTACCTCGACGCCCATGACATCGGTGATGCCATTGAGGGGTCCTGGGTCGCCTGCAAATGGAATTCCTAAGGCTCGCGCACGGTCAGGCTCGGCAGCAAGCGGGGTAGCTGAACTCAGAGCCCAAAGTACGGCGGGTAAACTGACGTAGAAGCCTAATCGCCGCTTGTTAATTGGCCTTGGCATAACGGAGCCCTCTTCTTGAAAAAACATCTTCGTGCGAAAGTAACAGATGTGCTCGCGTAAAACTTTGACATCATTAAAGTGAAGTCCCCGAACCAACACTGCGACGGGAATCCAATCTTGCTTACCAAGTGGGTATTTTTTTCTCCGCGGGGAACCAAGGTAAAGCAACGACCTCGGCCTCGCGAATACCCTCGGGCAGATGCAATTCAATAGCAGTACCGGGTTCGGCATACTCAGCAGGAAGATTGACGAGAGCTATGTTGTACTTCAGCCGCGGCGAATAAACGCAGCGCGTTAAGTGGCCCGCAATGCGCCCTGTCACACTTACCGGTAAAAAGTGTTCATTAGGTCGCACGGGCTCACCCTGAAAATTAGCGCCTACCAATCGTCGCGATGTGCCCTCCTTCGCTATTTTTTGCAGGGCTGCCTTGCCAATGTAGTCATAGGGTTTATCGATATCGAGCAGTCTATCCATGCCTATGGTGAAGGGGTTGTCGGCGATGGTGATATCGGAGCAGTAGGATAGAAGCCCTCCTTCCATGCTGCGCGCTAACGAAGGGCAGGCAGGTTTAATGTTAAACTCTGCGCCCGCTGCCATGCACAAATCCCAAAGTTCGGTGCCCCGCTGTGCATCTTGCAAAATCAGCTCATACCCCAACTCACCGCTCCACCCGGTTCGGCTGAGGACCAAGGGAATACCCTGTAAGGTCACCTCACGAAATTGGTAGTAACCCAACTCGGTGGCGATATCACCAAATAATTTATGTGCGACTCGGGGGGCCAGTGGGCCTTGGAGCTGCAGTGGTGATGCATCGGGCTCGTGCACAGTGACATCTAAGGTGCTCATTGCGGCCGCCGCCTTGGCCCACAGCAGGACGTCCCCATCTCCCGGTGACAGCCAGAATCGATTTTCCTCCAAGCGAAACAGGACCGCGTCGTTAACGATGCCGGCATTTTCGTCAAGGAAGATCACGTAGCGGCAGCGTCCCACCGGGCAATTGTCTATATCTCTAGGTGTTAACAACTGGGTAAAGGCGGCGGCATCGGGGCCACTGATTTCAATTTGCCGCTCCGCGGAAACATCCCAGAGACTGACACCCTCAACAATTGACCAGTATTCCGACAGCGTGTCGCCATAGCTTGAGGGCATATACATGTGATTATAAATCGTAAATACGCCAGCCCCTGCCGCGACAGTCGCATCGTAAAAGGGGGACTTTCGCACTCGTGGCCCCAGTGTAATCAGGGGTGGGTTTCCGGCTGCTTTCATCGTAAGGTACTCCGCCTGCATCTTGATTTTTATTCGGTGGATATTGATCTGCGTGAAAGCGTTTTGTCGATCAAATTTTGAACTGCAGTCAGGTAAAAATGCCGCTTTTAGGCAATAGGCAATAGGCATTAACAATAAAAATCAGCGTGTCTAGGATCCTCACGGATGCGAGGCACCCAGCTAATTACGGGATATTTTATGGCAGATGGTCCAGCCAGCGGCACTTCAAGTCATCAGCAATCCAGCGGTGAACACAACCCCTATAAAACCCCCAAAGCGGCCTATTACGCCTTGGGTACTTTGACCGTGGTGTACAGCTTCAATTTTATCGACCGTCAACTCTTAGCCATTTTGCAGGAGTCCATCAAGGCGGATTTGTTGCTCAGTGATGCACAGCTGGGATTGTTAACCGGTTTCGCTTTTGCGGTGTTTTATGTAACAGCGGGGCTGCCTATTGCAAGCTGGGCCGACCGCAGTAATCGTCGCAATATTGTCTCGCTATCGCTGTTTATCTGGAGCTTCATGACCGCGATTAGCGGTTTCGCTCAAAACTACTGGCAGTTGTTGCTCGCTAGAATTGGTGTTGGGGTTGGTGAGGCCGGTGGCAGCCCCCCCTCGCACTCGATGATTTCTGACATTTTCCCTCCCGAGTCTCGGGCCGGTGCGCTGGGCTTTTACTCGACAGGGGTAAGTTTCGGCATCTTGTTTGGCTTTTTATTTGGCGGCTGGCTTAACGAATATTTCGGCTGGCGGGTCGCGTTTATGATCGTGGGGGTTCCCGGTGTGCTACTCGCACTACTGGTGCGGTTCACCATGGCAGAGCCGATTCGAGGGCTCAATGAAAAGCGCAAAGTTGCAGAGGGTAACGTTTCTATAAAAACTGTTATTGCCTTACTTTGGCAGCGCCGTTCTTTTCGCCACATGGCTATGGGTGCCGCAATGAACGCCTTCGCGGGTTACAGCGTCGCTAACTGGGTGGCGTCTTATATGATTCGCAGCTACCAAATGCCCACCGGGGAGCTGGGTACTTGGCTGGCACTGGTTATTGGTGTCGGTGGTGCTATTGGTGTATTCAGCTCCGGTGTCATTGCTGACCGCCTGGGCAAGCGTGACAAGCGTTGGTACATGTGGATGCCCGCGGTGGCTTGCTTAATTTCCTTGCCCTTTCAGTTTGGTATTTATCTGACCTCTGATCCTTATTTTGCGCTGATGATGCTGATTGTGCCCGGCATACTTGCCAACGCGTATTTGGGCGCAACTATCGCCACTGTGCACGGTTTAGTGGGTTTGAAAATGCGTGCCCTTGCCTCGGCAATTTTGTTTTTCATCCTAAACATCATTGGGCTGGGTGCGGGTCCTTCCTCGGTGGGCTTGCTCAGCGACTTACTTCAGCCTAGCTACGGTGTTGAGTCTCTGCGGTACGCGTTATTTATTTTGGTGCCACTGGCAATCTGTTGGTCCTGTTTTCACTACGTGATGGCGGCTCGCCATGTTCGTGAAGATTTGGCAGCAGCTCCCGATTAAAAGCTAGCGACAGTTACGCAGGCAGCGAAACATTTTATTCACTCAGCTTAAAGGAAAAAAAGCATGGTTCTGAGGGCTCTACCTTGGCTAATCCGGCGCAGTTTCTTCGCACTCATAGTTGCTCTGCTGGCAATGGCAAATTCGGCGTCAGCCGCCAGCAGTTTTTTTTCCGCACTCCTGAGTCAAGTGCAAAGCTTGCGCGTTGGTGTGCAAGGTGAAACAAGTAATGAGCAACCGCCCATAGCCGGACTTGATTTTTTTGAGGTTGACGGTGCCTTTCAGTCTTTTATCGATGACAGTGCGGTTTTTGATGGCATCAGTTACGTTGTGGTTGATGCCAAAGCGACATTGCATACGGAAACGTTTGGTGACCACACTGAAGATCTCGTAGTGATGTTGGCGTCAACCAGCAAAGTGCCTGCGGTAATGACCCTGCTCGCCCTTGATGAGGATTCTAGCGTCTCGTTTTCTGTGGACCAGCCGGTCAGTACGATATTGCCCTACGAGGGCGTTTATACCGACCGGACCATTGTTCAAATGGTGAGCAATACGACAGGTATACCGGGCCTCTCGGCACTTAATAGTTACGGGAATCCATTTGGGCAGACGCTGGAGGACCTCAATCATCTTTGCACCTTTGCCGCCTCCGACTTTGTCGAATTTGAGGCCTGCGGACAGCAGCTATTAACTAACGAGCTTGCGGCGAGTCAGCCCGCGGGGGATAGCTTTGACTATGGTGGCAGCCAATGGCAAGCAGCGGGCGTTACTGCCTCGGTGGCGGCCAATACCACTTGGAATCAGCTGGTCGATCAATACTTGGGGGTGCCCTGTGGCCTCGAGGTGTTTACTTTTGGCAATCCCTGGCAAGAGCTCAATTTAGGGATCTCCAGTTTCAACGGCACCGTTGAGAGCCTGCCGGGACAAAGCAATCCACATATTGGCGGCGGGGCCATCACCAATCTCGCCGATTATGCCAAGTTACTTCAGGTGCACCTCAACGGTGGGTTCTGTGGTGATCAGCAAGTCCTCAGTCAGGCGGCACTCGATCGTATGCGGGTTGATCGAGGCGGAACGGTATCGATAAACCCCACCCCTTACGGCATGGGTTGGTGGATTTCTTCAGATAACCCCGGTGTATATGACGATCCTGGAGCTTTTGGTGCGATTAGTTTTATTGATGTTGAGCGTGGTATTGGGGGCTACATCGCCATTGATGATTATTCAAGGGAGGATGCCGGCGCACCCGTTGATTTGGTTCGACAAACGATAATTCCACTGATTCAAGCTGTTATTGATAGCCGCTGAGCATCGGGTTACTTTGGTGTGTCCCTTGAGTATGTTCTGGTGGGCTTTGGGCTACTAAACTTTGAGGTGGATAAACATTCGAAAATTAGATTTCCAAGAGTTGCGGACCGGCGACGGTTTTAAGAGGAACAACCTTTGGATTTCTGCTGTGTTTTTCTTCGCGGTACATGCCGCAGGGCTGGCGCTATGAAAGCAGCCCAAATAGGTGCAACCACGAATCTGATGCCGCCGATCACGTTTAATCCTCTGCGGCTGAACACTGCCCGTAGCGGCCTCCAAAGTACCGATAAAAGCGTCGGTGTTTGATGGCCGAGGTTACTGACAATGCCCCGGAGTCCAGCGCCGAGATCGCCAGAAATCGCTACCTGGATATTCTGCACCAATTCACTTTACGCCAATCCAGTCTGACCAAATTAGAAGATATTGTTTGGAATATCGCGAAGACAGCGATCGCTGAGTTAGGGTTCGAAGACTGTGTGGTGTACTTACTGGCTGATGATGGGGAGATGCTGAAGCAAGTCGCAGCACACGGCCCCAAAAACCCTGTAGACCGCGAAATATTCCACGAAATAACCATCCCCGTTGGCCAGGGTATCGTCGGGCACGTTGCACAGACGGGTGAGGTGCAGCGCATCGACGATGCCCGCCTTGATCCCCGTTATATTGAAGACGATGATTTTCGGTTGTCTGAACTCGCGGTGCCGATCAGTCATGAGGGCAAAATCATCGGCGTCCTTGATTCAGAGCATCACGCCGCCCATTTTTTTACTGATGAGGATGTTCGTCTTTTCACCACCATAGCCTCATTAGCATCGACACGTATCGATACCGCACTGACGATGGACCGTTTGGAAAAAACCGTCGCACACCTCGAGGAGACTCGTCGCGCTTTAGAAATACAGGCTAAAGAGCTCGGCGAGGCCCGTGTGGCTGCCGAGGCAGCGTCAGTCGCGAAAACCAATTTTCTTGCCAACATGAGCCACGAGATACGAACGCCGATGACTGCCATTGTCGGCTTTGCCGATCTGTTAGCAAAAGGCGCAAAGGACCCTCACGAACAAGAGCAGTGGCGGGGTCAGCTCACTCAGAACGCTCGCTACCTTCAAGACCTTATCGGTAATGTGCTCGATATGTCTGCGGTGGAGGCGGGAGAAATGTCGCTTAAGTTTGAAGCGATAAAGCTGCTACCCGTCGTCACTGCTACCGTTGAAAATTTGAGGGTGCGCGCAACAAGCAAAAATGTGGGCTTGGAAACTGTGGTCAGCGGTGCGCTACCCGATGCCGTTATCACGGACCAGCTTAAGTTCAGAGAAATTATCGTTAATCTTCTGAGTAATGCGATCAAATATACTGAGCGGGGCACCATTACTGTGACCCTTTCGGCAGAAGATCGAGGTGCCGAAGCAGTACTGTCTGTGGAGGTGTTAGATACGGGAATTGGCATTGATCCCGCGCAGATGAAAAATCTGTTTCTACCTTTTAGCCGGGTGCACGATACCCACCACAGGGCTGGTATTGAAGGTACTGGACTAGGGTTGGCCCTTTCTCGCCAGATTGCAGGGGCCTTAGAGGGCGATATCGTCGCGGCTTCAAGTCTGGGTGAGGGCTCGAAATTCACGTTGACATTACCTGTTGAGTTACCGGCAGAAACCCATTGGTCTGAGCATCTTGAGACCAATCCTTTTGCGGTTGACTGGCCTAAGTTTTCAGCAGATCTCTCGGTTCCGGGCACCAAGGAATTGCAGGGCCTGCGCGTTATAGTGTGTGAGGACAGTGCGCCCATAGCAACTTTATTGGAAGTGGTGCTGAGTACTGCGGGCGCGACAATGACTCACTGCGCCAACGGTCTAGAGGGACTGCGCTGCTTTGAGGAGCAAAATGCATCAGATGAACCACCTGACCTGATTCTTATGGACATGCAGATGCCGATTATGAATGGCTATGAGGCAGCCCGGCAGATTAAAGTGGTTCGGCAAGATATTCCGATCGTGGCACTGACCGCGTTTGCCCTCGCGGAAGATATTGATCGTTGTATGGCGGCGGGCTGCGATTATTACCTCACCAAGCCGATACAAATCGGCACGTTCACTGAAGAATTAAGCAGCATTTTTGAGCGTTTTAAAGCGCAAAAATGCGAGTTGTTTAGCAGTGATCGGGTTTAATGTTTACGCCTCCCGGTGTCCTCATACACATACCAGGTAGGGCAACGTCGAGTGGTTGCACCACCGGGTTCAAAGCTCTGGTACGGACAAACAAACCATGAACTGTTTACGGTGGACTTCTGAGTTGGCTGAAGATGGATAGAGAATCGCGACGGGAGTTATTGAATCGGGATTTGCTGCTGCTCCTCTGCAGCCAGGTGATCTTTGTTTCAGCGGGGGCGATGACCGTGACCATGGCCGGTATTGTGGGTTCGCGTCTGGCACCGGATGCTGGCCTCGCCACGCTACCCGTGTCGTTCATGGTGCTGGGTACCGCCCTGGCCGCTTTTCCCGCCGCGCAATTTATGCGCCACCTGGGGCGGCGTGCCGGATTTGTCAGTGCTGCACTTATGGCCTTGCTGTCCTGTGCCCTTGGTTACTGGGGCCTCACTCTGGGTTCCTTCAGTCTGTATTGTGCGGGCACCGGCACCCTGGGTATTAGCGTGGCATTTAGCCAACAGTTCCGCTTTGCGGCAACGGAAACTGTGACGCCGGGACAGGCCGGATCTGCGGTGTCATTGCTTCTTCTTGGCAGTGTAGGCGGCGCTATTGTTGGGCCTGAGTTAGTGGCTCGAAGCGAGCAAATAATCCCTGAGGGCGGCTTTGTTGGCGCGCTGTTGGGTGCCGCGGTGCTGTTTGTGCTGGCAGCTTTGCTTTTGAGCCAATTATCACTGCGGGGCGGGGGGCGTACTGCTGAAGTCACGCCTAAACCTGTCGATGTGAGCTTGAGGGGCATTCCGCCACTGGTTTGGCTTGCCGTAGCCGCAGGGGTTGTGGGTCAAGGAGTGATGACCTTCGTCATGACAGCGACACCGGTCTCGATGCACGTCATGGATGGCCACAGTCTGGGTGACACTGCCGGCGTGGTCCGGGCTCACGTATTGGCTATGTATCTTCCATCTTTGGTGTCCGGCTGGCTGATTGCCCGTTTTGGTGCACGCTCTTTGCTTGCCGGGGGTATCGTTATTTTTGCGGCGACTATGGCCGCCGCCTTGGCGGGGCAAACGGTATGGCACTACGGGTTGGCGATGGTGCTTCTGGGCGCGGGCTGGAATTTTCTATTTGTAGGGGGCACCACGTTGCTGGTTCAAAGTGCCCATCCCGATGCGCAGCTTCAGCTTCAGGGTTACAACGACACCGCGGTATTTGGCAGTGCGGCGGTGGCAAGCTTTGCCGCTGGGGCAGTCCTTGAATACTTAGGCTGGGAAATGGTGGTTATAAGTACCCTGCTGCCCGTTCTCCTTTTGGCGGCGCTTTGGCTTCGACTGAGATCCGCCCCTTTGCCTAACTATGAGGCGTCCAATGCCTAGGCCCAAATCAGCGCAACTGCCTACCTAAACCTGTAGGGCAAACTACGAAATAGGGGGCTTGCCGTGCATCTTTGTATTTTACGTTGCTTAACAGCATGTTGATTGTTACTCGGCAAAATAGCCGCAAAGCGCGGTGCCATTTGAGGTTTGACACTGGCTTTGATGAGGCTTCTTCAAAATTCTCCCGGCGCGTACGCTGCAATTAAGGTCCTGTTAGCAGTCGCGCTGTCTCAAGCTGCACACGGAGTCGTTTTACAGCGCGTCAAAGACTATTAATTTTTACCGTGCAATCCCTCTTGTAACGTTGTAAAACTAGGTAGTAGCCCCAT
Source organism: Luminiphilus sp. nBUS_16 (assembly GCF_051201645.1). Lineage (GTDB taxonomy): Bacteria > Pseudomonadota > Gammaproteobacteria > Pseudomonadales > Halieaceae > Luminiphilus. The sequence goes on along the minus strand of NZ_CP179205.1, from coordinate 3,330,656 downwards.
GACCCGATGATCTATTGTCGATGCGGTGGCGGCACAGCACCTGTCAGAAAGGCCGTGCAGGCGGCTCTAGGCGCTGCAATTAATGAAAAATACGTTGAAAAACAACGAGATATTTAAGGGACCCAGTCATGACATCTGACTTATCAAAGAAAGACAGTCGTTTTCACCCTTCAGCCATTGCCGCAGGCGTTGCCGCAGCGATAGGTGCAACTGCCCCTGGCATGACCTTTAGCGCGGAATTAGAAGAAGTCGTGGTAACCGCTCGTCAGCGTGCAGAATCTTCCCAAGACATCCCAATGATGGTGCAATCGTTGTCTGGCGATGAAATTCAGAAGCAGGGCATAACGACCCTTGAGGATTTCTCCCGACAAGTCGCGGGATTGAATATTTCAACCACGACTCCCGGACAGAACACGATTGTTTTCCGAGGAGTGAGCGACGGGGGCGGTTTCCTCGTTGATCCCACGGCAGCGATCTATCTCGATGAGCAACCCATGTCGATGACTTCGATGGCTCCCGACATTTACCCCGTTGACCTTGCGCGTATTGAGGCTTTGGCGGGACCGCAGTCAACACTTTACGGCGCCTCTTCTCAGAGCGGAGCGATTCGTGTCATCACGAACAAACCCGACCCGGATGCCTTTAGCGCTAATATCGGCGCTGGCGTTTCCTCCACGTCAAGCGGTGGCACAGGCTATGAATTAGACGGCGCGGTTAACATTCCTCTGAGCGACTCTGTAGCGATTAGATTGGCGGGTTTCAGTGCCCAAGATGCCGGATTTATTGACAACGTTTTGGGCAACACCGTCGTTGATGATGTCTTTGGCTCAGGCCTAGGTGGTCAGAAAAACAACAGCGCTTATGTTGACGACGATATCAACCAAGTTAATTGGTTAGGGGCTCGCGCATCGATTCGCTGGTTGGTTAACGATAACTGGAGTGTCACAGCAACGGCGAACTATCAGGACCTAGAGTCTGATGGCTTCATGGACTATGACCCCAATGTCGGTGACCTGCAGACCGTTAAATTTGCCAAGGAAACACGAACTGACGAGTGGATGCAGACCAGTTTAGTGATAGAGGGTGATTTAGGCTTTGCTCAGCTGGTTTCGGCAACGTCCTACTACGACCGGGATACGTTTTATGTCCATGACACCCAGTCTTACGCGGCTTACTTTCACTACGCCTTTGGTCTTTACTATGGCTACGCCGCCTATGACTTTGGTCTAGATCCCACCGGCTATTTGATCAACGATCAAAACAACGAAAGCCTGACGCAGGAAATTCGTTTGGCCGGCAGCACGGATCGTATTAATTGGACGGTCGGTGGCTTTTGGCAGGAGTCCGAGGAATTTTGGGATTTCTATACCTACGTAGACGATTATCGCAACTCGGCTGCCTTTGACTACTGGAGCTCTTACTACCCCGGTATTGCACCGACCGATGCCTGGTGGAATTCTTTCCAAGCGACCGACAGAACGGACAAAGCTGTTTTTGGTGAGATGGATGTTGTTCTGCTTGAGGATCGATTAACGGCCATACTGGGCGGCCGGTGGTACGAAGTTGACCGCGAACTGAGTTATACAGTGGAGCGCCCCGACGCCCGGGTTGATCAGCAGCTACCCAACCGAACCGCTTCGGATGACGGCTTCATTCCCAAATATGGTCTTGAGTTACAGGTGCTCGAGGACGTTATGGTCTACGGCGTTTACTCAGAGGGCTTCCGGGTAGGAGGCACCAACCGCGGTCGTGGTTTGGATCGAGGTGGCCCAACGCTACCCGTCGATTACCAATCGGACATTCTTGAAAACACCGAGTTTGGTCTGAAGTCTACGTTCTTCGATGGCCGTGTGGTATTCAACGCGGTCTATTACACGATGAAGTGGAATGACATGCAGATTGAGGTGACTGATCCCAGTAATGCTCTGGGCACTTTCAGTGTGCAAGACGAAAATGGCGAACCGCTGTATGGCAACATTCCCTTCCAGATCGTTGTGGGTAACGTAGGTAACGCTACCGTAAAAGGTCTTGATCTCGAGTTTAAGGCACTGATTACCGACAACCTAGAAGTGGGCTTCAACCTAACCGATATTCAAGACGCTTATGTTGATGGTCAGGAATTCTATGACGAGCCTCGTGCTCAGGGCGGCAAGGTGCCCTCGGGCTTGCAGCCTCGATCAAGCCTGCCGTTGTTCGCCGATACCAGCTATTACCTCTACGCCGACTATTCAGGCATTAATATATTGGGCGGTGAGGCCGGCATACGCTTGCAACACAGTTACGTAGGCGAGTCGTTGAACCAGTTAACCGATGGCTTTACGTCACCCCAGCGTATTCAAGGCGATTACGATATTACTGACGCCATACTCTCCTTTGAGAGCGGCGATTGGCAGGCTCAGCTGCGCTTTAGTAATTTGACCGACGAGCGTGGCATTACCTATCAGGACACCTCTGACTTCGATACGGTGTGGGGGGGTAACAGTTCTTCGGTGATACGGCCAAGGAACTACTCACTCACAGTGAGAAAAGCTTTTTAGGTGGTAACCACTGACAGAAAAAAGGGCGCCATAGGCGCCCTTTTTTCTGGGAAGGGTTTTTCTATGGCCAGCGACTGGGCCAGCACTCCAAGCCATGAATGGCGTTGCGAATATCGAGGGTCAGATTAACGGCGGTTAAACGCTTACCCGCTTTGACGTCAATAATAGCAACGGTCGAGGGAGACGAGCCTGCCGCAATCAGTTGATCATTAATGACGCACAGGCCTCGGCCGAAGCCTTGTCGGGCAATGCGGCTGTCATCGACGCCGCGAGACTCCAGTGTTTCAGAGTCAAATTCTGGCACTGGCACTGCGCTGCCCTCGGCGCTAGGGGATACATAGCGCACTACGTCGGCGCCCGTATCGTTAAACAGCACGCCATCTTCAAAAGGCTGGGCGTTATGACAGCCTTTGGGCAGACTACAAAATTCGGAAACCGTGAGATCGGCAGATAGGGCCAGTAGCGCTTGAGTATTGAGGCCACTGAGATAAATGCCATCCTGATCCACTTTCACCATATTGATGTGGTACGAGTTAGTGAAGGCGGGGCCACCCTGCGCTCTTGGGTCAAAGGCTTGCGCCACCCACTGGCGGCCATCCTTTGAAAAATAGACGCCCCAAACGAACTCTCGTGTGTGCAAATTAAAGGCTAGCAGAGAATCAAAGCCGGTAGAGGTGAGAAATAGCAGATGATCTCGTCGGCAGATCTCGTGGCAGTGGCGCAAATAGGGGTTTCGGTAAGAACCCACTAGCTGGAAGTCAGGTGTGTAACAAAACAGTTCATCGCTGGCCGCAATCCACAGCTCATCGTCGGTAAATTCGATGCCGCGAAGCCCTCGGTCCCAGCCGCGACCCGAAAAGTCGATATCCCCAGTATTCCAATCTATTTTTTGGTCTACCTGCTGATTATTAAAGTCGATGAGGTAAACGCCGCCATGGCTTTGACCCTTTTCTGAGCCTCGAACGACCGATGTGGCAATAAATTTGGGTAATTTCGGCATCAGTTTTCTAATCTGTCTTCTTCTGGAAGCACGGGGCTTAGGATTTCTTGTAGCTCATTGAGGTGGCTTCCAAAGCGTTTCCAAGTGCCAAGTGCGCCTTTATAAATGGGTTGACGTACTTGCTCTGAACTTGCGGTTCTAACGGCGCGCTCGGTTTCATGAAAATTGACGCAGCCCTCTTCAAAAGGCAGCTCACAAAAGGCAAGAATACGCTTTACCTCTTCCTCGAGATTCTCGACCACATTTTCATACTGAACCCGCAATACTTGACCGGGTAACACGGTATTCCAATGGGACATCATGCGGTCGTACTCGAGGTAAAATTCGCCGAGCTCAAAGAGGTCATAGGTGAATGTTTGTCCCTTGGCGAAGTGCTGTTTGAAAGAACCAAAACAGCTGTCCATTGGGTGGCGCCGGGCATCAATAATTTTTGCGTTGGGCAAAATAGCTTTAATAAAACCCGTGTACGCAAAGTTGTTGGGCATTTTGTCGGTAAAGAAAGGGCGGCTACCTCGGTGTCGCTGGGTCTGCGTCAGGTATTTTTCCCCTAGTTGCGCCAGCTCCTCAGGTGTCATGTCCTCCATACACCCCGGGAAAACTCGCCCGGTTTTAGGCTCTGTAAGCCCTTGGGCAATGACCGAAATGTCGGGTAGTTCGCTGGTACCGTCAACCAGAGAGTGGCTGGCGAGAATTTGTTCAAGCAGCGTTGATCCAGAGCGGGGAAGGCCTACGATAAATATCGGGTCGGGCCTTTTGCAGCCATAGTCGCCCTCACGATGCCGGGCAAAAAAGTCATCATCAAAAATCTCGCACATGCGCCGGTGGGCGACCTCGGTCTGGACTGGATCGTAGGCAATGCTATCTCGATGAAGTTGATTAGCCAGGGCGTAGTGCTCAAAGGCGTCGTCGTACTGTTTCTGATCTTCAAACGCCTTGCCCAGGGAGAACGCAAAGTGAACTCGGCAGTCTACCGGCAGTTGCTCGTTAGCCAAGCGGGCTCGCATATCGTCAATTTCGTCGTTATTGAAGCGAAACGTTTTCAGGTTTGAGAGGCTATAGTAGGTTTCGCCAAAATTGGGTCTGAGCTCAATGGCCTGTCGGTACGCTTCAATGCCGCCTTCTTGGTCCCCCACCGTTTTAAGAACGTGGCCAAGCCCAATGTGTGCCCCGGGTATTTTTGGATCGAGAGCAACAGCTTTTTGGTAGGCATCGACGGCGTCTTGGGGTCTGGCAGCCATCGCTAAAGCTGCGCCGTAATAATAGTGAGTCAGGGCGTTATTGGGTTCAATATTGACCGCATCTGAGAGTATCGACACAGCTTCTTCGTAATGATGCAGCTCTTTGAGTACGGTACCTAGGTCGTGCCAAGCGGCGACAAAACGGGGTTTGGTTTCTGTGATGCGTTCAAGAATGACCCGCGCGTCGTCATAGCACTTGGCCATGATGGCGATTCTTGCCAGCAGCAGGGCAGCATTTACGTTATCGGGATTTTCACGAACTAGCGCTTGGGTGAGTTTCTCCGACTCCCTAAATTTACCGGCAATAAATAAACGGGTGGCCTCCTCAAGCTTGGCTTGAACCGGCGAGAGGGTTGCCGCTTCCTTAAGCGCAGCATCAGCTTCTTCGACGCGTCCCAGTTTCTGATAGGCGCCGCCCAGCTTGCTGAGCAAAGGCGCGTGGGGAGGGCGCAACTCCCGGGCGCGCTCGAGGTACTGTAGTGCCTCTTCGGGGCGATTAAGGTTTAACAGAACGGTACCCAGATCTTCCTGAGCCTTGGCATTCCCCGGGGTCGTACGCACCGCTCGCTCTAGTAGCACTTCAGCTTCTTCTAGCTGATTACTTTCGGCAAGGAGCCAGCCCAGCAGTGCCACAAAATTAATGTCTCTTGGATTTTCTTCGAGCGCTTGGCGGCAAATAGCTTCCGCCTCTTCTCGGGCGCCGCCTTTGAGGAGCTCGACCGCGCGGTCAAAAATACGTTTTGGGTGTGGCGAAACCATGGCCTAGCAAGCTCCTGAACGGCAGATTGGTGCTGGAAGACAGTGTGCCAGATTTCTGGCTCAGCGGCATGATCTGCGGTTGCTATACGTTCATGTCAGTGCCAGAGTGCCTATGATCTAACTCACCGCACCTCTGCTAGGGATAAGCGTTAATGGCCGTGACCGATAGCTCGATAGCTCGTCAAAACCCCTTTGATAGCAGAGGCTCTTTTTTACTCAGCTTATATATGACGTTGGTGGGCTACAGTGTCCTTGTGGCACTACCCGCAATTAACAGTGCTTGGGTCGATCAGCTGGGTTTTAGTGATGTCGAGGTAAATCGTGTGGCGTCATCTGACCTGTTGGGTCTCTTTTTGGGCTCGGTAGCGGTAAGCCTCTTAATAAGCCGGTTGAGTCGGCGCGGGTTGATTTATGCCGGTATCGCCATTGCCATCGCGGCAAACGGGTTGTGCATTTATTTTACCGATTACACCGCAATGTTGATTTTGCGAACCTTGGCAGGTTTCGGTGCCGGGCTCTACACCGCGGTCGCTGTGGCGAGTTTGGGTGCCCGTTCTAAGCCTCGAGAAGCGTTTAATTGGATGCTGCTAGCCTTTGCGTTTTCGCAGTTTATAGAGTTACAAATGATCCCCCATTTGAGCATGACGGGTATTTATACTTTCTTTATTGCGACCTATGTCGTGACACTGCCATTTGTAGGGGTGATGCCATCTGAAAAACTGGCGAAACCCGAGGTTACGGTGACAAATACAGAGCAGCGTCCTGGAGTGCTGGCGTGGGTGGGAGTTTTTGCGATCGTCGTGGCCTACATTAATATCGGGGCGTATTGGTCCAATATTGAGCTTGCGGCGGAGGCTGGTGGGCTCGATGGCGACTGGGCTGCCCAAGTAATCTCCTGGAGTGTGCTGCTGTCTTTTGTTGGCTGTTTTGGAGCAATGTACGTGCTGAGGCACTTTGATCATGATCGCCCCGTTCTCGTGACCTTCGTGCTCATGGTGATTGCGGTGGGGTTGCTCGCCGTTGATGTGTCTGCAGGGTTTTTTATCTTCAGCGTGGCGATGTTTAATTTTCTTTGGATATTTATCGACGTCTATCAAATGGGGGGGGTCTCTGCGGCAGATCGAACAGGCAGTGCCGCTGCTTTTATTCCCGGCGCTCAGGGGTTGGGCCAAATGCTGGGTCCCCTTGCCGCCTCATTCTTGTTGGAGCGGGGGGGTGGCTTTGATGACATTTTCATTCTTTGTGCCTGCGCTTCAGCAACGGCACTGCTGATTTATACGCTGAGCTACTTGTTCACCCGAGAGCGTGTTGCTGGATCAACCTAAAAGTCGATCCTACGCTTTAACTCGACGAATAAGAAAGGGTTAAGGGTACGACGCCCTTTGCTGCGCTGCCTCGTCCCAGCGCACGATTTGACCGCCTTTCATGACGAATGTTGGATTTTCCAGCAGTGACAAGTCGGCGAGAGGATTGTCCGAAACGGCTATTAAATCAGCCCAGCGGCCGGTCTGTACCGAGCCAACTTGTCCGCTCCAATTCAACATGTCGGCAGCTACTGAGGTTGCCGCTTTAATCGCAGCCATGGGCGACAAGCCGGCTTCGGTGAGTACGGCAATTTCACGCGCATAGGCCTGAGGATCAATGTTGTACCCACCAAGATCAGAACCTACCACCACTTTGACCCCCGCCCGATGAGCCCGACCGATCAAGCTCAGCCACTCGTCCCGGTAGTTGAGATACACGTCGTCGTTTTTATCTTGCGCCAATAACTTGTCGGTGCCGGCGTAATAATCACCGACATAAATGGTCGGTACCAAAAATGTCCCGTGTTCCACCATCAGCTCTATTGAGTAGTCGTCGAGATAGGTGCCGTGCTCTATAGAGCGTACACCGGCTTCAATGGCCTGATTGATGCCGGCATTGGCATGGGCATGGGCTGCCACGGGTACACCGTGACGGCTAGCTTCCGCGACCGCCTCAGCGAGTTCGTCGGGACTAAAGGCAACGTTTTTAGGGTCGTCACCGACCGAGTGAAAGGCTCCGGTGACCAAAATTTTGATCCAGTCAGACCCAAATTTTATTTCTCGCCGTACGGCGCGGCGGACTTCCATGGGGCCATCGACAATATAACCGTCGCTGATCATGGCCTGTTCTGGGGAGAGGTAGTTGATATCGCCACCACCGCCGGTGATCGATAAATAATGTCCGGCACCGGTGATGCGAGGCGCTTGGTGAACCCCTTCACTAACCGCTCTCGCGATATCCTGATTGCCAAAAAAGGCATCGGCGTCACCCATAACTCTGACGGTGGTCCAGCCGTGCTGGAGCATGCCCTGCAGGGCTGCTAATCCGAGAAGCGTCTTGTAAGCAGAGGAGCCTGACAAATGGGCATTTTGATAATTGTCACCGTATATAAGCGGGTGCTCGTGTCCATTGATGAGGCCCGGCATCAGGGTTTGCCCGGGTAAAGCGATTTGTTTGACGTTTGGAGACAGCGTGTCGACGTCAACCACATCCACAATGTATTCCCCTTCAATTAACACGGCCCGCCCCTGTTGGGCATGGTCACTCAAACCATCGATTAAAGCGTCGGGTACTAAGGCTAGGCGTTCGGCCATGGCTGTTGGGGCAAGGGCCAGCAAAAGCAGGGAAAAAAGAATAGGACGTCGCACGGTAACTCCTTGATTATTCGTGGGTGCAGACCGGCACCTTTATTTTCATAGTCGCTTGAATGGTGCTCGATCGCTACCTAACTTGATCGTTACCGAAATAGTCGCCATCATCACTCACTCAATCGAAATCATTGGTGACTATGGATATCGGCGTACCCATAAAAGACTTAGGGTCTTATAACATTGACCCCCTGCGCGACAAAATACTGTCTCTGCCAGAGGAGGCTTGGGCTGGCAACGAGTTTCGTCAACTTGAGTATGAGGTGCATGCCCACACACAGTCGGTTGTGCTGGTATTCACTGATGGACACGGCTGGCCCAATATCGAAGTGAGTAAAGAAGTGGGTTGGGACTTGCTGGCCGAAGAGGCGGTGCCCCTAATGCACAAAATTTTGGAAGATCATTACCCGCCAGGTGGCACAATTATTCGGGCGATGGCGGCAAGGCTGCAGGCCAACGGCGTTATTAAACCTCACAACGATAAACACCCGTCCTTTCACCACGGGCACCGTATCCACATTCCGATATCGAGCAATCCACGGGTGCGCTTCATGATCGATGGGCGCCCGCAGCGTATGCAGATTGGCAGTGTTTACGAGATTAATAATCAGAAACAGCACAGCGTTATGAACAAGGGTAGCGAAGGCCGTATTAACTTTATCTTTGACTACATCCCGCCGGGGAATATCACCCGGTAGCGCAAAATTTTGCAGGGTTTTAGGTGCCAGCTTGAAGTGTTAGCTGAGGTGCTTGGGAAAGGCCTGCTGTAAATAAGCTCTGGCTAAACCTTTGCTTCTCGCCTTGGTCAGTACTCGCGGGGCAATCAGCAGGTTTAGCCATAAGCCGTCGATTAATGCCAGGTAGCCTGTCGCCAGCTGTTGGGGGTCGCGATCTTGGTAGTGACCTTCGTTGATGACAGCAGCAAACAGCTCTTCGACCTTTTGCATCGACAAGCGGTCGCTGCTGGAGCAGATTTTCTGGTAGACAGGGCGGGCGCTCGCTTCGCCATAATAAGCAAACCAAACGGCCATTTTTTGCCGTTGGGTGACACCATGACTCAATTGGAAATCCAACAGCCGCTCGAGAGTGTCGGCAAGAGAGGCCTGAGACGTCCCACTTTCAGGGATCAGAATTGCCAGTAATCCGTCGTTATATTCTTTGGTGACATGACGCAGCGTCTCAGCGAGTAGGTTTTCTTTACTCTGAAAGTGCAGGTTGGCAATCCCAAGGCTAAGCCCGGCTTCGCGGGTGACCAGCTGCATGGTGGTGGCCGATAATCCATGTTGTGCAATGCACCGAATTGTTGCGTGAATTAACTGTAGGCGTCGTTCCGAACGTGAACGTATTTGCCGACGCTTCTTTTCGGTTGGTATCGTTGCTGTAGGTGGGGAAGCTGATGTCAATGGACAAACTTATCGCGTGGCCTAAATGCACTTCAACTCTAACAACATCACACTAAATCGCAATCTATAAATGAACGTTCATTCATACTAGACGGCCAAAGACGACCGTGGCAGACTCTGTACCAACATCTGTAGGACGGAGAATGCCTTGAACCAGTACGACGCAATTGTTATTGGTGCCGGCCATAATGGTCTGACCAATGGCGCCTACCTCGCGAAAGCAGGTCTCAAGGTTGCCGTATTAGAGCGCAATCCCTATATCGGTGGCGCCACAGTGAGTCGCGAGCTGCACAAGGGTTGGTATTACTCCAACTGTTCTTACGTTGCCAGCCTACTGCGGCCTGAGATTACCCGGGACTTAGAGTTGCCGCGCCACGGATTGCAGGTTGTTCCTTTTGGGGGCGGCGCCACCTTTATGCAAAACGGCGACCACCTGGGCAGCTACAGTGACCACGACCGCCACTATCGCGAGATCGCACGTCACTCAAAACGCGATGCCAACGCCTACGACCGGTACGTGGCCGATACCAGCCGCCAAACTAAACTCATCCGGCCCTATTTGTTAAAGACCGCTCCTGATCCCACCTCGCTCAAACTCCGTGATTTGCGCGATTTGATTGAGTTCGCCAAATCCTTTACCTCAATGGGCGAGGAGGGTTTGCTCGATACCATTAAGTTCTGGACGGCGAGTGTTGGCGATTATCTCAACGAATACTTCGAGACCGATGTTTTAAAAGCCCACCTCGCCGGTAGCGGCATTATTGGCACGGCGTTGGGTGTGTACTCGCCTGGCACAGCCTACGTGCTACTGCACCACTACATGGGCGATGTCGACGGTAATGTCGGAGCCTGGGGTTTTGCCCGAGGGGGCATGGGCGCAGTGGCCGATGCCTTGTCTAAGGCCTTTCTCTCTTACGGGGGCGAGATTATTTGTGACGCCAACGTCGATGAAATTATCGTGCGCGACGGCCAGGCCAAGGGCGTTGCTTTGAAGGATGGCACCGAGTATTACGCCGACATTGTGGTTTCCAACCTCGATCCCAAGCGCACCTTTCTCGATATTACCAACCCCAAAGATTTGCCCGAAGACGTTATTCAAAAGGCCCAAAATTTCAAGATTAGAGGCTCCTCGGGCAAGCTGAATATTGCCCTTGATGGCCTGCCTATTTTTGACGGTCTCGATCCCCGCAGCAAGCTTATGGCCGGAGATCTTCACTTTAGTGATTCCCTTGAGCGTCAAGAACGCGCCTATGACGATTGGAAAAACGGAACTTGGTCCAAGGATCCTTATTTGGACATGATGATTCCGTCGCTAACCGATCCCACGATGGCGCCACCCGGCAAACACATGATGTCGGTTTTTGTGCAGTATGCGCCACCCAAAGTCGAGGGACGTGATTGGACGGACGAAGATAAAGACGGCTTTGAAAAGTCAGTGATTGACCAAATTGCCAAGTACAGTCCCAATTTTAAAGATCTTATTCTTCACTGCGAGACCCGTACGCCACGAGAAATTGAAGCGGAAGTCGGTCTTACTGAAGGCAACATCTTCATGGGCGAGCTTACCTTCGATCAATTGCTGTTCAACCGGCCCTTCCCGGGGTATGCCCAATACCGCGGTCCTATTAAAGGTATGTACATGTGCAGTTCCGGAACTCACCCCGGGGGTGGCGTGATGGCCGCGCCCGGTGCCAATGCGGCTCGGGAAATCCTGATGGATCTCAAACGACCCAACACTGTGCCCGGAGGCTATGCTGATGACTGATTACGACGCGATCATCATAGGTGCCGGCCACAACGGATTGATCTGTGGATCTTATCTAGCCAAGGCGGGGCAGCGCGTCCTTATTTTGGATGCTAGGGATCAAGCCGGCGGCTGTGCCAGCACGCGGGAAGTGGCCCCGGGCTTTCGCATGTCCGACTGTGCGCAGTGGCTGTATCAGCTTGACGATGCCATTGTCCGAGATTTGGGGCTTGAGGCAGCAGGTTTAAAAGTGGGTGCGCGAAAACGCACCGTGGCACTGCAAGCCGATGGTGACCATTTGAGTATCGACGGTGATTTTTTGCGGGGTGCCGGTATTGGCACTAAAGATCAGGCGGCCTTTCAAACGTTTCGTCAGCAAATGGATGTTTTTGGCAAGCTGATGCTAAAGCTATATCGTGGCCGTGCCCCCAAATTGGTCGATGCAAACTGGCCCGACCGGCTGACGCTGATGAAGCTGGGCTTGGGCCTAAAGCTCATGGGCAAGACCAACATGCAGGACCTGATGCGCATTGTGTTGATCAATATCTACGATGTGATGAATGAGAATTTCGATCATGAAGGCCTGAAGGCGGCGCTGGCACTGGATGCGATTACCGGCACGAATATGGGACCGCGTTCACCCAATACTGTTTACACCTATTTGCACCGCGCGCTGGGTAATCAGCTGCAGTCCAAGGGGGTTGTACAGGTGATGGGTGGTATGGGCGCCCTTGGCGATGCGCTGCAAAAGGTCGCTGAGAAGCACGGCGCGGCGGTTCGCCTAGGCAGTGCCGTAGAGGCGATTGTCAAAGAAGACGATCGTGTTTGTGGTGTCACCTTGGCTGACGGTACAACCCTGCGTGCCAAGGCGGTGATTTCCAGCGCCGACCCAACCACAACGTTCCGGGATCTGCTGGGTTATCAGCACCTTGAAACGGGCACGGCCCGACGCGCAGCCCAATATAGAACGCGCAGCGGTACCGCCAAGTTGCACCTTGCGTTATCAGAGTTACCGGCATTTTCGGGGCTTGATACCGCCGCACTGTCTCAGCGACTGGTTATTGCACCGACCATGGATGCCATCGAAAGCGCCTTCAACCCTATGAAGTACGCCGAGTGCGGGCCCAAGCAGGTATTTGATATCAGTATTCCCAGTATCGAAGACCCCAGCCTTGCCCCGAGTGGACAGCATGTTCTGACGGCCTTGGTGCATTACTTACCCTATGCGCCCAAGGGCGGTTGGGAGGCGCAGCGCCAAGCGGTGCTCGATAACCTCATTGAGCAATTGGAAGCTTATGCCCCGGGTATTAAAGGTCAGATTGTTGCCTCGGAATTACTGGTCCCGTCCGATTTTGAAGCCGCTTATGGCATGACCGGAGGAAACTGGCATCACGGTGAGCTGTCGATTGATCAGGCGCTGATGATGCGACCATTCCCCGGCTCCACCCAGTACAAGACCACCATTGATGGTTTGTATTTATGCGGTGCTGGCGCCCATCCGGGGGGTAGCCTAATGGGCTTGCCGGGTCGCAATGCGGCTAAGGAAATGATTAAGCAAGGAGCCTTCGCATGATTACCTCAAGCCGGGACATTATGCTCCTGCCCACCCCGTTTCACTCGCGGGTTGAGGCGATGTGTGACATGAATGATTGGGGCAATTGGATGGGTTACACAACCCCCAATGCCTACTTCGATGTCGAGCTCGAATACTTTGCGATTCGCAGTACCACGGGTGTTTTTGATTTATCACCCATGAATAAATACCGAATTATTGGCCCCGACGCCGAGGCGTTCCTCAATCGCATGGTGACGCGCAACGTTAGTAAGCTGGGGATCAACCGTGTTGGCTACGCAGTGTGGTGCAATGATGCGGGGCAGGTCATGGACGATGGCACGATCTTTCGTTTGGGTGAGCAAGATTTCAGGCTGTGCTCATACCAGCGCGCCGACGACTGGCTCAATTGGTGCACTCTGGGCTTTGACGTCACGATTACCAATGAGAGCGAAGACCTCGCCGGGCTGGCGGTGCAAGGCCCAACGTCGTGCACGATTTTGACGCTGCTGGGTTGCACTGGATTGGATCAGCTTAAGCCTTTTGGTATTGCCCACTTTACCTTTGAAGGCGCCCCAATGATGGTGAGCCGTACGGGCTTCACGGGAGATTTGGGTTACGAAGTTTGGGTGGCGCCGGCTCAGGCTGAGGCCTTGTGGGATCAGTTATTTGAGCACGGTCGCGAATACCTCATCAAACCCATCGGCTCTTATGCTTTAGATATGGCCCGAATTGAAGCGGGATTTATTCAAGCCCACGTCGACTTTGTGCCCGCGGAAGAGGTCGTGCGCAATGGCCGTACGCGCAGCCCCTTTGAATTGGGTCTCGAGTGGCTGGTCGACTTTTCCAAGCCTCTGTTTAATGGCCGTTCAGCGCTACTTGCCGAAAAAGCCAAAGGCTCGCGCTATCGCTTTGCCATGCTCGACATCGAGGGTAATAAGCCAGCGGAACACTCCTTTATTATGAAGGGCGATAAAGTGGTGGGCACTGTCACCTCTGCTGCCTGGTGTCCTACGGTGAAATCTAATATTGCCTACGCTCAACTTGAGATGCCCCATGGTGCTGTTGGGGATGAGTTGACCGCCGAAATTTATTATCAGCGCGAGCTGCACTGGACGCGGATGCTTGCACCATGCCGCGTGATAGACGGCCCATTGTTCAATCCTAAGCGGCGGCGACAAACGCCGGCGCCTCCCTTCTAGGTTGCCACTCCTCAAGGAGTGAGCCCGGGGTAACTATTATGTCTGTGATTGCCACCCATGTTGATGACTCTACCGATCAGCTGCGTGAGAAGCTTGCTGCCGAACAGGAGCGACCCGATTACGCAATCGATCCTTATTTTTATCGCTCGCACCTTGTGCACGAGCTTGAACTTGAACACTTGGTCTTCAAAAGCTGGATTTATGCGCTGCATACCAGCGAAATACCGAACACAGGCGACTATCAGCTTCTCGAAGTGGGTGAAGATGCAATTATCGTGGTGCGAACAGCGGATGGCTCGATCAATGCGATGCACAATATTTGTCGGCACCGCGGTTCTCGAGTTTGTGAGGGGACCACAGGTAATAGAAAGACCTTTGTCTGCCCCTATCATGGCTGGGTCTATGACTTAGATGGCTCGCTCAAAGCCGCCCGCGAAACCCACATCATGCCGGATTTCGATAAGACTCAATTGGGTTTGAAGGCCGTTCGCTGTGTTGAATACATGGGTATGGTCTTTATAAATTGTGACCCTAATGCCGCTGACTTGGTGGCGTCCTTGGACAAAATGCGCATTCCATTAGGCGCCTATGATTTAGCTAACGCCAAGGTGGCTCATCGGCAGACTTATCGTATTCAGGCTAACTGGAAGCTCGCGCTGGAAAATTATCTAGAGTGTTATCACTGTGCAACCTCCCATAGGGCATACGCGCGGCTGCACACCTTGAAGGATCTCGAAGAGAAGTCGGCGCCAGTCGTGGCCAAGATGCTGGAAAATGCCGATGCCAAAACGGGAATTGCGGGTATCGCTCAAGCCCATACCCAGATTTACCTCGATGCCGATAACTTTGGCACCTGCGCGCATACCATGCGCTACGGTTTGTACGAGGGTTTTGTAACCGGTAGTCAGGATGGCCAGCCGGTAGCGCCTCTCATGGGGCACTTCAAAGATTACGACGGCGGTGCGGGTGACTTCCAGATGGGCCCCCTGAGTTTTATGTTGAACTATCCCGACCACTGCGTGCTGTACCGTTTTTTACCGCGCTCCCTTACCGAGACCGATATGGAGCTGGTTTGGTTTGTCCGTGGCGATGCGGTTGAGGGTAAAGACTACGATCTCGAGAAGCTGACTTGGCTGTGGCACCACACGACATTGGAAGACGACTACATCATTACGCGCAATAGTCTGGGCGTAAATTCACGATTCTTCGAGCCCGGCCCCTATCACACCGAGTTCGAAGAAGCGTTACAGCAGTTTATTCACTGGTATCTGCACACCCTCTCTGAGGCCGTTTAAAACTATTGGTGGTCAGCGTTGTTACTGGCGGTGCTGCCTTCCCCAAAGCTGCTGAATGCGTTGTCGCCAAGTCGATAGGTTGGCCTCAATCATGGCAAAGCCACCCAGCCAGAGCAGGCTGTCGTAGGTGTAGAGATATTTGCCATACCAACCCCAGGTTAGTGCACAGCTAACAATCAGACAGTAGCTGACGTGGGGGGTATGACGCACTAAAGTCGCGAGCCTGCCGGTATCAGTCTGCCGGCGTTTTAAAAAAGCTGAAGTCGCGAAGGCTGCACCTGCTGCAAGCCAGGATGCGCACTCAATGAGTGAGACCAGTGCCTGAATACGTGCAATCCGCCAACCCTGATCCGTCATGATGGTGGTAGCGTTAAATGACAGCGTCAATTCCCCCGACGCTAAGCGTTCGGTGCAGCTTTTCGGAGTTAACGTTGTGTAGACCTGATTGTGCAGCTCGTAAAGCGTAACGTTGGTTTGGCCACAAAATGCCTCGGCTAAGAGTAGTTTTGTGGGTTCAAGGACGTTGAGGAATTCGCCGGTGTAAACCACCAGGGTATGCACTAGCACTCCAAAGCAAGCCAAGCGCATCAGATTCAAGGGCCAACGCACGCGCCGGATCGCATAAATATTCTGCCAATACGTCTCAATCTCGAAGACCAGCAGTAAGCCAAACCAGGCCGCCACATCCAGAGAGTTGGCATAGGCTGAGGTAATGTCCCAGATCGATTCGTAACCCTGTCGCGTCAAGGTGCGTGAGTCCTCAAGCACATACAGGAGAAAATTTAGAAACAGCAGGCTATAAATGGGCCATTTTAGGTACTGCTGGTAGCGCGACTGCCAATTGACCGAGCCACCCGAGGGAGGGTGTGCAAAAGAGGGTGACTCCATCGAGGGGTTAGGACTCAAACCACTTGCCGTCTGGATCCTGTGGCCACACGCCAAGATTGGGTCCATGAACTTGGAAGCCCAGAAGCCTTCTGACGTTGTCGGGCTGTGAGGAAACGGTGTCGCTGTTAAGGGTCAGGTACTGATTTTCTTCCTGTCGCAGCCAGCCCAAGGCATAAGTATTGACCAGAGCTCTGCGCGGTTTATTACTGCGATTTGCACCGCCGCCATGCAGGGTTGATCCCAGATAAACAACGATTGACCCACGGGGCATTTCAGCGGGAAAGCTTGGCTGCTCAGCATCGTCAGGATGGGAGCCGTTGTAGTGTGACCCCGGAATAACCCGGGTTGCACCATTTTCTTCAGTGAAGTCATCAAGCGCCCAAAGCGCTGAAATTTGAACTTCAAACGGGAGATACTCTTTTGGGTAAATGGTGTCGTCGGCGTGAATAACCTGAGCATCTTCCCCGGGCAAAATCTCGATGGCCGTGGTGCTGCCAACACGGATCGTCTCGCAGCGAGGGCCTAAAACCCCGTTCGCCAGTGACAAAACATCGGGATGGGTAAACAGTGTCTGAAATTCATGGGAATGCGCAGCGATGCCACCAACGCGGCGGGTTCGGTACCCATTAAAGTCGTTTTGAAACCCCGCACCTACGCGTTCGTATTCAGGCTGAAGATCACGATTGAAGGTTTCAATACTGGCGGGGGTTGCCACCTTTTCGATAATAATAGCGCCGACCTCAAATAGGGCATCAAGCCACTTGTGTTGTTCCTGACCTGCTTGAAACCTTGGAATCATGGTGGCTCCTAACTGACTATTTGTGCCGTCAGTGCGATTAGATGGTGTTCGCAGTGGTTGCGCGATCTCACCATGGTAAACAGTGCGGTCTAAGGTCACAAGCAGGGCATCGACGGTCTTTTTGTACCGAGTTCATGGCGCTCGAGTACGACGGCTACGGCGATGCGGCAATAGTTTATGGCTTAAACAGCCTGTGGCTCAAAAGGACGATCGACCCGAACAAACAGCCAAAGTAGTGCACCCGCAAATGCCACAACGGTGCCTGTTGAAAGTGCAACGACCCACCCTACGTGCTGCGCTAGAAAAGGCATGAGGGGCGCCACGACAATACCCGCCGCATTACCTCCAGTATTCATCAACCCGCAAGCGGGTGCAGTGTACGGGCCTGCAACGAAGGTTTGGGCCGACCAAAAGGCGCCCTCGGCAAACTGAGTGGAGGCAAAGCATAGCGACAGAAGTGCGACCGCCATGTAAGGCGAGGTGGAGTAAAGGCCGGCGTATAGCAAACAGCCTGCGCCCGTCAGGCCTACCATGGCAGGAATACGACAACCCAAGCGAGGTCCTATTCGTCGACACAAAGCGTCGCAAGTAAGGCCTCCCAGTGTGGCTACAAAGGCTCCCGTGACCCAAGGTAAGGCCGCGAGAAATCCGGTCTCGAGAATACTGAACCCCAGTTCTTTAACCAGGTAGTGAAAAAACCAGGTGAAGAACAGGTAGAACACGTAGTTAAGGGAAAAGTAGGACATGGCGAGAAGCAGTGTTTCGCGATTGCGAATCAGCTGCTTCCAGGCACTAAATCCGACCTCTTGAGTCAAATCATCGCGGTTGGCCTGAATGGCCTTCAGTTCATCCTCACCCATTGCTGGATGCTCAACCGGATTGTCACGGGCGTACCACCACCACAAACCAAAGAGCCCTAAACCTAGGGGGATGAAGACATAGAACGAGGCGCGCCAGCCCCAGTACACCATCACAAGGGCGACCAGGGGCTGTGCCGCCGCGGCACCCAGAGTGAGTCCAGTGCTCGAAACAGCGTTGGGAAGCGCCCACTGACCCACGGGAAACCAGCGCTCTACGACGGCTGCTTGAACCGGGTACATGGGGGCATGAGCTATCCCCATCACAAATCGCACCAAGAGCAGCACCGCGATAACTCCGGTTGTCGATTGAAAAAGGAGCCCCGGTAAAAGTCCGGTCAGTCCTGAGGCCAAAATACCCAGCAGGCCCACGACCAGTAATGTGCGCCGAGGACCAAATCGATTGCCTGCAATGCCTCCGGGCAACTGGAACAGCGCATAGCCCCAGATAAAGCTCGCATAAATCCAACCCATTTCCAGCTCACTCAGCCGCAACTCGGGCATCATGAGTTCGCCAGCGACATGAATATTTTGTCGCATGAGGTAGGACAGAAAGCTGAGTAAAAATAAGACGCCAAACAAACGCCAGCGCACGGGAATTTGATGCCGATTCATAGTGGGGCGTTCCAGATCATAGCGGGGCGCCCGGAAACTTTGGCGGGACCTTATTCATTTAAGTTGGTATCCGTTGTTTGCGATGGTGCAGCAGGAGCAGCGCCCATGTCATCGAGGCGACCGGTGACATAGCGGCGAATGTCCAAGCTGTAGTCTTCCATTGGCGCGTAATAGCCGTGCTCAAAAACCGCGTTTTGCATGCCTCGCTGCACGCTTTCACAAATCTCCCAATCCTGTTTATTAACAAGGTCCCAAAACTCAACGGTATCCATGGGGTCAAAATCGGACTTCTCGAGTTCGTCGGGATGAAACAGAAAGTCGCAGCGTATTTGCGTGACGCTGGCAGATTCTGGCCACACGGTAAAAGCCGCCACATGGTCCATGGCCAAACTCAGCATGAGGTTGGGGTAAAACAGCTCGCCTTTGTGATGGGTCTTTTCGGTGTCGCTGAGACCGGGGAAGGGCGCTCGAGAGGTGGTGCCGTTGGCGGTGAAGGTGTGAGCACCCTCCCGGTGAGGCACGCCCGCGTCCCAGTCTAGGTCGTGGCCACCTCCTTGGCGGAAGGCGGGGACAATTTTGCAAAGCTCAGGATGGACAGGCCCGCAGTGATAACACTCGTTGTAGTTCTCAAGTATGACTTTCCAGTTGGCGTCAACGCGATATTCGAGGCTGTGTCCGAGACGGAGGTCTGCGAGTGGATAGTTTTTGAGGCGCTGGGCAGCGGCCCCCAGGGCCTCAGTGAGAGATTCTCCGCGGCGATCATTGAGGCGAATGAAGATAAAGCCACCCCAGTCGGCGACGGATACAGGGTGTAATGCCGAGGTCCCAGGCTCAATGGCTAGATGAGGCGTACCTCGCAGGGTGCCATCGAGTCGATAGCTCCAGGCGTGGTAGGGGCAGGTTATGCGGCGATCAAAGTGGCCCCTCCGCATTTCTGTGTCGGGCATGGGGACTAATTCTGCACCGCGGTGGCGACATACGTTGTAGAAGGCCCGTAACTCAAAGGCTTCGCCGCGCAAGACAATAATAGACTGTTCGCCAAATCGCAGGGCTTGATAATCACCGGGTTGGGAAAGTGCCTCCGCTCTGCCAATGCAAACCCAATCACTATGGAAAATGGCGGCAAACTCGCGTTGATACAGCGTGTCGTCGAGATAGTATTCCCGAGGCAATGTCTTCTCTAATGTATCAAGCGTTACGCCGGCCATGTATCGCCCTTTGCGTTATTAAGTATTTTTGAGGGCATGGGTATCAGCCTTCAACAAAAACAGGTTGTGGCTCCAGCAAGTTAATAGGTTCATCTCTGAAATACGCGCTGTCGCCATCAATGAGCGATCGCGCGAAGCCGTGACCACTGTGAACTGCATGGGCGATAGCACCCGGAGCGAGGGCATCGCCAACCAAAGTGATGGGGGTGTCAATCAATGGGCTGTCGGTATTTTCTTGGGCGGTTTGTAAAGCCTGATAGAGATCGAGATTGGGTTGGCGAAGCCCCACGACGACAACGGCATCGATTTCGCGTTCAAGGGGCTGCTGGTTGAACAAATTACTGAGCCCTGCAAGTTGCCCATTAAAGTGATCGAGGTTGGTGGTCGTGAGTATCTCTACGCCCTGCTCGCCCAGTGCTTTGTACACATAGGGCAGTTCGTTGGTCATGAACGTCCATGCCGAGGCATGACCCGCTGGCGTTGCATAAACGACCTGTGCGCCCTGACGACCAAGGTGTTCCGCAATGACACCCCCGAGGTAGTAATTGTCGTAGTCGAAGACAAGAATTCGATCCCCGGCCACCCGACCGGCGAAAACATCTTCCGGGGTGAACACCTGAGGTCCCATTAGCGGCTCTGAGGGTATTTCCAGAGGAGAGTATAAATGCGTGGTCCATTGTGCACCGGTGGCGACAGCAATGTGCCGGGCCTCCAGACTGCTAATCTCGTCAACGCCCATGGGACTGTCGGTATACATCGCGACATTCCCCAGCTGTGACAGGGCCCAAACCCGATAGTCGCGAACCCGCCGCCATTCTCTTAGCCCCGGTAGCTGGCTTTCTTGAAGGACTCGGCCACCCCAATCGCTGCTTTGCTCGGCAAGGGTCACTTCGTACCCCTGGCGCGCCGCTACGAGGGCCGCCTCGAGTCCCGCTGGGCCGCCGCCAACCACCAGAACACTTTCGGGTTTTTTGACGCGCTGAAATTGTTCGGGATGCCAGTTTCGCCGCCACTCTTCCCCGGCGGTCGCATTCTGTGTGCAGCGTACCGGTACGCCGTCATGCCAGCTGGCAATACACATATTGCAGCCAATACATTCGCGGATAGCATCGGTGTCACCCCGGCGTATTTTTTCGGGTAGGAAGGGGTCGGCAATGCTGGCCCGGGCACCTCCAATAAGATCGAGAACGCCACGCTTGATCTGCGACACCATGGTGTCGGGGGAGGTAAAACGGCCCACTCCGACAACCGGGCGATCGGTAACGGTCCGGACAAAGTCGATGATAGGTTCGTGGGCGCCCTCGGGGCGAAATCGTGACGCTCCGCAGTCGTTGGGGCTGGAGTCCATTTTGACGTCCCATAAATCGGGGACATCGGAGAGTAGGCTCACCACGCCGTGAGCCTCACTTGCGTAATGGTCGCTGGGCTTGGCGCGTAATTCCTCCAAACTTATTCGCAGAGCGACGGCGGCGCGGCCACCGGCTTCATCACGTGTCACCTCGAGCATTTCGCGGACAAAACGGGTTCTGTTTTCTAGGCTGCCGCCGTAGCCGTCAGTGCGCCAGTTGTATTCTGGGAGTAAAAATTCATAGCCGAGATAGCCCATTCCCGCATACACGTAAATGATGTCAAAGCCCGCATCGAGTGCCCGTCGGGTGGCAGCCCGTTGCCAGTTGAGTACGGCCTCAATATCACTACCGTCCATAGGTTTGGGTCGCTGTTGTCCCATAAACCCAATGTGTGTGGCGGCCCATGGAACACCCGAGGGAGACAGGGGTGGCAGTCGCGAGGTTCGATTCATGACCACCGCACCGCCGTGCCAAAGCTCAACGGCGGCCAGACTTCCGTGCTTGTGCACTGCCTCAGTGGTTAAGGCATGGGACGCAATATCAGCGTCGTTCCAAAGCCTAGCGAAAGGTAAGGGTGAGTCATCAGAGCTGGGGTGAATCGACACGGCGCCGGTACTGACAACGCCCCAGCCCCCCTCAGCTTTCGTACCTCGGAAAGCCGCTCGGACCCTGGGGTTAGCCTCGGTCATGCCGCTGGCGTGGGGTACCTGATAAAAGCGGTTGGGTGCGACGACGGGCCCGATCTTTATAGGGTCAAACAAAATACGGTGATGGGGGTGGCAGTCATCCAGATTGGAGCTCTCTGGCACCGCATTTCCAGGTTTTTCTCGCGGCATCTTTCCCCCTCGATGCGTCGTTTTTTAAAGCGCTTAACGGAACAATGCGTCCTGAAGGAGTAGATTGCAATGGTTTCTGGAGGTGTCCTTGCCGGACCTGATCAACTGCGCTGAAGTGTCGGCAGTCGTCAAACGACGCAGAGGTGTTAAGCTCAACTTTTGGCAGCTACAACACTATAAAAAAAGACGCTATGGCTATGACTCCTCGGGTTGATCGGTTCAATTTTTCACTCACCATTGCAGTGCTATTGGGGATCTCCCTGCCGCTGCTATTTTTCCCCGATGCCAGTGCCCAACTGCTGAAAACGGCCTATGCTTGGATTGGCCAAACCTTTGGTTGGTTTTACATTCTTACGGGTGCTACCGCCCTTGGGGTATCGCTGTACCTCGCCTTCGGCCCACATTCAGCCATTCGTTTGGGCGAGGGGCCACCGGAATTTAGCTTTCCCAGCTGGGCCTCCATGCTCTTTGCCGCTGGGATCGGCGCAGGGCTCATGTACTGGAGTGGTATTGAGTGGGCCCACTATGCGGCAGCACCCCCTTTTGGTGCCGAACCCAAGTCGCCTGAGGCCTATCAATGGGCCGCGTCCTACGGCATGCATCACTGGGGTATTGTCGCGTGGGCACTTTATTGCCTGCCAACTCTCGCCATTGCCTACCCCTTCTATGTCAGGCGGGTTCCGTATCTCAAGTACAGCACCGCCGCCGATTACTGGCTAAAAGGCCGGCAAAACAGCTGGGCGGCGAAACTTATGGACGGCATGTTTATGGTGGCGTTAATTGGTGGAGCGGGCAGTTCTCTGGGCTTTTCCACGCCGCTCATTGCGGCATTGATCTCCAGACTCACCGGCATACCCGAGAGCTTCGGTCTGGAAATGGCCGTAGTAATTCTCTGCGTCGCTATATTTTCGACCAGTGTTGCGATGGGGCTGGGACGGGGTATTCGCAGGCTTAGTGACCTCAATATGATTGTGGCGCTGGTGCTGTTGGTGGCGATCTTGTTTGCAGGAGACACTTTGTTCTTATTGCGCATGGCGATTAATTCTGTGGGCCATATGCTGCAAAACACCATTGCCATGACGTTTTGGACGGACCCGATTGGTCGCTCAGGGTTTGTCGAGGACTGGACTATTTTTTACTGGGCTTGGTGGGTGTCTTACGGTCCTTTTGTGGGTTTGTTCGTTAGTCGCATATCCCGGGGCCGAACGATTCGTGAGGTGGTTCTCGGCATGTTGATCCTCGGTTCCTTAGGGTGCTGGTTATTTTATATGTTGCTGGGCAACCATAGTCTTGGTTTACAGGTGCAGGGCAAGCTCGATGTCATGGCCGTTATGGAAAGCTCAGGGGGCAATGCTGCGATCATCGCGGGGCTCGATACCCTGCCGCTCGCAGGGCTCATCATTGGGCTGTTGTGTTTTGTGTCGGTAATCTTCTGTGCGACCACCTACGACAGTGCCTCTTACACTCTGGCTACGAGCGCCACTGAGCAACTCCATCCCTCTGAGGATCCGCCGCGCTGGCATCGCTTGTTCTGGGCGATTGCCGTTGCCATATTACCCATAGCGCTGATGTATGCCGGGGGTATTCGCGAAGCGCAAACGGCGGTCTTGGTGGTGTCGCTTCCCCTCGTATTGACGCTGTGGCCAGCGGGGTATGGTTTGCTGAAATCTTTGCAGGTCGACCGCCAGAGTAAAGAGGCTGCCGAAAGTCAGGCAGAGGCTTAAGGCGGGAAAGTTTTGTTATATCGAGGAGTCCGGTCAGGGTGGTTTTTTGTTGGCAGGGTGGTGACAGGCCTTGAGTCGGGCCGCAGCTGCGGTGACATCTGCCAAGCTTGCATTCATGACTTAGTAAAGGAAGTGGCGTGATGTCTGAACAGTCGGTAGCGATAATTTCGGCGGGGGGCTCGG
The DNA here is from genome assembly GCF_051201645.1 of Luminiphilus sp. nBUS_16. Taxonomy (GTDB): domain Bacteria; phylum Pseudomonadota; class Gammaproteobacteria; order Pseudomonadales; family Halieaceae; genus Luminiphilus. Next base: position 3,306,795 of record NZ_CP179205.1, on the reverse strand, counting down.
GCATTGGCCTCGCGATTGCCCAGTCACTTCACGAGCTTGGATACCAGCTTTTTACTGTCGATATTGACCCTCATCATGTCGCGGAATTTCAGCGGGCTTACGGTGAGGACAGTGCGAGGGTTTGTGATGTCTCAGACCCCCATCAGGTTGATGAGGCCTTTGCAGCATTTCGCACTAAGCATGAACGCCTCGATCTGCTGGTGAACAATGCGGGTATTGCCGGTCCACAAGGCGCCCTTGAAGATCTCGCGGTGGACGAATGGCAGCGCACCATCGATACCGACCTCAACAGCTTGTTTTACATGACGCGACATGCCATTCCACTCATGAAGGCACAACACAGCGGTGCCATCATCAACATGTCATCCAACGCTGGCCTATCAGGCTGCCCTCTACGTTCTCCTTACGCGGCTTCCAAGTGGGCAGCTATTGGTCTCGCCAAGACCTGGGCAATGGAGCTGGGCCCTTGGAATATTCGAGTGAATGCACTGTGCCCGGGCAGTGTGTCGGGCCCTAGAATTGAAGGGGTGATCAATCGAGACGCCGAGGCGAGGGGCATGGAAGCAGCCGATATTCGTCGGGTGTATCAACGACAGGGCTCATTGCGGCAGTTCACTGATCCCGAGGACATTGCAGCCATGGTGTGCTTCCTCGCGGGACCCGGAGGAAAAAAAGTTTCTGGGCAAGCCATTGCGATTGATGGCCACACAGAATCGCTAGCTAATTGGCTCGATCCCTGAAGATCGAGGGTTATTGGGGATAGAGGAACATTCCATGCAGGCATTTTGGTTTGAGCAATTTGGTCCGGCAGCGGCAGTATTGCTACAAGGTGATCAACCCACACCGGAGCCGGCGGCGGGTGAAGTTTTGGTGCGCATGCACACCAGTGCGGTTAACCCTTCCGATGTGAAAAAACGCGCGGGCGCTTTCCCAGACTTGCTCGATACAGGGCCGGTGATTCCTCATAGCGATGGTGCCGGTGTGATCGAGGCGGTTGGTGATGGGGTTTCTCCAACCCGTTTGGGGGAGCGCGTTTTTGTTTATCAGGCGCAGCACGATCGATTGGGTGGCACGGCTGCACAATGGGTCTGCATTGAAAGTTGCCGGGCGCCCGTTTTACCGGATAACGCGTCTTTTGAGGTGGGTGCCTGTATTGGCATTCCGATCATGACAGCGCATCGCTGCGTTACCGCCGATGGCCCTGTAGCAGGACAGTGGGTGCTGGTCACGGGGGGCGCGGGTCGCGTTGGATATTACGCAATTCAATGGGCTCGTCATTTTGGTGCTCGGGTGGTGGCGACGGCAGGTAACGCCGACGACCGGGCGCTGTGTTTTGATCTGGGTGCTGAGGTAGTGGTTGATCACCACCAGCCGGGTTGGGGAGCCCAGCTTTGTGAGCAGTTGCAGGGGCAGCGGATACAGCGCGTTGTCGACGTTGAGTTTGGTGCCAACTTGCCAGAGGTTATGGAGTGCATCGCCACCGGTGGTGTCATTGCCACCTATGCGAGTACTCGCGTTCCCGAGCCCACACTCCCTTTTCGAACGCTGATGTTTATGGACCTGACGCTGCGAATGGTCATTGTGTACGACATGCCAGAAGCCGCTAAGCAGCAGGCGATCGAGGATACCCAAGAAGCTTTGCGCGCCGACGCGCTGACTCATCGGCTCAATGCCATTTTACCGTTTGAACAAATGATTCAAGCCCATGAGCTGATTGAAGCCGGAGGTACTAAAGGATGTGTTGTCGTTTCATTACCCTAGGTCGCGGGGTCAAGTCCCTGCTGTGGCCATCGTTGATGCTGCTCAGTCTGGCTCTAATGGGTTGTGATGAAAAACCTGGCGACACTGCCATTCAAAATTCTGAGCACGCGTTAACCCGGGTGACGGCGCCTCAAGTTCGGGTGGCAAACACTCGCATTACCGGCACTCGGGATGCCTCGGGAACTGCGGAGTTTTTGGGTATTCCCTTTGCTGAGCCCCCTGTCGGCAAGGCGCGCTGGCAGCGGCCTAAGCCCTATACGTTGGCTGCCGCGAACCTCGATGCCACTGAGTTTGCCCCTGCCTGCATGCAATCGGGTAGTGGACTTGACTGGTATCACGGCATGATGGCTCGAGTTGGCGTTGACCCTGCGTTGATGGCAGGCCCCGAGTATTCCGAGGACTGCCTGTACCTCAACGTCTGGACCGACCTCGATGATGCAGCTCTTGAGGCTTCAAACTCAACGCATCAGCGGGCCGATCAAAAGCCTGGCCAGGAAGCGCTACGCCCGGTTTTAATTTTTATCCACGGCGGCTCAAATACTGGCGGCTGGAGCTACGAGCCCAATTACCATGGCGGACCGCTGGCGAGAAAAGGCGTGATCGTAGTGACGGTGGCCTATCGATTGGGTGTCTTTGGTTGGATGAATCATCCTGAGATGGCGGCGAGCAACCTCGCACTCCACGATCTGTCGCTGGCGCTTGATTGGGTGCATACCCATATCGCCAATTTTGGTGGCGACCCTGAACGCATCACGGTTTCGGGTGAATCCACGGGTGCCGCGAATGCGCTGCACCTCGCTTTGTCGCCGTTGAGTGGCACTAAAATCCACGGCGTTATTCATCAAAGTGGCGGCTGGCCTGTGGTTGGGGGACCAACACCGACTGAGGCAAAGGCCCGAGCCATGCAGTTGCAGGAAGTATTGCTTGGCCCTAACGGCTCCCTCGAAGGCTTACGGGATGTACCCGCGAAAAACCTCATGGACGTCACCGGAGATATTTATGCGGGCATGCGCTTTGGCGCTATTGAAGATGCTGAAAGTCTGCCGCGCACATTGCAGCAGCGGGTGACAGACGGTGACTTGCCTCCTCTGAATATCATCATTGGCACCAACGCCAACGAATCGTTGATGTACATCCGCCCCGGCGCAACGGTCGCGTCGTACTTGGAAGGTCGTGTCTCTACAGAGCGTTGGCCTGCTGTACTTGCGGCGGCGGGTCACGGCCTCGACGAGAAGGCATTGTTCGACCGACTGGGGACTGCCGTGACCTTTCTTTGCCCGTCACTTACCTTAGCCGATGCCGTGAGTGCAGCAGGTGGTCGGGCATTTGTTTATCGTTTTGATCGAGTGCGCCCGGGCTTTAACAGCATCGGCGCCTACCATGGTGCGGAGTTACCCTACGTTTTTGATCGACACGATAACTGGCTACCTACGGAGTCGGAGGACCGCAACCTAACCCGTACCCTGTTGGACTACTGGCACGGCTTCGTCACCCGAGGTGATCCTAACGGCAGTGAATTGATGACTTGGCCGCCATGGCAGCCCAGCGATCACCAGGCCGTCATTTTTTCCGAGGAATCCAGTGTCATGCCACATCCAGACGTCGAGTTCTGTTCGGTATTTTCAGACACGTAATCGTCGACGGTTGCATCTGTCGTCGGCTCATTTGATCGAGGGTCTTGCTGCAATGCAATGGGTGCCATGGCCGATGTGGTGCCCACAAACTCGCTCTGCTCGTCAGTGGCCACTGCGGTTTTTCCTCGGGGCTGCAGCGACGTAAAGACGCCGAACAATAAGCTGGCCATTGCCACGGCAATAAACAGCGATTCGTTGCCTAGCCAACGAATTGCGAAGCCAAAGAATAAAGCGCCGCCCGAGGCGCCCAGCGCATTGAGCAACAGCGCTGAGGAGCCCAGCATGACAAACTCATCGCGTTTTGAGTTATCGGCGGCCTTGGCCAAAGATACGGCATACAGGGAATTACCTGCTGCGCCAAAGGCAGCAGAACACCAGAGCAAGGTGCCTTGCTCGGTTGCCTGAGACAATGCCAGTGCAGTGCCACAACAGGCGACGCACAAAAAGGTCAACACAAAGCGCCGATCGATGCGATCCGAGGCAACGCCAATGGGGTACTGGGCCAAAGCCCCCCCAATAATGTTGGCGGCAATGAACCAAGGCACGAAACTCGGATCGTCAGTCAGCGCGAGCACATAGACAGCGCCCAGCGACCAAAAGCTGCCCATGATTAGACCGGAACCCAATGCCCCAGCAAAAGCGGTGTGGGAACGACGGTAGAGCTTGCTAAAACTAAAGCGGGTAGCGGGCACGGGTGCGGGCGCCGGTGAGCGAGTGAGGCTTACCGGAATGATGGCAAGGCCTACCATCAGTGAAACCAGAATAAACGGGTGCAGTGGATTACTGGCGGTCAGATTCAATAAATACTGCCCCAGTGCCATAGAGGCCAGCACGATCACCGTATAAATTGACAGTACCCGCCCGTGTGCCTTGGGGTCCGTTTGCTCGGTTAACCAGCTTTCGATCACGGTGTAGGCGCCGCACATGGCAGTGCCCAAGACAAACCGCACCACAATCCATAGCACGCCGCCGTCGCAAAGACTCAGCACAAGGAAGCTGCATATAAAGGTGGCCATGAGCGCGGTGAAACTTCGAATGTGACCGACGTTGGCAATGATCCGAGGCGTGATAAGCGCGCCGGTGAGAAATCCTGCGAAGTAGGCTGAGCCACTTAGGCCCACAAGCAATGTCGACATGCCCAACTCCACCGCTCGCAAGGGCAAGAAGGTCATATGCAAACCGTGTCCGGCAAGCAAAAATGCTGTCGTTAGCAGGAGAGAGGAAACAGAGCGGAGGCTACCCATGATCGTAATTTCAAAGTGTAAAAAGGAGACGCGCATTCTCGTCAGAATCGCGCTTGGGACAAGCACGATTTTTGGTAAGTTTTGGCAGATTTTCAGAGTTCCCGGTGCGCGACCGAGGGCGGTGCGTTGCGGTGTTAAAAAGTACCGTTTAGATCACCGATTGACCCTCTGTTTTTAGGTGTTTTTACCATTTTTCACAGAGGTTCTCCGGGCGGGCTCGGGGAAATTTTCAGTGGTCTTGTTGGCACTCATTGTTGTCGGTCTGAGTGCGACCACGATTAAGGTGCTGTGATCGCACTAGGACCTGCCAACTCCTCAACCATTGATCGCCAAAAGATCAGCGATTGGGGCAGGCTGTTTTTGGGTACCCGTTCATTCAAGCCATGGGCAAAGGAGTCCCTGGGGTTGATGAAAATACCGGTCAAGCTGTAGCTAGGAATGCCCGCCGCCCGAAAAAAAGCACCGTCGGTGGTGCCCGAGCTCATTTGTGGAATAACCGGTATACCCGGATACAAGGGTTCGAGGCTTGTTTTGACCGCCGCCATCACTTCGTTGTTAAAGGGCGAGGCGTCACTGGAGACCGGCATGCCGACAATGGACCAGTCGAGCTCGGGATTTTCCACGGCGAGCTGCAAGGTACCCATAACATCAGTGACGGCATTACCGGGGAAAATTCGGCAGTTAACGGTAGCGGTTGCCGACTGAGGCAAGGCGTTTTCAGCGTGTCCCCCGGCGAGCATAGTAGGAATGCAGGTCGTGCCCAAAGTGCCTACATATTCCGGTTTTTGTCGCAGTACTTCGATGGCTTCCGCGTCTGAAGGATCTGACACCAGCCTCGCCATGGCTTCCCCGACCTCTCCGCCCACTAGGGGAGCGGTGCGTTCAAAAAAGGTTAGGGTGATTTCGTTGGTCTCCACCGGGAAGCGAAAATCCTGCAATCGCTTGAGTGCGTCGGACAAATCGAAAATGGCATTGTCAGACCGAGGCATGGAGGAATGACCTCCGGGGTTGCGCGCGGTGACCGCAAAAGTGGCGTAGGTTTTTTCAGCAAAGCCCACCTTGTATTGAATGGCTTCCCCCGCATCATTGAGAACACCGCCGCCGCCGTCGACAACGAACGCAAATTCGGCATCAATGGCCTCGCGGTGGTCTCGGGTCAGCTGTTGCACCGTTTCTTGAAAAGATTCTTCATCGCCTGTGAAGGCAATTACTAGATCCCGGTTGGGGACATAGCCGTCTTCCTTCAGCCAGATAAAGAGGGTGGTGAGCACTGAGACGTCAAATTTGTTGTCAAGGACACCCCGGCCAAAATAAAAGGTCTCATCTTCCTGTAATTCAAAGGGGTTGCGAACCCAGTCATTGGGGTCGGCGGGAACTACGTCCATATGTGATGAGAACAAAATGGGCCGACGATTGCTGCTACCGTCCCCTCGGTATCGGACCAGCAGGGATGCGGTGCCTTCATAGGGGATGATTGTCACGTCCTGAGCATCAAAGCCTGCGGTTAAAAATTGCGTTTGCAAAAACTTTGCGTAAGCGGGGACCTGCCCCAGCCCATGGGCGGTTTCCCTGGCAATACTGTCGCGCAGCAATGTCTCCACCATGGTTTCGTAACGGGCGGGTGCTGCCTCTTGTGCGTTCAACAAAGGACTCATTAGCAGAAGAACAAGGGTGCTGAGTCGGATGAAGCCTTGAATGTAAAACATATATCGTCCTTAACAACGAGGGCTGCTTTAGATGTCGCCAATAGCCCGCAGTATCCCGCGGTCAGTCAGCTTGCGCACCTGCTTTTTAACAAGAGAATGCATAGTGCCCTCGGGATGCCATTTTTAAACAAAGTATTCGGTCGGTAGGACCCGTCACAAGGCATCAAAAAAATGCAAAAGTGTTCATTAAATGCTGACTCACAGCATGCTATTGGAGTACCTTCACGCTCTGAGAGACCGCGGCGTAAACAACACGCTTAGTGTGTGGTTATTTGCGGGTGGTTGCCGTTGCAACATCGGGCTACGCCTTGCGGGCAAAAAGTCAGGCTAAGGCGTGTGGCCCAACAAAAATAAGAACCATGAGTATTTGCCAGGGAGAACGGTATGACTCAGATGCAGCAGGTCAATAACGGGGTCGATGTCCCCGATTTTTATGCCTACGCCGCGGCACCACTGGCTGCAGTAGAGCACCACGGAGACTTCATTCACCTCAGTTGGGGTGATGGTCAACGGCTGCACTGCCACCGATTCTGGCTGCGCGAAAATGCCCTAGGGCTCGGTGGTATTGACCCTGCAACCCGAGAGGGGTTGCTGGATCCTGCGGATCTTACAGACGCTATGACCATTGCCGCCGCTGACCTCACGGATCAGGGTGATCTTTCACTGCTATGGCAACCCGAGGCGCAACGCTGTACTTACCACGGCGGCTGGCTGCGCCACATAGCTGACGGGCAGCATTTGCCGGAAAGCTGGCTCCCCAAACCAGAGGTTTGGGATGCTCAGATCCTGCCTTCACCCCCTCGAAGGTCAGCCCCTGATGCGCTGGAGAGTGATCAAGACCTCTGCGAAATCATGAATGATTTAATTCGTTATGGCGTTTGCGTACTCGAGAGGGCACCGAGCGAGGAGGGGTTTCTCAACAAACTTGCCGCCCGAATTGGTCCAGTGCGGGACAGTAACTTTGGCGCGCTATGGGATGTTGTTGCCGATATCAGTTTGGCGGGTGACTCGAAAACTAACACCACGGCGAATACGGGACTGCGATTGGGGCCGCATACCGACTTACCCACTCGGGAGATTCCCCCCGGTTACCAGTTTCTACATTGCCTAATCAATGAGGCTGATGGGGGTGAGTCTACGCTCACCGATGGTGCGGCTCTGGTTCAGGAACTGAAAACCCACCACCCCGCAGATTACGAACTGCTGTCAACACGCCGCTGGGTATTTTTCAATCGTGGCCCCGGAATTGACCATCGCTGGTCAGCACCCATTATTGATACCTCCGGGGCGCACGCTCTGCCGACGCTTCGTGCTTTTTATCCGGTTCGCGCGTTTCCCGATATGCCCGAGGGGGACGTTGCCGAAGCCTATGAAGCTCTGCGGCGCTTTCACAAATTGGCCGACGATCCCCGCTTTGAACTGACCTTTCGGCTGGGTGCTGGAGACATTATGTGCTTCGATAATCGACGGGTGATGCACGGGCGCAAAGGGTTTTCAGGATCGGGCAAAAGGCATTTACAGGGTGTCTATATTGACCGCGATGAAATTTTGTCTCGAGCCCGGGCTTTAAACAGAGGTCATGGCCCTGACGTTGACCGCAAATCTGAAATGGGCGGTACGGCAGGCTAACTTGCTACCGCAATTCTTGGCGATCGACTGCCCCCTTTTTTTATCCACCGACAAAAGCGAAATTAACTATGCCATTGGCCCTACGAAAGAAAGTGTTTATTACGGCGGCGGTAACCGGTTCTGGGAGCACTCAGGACCGTAGTGACAAAGTGCCACGCAGTCCCCAGCAGATCGCTGAATCGGCCATTGATGCCGCTCGGGCTGGTGCCGCTGTTGTGCATTGCCACGTTCGTGATCCCGATACGGGCGTCCCCTCACGGGATGTCCACTTATACCGGGAAGTCGTGGAGCGTATTCGGGGGGCAGAGGTCGATGTGGTGGTGAACCTGACCGCGGGCATGGGGGGCGATTTGGTGTTTGGTCCTACCGACGCACCTTTGCCCCTCAAGTCTGAGGGCACCGACATGGTCTCTGCTGCCGAGCGGGTCGCCCACTTGGAGGCCTGTCTCCCAGAAATTGCGACCCTCGACTGCGGCACCATGAATTTTGCTGAGGCCGATTACGTCATGACCAACACCCCGGGTATGCTCCGGGACATGGCCCAGCGCATGACCGACTTGGGTATTCAGATTGAAATTGAGGCCTTCGATACAGGCCACCTGTGGTTTGCCAAAGAGCTGGTCAAGGAGGGCATTATTCCCGCCCCGGTTATGGTTCAGCTGTGCATGGGCGTGCCCTGGGGTGCTCCCGATGACCTCAATACCTTCATGGCTATGGTCAATAATGTTCCCAGTGACTGGGTGCATTCGGCTTTTGCCATTGGACGCCATCAAATGGCCTACGTTGCGGCGGCGGTGCTCTCGGGGGGCAACGTTCGTGTGGGGCTTGAGGACAACCTGTGGCTCGACAAAGGTCGGCTTGCTACCAATGCCGAGTTGGTTGAGCGTGCCGCCACCATTATTCGTGCCATGGGGGTTGAAATTATGACCCCCGCCGAAGTCCGTAACGAATTAAACCTCACTGAGCGAGCGCTACCCTGATGCCGGTTGCAGCGATTATTGGGGGTGGGGTGATTGGTTCGGGCTGGGCTGCCCGGTTTTTACTGAACGGTTGGGACGTTCGATATTTTGATCCCGGCCCGGGGGCTGATGAAGCTTTGGCGCGAACCCTAGAAAAAGCTCGACGCTGGGTTCCCGAGGTCTACGACGGATTACCCCCAGAGGGCCAGCTCGAAATCGTCGAAACACTTGAAGCGGCCGTCGCGGGGGCCGACTGGATTCAGGAGTCCACCCCCGAGCGCTTGCCGTTGAAACATCAGGTGCTGGAGGCCATTCAGGCGGCCTGCCCAGAGACCGCTGTGATTGGGTCGTCGACATCGGGTTTTATGCCCTCTGAACTGCAGGCGCAGTCGCAGCGACCCGAGCAAATACTGGTCACTCACCCTTACAACCCGGTGTATTTATTACCCATTGTTGAGTGCGTGCCCTCACCGGCAACCTCAGCGCAAACACAAGCCAAAGCGATGGCCACCCTAGAGCAGATCGGTATGAAGCCGGTTGCTGTGGGAGCCGAGGTCCCGGCCCACATTGGTGATCGATTGATGGAAGCTTTGTGGCGCGAGGCGCTATGGCTTATTAAGGATGGCGTGGCTACGACTGAACAAATTGACGACATCATGACCCACGGCTTTGGCCTGCGCTGGGCCCAAAAAGGACTGTTTGAAACCTACCGTGTTGCGGGGGGTGAAGCGGGAATGCAGCACTTTCTCGAGCAATTTGGCCCCTGCCTTTCCTGGCCGTGGACCAAGTTAATGGATGTCCCCGACCTTGACGATGCTCTGATAGGACGCATTGTTGAGCAGTCTGATGCCCAAGCCGGCGAACGTTCGGTCAGCACGCTCGAAGCCGAACGCGATGCCAATCTGGTGGCCTTGCTCAAGGTGCTTCGAGAACAAGATACGGCGGCAGGGGCCTTCCTTAATCGTGTTGGGGCCAAAGCCCAGGCAAGCTGATCTCATGCCGTCAGGTTGCAAAGATGGTGGCGCGCCCCGAGGCTTGCTGTGCCTTTGGGAGGGTGCAACAACGCGCTAGTCGGTGAGCGTGCCCAAATCAAAACCCTGATCACCGGGTTCCACGTCGGGCCAATTGGTGCGCCACACCTCTCGGGATACCGACCCTACCGGTACCGGAGTGCGATCGAAGCCCGGCTGTGGCGTCACTAGCGGAGCCACTGTGACGTCGTGTCGAGGCACGGTGAAAAACGGAAAGCTGTAGCGCTCTTGCCCTGATTGGTTGACCACTTTGTGGGGTGTTGAAACAAAATAACCGCCGGACCATAGTTCCAGCAGGTCGCCAATATTGACGATTAGGGTGTCATTTTGTGCAGCTACCTCAAGCCAGTGATCTTGCTCTCGGGGGCGTAGCCAGAGGCCGCCAACAGGATCGGGGAATAGCAGGGTTAGGGCGTCGGTATCTTTGTGGGGATGGATACCATAGCCGGCTTCCTCTGGAGGTTTAGCGGGCATCGACGGGTAGTGCAGCAGGGTCATGTTGGTCAGCGGCGATTCAAAGAGCGATAAAAAACTGTTCTCGTCTACGCCCATAATTTGTGCCAACAGGCGCAACAGCCGCTGGCTGACGCGGTCGCAGGCTTGCCAGTAACTCAAAATGGTAGCTTTGAAGTGAGAAGGTTCGCGGGGCCAGCGATTGGGTCCGTACAAATCACACTGCGCAGTTATCGGATCGGTTTCAGCGGCTTCATAGTGAAGCTTATAACCCTCGTAGTGGTCGGTGAGGGTGTTGTTGCTATTCGCGGAAAAGAAACCGAGAGGAATATAGCCACGATAATTTTCTGGCGTGATGGACCCTTGCAGTTTCTCGGTGAGTGGGCGGTCGAAGTACGTTTTCAGTAGCTGCCGCATTTCGGAAATTTGCCCCTCGGCTATGCCATGCCCGCTGATGAGTGCGAAGCCAATCGAGGTAAAAGCAGTTTCCAAAGCCTGCTTGACCACCTTATCGCTGGCCCGTAAATCAATCGTTGGTAGGTGGGTTAGGGTCATCGGCTTCCAAGGGGCATGGTCATCTAATCTTTGATGCAGCATTAATCTTAGCATCATCACCTATGGGCACTTGCCGTGCAAAATGCTGTGGCTTGATGCTTAATGAAGAGGGGTGTCAGTGACAAAAAAGTGCCACTCACTACAAAGGAAGTGCTACTTGCAGCAGCGCTGTGCTGCTTACTGCACAAGCTGGCTAAGGAGAATACTCAGTGCAGTGGGTTTCAACCCTCAAAGGAAATTTAGCCATGACCACAACGTGCAGTATTTTGGGCAAGTGGTTTTCGAGAGCCGCATTTATCCCTTGGTCTTGTGCAACTGACGGCGTTAGGGTTTGTGCCACACATTGTCTAGTTGCACTGAGGCTTATAGTCATGACCATGACCATGACCATGACCATGACCATGACCATGACCACGGCCTCGGTTGCATGGGCCGGTAATGAAATGACCAACAGCACAGCAGTGGCCAGCAACAAAGCGGTTTTTCTAATTGTAGACGGCATTCCAGCTGACGTGATTGAGCGCGTGTTCACCCCCAATCTCGATGCCATTGCCAAGGTGGGTGGCTACACTCGAGCGGAAGTCGGGGGCCCCTTAAACGACCCTGCCGAGACCCCCACCGTGTCTGCGCCGGGGTATATGAGTTTGGTGACCGGGACTTGGGCGAATAAACATAACGTTTACGGTAACGCTGACCTCGCGCCAAATTACGACTACTGGAACCTCTTTCGCCTCGCTAAAGCCGTTGAGCCTCCCCTAGAGACCGGGATTTTTTCAACCTGGACCGACAATAGAACTATCCTTCTAGGTGCCGGGCTTGCAGACGCAGGGGGTGTAACCATCGACTTTGTCGCAGACGGGTTTGAGACCGACCCCCAGCGTTTTCCCCATGCACCCCAAGATAGGCACATACAGGCGATCGATCGTCACGTCGCGGCGGAGGCTGCCCGTGTGATCGAGCAGCAAGGGCCCGATTTGTCATGGGTGTATTTGCAGTACACCGACGATGTCGGGCACGCCTTAGGCGATAGCCCCGAGCTTGATGCTGCGGTAGAGGTGATGGATCAATTGGTGGGCACAGTCTGGTCGGCTGTTCAGGCCCGGGCCGCGACTCAAAGTGAAGATTGGTTGATCTTGGTGACGACCGATCACGGCCGAGACCTTCACACAGGAAAGGATCATGGCGGTCAGAGTGAACGGGAACGAACAACCTGGATGGTGACAAATAGCCAGCGTTTATTACCGAGTTTTTACCAACATCCCGCCATTGTTGATATTTATCCCTCCTTGGCACGTCACCTTCGCATCCCGGTGCCTGCGTCGGTTGCAGCGGCCCTCGATGGTCGGTCGTTTATTGAATAATGGCATTCACGGTTGAGCTCACAACCTACTGCCGCCTAAACTGGCAAAAATACTGTCAGCGGCCGCAAGGGGCCTTGGCTGACTAAAGCGCAAAGGGAGGCACTGTTAATAGCCGCGTTGCGTGCACAAAATTAGCTGAGGATGTGAGCGACCTGCACCTCGGTACCTAAAATCAGGAGCGTTAGCACATTGAGTGAGTTCGACTACATCATCGTGGGTGCCGGTTCGGCGGGCTGTGTTCTGGCCAATCGTTTGACAGAAGATGGGGCGCACTCGGTCTTGCTGATCGAAGCGGGCAAGGACGATCGCAGCCTGTTTATAAAAATGCCCACTGCTCTGTCGATTCCCATGAATACTCCGCGTTTTAACTGGGGTTACTGGGGGCGGCCCGAGCCCGGTCTCGAGCAACGAAAAATGGACTGTGCCCGAGGCAAAGTCTTAGGCGGTTCTTCGGCGATCAATGGCATGGTTTACGTACGAGGTCATGCTGAGGATTTTGACAGCTGGGTAGAGCAGGGTGCCGAAGGCTGGAGCTACGTCGACTGCCTGCCCTATTTCCGTCGCGCTGAGCGCTGGATGTCGGGTGCTGATGAGTACCGTGGCGGTGACGGCCCCGTCGATACCTGCAACGGCAATCGCATGCGTAACCCGCTTTATCAGGCGTTTGTTGACGCGGGTTGCGATGCGGGCTACGGCAGCACCCCTGATTACAACGGTTTCCGTCAGGAAGGTTTTGGCCCCATGCACATGACCGTTCGGCATGGGGAGCGCTGCTCAACCGATCTGGCTTACCTTAAGCCTGCACGTAAACGACCAAATTTAACCCTGGTGACCCGCGCCGAAGTCGAGCGTCTGATTTTGTCGGGCAGTCGTGTTACCGGCGTGCAGTATCGCTGCAAGGGAAAGTCTGTTGCAGCGTCTGCACGGCGCGAGGTCATTGTGAGTGCAGGGTCGGTGGGTTCGCCTCTTCTATTACAACGCTCGGGTATTGGATCCCCCGAAGTATTGGCAGCCGCTGGTGTCGAAGTGCTCCACGATTTGCCGGGGGTGGGCGAGAATTTGCAAGACCACCTTGAGGTGTATTTTCAATACCGCTGTCGTCAACCGATTACGGTGAACGGGCACCTCGATTGGTTTTCAAAGCTCCGTATTGGTGTTCGATGGATACTGACCCGATCGGGTCTTGGCGCGACTAATCATTTTGAGTCCTGTGGCTTTATCCGTTCTCGAGCTGGATTATCGGCCCCCGATATTCAGTATCACTTTATGCCCGCGGCGATTCGCTACGACGGTAAGGCAGCCTTTGACGGGCATGGGTTTCAGGTGCATGTGGGCCCCAACAAACCCGAAAGCCGAGGGCATGTTCGTATCACTGGGCCTGCCCCGGAGGATGAGCCCGAGATCCTGTTCAACTATTTGGCAACGGAGCAGGATCGACAGGACTGGCGCAGTTGTTTGCGTTTAACCCGTGAAATATTGCAACAACCGGCCCTCGATGCGTTTCGCGCCGAGGAAATCCAGCCTGCGATTGATCTGGCCGACGATGCTGCGGTTGATGCCTGGGTACGAAAAAATGTTGAAACGGCGTATCACCCGTCGTGCTCTTGTCGCATGGGGGCTACCGACGACCTTGGCGCCGTCGTAGATCCGCAGTGTCGCGTTCGTGGTCTGCAAGGTTTACGGGTTGTCGATTCGTCTATCTTCCCAATCATTCCCAACGGCAACCTCAACGCCCCGACAATTATGGTGGCCGAACGTGCGGCGGACTTGATACGGAATAAAACTCCCGAGCGTCAGGAAGCTAGAGTTTGGGAGGCTCCCGATTGGCAAACACAGCAGCGCGCGGGGCAACCCCTGCGATCCGTGCCAGTGGGGCTACCTCCTGCAATCTGACAAAGGCCATTGAGCATGAATTTTATTTTGTCGACCGCGATTATCGTGACGACGCTCACCTCGTTATTTTTAGTGGTCAGGTACCGTAACGTGGCGATTGAGGGCAGTGTGCCGGTGCCCCTGATTACCTTCATGGCGATTCTTTTCACCTCGGGGCTAGACGTGGGGCTGATTATGTTCCCACTGGTCGATTTTGAGTCTTTTGCGGCCGATCCCGAATACGCTTTCGCTAATCCGCTTGCCCTTGAATTTGGGTTTTGGGGCTTTCTGGTTTGGGGGTTCTATTTTTTAACAACCTTCTACTTTTGCGTGGTCGAGCCGAAGTTGAAGTTGTTTGAGATACCGGTGATTAAGCTCGCCAATAATTTTTGCATTATTGGTACCTGCGCGTTCACCGGCTATTTGTTTCTTCACTACCTCCCCGATTACGTGGCGGGCATCTCAGACGCGCTGCGTTTTGGTGGGGTGGCGTTAGTGGTGTTGCTGGCGGTGCTGTCGAGCACGCACCTACGTTTTGTTAAAGCTCTTAGCCTAAGCTCAACGGCGTTGTTTTTTCTGCTCATTGCTGGAGCTTTCTTGGCCTCGGATATGGGCTTTGTTGGGCTGGGCAAGTCCCTCGCAGGTCTGGGCGATTACTTTGGGCAGATTCACCGCTTTGTACTGCCCCTTAATGATTACCACGCGTTTTACCTGTTTTGGTGGTTTGCCTGGAGCATCATGATTGGGCAATTTGTGTCGCGATTTGTGGGGGGACTGACCGCTTGGCAGTTGTTGCTGGCACTATTGATCGTGCCTTCGATTCCCATTGCTTTGTGGTTTGCGGTTTTGTACGGCTACTTTACCCAGGGCTTAAATGTTACTGGTGGCTTGAGCTGGGCAATGATCGCAGTGGGCGTGTTGTTCGTTGTGAACTCCCTCGACTCGCTGACACGCTTATACACGCAAAATATAGGCCTGACGGTAGAGCGCCTTGGCATCGGCCGCTACGTGGCGCTTAACTGGTTTATTCTTTTTGCGCTAGTGCTGTCTTTTCAGTTCACACCCTTCAAGATCGAATGGGTTGGGCTGGTGGTCATTGGTATTTACGCGGCGGTTTACGCCCTGGTGTATCGGCACAGGGCGCAGCTTCGGGCTTAAATCTCAGGGTGATGCGCCCAACCGAGTGAGCGCTTGGTAGGTGGCTACCTTCAAATCGAAGCGCAGCGCATCGCCATAGGGTGCGCCCATCACTTGTGTCATCAGAATAACGATCAGATCTTCTTCGGGGTCTATCCAGAATTTGGTGTTGGCGGCTCCGCCCCAAGAGTAAGCCCCTTTAGATGAGATAACGCCGGTTTGTCCCGGGTCGGTAATGACACCAAACCCCAATCCCGCGGACTGCCCGGGGTATAGATGCGAGTCGGGGTATTCACCGACTCCACGATTACGCACAGCCGGAGTGAGGTGATCTGCGGTCATAAATTGTACGGTCTTGGGACCCAAGATTCGTGTGCCGTTGTAGCTGCCACCCTGACGAAGCGTTTCGCAAAAAATCCAATAGTCCTTGGCGGTAGATATCAAGCCACCGCCACCCGAAAAAGTGGTTACACCGGTAAAGGGTTGTGCCGATGCTTCGGGTATTGGTGCAATCGCGCCCAGTTGCGCATCCCAATAATGATTGGGAGCAAAGCGATCGAGCTTGTCGACGGGTACATTGAAGAAGGTATTAGTCATACCCAAGGGTGCAAAAATGCGGGTTTGAAAAAAGGCCTCGAGGCTCATGCCTGATAAACGCTCAACCAGAACACCCAAAACGTCGGTGGCGACACTGTAGTGATAGCGACTTCCGGGCTCAAAGCGCAGAGGTAGACCCGCTAGACGCTGTATAAAGTCATCGCTGCTAGTGCTGTTAATCAGGTCAGCCTTCACGTAAGCCTGGTCTACGGGGTCATTGGGGTGCCAGCCATAAGAGAGTCCCGCTGTGTGGGTCATTAGTTGCCCTATCGTTATAGGCCCCGAGGGTGCGACCAATTCGCCATCGCGAAGCAGCTGAACCGATTCAAATTCTGGTAAATAGCGGCTGACCGGGTCGCCTAGATGAAAAGCGCCCGCTTCGTAAAGCATCATCGCGGCTACGGTGGTGATAGGTTTAGTCATGGAATAAATTCGAAACAGAGTATCTTCCTGAAGCGGTCGTGGGTCTGCACTGCCAAAGTTGCCCTGAGCAGAAAAATGCACCAATTGACCGTGACGGGCCACCAGGGTGACGGCACCTGACACTCTCCCGGCTTCAATATCTCGCTGTACAAATTCATCGATTTTTTGCAGCCGCTCCGGCGCGAAGCCTGCTTGCTCGATGAGTTCAGTTGGAATTTCTGCGTTGGCCTTGGCGCACAGTAAGAGAAGGCAGCCCATTGCTGCGCTAAATATGCGGTGACGGTTTTGCATCATAGTTTGTGATCCTGAAGTGCTGAGGGCTTAGCGGGGTAATAGACCGATGGCTGTTATTGGCAGAGGGTACACCGCGCTTTAGAACTTGGCCTAATATTTATCGGAGTGTACGACCCCGCGAGGGTTCCAGCTGACGGGTGAGTCCCAGTCAGAGGCTTAGCCCCCGCGGCGCCTTTGTCTTTCTATGAGGACCCTATGGCATGTTTGCCCCATGGGTTTTTACCCCAATGGCTTGTTCAAATGGCCGCCTGGGTTGAGGGCCTGTTGCTGAGCTGCAATTTAATGAATGCGAACTTCCTGCCTCAGGAGCTCTTTTTGCACCGCACCCACAGACAGATCCTTAAAGTCACGGTCTTGCTTCACCGCTAAGGCAGCAGCGACGCCGGCGCCTTGGCCTGTAACCGTGCAACACATCATGTTGCGGGTGGCCGCATGACTCACGCGATCGCCCCCAGTAATTCGACCGGCGCAGATCAGGTGTTTAACGGTGTCGGGTAACAGGGTCCGATAAGGAATCTGAAAGTAGCGCCCGGTTGTGGGCAGTATAAGAATGCCGTATCCGTCAATGAACTCGGGGAAGATGCCAATACTGTCGTCAAAGCGCCCTTGCTCGCGCACATCGTGCTCAGTCATGTTGTAGTGGGCATCAATCTTGCGCGTATCTCGAATGCCCAGGGTCATGCCAAAGTTGCGCAGCTTGGCGCCTTCGCAGCCGGGCATAAACTGCTTCAATGCCTCAATGGCCATCATCGCTTGTTCCCGGCCTTCCATCTCGCCCCGAGTGAGATCGTCGGGATTGGTACCGTCATAGCCCAGCAGGTGAACGAGGTTGAGGTAGGTGAGGTCGCCACTGTCGTAAATGGCGCCCCAGGTGCCGGCAATGGTGTCGAGATTGGGGGGAATCAGTCCCGCTTCCCGGGCCTGTTCGAAGGGTTTGCGTAGAAAGGGCGAAAACATTTCGTCTTCTTTACCCGTCGTTTCCACCGTCCATTGGCCATAAGCCCAGTCCCGATAGGTCTGGGGGTCGGCCTTTACCTGTTCAATGAAGCGCTGTTTGTTAACCCCCGACATTGAGAACATCACCGAAGTGCCAATCATGTCCTCTGGAGCTTGCTTTAGGGTAGTTGCACCCGCGCGGTGGGTAACGTCGGCATCTCCTGTGGCATCAATGACCCGTTTGGCAAGAATTGCTTCCCGTCCAGCTTTGCTCTCAACAATGACGCCCACAATGCAGTCGCCTTCCATGAGGGGTGCTACAAACATGCGATGGAGCATGGGGGTTATGCCCGCCTCGGACACCAGCGTGTCAGCAACCCATTTAAAGGCCTCGCCATCAATGGCGTGGCTATTAGATTGGGGTTCCTCCACCGCCGCACCGGCGCTGACCGCACGTTGCTCAAACTCAATGCCCAGGCCCTCGCTGTCTATGGTTTGCTCGTGGCGATACCAGGCAAAGCCCTCAACGCCGACCGCGGTGATGTTCCCGCCGAAGCAGCCGAAGCGCTCCAGAAGAGTTACCTCAACGCCACACCGCGCCGCAGCTATGGCTGCCGCGAGCCCTCCCGGCCCCGACCCTACGACTAGGACGTCGGTTTGATGGATTACCGGCACGGTTTTAGCGGGTTCTTCGATGTGCATGGCCTCTCCTTTGGGTGTGTGTAGCGCGTTGCATTAGCAGCAGCTTTTGGTTTGGGCATCCTACAATTTTTTATGATTTTGGGGCATAAATTTGCGGGCGGTATTACAGAGTGATTTTTAGGCCTATCCCTATCGGCGGCAGTTTGGCAAGGGTGTCCAGTATTTGATTTTTGGACGCTAGTCGCGCTATAACTGTGCAAAACTACTACAAGTGTTAAGTGGCCTATTTCCATGGGTCAAATTGAGGTGTGTCAGGGGTGCGGCTTGCTGTGTTCTTGGCTAAAGGGGGATCACTAATTATGAAAGCCATTAATCATCAACATGCTTACCGTCCACGGCGCAGTAACCGACCACTGGCTCTGGCTGTTGCCGCTGCCTGTGGTGCTGTAGGCGTTGCTGGGGTCGCCATTCCCGGCGTCGCTCAAGCACAGATCGAAGAAGTCGTGGTAACTGCGACACGTCGTGCCGAGAGCGTTCAGGAAGTACCGATGAGCGTATCGGTGTTGGGGGAGACCCAGCTTC
Organism: Luminiphilus sp. nBUS_16; assembly: GCF_051201645.1. Taxonomy (GTDB): domain Bacteria; phylum Pseudomonadota; class Gammaproteobacteria; order Pseudomonadales; family Halieaceae; genus Luminiphilus. The sequence goes on along the minus strand of NZ_CP179205.1, from coordinate 3,287,979 downwards.
AGGACCTCAATATCACAGATATGGAAGATTATCTGATGATGCTGCCCAACGTTAGCTACGTCACTTTGGGTCCAGGTTCGGGCAATATCTATATTCGCGGCGTATCGAGTGGTGGCGAGAGCACCCTGGGCGCAAACCCCAGTGTTGCGGTATACCTCGATGAACAGCCGGTGACTTTGGTGGGTAACTACTTAAACCCGCACATTTATGACGTCAATCGTATTGAAGTTTTGGCGGGGCCTCAGGGCACAACCTTTGGTGCCAATGCCCAGTCGGGTGCTATGCGTATCATCACTAACCAGCCCGAACTCGGTGAATTTTCGGGCGGTTACAGCCTCGATACCAGCCAGGTTAAGAGCGGTGACCCTAGCTATCGCGCCGAAGGCTTTGTGAACATTCCAATCGGTGAGCGTGCCGCTTTGAGAGTCATGGGCTTTTACAAGCACGACGGCGGCTATATCGACAACGTTCAAGGCTCCCATACCTTCAAGCGTGGTTACATTCGCGCGGGTCTTCCCGAGGGCAGCCCTCTGAGAGACATTGCCTCAGACTTTGTGGCGAGTAACGCCGATATTGCCAAGGAGAATTTCAACGAGGCGACAACTTATGGTGGCCGGGCGGCGCTTCGGGTTGACCTGAATGACTCTTGGACCTTTACCGCCACTGCGATGATGCAGGATCTCGATCGTGAGGGTGTTTGGGATCACGACCCCACTATTGGTGATTTGCAGGTTATGCAGTTGTTGCCCGAGTCCATGACCGACAAGTGGACCCAATTCTCGGCAAAAATTGAAGGTGAGCTCTTTGGTGGCACATTAACCGCCACGGCAGCCGACCTTGATCGTGATATTGAGGTGTACGCCGATTACTCGTTGTATAGCGATTACTACGTGTCACAAGGTTTTGTTGATCCCTATTACAACTGTTACGTCAGTTACTTCGGGACTTGCGGCGATCCACGCGAGCAGTTCACGCAGGAGAGCAACCAGGGACGTCAAACCTTTGAGGTCCGTTATGCGTCAGATCCAGACAAGCGTTTCCGTTACATGGCGGGTTTCTACTACGTCGACGTAGAGGGCACCAACGACTACGAGTGGCACGTGCTGGGATTGGCTGAAGCGCCACAGGCGGCCGTTGATGCTCCCGATATCTATTGGACCACCGATTTTGAGCGGCTCTATGAAGAGACCGCCATTTTTGGCGAGGTGTCCTTTGATGTGACTGATCGCTTAACGTTGACCGGTAGCGCACGTCAGTTTGACTACGAGAGTTCACTAGACGGCTTCTCTGGCACGGTGTTCTGGCCTTGTGGTGGCTTCGGCCCACAGGGAGATCGTCCTGCCAGTAACTACGGCGATGCTTGTGCCCCTGACAGCCGCGTGACCGAGAGCAAAGATGAGGTGTATCGCGTGTCTGCCGATTGGCAGGTGACCGACGACATCATGCTGTACACCACATGGGGTGAGGGTTATCGACCCGGCGGCCTGAATCGTTTCTGTCAGACTCGAATCCCCGATGGCCTGCCAGGTCAGGGCTCGATCAATATCGGTTGTGAATTCACATCAGACTTCCTGACCGCTGTTGAGGTTGGCTTTAAATCTGAGCTGTTTGACGGTCGACTCCGTCTGAATGCTGCGGCGTTCTGGCAGGACTGGGAGGACTTCCAGTTCTCACGTCTCGATACGTCAATCTCGCCTATTACGCTGACCTACAACGTGGGTAATGCCGAGAGCAACGGCTTCGAATTTGATTTCGCGGCCATGATTACCGATAACTGGAGTGTGACGGGCGCGGCGAGTTTCCTCGACTCAACCCTGACTTCAGATTACCGACGTAATCCCAGCAGCCCAGAGCCCGATGCCGCTTCAGGCACGGATCTTCCTCGGGTTCCCGACGTGAAGTTCAACCTGACAACGCGTTACGACTTCATGCAGGATTGGTTTGTACAGGCGTCGTATATGTACACCGGTAAGTCGACCAATACCTTGTTTGATGGCGGTTCGGCACAGAACGAGTTGCGTGAACAGCCTTCTTACGACGTCGTGAATACGTCAATGGGTCTGCAGAAGGAAACCTGGACTGCTGAAGTTTATGTTCAGAACCTGACCGATGAGCGTGGCGTGGTTTGGATTAACGCGGTCAACTGGGACACGCGTGAACAGGTAAACCAGCCTCGAAGTATTGGTGTGCGCTGGCGCCAGTCGTTCTAAGCCACGGCTATGCATGAAAACCGCAAAGGGCGTCTTTAGGGACGCCCTTTGCGTTAGTGCGACGTCCACCGCATACTCATTGCGGTGTTCCAAACAAGTATTAATGACTCAACGTTTATGTCTTCTATTGAGCCCCTTTTTGAGCAGGCACGTGCTGCGCTGCGAAACAATGAGCCCGAGCGCGCTCGAGATCTCTGTGCCGAGGCCCGTGCACTAGACCCGAATGATTTTCGATTGATTTTGGTGCACGGCTTTGCCCTGCGGCGATCCGAGGAATTTGCGGCGGCAGAGCCGCTGTTGCGCCAAGTGATTGAGGCGGACCCTGAGTTGGAGTCAGCGCATCACGAGCTGGGCCTTGCGTTGCGGGGCATGGGGCGCCTGACTGCCGCTAGGCAGGCGCTTGAGCGCGCTGTGGGTCTAAAACCCGATTACGCCGCAGCCTGGCGTGACCTTTATGAGGTCTGTGCTGAAGAAGGTGATGACGCGGCAGCTGCGGAAGCGTATCGGCAAATGATCCGCCAAAAGGGCTTAGACCCCTTGTTGCAAAAAGCCCTGGACCTCGTGGGTGCCGGGCGCCTCGGGGCTGCGGAAGGCATTTGTCGCGAGTATTTAAAACGCCGCCCTCATGATGTTGATGCCATTCGTTTACTGGCTGAAATTGGCATTAATTTGGGCGTGCTCGATGAGTCGATCAACCTGCTGGAACGCTGCCTAAAATTGGCCCCAGATTTTCACATTGCCCGAGCTAATTTTGTGACGGCCTTGGCGAGGCATCAGGAGTTTGCCAAAGCGCTCGAGGCCTGCGCGCACCTCAGGTCTAAGGAGCCCGAAAAGCTCACGCATAAAGTGCAGTACGCGTCGGTGTTGGCTATGGCCGGGCGCTTTCAAGACGCCCACGAGCAGTACGCCGAGGTGCTCAAGGAGGTTCCGGAGAACGCGGGTATTCTCACCAGTTACGGTCACGCGTTACGTTATGGCGGTAAGGGTGATGAAGCCGCTGACGCTTATCGTCGTGCCATTGCCGTGGAATCCGGCGCCGGTGAGGCCTACTGGAGCCTCGCCAACCTCAAAACCGTCGAGTTTGATGACGCTTTGCTTGAGACCATGGTGAGCGAGTATGCGGCGCTCGATCGTCCTGGCCCCAACAAATATCACCTCGCCTTTGCTTTGGGCAAAGCCTATGAGGACCGCGGCGATTACGACGCATCCTTTCAAGCCTACGACGAGGGCAATGCCATTAAGCGGCAGTTCAGTGCCTATAAACCCGAGGGAACCCGCGAGCGCGTCGATGCCATGATTGAGCATTGCGGCAGCTCTCTTCTGGAGCGTCCGGGGCACCCTTCCAATGCCCCTATTTTTATATTGGGGTTGCCCCGAGCAGGATCCACGCTGTTGGAGCAAATCTTAGCCAGTCACTCTCAGGTTGAAGCGACTGCAGAGCTGCCTTTTATTGGCCGTATCGCCAGTGATATCTCTGGAGCTCGCAAACGCTCGGAAGAGAGTCTTTACCCCAGCAGTCTCATTGAGCTCTCTGTCGATGAGCGCACGGCCATGGGTCAGCGATACTTAGATCGCGCGGCGGCGTACCGGACGGATAAACCGTATTTTGTCGACAAGCTCCCCAATAACTGGGTACACATTGGATTGATCAAAGCCATCTTGCCCAACGCGACGATCATAGACGCACGACGTCACCCCATGGCGGCGTGCTTTGCCAACTTTAAGCAGCTCTTTGCCCGAGGTCAGGAGTTTACCTACGGCCTCGAGGAGATTGGCCATTACTACGCCGATTATCTGCGTCTAATGGACCATTGGCACAGTGCGTTTCCCGGTGGTTTGCTGACCGTGCAGTACGAGGAAGTGGTAAAGGATCTTGATTCTCAAGTGGCGGGTTTGCTGGCCCACTGCGGCTTACCTTTCGAAGAGGCGTGTTTGCGCTACTACGAGAAAGATCGTGCGATTCGCACCGCCAGCTCCGAGCAAGTTCGCCAACCGATCTACAGCAGCGCGGTCAACGTTTGGGAACATTATCGTCACCACCTAGAGCCCCTTGAAACCCTGCTGAAAGCTGAGGGAGTGGCGCTTTAACCACTCGCCTAAGCCCGCATTAACGCAAGCTTGAATCCGGAGCGGCCCTTGTCACTCAGGTCTGGTCCTCCCGGGAAGCTCCCGCGCACCGTAATCCCCATCGGAGCGGCACATGATCCCCGCAAACCTTCGAAGATTTAGGGCGCAGCGCTGACACCCTCAGCGGCTTGGGTTTGACCGCCCACTTCAGCAGCAATGCTGTTGGGAATGAGCATAGTCAGCGCATAGTGGGCAATCCGCCAGCCTTCGGGGGTGCTAAGGACGACCCCTGTGCCTCGACAGTGCCCCAACTTGTCATTGTGCAGTACCTCGTCAAACCAGCGGATGGAACCGGTGCCTTCTAGATGGCGTTCAACGATATGATAGGTCCAGCCCCGGCCCTCATCGAAAACCGGTTTTGCGTAGGCCTTAAACTCAGGAATGGTCCAGCGCTCATTTCGATCGGTGCCCAAAAAAACCGCGTCGGCGGTGTATCGGGCGAAGTATTCGGCAAACCGGGCTTGTGCCGCATCGTCGTGCAGACCGTCCAGTAAGGCATTGATGACAACCCGATCAGTCGCAGGTTCCTCGGCTGCAGTAGGCAGTGATAGGCCCACAAGTAGGAAGAGCGCTAGGGCTGCGACAGCACTGGCATAGCGGTTTTTGATCATGAGGCTTTTATAAATAGTCATGGGCGTTGTGAGTTCTCTTAAGTGGCTTTTTCCGTTGTAACAGAGTTTCGTCGATTTTTGAGCCTTTTGTTACGAGCTAGCGGTCTCGCGCATACCACTGCGATAGTCGCTGGGGGTGGTGCCGGTCCACCGCTTGAAAGCTCGGGTAAAGGCCGAGGCATCGGAAAAGCCGCAGGCGAGGCCAACTTCTGTTGCTGAAACATCGGGTGACGCCAGCAGCTGTTGAGCTAACTGCATTCGAGTTTCCTGTACTACCTTGCCATAGGAGGTGTTTTCCGATTTCAGCCGGCGCTGCAGGGTTCGGGGACTCATGTGGAGCGCTTGTGCGATCGCTTCTTCCGAGGGCAATTGCTCATCGAGTGCATCGAGTAGCTGCCAGCGCACCCGGCCAGCAATATCTCCCGTTTTGAGGGATCGCAATAAATTATCGAGCATAGGTTCGTTGCTACGAATTATCTCGGAGTTGCGCATATGCCAAGGTTCCTGCAACTGCGCCTTGTCAAAAACCATAGCGGTCCGATTTTGAGACCAAACGACCTTACAGCCCATAGCAGTTTCAAAATGCCGGTTATCAGGCTCTGGGCCGGCCAGTTCTATCTTGAGTGGTTGCAGTGCTGGGGGTGCGGCCATTTGCATACTGCTCCAGATCATGGCGATCATGTAAGTGCCAAGAACGTCTCTGGATAATTGAAAAGTCACGGGAGAAAAGACTAGCGCCACCTGATTTTTCTGTTCCTCGAGGTGCATGGGTGCCCCTGTGGAGAGCAACCGCTGATATCTCAGACCCCGTTCTAGGGCTGCCAAGCCATCGTCTGAGGCAAGCAGGGTAATTCCCAAAGCATGGGTGTCACTCAGTCGATGAAATTCAGCGAGTTCTGTACCCAGGCATGGACGCTGAAACTGATCTCGCAAATCAGCCAGTAGGGCATCGACCGCCTCGGCACAAAAGCGCTCCCTAGGCTGCTGCAACGCGTTTATGTCTAAGCCATGGCGCTCAAAGTGTTGTTGTGCGGGTTCCCCCTGAGCTTCCAGCCAGCGCAGGACCATACGCAGATGCGTCGCTAACACCGAATAGGTTCCCTGGATCATGGTTTTCGTCCTTATCACTTTGAACTCGGTGTTTGTGAGAGGTCTTGGGTCATTTGGCGCCTGAGGCCAAGCGGTTGGCGATAAAAGCACAGCCAAAAAACGCACATCGCTCCAATATCTCTAGTACTGCGCCAAACTAACACGCTAGGCACGCTTAAGGTTTAGCAAATGCCGGTCATTCATCCGGAGGCGCAGCCACTGAATAACACCAAGGAGGTGCCGCTTTATGATTTTGACCGATAACCCCATGCCCCTTGCCTGGCGGCAAACCGCACTAAACTTTGATGGCGCGACAGAACCGGCGCTGGGTGCTAACGCAACCGAGGCAGAGGCAGCGCTTATTTATTGTCGTGCAGCAGTTTTGGGTCGATTTCGTTTTAGCTGGTCTGAAAAGCAATACGAATTTTTAAAAAATGAAACAGCGCAGTGGACGGCAGCAGCGTGTTTGGACTTGGGGGGGAGCATCGTCGGCAACCAGGACTCTTGTCTTTGGGAGTTGGCCCCGTTGGAGCAAGCAGCGCTATGCCGACTGCGGATTGAGCAAATAGACGATTTACGCGGTCAAGCCGGGTTGAGTCCGGCCCTGCGTCAATCCTTTGCTCTCTTGAGATCCCGGGAAGCGAAACAGCAGCAGGAGTACGAACAGCTGGCCCTTGCTGTGCAGCATGTCATTCAGGCTAAAGAGAGGGAAATCAATAATCCATGGTTTCTCGATGCGCTGCAGACACAGGCTGTAGGCCGCCTACCCATTGAAACACTGCGCTCGGGGCTGATGGTGCTGGCTCATATTCTTGCGGGCCAGCCTGATAATACGGTTGCTGGCCCCCCGGCTCCATTCTGAACTGTTGGTCTAGCGCAGTTTTTACCCTGTTCACACAACACGGCAGGATAGGCATAAACTGTGCCTTTAACGCAAAGAGGGCGAGTCATGCGGGTGTTTTGGGTGTTGGTACTGCTGGCCATTGGCGGTGTCATGGCGGTGGTGCATTCGGCGGGTAAAGTGGGTGTGGGTTACGCGGCGAAACAGCTGTGCTCGGGTGTTTTCGTGAGCGGGTTGCCCGCTAGGTTTGTGCTGGACAATGACATTGAACCTCGCCTCGCTACCGTGCCGTTGTTATCCCAGTTTCTGACGACAGACATTAACGGTGCTACGGCTTCAGCCCGAGTGCTGACGGCGCAAGCCGAAGCGACTTACCGCGCGGGATATGGCTGTACCTTGCATGGTGATATCGCAGAAAGTGCCACCCCCAATCCTGCGGCGCCCTCTCTGGCTTCGGATCTAGGGGCACAGAGCAAGTCTCAAACGACGTCTGCGCAGCACACCGCGACACCCCAAGCTCTGACCCAAATTGTCGACGATGCCTTTGCAGAACCCAGCGGCGGTGGACGCAACACTTTGGCTATGGTCGTTATGCACCGAGGACAACTCGTCGCCGAACGTTACGCGGACCCTGTGGCCCCAAGCACCCGATTGCAAGGTTGGTCCATGAATAAGAGCTTGATGGCCTCGTTTGTGGGTATTCAGGTTGCCAAAGGCGACCTGGCACTCACCGATAATGTCGCCGCTCGCTTGACTGCGTTGGGCGTTCCCCCAAAAACGTTTGCGGGGCTGTCAGAGGCCATGACCCTCAAGCACTTAATGTCGATGACCAGCGGGCTCGATTTCGAGGAGCGCTACTTTCCCGGTGACGATGTCACCGAGATGCTCTATGGACACGGGCCTATGTGGCAGGTGCCTGTGGGTCTGGGGCAGCGACATGAACCGGGCAAGGTATTTTCGTATTCCAGTGGTGATACCAACGTCGTGTCCTTCCTTTGGCAGAACACGCTGGGGGATGAACCTTACATAGACTGGTTGCAGCGTGAAGTTTATGCGCCACTGGCCTTAACCGAGCCTCTGCTAGAGCCCGATGTAGCGGGATATCAGGTGGGTTCAAGCTTCGCCAATCTCACGGCCAGAGACTGGGCACGAGTGGGCCATTGGTGGCTCGATGCCTGGCACGGTCGAGACGCGCTGTTGTCACAAGGTTGGCAGCGAACGGCTGTGACCCCCGGGGATAGCGTGGGTGGAGCGAACTACGGCTTGGGGTTTTGGCTAAATACCGAGCAGCGTATCTTTCCTGACTTGTCTGAAAACACCTTTTACTCGGGGGGTAATTCGGGACAATTTGTGGTGGTGATGCCTGAAGCTGAGCTGGTCGTGGTGCGCTTGGGCCTTACTTTAGAAGAATCGAAATCGGCTATGGCGCCGGTGCTCGTGGCTCTCAGCGATTATTTTTCGAAGCAGGTGCCAGCGCCAGCAACAAAAGTCGCGTCAGCGTTACCCTAGCCTCATCGGCAGGGGCACAGCGCGCTTGAGTGAGATCAAGCGCAGAATATTTTTGGCAGTGAGGGTGTTTATTTACTCACGTCTCTCGAGGGAGGCACCTTGGCCCGGCTCCAACACCCAAAACGTATCGCTAGCTAAGCCTTGGTCAGTGAGGGCCGATGCTAAATCTTCAGCCGGCTCGTCAATCGCCTCCCAGGTAAGTTGGAAAACTCCAAAGTGAATGCCTAGGCTCTGCTGGCTTTGAAGATCGAGGTGAGCTTGAACAGCTTCCTGTGGGTTCAGGTGCACATCTTTCATAAACCATCGGGGCTCATAGGCGCCAATGGGTAGCAAGGTAAGGGCGAAGGGCCCCCAGCGCTCACCTTGCTCGCGAAAATGCGGTGAATAGCCGGTGTCACCGGCAAAATAGAGGTTGCCTGCGGGGGTTTCCAACACAAAGGATCCCCAGAGAGTTTTCATTTGATCGAAAACGCCTCGGCCGGATCGATGCTGACACTCCACAAAGTGGACGGTGGTTTCGCCCAGAGTTCTCGATTCATTCCAGTCGAGTTCGACAGCGGTCTCATAGCCCAATTTGCGCAGTAATTTTTGATTACCCAGACCGCTAATGATTAACGGGGCTTGTTCCTGGCGTGCGCGAATGGCTTTGAGGCTTTGGGTGTCGAGGTGATCGTAATGGTTGTGACTGATCAGAATAAGATCGATCTCCGGCAGGTCGCTAATGGGGATGCCCGGAGCTCTCACGCGTTTGGGTCCGGCAAAAGCAACCGGGCTCACGCGTTTTGACCACACGGGGTCGGTGAGTATGTTGAGGCCCGCTACTTGAATCAGCACCGTTGCGTGGTTGATGTAGGTCGCGCGAAGCCCCGAGGTAACCCGTTCAGCAATTGGATCGGCGGGGGGGTTCTCCCGCCACTTTGGCCAGGGCTTCTCATTGGCAAGGCTGGTCCAGATAAAGCGACTCACATCGCCAAGGTGCTTATCGCTGCCATCACTGTTGTAAAAGCGCTTGCCGTCGTAGTGTGTGCTCAGGGTCCAATCCTCCTTGCCCGCCTGGCTGGTACAGGGCATGAGCAGTGGGCACAGTAATACCAGCGGGCCAAGAAACTTATAAAGCGTGTGGGCAGCGGGCATTGCGTGAGTCTGTTGTAAAAGAAGTAACGATACGTGCCTTTGTTGTGCTCCGATCAGTGACTGCCAACAACTGACCCTAGTACGGGAACCTTTGGCCTAAAAAAATCAGCGGTGCTGCCGTTTTCTAAGCCTGCGCTGTGTCGCCGGTGTTATGTACCGCGTGAGGTTTGCTATTGAATCCATCCGCTAATGGTTTGCAGACGGCGGGCGGGTTTTTGAGACCGGTTGATTGCCGCCCTCAAGTGCTAAGAAAAAATCCCGTAATCACCCGCCCCATGACCTTGAAGGCGAAAAATCATTAAAACATTCACGCTTGACGGTTTTTTGTGTAGCGGTTAGCGTAGGCACTGATCAGGAACCTGACGAGTAGCGCTAAAAAAGGCTTGGGCCTCAAATGCTGCCACCTGAATGGGTACCTCACAATAATTTTAAATCCAGAGAGGAGGGTGCGCGTGTCCATTCCAACGGAAGCCCTGAGCGACGCTTATCGATTGATGAAGACCATTCGTGAATTTGAAGAGCGTGTGAACGCCGAGATCATGAACGGCCAAATTCCCGGCTTTACCCACCTTTACACGGGGCAGGAGGCCAATGCGGTTGGTGTTTGTGCTCATCTGGACATGGGTGACACCATTATTTCGACCCACCGAGGGCACGGCCACTGTATTGCGAAAGGTGCCGATGTCTCTGGCATGATGAAAGAACTCTTTGGCTCTTCTGAGGGCCTTTGCAAAGGCAAGGGCGGCTCTATGCACGTCGCCGACATCGACAAGGGCATTTTGGGTGCCAACGGCATCGTTGCGGGTGGTCCGCCGATTTCCGTGGGTTCAGCACTAGCGGCGAAAATACGCAAGAACGGCAAAGTGGCGGTCTCTTTTTCTGGAGATGGTTCGGTGAATCAGGGTACCTGCTTCGAGGCTATGAATATGGCGGTGGTGTTGCAGGCCCCGGCTGTCTTTGTCATTGAAAACAACTATTACTCTGAGCACACCAATATCAGTTATGCGGTGGGCTGTGACGACCTGAAGGCCAGAACGGAGGCCTTTGGCTTTCCCGTATTTGTTGCCGACGGCGCAGATTTCTTTGCGGTTCATGAAGCTGCGGGCAAAGCGATTGCCCATGCCCGCGCCGGTAACGGACCTGCGGGGGTCTTTGCCGAGCAGGGGCGCTATCACGGGCACTTCGTGGGCGACCCCCAACATTATCGAGGCGAGGGCGAACTCGATGATCTTCGGGAAAACCGCTGCTGCTTGAAAAATTTCCGCGCCCGCATGGTGGGAAGCGGTGAGGTCAGCCAAGACGTACTCGATGGGATTGACGCCGAAGTCATGGCCCTTATCGAGCAGGCGGTGACCGACGCTAAAGCCGCTGCCCGGCCAACGCCGGAGCAGGTGACCGAAGATGTTTATATCAATTACGGCGCAGGCGCCTGAGGAGAATAGACCATGTCTCAGAAAACGATGCGCGATGCGATTAATGAAGCCCTGCACCAGGCCATGGAGCAGGACGAGTCGGTGTTTGTTATTGGTGAAGACGTCGCGGGCTGCCAGGGCAGTGCTGGAGAAGTCGGTGCCGTGGGTGGCGTCTTTGGGGTGACGACGGGTATTTACAACCGTTGGCCCGACCGTTGTATTGATACCCCAATTTCTGAATCAGCCATTGTCGGTGCTGCAGCTGGGGCCGCCTTGGTGGGTATGCGCCCGGTCGCCGAAATTATGTTTGCAGACTTTATTGGCGTGTGTATGGATCAAATCGTCAACCAAATGGCGAAGTTCCGGTACATGTTTGGCGGCAAGAGTCGTTGCCCCGCGGTGATTCGTTTTTCAGCCGGTGGTGGCTTCAGTGCGGCGGGTCAGCACAGTCAGGCGATGTACCAAATCATGACGTCCTTTCCTGGCATCAAAGTGGTGGTGCCCTCCAATGCTTACGACGCAAAGGGCCTGCTGCTTTCGGCCATTGCCGACGACGATCCAGTGCTGTTCTTTGAGCCCAAGGTGCTTTACCAAGAGGCCTGCGAAGTGCCCGATGAGATGTACACCATTCCTTTTGGTGAAGCAGCGTTTGTGCGTGAGGGTGACGACGTTACCGTGGTCGCTTTCGGGCAAATGGTTCCCAAGGCGGCGGCGGCCATTGACGAGCTGGCGGCCGAGGGCATTAGCTGCGATTTGATTGACCCCCGAACCACATCACCGTTGGATGAAAATGCCATTTTGGAGTCTGTTGAGGCAACGGGACGATTGGTGGTTGTCGATGAGGCGCCGCCACGCTGTGGTTTAACCGCTGACATCGCCGGGCTGGCGGCTGACCGGGCTTTCTCCAGTTTGAAAGGCCCCATTAAGCAGGTTTGTGCACCTCACAGCCCAACGCCGTTCTCTCCCGAACTGGAAGCCGCATACCTACCCGACATTCCAAAAATTAAAGCTGCTATTAAAGCCACCATGGCCTGAAGCCGTCCGACCTCGAGGATTGAAACGTTGAGCGATATTTATCCAATTGCGGTGCCCAAGTGGGGCATCGAAATGGTGGAAGGCACCATTACCACCTGGAACAAGTCTCAGGGTGACGCGGTTGCCAAGGGTGACGAAGTGTTTGAGATGGAATCAGACAAAATTGTAAACGTCTGGGAGGCGCCGGTGGACGGTGTTTTGCGGCGCGTTTTGGCAGAGCCTGGCGACGCCCATCCGGTGGGTGCCCTGTTGGGTGTTATCGCGCCAGCGGCTGTGAGTGACGGCGACATTGATACCTTCATTGCCGGCTATGCTGGGGGCGATGCTAAAGAGGCACCTGCGGAGGCGGCCCCCGAGCCCGCCAAGCCCGTGGCACAAACCAGTGATGCCTATACCCGCTCATCGCCCTCGGTACGAAAATTGGCTGACGAGCTCAATGTGGATCTGAGCACGGTGACCGGCACCGGTCGACGGGGTCGTATTACTGATGACGATGTTAGGGATGCAGCGGGGGGCAACGACGCTGCTGCTGGGGTGCAGGTGATTCCCCTCTCGCCGATGCGCAAGACCATTGCCCGCCGCCTGACCGAGGCCAAGCAGACCATTCCCCATTTTTATCTCAGTGCCGATTACGCCCTCGACGGCCTCATGGCCCATCGTAAAACCCTCAACGACAGTGGCGATACCAAGGTGTCGGTTAATGACCTGCTGGTGTGGTGTGTTGGTCAGGCGCTAATGCGCGAACCCCGGGTTAACGTGAACTTGGTGGGTGATGACATTCATCAGTTTGAGGCCGCCAATATTGCCGTGGCGATCGCTACCGATGACGGCCTGTATCCGGCAACGATTCCCGGTGTCGAGGCTAAATCTCCAGCTGAGGTGGCTCAGGCTACCGGTGCCCTGGCCGAGAAAGCTCGTAGTAATAGCCTTACCAAGGATGACATTAGCGGAGGTTCTTTCACGGTATCTAACCTAGGTATGTACGGTATTTCAGAATTTACCGCCATCATTAACCCACCCATGGGTGCCATTCTTGCGCTGGGTAAGGCCGAGCCCAAGGTGGTGGTGAAGGACGGGGAGCAAGACATTGCTACCGTACTCACGGCGACCCTGTCCTGTGACCATCGCGTGATCGACGGTGCTGTGGGCGCGCAGTTTATGGCCGCCTTGCGGGACGTTATTGACAGCCTCTGAAGCTTGCCTAACTAAAGCGCGCTGTTATTTGATGGCGCGCTTTTTACAGTAAAACTTCAGTGGTTGTTTGTATTGACCCAAGCCCCAAGCCCCAAGCCCCTCAGGCTTAAATGGCTAACTTGTTGGCACCTGCAGGCCTTTTGTTGACCGGGGTATTACTAACTGTTTAAGCGCTCGAAATAATCTCTCGCGGCGACCATCACTTTGGGTGCCAGTATCAGCGTGCTGATCATGGTGGGAATTGCCATTAACCCGTAACTGCCCGAGATAAGATTAAAGACCAGGTCGATACTGACCGTGGCACCAAAGACTACAGCGGCAATAAAAAACCAGCGAAAGTAGGGTTGCCACTGGGCTCCTACTAAAAAGCCAAAGCACTTGGCACCGTAATACCACCCGGTAAACATTGTGGTGGTGCTAAGTATTAGCGCGACAAAGCTCAGTGCCAGAATGCCCGGTAGGCCCATCTCGGCTCTGAAGGCATTGGCCGTGAGGGTGATGCCCGAGAGTTCACCCGGAGCCTGCCAATCTCCGGCCAGCAAAATCACCAGTGCCGTGCAGGTACAAACGATAAGGGTATCGATAATGGGCCCCAGTGCGGCTAACAAACCTTCTCGAACAGGTTCGCCAGTGCGAGCGGCGCCGTGAGCCATAACTTCGGTACCCACACCGGCCTCGTTAGAAAAAGCGCCGCGGCTAACACCAATTAATATAACTCCGAGCATACCGCCACCGACAGCGCTGGGTTGGAAGGCTTCGCTCACAATGCTGGCCAGTACCCCGGGCACCTCGGTGATATGGCTGATCACAATCCACAGCGTCATAGCCAAATAAACAATGACCATGGCGGGTAGGGCAGCCACCGCCACTTTGGCGACCCTTGGCAGCCCTCCAAAAATGACTTTGCCCACGACAACAGCAAGGACCACCCCGGTTACTGGGCCCGCCCAGACGGGAGGGTTGCCTGAAAACACCGCATCGCCAATGAGGGCCGTGAGTTGATTGGCCTGAAACAAGGGCAGGGTGCCAATGAGTCCGGCCAGAGCAAACATAACCGCCAAGGGGTAGAAGGCTCGGGGCAAGGCCTCGCGAATAATGTACATGGGCCCCCCTTGTAGCTGGCCCAAGCTGTCGGTGCCTCGGTACATGACGCCCAGTGAGCAGGTAAAAAATTTGGTGGCAATGCCAATTACCGCTGACATCCACATCCAAAATACGGCGCCGGGGCCTCCCGCGACAATGGCCAGGGCAACGCCTGCGACATTGCCCAGCCCCATAGTATTGGACAGCGCTGCGGCGAGAGCCTGTTGATGGGACAGTTCTCCGGGTTGATCGGGGGTTTCGTAGCGCCCCAGCATAATGCTGAAAGCGTGTCCCAAATAGCGGTAAGGCAGGGCTCGGGAAAAGACCAAAAAGAAGCAGCCGCCCCCTAATAAAAGAATGACCAGGGGAGTACCCCAAACCAGCTCAACAAAACGTTGTGAAAACAGTTCTAGCAGGGTCATAGAGGCATAGATTCCTGAGCGGTATGGGGGCGACCTACCCTAACCCATAGTCGGGTTGGCGGTCGACGCTGGTATGTGGTTTCAGTGTAGGGTGATGCAACGGTCTGTTGCGTGGTTGCACCGGGCTCGGTGGCCGACTAATCTTAGCCCTGAGTGTTTGGCTACTGGGGGACAGGCACTCGTCGCTCCATCTCTGAGGGAACAGAGAGTTAACCCGAGAATGCCTAGTGACCGTCGTGACTACCTCCCTGCGGAGTGTCATCCGGTAGACGCTTGGGTTGCGCCCATATCGATGCGCCCTTGGAGGTGGAGCCCTCGTAAAAAACAACAAAAGAGGAAAGTCGTGATAAATCAAACCAAATTGCTAATTGGAACCGTGGGCCTTGCCCTGCTTGTGGGCTGTGGTGATAAAGAAGCCACCGTGACCGCACCCACCGAAAATGCGGGTAGCGAGCCGGCAGCGGCAGCTGAAGCATCGCGGCCCATGGCCGAGGTGAGTCAGGCGCGGTTAGACAACGCTGCCGAGCAGCCCGAGCAGTGGCTCACTTACGGCGGATCCTACGATGAGACACGGCACTCGACCTTAACGAAGGTCAATAGAGACACTTTGCCCGAGCTGGGTATTGGCTGGGTCTACGATATGAAAAAGCCCCGGGGCGTGGAAGCGACCCCTATTGTGGTTGACGGCGTGATGTACGTGACCGGTTCGTGGTCGGTGGTGTATGCCCTTGACGCGCGCACGGGCGAGGAAATTTGGGTTTATGACCCAGAGGTTTCAGGAGAAGACGCGGCTAAAGGTTGTTGTGACGTCGTGAACCGAGGTTTGGCGGTATATGAGGGCAAGGTTTTTGTCGGCGTCTTCGATGGTCGACTGGAAGCCCTGGACGCCGAAACCGGTGATGTGATTTGGAGCAACGTCACCGTTGACCAAAGTAAGCCTTACACCATTACCGGTGCGCCTCGAGTCATTAAGGACAAAGTCATTATTGGTAATGGCGGTGCTGAGCTAGGTGTGCGTGGCTATGTCACCGCTTACGATACCGATACCGGCGATTTGGTGTGGCGTTTTTACACCGTGCCCAACCCCAACAAAGAGCCCGACGGCGCAATTTCTGATGAAATTTTTGCCAAACTCGCCAACGAGACCTGGGGTGACACCGGGGCTTGGACCACCGACGGCGGTGGCGGTACGGTTTGGGACGCGATTGTTTATGACCACGTCAATGATCAGGTGCTATTGGGTGTAGGCAACGGCTCACCGTGGAATGCGGCGGTTCGCGACCCCGAGGGCAACGGCGACAACTTGTTCCTGTCTTCAATTTTGGCGGTCGATGCCGATACGGGTGCTTACAAGTGGCACTACCAAACCACCCCGCGGGATATGTGGGACTACACCGCAACCCAGCCCATGTTGTTGGCTGATTTGCCCTTGGGTGTGGACGGTGCGCCGCGACGGGTTGTTATGCAGGCCCCTAAGAACGGTTTCTTCTATGTATTAGACGCAGCTTCGGGTGAGTTGCTGTCGGCCGATGCCTTTACCGATATGACCTGGGCCACAGGTATTGATGAAAACGGCCGACCCATTGAGGTACCCGGAGCCCGCAGCCTCGACGAAGATTTCGTGGTGCTGCCCGGTCCGACGGGTGCCCACAACTGGCACCCCATGTCGTACAACCCCGATACAGGGCTGGTTTACATTCCCACCAACGTTTGGCCATTGGTTTACAGCCATCCAGACCCCGATGACCCCATTAAGAGCAATTGGAACATTGGTTACCGCGAAGATGCGGGCTGGCCTTTGGAGATTCCAGCCGGGGGTATTGAAGGGCTGCGTGAAATGGGCGGTGGTTCATTGCTGGCCTGGGATCCGGTGAAAGGCGAAGCCCGTTGGGCCGTACCCTTCCCCGTACCCTTTAACGGCGGCACGCTTTCAACCTCTAGCGGTTTGATCTTTCAAGCCAACAAGGCGGGTGAGCTGGTGGCTTACGATGCCGAGACCGGCGAGCGCGTTTGGGCCCACGGTCTAGTGGGTGGACCCGGCGCAGCGCCCATGACCTATGAGGTCGACGGTGAGCAATATGTGACCATTCTGTCGGGCTGGGGCAGCACTATTGCCATGGTCTACGGCGTGGTCTTCGAAGAAGCCGTGGCGGCGGAAACCGGACGGGTCATTACCTTCAAAATTGGCGGCGATGGCGTGTTACCCAAGCCGCTGGAAAACGGCATAGCCCGCACACCCCAGAGCCAGCCTATTGGTGACGAAGCACTTCACACCGAAGGCCTTAAATTGTTCGCTGGCAATTGCCAGTGGTGCCACGGTGCCTTTGCGATCAGTTCAGGGGTGTTGCCTGATTTACGCTGGTCTGCGATGACCTCTAGCGATGCCGCGTGGGACACCGTGGTTCGCGACGGCGCCCTCAGTGCCCGGGGCATGGTGGGTGTGGGTGATCGCCTCACCAAAGAAGAAACCGATGCGATTCGGGCCTACGTGGTGAAGCAGGCTTGGGACGCCGTAGCCCGGGGCGAAGCGACAGCCCCCGCAGCGCCCAGCGTGTCAGCTAACTGAGCTCAGCAAAACGAGGGCCGGTAGTTTGTGCCGGCCCTCTGTCTGTTTAGCCCTCTTGCAAATTACGCCGTCTAATTTTTAGACCGCTTCTCCTTTAGAGACTACCGGCTGACTTTCGGATACAGCTCGGCTTCGTCTTCTGTGCCGCAGCAAAACGATAGGCTGGGGTCGACAATAAAACGCTTCTTCAATGATTGCCGGCCAATGAGCATGCGTAACCCCATATCGTCACGGTTAGTGAGGGTGACTTCGGTGAGAAAAGTGTGGCCTCCCAAGGCCAGCTGCATTTCTACAACGGGGCGTTTCTCGGTTTCGCCGTTAGAACTGGTGATTTTGCGGTAGTCGATGCATTTGGCCGAGCACTGAATCGCCGGGCGTCGCCGTCGCCTGACAGGGTGCACTTTAAAGTCGAGCCAATCGTCGCCCTTGTCGCTAGGACGTATGTCTACCGCATGCAGCGCCGAGGTTTTGGCACCGGTATCAATTTTGGCCAAGATGCCGGGTAAATTGAGGTCGGGTAGGGCGCACCACTCTTGCCAGCCAATAATAACCTTGGGCGGTTTGGGGCCGCGCCGGGCTTTTCGAACCATGGAGCTACTCACTGCTAGACCCCTTATTGGGGCAATAGTGCAATATGGCAGTTATTGGCTTGCGATTTCAATGGCATGCTCTAAAGTCTCGCTCCCGTTCTCACAGACTGCGGTAGTGGCTGCGCCATAGGACGGATTTTTTATTATTACCAAACCGGTTCGCACTCATGAAACTTGCCATTCTTTCTCGCGCCCCAAGGGCTTACAGCACCGTTCGATTTCGCGAAGCCGCCGAGCAGCGCGGCCACGATGTAAAGGTGCTCAACACCCTCAATTTTTCGATTGACCTCGACCGGGGCTCCCCGGATTTGTATTTCCGCACGCGGCAACTGAGCGACTATGACGCGGTGTTACCCCGAGTGGGCGCTTCGGTCACTTATTACGGCACGGCGGTGGTGCGGCAGTTTCAGGAAATGGGCATTTTTTGCGCCAATACCGCCCATGGCATTCTCAACAGCCGGGATAAGCTGCGTAGCTTGCAAATTTTGAGTCGCCACAATATTGGTATTCCCCGAACCAGCTTTGTGCGTGACAAGAAAGACGTGTTGCCCGCTATTGAGCGGGTAGGGGGTGCTCCGGTGGTGATTAAGCTCATTGAGGGTACTCAGGGCATTGGCGTGCTGTTGGCCGACACCGTGAAACAGGCCGAGTCGATTATTGAGTTGCTGCAAAGCCAAAAACAAAACGTGCTGATTCAAAAGTTTGTTGCCGAGAGCAAGGGCCGGGACATTCGTGCCTTTGTCGTGGGCGATCGAGTGGTGGCTGCCATGCGCCGGGTGGCTCAGGGTCAGGAGTTTCGCAGCAACGTGCACCGGGGTGGTATTGCCGAGCCCGTTGAGCTTGACGACGAATACCGCGAGACCGCCGTACGCTGCGCCCAGATTATGGGGCTCAATGTGGCCGGTGTGGATATGCTTGAGGGTAAAAATGGACCTCAGGTGATGGAGGTCAACTCCTCCCCCGGGCTTGAGGGCATTGAAACCTGCACCGAGCTGGATATTGCTGGCGCGGTGGTTGACTACATTGCCGCCCAAGTCGACTTCCCCGAAATCGATGTGCGTCAGCGCCTAACGGTGAGTAAGGGCTATGGGGTGAGTGAAATTTACATCCCTGAGGGCTCTGAGTTTGTGGGCAAAACCGTGGCCGATTTCCAGCTCAATGACCGGGAGCTCAACGTACTCACGCTGTATCGCGGCACTCGGGTGATTCCCAATCCCCGCCTCAGTCGTGAGTTGGAAGCTGAGGACAAATTGCTGTGTTTCGGTAAGCTCGAAGTCATGCGCGGCATGATTCCTGTGCGCACCCGCCGGCGCCGTCGACCGGTACCTCAAGACCTTCCCGAGCTGGACGACAGCGGCAGCGTCGCCGACTGACGTTTTTATCCCCAAGCACGCCGTTATTGAGCCACTTGTGGGCTGTTTCCCGTATACGACTAGGCGTAGCATTTCGGCTGAGTAAAGCCGCATCAAAGCTATGGTTTGGTTGTCGAGACCGAGGGCTCTGCCGTCACCAATAGGCTCATCGGCGCTGTGGTGGATAGCCTTAAGCACGGCGCGATACACAGCCCTGCTACCAAGCGCGTGCTTTGCGCCGTTATGGGGTTTTTATGGGGCACTACTCCCCGCAAAGCCCCCGATGGGATCACTGCAAAAGGCAGTGGCATGTTGAACAAATAATAAGATCGTGGAGTGTGGTTATGACAAACCAGCCATCACAAGAATTTGGTTTCGGAACACAAATACGCAAGTCGCCTTACTTTGACGCCACGGTGCGCTGGGGCGCTCAGGGTTTTTCGGTGTACAACCACATGTACATTCCTCGGGACTTCGGCGACCCCGAGGAAAACTTCTGGAATTTGGTGAACACCGCCATTCTTTGCGACGTAGCGGTAGAGCGGCAGGTACAAATTACCGGCCCCGACGCAGCCCGGTTTGTGCAGCTACTCACCCCTAGAGATCTTTCGAAACTGGCGGTGGGCCAGTGCAAGTACGTCATGATCACGAACAACGACGGCTGTATTTTGAACGACCCGGTGCTGTTGCGCTTAGCAGAAGACAAATTTTGGTTGTCTCTCGCCGACAGCGATATTTTATTGTGGGCCCAGGGTGTAGCGGTGAATGCCGGACTGGACGTGCATATTTGCGAACCCGACGTGTCGCCGCTGCAGCTGCAGGGGCCCAACTCGGGAGAGATTGCTAAAGCGCTATTTGGCGATGACATTGCTGACCTGCGTTATTACTGGCTGCGGGAATACACCCTAGACGGCATTCCGTTGGTGGTATCGCGCACGGGCTGGTCTAGTGAGTTGGGTTACGAGATTTACTTACTCGACGGCAGCCGGGGCAGCGATTTGTGGGAAGCCATTATGGCGGCGGGGGAGCCCTTCGGGCTAAAGCCCGGCCACACTTCCACCATTCGCCGCATTGAAGGCGGCATGCTTTCTTACCACGCTGACATGGATAACCAGACCAACCCCTTCGAGGTGGGTTTGGGTCACTGGGCGGCTATTGATACCGACCTTGAATTTATTGGCAAGGCGGCGCTCACGGCTATTCGTGATGCCGGTATCACTCGACAGCAGGTAGGCCTGGTGATTGACGGCGAGGCGTTGCCAGCGCCGAACACGCGATTCTGGGAACTCAGTGTCAACGAAGCTCCCGTGGGCAAAGTCACCTCGGCGGTGTATTCACCCCGGCTGAAAAAGAACATTGCTCTGGCGATGGTCGAGAGCGCCGCGGCAGCAGTGGGCACTGAAATAGCAGTTGCCATGCCCGACGGTGTGCGATTAGCTACGGTGGTGGAAAAGCCTTTTTATGACCCCAAGAAACAAATCACTGCCGCCTCGCTGAGCGCGACCACGGCTGCCAGTGCTGTTTGATGGCCCCGAGTTAGCCAAGACCGCGGCGAACCACACGCCGCTGTCACCGGTGTCTATTTTAAAACGCGTCGAACGGGTTCATCCGAACTTACCCGCGCAGGTACACGGCAGCATTCGCCGCAACTGGGGTGAGGTGGCGGCGCGATGCAAACGTCTTGCCTCGGCTCTGGCAAAGCGCGGGGTGAGCAAGGGCGATACCGTTGCCCTCATTGCCCCCAACATACCCGAAGCACTCGAGTGTGCTCTGGCGGTGCCCATGCTGGGGGCGGTGCTCAATGCCAACAACATGCGCCTTGAAGCCAATACGCTGGGTTACATTCTTGAGCACGGTGAGGCCTCGGTGTTACTGGTAGATACCGAGTTTTCTAGTGTGGCCGCCGAGGCGGTGCGCCTGTCGGGTCGCGAACTGTTGGTAATTGATATTGAAGATACCGAGGGCCCCGGAGGTGCGTGTATTGGCGCACTGACCTATGAGGCCCTACTGGCTGAGGGCTCGGAAGACTTTGCCTATGCCTTGCCCGACGACGAGTGGGACGCTCTGGCACTGAACTACACCTCGGGCACCACCGGTCACCCCAAGGGGGTGGTGTATTCCCATCGCGGCGCCTGGACCAACTCGGTCAACAATGTTGTGACCTGGGAAATGCCTCACCACCCCGTTTATCTTTGGACGCTGCCGTTGTTTCACTGCAACGGTTGGTGCTTCCCCTGGACCATTACGTTGCTCGCGGGTACCCATGTGTTTATGCGCGGCCCCACCGCCAAAGGCATTTACGCGGCCTTTGCCGAGCACGGTGTTACCCACCTTTGTGGGGCGCCCATTATTATGTCGATGATTGCCAGCGCTCCCGATGACGAGCGTCAGCCCTTTGACCAAAAAGTGCGCATGATGACCGCTGCGGCACCGCCCCCGGCGCCGGTGATTGAAGCTATGGAGCAAATGGGTATTGCCATTACCCACGTGTATGGACTGACCGAGGTTTATGGCCCCGCTGTGGTCTGTGCTGAAAAGCCGGAATGGGCAGCGCTGCCTCTCGATGAGCAATCGAAGCTTAAGGCCCGCCAAGGTGTGGCTTATGAGCTGGAAGAAGACGTGCTCGTGCTAGACACCGAGACCAGCTTGCCGGTGCCCCTAGACGGGCAGACTCAGGGCGAGGTGGTCTTTCGCGGCAACATTGTTATGAAAGGTTATTTGAAGCGCCCCGAAGAAACCGACGCTGCGTTTCGCGACGGCTGGTTTTGGTCGGGAGATTTAGCGGTGCAGCACCCCGACGGTTATATTGAAATTCGTGATCGCGCCAAGGACATCATTATTTCGGGGGGCGAGAATATTTCGTCCATTGAAGTAGAGAATGCCCTCTACACTCACCCCGCAGTCGATTTTGTGGCGGTGGTAGCTATGGCCGATGAGAAGTGGGGCGAGACACCCTTTGCTTTCGTCGAACTTGCAGAAGGCAGCACGGCCACCGAGCAAGAGCTGCTAGACCATGCCCGGGGCTTACTAGCCGGGTTCAAACGCCCCAAGAAAGTGGTGTTTGGACCATTGCCCAAAACCACTACGGGTAAGATTCGTAAGAACGAACTGCGGGATCGGTTGCGTGCGGCTGCCGCCCATTAGCCGATCGGTTAAGTCACAAAGCCTTGGGCAATTGGCGTTTACGCATTGAGCCTGTTCACGCGGTGCGGCGTACTTCCACTACCCGAACTAAAAGGTAAGCCTCGTCTTGAGAACGCGTGAAAAAGCTTGTGGGCAGTGTTCAGTGGTGTCACCGGTGCTGTACCGCTGCCGTTATGGCGACAGCCCTGAATGGCAGTTTCTGTGCGAGCCCTGTTTAACCATGGTTAAGTCGAAGCACAGCGAGAGCTATCAGTACGGTGGCACTTGGAAGGCTAAGAAGCGGTAGCCGAGGGCAAACACCCCGCTTTTACCAGGTCATGGTTAATGTGATTTCACTGGGCACGCGAATGAAACCGATGTGGCCGCAATTCGATCATGCACATACGAAGCGGCGGGCAAAAAGAGCTTTTCATCTGAGATGCCCAATAAGCTCAGAGATAAGGAATGCCTAACAATGCCTTTGAGTAGGCTACATCACAATCACCTCAGGCCCCCGAACCTCTCTGGCCCACTCCTTACAATGCCCCACTGCCGAACCAATGCCCGCCCGCGCTGAGGTCAGCGAATAACTCAGTGCATCGGTCCATTCACCGCTGGCTTTGCGGTAGCGCAGGTCGGCTTGTGGCTGTTCTTGCAGGTCTTGAATGAAGCGGGTGCTGGCCTTAAAACTCACCGACAATAAGCCTTGGGGGCTATCAGTCTCATCAAATTCGAAGTGTATGTGGGCGTTAATTTCCCCTCGGGGTGCATCACCAATTTGCGCCTGCATGGCCGTAGGGAATCGCCGTCCATTGAGTTCCTGCCAAGACGCTTTTTCTTCATCGTCGAAGGTTTGCAGGTAGTAGTCGAGCACCGTCAGGGTGGCACGGCAGCGCTGGGTCGCGTCAAAGTGAATCGCCAAATAGTTATCGGCCACATTATCGCTTTTCAGCAGTACGTAGGCCGAGCCTCCGGCATCTTTAAACACCGGTGCGTAGCTCGAGGGGGTGGCGCTGGTCTCGGCGTGGCTGCCCTGGGCAACAACAGCCGCTAGCCCCGCAAGCACAGACTTTTTACTGAGTGCTCGGCGCATGGCTTCGCGCAAGGCTCGGCGTAACGAGCGGCGGTGGGCTCGGGCACACCGCGGGTGGGTCTTTCGGGTGAGATTGTTCTGGCGGCCGTTCGCTGATGGCCTTGCTGCGCTGAGGGTAGTTGTAGTCGCCAGTTTTTGCGTGTGCTGTGAGTGTTCCATAACGTTTTGCTCCGGGTTGCCTGCCAAGGGGTCTAGAACCTCATTAAGACAAACAAAGGTGGCGGCACCGTTATGTAGTGCTGTGCAACAGCGATCAAATGTGGCGAATTATGGCAGGGGCTTGTTTACCTTCACGTGCATGTCCGTGCCCTTATCGACGGCAACAAGAGGTTTATCGTTAGTTGCACAATGGGTTCGCGCGACATGACAGGGCGCTAAGCGGCCCAGCAGCGCGTAGTCATGCTGCGAGGCCGGTAGCGAGGAGCCAGAAGTCAGTAGCCAGGCGCAGGTAAAGAGGTGCGGGTAACCCTTGGGCCACCCTTATCTCAATTTAACCTCACCCAAGGCTCAGCCTATCGCGTTGAACTCGCCGTTTACGGCGTTACAAAACAACGCGCTGTATTGGGCCGGGCTAAAGGTGATGGGGTTGGTCGCGGCGGTGGGGTCTACCGCGGCCTCTTCGCCAATAAGCTCGGCGCCGCTGTCATCAATGCCAATGTCCAGCAGCCGAGGGGCAATGCCAATCTCTGTGCGCAGGTTCAACACCCATTCAAAAAAGGCGTCGAAGCTCGGGTTCTCTAGGTCTAGGTAGCGCGCCAGCTCGGTAATTTTGGGTTCAATCGCGCTGCGGTTGGCGTGCAAAACATAGGGCATAACAATGGCATTGAGCAGCCCGTGGTGAGCGTTGTAATGCGCCCCCATGGGGTGGGCGAGGGCATGCATGGCCCCCAACCCTTTTTGAAACGCGGTGGCCCCCATCGACGACGCCACCAGCAGCTGGGTGCGCGCCTCAAGGTCGTTACCGTCGTGAACGGCTCTAGCCAAATATTGCTGGGTCAGGCGAATGCCCCGCAGGGCAATGCCCTCAGCCATGGGGTGAAAGGCCGGGGTGCAATAGGCTTCAAGGCTGTGAGAGAGGGCGTCCATACCCGTGGCTGCAGTTAAGTGACTGGGCAAACTCAGGGTCAGCTCGGGGTCTAAAATAACCACCGAGGGCTGTATCTGAGGGTGAAATACCAAGCGCTTTTGGTGTTGGGCGCTATCGGTGATCACCGAAATTCGGCCCACCTCCGACCCCGTGCCTGCGGTCGTGGGGACCGCAATAATCGGAGCAATGCCTTCGCTCTTGGCCAGCATCCAGCCGTCTTCAACGTCAACAAAGTCCCACAGGGGGCGGTTTTGCCCCGAGGCAAAAGCAATGGCTTTGCCGGCATCAAGGGCCGAGCCGCCGCCTAAGGCCACCACGCCATCGTGATCGCCAGCATGGAAGGCCACTACGCCGGCCTCAACGTTTTCAAGGCTCGGGTTGCCCTGAACATCGGCAAACACGCCGCTGGTCATGCCCGCGTCATCACAGGCGGTTTTTATGGCCGCGACCATGGGCAGGGCGGCCAAGCCCGGGTCGGTCACAATGAGCGGTGCCCGTATGCCCTGCTGTTGGCAATACTCGGGCAGCTCGGCAATGCGTCCGGGACCCACGGCCATTTGGGTGGGAAAATTCCAGTCAACGGGTTCTGTTGTCATAGGTATGGGCTCAAATAATTTCGAAATAACGTTGCAGCTCCCAGTCGCTCACGTGCTTGCGATGCTCCGAGGCTTCCCACTGTCGACTCGCGGCAAAGTGGTCGACAAAGGCATCACCAAACAGGCTGCGCGCCGTGCGGGAGTGCTTAAAGATGGCAGTGGCATCGCTTAGCGATTGGGGCAGGGCGAGATGCCCCGGGTGTGTTTGGTCGTAGGCGTTGCCTTCTACCATGGGCTCGGGCTCGAGGCCCTCCGCAATGCCCGCTAGTCCCGAGGCCAAAGCCGCGCTTAGGGCCAAATAAGGGTTGGCGTCGGCCGGCCCAACGCGGTATTCCACCCGCTGGGAACTGTCACTACCCGGTATTAGCCGCAGGGCGGTGGTGCGATTTTCGCAGCCCCAGGTGGCATCAGTGGGTGCCCAAAACCCAGGAACTAGGCGGGTATAAGCGTTCACGGTAGAGGCCACCATGGCTAGCAGCTCGGGCATATAGCGCTGTTGCCCGCCAATAAAGTGCCGCTGGGTGTCGCTCATGGTGAGGGGTTGGTCGGGGTCAAAGAATGCCGAGCGGCCGTCGTCTTTGTGGCGCAGCGACACATGAATATGCCCCGACTGTCCGGGGTAGTCGTTGGACCATTTGGCCATGAAGGTCGCCATAAGATCACGGCGCTGGGCCCAAACTTTGGTGAAGGTTTTAAACAGTGCGGCTTTGTCGGCGGCGTTGCCGGCCTTATCTACGACCAGTGCTGCTTCAATGACCCCGGGGCCGGTCTCGGTATGCAGCCCCTCAATGGGAAAGCCCATGGCCTCACTCATATCCAACAGCTCCTGATACAGCTCGGCGTGCACCGAGTTGCGCAGCATGGAGTAACCAAAAAACCCCGGCGTTATGGGCTGTAAGTTTTGATAATTTTTTTGTCGAACCGAGTGGGGGGTTTCGTTAAACAAAAAGAACTCGTATTCAAAAGCGGCGTGGGTGGTATAGCCCATGTCGGCGGCGCGCTCTAGGGTGCGTGCCAGCACGTTGCGCGGGCAAAGTGCCGCGGCGTCGCCGGCAAACTCACATAAAAACAGCAGCATGCCCGGTTCAAAAGGAATGTCCCGGCAGCTGCCGGGCAACACCCGCACTGGGGCATCGGGGTAGCCGGTATGCCAGCCGGTGTACTCTACGCCAACACCTTCATAGAGCTGATCGCTCGAGTCCCAGCCCAGCACCACGTCGCAAAAGGCCAGGCCTTTATCGAGGGCGGCAAAGAACTTTTCTTTACGCAGGTATTTGCCCCGCATGACCCCGTCAATGTCGAACAAGCCAATTTTGACGTGGCTCAGGTTGCGCTCGCTGACAATACGCTTGGCGTCGTCAACGCTATTTATGTCTTGGGGTGTCAGCACAGTCGTGGGATTCCCTCGTCAGGTTGCCGCAGTGGTTATGGGGTACCCAGACCCCAACCGCTTGTGGCGATACACGTGGCAGCACAGATCGCTGCTGTTTATTAAAGCTATTTATTAAAGCTACTCATTACAGCGCTTAATCGCAGTGACTCATCACTAGCGACCAGTCGCAGTCATTAACAGCCGCCCTCTATTGCAGTTCGGCTTCGGCCTTGGCCAGGGCCGCAAATTCTTCTTCGGGAGCCTGAGCCACCAAATGATGCCGGCTATACAGCGCAAAATAAGCCACCAACGCGCCGTAGAAAACCGCCGACCACAGCGCTGCTTCGCGACTCACCACAAAGGTGCTGGCAAAGGCCACCACCGATAGTACCAAGGCAATGCTGGTGGTGAGTATGCCCCCGGGGGTGCGGTAGGGGCGCTCAAGATCGGGCTCTTTCAAACGCAGCAAAATATGTGAGGCCATCATCAGCCCGTAAGACAGCGTGGCACCAAAGACCGCCATGGTAATCATAAGGTCACCCGCACCGGTGAGCGACAGCGCAAAGCCAAACACGCCGGGTACGATCAGGGCCAGCACGGGCACTTTGCGGGCGCTGGTCACTGACAGCCAGCGCGGCAAATAACCCGCGCGTGACAGGGCAAACACCTGCCTCGAGTACCCAAAAATTATGGAAAAGAAGCTGGC
Source organism: Luminiphilus sp. nBUS_16 (assembly GCF_051201645.1). Lineage (GTDB taxonomy): Bacteria > Pseudomonadota > Gammaproteobacteria > Pseudomonadales > Halieaceae > Luminiphilus. The sequence continues at coordinate 3,260,827 of NZ_CP179205.1, read as the reverse complement.
GATAAGTCCCGCGAGGCCCACCACATTAACCACGGTAGCCAGCACCGAGTTTTCGCCATACACGTGTTGTAGGGCACCCACTAACGGCGCGGCGTGGTCGGCCATTAGCGCGGCGCTGGAACCCCCGGGTGCGAGGAATAGCACCAGACCACCCAGCAGCAATAAAATGAGCATGGCCGTAATAATGCCTTTGGGCATATCCCGGGTCGGGTCTTTACTTTCTTCGGCAGCAAGGGGCACGCCCTCAACCGCGAGGAACAACCAAATGGCAAAGGGAATGGCCCCCCAAATACCCCAGTAGCCCTCGGGTAGCCAAACACTGGCACCCACTGCGTCAGTGTTCACCGGCATGTCGGTGAGGTTGTCCCAGGAAAAGTGCGGCAGCATGCCCACCACAAAAAGTAAAAGGGCGAGCACCGCGATGGCGGTAATCACCAGCATAATTTTTAGAGCTTCACCGGTACCCCGTAAATGAATGCCCACAAACACGGCGTAGAACAGGGCATAAATAATGGGGCCATCCACACCCAGGAGGGCGCCGGTATAGCCGCCAATAAAAACGGCAATGGCCGCCGGGGCAATGGCGTACTCCAGTAAGATCGCCGTGCCGGTTAAAAAGCCACCCACCGGGCCCATGGCGCGTCGGGCAAAGCCGTAGCCGCCACCCGCGGTGGGAATCATGGCCGACAGCTCGGCAAGGCCAAACACCATGCAGCCGTACATGAGGGCAATAAGCACAGTGGCAATAAACATGCCGCCAAAGCCCCCTTGGGCAAAACCAAAGTTCCAGCCAGCAAAGTCTCCCGAGATCACATAAGACACCCCCAGCCCGGCCAGCAAAATCCACCCTGCCGTGCCTTGCTTAAGCTGGCGTTGTTCTAGGTAGCCGCTGTCCACAGATTCATAGTCGACCGCGCCCTGTTTCGAACCGGTGCTGGTGGCGCTGGTGCTGCCAAGGTCATTGCTGTGGGCACTGCTGCTGTCTTCGCGCATGGCATTACTTCCATTGGCCTATGGCTCTAGCTTACCCCGACTCGCCCAAGGCGTCTGCTGCCGTCTGTGCCCTAAGCCTAAGCCCTGTTAGGGTAGGCGCCATGAGCTCGCTGCCTATTTTGTATTCCTTTCGTCGCTGCCCCTATGCTATGCGCGCGCGTATGGCGATTTGGGCCTCGGGCACCGCAGTGAGCCTGCGAGAAGTCGTGCTGCGCAATAAACCAGCTGCACTCATTAACGCTTCGCCGAAGGCCACAGTGCCGGTGCTGGTTTTATCAAACGGCACGGTGATCGAAGAAAGCCTCGCCATTATCGATTGGGCCCTCGAGCAAAATGACCCCAATAGCTGGGCCGACGCCTCCCCCGAAACAGCCGCGCTTATTAACGCCTGCGATGAGGGTTTTAAGGGCTGGCTCGATAAGTACAAATACGCCGATCGTCATCCTGAACAGTCGGCGGTGTATTACCGTGAGCAGGCCGAGGGGTTTATTGCCGACTTGGAGCAACGCTTAAGCGTGCAGCGCTGGTTGGGCGGTGAGCAGGGAACACGGGCCGACGTGGCGGTATTTCCCTTTGTCCGGCAGTTTGCCGGTGTCGATCCCACCTGGTGGCTAGACGCACCGTATCCAGCAGTGCGCACATGGTTAAACGACTGGCTGGCGTCAGATACCTTTACTGGCGTTATGGCTAAGTATTCGCCCTGGCAGCCTGATGCGCCCGATGTCATATTTGCCAAAAGCAGTGGCCGTTGACGAGGGCTGAGGGTGCTAGGGTGCCAACCCGAGCTGAGTGGTGTTTGGCTTAAAATTTAGCGGGGCCTAGCTTGTGCGGGGCCTAGTTTGTGCTGGCCCTAGCTTGTACTGGCCCCAGTGTCGGTTGCATAAGCCCAGCGCCAGGAAATTCATAACATGTTATGAATTCACCGCTTTCAACGGCAATTCCAACCGCAACCGCCAGCCTACCGCCAGCCCAGGCGCTTAGCTGATACCCAGCCACGCCAAAATGGCGGTGCCACTCATGAGATACATGCCGGGTAAACGCAGCAGCTGGCCATGACCCCCGAGCCCGAAGGCGAGAAACATGAGTGCCCCGCCGGCATTGACTAAAATAATGGGGTAGGCCATGAGCGCCATGGCGGGCTCATAGGCTACGCAGGCCAAAGTGCCTCCACCCACAATCAGCAATATCGTGAACATATGCCAACTCACCAGGCTTAGCGATTTTGCGATCGACTCGAGGTTGCTGGCGTTAATGTTGCCCATATAAATTTTGTGACCCGCAACGCCGTGGAACAAGCCGCCCACCAGTGACAGCGCTGCACCGCCCATCAGTAACCAATACTCCATAAAGCGTCCTCATTACTTTTATTTGTTATTCGTTATTGCGTGCTTTTTCTCAAAGACTTGGTAGTCACTTGCATTATTAAAGTGACTGCTTTATTAATGCAACCCCTCCTGCCAAAACTTGTTAAATGCTTGCCGCGTTATGGATGATCGAACCCGCCTTTTACTAACTGCGCCCCCCATACCTTTGCTGGTCCGCATGTCGGCGCCCAATAGCATTGCCTTTTTTATTCAGGCCGGTGTCAGCATGACCGAGGTTTGGTTTATCGGTCAGCTGGGCAGCGCTTCTCTGGCCGCCATAGCGCTGGTATTTCCGCTTTTAATGCTTACCCAAACCCTGTCCGGGGGAGCCATGGGTGGTGCTGTTGCCTCGGCTATTGCCCGGGCCTTGGGCGCGGGCGATCGAGAGCGTGGCGAACAACTTATTTGGCATGCACTGGCCTTGGCCGCTCTGGGGGCCTTGCTGCTGTTAACGCTGTTCGGGCTTTTTGGGGTGTCTTTTTTACGCTTTCTGGGAGGCAGCAACGACATTCTTGATCAGGCCGTAAGCTACTGCCTGGTGTTGTTTTCGGGGGGTATCTTTCTCTGGTTTATGGGCGTGGTGAGCGCTATTTATCGGGGCATGGGGGATATGAAATTTCCCGCACTGGTCATGACTGCCAGTGCTTTTGTACAGGTGCCACTCTCCGGTGCCCTGGTCCTCGGTGCCTTTGGTGCCCCGCAGCTGGGTATTGTCGGTGCTGCAGTGTCGGCTGTGATTACTGCCGGCCTGCTTAGTGGGGTCATGCTGTTACGCCTGATCATGGGTAACACAGTGATCAAAATTCGCTGGACTCAATTTGGGTTTGAGGCTCGGCACTTTAAAGAAATTTTGAAGGTGGCACTGCCCGCGGCCCTTTCACCGGTGCTCACGGTCACTAGCATCCTTTGCCTAACGGCCATTATTGGGCGCTTTGGTGAACAGGCGCTGGCCGGCTACGGCATAGGCTCGCGCATTGAGTTTCTTCTAATTCCCCTGGTATTTGGTATTGGCGCTTCCATGACATCGCTGGTGGGCATGAGTGTGGGTGCCGGTGATATCAAACGGGCCGAGCGCATTTGCTGGGTGGGAGGTATGGGATCAGCGCTGCTAGCCGGGGTCATTGGGGTAAGTTTGGCGCTGTTTCCTGAGTTCTGGATTCCTGCATTCACCGAGGACCCCGTCGTGCAGGCAGCGGCCAAGCAGTACATACAAATTGTCGGACCCTGCTTTGCTTTTCAGGGCTTGGGTTTGTCTTTGTACTTTGCCTGTCAGGGTGCGGGGGTTATGTTCTGGCCCGTGGTATCGCTCTTTCTTAGGGCTATTTTGGCGGTTGGCGGTGCTCTGATTTTTATTAACGTGACCAACTGGGGATTGGCGGGGGTGTTTTACGCCGCAGGGTTCGGCATGGTCATTTACGGCATGATCATGGTGAGCGCCCTAAAATGGGGTGCCCTAAGGCGGGGTCAAAGCACACCATGAAGCCCGACAACGCAAACACCACCTCCACTCCAGCTCAGGCAATCGAGCATCGATCGCCTTGTCCTATTGCAAGGTCGCTAGATCTCATGGGAGATCGTTGGACCTTGCTCATTATGCGCGATGCCTTGTTTTTGAAGGGCCGCACATTTGCCGATTTCTGCGCCAGTAGAGAGCGCATCCCCACCAATTTATTAAGCGACCGGCTGCGTAAATTAGTGGGACTTGGGCTTCTGGAGAAAGTGCCGTATCAGGAGCGACCGCCCCGGTTTGAATACATACCCACCGAGCGGGGCAAGGCACTGAAACCTATGCTGCGCGCTATGAAAGCTTTTGGTGAGCAGCATTTGGATGGGCATATCAAGCCCTGACACTTTCGTGGTTTTTGTTTGTTCCGGGCTTGGCCCAATGTTGCCCAAGCCCCAAGCCCCAAGCCCCAAGCCCCAAGCCCAAGCCCTAAGCCCTAAGCCCCGACACTGCAGCCCGTGCCCGAATAAAACGCGCGCTGGCTGAGTTGAGTCTTACTCGGGGTCGGCAATCTTAAGCAGCTGCTTGCCTTTGTTTTGGCCCGTATACAGCCGCTGCAAGGTGGCGGGAATGTTATCGAACCCTTCTTGCACGTCGACCTGATATTGGATTTCCCCTGAGCCTACCCAGCCAATTAACTCCTGCACTGCTTCGGCGGCACGGTGGAGGTAATCGAGAATAATAAAACCCTCCATGCGGCCACGGTTGGTCACCAGGTTCATCAGGTTATTGGGGCCGGGCTGGGGCTCGGTATCGTTGTAACCCGAAATGCCGCCGCACATGGCGATTCTGGCATTGAGAGAAATGTGGTTGAGGGCCGCTTGCATCGTGCTACCGCCAACATTGTCAAAAAAGACGTTCCATTTTTCCGGGCAGGCGGCGCCAATCTGGGCATCTAAATCGCCGGCTTTGTAGTCAATGGCAACATCGAGCTTGGCGGTGTCGGTAAGCCAGGCACACTTTTCAGGACCTCCGGCAATACCCACGACGCGGCAGCCTTTAATACGGGCAATTTGCGCAGCAACCGACCCGGTCGCACCGGCAGCACCCGACACCAACACTGTGTCTCCGGCTATGGGCTTACCAACATCGAGCAGGCCAAAGTAGGCCGTGATGCCGGTAATGCCCAGCACAGACAGCATCAACTCAGGGGGCACGCCTTGGGGTAACACGTTGAGCCCCATGGGCCCTTCGCCCGGTGCTAGTACCACGTAGTCTTGCCAGCAGCCGGTGGTTTGCACCAGGTCACCTACGTTGAAGTCGCTATGACGCGACTCTACGACTTGGCCTACCGAACCTGCGCGCATGACTTCACCCAAACCTACCGGGGGCAGGTAGCTGGGGCGATCAACCATCCAGTTGCGTTGGGTGGGGTCAAAGGAGAAGTACAAATTGCGAATTAGCACTTCCTGATCCCCCGGGGTGGGCACGGCGGTTTCGGTGTATTTAAAGTTATCGGGGCCAATCATGCCGTCGGGGCGTTTGGCGAGCAGCCACTGTCGGTTTACGGTCATAGGACTCTCCGGGGGTTAAGTAAAAATGAGGTGGGCAAGGTGTTCACGCCCAGTCTAAAGCGGGTTTAAAAGTAAACGTGGCGGTAACTGTGGGCTGTCGCGGCGGGGCTTCAACAGTCCGTGCAGAGTGAGCGCGGTAGCGTCGAGGTGCGTTAGCGCTGCAGTGAGATGTGCCGATCAAGGACTTACTGACCGCCACGAATGCCCGCTAGTATGCGCCGGCCGTTGGTAACAAAGATGCGCTGGGAAGACAGGCTGTCGATAAAATCAAGCACGTCTTGAGGCAGTTCCTCTCCCTCCAGCGATGGCCCCTGATCACTTTGAGATGCTCCCGAGAGCAATACCCCCAAGGTCAAGATGAGTTCACGGGCTTGTTCCGGTGCGAGGCCAAGGGCGCTTTGTGTTTTGTCGGCAATACCCGCGAAGCAGGCTTGAAAGTGACGCTTGGCTTCTACCAGCAGTTCAACCGATATGTTGTGTTCAATGACATGTTCAAGCCGCGTCAGTATGGGTATCAGTATGGGGTCGGTGGTGGCGGTGTCGTAAAACAGCTGGATAAAATCGTCGCCGGCTATCGGCGCAGCCAGTTTCACTTTTACCGCCTCGCACCAGTCCTCGAGGGCTCGTGCATATAACGCGAGGATAATCGCTTCTTTAGTGGGGAAGTACAGATACAGCGTGCCTTTAACAATACCCAGCCGACTCGCCAGCTGGGTCATCGTAAACCCTTCATAGCCAGCGGCTTCAAAATAGGCCCGGGCGCCGTCGAGTATTTCCTGTCGACGGAATTGTTTCTGGGCGTCAGTAACCGCGCGACGTTTCAGTTCAGCCATGGTGGGCCCCTGCTGTTGGGGCCAGCGAACTGGCCCTAGTGACATCGAGTAACAGCATTGTCTTTGGCAGCGGCTTAGCGTTTAACCTGAGCTTTAATCGCTTTCTCTGCGGCGTCGCCATAGGGTGGCAAGAAACCGCCCAGCTTCGAGACATTGAAGGACAGGGTTTGCTTGTACACCGACTTGCCGTGGCTGAAGGTTTTGAAGCCTTCAATGCCGTGGTAAGCCCCCATACCGCTGGGACCGACGCCGCCAAAAGGTAGGTCTTTCTGCAGCATGTGGAACATAACGTCATTGACACAGGCGCCGCCGGAGGTGGTGCGCTTGAGGAAGTTCTCCTCTTCCGCAGCATCGGTACCAAAGTAGTAGGCCGCTAACGGACGCGGATGGCTGTTGATGTAGTCAATGGTGTCGTCAAAGCTGCGATAAGTAACGATCGGCAGAATCGGACCAAACATTTCTTCCTGCATGCACTTGGCGTCATCCGTGGGGTTAATCACCATCGTCGGCGGAATCTTCATGCTTTTCGACGTCTCAAAAGATTCATCCGCCGGATTAATGGGAATCACCTGCAGGCCCTGGCTTTCTGCATCGGCAAGGTAACCCGACAGGCGGTCATGGTGGCGCTGGTTAATGACCGACGTGTACTGGGGGTTATCAAGGAGGGTGGGGTACATCTGCCCAACTACTGACTGCGTGATTTTAATCACTTCATCGAGGGATTCCTCAGGCACCATGAGGTAGTCGGGGGCAATACAGATTTGACCGGCGTTAAGGCACTTGCCGCTCATAATTCGCTCCAGGCTAAGCTCGAGGTCGGCGCTGCGAGAGATAACGGTAGGCGACTTGCCCCCTAGCTCTAGGGTCACAGGAACCAGGTTCTTCGCCGCAGCCGCCATAATGTGCTTGGCAATGCTCGTAGCGCCGGTAAAGATCATGTGGTCGAAAGGCAGCGATGAAAATGCCTGGCCGACATCGGGTCCGCCGGTGATCACGGTCACTTCATCGGGGTCAAAAGCTTCGGCAATAATTTCAGCCAGCAAGTTGGCGGTTTGTGGCGTGAACTCTGAGGGCTTAATCATGGCACGGTTGCCCGCCGCTAAAATGCTGGCTAGGGGTTCAAACACCATGGCAACGGGGAAGTTCCAGGGGGCGATAATGCCCACGACCCCTTTGGGTTGATACTCAATTTTTGAGCGGCTGCCCAGAAGGCCCAGTGGAAACTTGCTGGGTCGTGACTCAGATTTCATCCAGCGCTTGAGATGCTTTTTGTTGTGCTTGATGCAATCGATCGACCCGGCGACGTCGGTCATCATATTGATCTGTCGAGGGCGGCAGACGAAGTCAGCATTCATGGCTTCACTGATTCGCTCGGCGTGACGCACCAAAATATCCAGAGCACGATCGAGTCGATCCATGCGCACTTCAGCACTGACGGCGCCTTCGGCAAGATAGCTCTGTTTTTGGCTGTTCAAAGTCGCGTTGAGTTGTGTCAGAACATCAGCGGTGGTCAGTTGGGGTTCGGATGCGGTCATGGCGTAGCCCTTTTTATTAAGGTAGGTGGCGCTTTTAAAGTATTCAGGCCACAGAGATTAAATGTCGGTCAGTCATTTGTAAAACCCCCGGCAAATTGCGGGGTAGGCGTTGCTCAGAACACTAAGGTGCTCTATCACAGGTTTTTGCGCCTTACTTACTTGAGCCTTATTTGCATGAGCCCTATTTAAAAGTGAGGCCCATTGCAGCATTGCCTGTTTATGGGGGTCGGGGTTGTCACCTTTAAAAGCATTTTTCCGCTTTCGCTGACCCTGAACGCAATTATAGCTGATGTGTCTTCATCGACGAATGCCCGGAACAGATGGCAGGAACTGATGCCCGAACCGCAGGATCACCTTGTGGGCTACGACCCGCTGCCGCTTAGCCCTAGTTTTCATGTGCGCGTTTCAATGTGCGCGCATAAATGGCCCCCAATGCATGGCTCGCGATAGCTTTTACTGGCGTATCGTCGAACGCTGCGATGGCGCCGTCGTGGCCTTCCTTTACTCGTGGCCTACCGAGGTAGGCCATTGTGTTGTTCGCCGTGATGGGCTCTCAGGAGCCAGCCTGTTGTGCAATCCAGTTTTCCACTTGTTCGCGCAGCAGAGCTAGGGGCATCGCGCCATTCATGAGCACCAGCTCATGGAATTCTCGCACGTCAAAACGGTCACCCAACTGGGCCTCGGCTTCGGCCCGCAAATCGAGCAGGGCCAGTTGTCCGGTTTTATAAGCGGTTGCTTGGCCGGGTATCACCACATAGCGTTCGATCTCTCGGGTTACCTCGTCTTCGGTCATGCCCGTATTGGTTACCATGTATTCAATGGCTTGTTCACGGCTCCAGCGTTTGGCGTGCAGGCCCGTGTCCACGACCAAGCGCACGGCACGAAACATCTCGGCCTGCAGGCGTCCCAAATCACCCAGAGGATCATCGTCGTACAAGCCCATATCGGTTTTGGCAATGCGCTCCGAATACAGTGCCCAGCCTTCTGCAAAAGCGGTAAAGGGTGACAGCTTACGCAGCATGGGCACGTCTTCAATAAGTTGTGCCGCAGATATTTGGAAGTGATGGCCGGGAGATCCCTCGTGAATCATTAAGGTGGGGAGCTTCCAGCGCGGATTGTCAGCGGTATCTTTCAGATTGATATAAAACCGACCCGGCCGCGAACCATCGAGAGCCGGCCCGCTGTAATAGCCGCCGGGAGAGGCATCCTCTCTTTCTGGAGCGACTCTGATGATTTCCAGAGGCTGGGGAGGAATCGTAATAAAGAACTGGTCAGCCTGAGCCAATACCTTGGCGTCGAAGGCCTTCAGGTACTCGATCATTTCCTCTCGACCTTCATCGGTATTAGGAAACTGTTGGCTGGGGTCCTCCATAACCACCTGCACGCGCTCACCTAAAGCGCCCTCGGGTACTCCTTGGGCATCCATAATGGCGTGCATTTCAATGGCAATACGAGCCACCTCGGCGAGCCCGGTATTGTGAATTTCCTCGGGACTGTAATCAGTAGAGGTGCTCGAAAGCAGGCGGTCTTTATAAATGGCTTCGCCGTCGGGTAAGCGCCAAACCCCGGCATCGTGATTAGCGGTTAAGGCCATGTCTTCAAAGAGCGCAATAATGCCCTCGTAGCCAGGAATCACAGCTTCGCTGACAACGGCTTCGGCGGCGGCTTGCAGCTGGGCTCGGCTGTCCTCGTCGAGCTCTTCTACTGACGCTAAGCGCTCGGGTAATGAGGTGACCAGAATGTTTTCCGAGACGCCCCCGGCGACGAATTTGCGCATACCAACCAGTGCACTTTCAATAATGAAGTCGGGAGGGACAACACCATGGTCGCGGTCATCAACCACGCGTTCGCGACTTTCTCGCAGCACACGCCCAAACTCTTCCAGGCGCTCCACATAGCGCTCGGCACTGCGGCGGTCGATGATGGCATGGGTGTCAGTGAGAAATTCGGGCAGGTTTACGGTAACACCGCTCAGCTGGTTAATGCGGTAGCCGCTGTATTCTCGCTCCGATTGCCTGAGTATATCGTCGAAGAACCAGGCGGCAATTTGCCAGCTCAGCAGTTCTTGTCCCTCTAAGCCCTCAGGGCCATAGGCATCGAGCCCGGCCCGAGCTTGCCGTAGAGTTTCCAAAGACTCATCTTCACCGGCCTGAGTGTAGTCACTCAATTTGCCACTGTGAAAATCAAGGAAGGTGTTATCGATAAGGCCAATGCTGGTGAGCAATTCTGGAGAATCAGTAGCCAGTTGCAGTGATACTTTGTTGACGTAGTTGTTGACGCCCACGGGGGTAATCCAGAACCAGAAGGCGGCGCCTGTGGTAACCGTGATAACCAGTAATAGGGTGCCAATGGCAATTCGCTTGAAAAGGCGCATATTGGGACTCAATTTGAAAAAAATACAGAATACCACAGCGCTGAATGCGGATGATCCCAACGCTAAGCAAACCGAGCTTGCTAAGTCGTCCTCGCCGATGTCGTGGCGCTCAGGTCGCAATAACTAGGCTGCACCAATAGGGCGCACTAAGTTTGCAGCCCAACAGAACCCTTTGTACCGCTGCGGATGCAAGTCTACAGCCTAAAAGCGGGCTCAGCCCTCCCGCAAGCGAGGGCTCTAGGCGGGCTGAGCAAGGCCATAGACCACGGTGTCTATGTTAAGCGGCAAAGTTATCAGTTGCTGCTACCAGGGCTTGGGTATTGGCGGGGTCGAAGGCCGAATGTCCGGCATTGGGTATGAGATTAAACTCGGCTTCGGGCCAGGCGTTATGCAAATCCCAGGCGGTTACGGGGGGGCACACGACGTCGTAGCGCCCCTGCACAATCACGGTGGGTATATGCCGAATTCGATCGATATTTTCTATTAGCTCATTGGGGCCATCAAAAAATCCGTCATTAACAAAGTAGTGGCATTCAATACGCGCCATTGCCAGAGCGGCATCGGGGGCGTCCAACTTTTCCATAAAATCGCCGTTTTGAATGAGGAAGCTCGCTGACGCTTCCCACACTGACCAAGCCCGGGCGGCAGCGAGGCGTGTCGCCTCATCGTCGCTGGTTAAACGTTTATGGAAGGCCGTTACTAAATCACCGCGTTCGGCTTCTGGAATGGGTGCCAGGTAGTTTTGCCAAGTGTCGGGGTACAGGGCGCTGGCACCCTCTTGATAAAACCAGTGAATTTCCTGAGGGCGTAATAGAAAAATACCGCGCAGCACCAGCTCGGTGACGGCCTCGGGATACGTTTGTGCATAGGCGAGGGCGAGCGTACTTCCCCATGATCCGCCAAATACTAGCCATTGCTTAATATTTAAGGATTCCCGCAGCCGTTCTATGTCCGACACCAAATGCCAAGTCGTATTGGCTTCTAGCGAGGCATGGGGTCGCGACTGACCACAGCCGCGCTGGTCAAACACCACAATGCGATACCGCTCGGGATCAAAAAATTGCCGAGCTTCCGGAGATGACCCGCCCCCAGGACCACCGTGCACAAAGACGCAGGGTTTGCCCTCAGGATTGCCCGATTCTTCAAAATAAATTTCGTGACCGTCGCCAACGTTTAGCCAGCCGTGGTGTCGGGGTTCTATTGGGGGATAGAGAAACTCCATGATGATTCCTTAAATCAGCGCGGTCGTAGGGGGGGGCCAAGTATAAGCGGGTTGCCATCGGTACAGGGTAATTTGCTTTGTCCCAGCGTCCGAAACTGCTGCATTGCTATAGCTAGCCGAATAAATTGTTGGGGAAGCCATAGAACCAACGTGAGTAGTGCAGGCGGGGGGGGTAATGGTAAGAGTTAATTCAAGCCTGAGGTTGGCCTACTACATCAGTGGGGCGCCACCTGATTGGCAGGCTGTGCTAAGCGGACGATTTTCTCAGGGACGTTTAGGGCGTTCGATGGGTGTCATTCACTAGGGGTGAACTGGGCAGCGCCTTGAAGCGGCTGATCAGCACATCCTGCCAATCGGGAAAGCGCCTAATTAAATCGGCAAGGGCGGGGTAGGCCATGGCCAGATCCTGAGCTGCAGTTTCATCTTGCCGATCACGGCGGCCAATCAGTGTTGCAAACTCTTGTGCCATGGGCTCGTGTGAGGCCACCGGTTGCCCGTTAAGTGTGGTGCCCCAATGCCAGTGCAGCCATGCGGCAACAATGCTGGTCAGGTGGGGTGCGTCCTGGCCCGAGGCCAGCCTCTCGGCCAAGGGCGCGAGAATCCGCTGGGGCAGCTTCTGGCTGCCGTCCGAAGCAATCTGTGTCAGCTGATGGTCTAGATTGGGATTGGCAAAGCGCAGCAGTAAAGCATCGCAGTAAGTACTAACTTCAGAACGTGCCTCCTCAGTAATGGTCTCGGCGGTTTCTTGCCACAGCGCCTGTACAAATGCTTGCAGCTGGGGCGTGGCAACTGCGTCATTTACCGTGGCAAGCCCTGCCAGGCCGCCAAGGTATGCCATTGCCGAGTGAGCCGCATTGAGTAGGCGTAGCTTGCGTGACTCCCAGTGCTCTACCGAGTCAACGAGGGTGACCCCCGCGAGCTCCAGTGGGGGCCGATCACCCGCGAAGTTGTCTTCAACAACCCATTGGCTAAAGGCTTCAGTAATAACTGCGCCCTGATCTTCAAGCCCCAGAAGGTCATGCACCTGGGCCAACTGATCGTCGCTAATCGCCGGGCAAATTCGATCGACCATGGAGCAGGGAAAGGCAACGTTGTTGTCTAACCAGGATTGCAGCGATGCCTCGCAAAGGCCCGCAAAACTTCTCACGGCCTCGCGGCAACACTGTCCATTGAGGGGCAGGTTGTCGCAAGACAGTATCGTGATGGGTCCCCCATGGCGTGCTTTTCTCAGCTGCAAACCCCGCGCCAGAACGCCAATCGCTGACTTCGGCTGTTGGGGTGTTTTTAGGTCGGCAACAATTTCCGGGTGCGATGTGTCGAGCTCACCCGTGGCAGAATTCAGACAATAACCTTTTTCTGTCACCGTTAAGGTCACCAGCTGGGTCTGGGGGGCGGCAATAAGGTCGATAAGGGTTTGGTTTTCATCGGGGGCATAGAGCACCCCTGTCAGTGCACGAACGATGCGGTAGTGATCCCCCGACAGTTCTCTTGCCCAGTGAGTGAAAAGGCCTTGCTGCGGGTTGAGTTGCTGAGCTGCCCGGCGCCGCTGCAAGGACGCGCCTGTGATGAGCCAGGGGCTGTCTATCAGCTCATTCATCTGGTCAAAATAGGCGGCGAGGTGCGCTCTATGGAAAGCGCCCACGCCCAGATGAACGACCTTGGGAGTCGCATGGCGGGGGTAATCGCTTACGGCTACAAAAGCTGGGACTTCAGTGTCAATCAGTGTGGTTTCAGATAAACGTTTCAAAATAACTCACTAAAAAAAGAAGCCGCCCCATGGCAGCTTCTCAATGCGCTCTAAAGCGTTAAGGCTAGGCGATCTTAGAAAGATAAACGCCCCTTTACGCCCAAATACCGCTCGGCGTTACGTGGCAACAGTTGCGTAAGAACCGGTGCGCCACCGTAAAACCCCGAGCTGTCGCCGATAGCAGTAGCGTATTGCTCGTCAAAGGCGTTATTCACAAACAGAGTGATTCGGTAGCCTCCATCTGCGCCCTCGACGCCTGCGCTGAAGTTGGCAATACCGTAGCCATCCTGAATGGTCCTTGGGTTAGCCAGCAGCGAGAAGTTTATATCGTCTTGATAGCTGTAGTTTCCGTTGGCAAACAGCACAACAGGCCATCCTGAAGGCGATGACTCCCAAGTCAGCCCCAGATTGTATTTAAAGTCTGGAGAGTTCGCGAGGGGCTTGCCCGCTAAGTTTTGAGAACCGCCTACACAACCCTGTTGCTCGGTCTGACCCGGATAACAGTTTGCTCCGGGGAACTCAGCGATTTCAGCGTCAATGAGTGCTAAGCCGGCATCGAACCTCAGGGATGAGGACAGTTGCGCAGCGAAGTCAGCTTCTATGCCCTTGGTGCGTAATTCACCCACGTTGTTAAGCTTAAAGGTGAGGCCCTCGTTAACATCTACCTTCGAGCTCTGTGCCTGGAAGTCTTCATAGTCTGTCAGGAAGGCCACCACGCTGAACTGCGCGCGCCCGTCTAGGAGTGAACCTTTCAGGCCCACTTCGTAAGAGACGGCATCCTCAGAGCCCACGGGGTTGTCAGCGCGAGACTGGTCGAAGCCCGAGCTAATGTCATAGCCCTGACCCTTGTAGCCGGTAGAAATACTCGCGTAGGTGAACATGTCATCGCGAATTGCGTACTGAAGGGCTAGCTTACCGACGGCATAAGATTCAGAGTCGTCGCTGTCATAAACGGTGCCTGCAGCGAAATCTTGAAAGTACACATCGATTTCCTCTCGGCCAAAACGGCCACCCGCGGTGAGATCGAGGCGATCGGACAAATGGAAGTTAAGCTGACCGAAAGCGGCCATATTGGTATTCCCTGAGGCAGCCTCCCAGTCGGCGACAAACAGCGGTAGCCGGTTGAAGACGCGATCGGTATTGGCGTCGGAGTACCAGAGGCCCACGACGTAATCCATGTTGCCATCGGTTGGAGATTCAAGTCGCAGTTCCTGGGTAATCTGGTCGGCGTCAAAAGGCCCAATCTGATAAATGCCACCGTCGAGGGCGCCGCCGGTAAACGCGCCGGCAATGTTAAATTCGGTGCCGTCTACATCCTGCTCAAACACATAACTCCAGTCCTGATAGCTGGTGACACCCACTAAACGGTAGCCCCCCATATCGTAGGAAAATTTGAACGAGGTCATTAACTGCTCATTGTCGGACTTTGGCGTGTAATCGAGGCGGGTATTGCGGTTGTCCTCACCCGGGGTAATACCGTCAGTAAAAAGCGATGTCGGAAAGGCACCAAACAGCGCCGAGCCCGGTGGAATGTCACGATAGGTAGCAGCTGTGCCCGCCACGTCCCGTTCGCTGTAGTCGGCGACAAACTGCAGCGACAAAGCTTCACTGGCATTAATCACCAGCTTGCCTCTAACGCCGAAACCCTCGTCACCATTGAGGTCGCTGCCATTAGTGAGGTTAGTTATGTGTCCATCGCGCTCGTGGGTGTAGGCATTGAGTCGAAAGCCGGCGCTGTTACCGATGGGACCGGATAGGGCCGCATTGATGCGATATTCGTCGTCGTCAGTAAAAGAACCCTCAATGAAGCCTTCCAGCTCTTCAGTGGGGCCTGCAGTAATAATGTTGATGACACCCGCCGAAGCATTTTTGCCGAACAAGGTACCTTGAGGGCCCCTCAAAACCTCGACACGTTCAATATCTGCCAGAGTGTTAAAGGCCTGCGCTTGTTGGACCACGGGCACGTCATCGACAATGACTGACACGCTGGGCTCCACGCCAATAGAAAAAGCATACGTGCCTATGCCACGGAGGTTGATACTGGCATTACCGGTGTTTGCTGCATCTTGTATGGTGAGCGATGGTGCCAGCGATGTCAGGCCGGAGAAGTCATTAATGCCACTGTTAGCCAACATCTCCGCCGATATTGCGGTGACGGCCGCGGGGACTTCAAATACGCTCTCTTCGCGCTTTTGTGCGACTACGCGAACCACCTCTAGCGTCAGGGCTTCATCGTCTTGTTGTGCGTGAAGCGCTGGGCTTGTCATCCCAAGGGATAAGCCTGCTATTGCAATAGCCAATGTAGTTTTACCGCCAAACCGCTTGGGGTCACGTAATGACATGCCAGATTCCTCTTTTTGTTGTTGTTTAATTTTTTAGGGTAACCGGTGTCTTATTGGTGGCGCAAGCTTTTTTGCCATTCGATTGGACTAGAGCGTTTTGGAGCTAGGAATTGATCTGGGCTGTTGAGGCGCGTGTCACCACTTGGGCTTCAAATTGTTGTATGGCCTCGGTTTGGTCTCTGGGGTTCACCAGTAGTTCCACGGCAAGGGCCGTCATTTCCTGAACCGGTTGCCTAACCGACGTTAATGGCGGCCAAAGGTGGGACGCGACGGGGGAGTTATCGAAGCCGGTTACGGATAGGTCTCGGGGAATGGTCAGCTCTAGGGCGGCAGCCGTTTGAAAAACACCCGCGGCCATCTCGTCATTGGCACAAATGACAGCACTGGGGCGCTGCTCCTGTGCCAGCAGCAACTCCGCACAGCGCCGGCCTGATTCAAAGGTAAAGTCGCCGTACTGAATGTCTGCATCGTTCAGGTTGAGGTCGTTCAGAGCCATGGCATCGCGCACCCCCGCCAATCTTCGAAGCGTGGGGCCGGCATTGGCTGGGCCGCCAATAAATGCAATTGCGGAATGTCCCGCTGCAATGAGCTGGTTGGTAATTTTCAGTGCTGCAGTCCTATCGTTATAGCGTATTTGCGGCATTGGGAAATCGGCGTTGTCACCGGCGATGCGCACGACGGGCCAGCCTTCATCGCACAGCTTGGCAACAATTGAGGCCGATTCTGACAGGGGCGGGGTAAGAATAAGCCCGTCACAACCCGAGCGTCGCATGAAGCTAATAATCTCGTCGACTGCGCGATTATTAGCGTCCATGCGGTGCATCACAATCTCATAGCCCAGAGCATTGGCGGCGAGTTGCGAGCCGTTTAAAAGATCCAGCACATAGCTGGGGTTCTGGTTGTTGTAGGCAAGGCCCAGTAAGAAGGATTGGGCGCTCGCAAGAGCGCGTGCCTGGCGGCTGGGCTGGTAGCCCACCTCGGCCATAATGCTTTTGATATGCTCTCGGGTAGCGTCGGATACGCCCTTTTGTTCGTTGAGAACTCGGGAGACCGATTTCTTGGAAACCCCTGCAAGACGGGCTACTTCATTGATGTTGAGGTTTTTATTTTTTGAATCCATGCCTGTCTCTAAAAGCGCCCCGTTGGGTTGAGCTTTTTAATGCGGTTCGGTGTGCAGCATACCGTAAATTGGATTTGCGGGTAGACACCGGTGTCTCTCGACCTTATGATTTGGGCCGATCATTGGAAAATAATAAATTTGGGAAGGGACCATGGGAAAACATTTAGGCACTCTAATTTGGGCGGTATTACTGAGCATGCTGGCGGCAAATCCCCTTTGGGCTGCTGAGGAAGATGAAGAGCCTGCGCCCTTTGTAACTCCAGAGCTAGTGGTGCCCGAGCCTGCGAGTGCTGTAATGGGCTGGGTAGATTCTCGAGAGCCCCAAAGCCTCAACGGGAGTTGGAAGCTCCTTGTGGACCCTATGCAGGTCGGGACGCCAGGTGGCTTTTTTGGAGGCTGGGCGACGACACGGACCCCGGTCGACGCTTTCCAATTGCTGGAATACAGCTACCCAGACGCTGCTGATATTCGTGTGCCCGGTGATTTCAATACCCAGCGGCAAGAGCTTTTTTTCTATCGAGACACGGTGTGGTACCAACGCAATTTCAATGTCGAGGCTGAGGCCGATACGCGGTATCACTTGTGGTTTGGTGGCGCCAATTTTGACGCGACGGTTTTTCTAAACGGTGCGCCGGTGGCGCGTCACAAGGGCGGTTATGTGCCCTTTTCAGTTGACGTAACAGCGCACCTGCAACCCGAGGGCAATGATTTAGTTATTCGCATTAACAATCGTCTGGGTGACGATACCGTGCCTACCGGGCGAACCGACTGGTGGCCTTACGGCGGTCTTACCCGCGATGTCATGCTGGTGGCGACACCTGAGCAATACATTGTGAATGCCAAAGTTGTGCTCAACAACGATCGCAACGCCATTACCGCGGAAGTTGCGACTGAGGGGTTTGCAGCTGGTGACGAGGTCACGGTTGTTATACCCCAACTCGACATCAGTCAGACGGCGCGCATCAGCGACAATGGTGACGCCCAGCTGAGCATTCCGGCACAACCAGAACTCTGGCATCCAGACGCGCCAAAATTGTATCGGGTAGAGCTGGCTGCCGGTGATGACCGGGTCAGCGATCAGATTGGTTTTAGAACCATTGAAACCTCAGGCACCACCATTATGCTCAATGGTGAGCCGATTAAATTTAAGGGCATTTCCACCCACGAGGAACCGATAGGTCGTGATGGTGTGGCGTACTCCGAAGCCGATATGCGAGTGCTCTTCAACGAGGCTAAGAATCTGGGCGTTAACTTTGTGCGAGCGGCACACTACCCGTATTCACGTCATGCGGCCCGGGTTGCCGATGAGATGGGCATTTTGCTGTGGGAGGAAGTTCCTATTTACTGGAACATTGCCTGGGAAAATGCCGATACGCTAGCGATAGCACGAGACCAAATTTCGCGCCTCATCGAACGCGACTGGAATCGCGCCAGTGTTGTCATCTGGTCGGTTGCCAATGAGACGCCCTATTCCGAGTCGCGCATGAAGTTTTTGGGCCGCTTAATCGACGATGTAAGAGAACTCGATGACAGCCGACTGGTGTCAGCGGCATTGCTAGGCGATACCCGCCGAGAGCTCAAGCATGTGGCGGCCCATTTAGCGGCCCACGGCCAGGGCAGCGATATCGCCAGTGATGAGGAAAAGGCCATTTTTCAAGGTGTCCTGGCAGCTGCCGGTGAGGCTGCGCCAGAGCCCGGGTCGAGTTTTACGTTGGTGATCGACGACCCACTGGGTGAGCTGGTAGATATCGTTAGCTACAACGAGTATTTTGGCTGGTATTACGCGCGAGCGTTGGCGCCGCAAATGGGCGTGAGTGAACAAACTATCCGTAAACTCATGCTGCAATTTATACCCCAAGTCACCATGAGTACGGCTTTTGGTAAACCTATGTTTATTTCTGAGTTTGGTGCCGGTGCCAAAGCGGGCAAGCGCGGTGAGGGTGTTTGGACCGAGGATTATCAGGCCGCGGTTTATCGCGCTCAGATTGCCATGCTCAGTCATAGCCCGCAGGTTCAGGGTATGACGCCATGGATTCTCAAAGATTTTCGTGCCATGTTGCGCTCCCTGCCAGGAATTCAAGACTATCGAAATCGAAAAGGATTGATCGATCAAAACGGGCGACGCAAACAAGCTTTCTACGTACTGCGCGATTTCTATAACGGCCCCTGGGCCGATACGCACTGAGCGCAGATTTAGCGATGTCTGAACACGCCCCAATAGCCGTCGACAGTGACCGCCTGTTTCCCATAGAGCCACGGGCTCGGGATCTTGCTCGGTCACTACACGCACAGGTTGTTGATAGCCCCATTATTTCACCCCATGGGCATACCGATCCGGCGTGGTTTGCAGAAAATGCGCATTTCAGCGATCCGCTTTCCCTGCTGGTTCTGCCTGATCATTATTTACTGCGCATGCTGTATAGCCGGGGTGTCGACCTACAGTCGGTAGGGTTGGTAGCAAAGGGCGCTGCGCCAGCAGTTACGCCTCGTGAGGGGTGGCGCTGCTTTGCTAAGCATTACTATTTGTTTCAGGGCACACCCTCGAGGCTGTGGCTGGACTCAACCTTCCAACAGGTTTTTGGCCTTGACTACGCCCTCAATGAAAGCACCGCTGATCAATATTTTGACCACATCAGTTCCCTGCTTGCTCACAGTAGTTTTAAGCCAAGGGCTTTGCTCGATCGCTTTAATATTCAGTTCATTGCTACGACTGAACACGCGCTGGATTCCCTTCATCACCACGAACAACTGACTAGCGAGGGTCTGTCTGGGCGCATAACCACCACGTTTCGTCCCGATGATGTCATCGACCCTCACGCCGCTGGTTTTAGCGACAACGTCGAACAATTGGGTGTGCTCACCGGGGAGGGCGTCGCTACTTATAACGATTATCTACAGGCATTGCGGCGTCGCCGCAGCGATTTCAAAGCGTTGGGTGCAACGGCTTCTGATCACGGCCCAGTGTCACCCGTAACGACACAGCTCACGGTACAAGTGGCCAGCCAACTATTCGATAAATGTCGAAAGGGCACGGCAAGTGAGGCAGAGAAGGCGCAGTTTCGCGGGCACATGCTGATTGAAATGGCGTTCATGAGTCTCGACGATGGGCTTGTTATGCAAATACATCCCGGGGCGTTACGAAACCACAATCGTGGCTTTTATGAAGCCTACGGTGCAGATAAAGGCGGGGATATTCCTCAGCGGGTCGACTACTGCCACGCCCTGCAGCCTATTCTAAATGCAGTGGGTAACGAACCAGGCTTCGAGCTCATTATGTTTACATTGGACGAGTCGACTTATGCAAGAGAGCTGGCGCCCCTTGCAGGGCACTATCCGGCGCTGCGTTTGGGGCCGCCGTGGTGGTTCCATGACAGCCCTGAGGGTATGTTGCGGTTTCGCCGCAGCACGACCGAGACTGCCGGGTTCTACAACACTGCGGGGTTCAACGACGACACCCGGGCTTTTTTCTCCATCCCAGCGCGGCATGATATGGCGCGACGCATAGACGCTCGATTTCTTGCGGAGTGGGTTTTGGAGGGAAGAATTACAGAGCCTGAAGCACAATCACTCATCCATTTACTGACGACCGAATTGGCCACGGAGGCTTACCGGTTAAATAAACCCGCTCACAGCCACTTGGCTAGGGCTGTAGGATGAAGGGCGAATACGTCTGATGTTGGAGACCTGGCGTTGGTTCGGTCCCGATGACCCCGTTTCTTTGGAACAAATTCGACAGGCCGGTGCAACCGGTGTTGTCAGTTCCCTGTCACAGATCCCTACGGGTGATGTCTGGCCTCTCGTCGATATTGAAGCGCACAAACGACTGATTGAGTCTGCCGGCCTGGTTTGGTCGGTGGTGGAGTCGGTACCCCTACATAACGATATCAAGACGCGGTCGGGGCACTATCGGCACCTGATTAGCAATTATCAGAAGACCCTGATCAACCTCGGTGCCGCTGGGATTCATACGGTCTGCTACAACTTTATGCCGGTTGTCGACTGGACGCGCACCAACCTCGAATACGTGCTGCCCGACAACAGTCAGGCCTTGCGCTTTGATATTGTCGATTTCGCCGTCTACGATATTTTTGTATTGCAGCGCTCGGGAGCCACAGATAGCTACGATAAAGCGGTCGTCGAGGGTGCACGAGCGCGCTTTGAGGGCCTCGATCAGCCTGCCGTTGCCGCCTTGGAAAATAATATTATTGCAGGACTGCCGGGGGGGGAAGGGAGCTATGATCGCGCAGGTGTCTTAGCGGCGATCAATCATTTCAATCAGTTTGATAACGAAGCCTATCGCCAAAATCTCATCGCTTTTCTGCGGGACATCATGCCCTCAGCTGAGGTCGCCGATATCAACATGGTGATTCATCCCGACGACCCTCCGTTTTCGCTCTTTGGCTTACCCCGGGTGTTATCGACAGCGGAGGATGTCAGAAAGCTTGTCGCGGCTGTTCCTAGTGCCAGTAATGGTTTAACGCTGTGTGCGGGTTCCTTTGGTGCCCGAGGCGATAACAACTTAGTGGCCATGGCAAAAGAGTTCGGCGACCGCATCCACTTTGTTCATTTACGCAATATAAAACGCGAGAGTGACGGCTCTTTTTATGAGTCTGCGCATCTTGAGGGTGACAACGATATTGTCGGTCTCATCGCCGCTTTGTTGGCCGTAGAGGCTGAAGATACTAGCGGTCAGCGTGCCATAGCCATGCGTCCTGATCATGGTCATACTTTGACGTCAGAGCAGGCTGATCCGCGGCTTAAGCCGGGATATTCCTATGGAGGACGTATGAAAGGCCTTGCAGAACTGCGAGGGGTGATCCACGCGCTGACAGCCCTTGGCACTGGCGGACGACCTTGAGCGAGCCGTTGGCCTCGGTACGGTGCGTGCATCAGCCGCCGCTTTTGCTATGAGGCAGTTGCTGCGTTTTTTACCGCTGCTGGCCCTATTGGGCTGTGGCCCTGAGAACCCACTAGAAACGCTGCACATTGGTCATGCCCTCGATACCGAGCATCCTGTTCACACGGCGATGTTGCATATTGACGAGCGCCTGCGGCACTACAGCAATAACACCATGGCGGTCGAAGTTTTCCCCAATGGCCAATTGGGTCACGAGCGTGAATTGATTGAGTTGCTGCAACTGGGTGCTTTGGCGATGACCAAGGTATCAGCGAGTCCCCTCGAGGGGTTTGTGCCCACCATGAAAATCTTCAATATTCCCTACCTATTCAGAGACGCTGCGCATTACCAGGCCGTGCTCGATGGGCCGGTTGGTCAGGAGCTGCTTGCCGCACCACAGTCGGTACGGTTACGCGGGCTGGGTTACTACGATGCCGGCAGCCGCAGTTTTTATTCTACCGAGCGCCCTGTTTACACGCCTGACGATCTCACAGGGTTGAAGATACGGGTTCAGGAAAGCCAGACGGCACTCAATATGGTGCGTCAGTTGGGCGGTTCACCCACGCCGATTGCCTGGGGCGAGTTGTACACCGCCTTGCAGCAAGGGGTCGTCGACGGCGCAGAGAACAACCCCCCCAGCTTTTACTTATCTAAACATTATGAAATTGCGCGCTATTTCACCCTCGATGAACACACCGCGGTGCCCGACCTATTACTGATTAGCGAGTCCGTTTGGTCTCGGCTGACTGCCACCCAGAAGCAATGGTTGCAGCGCGCAGTAGACGATTCGGTTGCGCTTCAACGGGTACTTTGGAAAGACATGACCGAGGCCGCTTTGGCCAATGTTGCCGCCGCTGGCGTTACCATTATTCGCCCTGAAAAAGTGCTATTTCGCACGCGTGTCGCCGCCATGAAAAAAACCTATGAGGGCACTGATATTGGTCAGCTGATTGCACGTATTGATGCCGTGGAGCCCGATCGTGATTAGGGGTATTCACAGGTTGTTAGAGTACAGCTTGGTCGCACTTATGCTGACATTGGTGGGATCCGTCCTATGGCAGGTGTTATCGCGTTACCTATTAGGCACGCCGGCTTTCTGGACTGAAGAGCTAGCGCGCTTTGCTTTGGTTTGGGTGGGGTTATTAGGGGCGGCTTATGCCGCGGCTCACGGCCAGCATTTGGCACTCGATATTGTGCCGGCGCGCGCTGGGCCAAAAATGCAGGCCTTTTACCGACAGGGCAGCCGCATCGCGGTGGCAACGTTTGCTACGGCAGTCATGATTATAGGTGGTGGTCGCCTCGTTGCGATTACCTGGCAGCTAGACCAAGTGTCGGCGGCGCTGGGTCTTCCAATGGCCTTGGTGTATGCCGTTGTCCCACTCAGTGGCTGCCTCATTGTTTTATTCGCCTTTCAGGACCCACCTGCTGACAATGTGCCGGCTTCAGAGGTGAATCATGGTTGAGCTGATTCTGATAGCCGTCTTCTTTGTTTTGCTGTTTATGGGCGTGCCCGTTGCCTTCGCGATTGGCTTGGCAACGATTGCGGCCCTCTGCCTGTCAATTAATGAGATCGCAGCGCTCACGACGGTAGCCCAACGCATGGCGGGAGGGATCAACAGTTTCGCGCTTTTGGCGATACCGCTCTTTATTCTGTCGGGGCAACTGATGAGTAGCGGTGGCATTGCCCAGAGGCTGGTGCACTTTGCCCGCTGTCTTATTGGCATGCTCCCCGGGGGCCTCGCCTTTGTGAACGTGGTGTCCTGCACGCTGTTTGGTTCAATCTCAGGGTCGGCCGTGGCGGCAACGTCTTCTGTCGGTGGTGTGATGGTGCCCGCCATGGAAGAGGAACATTACCCGCGGGAGTTCAGTGCCGCGCTTACGGCTACCGCTGCCACCACCGGGCTGCTTATTCCGCCCAGTAACATTCTCATTGTATATGCGGTCGCCAGTGGAGGTGTTTCAGTCGCAGCTCTGTTCGTCGCAGGTTATTTGCCAGGGCTGCTTGTGGCTCTGGCACTTATGGTGGTTTGTGCGGGGTACGCGCGCCGCCGCGGTCTGACGGGCACGGCTTTTGTTGGGTTCGCCGAGCTCTTTCGCAGCTTTATAGCAGCGGCTCCTAGCTTGCTGCTCTTGGTCATTATTATTGGTGGCATTCTGGCGGGGGTGTTTACCGCGACCGAGGCCGGGGCCATCGCCGTGTTGTACGCTTTGGCGCTCTCACTGTTTTATGGTGAGACCACGCTCACCGACCTGCCCCCGATTTTTCTAAAAGCCACATCAACCACAGCTATTGTGATGTTGCTGGTAGGCACGTCTATGGCTATGTCCTGGCTATTTGCCTTTGAGGGAATTCCCGGGCAAGTGGCCGATGCACTGCTGAATTTGAGTGATAACCCCCTCGTAATTTTGCTCCTGATCAACCTCATTTTATTGTTGGTGGGTGCCTTCATGGATATGACTCCCGCAGTGCTAATTTTTACCCCCATATTTCTACCGGTTGCTGTGCAGTTAGACATGTCGCCTTTGCACTTCGGCATTATGATGGTGCTCAATCTGAGTATCGGTTTATGCACCCCCCCGGTGGGAAGCGTTTTGTTCGTGAGCTGTGCTGTCGCCAAGACTAAAATTGAAGCCATGATCCGCCCGCTGCTGCCCATGTACCTGGCCATGATGGCGGCCTTACTGCTGGTGACCTACGTACCAGCAATGTCTGAGGCGCTGCCGGTGGCGTTGGGGCTTTATGAATAACAGCATGGTTATGAAACCCAAGGCAGCCAGTGGCTGGGGTGGGGCTGTGCCTTGGGCCGTTGGTCCCGCATTAAACCGTCCCCGCAACATGGAATGGCTGCAGATCGCATGTCGGATCTGAGAGGAGTATTTGCCCTGGGTGAGTGCATGCTGGAATTAAGCGGTGCGCCCGGTTCATCAGTAAACACCGCTTATGGGGGGGACACCCTCAATACGGCGGTCTATCTTTCGCGGCTGGGCATTGGCACGACATTTTTGTCGGCACTGGGTGATGATGCAAGCAGTGATTGGCTGCTGCAACAGTGGCGAGAGGAGGGTATCGATACCCGTTGGGTGCGTCGAATTCCCGGAGCAAAGCCCGGCCTTTACTGGATCCACCTTGATGCCTCAGGGGAGCGAACTTTCACCTATTGGCGGGGGGATTCAGCAGCGCGCCAAGTGCTTGATGATTCAGAGTACGCCACCAACTTGGCCAATCTTATTCCTACAGACAGCTTTTTTTATTTGTCGGGCATCACACTGTCCATACTGTCTGACCCGGCGCGGGAAACCCTCTGGTCTCTCTTGCAGGGGCTTCGTAAGAAGGGTGTGCGCATTTGCTTCGACGGTAATTTTCGCCCAGCCGGATGGGGGAGCCTGCACTCAGCACAAGAGGCGTTCAACAACACCCTGGAACATATCGATATTGCATTACCCACGTTCAATGATGAAGCTATGGTCTTTGGTGATAAGACACCGGAAGAAACGGCGCTAAGGCTTCAGCAGATGGGGGTTGGGGAGGTCGTTGTGAAGCTGGGTGCTGAAGGTTGTTTGGTCGTACGGGATGATGTTTCCTCATTGGTCCCTACCCAGACCCAGCCAGCTGTTGTCGATACCACTGCCGCGGGTGACGCCTTCAACGCGGCGTACCTTGCAGCACGAATTCGAGGGTTGAATCCCATTGAGGCAGCACATCAAGGCCATACGCTGGCGGGTAAGGTTATCGAGCACCGGGGAGCAATAATGCCCGTTCAGCATATGCCATTGACTGAGAATTGACTGGCTAACGTGCCAGTCACCCTCCCCGTGAAGTGTTTTTCTGTGCAAAGTTTTTGAGGGGCTGGCAACCGCCATTTAATTTTGTGCCATCATGACCCAATGGATGACCGACGCCCAACTGCCAACACACACGACAGCGCGAAACTGCTTAAGCTCGCAACTTATGCGTCGGTTACCACGGCGGCGGTGCTCATTGTGGTTAAGCTCGCCGCTTACATCACCACCAATTCTGTCAGTGTTCTGGCCTCATTAATCGATTCGCTGCTTGATGCCGGGGCCTCTGTCATCAACTTGTTTGCCGTGCGCTACGCGTTGGCGCCCCCTGACAGTGAGCACCGCTTTGGCCATGGCAAGGCTGAGTCGATCGCAGGCCTCGCCCAGGCAATGTTTATTGCCGGCTCGGGTGTGTTTCTTATTATTGAATCTATCGAACGTTGGGTGCAGCCAAGGCCGATTAACGAGCTGGGCGTTGGGTTGGCCGTGATGGTGTTTGCGATTGTGGCCACGCTGATTTTGCTGGTTATTCAGGCTTACGTTATTCGCCGAACGAACTCGGTGGCCATTAAGGCCGATTCGCTGCACTACAAAACTGACTTGCTCACCAATGCCGCCATCATTGTGGCGCTGTTGTTATCCCAGCAAGGTTGGTACGCCATGGACCCATTGTTCGCCTTTGGCGTCGCCATTTACATATTGTATAGCGCCGGACAGGTCGCGAAAGAGGCATTTAACGACCTCTTGGATCGTGAGCTGCCCGATGACCAGCGCGACGACATTTTACGCATTGCGACAGACCATCCTCAGGTGTTGGGGGCCCATGATTTACGGACACGGGTGTCGGGGCGTACGGTATATATTCAGCTGCATCTTGAGCTCGATGATGACATGCACTTGTCGGAGTCGCACAAGATTGCTGATAACCGCGAGGCGGCATTGCGCCAAGCCATACCCGGTGCCGATATTGTGATTCACCAAGATCCAGCGAGTATTGTTGAGCGTCGTATCGACGATGTTATTGGAACTGGTGAAAACAGCCCGTCATAAGGTCAAACCTTAACGACTCAAGCCCTTGTTTTCGTTCGCCGACCACGGCCGTAACGCGGTGACCTGGCGGTATGGACCATTCCATAACAGCGTCACAACTGAAGGTTGCCCAAAACAGGTTAGGCCGTGGCGGGCTAGGTGGTCTCGCTGTTATGGGGCAGTTCACCAATAGCCCGGTAGGCCTCATCAATGGCGACATGGGTATAAGCCGAAGCTCCCGCGTCAGAGTTGGCGATGGCAATGGCCCCAAAGGTCTGGCGGGCGATTTCGTGGGGGGCTTCGCCTTCAGCCCAGTCGGGGTCCCACAAATCCATATATTCATAGGAGTAGCCGTGGGGCCAGCGATTTACGGTAATAGCCAGCAGGTCTTCATTAACATCGAAGCCTGCGGGTCCTAGCAGGTCATCAAGAACCGTGCGCACTTCCCGTTCAAAATCTTCAAAGGACATCGCTAAGAGTTTTTTACGTGAGGCGCGTAGCTGACTTTTAAGATCAACAGCGTCTTCAGGAGGAGAAATGGCCCCCCAAAACACCAATGACACGGGACCAGAGTCCTCCATTGGATGTTCATAGCCGCCGTTGTTAATGCCTTTAAATAAGAACAGGCGCGCATGAAGCCGGCCGGGACAGCTGATGCCATCAACGCCCAGCTTGTCGAGGGCATCGGTATTACGAATCAGTACATTGGTGAGTATTAGGGGTATTTTGACTTGGTATTTTAGTGCGTCTTTTTGCGGTTCAGGTAGCGAGGAGCACAGATGGGGAATGACGCTGTGATAACAGGCGAGGACCGCATGTTTAGCGTTAATTTCTTTGAGCTTGCCATTTTCGACGTAGGTTATGCGTGCGCCGGTCTCAGTATTGACCGTGTTGACGACGGTGGCGTTGAGACGCACTCGCACGGCGCGTTCGGGTTCATCAAGGGCGGCGTAGTTAAAGGCGGCAAGTGCCACGTTGTCGGGGGTTACGTTCGGTGCCACGTGGGGTAGCAAGCGCGCCACCATGAGGCGCACCAAACTGGCATTGCCATCGGGCCACAGCGCTGCGGGGTAATCACGGCCGTCGTAAGACCAGTCTTCCCCCATTAAGTGCAGGCCTGGGTTGTCATCCCAAAGTGCGTCATTGGCAGAGAGTGCTCGCATTTCAATGCCCCAGGCACCATGTTCCTTTTTGTCAAAGAGTTGCAGGGCGTCCTCGGTGAGGCCGCCGTATTGGCGCAAAAAATCGGGGTAGCTAATGCTAGACAGTAGCTCGTCGGTTTCATCGTCGCTGAGGTCAGCGAAGACGTTATCCCGTCGTCCATAAAATGACTTGAGCGATTGCCGACCGGCTTCAGAGATGGGGAACTGATCGATAATTTCTGGGGAGAGCTGTTGATTGAAATCTACGTTGGCTACTAGGCGATTCACACCATAGGTACTTTCGTCGAACCACATGGCGGGGCTGTTGGGTGCATCCTGTCCGTAGGAAAAATCCATGTTGTTACGCATGGCCTCTACGTCGACACCGAAGGTTTTCATGAACGCCTTTACATCGTCACTGAATTGCCACCACTCGAGATTGTGGGTGCCCCCCAAGGACAAAACCATGCCGCCACCTTGGTGGAATTCATTGCGCTTGGCATGACCGCCAAAATCGTCGTGGTTGTCCAATAACAAAATGCGCGTATCGTCACCAAACCGCTCACGGTAGTAGTGGGCGGCTGCGAGGCCGGAAATACCGGCACCTACCACTACAAGATCATATTCCTCTCCTGTCGCCTCGGGATTATCAAAACTAGCGCCCTGTCTTGCTAGGGCATGGGCTACCTCATAAGCGCCATTGTGCGAGCCGCGCATCCCGGTTTTTGTCGGGGGGTAATAGCTACCGGCTGTGAGTGCTGAGGCCGCTTCGGCTGTCGCCGTTGCGGTGACGCTTGCAGCGCCCGAGGTGACGGCGCCTAGCACGGCCAGACTGCTGCCTTGAACGAAATCCCTGCGGGTAATAGATCGATGCATACCCAACTGTTTATCGGTCTTGCGTGTCACGGGTCGATCCTCGTCTTAATCATGTTTAACAAGCACTCACTTTGATCGTAAAGATCTCGGGGTCTTTTTGGAATTGGATTAGGAGCAGGGGGTGTCGGCGTAGTGGGTGATCTTCCATTCACCGTTAATGGCATCTACCAAATACCAGCCGCAGCTTGTTTCGGTAACGTCCCCTGCGTAGTAGTCGGTCCAAACGGTCATCACGCCAGCGGTTGCAGCGTTGATAGTGGTGGCCGTCATGTCGGTTAATTCGGCACGAATCCAGCCCTCTTCTCGCCAGCTGTCCATGGGGGCCGTAAGCCATTCCCGGCTGGGCGTGGTGCTAAGCGAGCCGTCGGCGGCATGGGTCACGATCTCGCTGTGGTAATGCGTCAAAATCGCTTCAACATCTTGGTAGGGAGTTTTTGCCCACAGGGGGCCGTAGGACGTTTCAAACCAGGTTTCCGCGGTTTGATCTGCGTCTGCGCCCAGTGTCAGAGGTGCAGCGATCAAGGCAGTGATAAACAGCAAACAGTAAGCAATAGTTTTCATGCGGTAGGTTTCCTGAGCGTGATGGGCTGTTATTGGAATGCACACCATATCAAAACCTGTGGTTGGCGTGTCCACACGTATAGGTCAGGAGTGGCACCGTGGTGATGCCACTCTCCGCCATCAGATCAATGGCCTTTATTTTGCTGACCTGGAGGCACGACTTCGTAACCGCGTTCCTCGGGTTCGTCATCAGTCATTTCCGGGGGAAAGCCCTCTGCAAGCACTTGTGTCTCGCAGGCCTCCTCTAAACGTCGAATAATATTGGGCGACCACTCTCGCTCACCAAAACGCGCTTGACCGTCTTCGAAGATCTTGATCAGCTGTGGAGAAATCTCGAGGGGCACCCCGGCTTGATCGGCCATGTTTTGAAACAAGCCGATATCTTTGAGCACCAGGTCCATAGTGAAGTTAATGTCACGACTGCCATTTAAAATGACCTGGCTTTCGGTTTCATGGACAAAGGAATTGCCCGACGAGATACGAATGGCTTCGTAAACGGTGGCCAAATCTAGATCCGACTGTTGGGCCGTCACCAGCGCCTCACAGAGGGTTACCAAGTTGGCAGTTGCTAGGTAGTTGGTCATCACCTTGATTTTCGATGCGCTGCCAAGGGGCCCGCTGTGTAAAACTCGTCGCCCCAGAACGGTTAATAGCGGCAAGACTTTTTCGAACACCGGCCGTTCACAGCCCGCTAAAATGGCGATGTTGCCGGTTGCGGCGCGATGACAGCCACCAGAAACCGGGCAGTCAGCGGGGTCTGCGCCAGTTTGCGCAACCTTGTGCCCTAAGCGCTGTACCTCTTGGAAGTCGGTGGTGCTCATTTCTATCCAGATCTTGCCCGGCCCTAGACCTGCGATGACGCCGTTTTCGGCCTCCATCACCTCCGCGCAGGCCTTTGGACTCGGCAAGCACGTAATGATCACGTCAGCGGCTTCTGCCATTTCAGCAGGGGAGTCGGCCCATTGCGCGCCGCCGTCCAAAAACGGTTGTGCCAAGGTGTGATCGAGATCGCGAACGATTAAGGGAATCTCATTGCGGAGCAGACTGCCCGCCAGCTTGGATCCCACATTACCCAATCCAATAAATCCTACTCGCATGGCGATGTTATCCTTCTAGCCAATAAAAAAATTGATAACGACAGTACGTCAAAGTGCGTAAATTACTGGATTCAACGCCTAAGGAAAACGAAAAATGAAAGCGGCAGTCTGTCGGGCTTTTGGGCGCCCTTTAACCATCGAAGATGTAGACATTGCAGAGCCCCGCGTGGGTGAGGTCAAGGTTCGATTAACCGCTTGCGCCATTTGTCACAGCGATGTCATTTTGGTGGATGGCGGTTGGGGTGGTGATTTACCCGCAGTGTATGGTCATGAGGCCTCAGGTATCGTGGAATCAATCGGGCCAGGTGTCGCAGGTTTGAAGCCGGGTGATCCTGTGGTGGTGACACTTATTCGCTCTTGCGGCAGTTGTCACTATTGTAATCAGTCGATAGAAACCCAGTGCGACGGTGTTTTTCCTTTGGACCAGCAAAGCCCATTATCTGATAGCAGTGGCCAAGTCGTGTCCCAGGGGCTCAACAGCGGTGCTTTTGCTGAGCAGGTGGTTGTAGAGCAAAGTCAGGTTTGTGTGATTCCTGAGGATATTCCACTGGACGTTGCGTCAATTTTAGCCTGCGGTGTGCTGACGGGTTTTGGTGCGGTGGTTAATACGGCGCAGGTCAAGGCGGGTAGTACGGTAGCTGTCATAGGCTGCGGCGGTGTGGGGATTAACAGCATTCAGGGAGCGGTTCATGCCGGTGCGTCACAGGTTATTGCGCTTGATTTGCTCAATGATAAGTTAGAGCTGGCTCAGCAGTTCGGAGCGACACACGGTGTTAATAGCGCTGACAAAGACTGCGTCGAGCAGGTTGTGGCGCTGACAGGTGGTCGCGGCGTTGACTATGTGTTTGTCACTGTTGGTGCGAAGGCTGCCATTGAGCAGTCAGTCAATTTGCTGGCGAAGTCTGGCACCGCTGTTATTGTTGGAATGCCGGCATCGGGTGTCATGGCACAGTATGATCCGGGCGAGTTAGCGGCTCGAGGCCAGTCTGTACTGGGATCAAAGATGGGGTCCGGATCGGTGAAGCGTGACATTCCCAAGTTGGCGGCTTTGTATCAGAGCGGTGAGCTCAAGCTCGATCAGATGATCAGTGGGCGGTACGCGTTAGAGGATATCAACGAGGCCATTGCTTCGGTCAAACGGGGTGAGGCATTACGTAACGTGGTCATTTTTTAATGGTGATTAAAGAGTTCGAAACTTTCGTCGTTGCCAATCCACCACCGCGCTTTGGCGGGCGTTATTTTATTTTTGTGAAGCTAGTCACTGATACGGGCATTGTCGGTTACGGCGAAGTGTACTGCGCCACCTTTAGTGCTGAAACCGTGGAAGTCATGCTCCGAGATACCGCGGAACGATTTGTCGTTGGCCATGATCCTTTTCATATTGAAAAGCTGTGGCGTCGAATCTATGGCGCCGGCTACAACCTGCGTCCTGACGTCTCATTGGTCAGCGTTCTGTCTGCCTTAGAAATGGCCTGTTGGGATATTATCGGTAAGGCCTGTCACAAACCGGTGTATGAGCTGCTGGGCGGAAAAGTTCACGATCGCCTGCGTAGCTACACCTATATTTATCCTGCGGCAGGTGACGTCTATCCCGATCCGGAGGATACGGACCACGTTTATGTTAACCCTGACAGGGCCGCAGAACGTGCATTGGATTACGTCAAACAGGGTTTTACGGCGGTTAAATTTGACCCCGCGGGTCCCTACACCGTGTTTGACGGAGGCATGCCCACGGGGCAGGAACTAGACCGCTCTGAAAAGTTCACTCGCCGTATTCGGGAGGCTGTTGGTCCCGAAGTGGATCTGCTTTTTGGAACTCACGGACAATTCTCTCCGGCTGGTGCTATTCGTCTCGCTAAGCGACTTGAGCCCTACGACCCCCTTTGGTTCGAGGAGCCCACGCCTCCTGAAAATACCGCAGCCATGGCTCGTGTTGCTCAAGCCACCTCTATTCCCGTGGCTACGGGGGAGCGACTTTGCACTAAGTACGAATTTGCCAGAGTCTTGGCAGACGGCGCCGCTTCTATTTTGCAGCTTAATCTCGGACGCGTTGGTGGCCTTTTGGAGGCCAAAAAAATAGCGGCATTAGCCGAGGTGCACTACGCACAACTTGCACCCCATATGTACTGTGGCCCCATCGTGGGGGCGGCCAATATTCAACTGGCTACCTGTTCGCCGAACTTCCTAATACTCGAAGGTATTGAAACCTGGGGAGGCTTTCAGGCCGAGTTACTCGATGCGCCGGTACAGTGGCAGGGGGGATACGTCATCCCGTCTACCGAACCCGGATTGGGTGTTTCACTCAATGAAGCGGTTGCCAGGGCGAACCCGTGGCAAGGTGGGTCGCTACATTTGGAGATGGGATCTGAGCCGGTTCGGTAGGCCGCCGCGCTTCACGCTTGCGTCGTTGGCGAGTGTCCCCATGCTGAATTATTGCAGAGCTCTTATTAATCCCGCTGCACCTTCAAAGATAGTACTAAAAGTTACCTCCAAGACTCGCGATCGTTTTTCACGTTGAGTAACTCGTAGCCGATATCGTATGGCACCCGGTTTTCTGGGTTGGCCCGAATGTTACGGCTAAATGCCGGCCCAGAGTAAGTTGGGCGTGACAGCGAGGGAGAGAAGCGCGATATTACCGGCAGTTGGCGTCGCGCCTAACACTACGTGTTGAACTTAGAAGTCCTTGTGGGGGCTAAACCTTATGTCGTTAGAAACAGATTACGCAATGACTCGTGAGAGCCTTAAAGGGATTCAGGACGAGTCGACCTACGGTGGTATTACCAGCTTTATGCGCCGCCGCTATTCCCGAGATTTGTCTGGGGTTGATGTTGCGGTACTGGGTGTGCCCTTTGATCTGGCCACCACTAACCGATCGGGCACGCGGCTTGGCCCGCGAGGTATTCGCACTGCCTCGGCGAGTTTGGCCTGGGAAAATCAGGTTCAGGGTTGGGATTTTTCACCACTGGAAGAGCTGGCGATTGTTGATTACGGCGATTGCCCGTTCGATGCAGGCACTCCCGAAAAAGTCCCCGAGCAAATTTATCAACAAGCCCGAGACATTTTGGCGACTGACACCGCACTGTTGTCTATGGGTGGCGATCACTTTGTCTCATATCCGTTGTTGCGAGCTCACGCTGAAAAGTACGGACCTTTAGCGTTGATTCACTTCGATGCGCACTCTGACACCTGGGAAGATGATGGTGAACGCATCGATCATGGCACGATGTTTTATCACGCCACAAAACAAGGATTAGTGGTGCCTGAACATTCGGCCCAAATAGGTCTGCGCACCTACAACGAATCGACCATGGGCTTTAATATTTTTGATGGCCCTACGGTGCATGAACAAGGTGCGGCTGCTATTGCCCAACAGGTAAAAAGCATTGTGGGTGACAGGCCCTGTTACCTCACCTTCGATATCGATTGTCTCGACCCGAGTTTTGCTCCGGGCACGGGCACACCGGTTGTGGGTGGGCTCTCTACACATCAAGCCCTACAGTTATTGCAAAACTTGCGGGGAGTAAATTTGGTGGGCATGGATGTGGTCGAGGTGGCGCCCCCTTACGATGTCAGTGAGATTACAGCATTGGCGGGGGCGACAGTGGCATTGCAGCAGCTGTGTTTGTGGGCCTATTGCCGGCGATAAAGCCGCCGATCGAATGGGGCTGTAGCGCGGCGCGGGTCTGAAGATCTGGGCGACTAAAAAGCAATGCAGTGGCTCATATTGCAGTCACTGATTATGGCGCTGACTCATGAAACCCATGGCCCCTTAAACTGCCGTTGGGGAACACCACTGCCTCACAGCGCCTCAAAAATTAAGCTTCAAAAATCGAATCTAACCCCAACGGCTGGGCCATATTGTTTCATATTGAATTTGAAACGGTCGGCACCTTCGCCGTCTTCGTAGTCAAAATCGAGGTAGCGATAGCCCAGCGTAAGGCTTGACCAGTGATTAAATCGGTAGGCGAAGCTGCCACTGAGCACCACGACACTTTCGGAGCCTACGCCAAAACCGCCGACCAAGGCAGAGCCAGAGAAATCCCATTGCGCACCTAGCGGCGTTTCATAAGCGACGCCAACGATAGGGTCTACCCAGTCGTCTCCCGCGCTCTGTTGGCGTGTGGCAGACGGTCCGGTTAGAGAAATACCAGTGGACAAGTCATTAAAGAGTGCGCCTCCTAGGAGTCGAAATTCTTTATTAAGGCGCCAAGATGCCGTTGTAATGACCGTTGTTTGCTCGACCTTTACTTCGCCTGCCAGAGCTCCACGGTCACCCTCACCATCCATTTTCAGATCCATGCTGACGATATCGAGCTGTATGCCAAAACGCTCGCCCTCACCTCGATACACACCTAAGAAAGCGCCATCGAGTGCGTCGAATACATCTGCCGCGTCCATATCCACTTCGGTATCGAAGGGGCCAATTCCACTCGTGCCGTCGAGGGTAGGCGCTAAAATGTAGATTAAAGCCTGATTGGACCAGCCGTTTTTGTCGCTTGCCACAACGCTCGTTGTGCCACCGAGAAGCGCTAAAGCTGCGAAAAGCGCAGTGATCTTGGTGATGGGTAGCAGCTTGTATGGCTTCATGACGGGTCTCCCAGATAGTAAAAGTTGAATCGGTTGTGGTGTGACTAACTTGGCGAACATGCATGCTTCGCAGCGATTCTCAGCGGGCTCCCGCTCGCTGAAATCTTGGCAGGCTCGGGCGTCACTACAGCCTTCTGCGCTCCTGCTGTTGTCCAGTGTTTCCAGCGGAATGATACGCGCCCGTGGCGGCTGATTTTTCAACAGGGCTTATCAAATGATGTCAGTGACAGAGGCCCCTACTCAGTGATGGGCGTTAACGCCCGCCCTGCCCACTAACGATGGGTGTCTTACGGGGTGCCATTAGGCTCTCGGGGGTGTCACCCACATAGCGGTAGGTGGTAAACCCAAAAAACATTTCGTGCATGGTTTGTAAGCCAAACCGCACTGGCATGTTGGGGTTGGGGTTATAGGGATTGCGGTCCGAGTTATCCATAGCACCCCGGGCGATAAGGCGTGTTCCTGCGGGGAGCAGCACAGGCTCTTCCAGCTGATAATTAAACTGCCAGTTGAAGTCGTACTTGGGCACAGATAACAGCACCTCCGAGGTGCCGTCGGGGTACTCGGCAATGTACTTCATGTGCTTGCCACGGTAGTGCATGTGTGGCATCAAGCTGTAAAGCAGGGCATCGCGTTCGATTTCCTGTACGCCCTCAAGGGGGTGCTCTTTGGCGTTGGGTGGAATCAGGAATCGACGTTGGCCTGCAGAGCCTCCAGACATCACGTACTTCGGCGGCTTGTCGTGCAAATAAATGCCGATTTGAGTTTCGTCGACGGTGGCCTTACCGGTAGTGGTGTAGTGCATTTGTAACAACAGACTGGAGCCAGCACGAATCAGCGCGCCAGAATCATCCCGCCAAATATCGGGTTGGCGCCCCGGCGCAAAGCCGCCGATCGAATCGCCTAGTGCGCCATCGTCGCTACCCGCACCAGCTGTGCGATCAGCGGGGCTGGAAAGATAGGTGATGACGTGGTGCAGCACTTTACGGTCCCCGGGCACGTACTCAACGGCGCGCAGCCAAATGTCCTCGTCAAGGTTTAGAGGGACCGGTACGTAGCGGTAATCAATAACCCCGGTCGCCGGAATTTCTTGCGCAGGTACCGTCAGAACAATATCGGGCTCACCCATTGAAAATGTCGCGTCGCTAAATGCCAGTGCCTTCAAGGGATCAGGCTGATCATCACCGGGTGCCCCAGCATCAATCCAGTGCACCAGAGTTTGTAGTTGCTCGGCTGATAACCCGGCAGCCTCCTGCACCGGGCGTCCCACATGGGGGTCGAGCTGGCCGGGGGGCATACGGCGGGTCAGCAGTACTTCTTTCATCATGCGCGACCAACCCCGCACCATCGCGTGCTCGGTCATGGCCCAGGGACCAATGCCGCCAACATGGTGACACTTCACGCAGTGTTGTTCGAGGATGGGCGCGATATCCGCCGAGTAAGTGGGCGGTGTTTTTTCGTGGGCTTCTTTTGCCGCAAAAGTAATCAGGCAGCCCGGTGCCTCGGGAACGTTCGCGGGCATGGGCGTTCCTGCAAGATGTGCGTCAAGGGCATCGCGCAGGTAGTGATTGTCAGCTTCGGCTTTTTGTGTCTCGTAGTGCAGCCGATCATCGATGGGACCGCGATAAACAATTTCTTGGGTCTGGGGGTTCAGTATAAAAACTTCAGAGGTCCGATCTACACCCAGTGACTCGGCGATCAGCTGGGTTTCGTCGATCAGTATGGGGAAGTCAAAACTAAAATCATTGGCTTCAGCGACAATACTGGCGCGGTTATCTTGGGGTTGGGGGTTGAGCATGAAGAATTGGACCCCTTGATCGGCATATTGATCACGAATCCTGCGCAGCTGGGGAACGCTGTTGCGAACGATAGGGCAGCCGTTGCCCTGCACGAAAATGACAATAGCCTTCTGGTCACCATACCAACTCAGCTTGTGATGCTTGCCCGTTTGGTCCAGCAACGCGAAGTCACCAATTCGCTGAGATTCGGCTGCCTGAGCGAGCTGTCCCATTAACACGGCCATTGCCAATGCAATAACTGCAAAACCTTTCATGCCTGCCTCCTGCAGATGTCCCTGCACTTCGATACCAGCGCAGCACTGCATATTTTACCGACATCAGGCGCAGTTTCCATGTGCTTTATGCTATAAAACCGCCGTCATCAACGGAGTAGTACGTTAGGTATGGATTTAGCACGCACGCTAGTGGAGCGGAGAACGCTGCTGGCGGTTCTAACAATCGTCGTCAGCGTTATCGTTGGCTGGGGCGTGACGAAAACCAGTATCGATCCTCGTTCGGACGCCATTTTACCCGAGGATGACCCCTACGCAGCTCAAGTTGAAGCGGTTGAGGCTGATTTCCCAAGAAGCCGATCGGCTTTGTTTACCTTTATTGCTCCCGACGGAGACATATTCAACCGCGAGGCTCTGACCGCCATGGAAGCCTTGCATGACCGCTTTGGCGAGGTGCAGTCGGCCGTCG
The DNA here is from genome assembly GCF_051201645.1 of Luminiphilus sp. nBUS_16. GTDB lineage: Bacteria > Pseudomonadota > Gammaproteobacteria > Pseudomonadales > Halieaceae > Luminiphilus. The sequence continues at coordinate 3,223,833 of NZ_CP179205.1, read as the reverse complement.
CGGTGGGTTCGTTGGTGAACTACCGACTCAATGCGGTCGATGAGACCCTTTATGGTCGTCAGTACTTACTGCCGCCGCTAGACAGTTTGAGCGATGCCGACTTGGCACAGGTGCGAGACATTGCCCTTGCGGACGAGGACTTGGTTAAGACCCAACTCGCTAAGGATGGCGACATGGCACTGGCCATTTTTAAGTACCGTCCCAGTGGTGAAGGCCTAACCGAGCGTCTTGAAATTGCGCGCTCAGTAGTGGCGCTTCGGGATCGGCTGCGTGGGGATTATCCCAACGTTGAGATCTATGTCTTGGGCAATGACCTATTTGAGCTCGACAGTTACAACGCCCAAATCAAAGACAGAAACAATTTGGCACCCTTGGTGGCTTTAGCAACGACCTTATTGCTGTGGCTTTGCCTTAACTCCCTCGTTTATGCCCTGTGTACCTTGGTGGTTTCCTTTCTGGGTATTTTTCTGACCATCGGTACGGTGGGTTGGTCGGGCTTTGCGTTTAACCAAATTTCCAATATGGGGCCCCTAGTTGTTCTGACAATTGCCATGGCCCATGGCATTCATATTATTTCAATCTACTTACAGGGGTTGCATGAGGGGCTGACCAAGCTCGAGGCTCTCGAGCAGAGTCTGCGGCTCAACTTACAGCCGGTTACCCTGGCAACCGTGACAACGGCCATGGGCTTTCTCAGTCTCAATTATTGTTCCTCGGCGGGAATTTATGGTTTCGGCAACGCCGTTGCCATGGGGGTTTTGTGGGCCTATTTGGTCACCCTGACCTTATTGCCTGCGCTGATCATGTGGGTACCCACCCGTCGAATTCCTCGCCCGCTGGGTGTGCGCGGTATGATCCGTCGGGTGTCAGACCTCGTCACACAAAGAGGTAACGCACTGTTTTGGGGGCTGTCGGTCATTATTGTCGTCTGCCTTGCAATGCTGCCTCTTAATAAAATCGATTTTGATCGCTTTGAATTTATCGATAAGGACTCAGATTTTCATCGGGTGATCACCGCATTGGCCGAGAAAATCGGCAATGATCAGTCGCTGGTTTATGCGATCGATAGCGGCCAGTACTATGGCATTGCCGACCCTGCATTTATGTTGGAGGTCGAGCGCTTTGCAGATTGGCTAGAAGTGCAGCCCGATGTCAGTGTGGTGAACAGCTATGTGGGAATGCTGAAGACCCTCAACGAGGCTGAGAACGACAACGATGAGGCTTGGCACATATTGCCCGACGATAACCTGCAGGTGATCGACTACCTAGTGGGTTATCAGTTGGTGCAGGAGATAGAGCCACACTTAGAGCCTATATTCGATCCTGAGTACACCACGGTGCGCGTGGTGGTAGGTACGTCTAACTTATCCAATGTCCAGCTGCTAAAGCTCAATAAACGGATCGAAGCCTGGCATGCCGCCAATATAAATCCAGACTATCGGGTCTTGCATGGCAGCAATACCATTTTGTACGCGCGGCTCAACGACACTATTTCAAGGCAGCTGCTTGAAGGGTTCACGGTCAGCTTTTTGTTGATTACGTTAACCATGCTGGTGGGGTTGCGCAGCGTTCGCTACGGGCTCATCAGTATCGCGCCTAACCTGCTGCCACCCGCTGTTGTCTTTGGAGTTTGGGGCCTTTTTGTGGGTCAGTTGAGCCCATACATTTTAATGTTATTTTCGATCAGCATTGGTTTGGTGGTCGATGATTCGGTGCACGTACTCAGCAAGTACATGGCGGCCCGTAAAGCCGGTGAAGACCCTGACGAGGCGGTACGTTATTCCCTCGACAAAGCCGGCTCCGCGATTACCATCACCACTGCAGCGTTAGCCATGGGTACCTTTATTCTGGTGTTCTCCAACACCTATTACTATCAAAACGTTGCCCTGATGCTAACGCCAATTATTGTCGTGGCATTGCTTTTAGACCTGCTGTTTCTGCCGCCTCTGCTGGTCAAGCTCGATAAATTCTTAGATCGTCACAGGAAGGTATCGGCCTAGGGATCATTTCGGTCTCGCCTGAAGAGAGGTCTTTTCGGGTCCTTTCGAGGCGCGGCAATGGGTGTATGCTGCGGTTGTTAGATATCGTACTGTGGTAATTGAGGCCTGAAGCGCCCTTGATTTGATGGGCGCCCCGGACACAGGGAGAGCCACCATGAGTGAAACATACCCCGCACCGGACCAGTACAATCTCGTGGGCCGTCCTGAATCGGGGTACACCATGAAGGTTCTATCGGCGCTACGATACAAGCAGGTGCCCTATCAATGGCTGGACCGCTTCACCCACAATAAACTGTTTAAACAACATGCCAGAGTGCCGCTAATACCGCTGTTATTTTTGCCCGACGGCACAGCGATGCAAGACTCGACCCCTATCTTAGAACTTCTTGAAGAACGTCATCTGGAACCCGAAATTCATCCTAGCGATCCGGCGCTACACTTTTTGTCCGATCTCTTAGAGGAGTACGGTGACGAATGGGGCAATAAGCTCATGTTCCACTATCGCTGGAGTTATCCTGAGGATCAGAAGCGGCGGTCGCGCACCTTAGCCGAAGGCAGCCTTGGCGGGCTCACAGTGCCCTGGTTCGGTAAACTCATGAAGCCCTTGGTAGCGCCCTTATTGGTGAGGCGCATGGTGCCTCGCATGGCCTTCGCCGGGTCTACTGACAACAATCGTCCTATTTTGGTGTCCTCATTTGATCGGCTCGTTGAGCTGCTTGAACGTCACTTACAGGGACGCTCCTATGTATTTGGTGAACGGCCCGCGCTGGCAGACTTCGGTCTTTGGGGGCAGCTGCATCAGGCGTACACCGATCCAAGTTGTCACAAAATATTAGAAGACAAAGGACCCTCGATCGTGGCCTGGATCAAGCGCATGGAGTCGCCGGAGCTTCTGGGTGATTTTGAAACGCTGGATAATCTGATGCCAACGCTGCGCCCCATTTTTTCTGAGGAAGTGGGACCGCGCTTCTTGGCTTGGGCGGCGGCCAACGCCCGTGCCTGGGGGATGGGGGAAAAACAAACGGGACTCACCATGGCCGGTCAGCGCTATTATCAGAAAACCTTTAAATACCCGGCTCAGGGCTACGCAGAACTGCGCAGTCGGTTTGCTGCGCTGAGCGAGCATACTGTGTTGACAGAATTCCTACGCGATACTGGCTGCCTGACATTTTTAGCACCTAGCACCTAGCACCTAACGCGGTTCCTCCAATAAATCGCCAAAGAACAACGCGTTGAGCAACAGCTTCTGCGTGCCCCACCAAAAAGCCCTGAAGGTCACGGCGTCGAGAGCCAACACCACAGCGCCTTTGCCCTGAGCATCTACAATTAGGCTTGCTGAGCTCGCAGCAAGGGTTTGGTTTTCGTCAGACATATAGCCCGAAAGCAAGGGGGCTTCGCTGTATAAAATGGGCGTTGAGTAGGGGTTGTCGGAGCGCGCCATAAAGCTTGCACTGCGGCGAAACATTGGCAACATCTCGTCGGTATAGCCATAGCCCAGCGGGTGTGTGATATCGATTTTTCCCTCAAGAATGACGCCTCTAACGAGCTTAAACGCGGCCTCGTCTCGGGCTTCGATGTAGGGTAGGCGCTGTGGTAGTAGCGCTTCAAAGGCTTCAGTATCCCTCTGTGCAATGGCCGCATTAGCTTCCTTGCTAGCGCTCGAAGCCTTTGTGGCGCGCCAGTTAACAGCTGTCAGATCTTTGTCGTTTAGCCAGTCAATGGTGGCGGCACCCTGTGCCCACAGCACGCCACCATCGTCGACGAAACGTTTTAGGTTATCGACGAGTTGGTCGGGTGACTGCCTCAGCGGATTAGTCAAAATGACGTGGGTATAAGCAGCGAGATCAACGCGCGGCAATTGATGCGTGTCGACCATTGTCAGGGGCATTTTCACGCGACGGTCAAGAAGGTGCCAGATTTCCCCGACGTCGTAAGCACTCGTCCCCGCGCCGCTTGCGATAAGTACTTTAGGCAGTTTTAGGACACGAAAATCTCGGCTGCCCAAGTCGATGCCTTTACTGGTGTGGCTGCTGGCTACCGGAAAAACTGGTAAGCCGTTCGCTGCAGCATTCTGCAACAGGGCCTTTGCCTGAGTGGGAATCGCCTCGTTGAGCTGGGGAGTCACCAGCAGCGAACCATAGCCGAAATCAATAAGTCCCTGCTCGATAACCGCAGCAGTGAATGGTCGTTGCGCCACTCGAACAGTGGCGCCTGCTTTCAGCAGTCCGTAAAGCAACGAAGGCGAAGCACTGTCCCGCCAGTCTATGAGGTAGCCAATATTGGAAGCTGCCAGGACCGCACTTTGGCTTAAAAATTCTGGGGAGATCGCTTTTGTGTTGACTCGACGCACGGGCTCACGGGTGTGCTGCAAATTAAAAGCCCAAGGCAGCGTCCAAGTGGAGACGTCGTAGAAAACGTTCTCCTCGAACTCTAGCTGTCGATTCCAAAGTGTCTGCAAGTAGGTCGATTGGGGCTGATCGAGGGGAATGGCAATCGCCGAGCCGGCTTGATAGGTCTGGCCCTCGACCTCAGTATCTTGGCTCAGGACTTCAGTCACAATGCCGTGGCCTTCAAGAATGCGCACAAACTCCCGCAGCCGCGTCGGATCTCCCGTGGCGGCGGCCAGGTAGTAGCCCGAATCACCCCGGCTGGCGTTGTCCTGATAAAACGTTTGCTGATACCCCAGTAATTCATCTTTGAGTTCAGCGGTAGCTTCAAGGGACGAAAGCGATGCCCTAAATTGATTGGTAATGGTGTCTGGAAAGGTTAGCCGGCCACTAGTGACATCTTGCCGACTTCCTCTTGAGGACGGCTGCTCAAATAAAATACCGACGCAGCCAAATAAGTCTGGGTAGGTCGAGCCCTTGCCCATAAAAAAATCGTCATAACCCTCTTCGCTAAAATAAAGAACACCTTCTTGATCAAACGCTCGGGCATGGTACTCACCGATTTTAGCGGTTAACGTTTGGTTGATGGCCGGGGTGAGAGGGTTGGTGCGTTCAGGCTTTCCCGGCATGAAAAAGAAATTGCTGTTGCTGCCCTGCTCATGAAAGTCGAGTTGCACGTTGGGCTTCCAGGTGTGAAAAAGTGCAAGCCTGCCACGACTTTCCGGGTGCTGATGAGGCAGCCAGTCGCGATTGAGGTCAAACCAGTAGTAGTTGGTTCGCCCATTGGGAACAGTCTCTCGGTGTTCACGATCATTGGCGTCTGGGCTGGGAACTTGCCCCCGGTGGCTGTTGGTCCAATGAGCAAAGCGATCGAGACCATCGGGATTGAGCATGGGGTTAAAAATAATGACGACGTTTTCAAGCTGAGTAGCAATAGCAGGGTCAAGGGAGGCATTGAGGTAGTAGGCGACGAGGGGAGCCGCGTTGCTTCCGCTGGGTTCATTACCGTGAATGCTGTACATCATATGCATCACAGCAGGCTGCTCTGTGGCGTCGATACCACTAGTAGGATCAATGATGTTGGCACGGGCAGCTTTGATAGCCTCTAGCTTGGCAATATTAGATTCAGAAGATATGGCGTAGCTCACTAAGGAGCGGCCGCCATAGCTGTTGGCATGAGGTCCAAGTGCCACCATGCGAGGGGACGCTGCCGCAAGGGCATCGAGGTAGCCCACAATTTCATGGTGATACCAGTGGCGTTCTCCTACCGCGACGCCGGTCGCTGTCGCGGGCGAGGGCAGGTCACTCCTGAGCTCGGGTGTGGTTGCGAAGATGTCTTCCAAGGACAACGCGCTAGACCAGCTCACTGATGCGGTGCCGGTGAGGACTAGAAGGCTGATGAGTTTAAGGATCTGTTTCATGAGCGGATCTCGGGCTGTTAAGCCTGCATCATAGCGACAAGTCATAATGTTTTGGCGAGTAATTTCTGAGGTCAATTTGGAACGAAAATAGCGCGGCGGACGACCACAGGTGAGACCCGCAAACAAGGCGACAAGCCACGCCTCATAGAGGCGTTGGGGTATGGCTAAGATCTCAGCTCAGGATAATTTTTGCGCGAGCTGTTGGTGGAAATTGACGATGGCTTTTTCAAAATAGCCAAAGGTCAGGTGGGGATTCGCAGGTGTGCTGACAGTTTCTTGAATAGCGCAGGCAGCGGCACGATCCTCTACTTGCCCAGCGTTATTGACGAACTCGACATCGCGTTGGGCCGCTTCGAGAGTAATTGGACGATCATCGGTGGAGGTATTCATCACATAATAGCTCACCAAACGGGTCCTAGTGGGGCTAAGCGGCTCCATAATCGTGAGGCTGGCGTGTTTTGAGAGCAGCGAGACACTGGCGTTAGGAAATAGGTGGTAAACCGAGGTCACCATGCCATCCAGCTTTTGATCCTCAGGTGCGAGATCCCGCAGCTTTTCGATGCGTTTGAACGGAAAAATAACCCGTGCGTTAGCCCCGAAAACCTCAACGACATTAATGTTATCGAGACCAAAAGGGTAAAAGGTCTCTTGGTGCAGCGACTTAATGTGGTATCCCTCGAGCAGCGTCTCAGTAATTAATTTCCAGTTGGCGTTATCAGTGACTTCGCTTTGATCAAAGCAAATTTGCTCTGGCGTAAAAAACTGGGGTTTGTCGCTAAAAGCCTCATCGGCTATTTGGCCCTCCTGCTGTACGTAGACAAGCCCACCGAACTCTTGAGCACTGACCTCTACCAAGCCGTGTTCCTGCTTGTCCAAGCCCGGGAAAGCGGCCTGCCCGGGTATGCCTTTCAGGGCACCATCAAGCCCATAGGTCCAGGCGTGATAAGGGCAGGAAAAGTTCTTTTGACAACCCTGGCCACTAGCGACTTGCATGCCGCGATGGCGACAGGCATTGATAAATGCGCGCACCACGCCGTCGTTGCCACGAGCCACCAGTAATGGTGTTCCTGAGGCCGAGCGGGCGATGTAGCTGCCGTTTTCAGGCAGTGCGGAAGAGGGACAAAAAGGGATGGGTGATTGGCGAAGCAACAAAAGCTCGGCATCAAAACGTTCTTGGCTGTGGTAGTGCGCTACCGGCTCCTGCCAAACGGTATCGCCCAGATCTGTAGTCCGGTTATCGATATGCTGGAAAATACGTTCGATGGTTTGTTGTTCGTTGAGCAGGGGTAGTGGATTTGCTTCGGCCTGTTGATTCACATCGTCATCCAATTTTGTTACCGCGAACCCGCTGCAATCCACAGCCGGAGTTTCCCAAGTCGGGAAGGCATTTTAAACAGATTACTCCCATGTTTCAGTAACATCCGCCGACGGATTGATTGTACTGCGTCATTTTTCTCGAGTTGAGTGGGGCTGTGTACAGTTTCTCGTGTAAAAAATAGACACACCCTGTAGTCTAGGAATCGATAATAAAGATAGATAAGCAACGCGTTGAGCTGAATCAGCTTTGGGGGCGGCGTATGCAAACGAGCACTGATACACGTATTAGGGCGCTTACGGATCTTGGATTTTGGGGCCAAGATACCTTGCATGGCTTATTGGCCGAGCGAGTGGCTCAAGAACCCCATGCTCTGGCGGTGGCGGATCAGCCGGACAAAATGGGGCTCGTGGGCACGCCCCCAGCGCGCTTGAGCTTCTCTGATCTTGATATTGCGAGTTCGGCATTGGCCCTCCAGTTGTTGGAGGTTGGCGTTGGCCCCGGAAGCCGTATCATGGTCCAGCTGCCCAATATCGTTGAGCTCGTGGTCTGTTTTTATGCGGCAAGCAAGCTGGGGGCCATTATTTCACCGTTGCCGGTCCAGTATGGCGCGCATGAGATCACACAGCTCAGCCACACGCTTCAAACCACAACGTTTATTGGTTGTTCGGCGTTTAAAGGCCAGCCTCTCATCCAGACTGCAAAAAAGGTGCTGCCTAACTTGCCGGTGCTGGCCATTGGTAAGGACCTTGATTGCTTAGCTGAGTCGGTCACGGAGGATGCAGCCCGGATACTGGCAACTTACACCCGGAGCCTGAATGACACGGCTAATCGGGTGTTAACGGTTTGCTGGACGTCGGGTACCACTGGCACGCCTAAAGGCGTACCTCGTTCAGCCAATATGTGGCTGGCCACCGCGCGCGCAACGGCTGAGGCTGGGGGCTACCAAAGAGGTGATCGGCTGTTAAACCCTTTCCCACTCGTCAATATGGCGGCCATTGGTGGGTTCTTGTTTGCCGCAGCGGATTTGGGCTGCGCCCTTATTCTCCACCACCCTCTTGATCCGGCGATATATCTCAGTCAAATGCAGGATGAGAAAATTACCTTCACCATTGCGCCACCAATGTTATTAAACCAGCTTGCTGCACAACCCGAGCTTTGGCACAAATTTGATTTTAGTGCTTTGCGCGCAGTGGGCTCGGGGTCGGCACCGCTGTCATCAGACATGATTGCCACCTTTGAAAATGATTATCAAAAGCCGGTCATAAATTTCTATGGTTCCAATGAGGGGTTAGCCTTCTTTGCGACCCCTGAAACGGTGCCCAGTTGTGAAATGCGCGCTGAATACTTCCCCCGATTTGGTGTTCCGGGGTTGGATTGGCCCGGTCGCTGTCATCATGCCGTTCAGAGTAAGGTTATCGATCCCGATACCGGGGCCGAGATCGATGAGCCTGGTGCGGTGGGAGAGCTGTGTTTCGCGGGTGCGACTATGTTTGATGGCTACTTTGGTGCAGAAGCCGCTGGTCTTTTCACCGATGACGGTTTTTTTCGCAGCGGTGACTTGGTGGAAATCAGCGCTGCGCCCACGCACTATTATCGAATCGTCGGGCGTTGTAAGGACATTATTAATCGCGGTGGTATGAAAATTTCCCCTGCAGAGCTCGACGCACTTATTGATCGTCATCCCCAGGTGCACGAGGCCGCTGTGTGCGCTTATGTTGATGAGGCCCTGGGTGAGCGCGTCCGCGCTTGTGTGGTGCCTCATGACGCTAGTCAGCCGCCTTCACTCGAGGAGCTCTGTGCATTTCTCATGACTGAGGGATTGGCTAAGTTCAAGTTACCTGAGCAGGTTTGCTACTTAACGGTCTTGCCTAGGAACCCAATGGGTAAAGTGCTGCGTGGAGATCTACAGACCAGTACCGAAGCTCCAGAATAAATCTACTGGGTGTCTAGTATCACTGAGGCTTTGATGGCGGCGTCACGTTAGGTATTCAGATTCGAACCCGGTGATCTCCCGGCCTTTGATGGCGTGTCATTGTTAACCTGACCCCGTTTGGAGATGGGCCACCACTTTTTGCCTGCGCCTTGCCCGGCTCTTGACTCGTTAACAAGACTCTATGGGGGACTCGGGTCTGAACCTTTATCCTAGCGGTAACCCGCTTTTATCATTAGAAAGTATTTTCTAAAGATTCATTAATTTGTTAACAAACGGAAATCTCTAATTAAAAGCGTATAAAAAGTGGTCTTGCAGCAACAGGTGAATTTGGTGCAGTCTTTTGGGCTGTTTGGGTGGACCATCAATCGGTATGGGGACGCAGACGTCAATAGGTCGATAACAAGGGGTAAAGTAATGCGTAAGGTGTTGTTGGGGTTGTTAATGGTGATGTCTCAAGCTGCGCTTGCAGGTGCAGATTGTGCTGAGTATTCAGAGTCAGACCGGATGAGTGTGCTAGATCTGCAGAAGAAAATTGTTAACGAGTACGGTTTTGCCATCAAAAAATTCAAAGTTGACGACAACTGCTATGAAATCTACGGCTGGGAGTCATTGGCATCGGGTGAAGAGCAGCGTGTTGAGGTTTACTTTGACATGGCAACGGGTGCGATTGTGAAGAAAGAGGTGGACTAACCTCTTTGAAGCGCCACCTCTTGATACGCTGTTTCCATTGGTTGCTGGCTTTGGGCATTGTGCTCAACTATGGGTTTCTTGAATCAGGTGGCGATCTCCACGAGTGGCTCGGTTGGGCATTAGGTGCTCTGGTGCTGTTGCGTGTGCTTGCGGGTTTCACAACTAGCGGTGATGCCAGCTTTGCTCGTTTGAATTTGGCGCCTAGGCTAGTCCTGCAAGATTTGCGAAATCTGGCAGGAGACTACCCCGATCATGACGACCACAGTGCCGCTGGAAGCTGGATGATTGTTTTAATCTTGACGCTTGTTGTGCTCCTAGCGGTCACCGGGTGGATGCAGGATCTCGATGCCTTTTGGGGCGAGGATTGGCTGCAAAATACCCATGAATGGCTTGCTAATTCGTTGGTTGCTTTGGCCGGACTCCATGTTTTGGCAGTTGGTATTATTCAATTTCGTCACGGCATTCCTTTGCTTCGTCGTATTGGGCTAGGACGATGACGCTTTGCTGTTATAGATAAAAAAAGAGGCAAATCAATGTCTAGCACGGTCGTGCCGCAGGGTGTTCGGCACAATTTTGATCCCGATGCCCTCAGAGAAAAATACCGCGCTGAGCGAGACAAGCGCATTCGAGCGGATGGCAACGATCAGTATGTCGAGGTTACCGGCGATTTTTCTCATTATGTCGATGATCCTCATGCCACCCCCGGATTCACCCGGGAGGCTCTGGTTCAGAAAGTTGAGGTCGTAATTATTGGCGGCGGTTTCGGCGGTATGCTGGCCGCTGCTCGATTGCGAGAAGCTGGTATTACCGACTTCATGCTGATCGAAAAGGGCGGTGGTTTCGGGGGTACGTGGTACTGGAACCGTTATCCGGGTGCCTCCTGCGATATCGAGGCTTATGTTTACCTTCCTTTGCTCGAGGAAACGGGGTTTGTTCCCAGGCAAAAATACACCAATGCCGACGAGACCCTTGAGTACTGTGAAGTGTTGGCACAGCGTTACCGTTTGCGTGAACAAGCTCTGCTGCAAACACAGGTAAAAAGTGTGTCTTGGCAGGAATCGAGTCGCCGCTGGCAGGTAAAAACCGATCGAGGAGACCAGCTTCAGGCCCGTTTTATTATTCATTCGAACGGTCCGTTAAACCGACCTAAGCTACCGGGTATCAAAGGCATTGACCAGTTCAAGGGGCACACCTTTCATACCAGTCGCTGGGATTATGCCTACACGGGCGGCACTTCCTTTGGTGAGCTGACCAACCTTGAAGATAAGCGGGTGGCCATTATTGGGACGGGGGCGACCGCAGTACAGTGTGTGCCACATTTGGCGGCCTCGGCAAAGGCGCTTTACGTGTTTCAACGCACGCCATCATCCATTGATGTTCGTAACAATCAACCCACCGATCCCGATTGGATTTCAGCGCAAAGAGCAGGGTGGCAAAAACGCAGACAAACCAATTTTGAATCAATTATGTCTGGCCTACCGGTAAAGGAGGATTTGGTCGGTGATGGCTGGACAGAGGCGTTCCGAAATTTATTCGGGGGGCTAGGTGACAGCATGCCCAGTAAGGCTAGGCTGGCTTGGTGGGCGATTCAAGGCGCCTTTTCCAGCAAACGGCGAGAGCGAGGTCTAAAACAGTATTTGACCGACAAAGCCGTTCAACACATGGGCCTGCCCCAGAAAATGGAGATGGCGGACTTTGAAAAAATGGAGAAAGTCCGCGCTCGAGCAGACGCCCTTGTTAGCGATAAGTCGACTGCAGAGTCTCTAAAACCTTACTACCGTCAGTTTTGTAAGCGGCCGTGCTTTCACGATGAATACCTTCAATCTTTCAATCGTGACAATGTCACGCTTATTGATACTCATGGGCAAGGCGTTGAAGCATTTACCGAGAAGGGTGTGCTGTTTGACGGTGAGGAGTACGAAGTCGATTGCATTATTTTTGCGACAGGCTTTGAGGTGGGTACCGATTACTCTCGACGCGCTGGCTATTCAATTGAAGGCGTGAACGGGCTGACGGTGACCGAGAAGTGGCAAGATGGTATGGCAACATTTCACGGCTTACACGCTCGGGGGTTTCCCAACAGCTTCTTCTTTGGACCTATTCAGTCCGGGTTTACCGCAGCTTTCACCTATGCGTTAGACGAGAACAGTATTCATGCAGCCTATATTATTGATCAACTCCGTCAACGGGGCGCAACCCGGGTCGAGGCTAGCGCGAAGGCAGAATCTGATTGGGTAAAAACCGTTATTCAAAAAGCGCGATTAACCGAAGACTTCCAAAAATCCTGCACCCCCGGGTACTACAATAATGAGGGCCACGTGCAGTTCCAGCCACAAAATACGTTTTACGGCGGAGGTCCTATGGAGTTTTTCGAATTAATGGCTAAATGGCGGGGTAAAGGTAAGCTCGATGGGCTGGAGTTGCAGCTTTCGACTTATGAATAGGCAGGAGTAAAAATCTTTGGAGATGCTGGATACCGGTACCGATGAATTACTCGCGAGCCTCAATGATCGCGTTGCGACGGTGACCCTGAATCGCCCTGAGAAGCGCAACGCGCTCTCGGATCGATTAACCCCGGCACTACGCCAGATATTGCTGGACCTAGAGCTCAGGGACGATGTCGGTTGTATTGTGATTACCGGTGCTGGATCGGCGTTTTGTGCCGGAGGTGATATTTCGGGTATGGCCGATAATGGGCCAGCGGATCAAACCAAGCCTTTGAGTCAGGAGGCGCAGGTGCGCCAGCTTGTCCACCGACAGGAGACGCTAACTCTGCGGCTTCACAATCATGCTAAACCAACAATTGCTGCGCTGCCCGGTGTCGCTGCGGGAGCAGGTTTTTGTCTGGCATTGGCCTGTGATCTTAGAGTTGCCTGTAAATCGGCGTTTGTAACCACCGCTTATCGTAATGTGGGGTTCTCGGGAGATTATGGTGGCAGCTGGCTGCTCAATACCTTGGTGGGTCCGGGGAAAACGAAAGAGCTTTATTTCACGGGACGTCGGGTCCAGTCAGATGAGGCTTTGGATCTAGGAATTTTCAATACCGTCGTCGCCGATGAGGCTCTGAATTCGACCGTTGCAGAGTTGGCGAAACACATTGCCCACGGCCCCGCAGTAGCCTTGGGTTATATGAAGGAGAATATTAATCGCGCATCTGAAGCTGGATTGCGAGAGTGTCTAGCCCTGGAAGCCGACAGGCTGGTTCGGTGCGCCGCATCACCCGACCATAAAGAAGCGGTTTCTGCTTTTATAGAAAAGCGCCCGCCGGTATTTAACAAGCCCTGATTCTTCCGTTGCTATTAAACCTGCCTTTTGGCACGACTTGTTGTTAGGGTCCCGGGCGCCAAATTGGATGTCGGCAGCAACAATTGGCGCGCTTAAGCTGCCCTTCGAAAAAACTCCCGGTAGTTCGGTACACTGCAACCCATCTGTTGAGAGTGATAAGACTATGGAAAGTGTATCGCTGCGATTTGTATTGGGGAACCTACTGCTGTCGCTGACTTTGGTCGCTTGCGGCCAGCCCAATAACCCCGCGCCTGAGCCTTCAAAACCTCGGTTAGTGCGTACGATAGTGCTAGACGGATCCCACGCAGGTGCTTGGCAGGAGTTTCCCGGGAAGGTGGAAGCCTCCAAGGTCGCTAATCTGGCTTTTCGGGTGTCAGGTGAGTTAGCGGAACTCTCGGCCCTTGAGGGTGATGAAGTTAGTGCCAACCAGCTAGTTGCCAGGCTTGATGACAAGGACCAGAAGATTCGGTTGCGGGCGCGGAAAGCTGAATATGAGCAGGCGTTTGCCGATTTTCAGCGAGGAGAAACTCTGATCAAAAGTGGCGGGATTTCCAGATCTGATTACCAACGTCTTGAAGCAACCTCCAGTACCGCAAAATCCAGCTTGGAGTCAGCAGAGCGGGATCTCGATGCGACACGGCTGCGCGCCCCTTTCGCGGGGTTTATTGCCGTACGCTATGTTGATAACTTTGAGGAGATCATTGCCCAGCAGCTGGTTTACACCTTGCAGGATGTCTCGACGCTCTCGGTAAAGGTTGATGTGCCGGAGAGCGTTATGATCGGGGCACGACGCGATCAAGACATTATGGTCAGTGCTTTTTTCGACGCAATTCCCGATCGACGCTTTCCTTTGGTGCTCAATGAAGTGGCGACCCGAGCCTCTGATGGCACCAACACCTTTGAGGTGACCTTCGAGTTTCCCAATACCGAAGATTTTAATATTTTGCCGGGAATGTCCGCGACAGTAAGGTTAGAAAACGCCGCTGCTGGGGCGTCTTCAGGCATGCTGTTTGTGCCGGCTCATGCTGTGTTGGCTGATCAGACAGGGCCCTTTGCTTTCGTCGCTGTATCTAATGGTGATGGCACGGCGATCGTCGAGCAGCGGCGTCTGCAAGTTGGTCAGTTAACCGGGTCAGGCCTTGAGGTCTTATCGGGGGTGGAGCCCGGAGATCGGCTGATCACCGCGGGTATGAGTAAGTTGCAGAACGGGTTGCTCGTAAGAATTAACGCGGTGACTCAGCCGTGACACTCACGCGTCTCGCCGTTGAGAACAATCGTGTCACCTGGGTTGTTTTGGCGGTCATTATTCTGGCTGGTTTACAGGCATTTATGAACATGCCTCGCGCTTACGACCCCGGCTTTATTATCCGAACCGCACAAGTTGTCACTTATTTCCCCGGGGCTGCTGCCGAAAGGGTTGAAGCTCTGGTGTCTTCTCCAATAGAGGAAGTTGTAAAAGAGTTACCCGAGCTCGACTTTGTGCAAAGCGAATCCCGCAGCGGTGTCTCCATTGTTAGCGTGAATATCCGTGAGAGTTACAGCGCAATGCGGCCGATCTGGGACAATTTGCGGCGAAAAATCGATAGCGTCGCTGATGAGCTTCCCGCTGGTGTTTCTACCCCTCAAGTGAATGATGATTTTGGCGATGTCTACGGCATCGTTGTGGGTTTAACCGGGGAGGGTTTTACCTTCAGTGAACTGGATACCATCTCCGACGAAGCTAAAGCTGTCTTCCTACAGCTGCGAGATACTGCAAAAGTAGAAATTCTAGGGGTTCAGGAAGAGCGTGTTTTTGTTGAATACAACAATGCTCGTCTTGCAGACCTAGGGCTGTCTCCGGGCTTGCTGACGCAGATCTTGGAGGAGCGCAATATTGTTGTTTCAGGGGGCTCCTTTAAGCTGGGTGATGAACGTATCTCCCTAGAGCCCAGCGGCAATTTCGAGTCGATCGAGGAGATTGGCGAAACCTTACTGCGCCTTCCCGAAACGAATCAGCTCTTTCAGCTGAGAGACGTAGCAACGCTGAGCAGAAGCTATGTTGACCCCCCTGAAGAATTGGTCAGCATTAATGGCGCGCCTGGCATCGCGATTGCAATTGCCATGCGTGAGGGGGGTAACAACATTGAGCTTGGACGGGCGGTTAAAAACGCCATTGCAGATTTTTACGACACCTATCCTATTGGCATTGAATTCAAGCTCGTTAACTTTTCACCCCAAGAAGTGGAGGACAAAGTTAAGGGCTTCGTCGCCAATTTGATGCAAGCTATTGGCGTGGTCTCACTCGTGATGTTGGCCACTCTCGGGTTACGGACAGGACTCGTCGTATCGAGTCTCATCCCGATCACCATGCTTTTGTCGATTATTGTGATGTCCTCACTCAATATCGGGCTCGATCAAATTTCCCTCGCGGCGCTGATCATCGCTCTGGGGATGCTGGTCGATAATGGCATCGTCATGTCAGAGAACATCATGGTGCGTATGGAGAAGGGGCAGTCGTCTTTCGAGGCTGCTTTGAGTTCCTCGGCGGAGCTAAGAACGCCATTGCTGACCGCATCGCTAACCACTGCGGCGGCATTCCTGCCCATTTATTTAGCCGAGTCGAGTGTCGGTGAATTTACAGCGTCTTTATTCAAGGTTGTGACCATTACCCTGCTGAGCTCTTGGGTGGTATCTCTCACGATAATTCCTTTGCTGTGTGTCTTATTTCTTCGGGTTAAGGCAGATGCGGGGGCCGCACCCTCAAAGATGGAAGGGCTTTATCGTCGGGGGCTCAACGGGCTGCTGCGCTACCGCACGGCAACGTTATTGTTGACGGCCGTCGTTTTTGTCGTAGCACTGCGTGGCTTTGAATTTGTACCTAAGCTGTTTTTTCCGCCCTCTGACCGCAGCTATTTTACCGTTGAGTTTGAGTCGCCTACCGGCACATCAATCGATAAAACCCATAAAATCGTGGCAGAGGTAGAGCAATACCTCGCGCGATTAAAGGCAGACCCTAACAGCGATTCAGCTGTGCGGGATTGGGTGACCTACGTAGGTAGTGGCGGTCCGCGTTTCGTGCTGTCACACAACCCGGTACCGCCTACGCCCAGCTTTGCGCTGATGGTGGTGAATACCTCCTCCCCCGGTGCGATTGCGAGTATTCGCCGAGAGCTCGAGGAATTTACCGAAGATCGGTATCCCGATCTTGAGCTCAAGACGCGTTTGATTGAGAACGGGCCGGCAGTCGACAACCCGGTAGAAATTCGTCTGTCCGGGACAGATTCAACCGCGCTATTTAACGCTGTAGATGCCGTCAAAAAGCAGTACCAAGATGTCGGTGGGCTGCGCAATATAAGTGATGACTGGGGACAGCGGCAGAAGAAAATTGAGGTGCGCATCAATCAGGCTCGCGCTGTTCGAGTGGGCATTACCAATCAGGATATTGCCCTTTCCATGCAGGCGGGGTTAACGGGGATTCAACTCACGGAATATCGTGAGGGTGAAGATGTTATTCCTGTTGTTTTGCGCTCAAAAGCCTCGACGCTACATGACATCAATAAAGTCAGCTCACTCTCGGTGTATAACCAGTCTAGCGGCCAGGCGGTGCCGCTGCGACAGGTGGCTGACGTAAAACTGGTTTGGGACATTGCCAAAGTCTACCGGCGCGACGGGGTTCGTACTGTTGCGGTTGGTGCTCAGTTGGAGCCCGGGGTCACGGCAGCCGATCGTATGCTGTTAATCGGGCCTTGGCTGGAGGCTCAGCGTGAGATTTGGGGGCCTAGCGTAGGCATTGAACTCGGTGGAGAAAGTGAGAGCTCAGGCGACGCTAATGAGGCTATTGGCGCCAAGCTGCCGATTGCTGCGTTCATCATACTGTTACTGCTAGTGGGGCAGTTTAATTCACTCAGGAAGTCGGTGATTATCTTAACGACCATACCTTTGGGACTGATTGGTGTGGTGGCGAGCCTGCTGCTGGGGCAGTCATTTTTTGGCTTCATGACGTTATTGGGCGTGGTCTCTCTCGCCGGTATCGTGATCAACAATGCGATTGTTTTGCTGGAGCGCATCGGCCTCGAGCTAGCGGCAGGAGAGTCACACCTTGACGCCATTCTCAATGCCGCGGGTCAACGAGCCCGCCCCATTATTCTCACCACCGCGACCACGGTATTGGGGTTATTGCCGCTGTATCTAGGGGGCGGTGAAATGTGGGAGCCGATGGCGCTAGCCATCATGGGGGGGTTGTTAGTGTCGACTGTTCTCACGTTGGGGGTCATTCCCGTTCTTTACGCAGCGCTTTATGGCGTGCGGGGCCGGACAGCACACGGTTAGCCTATGGGCTAGGAGCACGAGTCTGAGTTCCAGTGTTACTGTAACGGTCTCCTCAACACGGCAACACAGAGGCCTTTCCTATGCCCATCTTAGCGCTTATTTTTTTGGTGACAGGTTTTTGGCTGCGGCTGATAGTTCTTTTGCTGTTTGCACAACCAGCTTTTGCGCAATGGTCTGAACCCCCGGTATCTGCTATTCCAGATACCGTTATTCAAGGCGGGTGGCTATTTGACGGGTTCAGTGATGAACGTCACGCTAACCCCGGTATTCTTATTCGTGCCGGAAAAATCGCCGCGCTTGGTGTGAATCCAGAGGATTTTTCTCCCGCGACGACACGTGTGATCGTGCTGGACAGTGCCGAGACAATTCTGCCGGGAATGTTTGATCTACACGCCCATTACAACCTTGATCTAGTCGATGAGGGGCGGGTTGAAGAGGTGGTTCACAACGGCGTGCTGTTTCTTGCAAATGGCGTTACCGCAACCTGGTCGGCGGGTGAGTATTACCCAGAGCGAGTGATTGCTCAGCGTGATCGCATTGATGCGGGTGAGGCTATTGGTCCCCGCTTATTCGCCTCAGGCCCGTATTTTGGTGCGTTTCGCTGCGAGTACAGTGTCAAAGTGGCGGCAGACGAATGTATTGGTTGGCCCAACGATATTACCGAGGCGGAGATCCGCCAAGAAGTGGATGTCTGGCAGCAAGCCGGTGTTGTTAGCATAAAAATAAAGCAAGCCACCCCAGAGGAAATGCGCATCCTGATTGATCAAGCGCATCAATACGGGATGACTGTGGCGTCGCATTTGGCCAATTACAATGTCGAGTATGACGTTGATTTACGAGCGGCAATTTTGATGGGGCTTGATCGTGTCGAGCATCAACTCACTTTGGGCAGTGGCGGTGAGCGGAGTGCCGAATTGCCTGAGATCATTGAGCTTATGCTTGAGAACAAGGTCTATTACGACGCCAACCTGCAAATGTATGGCGGGATTAACCAACGACGTGCTTATCCTGACGATTTGCTGTGGGCCGATGAGGCCCAGTATTTCACCGTCTATTCGCAAGAGCTTCTCAGCGAGCGTGGTGATCCACCTCCCGAGTCTGACGCCAAAGAATTTGCCCAACGTGAACGGGAGCTGAGGTTGCTTTATGAGGCGGGTGGCCGAGATCTTCTGGTCGTGGGCACCGATGAGCCGGTTTACACCCTGCTGCTTCCCGGATTCGCTTATCACCGTGAGCTATGGGCCATGCATCATGCCGGCCTTCCTAACGCGGTGGTTTTACAGGCCGCCACCTTAAACGGCGCTCGGGCCCTAGGTGTTGACGACCGCCTAGGCTCTATAGAGGTCGGGAAGCAAGCCGATTTGGTGGTAGTGAGAGGAAACCCGTTGCAAAACATCAAGGACACGCGCCATGTCAATCGAGTGTTTAAAGCGGGTTTCGAATACGACCCCCAAGCGCTGCTCAAATCTGCAAGGGGTAAGATAGGTCCTAACGGACCAGATGATCACGCCGATTGGGTGTTGCACTATCGAGCGCTGCTAGGGGATGATCTGCCTCAAGAATAAATCACCTTGCGGGCTGCTGTGTTGACGTTTATGGCTCTACAAGCCCAGTGAGATAAGCATAGGTGCAGCTGCGGCGCGGTAAGCGTTAAAGACACTGAGGGAAGCGCGATGACCAGAATATTGAACCCAGTATTGGTCCTATTACTGTTGGCTATTTCGGGTAATGCCGCAAGCGCCGACAGCGATAAGCCCAATATTCTTGTTATTTGGGGCGATGATATCGGTTGGTCAAATATTAGCGCCTATCACCGTGGGATGTTGGGCAGCCGAACTCCCAACATCGACCGCATAGCCCAAGAGGGTGCAATGTTCACCGATTACTACGGAGAGCAGAGCTGCACCGCAGGCCGCTCTGCCTTCATCACCGGTCAGCATCCATTGCGCACGGGGCTGCTCAAAGTGGGCTTGCCGGGTGCAGATATTGGTCTTCAGCCGGAGGACCCTACGATTGCCGAGTTGCTTAAGCCACTGGGTTACGCCACCGGTCAGTTTGGTAAGAATCATTTGGGTGACAAAGACGAATTTCTACCTAGCAACCACGGGTTTGATGAGTTTTTTGGCAACCTCTACCATTTGAACGCTGAAGAAGAGCCCGAGACGTACTTTTATCCCAAAGACCCGGAGTTTCATAAGCGATTTGCACCTCGCGGCGTCATTCATTCCTATAGTGATGGCAAGGTAGAGGACACCGGGCCGCTGACACGTAAGCGCATGGAAACTGCCGATGAGGAGTTTACCAATGCGGCACTGGATTTTATTGAAAAGGCCCATGCCAGCGGCAAGCCATTTTTTGTGTGGCTCAATACCACGCGCATGCACGTGTGGACCCGATTAGCCCCTAAGTGGGAGGGGAGCTCGGGTTATGGTTTGTACGCCGACGGCATGAAGGAGCACGATCATCATGTAGGGCGCGTATTGGACCGATTGGAATCTTTGAGCATTGCCGACAACACTATTGTTGTTTACTCCACCGATAATGGCTCACAAACCAATACCTACCCTGACGGCGGTGCAGAGCCCTTCCGGGGTGAGAAGGGCTCTACTTGGGAGGGTGGGTTTCGGGTGCCAGCCTTAATTCGGTGGCCTGGTGTTGTAGCACCGGGCACGGTCATCAATGACATCGTGTCTCATCAGGATTGGTTGCCAACCTTCCTAGCGGCAGCTGGAGAATCTGACATTGGCGCAAAGCTGAAGCAAGGTCTTCAAGTGGGTGATAAAACTTTCAAAGTGCACCTAGACGGCTATGATCAGCGTGCGCTGCTCGCGGGTGAGGGAGCGAGTGCCCGCAGCACGGTTTTTTACTTCGATGACAACGCGAATCTAAATGCGATGCGCTGGAATGACTGGAAAATCCATTTCGCCTTTCAGATGGAGGGTTGGGGTGGGCCTCGAGAATCGCTCAATTTTCCGCGCATTGTGAACCTGCGCACTGACCCTTATGAGACCTCAATCGATTCCAGCGCCTACGCACGATTTTTTGCAGATCAGCTGTGGCTGTTTGTGCCCACGCAGCAGGAAGTAGGCAAGTGGCTGCAAACTTTCCAGCAGTTCCCACCTCGCCAGCCAACGGCGAGTTTTACGATTGATCGCATGATGCAGCAAATGCAGCAAATGCTGCAGGTGCGAGCGAGCGCTGGTTAGGGCGTGCCACTCGGTCAGTAGCTTTTGACCAATTGGCGTGTAATGTGCCAATCCACAGCGCAAAAATTTAGGTATCATTCCGGCCTTCTTTTTTAGCCCGCAAAAGGTCGCCTTCATGGAAAACCCAATTTCAGCCCTGATCGCCGATAAAGGCTGGTGCGTCGCTGACGGTGCTACCGGATCCAATTTTTTTGGCCGAGGCTTAGAGGCGGGTTATCCGCCTGAGCTGTGGTGCCTAGAGAAACCCGAAGATGTACTCTGGCTACACGGAGAATTTCTATCTGCTGGGTCTGACCTGATTCTTACCAATAGTTTTGGGGGCAATGCCCTGCGCCTAAAGCTGCACCAAGCCGAAAACCGTGTGCGTGAACTCAATATCGCCGCGGCAAACTTGGCACGCCAAGCGGTGGAAGCGCACGCCCAAAAAACTGGCCGAAAGGCGCTAGTGGCGGGGTCTATTGGTCCCACGGGCGAACTGTTTGAACCGATGGGAGCTTTGACTTATGAAGCTGCTGTAACGTGTTTTACCGAGCAAGCAGAAGCCTTGGCGGAGGGCGGTGCTGACGTTCTGTGGATCGAGACTATGTCTGCCAATGAAGAGGTCGCAGCGGCGGCGGAGGCCGGTAAGAAAACCGGACTACCCGTTTGCGCCACCATGACCTTTGATACCGCGAAGCGTTCTATGATGGGTATTACTCCGACGGACTTTGTACGTTGCGCGGAGGAATTAGGCTTGAGCGTGATGGGGGCTAACTGTGGCGTGGGCCCTGCTGAGTTAATGCATTCTGCCCGCGAGCTGTTAGCAACTAACTCTGCGATACCTGTGGCGGCTAAGGGGAACTGTGGTATCCCGGAATACGTTGATGGCGCGATTCATTACCACGGCAGCCCCGAGCTTATGGCCCAGTACGCCGTTTTTGCGCGTGATGCTGGCGCTACGGTTATAGGTGGTTGTTGTGGCACCACACCCGAACACGTCGCCGCTATGGTTGAGGCACTCAATGGCACCCCAAAAGGGCTCTTTGATGCCGCAGCCATGGACCTAGCTTTGGGCGTCGCTTGGAAGAATTTACCCGACCCCAAGGCTGCTGATTCAGCGACAAGCTCGCGCCGTGGTCGGCGTAAAAAAACCGGATGACTTAGGCCTGCCTCCTTCATTAATGGGGGCTTGCTAGAAATCGGCATTTAAGTGCTGTTGCTGGCCCGAAAGCCGCAGTTGATGATTGCCCTAACGAATTGGCACTTCCCTACCCAGTGCACTTTGCAGGCGCTCCACAAAATGCTTCCATTGCTGGCGCCAAGGTGAAACTTATAAAGGTATCGATTTCCCACGGGCCTTCCAAAATAACGGTTTCAAAAGCCTTTTTAACGCTGCTATTTGGCGACAAAATATGGCGACTAAATCCCCGCACAAAAATAAAGCTGGGCATCGAATAGACCGGCATTGGTTTTCCCCAAACAGCGAAACAAGCGCAAATGTGTGACCTGTCAGTCTGGCCAGTGAGTGGTGGGATTGATAAGGTTTTGTCTGAATGTTCAAGCTGTCGGGGCGATAGAGGAAGTTTATTTTATGTCCAGCCTTAGTCAATTTTTTGCTGAGCTGTTGTCGATCGTCAGTTTGCTGGGCGGCGCTGGCGGTGGCGATCCTACGGTTAGTCCTGACCCCAACGCTTTCTTTTCCGTTGGCGGCACGGTGACGGGCCTAGACTCTGGCGAGCCACTAGTGCTGGGGCTAGGGGATATTCAGCTGGAAGTTGATCAAGACGGCTCCTTTGTCTTTGCCGATTTTACTCGAGCGGACGCCCCTTACGACGTTGTCATTGTCAGTGAGCCGCCTCGCCTAGACTGCGATATTGAGGGTGGTTCGGGCGTCACTGAAGGGCAAGACGTCACCGACATTGGAATTTCATGCTCGAGCAACGCCAGCACTGAGCTTTTCTCTGCTGACCGGCTACACCAAGTGCGTCTGACTATGACCTTGGAGGAGTGGCGAGCTTTTGAGCTAGATACTATTCGCGCGAATTACTCGATCAACGATGCCAGCGGTAGTGCGTCGCCGTTGACCTCTTTTTCCCATAGTGAGGTGTATCGCCAAGCAGATTTCAGCTATATAAATGCTGACGGTACTGAGACTCAAGTCGAAAAGGTCGGCTTCAAAATGCAGGGCAACACCAGCCGGCAATATCCTGTGGACCAAGAGAGTGAGCCCAATCGACCTAGGCGCTTTGCCTTCTCGGTAAAATTTGATGAAGAGTTTGATGAGGACGAAAGTGTTTACGCGTGTATCGACGCCAATGGCAATCCAGCCGCTGTTTCAGGTGAGCCCTGCTACGATATTGTCGGTCAAGACCTCGTTGAATACCCCGAGGCTGACGGTCGAGAGTTTATGGATGTTGAAAAGCTTCGATTTCGTTTTAATCGAGACGACCCGACCTACCAGCGTGAAGTGCTCGCCCATGAATTGTTGAACGCAGCCGGTGTGCCAGCGGCCCGAGCCACACATGCTCAAGTAAATCTCGTGATAACCGGTACAGAAGATCAAACACTGTATAACGAGGCCTTGCCCCAAACGTTCAATATGGGCGTTTTTACCATGATGGAGCAAATCGATAAGCCCTTTTTGAAGCTTTACTTCGACAAAAATGGGTATTTGTTCAAGACAGGAGCGCCTGGCAATTTAGCAGAACCCGATGCGGCTAATCGCGACTGCGATCCCTATGAGGCATCGACGGTTTTTTTCAATGAAAATTTCTGCGTTGTGGGTGTCGAAAAATCTGACCCCGATTCAGCGCTGGAGTGGTTGGGGGAGGACAATTACCTAAATCCAGACTTTGTAAATTCCAATATCAATGGCGATGGTAGTGCGGGCAACGTCTCCCAGTTTGTGCCCTACAAACCGACTTACGACTTAAAGACCAAGAAAAAATCCCTTGATGAGGCGCGGGCGGCTTTGCAAGATTTCGCAAGTTTTGTGCAGGGCAGGCCGACTGCAGAGGCCTTGTCTGAGCGGTTTGATGTGGCCGGATTTATTAAGGCTCAGGCGATGGAGATCGTTTTAGGGGCGGTTGATCATTACGTTCGGGTCGCCAACAATTATTATTTGTATTACAACTCACCATCGGGCCGCTGGATTTATATCCCCACGGATTTTGATTACACCCTCATTGACGTTACTGGCCCAAACTGTGCGGTAAATGCTTTTCTCCCAATCTGCAATCAGATCTTAAACGTTGAGGCATTTACCGACCTGGCGTCAACGACAGCGTTTGATAATGGTGTCTCCCCCCACTGGGCGGGGCGGTTTTTTTACCCCAATTACCCACCTATTTTATGGGAAATTATTTTTGGTTCGGACAGCAGCCCCAACGATAATTCTCGCCAGCAGCTATACCAAGAAATTGAGCGCATTTTGGATCAGCACTTTGACTGGACGCTTCTCGCACCCACCTTAGAGGAGCGCCGTGAACGCCTTGACGCTGCGATTAGATCAACCGACGCGGCAGACGCTGAAACTGTACTCGGTGATTCAGAGTGCTCCCAAATCTATAATCCTGAAGAAATCGACGGTGATTCAATGACGTTTTGTTCTCCGAGCCGCGCTTCCATCAAGGAGTTTGTGGCGGTTCGGCGAGAAACATTGCTCGAGGAGCTATTGCAGCAGTGACTCGAGGTCTAGATTTGGCGTAGGGTGAGGTGTGCGACTGCCAGAAAAAGTTTTGGAGGGTGACGTGCTTTTAAAATATCAGCAACAACATTGTACGATGACCTTGAGAGAGGGTATTGAGGAATTTCACAATTACCTGATGGCCCTTGACCGTAAAGTCATGATGGATAGCAGCACATCGAGACTCCTGCTAGAGCACGATGCGACCCATGTTATTTTTGGTATGGATACTAGCCTAGAGCAAGAAGCTGGCCTTGATAGCTGGCTCCTTTGGGGGTGCCAGTGGCGCCTGTCCTACATTCGAAAATATGGGAAGCTCCCCGAGATTAAAGCGTTGTATCGAGCGTTTGTGAAAGAGTTGGGTTGGGCCTTCTTTCCCCGACTATTGTGGAGGACGCGCAAGCTCAAATGGCGCGTAATTAAGCGATCCCGATCAATGTCAAAAAAATGGCCCTATCAATTTCCAGAGCCCTGGTTAGACAAACCGATTAACGAACTGCGGCACGAGCATGGCTTGACCATTCTCAACGAGGAGGAGCGCTTGGCGAGTGAGCCTTTGGCGTGGAGTGGCCACTACTAACACTGCTCATGCCTCGGAGTGGCCCATGTATTTCCCTACAAAACTTGCCTAAGTAGTGCTCTGTGAGTTGGGAGAATGTGTTGCCACCCTCAAAAAAAAGCCGCATTAGCGGTGTGTTTTCGTGAAATTCTTAGCTTCTCTGTACTGCTAAAAGTACGGCATTGATCTATGGTGTTAGCTCGCCGCATGTGGCCCAATATATCGGGTGATTGCTTTGACCCTTAGTTAATTGAGGGCGTTGGGTCTGTGCTTTGCAGGCTCTAAGCAACGTCACGTTTGGAAAGGCCAAATAATCATAATTAGTCAGTGGGATGGGTAAATGAATCGAATCAAAATGCATGCTGGATATATGTGGCTGGTGACACCTGTTTTGATCAGCCTGACTGCTTGTATGGAGCAGGGCCCCGATATCAGTGAGACCATGTCCGCCCGCGCAAATATTCCCAGCCAGGTGCTTGAGATCAATAACACGATAGTCGATCGTCGCCAGTACAGTGCTGAAAGGAATGCCTATTTCGGTGACTTACATGTTCACACCGGTTATTCCTTCGATGCTTATGCCTTTGGAACCGTAGCTACGCCTTATGATGCTTATCGATATGCCAAAGGCGAACCTCTTGCCCACCCATCGGGCTATGAAATGCAGCTGCGTCAGCCCCTAGATTTTTATGCCGTGACCGATCACGCCATGTTTATGGGCTTATTGAAGGAGGCTGCGGATACCACCACTAAGTTCTCTAAAACTAGCGCGGCGCAGCCTATACATAATATAAACGCTCCGGATAATTACGGGGCCTACAGCTTTTTTGGCAGGCAAACGGCGTTTGCAACATTTTTACCTGATGTGGTGGGCGAATTAATTGCCGGTAATCTTGATGAGGTGGAAATAGAGGCAGTCACCCGGTCGGCCTGGGCTGACAGTATTAATGCGGCTGACCAGTACAACCAACCGGGTAAGTTCACGACTTTTGCGGCTTATGAGTACACCTCTTCGACGGATGAAATGGGCAACTTGCATCGAAACGTGATCTTCCAGGGAACCGATCGGTTACCCGAGGTCCCCTTCTCACGCTTTCACTCCCAGAACCCTGAAGGCCTTTGGAACTGGATGGACGACTTGCGCGACCAGGGCGTTGAGAGTCTAGCGATACCGCATAATTCCAATGGATCCAATGGTGCCATGTTTGCTTTGGCCGATTGGGCGGGTGACCCCATGGACGACGACTACGCCGACCTGCGTATGCGCAATGAACCCCTGGTAGAAATCACTCAAGTGAAAGGCACCTCTGAAACGCACCCGTTGCTATCTGAAACCGACGAATGGGCTAACTTTGAACTCATGCCTTTTCGGGTTGCCACGACGCTAGACAGTGTCGCTCCGGGGAGTTACGTCCGAGATGGGTTACTGCGTGGCATGGCGTTGTCTGAGTCGGGCACCAAAAACCCTTACAAGTTTGGTTTCGTGGGCGCCAGCGATACCCATACAGGGGCTATCTCGGATGATGAGGAAAATTTTTATTCTAAGGTGGGTTTACTCGACGGCACTCCGGAAATGCGGGGTTCGGTACCCGCCTCATTTTTGATGCGTACTATCGTTAAGTACAGCGCACCGAATCTACTTAAGGAAGTCGAGGGCAAAGACTATTTGACCCTATCAACATTTGCGACTTGGGGTGCCTCAGGGATTGCAGGGGTGTGGGCTGAAGAAAATACTCGCGAGGCTATTTACGATGCCTTTCGGCGTAAGGAGACCTTTGCGACCAGCGGACCGCGAATGAAGGTGCGCTTTTTTGGCGGCTATGAGTTTGATCCTGCCATTATTGATGACCCTCAAATGGCCAAAAAAGCGTATGCCCAGGGTGTCAGTATGGGGTCTGACCTGATCGCCTCGGGTGACAGTGCACCACAGTTTCTAGTGTGGGCTGTCAGTGACGCAGTTGGTGGCGTGCCGCTGCAGCGCGTGCAGGTAATCAAGGGCTTTGTAAAAGGTGGAGAGCATGCAGAGCAGGTCTATGATGTGGCTTGCAGTGACGGACTCTCCGTCGATCCAACGACTCACCGGTGCCCCGATAACGGCGCTCGAGTCAATCTAGCTGATTGCTCGATTACACCGGATGTGGGTGCTGCCGAACTTAAGGCCGTCTGGCAGGACCCTGATTTTGAGGCTGGTCAGGAAGCCTTTTACTATGTACGAGTGCTGGAAAATCCAACGTGTCGCTGGTCAACGTGGGATGCAGTAAAGGCTGGAGTTGAGCCTCGCCCAGATTTACCCAAGACGCTTCAGGAGCGGGTGTGGTCATCGCCTATTTGGTACAAAAACAAGCTGTCACCCCTTGAAAGAATCAAAGCGTCAGTGAGCCTACTCAGCGACGATTAGATCGTACCTTCTGCATCCAAGGAAGGTTCCGGCAGGGAGGTTCAAATTCACTGGTCGTGAATCTCTCCGTTTGCGAGGAGGTGGTGGCTGCATCTATGCGGCCATTCATTCATGGAGCCGCTAATTTTTTGATAATGTGTTATCGGAGATGGGTATGGCTTGGCGCAAAGGCTTATCAAGCCCGCTCAACTCCCCACACTGTTTAGCGGTATTGAGATCAACGGGTGTTTTTTGTATTGTTCAAGGACGGTCAGCTTGGGGTTCGGCGATTGAAAGCAGGAACTAAATTCGGTATCACAGCTTTTACGCTCGCGGCCTGTACCGCAACCTTGTGGTTTTATTTTGTTCGTCAGGTAAACCTACCCGACGATCGGACCGGTTTTGTAGTGGCCTTTGTTTTCGCGGCTGCCCTAGGTGTCACAGCCTATATCAAAGGCACAAGCTGGGTGGGCGGTCTTCCACCTGCAGTGGCCATTCTGATCAGCGCATTCCTGACCTTTACTATCTCGGTAAGCTCTCAGAGCGTTGACACCAAGAAAGTGATTGCGGTTGGTGATGAGATTCCACATTTCTCCGCAGTAGACGACGAGGGGCAGGTTTTCGATTCAGAAGCGCTGCAGGGGCATTTGGTGTTGATTAAGTTTTTCAGAGCCCACTGGTGACCTTACTGTGTCGGCGAGTTGCGTCGACTCGAGGAATTGCGCGCAGAGTTTGATCAGCGCGATGTCAGGGTGGTCACTATCAGTACGGACCCGCCCGAAGATATTTTGGCAGAACGACACCTTCACGGTTTGCAGGCACGGATGCTATCCGATGTGCAACTGGCGGTGACTGATGCCTTCGGATTGCGAAATACCGGGTTCCACTCTGCTCCCCTAGCCCATGAATCGGTGGCCTTACCGGTACCGGCCACGCTACTGATTGATCGTGAGGGCAAGGTTCTTTGGTTGGATCTATCAAAAGATTACCAGCGGCGATCTGATCCGTCGGTGGTTCTGGCTGCAATGCGGGCGCATTTTGATTCGTAGGTTGGGGCAGGTCGTGAAGGGTCCAATTGCCCGCTAAGATCGTTGCGGTACCAATGTTACCCCTACTTAGGTGTCGTGGTGCTGTCGGGCCTTGCGTTTTAGCCGTCGGGTTTTCCAGATAAGCTTCAACAGCCGCAGCGGGTTCGATCGGATCTTTCGCCATAGGAGCCTGCGCATAGCTGGGGTGCTGTCATAATCACCTTCGCGCTGACCATGCCCCCTGTGCACGGAAAGATTGGGTACATCGACCACATCGAGGGGTAGTTCAATGGTAAAGCGCTCGGTTCGGGGGAGTAGGCATTCCTCATCGCTGCAGGCTTGATAGCAGACTTCGAAGTCTATGGAGGCAGATGCTGCTGGAATGGCTGCCTCGGTCGCGAGATCGCCAGCTGGGAAAAAGGGCACCACAATATCTACTTGATCGCTCCAGACGTTGAGATCAACGGCCATTAATTTATGGTGGTACGGCGTTGTGGGTGGGTACTTTACCGGCAGGCACTGCAAGTCTTGAGGGCCCACAATTTTTACCTGTGTGGGGGTTAACCCCTTGGGGGCGGGGGTGCCGTAAAGGTGTAGTCCCTCTCTAAGGGTAAAACGCACAATCAGTTGACGGATGATGCCTTGGCGAAGACTGCCATTGCCGCCCCGGACGGCGGCTGTAATCGTAATATCCTCATCACCCCCAGTAGCTGTTGGCACCTCATCTTCAAGCTGGATGAACCCAAGGGCCGCATCAATAAGCGCCTCTGGGCTTTCCCGTTTTTTATACGAGTCATGGAAGAACTTTGAAACTACCAGGCCGTCTTCATCGCAGACAAAGACGCCGGGGTAGGGAATACCGTAAATGAGCGCATCGTCTGGGGAGATCTGTGTATTTAAAATACCGTACTGCGCTATGACCGCTGAATTTTCGTCGGATAACAGTGGATAGTTTATACCCTGAGCCTGCGAAAACTCCCGAAGGGCTTTCGGGTCGTCATAAGAAACTGCATAGAGCTTGATGCCGTTGGCTTCAAACTTGGCGTGGGCATTTCGCAGCTCCCCGAGCTGCGTCCAGCAGGGGGGTCACCAAACTGCAGATCGATAAAAGACCAGTGCTGCCCTCGAGTGACCGCGATCTTCATGAAAACGAACTTGCCTGCCAAACGCGTCGGGAAGTTCAAAATCGGGAAGCCGTTCTCCGATAGCAGGGCCAGTGCATGCTCCTGCAGGCAGGCTTGCTCGCACGGGGTGCCCTACCGGGGCGGGAGCATCGAAGCCGAGACTATCTCGTTCCATGATTATTTACCCTGCTGCAATGCCTAATCTCTGTGACATGTTAGGCGAGTCCCTTGCTTGAGAGAAGTGTCGCGCAATTGCAGGCAAAAGCTAGGGTTTTGCCGCTTCTAACATGGCGGCTGAATCATCGAAGGGTTGGAAGGCCACATACTTACCATCTTTGATCTTAATCATGTGGATTGACTGGGTATCAAGGCCCTCTGCAGTCATGTGTACGTGAACAAAGACGGTGTCGCCAGATTCATAAAAACCGATGGGATCAACGTGGAATTCGGGCCACATCTTGCCGATGGGGGCAAAAATGCCGGCCTCAACAGCAGCCGGCCCTATGTAGGTACCGGTGTAAGGTAAGCCGACTTGAATCGTCCAAATGGCATTTTCTGCTTGGACTGCGCGCCAAGCCTCCATGTCTCCAGAATTAAAGGCATCATATCCTGCCTTGGCGGTCGCGATATTCTTTGAAACTTCGCCATCTTCATGATGGCCGGCGTAGACAAAGCTTGAGACGAGCAGTGATAAATAGAGTGCAATAGTTTTCATGGTTGATCCTTTTGATGATGTTTACTCAAGGACGTTCCCGCACTAAAACGTTAAAAATAAGCTGTTCAACCCCCGAGATACGCCATTACGTTTTGCCTCTGGCAGCGGCGCATAATGGACCGGAGGATTTAGCCCATAGGCGGTAAACCCATTTTCAAGGTAAAGCGTCTCATCCGCTTTTTGGGCCACGGTAGCCTACCAGGTAGAGCGTCGGTCTTCTCGCATCAATATGAAAGCAAGAGCGACAAACGAACTGTTCAACAAGATGTAGATCGTTAAAAACGAGGTGTCATTGGGCGGATTTAAAACGACGAAAAGCCTTGCAGTGCCCGAAACAAGAAAATAAGAGAGCACGCCGGCATAACACGCGAGTATGGTGCCTAGTGGTTTCTTCAACAAAATCCAAACATACAGAGAGACCAACATTAGAAAACCTATCCCAAAGCGGATCTGATGTAGCCGGTAGTCTCCGTAATGCTTTGTCCACCCGTGGGAGACGAAGTTGTCAAGCAAGCCGGTGCTGTACATTCCAAGATAGGCGGCAGACATAGCGGTCGCAGCAAAAAGACAGGCCTTGAACAGCCGTGTTTTACCTGAAAGCGCTTCCTGAATATTGGAGAGGCTCAGTATTTGAGGCTCCAGCAGCGCCTGTAACTCTTCTTTGGAAAGTGTAGGTCGTTCGTCGAGTTTATTGTCAGCCATGACTTCCCTCCCGTCGATATGCCTCAACAGCCATATACACGATGGCCATGAGATATAAAGGGCGCAGCGTCTGGACGATCAATCCGGTTGTAGACTCAGAGACAAAAAATATGTTGTCGAGAGCTAGGTAGTCTTCTACGAACGTAATCCATGAAATTATGGAAACGATAGCGAGAACTTTAGCGACCGGCCGTTTCGAAAGACGCAAGTACGTGTAGAGAACGATTAGGCCACCGGTTATAGCGGCCCGATAATGCACTAGATCTTGGGCCATTTGATAGGCGACAGGGGAAACTGTAATGACTTCAGCGCCCCCCATTTGCAGCACTAAAAGTGTGTGGAGTAAAACAGCTCCGGCAAATGCATACAAAATGATTTCGGAGGTGTTGTAAGCATTGATCATTGTTGTTGCTCCACTAATGCCCACCACTCTTACGGATTAACACAAATTTAAGAATTAAGATACTTTTTATTAAGAGAGGCAAAAAACCTTCACATAAAAAGTTTTTCGATTTATTGGTCGCATTGTGTTGTTGTCCGGTGATTGGTTTCTTTCTCTGCTTTTTCATATGTTTACGCAGAGATTGTGAGTGTTTTTGTCTATTGAGGTGAGGGTTTCCCCGCCAAAAACATGATGGATAGCGACACCGTATGACAGGCATAGTGAGCTTGCCGCAGCAAGCGATTGCCAAAATGGGCGCACCGGGCAAAGGATTGGAACTGCGAGATGTGCGTGTTTCTGTCAGCCCATTGATCGCTCAGGGGTCTTTCACGCCAAAAACTGCCGGTGTAAGACCAAATTTAACGGTGCGATTCAGCGTCGCGCGTTCTCGATGACTGACAGGCTTTGAGGCGGGTTCTGGGACCCATTGTTTGATTGAGCTTGATGATCCCTAGTTTCAGATTGCCACATTGAATAAAACAACGCTTAAATATGTGTTTGTCTTCTTAGGGAATGGTGAACTAAGTAAATAGTTGGCGGAAGAGGTAGGAGTCGAACCCACCAGGCGCTTTCTCAGCCCCTCACTGGTTTTGAAGACCAGGCACCCCACCGGGGACGTCGCTCTTCCAATATTTCAGGGCTCAACACCCAGCGCTCGCTGCACATTAGCACGGGCCAAAAGTACACGCACGTTACCCTCCCGGCGAGTAAGGTGCAGCCGATCAAAGTGCTCAAGAATCTCAACGGTCAGATTGCGGCCCGTCCCAAATCTGGCTTTTAATACAACGACGGATAAGGCTTCACCTTGATCATGGGCCAAAGAGAGGTGCTCGTAATAATGTAGGAGCTGTGACGGGAGGGCGTAGCGATGATTGTTAAGTTCATGGAGTTCACCGCGGCCCATGCCGAGGCGTATTGCCTGTTTGGCAAGCGACTCAGGTACCTGTGCTTGCGCTAGTAACTCAGTCAGTAGCGGCAGGGCAGTACCGGCTCGTTGCAACTGCGCTTTTAGTTTCTCCCAATGATCCAGCGTTTGCTGAGATTTAGCTGGCTGAAAGTCTTTTCGACTGATGTGCCCCTCTTTGTGTGCCAGACTGCCTGACCGCAGCAAAACTTCCACAACCGCAAGTCCAAGGGGTAGGTCAAAGCTATGCGCCAGTGCTCGTTCTAGGGAAGTCATTTTTACGCCTGGAGACTTTGGTTGCTCCCGGTGCCATTCGTCGACGTAATGCCTCAGCCATCGACTAGCAGATTGCCACTGTTTCTCTGCAACAGCCCAGGTCGTTCCGTCCCGTTGAAATTCGCGAACCTCATCGATTGGAAATACATTTTCTGGCACCTGCCGATGGTTACGAATCGCCCAAAATCTCGAGAGGTTGACGGTTAGCTGGGCTTCTAGCAATTGCAACAGCGCAGATTGTGCATCGGATGTTTGCAAAGCACGCAGCCAACACAGACGTGCCCGGCGTGCTTTACCAAACTTGGGCCCTTCCGGATCGAGTACCTTGCCACCGCCAAGAATACGGGTTTCTGCATGATCCTGAACTAAAAAGGGCTCTCCCCAGATGCTGCTGATCGGGTGTTCGAGTATCAGCTGCGCAAGGCAGGATTCGCCAGGTTTTAAGGGGCCCTCTGGTGTGTCGATATGAGCTAGGCGTGCGGCCAAGCGTTTGGCACCGATATAAAGCTTTACTGGCGCCATATGCTTCAGAGGGAAGGGAGCATTGCTCAGCAAACTGACCTCAACGTCGAGGCGCAACGCGGGGGGCGGTGCTTTGGGTGCTACCAGCCAGTCCCCGCGGGTTATTTCTTTTAAGGAGACTTTACCGGCGATGGCGAGTGCGACTCGTTGGCCGGCTGATGCGTGCTCAACCTCCTGGCTGTTGGCCCTCAAGTGTCGAATACGAACCGACTGTCCTCCGGGCAACAACTCGAGCGGGTCACCTTTTCGTGCCTCACCGGCACTTGCGGTTCCGGTGACGACAAGCCCGACACCCTTAACGTTGAAGCTTCGGTCTATCGAGAGACGAAAGCCCCCTGAATTGCGCAGCCGTTGATGAGCTACTGCGGTGCTGATCAAATGATCCTTGAGGTCATCCAAGCCGTCGCCGGACACGCTAGATACCCCAAAGGATCGATGTGCTGGCCAGCGGCGCGGCTGGATCAGCGCATCGACTTGCTGCAGCACCTCATGAACTCGCGATGGGTCAACCCTGTCGACCTTATTGACCACAACGCATACGCGCGCTACGCCCAAAATTTCGAGTACGTCAATATGCTCAAGGGTTTGGGGCATTGGGCCGTCATCGGCAGCAACAACTAATAGCCCCATATCGACACCGCTGATACCGGAAATCATGGTGTTTATGAATTTTCTATGGCCGGGGACATCAATAAACCCGAGGGTCTCGTCGGACTCTTGGGACATAAAGGCGTAACCTAAATTAATCGACAGTCCGCGTTCGACTTCTTCGGCGAGAGTATCGGTTTCGACCCCGGTCAGTGCGCGAATGAGCGAAGTCTTGCCGTGATCAACGTGCCCCGCGGTCGCTATGATCAAAGTGCTAGTCCGCTCAACTGTTGGGTAAGTGCGGTTTTCTGATCATCCTCTAGGCAACGCAGATCAAGCCACAGCGCCCCCTGATGAATACGGCCAATCACCGGCCGGGGCAACTGACGAAAAGCCGTGCTCAAGGCGCGCAAGTCACTGTCAGCGCCAGAAATTGACGCAATCTTTAATGCCGAGCTGGGCAGCGTTTCTACAGGCAAGGAGCCGCTGCCAATCTGGCTTAATGATTCCTCGACACTTACGGAATACTGCGGTCCCAGTGCCGATTTAAATGCGGGTAGCAGCGAGGTCGCAAGCTTTTCAATAACTGCCGTGGGCCGGGTAATGAGCCGCAAAGTGGGCAAGTTTTCGTGGAGTTTTTCCGGGTGGTTATAAAGCTTCAGTGTTTCCGCCAGAGCTGCCAGCGTCATCTTATCCAAACGCAGGGCTCGCTTTAGGGGGTTGGACTTAATCTGTGCTATCAGGTCTTCGCGGCCAGCGATCAGCCCAGCCTGAGGCCCTCCAAGCAATTTGTCACCGCTGAAAGTCACCAGGTCGGCGCCATGGCCGATGGCGTCGGCGACGGTGGGTTCATTGGGAAGATTAAGCGCCGCAAAATCGAGCAGGTTGCCACTGCCCAAATCAATCATAAAAGGAATGCCAAGGCCTGAGGCCAGCTTTGCCAGCTCAGATTCGGTGGGGTTGCTCGTATAACCCTCAATCCGATAGTTACTGGTATGAACTTTCATGAGTAGCGCCGTATTGGCATCAACACCCTCGGCATAATCTTTAAGGTGAGTGCGGTTGGTGGTGCCTACCTCGGTGAGCGAGCAGCCAGCGCGGCTCATAATGTCGGGGATGCGGAAAGAGCCGCCAATCTCGACCAGCTCTCCACGGGACACTGCCACTTTTCGACCCATGGCCAAAGTGTTGAGTGCGAGTAGCACCGCGGCGGCGTTGTTATTGACCGCGGTGGCCGCCTCGGCCCCCGTCTGTTCGCAGATCATGGTTTCGATATGGGCTTCTCGATCACCGCGTTTGCCACTGGTTAAATCGAACTCAAGGTTGCTGGCGTTGCTTGCCACGTCCGTGACTGCCCGAATGGCTGATTCGCACAGTTGCGCTCGGCCTAGGTTGCTGTGCAGAACAATTCCGGTCAGGTTAAAGACGGAGACAAGTGTGGCGTCATGGGCAGAGGCCACCCCTTCGACAACCGATTGTTTTATTTTTTCCAGATCAATTGGTGGCGAACCTCCCAGGCTTATTTCTTGTCGCAATTGCGATAGCTGCTTGCGTACTGCCTGAGTAACCTGCGCGTGGCCCCAGTGGGCGATTGCGTCTGGCATCGAGTCGAGGATGACGCCAACAGCGGGTAGCTGTCGCAATTTTTTTTGAATCGGATTGTCCACTTTGGGTGATCTATTGTTGCCGAGCAGAGGGTGGAGTGTAGCGCTTACCCATCAGAGGGCAATATGTTTGGCGGTGCTTCACCTAGGGCTGCAGGGTCACTACTGAATCTGTTGGGTGTTTGCGATCAGCAGGCTTGCGGCGGTCCTCTAAACCAGCACATAACAGCTAAGTGAGATAAGCTTTGCTGAGTTAATGAAGAGGCACTTGCTCACCCATGACCTGGAAACTAGAAACCGACGAAATAGAACGCAGGCGGGAATTGGCACTGAGTCAGGGTGGGGAAGAGGCGATCGCCAAGCAGCACAGCCAAAACCGCCTAACGATCCGTGAGCGCATTGAAAAACTGATAGATCCGGGAAGCCTCGAGGAAGTTGGGCCAGCGGCGGGTACTCCGCACTACGACGAAAACGGCGTGCTGACCGGGATGGACCCTGCCAACTTTGTGCTGGGCTTTGGCAAAGTGAACGGGCGCAGAATCGTGGTAGGTGGTGAGGATTTTACGCTGCGAGGAGGCTCGCCCTCCGCAGCAGGGCTTAGAAAGAGCGTCTATGCAGAGGAATTGGCGGTGCAATACCGGCTGCCGCTTGTGCGATTGCATGAGGGTTCAGGAGGAAGCGTTGGGGGGACCGGTGGAAAAGGCCCTAGCTTGCCTGGGCCAGTTAATGCGCCGGCGCGGTTTCGTTCAGTAGCGCAGGCTATGGCGACCGTGCCAGTGGCCAGCGCAGCTCTGGGGGCAGTCGCGGGGCTACCTGCTGGTCGTCTTGTGGCTTCGCATTTTTCAGTCATGTCCAAAAGCACAGCGCAGATTTTGACGGCTGGGCCTGCGGTGGTGGCGCGGGCCATGGGGGAACAAAAAAGCAAGGATGAGCTGGGAGGTTGGAAGGTACATACGAAAAATGGCACCGTTGATAACGGGGCCGAGGATGAAGGGGCGTGCATCGCCGAGATTCGGCGCTTTCTCTCGTACATGCCCGACAATATTTATCAGCTGGCCCCGGTCATTGACTGTGACGATCCTGTTGACCGATGCGATGAGCATCTCTTAGAAATTGTACCCCGCAATCGCAGGCAAGCTTTTGAGATGCGCTCGGTCATTGCATCGGTTGTTGATCGGGACAGCTTCTTTGAAATGGGTCGCGGTTATGGTCGATCGCAAATCACGGGGCTTGCACGCCTTAATGGTCAAACCGTGGGTGTTTGGGCAAACGATGGCAAGTTCCTTGCTGGCTCTATGACGGCCGATGGTGCCCACAAAGCAAGACGTTTCATGGAGCTTTGTGAAACCTTCAGCTTCCCCATTGTGAGTCTCGTTGACGAACCCGGTTTCATGATAGGCAGTCAGGCAGAGCGTGAGGCGACTATTCGCCATGGCGCCTCGGCCGTGCTGACAGCAGCTTTAACGACGGTGCCTTGGATCTCGGTCATGATTCGACGATCCTTTGGTGTTGCTCAGGCTGCTCACTATGGACCTGATGGTTATGTCATTGCCTGGCCCTCGGCAGAGAGTGGGCCGCTGCCGGTTGAGGGAGGCGTAGCGGTGGCGTTTCGGCGAGAGATTGAGGCGGCGCCTGATCCGGATGCGCGGCGACGGGAGCTCGAGGAGCAGCTAGCAGCTAAGCAGTCGCCCTTCCCCAGAGCTGAAGCTTTGGGCGTCCACGACCTCATCGATCCGCGTCAGACGCGCCCCGAACTGTGTCGCTGGCTAGATCGGGTCCAGCCGCTGCTGCCATCACTATTGGGTCCAACGGCTTTTTCTATCAGGCCATAGCCATTGTTGAGGAATATTGTCATGACAAAAGTTGAGCTAGAAACCGGGGGTTCGGTCTGGAAGATGCTGGTGCAGCCCGGAGATCATGTGGCCCAAGGCGATACCTTATTTATTTTAGAGGTGATGAAGATGGAGGTCCCTTACCCAGCACCCGTTGCAGGTGAGGTGATTGCCACACACATTGCCGAAGGCGATGCTGTCGAGGAAGATCAGCTGGCCATTGAAATTTCACCCTAGATCGTTTTTGCGTGGGTACATAGATTGCTGTTCCTTTTCTCTACGCCTGATTCGGTGGCTACTGGCTACTGGCTACTGGTAGAGGGTTGTGCGTCCTATTCAATGTATTGATTGACCGGTTTTAATGAGGAGTGCGAGCGATGCGATGGCAAACAACAACAAACTGGATGCTGTGGTTGAGGGCGTTCACCGGTAAAGGTTTACTTTCTTGTGCGCTGTTTATCGGCACGACGGCCCTAACCGAGGCTGCTGATTTGATGTTTGTTGGCGGGCATATTTATACCGCTGACGCCAGCAAGCTAAGTGCTGAGGCGCTGGTCGTTTCCGACGACACGATTGTTTTTGTTGGCTCTAGAAAAGAGGCTGAGGCTTACCGCAAACCGTCTACCCGAACGATAGATACAGAGGGCAAAATGGTAATGCCCGGATTTCACGATGCACATCTGCATACCTTCATGGGTGGGCGCAGTTTATTAGGCTGTGATCTTGCAGAGGCTCCCGATCTTCAAGCGGTTGAGGCGATTCTCAGTTTATGCCTTGAAAAACGACAGCAGCAGTGGCTGGTTGCTGAGGGCCTAAATCTGGGTTTTTTTGGTCAGTCTGGGCCCGAGCTGAGCTGGTTAGATGGCGTTACTGATCGCGTGCCCATGCTCCTCAGGGCGTCCGATGGACATTCGGTCTCTGCCAATACTTTAGGGCTGGCGATGGCTCAAATCTCCGTTGAAACCGAAGACCCACCGGCAGGTATTATTGAGCGCGATGAGCTAGGTGTACCTAGCGGCACCTTTCGCGAGTCGGCAATGGATTTGTTAGAGCGATACGTCCCGACGATGACCGAGCAAGATCGTATTGAGACGATGCGCGCTGCGATAAAGGCCATTAATCAATTTGGTATTACCAGCGCCTTTGACGCTTGGGTAAGCGCCAGCGATGTGGCTGCGTATCGCGCTCTCGAGGCAGAAGATCAGCTGACACTCCGAGTAAGGGGGGCGTTGGCTTATGGCCACGGCGATCTATTTACCACCGACACGACAGCGGTTTACGAATCCAACTTAAATGAACGGGAAGCGCTGAGCACGGATCGTTTCAAGTTGGGGGCGGTAAAGCTATTCATTGATGGAGTTTTAGAGGGGGAAACAGCAGTTCTGCTCGCGCCTTATCTCAATAAGCCCGGGTATCTTGGCGAGCTGACGTACCCTCAAGACGAGCTGAACCAAATCGTCTCTGATTTGGTCAGCAAAGATGTACAGGTTTACACCCATGCGCTGGGCGATGGAGGTGTGCGCGCCATATTGGATGCTTTTGAGTTCGCTCAGCAAACGCATGGGCCGAAAGACCTGCGCCACCAGATTTCCCACATGCAGTTAATTCACCCTGACGACCAAGGTCGTTTTGCCGAACTCAATGTGGCGGCCAATTTTCAAGCGCTGTGGGCACTCCCCGACGAGTGGATCATCAATCTCAACTTGCCAGTTGTCGGTTTGGATCGCGTGCACCGGATGTATCCGATAGCGAGTGTTGTTGAATCAGGAGCAACGATTGTGGGTGGCAGTGATTGGAATGTGAGCTCTCTCAACCCATTAAATGCCATCGAAGTCGCCATTTTGCGACAGGACTGGATAAAAAACGACGCGCTGACCACCGAGGAACTCCTCCAGCTAGATGTTCTGAATCGATCAGAGCGCGTGGGCCTCGACACAATGCTCAGGGCCTATACCATTAATGCGGCTTGGTCGATGCACCAAGAGGCGGTGACGGGCAGTCTGACGGCTGGCAAGCGGGCTGACATAGTCATTCTCTCGGAGGATCTGTTTGCGATTCCGCCGCAGCGCATTAGCACAGTGCAAGTAGAACAAACGTTTATTGATGGGCAACGGGTCTATTCGAATGAGTGATGGCTAGAATAGGCCGCTGCTATTTTTGACCTCCGGGTGTTCGAGGCCTCGCACAAATATCCAATTAATGCGGCTGCTGACGCGGGCCGCTACACCCTTTTTCCCGGGCAAGTTAAAGAAATTCGCCGTTTGCACGCAGCGCACAGAAAAGGTACGCTTTTTTCAACCAACAATAAAAAATTGGCTTTAGCTCTCAAAAGTTGAATTTTACTCATTAAAAAAGGTAGCTCGTATGTCTGATTCATCAGGTTTCCAACGCACGCCGCTAGCCGCAGCACTCGGTTTTGTACTTCTTCCCATGGTCTCAAGTCCCGCTTTCGCTCAGCTAGAGGAAGTCGTCGTTACAGCGACAAAGCAAGCTGAGAGTCTGCAGGATGTCCCAATTTCTGTGAACGCCCTCTCAGGCGACTCAATGCGTTCTCAGGGCATTATGACTTTTGACGAATACGTAGACTTTCTGCCCAATGTCATCGACGCCGGTAACGCGCCGGGCATGAGAGAAATTTACATTCGCGGCTCAGCAACCGAGCAAGGCTCGGTCACTGTGTCATCAGCACAGGGATCAGCTCCCGGTGTAGCACTGTATTTAGATGAGACCCCCGTTTCTTTTGGTGGACGTAACCTCGATGTTTATGCCTCTGACCTTGAGCGCATCGAAGTGCTTGCTGGGCCCCAGGGAACGTTATTTGGTGCCAGCTCTCAGGCCGGCAACATGCGGATGATCACCAATAAGCCCGTAATGGGTGAGATGCAAGGCCGGGTAGATGTGGGCATGTCATCGACTCATGGTGGCGACAACAGCAGCAACATCGAAGGCATGATCAATATTCCAATCGGTGACAGCCTGGCCATTCGAGCTGTCGGCTATAACAACCGTCAGGGTGGATGGATCGACAACACCCCGTCTACCTTTACGCCGTCAGGCCCGGTTATTGACCGTAACTCGATCGGCTATGGACCTTACTTCAGAAATTTCCCTGACACGGTGGTCAACAGCGTCAGCAATACCGACGAAGTGAAAGAAGATTGGAA
Source organism: Luminiphilus sp. nBUS_16 (assembly GCF_051201645.1). GTDB lineage: Bacteria > Pseudomonadota > Gammaproteobacteria > Pseudomonadales > Halieaceae > Luminiphilus. Next base: position 3,183,784 of record NZ_CP179205.1, on the reverse strand, counting down.
CGAGGCGACCTACACAGGCTACCGAGTCGGCGTAAAGTGGGACATCTCTGACGACTGGAGCGCGCTGGTACAGCACTCGTCGCAAAAGCTCGACGTCGAAGGATCGTTTCTAATCGACCCAAGCTTGGGCGATGATAAATCGGCCAAATTTCAACCAGAGAGCAACGTTGATGAATTTGATTTGACGACTCTGACTATCGAAGGGCGCATTGCTGGTCTCGATATTGTTTATGCCGGTGGTTACCTCGACAGAGAAATCGACTCTCTGATTGATTACACCCACTACAACAATGGTGGCGGATACATTACTTACTACCTGTGTAGCGGTAACATTTATGCCGCACCGGGACCCAACAACCAAAACACCTGTTTCGATCCAAGAAAGGCATACCGAGACAAAACCAGCAACGAGCGCACCACCCACGAGCTGCGCATCAGCACTGATCCCGATCGACGGTGGCGTGTTATGGCTGGAGTTTACTTCAGCGATGTAGAAACCAAGACATTGGGTGAGTTCCAGTATTACTCAACAGGAGACGCCTTTAGCGATTTTCAGGTGAATTACTATGGTGCTGCGGCCCAATCACCTTATGATCTGGCGAACGAGACGATTCCTGGAGTCGCTGGAACCAATCAAATTGGGCCTGCTGGACCCTTAACGACCTTCTACAACGATTACACTCGAACCGAAGAAGAAATTGCCTTTTTTGGCCAGTTAGCCTTCGATATTACCGATAACCTGACCGCAACGATTGGCGCTAGAAAGTACGATCTTGAGACCCAGTTGACGGGCGCTTCCAACTTCTCATTCGGATGCCGCTACGGCGGTAATGGCGGCGGCGGTGCAGCAGATGGTTTCTGTAACAGTCACCGCTTTAGTAACAGCCCCACCGATCGATTTACTGCCCTTGGTGCCTACAACAACGGCAACATGACCGACGACCAGTTCTTAGCGCTGCTCAACTATCCTGGCGCGGCAGCAACTTACGGCGGTTCGGCGAAAGAAATGTTCAGAGGCGGTGGTAACAACGCGGCAACCCTTCAGGCGATTAAAGAGGGCCGTCTTGATATCTCTAGCATCAACAACGAGGGTGTTACCGAAGAAGACGACACCATCATCAGGTTCTCCCTAGATTGGAGAATTAATGACAACATCATGCTCTACGGTGTGTATTCAGAAGGCTATCGACCCGCAGCCCAAAACCGCAACGCCGGTCAATTGGCAAGTAATCAGTCGGGAATTTACGAGGGCTATGTGGTACCCGCTGTCGCGACGACAGATGAACTGGAGAACATGGAGCTAGGTATTAAATCGGAGCTTTTCGATAATACTCTGCGACTCAACGCCAGTCTCTACAGCACCGAAATCACCGACTTACAGGTGGCGCGATTCGACCCATCGAACGTTGCCTTCCTCGTATTCCTTGAGAACGTAGGTGATGCTGAGACGCGGGGTTTAGATATCGATTTCATGTGGGCGGCAACGGGTAGGCTGACTCTGAGCGGTGCTGCGAGTTTCCTCGACACCGAGCTGACACGCATTAACCAGCAGCTACAGGGAGTAAGTGTGCCTCAGGGATCTGAGCTGCCTCTGGCACCCAGTTTCTCAGGCAACATCCGCGCTCGATATGACTTCGATTTCATGAAGGGTAACGCTTGGGTGAATGCAGCTCTGGTCTATCGCGGTGAAAGTGTGACCGGTATCGTGGGCAGCGCTGAGTTCATGACTGACACTCACCAGCTCGCTTACGGAAATGATCCCGGCGTGGCTATTCAGGATGAAGGTGGAACCTTCGGTACCGTCGCCACTTCTAACGGTAGCGTGCCCTCAAACTCACGCTACGTGAACGAAGCGGCCACAACCCTGAATATGGGCTTAGGCTATGCTCGTGATAACTGGACAGCTGAAGTGTTTGTTAACAACCTGACCTCAGAAGAGGGCTACGTGGTGCAAACAGCCGGTAAATTTACGCCGGAGTCCAGTATGATGCGTCCACGAACCATGGGCTTGCGGTTCGGTTATTCCTTCTGAGGAAGCCAGCATCTGAGATCAAAGGGCGATCATCTGATCGCCTTTTTTTTGGGACATAATTTGATGACCAGTACTACTGCACCACAGCAATCACTTGAAGATATTCAAAGAAAACTCGCCAGCGGTGACCTACCTGCTGCGGGCGACATGATAGACAAGCTGTTACCAGAGTTTTCAGGCGATCCTAATCTGGCCTACCTGAGTGCCTTGCGCTATCGCCTTGCTGGCGATCCTGCCCGTGCGATGGCGAGCTTGTCTGATCTGACGGCCAACTTCCCAGCAATGGCGAGAGCCCACCAAGAGGTCGCTGTTAATTCACTTAGCCTGAATTTACCCGAGCAGGCCCTCGAGGCGGCCGAAAGGGCTGTGGCTTTGGACGGGTCCTTGATGACATGTTGGGAGTTGCTCATTCCGCTTTATGCGCGTTTTGCCCCTGAAAAACGTGATGGGGCCGACCAGCAAATTGCCTTTCTAAAGTCGCTGCCGCAAGAACTCAGAACCGTTATGAGTTATCTGGCTCAGGATTTGCTCAATGACGCAGAGCGCTTGTGTAAATATTTTTTAAGAGACAATAAGACTCACACAGAGGGCATGCGTTTGCTCTCTGAGGTGTTGACTCGAAAAAATATATTGGATGAAGCTCAGTTCTTACTTGAGACATTGCATGAGCTAGAGCCTGAGAACTTAGCGGCGTCCATTCAGCTATTTCACGTAATGATGCGTCGTCAGCGCTTCCACTCAGCTTATGAGCTGGCGGGAGAGCTTCGAGCCCAGCAGCCCCACGACGATGATCAAATTGCCAAGGCATACGCTGCGGCTTGCTTTGCAGTGGGCCAAACTGACGAAGCTGGTGTGTTGTACGAAAAACTGCAGCAGGTACACCCCACCGATCACCAAATCCCTATCAGTCAGGGCCATATTTATAACGCTAGCGGTGATAGGGCCTCGGCGATCAATGCGTTTAAAGCCAGTGCGGCGATAAAACCCGATCATGGAGACGCCTACTGGAGCCTTGCCAATACAAAGTCCTACAAGTTTGATGACGACCAAATTCTGCAAATGAAAGATTTGGAGCAAGACGCCACTATCGGGAGCGTCGATCGGATTCAGATTTGTTTTGCTTTGGGTAAGGCCTTGGAGGACAAACACCAATTTGATGCGGCTTTCGAGTTTTACGCTCGGGGCAATGCTCTGAAATTACCAACCACGCACTTCAATGCAAAACAGCTGTCAAAGCGTATTGAGGCGCAAATAGAGGTGTGCACGAAAGCGTTATTTGAGCAGGTAGGGGATGTGGGTGTAGCGGCTAAGGACCCCATTTTTATTGTTGGACTGCCTCGAGCAGGGTCAACGCTCCTTGAGCAGATTCTTGCCTCGCACTCCCAGGTAGATGGCACGATGGAGCTCCATAACGTTCTCGACCTTGCCAAGCGGCTGCGTGGTCGCGATGAGGCAGGTCAAGAGGATCCGCGTTACCCCAAAATACTGTCGGAGCTAGACACCTCATTATTTGAAAAATTTGGTCAGCAATTTATTGAGCAGACCCGTGTTTATCGCGGCGACGCTCCGTTGTTTATCGACAAGATGCCCAATAACTTTTTTCATATTGGCCTCATTAAACTGATACTTCCCAATGCCAAAGTCATCGACGCTAGGCGCCACCCCATGTCCTGTTGCTTTAGTGGTTTTAAGCAGCTGTGGGGGGAAGGGCAAGAGTTTTCCTATGGCCTGGATGAGATTGGCAGCTATTACAAGCAATACACACGGCTCATGGATCACTGGGACGAGGTGCTGCCAGGCTTCGTTTTAAGGGTTCATCATGAGAATGTTGTCGACAACCTCGAAGAGGAGGTGCGTCGAATGCTTGATTTCTGCGGCTTGCCTTTCGAAGACGCTTGCCTAGACTTCCACAAAACCGAGCGAACCATTAGGACGCCGAGTGCGGAGCAGGTGCGACAGCCAATTTATCGGTCCGGGCTGGACCAATGGCGAAATTTTGAGCAGCATTTGGACCCGCTTAAACAGGCCTTGGGCAGCGAGCTACGGGCAACCTACGGCGTCACTCTTAACGAATGATTTTTTCTTCAAGTCGGCAGTTTGTTTTTTTTGCAGTGCCAAAGACGGGCACCCACGCGGTGCGCGAGTTGCTTCGGCCCCATCTTGGCGCGGGCGATTGGGAGCAACAGATGCGATATGGCCAACAGCTCGCCCCCCTGCCAGAAATTGCCGCGGTGAATCATGGGCACGTGGCGTACCGGCAGCTCGCGAAAGTCGTGCCTGAAGAACAGCTAGGCCGCCAATTTAAATTTGCCTTCGTTCGCCATCCCTACGATCGGTTTGTGTCAGTTTGTGCTTTCCTTGGGCGGTCTGATCCAACCTATCGACAAGACCCCACTGTGTGGATGAAGCGAGCACTGACTCGGCCCCAATTTCGCAAGCGAGTGCTCGTGGCGTCGCAAACTTCGCTATTAATAGACGGGCTATCAAACGCCGTTGCTATGGACTTTGTGGGCCGCTACGAATCGCTGCAGCGTGACTGCGATCATATTTGTAGCGTGCTCTCGATTCCCACAGAGACCCTGTCCCTTAAAAATAGCTCCGAGCACAAGACTTATACCGAAGTGCTGGATGATGACCTTAGGCAAGCCTTGCTACAGATGTATGCCGATGATTTTGAGGCCTTTAACTACGACCCGTAGCAAACTCCTCAGCTCGATGTGGCTGTAAAGCGGCACCCAGAATGCGCTGCATTATGACGGGGTTGATGCCAACATTGTTGGAGCTAGTGACCAAGACCCTTGGGCCTTGTTTTAACGCAGATCGCGTTCTCGCTAAAAGTTTTTGAAAGCCGGTGATACCTTCGGGCGCAAAGCCATACAAAGACCACTGTTGCCGCCAATCGTGGACTAAATCGAATAGCAGGTCATGGTAGTACTCGAGTATTTCTCGATCGTTGTCTGCGTTGGCCGTACAGTCAGCCATGAGCTCAGCCACGATCGCCGACATTTCCCCCGGCGCCATAATCGGTGCGCAGGGAAATTGTTCGGTAACCAGTTGGGGTTGCTCTCCAGAGTCGAAGGCGATGGCCTGAGCGGGCACAGCCGCCTTGCCACGCTGCAACTGACGAACTTCTCGCCAAAAATTCGCAGACCCCGCGATGTCGATAACGAGATGGATTCGATCTTGGGAGCTATTGTTGATCACCCGGTGCCTTTGCCACGAATCAAACAGCCAGCTTTCACCGGCTGCCATGTGAACTTCCTCAGGCCCGCAAAAAAAACGAACGGCGGGGTCGGTCACAATGGGCACATGAATTCTGACCCGGCTATACCAGTGGTAGTTAAAATCGACGTGTTCCTGAACTACGGCTCCCGGCGCAAGTCGCATCAGCCGGCTTCGCGCTACCACCTCCTTGAAGCTGGCGACGACCTGAAGCATATAAGGGGACTGTAGCAGCCAAGGGGTGGGGGCCATTGCCCCATCAAAACCGTCTTTGGCAACACCGTTAATCGACACAAGGGGCACGGCGCTATTACCCTCAAGCCCCGAAGGGTGTGGCAGCCATGACTCACCCTCCAGTGCCGCCACCTCGTCATGCAAGGCTGAGGCATCAAAGGTATAGGGGAGTTGTAGGAAAGGTCGATCTAGCTCCAAACTGACACTCCGTTGAGACCATAACGCTTGCCATTCTAATATGGAGGAGGCGGTGCTAGCACCCCAAAGGTTCTTTTAATCTAATAAATAATCGGCCATTGCCCAATTGAGTGTCTGCGTTCCAGCCGTTAGCAAACCCGTAAGCCTTTTTATGAGGTATCACTTTTAACCTTCCCTTCTTGGGGCCTTTCCCAATTTTTAGCAGGCTTGGTGGGTATTGAAACCCTTCTCCGTCACTAGCTAAAGTCATAGAGTTTGTGCGTCACCAAGGCTATGCATCTTGGACTCTGTTGTGCCCCGGGGGGGTAGTTCATTGTGTGACACTTTTGTCGTCTATTCATTAGCGGCAAAACCTTGGCTGTCGATGCTGCCTTTCCGACAATACAACTGCCGCACCCAACAAAGACTGCTTGCACACGTCCTAGTGATACCCTCAGATCAACGAATAGTGCTTGCGATGCGGCTAAAACATCATCCGGCGGGAGCGGTCTGACACCTAGCCGTCCACTGCCTGCAATAGACCCTAATGAGGCAAAGTTCTATGATTAAAGCCAGTGACTGCATGGTGTAGTCGTCGGAACTAAAGGAGGAAGCTGTTGTGGTTGAGGCGTATATCTACGATGCCATACGCAGCCCCCGGGGCAAGGCAAAACCCGATGGCGGGTTGCATGATTTATCGCCGTTTGAACTGCTGGCCCCACTCTATGACGCACTTTGCCATCGTACCGGCTTAACTGCCGAGCTAGTGGGTGAAGTCGTGCTGGGCTGTGTCACTCAGTATGGAGAGCAGGCCGGCAACATTGCCAAAAGTTCGGCGCTATATGCTGGCTGGCCGAGTCAGGTTTCCGGTTTAACCCTAACGCGGTTTTGCTCGTCAGGACTTGATGCGATCAACATTGCCGCCTTGAAGGTGAACGCCGGTCAGGAGGAGGTGGCGGTTGCGGGTGGCATTGAGATGATGTCGCGAATTCCAATGATGAGCGACCAGGCCGCCATTTTTCAGGATCCCGAAGTCGCCCTGTCAGCACGGATTCTGCTCATGGGCAGCGGTGCTGACCTCATTGCCTCTCTGTACGGAGCTTCTCGGCAGGATGTCGATGAAGTGGCCCTGATGAGTCAGCAGCGGGCGGCACTGGCTCGAGATTCAGGTTTTTTTACTTCCATTATTCCTATTGATAACCCGGTGAAGGCGCGGACCCTTTATCAGGATGAATGTATACGTGGCGAGATCACCTTAGAATCATTGGGAAAGCTCCCTGCAAGTTTTGAGGGTGTCGGTAAAGCCGGCGCAGATGCTCTCCAACTGGCAGAGTATGGTCATCTAGGGGCTATTTCTCACGTCCACACAGCAGGCAATTCTCCGGCTATGGCAGATGCCGCTGCATTGGTTTTGGTTGGAGCGGCAAGCCTCGGTGAAAAAATACAGGCCAGACCCCGTGCAGTGATTCGAGCGATGGTTAATGCCAGCGACGACCCACTTCAAGTTCTCACGGGTTGTGTCGCGGCAACGGAAAAGTTGCTCAAATCCCAAAAACTCTCGATTGACGATATCGATTTATTTGAAATTCACGAGGCGTTTGCGGCCACCGTATTGAAGGTGCGGGCTGACCTAGGCATACCGTTAGAAAAACTCAACGTGAACGGAGGGGTTATTGCCATGGGCCATCCTCTTGGGGCCACTGGATCTATCATGATGGGTATGTTGCTGGATGAGATGGATCGTCGTGATTTGACCTTGGGTCTGGTGGCAACCAGTGGTGCGGCTGGGTCTGGCACTGCGATATTGGTTGAGCGTCTGAAGTAGTAGTGCTGGCGCAAGTGATGAGGGTGCCGCTGCTAAACACTTTAGATGGCCCGGGGGCCAATCCAGTGTTATTCGAACCGGGTTCCCTGCTGGGTGAATCTTCAGGCCCACCAGCACACGGGCTGCCTATGTAAACTTTAGGTGCCGTATTTGGGCAGACTCCTCTGTTAGGCCCTAGTCAGTCTTATTGTGCAAGTGTATATTCTGAGCAATGCGTAGAGGGCGTAGCTTTGTCTTTGTGCGCGCGTCAGGGGTCACAGTCCCGTTCGAAGGGGCACATAGGAGCCGTCAACTAATGACACAGTCGGTTTACATTCTTGGGGGTGTCCAAACAGATTTTTCTCGGGTGTGGTCCCGGGAGGGTTTGGATATTTCGGACATGATTAGAGAGTCCTGTTTGGGGGCTTTGGAAGACTGCGATCTTCCGGCCTCCGCTATCGAGTCCATTCATGTTGGCAACGCTTTCGCCGAGGCTCAGCGTCAACAAGGACACTTAGGTGCCATGGTTGCTCAGGTGGTGCCAGAGCTGTGGGGTATACCTGCAATGCGCCATGAGGGGGCTTGTGCATCCTCTTCCCTGGCGGTGCTTACTGCAATGGCGGAAATCGAGGCGGGTCGTTACGACTGCGTTTTGGTGCTGGGTGCCGAAGAATTCAAAAATTTGCCCGGCGATCAAGCTTCACAAAATCAAAATTCAGCGGCATGGCGCGACCGGGAAGACATTGACTGTAAATTTATGTGGCCAGCGGTTTTTGGCTTGCTGGCTGATGAGTATGACCAGCGTTACGGGCTAGACCGGCAGGTTCTCAACCAAATAGCTGAGATCAATTATGGCCATGCCAAACGTAATCCTTTGGCTCAAACGCGACAGTGGCAGTTCGCTGAAAATAGTTTTCACGAAGACGATACGCTGAATCCCGTGATTGAGCCGGGTGTTCGGCGTTTGCACTGCGGCCAGATAACCGATGGCGCCTGTGCCATCGTGTTGGCCTCTGAGAAATTTGCCGCACAATATCGAAAAACGCGCAAACAGACGGGCTCAGTCGCGCGGATAAAGGGCTGGGGTCATCGCAACGCTGGCATCAGATATCGAGACAAAGTTGAGCGCAGCAAGGATTCAACCTTTGTATTTCCTCATGTGAGAGAGGCGATCGAGGATAGTTTTCGCCGTGCAGGGATCGCAGAAGTGCACCAACTCGATGGCATAGAGACCCACGACTGCTTTTCTATGACCGAATACATGGCTATTGATCATTTTGGTATTACGGCTCCCGGCGAATCATGGAGGGCTGTAGAAGACGGCTCAATTAGTTTGGGTGGGCGTCTACCCATTAATGCCAGCGGCGGACTTATCGGTTGCGGTCACCCCGTGGGTGCGACCGGTGCTCGTATGCTTTTAGATGCAACAAAGCAGGTGACGCAGCGCGCGGGAGACGTCCAGATCGACGGTGCAAAGCAAATTGCCACCCTCAATATTGGTGGTTCCTGCGCAACTGTGTGCAGCTTTGTAGTGGATCAGGGATAAGCTGATTGAGTGGTGTCGGGGGTTTTATTGACGATGGCCCCGAAATATTTTGATAAAGGTTTTCAAGGAGTGGCTAAATGAACCAGCCGATTAAAGATCCCGATGCGCCCTTTGGCCATAAATACGGTCCCTTTGTTACTGACGTGTTTGCGCCGCTTACTCAAGAAGAGACCTATGAGGACCTGCCGGTTATTGGCGAGATTCCAGCGGATTTAAACGGCGTTTATTTGCGCAACGGCCCCAATCCACGTTTCGAGCCCAAGGGTGAATACCACCCCTTTGATGGCGACGGTATGTTGCACAGCGCACATTTTGAAAACGGCCGTTTGGTTGTGAGAAATAAGTGGGTCAGAACCGACGCATGGCAGCGTGAAGATTCAGCACAAGGTGCTGAATATTGGGGAATTCGCCAAACGCTCAAGGGGCGGGAAGATCAGCCTATTAAAGACTCGGCCAACACCGATGTGATAGGTCATGCAGGAGCTGCTTTGACAACTTGGTATTTGGCTGGAGTGCCTTACGCGGTTGACCCCATTACGTTGGAAACGCTGGGTCCTCGCTATGATTATTTAGATAAACCGGAGTCCGGCATGTCTGCCCACTGCAAGGTAGATGAGGTTACCGGAGAGCTCATGTACTTTGACTACGGAGATCACTGGCCTTACATGTGGTACGGCGTAGCCGATGCCCAAGGTGAAATAACGCATCGAGTACCTATTGAATTGCCGGGAAACCGATTGCCCCACGATATGGCCATTACTGAGCATTACTCAATTTTACATGATCATCCGGTATTTCATGATGAAGACGCCAGAGCCGCGGGCCGACACAAGATTGTCTTCGATTCCACAATGGCAAGTCGCCTTGGGGTTATTCCACGCAAAGGCGATGCAGCGTCCATTCGTTGGTTTGAATTTTCAGGCGCCTTTATTTACCACGTGATAAACGCCTGGGAAGAGGGCGATGAGGTCATCATGGTTGCCTGTCGCTATCAACCGGCAAAGAATGCCGACGGCAGCTTCAATGATGTGGGTACCGCAAAAATGATTTCGCGCCTAGTCATGGATGCACGGCTATGGCGTTATCGCATGAACCTGAAAACCGGTGAGTGCAGCGAGGCGTGTCTCGACCCCGATTTCAATGTGGAGTTCCCCAGCTACGATTCACGTCTGACAGGAAGGAAAAGCGAGTTTGCTTATCTGGTAGACCACGATCCAAAAATTTTACGCTGGATGGGTATTTGTAAATACAACACCGATACCGGAGAGCGTTTGGGCGCGTGGTCAGATGACCTTGATCACTGCTGGTACAGCGAGCCTTGGTTTGCACCTGCTGATCATCAAAACGCTGAGGACCATGGTTATGTGGTCGTCTTTGCTTTCAACGATAAAACCCACAGTCAGGAACTGCAGGTTTTTGATGCCAAAGACCTGAATCAGGGCCCCATCGCTCGGGTACAAATGCCGACACGCATTCCTCCGGGCTTTCATGCTTGCTGGATGAAGCCCGAGCAAATTCAGAGCAGGGCGGGCTGATCCTGCGATTCGGTGGCATTAGTGTCGCCGGCTAAGCAGAGAAATACCCATCCCTTGCAATAGAGTTGCTCGGGAAGACCCAAACCGCGCGGGATCAATGCGCTGGAGGAAAAATTCAGGTAAAAGCTTGACTTTACACTATTAATGCTAATAATAACGATTCTCATTAAGGTTAATGGTAGTAGTAATGCAATTTAAGAGTTTGAAGGTTGGGGCGCTTGTTTGTGTTTCAGGCGCTTACGCGGCCTCAATCCACGCTGAAAATCCACTCCAAGCAGATGTGGATGCAGAGTCACGTCCGATTGAAGAGACGTTAGTGCGGGGGCAATACCTGCAGTCTAGCCAAATCAATGCATTGCGCTCGCCGACACCGATCTTAGATGTGCCCCAAAGCCTGAGTATTGTTACCTCAGATGTCATTATGGCGCGCGGTTATACGGCCGTTTCAGAGATTGTTGAATACATGCCCGGTGTCAGCGTTTCCCAGGGTGAGGGCCACCGAGATGCCGTCGTATTTCGTGGCGTCCGTTCTACCGCAGATTTCTTCATCGATGGTGTTCGCGATGACGTGCAATATTTTCGGCCGCTGTACAACCTAGAGCAGCTAGAGATTTTGCGGGGCCCGAATGCTCTGTTGTTTGGTCGAGGTGGAACCGGCGGCATTCTCAATCGAGTCACGAAAAAGCCAGAGCTGGGTCAGCAGTTTTCTCAGCTGACGGGTTACGCCGATACATTTGGCGGTGGCGGCGTTCAGGTAGATGCCAATTGGGCGATTAGCGACGATAGCGGGTTCCGACTCAATGCCATGCTGGAGGGATTGGAGAATCATCGTGATTTCTTCGACGGAGAGCGTATGGCGGTCAATCCGACTTTCAAGATGCGCCTCAACGATAGCACCATGCTTGATTTGTCCTATGAGTATGTAGACCACGACCAGTTTATTGATCGGGGCATTCCCACAGGCACCGACGGTCGCCCGGTAGAGGCCTTCCAAAAAATCACGTTTGGTGATGAAGATGTCAATGTGACGACGCTGAAAGCCCACATTCTGATGGCCAGTGTTGAGCACAATTTTTCGGAGTCGACTAAAGGTAAAGCGACCTTCTTCCACGGTGACTACGACAAGTCCTATCAAAATTTTTATGCATCAGGCTACAGCGAGGCCAGCGCGCCAAACGAAGTCACGCTAGATGGTTATGTCGACACGACGCAGCGACAAAATACCGTGCTGTCGGGCAACTTGGTCAACGAAAGCACGATAGGAGGCATGCAGCATCGCTTCTTGGCGGGGGCGGAATTCGTCCACACTAAATCAGATCAGGACCGCTGGAACACGTTTTGGTCTGCGACCGCAGATGACAAAGAAACATTTTTTATAAATCGCCCCCTGCAGGTGCTAGGAGGTGTCGGTGTGAATTCGAGTGGAATGCCGACGACCAATGATTTTTACGTAGATTTGAACGACGACACCCGTGTTTCCATCGACGTTTACTCGGCGTTTATTCAGGACGAGATCAGTATTACCGAGAAGTTTGATATTGTCCTGGGCGCGCGCTTCGATCACTTTGAGATTGATGTTTTCAATGTGCCCAACAGCGATGAGAGCTCTAGGACCGATGAGGAAGTTTCCCCCCGTTTGGGAGTAGTCTTTAAGCCTGCGGAAAATATGTCGCTGTATGCCAGTTACAGTGAATCCTTTTTACCTCGCAGTGGTGAACAGTTTGCCAATATCAATGGCAGCAAAGGGCAGCTCGATCCCAACACCTTTGAGAATATGGAACTTGGTTTTAAGTGGGATTTGACCTCGGGTTTGAGTCTGACTGCCGCCGCGTTTCAGATTCAGCAAACCTCACCTCAGGTCGCCGATAATGATCCCTCAACCCTTGATGTCATCGAGACAGAAACAGATGGCGTAGAGATCCAGTTTGAAGGGCGCTTGACCAATTTTTGGAATATTTCGGCGGCCTACACTTACTTAGACGGCGAGCAAATTGGCCGGTCGGGTCCCTCGGGCAAGCGGCCTAGGGAACTTCCTGAAAATATGTTCTCGCTTTGGAACTCCTTTCAGTTTTCACAAAAGCTGAGCGGCGGTTTGGGTCTGACTTATCAGGATGAAAGTTTTATCAACAACAGTAACTCTGCGGTGCTGCCCAGCTATACCCGTATCGATGCCGCCTTGTACTACCAACTGTCCAATACGCTTAGGGTGCAGGTCAATATTGAGAACTTGACCGATACCGACTATTTCCCAAGCTCGCACAGCACACATCAGGCAACGGTAGGTGCACCATTAAATGCGCGGTTTGCGATTACCAAGGATTTCTAGGTCTACGATTTCACTCGGGGCGCTCACTGATATAGCGCGGCGCCATTAGCTTCAAAAGCGTCGAGATGAAGATAATCGCAAAATGTTAACCCTCGCTTTGTCGAGGGTTTTTTGTGGTAACCACCTTTACTGCCTGAGAGACGCCGATTGTTCTCGGGTTGCCTTAAATTCAGAGCCCGGCTTCCAGGCCGGCCAACGCGTAGTGCCGCCCAGCTCGGTAATCAGTTGCCGGAACAGCTCGATATCTTGTACTGCTCCGGTCAGGTCCCAGTCGGGAGACCAGGCATCGCAAGGCTTGTGATAGCAGTTACCAATGTAGTCTGCGATCCACTGGTTGCCGGCCTCGCGCCCCCCTACGACAAGGTCAGCGCCGCCGGCGATTCCCATCATCAACAGAACCGGCACACCCACTCGGGCCATAGAGAAATGATCGGCTCGATAAAAAAGGCCATTTTCGGGCAAATTCTCTTCGGTGACGTAGCGCCCCGCAGCTTTGGCCGCTCGAGCAAGGTCATCTTCTAGGTCGCTTTGGCCTTTACCTACGAGAATGACATCCTTGGCCGCCCCCGCCGTTTGTAAAATGTCTAAAGTGAAGTTGGCCACGGTTTTTTCGATAGGGAAAATAGGGTCGGCAGCGTAGGCCATTGAGCCCACAAGCCCGGCTTCTTCCGCAGTCCAGAAAGCAAACAAAGCACTGCGCGCCATGGCTGGCTGGGCTTTGATCACTCGAGCCAGTTCAAGGATACCTGCGCTGCCCAGGGCGTCATCATTGGCTCCGGCACGCACGGTACGACCTTGCTCATCTGGGGCGCCGATACCATAGGCGTCCCAGTGAGCGGACGCTATGATGACCTCGTCGGGTCGCTCATTGCCGGGTAGTAGCCCCAGAACATTCTGGCTATCAAAGGTAGTAATCTTGACCTCTAGATCAGCATCAAAGCGAATGCCCTCAAGCTCAAATGCCTGAAATTCGGGCTGCCGTGCCGTGTTTCTGAGCGCGTCGAGATCATGGCCCGCTGCCGCCAGTAGTTCTTGAGCCGCATCGTTATGTAGCCAGCCTTGCAGCGTAACCGGGAGTGCCTTGGGATCTTTGTTAGCCAGTGAGACATTTTCCCCAGCCCCTGCAGCAGCAACACTCCAGTCGTAGCCGGCAGCTTCGGTTTCGTGAATCACCAGGGCACCAAGTGCTCCGCGTCGAGCCGCTTCCTCAAACTTGTAGGCCCAGCGTCCGTAATACGTCATACGCCGATTGCCGAAGCGGCCTGCGACGGCCTCTTTGGGCTCTGCCGCGAAATCGGGGTCGTTGACTAAGAAAATGGCCAATTTCCCGGTTAAGTCAATCTCGCCATAGTCGTCCCAGTCTTGCTCCGGAGCATTAGCACCAAAACCCACGAAGACAACGGGAATATCGGTGGCGACAATGTTTGTGAGGGCCGTGGCAGTGTCGACGGATACTGAAGTGCCTTGTGCGAGAGTTAAAACGGTGTCCGCGCTGGAAAAGGACATTTTTGCCGATGGCTTTACCTCCGAGCGCATCATAGGCACGGCTTGCGTCCAGCTCCCCTCTGCGCCGCCGGGCACTAGCCCAATTTTTTTCATTTGTGCAATGAGGTAGGCAACGGTTTTATCTTCACCGGGTGTGCCGGGCGCTCGCCCTTGAAATTCATCAGAGGCCATAACCTTCACCATGTCGGATAGATTATTGGCGCTGATTTTTGATGGTTCAGTGTGATGATCTGCCGAACCATTTATCGACCAAAAGATCAGCAACAGGGTTGGCAGAATTAAGCGCATAGGGAGCTCCAGAGGAAGATCGGGAGCCAGAGCGTCGCACACAGCAAGGTGGCTAGTCCAGCGAGGGCACTGAACCGTTTACCGCTGCTTTAATAGAATTGTTTTTGTGCGGGGCGTGCGTGCTGCACCCCCGTGGACAGCGTCCTTGCTAGGTCGAAGACTTACTCAGCCAGCGGGCCTGCGCGACCAATCCAATAACAAATATGAGTAAAAAGGCGAGATGGAATTGTCTCAGCATGGGGTCTTCGAGGGTGTCAATAAACGGATCGCCAATAGGCAGCCGTCTCAGGAAGTCGGTAATGGCAGGAATCATGTGAAACAGCAGCGTGCTGGTGTAGCCCAGTGCCTGAAAATATTTTGATGCCGACCCAAAGAGTTTGGTTTTTTCCATAACCACGCCGCAGAGGAGGGCGGCCAGCGTCATAACACCGAGGATGTGGGCAATACCGAAGCCGCCCTGATTGTAAATGCCCAGCGAAGTACCCGCGACAATTAGCGTAAGGAGTGCATATAACTTGCCCGATCGCTGTTCTAGCGAAATGACTTTATATTTGAGCACTGTGTAGAAGCCGCTTACCACGGCGCCGACGCCCAAAATGGTGTGGAACCAGCCAAGGGGTATCATTTCTGGCATTGAGTTTTTCCTTTTTGTGACGAGAACGGTAAGCCACAATGTTACCGAGCTAGCGTTCCTGCGTCTAAATTAAAGGTTCGCAATGCTACCGTTTTTCTCCGTTTGCTGCGGAGTCATTGATTGCGCCAGTTACGGTAGCGCTTGGTTTTTTGTTTGGTTTTGAATTGATCCGCTAAAAGTGACCAAAAAGGGCTCACCTCCTTTTTTGGTGGTTTTCCTGCAGCGACCCGATTCAGTTGCACCTTTGTCACGGCCATTACCGCGAGAGCGGCAAAGGTTTTATTTTTCCAATTGACCTCAGGCAGGGCGATATCTAACTCGCCAGCGCGCCATCGATTGGGCAAATCAGGTTGAAATGCCATGCCTCTCGCTATGCCTAGCATGGCGACTGCAAAACCGGCCTCATTTTTCTCCAATGCGTTTTCGGCGACTGAGCGGCGCAAAATACCCCCAGTCACCATAATTGGCATTGTTGCGACGGCGGCTACTTCTCTCGCGAAATCAACAAAATAAGCTTCTCGACGCAGGGTCGATTCCGATTTACCTTCCTCTTTTTCGGCAACTCGGCCCTGCATGGCAGGGCTCTCGTAGCTACCCCCTGACAACTCCACCAGATCAACTCCGAGTCCGTTCAATGATTCCACCACAGCGATGGCGTCTGCCAGACTGAATCCGCCGGTTTGAAAATCCGCGGAGTTGAGTTTCACTGAAACGCAAAAATTAGGTGCAACAACCGCCCGGATACGCTTGATGACCTCGATCAGAATGCGCGAGCGATTGGTGATGTCACCGCCCCATTGGTCGGTCCTTCGGTTGCTTAACGGGGATAGGAATTGACTGATGAGATAACCGTGCGCAGCGTGGACCTGAACTCCGGTAAATCCTGCGGACTGGGCTTTGTGACTGGTGATGGCAAAGCGTTCAATCAGCGTTTCAATTTCGACCTCGGTCATTGCGCGAGGTTGTGCAAATAGCTTGGATAAATTACCCATATCCAGTGCCACATCGGAGGGCGATAGGGCAGGTTCCCCCATGGCCTCATAAACCTGACGCCCGGGATGATTAATTTGCATCCAGAGTTGTCCGCCGGGGGGTGTTCCCATCTTTGCCCAGTGCTTAAACGGTGCTAGATCGGTTTCTGCTTGTAATACGACACCCCCAGGGCCGGTCATAGCGTCGGCTGCAACCATTACGTTGCCCGTAAGCGTTAGGCCTACACCACCCTCGGCCCAGCGGCGATAAAGTTCATATAGGCGATCGCCAGGGAGTTGACCCTCATCACAAAGGTTTTCTTCCATCGCTGCCTTACAAAGGCGATTGGGGATTACGACGCCATTGGGTAGCTCTAGTGGTTGGAACAAAGGAGATGCTGAGGACGTCATGTGTATTTCCCGATCTATTAATCGATGGATTTTGGTGTGATCCCCCGA
Organism: Luminiphilus sp. nBUS_16; assembly: GCF_051201645.1. Taxonomy (GTDB): domain Bacteria; phylum Pseudomonadota; class Gammaproteobacteria; order Pseudomonadales; family Halieaceae; genus Luminiphilus. The sequence continues at coordinate 3,167,050 of NZ_CP179205.1, read as the reverse complement.
CATTAAGAAGAGACCCTTATCGCCTTTAATACCGATTGTGCCGATGGAGGTGCGCCTTACCGGGCCGTCACAAAGAATGGTATATTTTTGACACTGGGTTTATACAAGTAACTATTGGGTCTCGCAAGACGTCACATTTTTAAGCCTCAGTTACCGTGAAGGAACCGCGAGCAAGAAACCGCAAGAAAGGAAACACCATGTCCGAGTCAGAATTCTGCCCCGTTTTCGGGAGAATCAATCAGGTACTCGCCCGAGTGGGTGATCGCTGGAGTGTCTTGCTTGTAATCTCCATGGCGCGCAATGGCGCCTCGCGTTTTAACGAGCTCAAGCACCGGCTGGGTATTTCCCAAAGAATGTTGAGTGTGACGCTTAAGGCTTTAGAGCGCGATGGTTTGGTGATTCGAACACACTACCCGGAGATACCACCGAGGGTTGAATATGCGTTGAGCGAGATGGGCCTATCATTTCATTCAGCCGTCGATGCGCTGGGGTACTGGGCGGTCGATAACCTTGAGGCAATTGATCTTGCTAGGGCTTCCTACGACAAAGGTTTGACTGGGAAATAAGTGCGACTAAATCAGGCAGGTTTTTAGCGCAAGCCGTTTATCACTCAAGTATCAAAGGACTCAACATGGCTATTAAATCCAGCATCTACAAAGCCAGGCTGAACGTAACCGATATGGATCGGCACGTGTATCAGGAGTTCCCACTGACCATTGCCTGTCACCCTTCGGAGACTGAAGCACGCATGATGTTAAGGGTGGTTGCTTTCGCTTTGCATGCTCACGAGCGTTTGGAGTTTGGTCGTGGCATCAGTACCGACAATGAGCCCGATTTATGGCAAAAGTCCTTAACCGATGATATTGAGCTTTGGGTCGACCTAGGCACCCCCGATGAAAGTCGAATTCGTAAAGCCAGCGGTCGTGCACATCGTGTTGTGTTGTACGTCTATGGTGATCGCTCAGTGCCCGTTTGGTGGTCGAAGCAAGGGACTGCGCTGGCGCGTTTCAGTAACTTGAGAGTCGTCCAGATATCGGACCAGTCCCTACAAACCTTAAGTGCTTTCGCTGGCCCTAATATGTCATTACAGAGCGTCATGGAGGATGAGCACGTTGTATTCAGCAGCACTGACCATGAGGCAATGGCTGAGGTGGAGCTGACGGTGTTAAAGGCGTAGCGTCAGTGGAGGTTTATGTTCAGCGCAGCCGTTGGCCCGGGTGTGAAGAAATGGCCAAAATTGCGAGACAGGCCAACTTTAGGAGCCGGTTATGCCCGCTCTGTTTTGACCATACCCGAATGACACAATGCGGCTGAGGGCAGAAAGATTTCTGCCGGATTGATCGCGCAATTCATTAAAAAATGTTTGTGTGGCTCGCAGTGCTCTTTGGCTGGTGATGCCGGAATCAATAACCCCGTGATTGCGCAAACAGCCTTCGACATCAGCGGTGAGTAAAAAAGTATCGACACCTAGAGTGCGCAGAGCATAGGGGCCGGTGTTGCCTCCCAGACGGCTGCCTTGTTTTTTAAGGTAAAGCCAAAGGCCAATCACATCGTCTTCGGGCCAGTTGGCGATGAAGGCGCCAAAACTCTTAGCCTCGCGGCGCTCGGTATCGGCGATCATGGCGGCATTTGTAAGGATGGTTTTCACTTTGTTGTGGTTACGAATGATCGCGGGGTTGCTGGCTTTCCGCTCGAGCATATCGTCGGGCATCATCAGCAGGCGCTTGATGTCGAAGCCCCAGAACTCCTCTTCAAAGTGGTCCCACTTCTTGTCGACAACTCGCCAGACAAATCCCGACTGAAAGACCTTTCGGGTAAATTCCGCCAAATAACGATCGGATCCCAGAGCTGTAAGCTGCTTTTTGCTAGCGACCTTCGGAAGCATTGCTTCCACGGCAGCCTTCCCGCCTTTGCGTTCGCAGGCTCTGTCATAGAGCTCTTGATAATCTGGAGTATTCACCCAGTTAGTGTAATGCCTAAAAGGGGGTTAGTTGAAATGCTTAGCGCTCAATTTCAGCCATAGGGTTGAAGGCGCGATGTGGCGCATTTGACTGGCGTGTAGGCGGGCGTTTTTTGTAGCCAATGGCAAGTGTTCTTCTTACCAAAAAAGCTCAGCCTGTATTCACCTTAAAGCGATTTGTTGTATCGATGCCCTGGGCATTGCGGTGCAAATAACTGCAGATGACCCCATATTATGGCGCCAGCCCAATGATGCTGAATTTCCCAAAACCAAGATGTTTTGCGACAGACCGTGGGGGTGAAATTTTTTCCTCACCAACCTACGCAAAGCCATGACATGGCTCTATACTTTGGGCCAAGACACAGAGTAAATCGTCAGGCTAGATGGTTCTGAGATGAGCTGGCATAGGTTGTGTTCGAGTGCTGTGATGCCTAGGAGCTCAATAATAATGAAGTGGCAAAATCTTGGTGACCAACTACCTCAGGTCTACAATCCGTTGACTCGGTTTATCGGCCGATCGACCCTGAGAATTCTCGGCTGGCGTATCAACGGTGAGTTTCCAAATCGCCCCAAATTTGTCGTCGCTTTAGTCCCCCATAGCTCAAATATGGATTTTATTCTAACGATTGCCGTTCTTTGGTCTCTGGGATTGAAGTCGAGTTTCATGATGAAGCACACGCTGTTTTGGTTTCCATTGGGCCCAATATTGCGCGGGCTAGGAGGCATACCCGTTGACCGTCGTAGCGCCCAGGGGCTGGTGGAACAAATGCGTGCTGAGTTCAGTCGGCGTTCACGTTTGGTGTTGGGGGTGACCCCACAGGGCACCCGGGGAGGCTCGGGAGAATTCAAGCAGGGCTTCGCTAGGATAGCGACCGCAGCCGGAGTGCCTATACTGCCCGCCGTTTTGCACTACAAAAAGCGCACGGTGCAGCTGGCATCACTCATTGAAGAATTCAACGATGTGCCCAAGCTTATCGAAACGGTGCAAACCATGGCACGTAGCGGGTCGGCACGCCATCAGAGCGCCTAACCTCGGCGTTTTTCCAAGCGTAAATCGACATTTTGCCCATTCTGCAGGCTGTGACGCGGGTATGACGATTGCTAAGGGCACCTCGGCCACTATTGGGCTGTGCAATCAGTCATGATACTCTGTATCATCACTGCCTCGGGCTTTTCAAGTAGACGGAATGTAGGGCGACCGTGGACATAATTTTAAGTGCGGAACAGAAGTGCGCAGACAATGGCGTAAAGCTGACCAAGCGCAGAAGACAGGTGTTAACGGCTTTGTTGGAGTGTAATGCAGCAGTGTCTGCCTACGAGTTGACGGAGCTGTGTAACCAGCAAGGTGAGACCGCGATGCCGGCCATGTCGGTCTACCGGATATTGGAGTTTCTAGAGGGGCAGTCGCTGGTACACAGACTCAGTACCACGAATAAATACATCGCCTGCTCTCACATCAGCTGTGACCACACCCATTTTACGCGCCCCCAATTTCTGATTTGTAATGACTGTACGCGGGTTCAAGAGGTTGATGTGACCTCAGAAACCCTCTCAGCCATAGAGCGTGTTGCTGCCGATGTTGGCTTTAACCTGAGCGACAAGCAGCTAGAAGTGTCTGGCACTTGCTCCAACTGTAAATAAACTCGAGTTTTTAATCCGTGAATAGCTTAACAACAACGCCCAAGCCCTTGGCTGACAAAACCGCCATGGGTTTGTCCTCGCTCTGTATGCTGCATTGTTTGGCGCTGCCAGCGCTGCTCGCCATTTATCCATCTGCATTAGCCGTAGCGTTAACCGATGAGCTGTTTCACACCACCATGGTGTTTCTTGCCATTCCTGTGAGTGCCATTGCTTTATCGCTGGGTTGTCGGGAGCACAAAAGCTATCGAATACTGGTTGTTGGGTTCACGGGTTTACTGATTTTGGTGGCATCCGCAACCCTCGGCCACGATCTTGTTGGGGAGATAGGTGAAAAGGTGCTCACCGTCGTTGGCGCGCTGTTGGTGTTTGGTAGCCATCTCATCAATTTTCGAATGTGCCGACAGGCTAAACACTGCGAGTGTGACTCATAGCGGGCACAACCCTCTAGGATCCATTTTGCATCAATAAAAGATATGATGTATCATATCTTTATGTCTTCAAGCTTTCACCTACACCAATACAACCGCGGCCCCCGATGGCTGATGCCGCTGCGCGGTATCGCGTTGCTGCTGCTGGCGGTTGCGTTGGTCGCTGGACAAGCCACGACCCTTGCTCATGAAGCCGATCCGTTTTGTGACGAGGAGCTTTGTGAGCTGTGTGAGGGCGGCGCTGGCGAGCTATCTATCACCCCAAACGCCTCTGCTGCAGCAGGTGGCGACAAGTTTCACCCCTTCTCTAAAATTTTCTCGGCCCCGGGCCATCCTGGCAGACGTTCAGTCGCCATGGTGCGCGCACCGCCGTGCGCGTCACTCAGGACATCGTAACGTCTAAGTCCGATTGGGCTTATCTCATCTAATTTTTAGGAACTCTCTAATGAAATCCAAACTTAATGTTTGGACGGGACTTGCGTCCTGTCTGGGTCTACTTGTTGTGGCTGGTGAAGCGCTGAGCCAAACCGAGTCAGATGCCGCCCTCGAAGAAGTTATTGTTCGCTCACACCCGCTGTCAGCTGAGGGCCTGTCACAACCCGTCACAGTATTGGCTGGCGATGAGCTCAATAAAGCCCTCGCTGCTTCACTTGGCGATACGCTCAGCGTGATTCCGGGTGTCCATTCAGCTAGTTTCGGTCCCGCCGTTGGCCGGCCCGTTATTCGGGGTTTGAGTGGGCCCAGGGTAAAAATCATGGAAGACCGAATCGATAGCCTTGATGTGTCGATATCAAGTCCCGACCACGTTACGACAATTGAGCCATTTGCTGCTCAATCTATTGAAGTATTGAAAGGACCGAGCACCTTGCTTTACGGCAGCGGCGCTATCGGCGGTGTTGTTGACATTCACACGGGTCGAATTCCCCACAGATTACCTGAGGCTATGTCGGCGGACTTGGAGGTCAGAGGGTCCGACAATGCTAGCCAGCGCGCAGGGGCGGGTCGTATTGAGGGTGGTGCAGGTGCTTTCGCATTCCACGTCGACGGCTTTTACCGTGATGCTGACGAATACGATATCCCCGGCTATGCCGAGTCCTCGTTGCAGCGGGCCAGTGAAGCCCATGGTGAAGAGCACCACGACGATGAAGGCCACGACGACGATCATGACGAGGGCCATGATGAGCACGAAGGTGAGGAGGAGGCTTTCGGCACTCTTCCTGGTAGCCAAATGCAAGTTCAGGGTGGCAGCTTTGGTCTATCCTTCATTGGAGATACCGGCTTTTTGGGCGTCGCGGTGTCCACGTATGAGGGTGAGTATGGGTTGCCCGGTCACTCGCATCATCACGACGAAGAGCACGGTGACGAGCACGAGGGTGAACACGACGAAGATGAACATGATGACGATGAGCATGAGGGCGAGCATGAGGGGCATGGCGAAGAAGAAATGCCCCCCATTCTTGATCTGAACCAAACCCGAATCGACGTTGAGGGCGGTTTAGAGGCTCCTTTCCCCGGCATTCGTAATGTAAATGTGCGCATGGGTTATAACGACTATGAGCACACTGAGGTTGAGGGTGAAGAAGGTGGTACTCAATTCAAAACCGAAGCCTGGGAAGCAAGGTTAGAAGCTACCCACTATGCAATGCTTGGCTTTGAAGGTGCTGCAGGTTTGCAAATTTCTAACCGTAAATTCTCAGCCCTTGGCGAAGAGGCATTCGTCCCGCCAGTCGATACCCAATCGCTCGGTTTATTTTGGGTGGGTCAAAAGAGCTTGGGTGATGTCAGTCTTGAAACGGGCCTACGCTATGAAAAGGTAGAGCACGACCCTAGTGAGGGTCGGGCACGAGATTTTAATCTTGGTTCTGCATCATTAGGCCTAATTGTGCCCCTGTCAGATTCCTTAACCTTAAGTGGCCAGCTTGATTACTCTAATCGCGCGCCAATAGCCGAGGAGCTGTACAGCAACGGCCCGCATTTGGCGACTCAGACTTTTGAGATCGGTGACCCTTTATTGGATGAAGAAACCGCCAAGAATGTATCGGCAAATCTTCGCTTTTCGTCGGGCTCCGTGAGCTGGGCGTTGGGTGCTTTCCTGACGGACTTCAACGACTTCATTTACGAAGCCAATACGGGTCTCGAGGATGACGAATTGCCTGTTCTGCAATGGTCGCAAGATGATGCAACGGTTCATGGCATGGAAGCTGAGGCGTCTTGGACCGCAATGTCTTGGTCGGAAGGAGCCTTCACCGTCAGCGCTGCTTTTGACTTGGTTGAAGCACGCTTAGAGGAGAGGGCGAATCGCAATTTACCCAGAATTCCTCCGCAGCGCTGGACCCTCACGGGTAATTTCACGCAGGGTCCTTTTCAGGCCGAAGCGTCATGGCGCACGGTATCAAGTCAGTCAGATGTGGCCGTTAACGAGCTGCCCACAGAGAGTTTTGACGATTTGCGGCTCTACTTGTCCTACGCATTGGCATTTGGATCAACAGATGTCGATCTGTTCTTAAACGGACTCAACTTGACCGACGAGGAACAACGACTGCATACATCCTTTATCGCTCAGATGGCACCCCGGGCGGGTCGCACGATCGAGGCGGGTTTTAGGATCCGTATGTAGTTGCTGTGCTGACAATTAACGTAAAGACTCAATGATGCAGGGGCCTCCTTGGGAGGCCGCTACCTTCCGTTTATGAACGCGGCGCGTGATGGGCGTTAAGCGTTTTTCTTTATAAGGCAGCCCAGCAAGCGGTCTTCCCAATTGGCATCGATAGACTCAGCAATAATTTCGATCCTCGACTCCATGCAGTCGTCAATGGGCAACTCCTGAAGTACGCCACCGACCATGTTGTAGGCAAAAACTCCTTTTTCAGTGATGAAAATAGCCTTCATCCTAGCGACGTTCAGCCTGCGCAAGAACGCAAATAACGCGGCATAGCGAAAGATCATCTCAGGGTGAATGCGCCACCCCGTGCTTTCAAAACCTTCACCCTGATTCTCCGCTCGGAGAAAGCCACATTCTGGAAGCGGCTGGTCTTCGGGTAGCGAGGCCTCGCGATCAGGTTGGCGGATTTGGGGGCCTATCGACCTCCAGTCTGTGTTGCCCTCAAGCTGACCAATATCAACGTTGCCATAAGTTGCCGCGATTATTTTTGCTCGGCTGCCCAAAGTCTCGCGGACGTAATCTTGTAACAAGTCATAGTCAGCCGGTGCGCAGAGATCTGATTTGTTAGCCACGATAAGATCGGCAATCGCAAGGTGTTGATCAAAGTTTGGGTGTTGAGCGTTAGTGCCCGAGGACAACACTTGGGCGTCAACCACGGCAACGGTTTGTTGAATCGATAGGGTATTTCTGTGAGCTTCAGCGCTGAGTGTTTCCAGAATCTCAATAGGATGGCCCAGCCCCGTGGGTTCAATCAGTAATCGGTCGGGGGCGACGAGGTGCAGAATTTGACTCAGGGCCAAATCCATTGACAACACCGCAGAGCAGCACATACACCCACCTGTAACTTCAAGAACAACGACGTCTTCGTTTTTTGTCTGTGCCCGAAGCAAGCTGCCGTCGATACCAATTTCACCAAACTCGTTAACGATGATCGCCCAGGTTTCGTGTTTTGGCTTCTGAGATAGCAGGCCCAAAATAGCGGAAGTCTTTCCGGCACCCAGGAACCCGGCAATAACATTGACTGCTGTGACCTTCGAGCCCATCGCTTTTCGTCCCTCAGCTGCAGGCATAGGGTTGCAAACTTGGTACCTAAGCCAGCCATAAAATGATATGATACACCATATCAAAAAGGAGTTTCGCGCCGTTGCTTCAGGCGGTGCTGCTAAATGAGTAAAACCCCGTAAGGGTGGAGTAATAAGCCATGCAAGACCGACCCCTTTCCTCAATGGGAGCAGCCGTCGTGACTAATCCAATGACCCCAGCAACCCCCTATACGGCAGGAAAGGGCAGCGACACCGCCAAAAATCGGCGTGCTGTAGCGGGCAATGACGTAGCGGTGCTCTCGGCGATCTATGAAGAGGATGTAAACATTGCGAATTGGCACCGGGAACTCCCTGAGCCGCTGCGTTGTTCTGTAGAGCAGCTGCTGGAGCTAGCTCCAGCATTTGGGATGAGCCTAATGACAACACCTGCTAAGGCCTACGAGGGTGTTAGTGAGGCGCTGCCAAAAAACTACCAAGGTCCCTTAGCCGAAGATGTTGCTGAAATCGTGGAAATGTTTTGTTTTCTGTTTGATTTAAAGCGCGCGGGTTTGCGTTTAACCGTTCTTAACGAGGCCATGTGTCCACGCTTTCATGTTGATAAGGTGCCCTGCCGCCTCGTCACTACTTATTCAGGTCGAGCGACTGAGTGGCTGCCGCAGGAAAGGATTGATCGTACCAAGTTAGGCATGGGTTATCTCGGACTGCCTGACTCCGACTTAGGGCTTTATAAATCAGCCGATGACATTCGTACGATGAGATCGGGCGACATTGCTTTGCTAAAAGGTGAGGCATGGATTGGCAATGAGAATGGTGGGTTAGTACACCGCTCGCCAAGCCTTGCCGCAGGCGCAAGGCGCTTGCTGCTGACCGTAGATTTTGGAAGCTAGGGCTTCCTGATGCCCGGTACGGCCTGACAAACTTCAACGGCGCTGTTTATTTGGCTTTTTAGCGGCGGTTGAAATTGCGGTTATACCAATAGCGCAGCATGGAAATACTCTATTAAAAGCGGTATTTGGATCCAGGCAGCGACCTTCCAATGGTGTGCGTCGCTGGAGAGATATTTTTTTATCGGGTCTTCCGCGCCAGGCGCGTGAGTGCCTTGCCTACCTGATTGTTGTCACAAAAGCGTAATAAATAATTCAAAAAACCGTAAAGATAGCGTCACAAAAATTTCACTTTCGAACCCTAAAGTTTGCGCAATTGACAGGTTGTCTGCATGCAATTTTTAGGGGTTTAAATGTTTTTCTTGCCAACCACACGACGCTCAATCGTTGCCACACTGCTTGTTTGCTTGTTGCCAGCAGCCCCCATTCTGGCGGCAGATGAGCTTCTCATTTATGTATTTTCCGGTGATAACCCAGCGGTGGGCACTGAAATACAGTTAGACCAGAACAGAGTCGGAAAGACTGGCGAAGATGGCTCGCTTCTGGTGGATGTTTCAGGGCAAGGCACGCACGTCATTACGGTAGGAGCTGACGAGGGCGAAATTACTGCGCGGTTCGCTTCAGGAGCTGGGCAGTTGGTCGATGCTGTAGTTCAGGTTGAGACCGGTGAGACATTTCTCGATGTTTACGCGCAAACAGAAAGTGTGCTTGAGCGTAAATCGGCGGCTAAAGGCTCTCTCAATATTCGGGTATTGCAGGGCGATTCGGTCGCTTCAAACGAGTCTGTCTATATTGCTGGTCTCGGCGCCTCACTAAAAACCAATTCCGCTGGAGAGGCCAGTATCACGTTGCCAAGGGGGCGTTATCGCACTCAGGTAGCTGAAAAAACTGCCAACCTCCGTGTCGTGGGGGGGCTCACTCGCTCAGTGGTGCTCAAAATCGATGAGTCGGCCATGATGATGCAGGTGGCCGCACCGACCCTTGAAGAGGTCATCGTCATCGCAAGCTTCGACCCTGCGGGTCTTGAGCTCAGTGAGCGCGACACGACCAATATCGTTGACACAATTGGCGTTGAAATGCTGGCTAGGTTTGCCGACTCAGATGTGGCTGCCTCGGTGGTTAGAGTGCCGGGGGTATCGGTACAAGACGACAAATACGTGTTCATTCGTGGTCTGGGCGGGCGTTATGTCTCCGCCACGTTGAACAACGCCACTATGCCGTCTACCAATCCTTCTAAACGCACTGTCCCTCTGGACTTATTCCCCTCCAATTTTGTGAATCAGTTGGATGTAAAAAAGACTTTTCTCACTCACATGCCGGGCGAATCTACCGGGGGCAACCTCGCGATTAACACCAAGACATTCCCGGATGAGCGCATTCTAGGCATGAGTATTCAGGGCGGCTATACCACCGATTTGACCGGGGAAACGGTTTTCGTCGATGCCCTTCAGGGCGACTTTGACCAATTGGGATGGGATGACGGCGCTAGAAGTCCGGATTCTGCCTTGGCGGCAATCTCGGGCATGTTGAATTCGGGTGAGGCGACTGACAGTAACACGGGCCAGGTCTTTACCTTGGACGAAGCCACTGCCGGTGAACTGCGCCGCGCAGGCGCCCTGCTGATGAAAGAGGGTTTTGACCCCAGTTTTGAGTCAGCGGCACCCAGCGGAAAAATGGGCCTCAACTTTGGCGACCTGTTTCTTCTCGATGCTTCTGAAGTGGGCGTTTATGCCGCCATGAACTACTCCAACGACTGGAGTAAGCGCGACGATGGGGAACGCTACACCTACGAATCACAGGGTGAGGTTGCAGACAACTTTCTCTATCGGCAATACACCAACACCATACAGTTCAATGGGTTTTTGTCAGTGGGTTGGAACGTAGGCGACCACACCTTCGAGTGGAACACCGTGGCCTCTCGTGTCACCGAAAGCCAGTTAGAGCGATCGGTAGGTCAGGAGGGCGATGAGTTTCAGGCATTGCTTCGGCAAACCATTCAGTGGGAAGAGCGGCAGTACCTGTCGACACAACTCGCGGGATCGCATTTTTTAAACGATATGGGTTCTGTTTCCTTGGAGTGGCAGGCGACCGCAAGTCAGGCCGATCGCTACGCCCCTGATCGCCGGGAGTACGACTTTTCGGCCACTTCTAGCGCGACTGATCCAGAGGTATTGAAGTCTCAATACGATTTTCAGCAACCCAATGATCAGCAGTCAGAATTGTTTAACGGTTTTATTTTGGAGCCGGGCACCATCATCCGCCGCTACGACGATCTGGTTGACAACAATATCGACGTTTCGGCTCAGCTTGGCTGGGACGTGTTTGACGCCGGAGAGAGCTTCGGCAGACTTTCAACAGGTATTCAGCTTATTTTTCGGGAGCGTACCTCAGAGAGCGCGACGTACGGTTTTAACGTTAATCAAGTGCGGGATGACTTGCTCCGCAGCAGCAATCTGCTGGTTTCCGATGTGGTTTATAGCTGTGACAGCACGTCGTCTAACCCCCAATGTGGATCCGCTACGGAAGGTGGTATTTCCAACGACTCCAATTCCGGTTTGGTGTTTGTTGATAAAACCCTCGCTTCAGACAGCTATGACGCTGAATTGGAGTACAACAGCGCGTTTCTCATGTATGACCACACCTTCAACGCGTCCTGGCAGGTGGTTGTGGGTGGCCGTTACGAAACTTACAAGCAGATGACAGATACGTTCTCACTGCAGGGGAGTGGAGGTGCCGTTCAGTCAGTTATTGACGAGGACAGCTTTTTACCCAGCCTTGGCGTCAACTGGTTCGTGACCGATTCGCAGCAAGTCCGATTCGCCGTTTCTCAAACCGTAGCGCGGCCAGACTTTAAAGAAGCCGCTAATGCGACCTTTTACGACAACGAATTCAATGTTCGTGTTCGTGGCAATCCATTCCTGGAAATTTCCGACATTCTCAACGCAGACTTACGTTGGGAATGGTACCTGTCAGAAATGGACAGCGTATCGGTTGCCTTGTTCTACAAAGACATGGACAAGCCGATTGAGCGGGTGGTGCAGGCGGCATCGGGTTCAGCCGGTAATTCACGAACATTTCAAAATTCCGATAGCGGAGAGCTGTTCGGTGTTGAGGTCGATGGCCGGTTTGAATTTGCCTTGGGTGACGGCTACGACCAGAGCTTATTTGTGGCTTTTAACGGTGCCTTTATTGAATCTGAAGTCAGCGCTGCGAATCAGGAAGCTCGTGCCCTTCAGGGTCAGCCCGAGTACACCGCCAACCTTATCTTTGGTTTTGACAGCATAAGCGCGGGACATCAATTGACGCTGCTGTTGAATCAAAACGGTAAATCAATCGCCGATGTCGGCGTATCCGGACAACCCGATGTGTTTCTTGAGCCCAGGCTAGATCTCAACATGGTCTACCGGTTCAACATGTCCGACTCCCTCACGTTGAAGGCAAAGCTAGAAAACCTTCTGGATGAGGAAGTGAAGTACAGCCAAGGCGGGCAGGTGTTCCAAGTCTACCGTCGAGGTTCTTCTGTTCAGCTGGGTTTTGATTGGCAGTTCTAAGCCCATCACATTGACTCTCACAGAGATGAAAAAATTATGACGAGAAGTATCAAGCTACACCTTATTAGTGCGGTTTTGGTGACATTTCTTGCCGCTTGCTCTGACGGCGATAACACCACCATCAACATTGAGGCACCACCGAGCAATGGTGGCGGTGACTCGGGCGGCGGTGACTCGGGCGGCGGTGACTCGGGTGGCGAAACCCCGGTGTCCTGTCCTGAAGGGACGTCTGAAGTCAGCGAAGGGCTGTGTGAATTGCCCGCTACCATCTCGACAGACTTGACGCTGTCGGCAGGGGTTAAGTATTTAATGACGGATCGCGTGACCGTGGGTAACGGTAATGGTCAGCTGGAAAGTAACGGTGATGGCTCTTTGGCAGATGGTGCGGATGTTCAATCGGTGACATTGACGATTGAGGCCGGGGTTGAGGTCTTAGGCAAGTCGGGCACATTTGCCAATCTACTCGTGACCCGGGGTAGCAAAATTCTGGCAGCGGGTACCGCAGACGCGCCGATTATCTTTAGCTCCGACGATGAGGGCTATGACGGCTCCGGCGAATGGGGCGGCCTGATCATTCATGGCTATGCGCCGCACAATGAATGCGCGGAAGGGGGCAGTTACTGCGACATCGATGCTGAGGGCGAGTCGGGGTTTGCGGGTGGTTATGACCCCGATGATAGCAGTGGTGTCCTGCGGTATGTGGTCGTTGCCGAGGGCGGTTATGAATTTTCTACCGGCAATGAAATCAACGGCATCTCACTGGTTGGCGTGGGCCGGGGCACAGAAATGGACTACGTTCAGGTGCATGGCAACTCAGACGACGGTATCGAGTTATATGGCGGTACGGTCAATCTGAAGCACGGTGTTTTCACCAACAACAACGATGACTCGGTAGATTGGGACGAGGGATATCAGGGCAACTTGCAGTACATTATTGTTAAGCAGGGTGCGTCCAAGGGAGAGGCCTTTGAGATGGATACCGAGGGGTCTTCCGATGGATTTCTCTCTAAGCCAACCCTTGCAAACGTGACGGTAGTGGCTGAAAAGATAGCCGACCGAGCCGACTACAGCCTAAACTTTAAGAAGCGCTCGGCTGGTTTTTTCCACAACACGATCGTCACCGTGTCGCCTGATTCTGAAACCGCTCTGACCACCTGCGTCAATGTTGACGGCTCGGGTTCACAGGCGCTGGTGGGTGAGGCGCTGGTTCTGAACAACTGGATTCAGGATTGTGCCTCGGGATCTGGCGATCGCGGCACCCTGGCAAACGTAGCGGGTTTGGATAACGGCACCATTGCGGCAGTAGCGGCACAGCTCGATGATAATTTCGCTTCTCAGGCATCTGCGGCGGTATTGTCCAATACGATCGATTGGGCGGCAGTTAACAGTGCCTATCCGGAATCGGTGGCCGACGCAGGCTACCTTGATGCGACGAACTTTATTGGTGCGGTCAACCCCGATGGCAGCGATGTCTGGTGGGCTAATTGGACCATTGCAGGCAGCGTTGGTAATCCTAGCCTTCCCGTGGCCTCCTGTCCTTCAGGTACGGATGAACTGGAAGGCGGTCTATGCCTGCTGCCCCCCACTGTCTCGTCTGACCTGACGTTGACTGCGGGTGTGGACTACCTCATGGAAGGCCGGGTTACCGTCGGTAACGGTAATGGCCAACTGGAGATCAATGGCGATGGGACGCTGGCCGATGGGTCTTCAGTCCGCAACGTTACTTTGACTATTGAGCCAGGGGTAAAAGTGCTGGGCAAAACCGGTACCTTTGCTAACTTGGTGATCACCCGCGGCAGTAAGCTTATGGCGATGGGCACCCAGTCTGCACCCATCGTATTCTCCTCCGATGATGAAGGCCTCGACGGATCCGGTGAGTGGGGCGGGCTGATCATGCACGGCTATGGAAAACACAACGAGTGTAGTGAAGGTGGCAGCTATTGCGATATCGACTCCGAAGGAGAGTCAGGTTTTGCGGGTGGCTATGACCCGAATGACAGTAGCGGTGTACTGCGCTACGTGGTGGTTGCGGAAGGTGGCTATGAATTCTCTACGGGTAATGAAATCAACGGTATCTCGCTGGTAGCCGTGGGTAACGGTACGGAGATGGATTACATTCAGGTGCATGGCAACTCTGATGATGGCATCGAGTTTTATGGTGGCAACGTCAACGTTAAGCACGGCGTCTTCACCAACAACAATGACGATTCCGTGGATTGGGATGAGGGTTATCAGGGCAACCTTCAGTACATCATCGTCAAGCAAGGCGCTTCAAAAGGTGAAGCCTTTGAAATGGATACCGAGGGTTCATCAGAGGGCTTTTTGTCAAAGCCAACACTGGCAAATGTCACGATTATCAATGACAAGGTGGCTGATCGGGCAACCTATAGCCTGAACTTTAAAAAGCGCTCGGGTGGTTTTTTCCACAACACCATAGTGACGGTCGCCGGTACCTCCCAGACGGTTGTTGATACCTGTATTAATGTCGACGGCTCTGGTTCTGAGGCTCTCGCCGGTACTGCATTGGTTGTTAATAACTGGATCCAGGACTGCGGTCAGGGCGAGGGAGTGCACGGCACACTCTCAGGTTCCAACGTGAGCTTCGATACCACAACGGTAGTTGAGACCAATGCCGAATTGGATGCTCTGCTCAGCTCCCAAGCCCCCGAGGCAATTGGCTTGGAGCCGCTGGATTGGGACCTTATTAACGGCGCTTATCCTGAGTCGGTTGCCGATGGTACTTACCTTGATTCAACGGATTACATTGGCGCTGTGGATCCTGACGGGTCGGATCTCTGGTGGGCTGGCTGGACTGTACCGGGCTCACTATGAGCCTTGTCGCGGGTTTCGTTGCGCCCCAGATAACACGGTTTTGCAAAGGCCCACATTGAGCATGGGTCGTTAATAGGGGTGCGTTAGACCGGTTGATGATGGCTTTGTTGCCAGCGTTAGCTTAATGAAGGAAGACTTATGGCTATGAAAAAAATCTTGGTTGTCGATGATGAATCTGACCTTAGAGATATGCTGAGGTTTGCCCTGGAGACCGAGGGATTCGAGGTTTTGGAAGCGGCTGATATTCAAAAGGCTTACTGGCTGATAAATGACCAAGATCCCGATTTGGTTTTGCTCGACTGGATGCTCCCCGGTGGTAGTGGCATTGAATTACTCAGCCGGTTGAAAAAAGAGGAAGCGACACAGTCCTTGCCGGTCATTATGGTCACCGCGAAAGCCCGTGAGGAGGACGTTATTCAGGGGCTGGATATGGGCGCACGCGATTACATTACAAAGCCGTTTTCCTTAAAAGAGCTTCTCGCTCGTATACGAACTATTTTTCGACACGCTGAAAATGATGACGATAACCATCAGCTGCGCGTTGGAGATTTAGTGCTGGAGCCTGATAACCGTCGTGTCACCTTGGGCTCACAGATTCTGATGTTAGGGCCCACGGAATTTAACCTATTGAAGTTTTTCATGCTGCACCCCGAGCGGGCCCATGCACGCAAACAAATACTCCAGCAGATTTGGGGTAATAACGCCTGTGTGGATGCGCGCACTGTTGACGTAAGTATTCGCCGTCTTCGGAAAACTCTGAAGAACGCCCACCCTGTATACAGTGACCTCATTCAAACCGTTCGCGGAACTGGCTATCGATTTTCTCCTAGGGATTTACTGGCTGCCTAAAGCCTCAACCTAGCGTTTCTATTTAGGGCTTGTGGGGGGCATGGTGCATATCAGGCCGCGAGTAAGGCATACTCGGGCGCACAGTGGCGATCATGCCAATTAAGCCGAGAGCAAAATAATAGAAACCTGATATGAAGGCCGATCGAAAAACAGAGATCTTGCGCGAAGCAATAAAACTCATTGTCGACGAGGGCTACAGCAGCCTCAGCATGCGGGCCTTGGCCCGGGCGAGTGGTTTGAAGTTGGGTGCACTGCAATACCATTTTCGGACCTGGGATGCACTGCTAACTGCCTTGGTGAATTTCATTGAGGCTGAGATCACTTCTGCATTCAGTGCCCCGGGAGGACCCAGTGAAATTCCTTCTATTATGAGTATGGTTGAATTTATGCTCGATGAGCAGGTTGGCACATCAGAGCAGCTATTCAATGACCGGCTTTGGACTCAGCTGTGGGCTATGGAGCAGGTAGAGCCCCTGGTATCCGATTTGTTAGAAGAGGTCTATGCCACGTTCTTGGCGAAGTTAGAGACTCTTATGGCAGCGAAGGGTGTCGTTAATGCTCGCGCAGAATCCCTCATGCTCTTAACTCTGGTGGAGGGAGAGTCACTCTTTGTGGGGCGGGGGCGACGTTGGGAGAAGGACAGATCTGCAGTCAAGCAGGCCATATTAAATCTCGTAAAAGAGCGTTATGTCGACGTCTAGTCAGGCCCTACCGCTGTACTGATATCTGTGTGGATCGATCCGCTGATCGGGTTTCGCTGCAGCGCTGTTTGGGAGCTGTCCTCAACACGCATGGCTTTTCATTTGAGGTTTGCCCTTTAACTGCAAGAAGGCGGCATGAAGCGCCGCACGCACGGTCGAGAAATGGGCCCGGAAGTCATCGAAATTTAGCGATTAACGCCTCCATGAGCTCAGCCGTAGCACCCCAACCGTGGGATTCTCCATTGCCGTCGGCTCGGGGCCAGGTCGAATATAGGGTAATTACAAGATCGGCCTCGGGCACCACCCGTACAAATTGACCGTGAATGCCATAGCCACTGACGTCCCCGCCTGAATTTCCCTCCCCCCACCAAAATGATCGGTAGGACGGCGTGTAGCCTTCCGGCGCAGGGTAGGGCCAGTTGGGGTCACCTTGCTGTGCCAATATGTCCTGAATAAAGGGTGCAGGAATGACCTCCTTGCCCAGTGCCTTGCCGTCGTTCAAAACCAGGAGCCCAAAACGAGTGAGATCACGCAGCGTCGAGCTCATACCATGATCGGCCAAAACAAAGCCGCCCTCGTCCACCGTAATGTTGGCATCGAACTCAGCACCCATGGGTTGCCAGACATGCTGCGAAATGAGCTCTGCCAACGGTTGCCCTGTTGCCGCTTCAAGCACCCAGCCAATGACGTTCGTCGAGCCCGACCGGTAGCTGAATTTGCCCAGTTTTGCTTCATCCCGTCCAATCATTGGAAGAAATGCATAAAGGCTGGTCGGCCCGCCTTCTGGGCAGTAATCGGCATCTGTCCAGCCGATGGCGCAGTCTTGAAGTCTGAACGTGGTGGTGAAATCCGGATAATCTTCGGTGTAGTCAGACCCGTCACGCATGTCGAGCACAGTTTGCAGCGAGTCGGGAGCATAGCCGCTTTTGGCGAGGGCGGGGACGTAATGAGCCACCGGCTTATCGAGGTCAATGACCCCCTGTGCCGCGAGTTTTCCCGCAACCAGTGCAACCACAGACTTGGACACAGAATTCATTAAGTGCGGCAGTTCGGGCTTGAGGCTGCCGTAGTACTGCTCAAACATTATGTCACCGTCTTTGAGAATCAGCAGGCCATCGATGTACTGCTGCTCAGCGATGTTATCAATCGCCTGCTGACGCCCCTGAAATTCAACGGAAAAATCCTTAACGATGTCTTCACTGTTTTTAAGGGTAAGAAATTGCGTCGGGTCACGAGGGATATTTACCGTAGGAATCACTTCCCGCATGTGGCTGAAAGCCCAGCGGTTGATAGGCCCGAATTGAAAGGATTCAAGGGTCAGGTTGTCGGGTCGACCACTGTCCTGGGCAACCGAAATCGATGGGCCGAAAAGCATTACCGTCAACAGTAGCCCCGTGAAAACCCTCGTGTTCAATCCCATAAGCTCGCTCCTCAGCGGGTTGGATAGCAATGTAAGCCCGCCGTTTTAGTACCGGCAAGATCGTTGATTCAAGCAGTCTGCTCCTCAACCGCTCGCCAGGCAGCATCAAAGGCCAGGTTCATTAGCGGAGTTGCCTCGGAATCGGTGTTGGCAATAGAAATACGGCCGAACTGGGCACGCCCAATCTCATGGGGTGCCTGGCCGTCCTCCCATTTGGGGTCATACAGGCCCAAGTACGCATAAGCGTAGCCGTGAGGGATTCGATTGACCGTAATCGCCTGGATATCGGTCTCATGGTTGAAGCCGTGTTTCCCCAACAAGGATTGTAATTGTTGGCGTATCTGCTCCTCGTAGTCGGCAAAGGGGGTGCTATAGATGGTGTGCCGCGCCATACGTAGTTGATCGCGACACGATGCAGGTTGTTCAGGTCCGGTCATGGGCGAATGCATCATGAACACGACCATGGGGTCATCTGGGTTGCGGGGAGGTTCATAGCCGCCCACCGCGACGGCAGGTGAGGTGCTCACCCACTGAAAGGGGTCATAGGGGCACTGAAACAAGGTGGCGCCCAGTTTGGAGTAGGCTTGACCATCTTTTAGTTGCACATTGGCATAGACGAAGGGGGTTTTGACCCCGTAACTCAGTCCCGCTTTTTGGGCTTCGGGCATTTCCGGGCACAAGTGGGGTATGAGCGCGTTATAGCAGGCCAGTACGCAGTGGTCAGCGGTGACTCGCTGGGCCTTGCCCTGCTGCACGTAATCCACCTCAACTTGATTCTTATTGTTTTCGCGTACCCCGACCGCAGTGCTATTGAGGCGCAGCCTTGTGGCATAGTTTTCTTGGTCTAGAGCGCTGTAATCAAAGCGCGCGATCGCCACATCGGGCGTGCCCTGCATGCCCGGGGCCACTGCGGGAATCAGCTTTTGTACCAGTAAGCGCGCGACAGAAGCATTGCCGTCGGGAAACATTGTGACACTGAGTAGGCTGTTGAGCGCCAGCTCCGCCAACTTGGCCGTGGCCTTGCCCACCCACCCCATTGATTTGATGCCGGTGCCACCCATGGTCATGCCTTCCAGTACGGTCAGGTTCCATCCCGATACGCCGGTAAGGTTGATAATTATGGCGTTAAGAATTGGCAGAGTGGACTCGGCTAGTCCGACCTTATCCATCAAGTACCGGTTGTAGCTGGTGGTATTGATGTAGTCCCATTTCTCGGTAAGGGAGAGGTCATCTAGGAAGTCTTGCTGCCCGGAAAAAAAGTCGACCAGTTTGTCTTGCTCTGTCGTGGGCAGGGGTAAGGCGCGCACAGACTTCTCGTGGCCTTTGCCACCAAACATAGCGGCTAGCCAATTCCCTCTAACAGTGACATGGCCGTTTGCTCCGGGCATGGCGATACCATTTTCTGCCTGCATCTTGCCAGCGAGGAACATATCGTCCGATGTTTGCCGGTTCATGAACTCGATGAAATCGCCATCAATGCCAATGTCTTCCATCAATCCGCGGGCTGAGTCGCTGTAGTTACTCAGAGCTTCTATGTTTTGCGCGCCACCGAGGCTAAGCATCATTCTTCCATCTTGGTGGAACTCGTTGCGCTTGGCGTGACCACCAAAGTCGTCATGATTGTCGAGTATTAGGATGCGTGCATCGGTACCCATCTTTTGTTGGTAGTAGCGTGCTGCTGCCAGTCCGCTCATGCCTGCGCCGACCACGATCAGGTCATAGTGCTCATTCAATGTTTCGTAGCGTGCAGGTTTGTTGCCCCGCCAAGCCAATTCGTGGGCCACCTCAAAAGAGCCTTCATGGCTTCCTCGCATACCCGTGAGTGTGGGCGGGTAATACGCAGAGGGATCTGTGGGGCTAAAGAACCCAGGGGCATCAGCCGTAACCGGTATCTCAGTTACGACTTCTTTGCCGCATCCGTTCAGTAATAGGCCGCCTGCTCCAATGACAGCGCCGTTTATGAAATCTCGACGTTTTATATCAATCGGCATAGGCAGGCTCTTTTCTTAATCTGTTGTATCACGTAATTTTCCACTTTACATGTCAGACGACAGGTTATAGCCTGTCGGTCGACATGTGCAAGGCTTTCGGCGATTTTTCAATCGTAAAAATAGGACAACCCTTAAATGAGCAACCTTACTGCTAACGATACCGCCCTTGATATTCAGATTAACCGCTTTGGTTTTTGGTGCGCCGTTATTTGTATTGCAACGGGGTTTTTAGCGGTCGCACTGCCTTTGGATGTCCCCGGTGGATACGATGCGGCCCCGGATGAGCGGTTAAATTGGCTGGCGGCTCATAGGACTTCGTTCATTGCAGGGTGGATCAATCAAATCGTTGCAATGCTCACCTTGTCGGGGTTATTTCTCGCTATCGCCTGGCGAGTCCGCCATAAAAGCCCCCTCGCTGCCCTGCTGGCTGCCGGTGCCACTGCCCTGGCGACTATGGCCTTTGTCATTCCTAAGTTTATGGCGGTCTGGACCATACCGCTGTTAGCGGAAGCGACTTTATCAGGGGCGGCGGGCTCAGAGATGGCGGCCATGCTATTGCCACTGCTGAACGTATCGATTCCCTTCTCGCTGTATACCTCTTTCGATTACATGGGCTTTTGGCTTTATGCGTTGTTCGCTCTACTCGTGATGGTGCCCATGGTCGACCGCGATTGGCCGTCTAAGTTTGCTGCATTGTCACTAGGCCTATTTGGCATAGGTTTTCACGTGGCGTTTGCAATGCTGATCTTCGGGGTAATTGGTGCCCCAGATATTGAACTGTCCTTTGGTCTTGCCTTTATACCGCTACTCCTTTTGGTCTTGGTAATGGTCCCGATTTTTCGGCGCGTGGACTGATGTGATCCCTCAAAAACTCGTCACGAGAAGTGATTTGTGATTCTCGAAAAATTAAAAAAATACAACAACTACCGCTTAGTTAAGGAAAAAGAGATGACAGGATTCATTCGAAACAAGGTCTTCGTTGCCATTGCGGCTCTTACCTTCACCAGCGCTGTAAGTGCGCAGCTCGAAGAAGTTTTGGTGAGTGCGCAGAAGCGTGACCAGAGTCTGCAAGATGTCCCGATTGCGATCAGTGCCGTAAGCGAGGAAATGCTCGAAAAGACGGGTATCAATACTATCACCGAGGTCATCCCTATGGTGCCCGGACTGACTGGCGCCGATTATGGCTTGGCGACAAACAGCTGGGCGATCCGCGGTATCGGCAGCAATGATTGGACGATTGGTTCAGAGCCCTCAGTTGGCGTATTTGTCGACGATAGCTACGTAGGGCGCAATATTTTTGCCTCGTCTAACTTTTTCGATATAAACCGTATTGAGGTGGTGAAGGGGCCACAAGGCACGCTGTTTGGACGCAACGCCGCCGCAGGTGCGATTAGTTTAATCACGAATAAGCCGGGTGATGAGAATGAGCTGCGCCTGGGTGCTGCACTGGGTGATGAGGGGCAGCAGCGCTACGAAGTGGTTGGCAATTGGGCGCTCAGTGATTCATTTGCGCTTCGTGTTGCCTATCAGCATCAAGAGTGGGAGGGCATGTGGACCGAAGTAAATAGCGGTGACGACATGTACACCGAGAGTGATGTGGTTCGCATTTCGGCCCGCTGGGACGTCACCGATAACCTCGAAGCGCTTATAAAATATAATTATGGCAAGGCAAAAACCAACTACACCAGCGCCATTAATATTCCTTTTAACCTCGCTGAGCCCGGGGTGGAGTATCCCGATAGCTTTGCCATTAATCAGCCCAATTTTGAGCAAAATGAAGACGATGGCCTAGGACTGCGCTTAACTTGGGCGATTAACGACACCCTGACGCTGGTGTCTATTACCGATGCCCGTAATGGGGAAAACGATTACTTTGAAGACGTCGATGGCACCGCAGATGACTGGGCCGTTGATCTGGCGCTACTTGGCGGCGCGGTCGGAGGTTTGGATATTCCCGTCGGTTTGGGCGCAGATGCTGAAACTTTTTACCAGGAGTTTCGTTTGAACGGCGGCTCCGAATCACTCACTTGGTTCACGGGCGTGAGTTATTACAGTGAGGATCTCGATAATACGCGATGGGAGGTCGACTACGTGGCCACCGCACTGGGATTCCCCATCGGCAGCCAACGCATTGAGAGTAGGGCAGAGAATAAATCATTTGGCATCTACGGTGATGTGACTTGGCAGATGAGCGATCGACTCGCACTCATCGCCGGACTGCGCTGGAATTCAGATGAGAAGGACTGGTGTACCAATACGTTGGTTGACGACTTTGGAGAATCCGGTGGACCAACCGACGGACCGCTATGCGATGAGAAGGACTGGGACGAGTTCACCTCGCGTCTGGTAGCGCAATACAATATCAGTGACGACACCATGGTGTTTGCGAGCGTGTCGCAGGGGTACAAAGGCGGCGGCTTTAACACCTCGGTAGCAGACTTGGATGGCGATTTTATCGCCGAGACTCTCGTTCCTTTCGATCCCGAGACCAGCATTGCCTACGAGCTGGGATTAAAGTCATCCTTACTAAATGGGCGGATGCAGTTTAATGGTTCCATCTATTTCACTGATTATGAATCGCTTCAGGTTGCTATCTTTAGTTTTGATGACGGACAGCAGATCCGGGATGCCGGTAACGCGGAGACGAAGGGTTTCGAAGGAGAGCTTTCTTATGCGCTCACCGATGGCATAGTTCTGATGGCGAACTACTCGCATATGGATACGGAAATCGTGGAGGGGCCCCTAAGTGGTCAAACCCTAGCCTATGCACCGGAGGATACCTTTTCAATCGGTGCGAATATTAACCACGCCTTTTTAGGTGGCAGCCTCAATTGGTTTGCCATGTACAACTACACGGGCGATTTTTACCACGATATTGATAACGCTGTTGAAGAGAAATCTTACGGTTTACTCAACGCTAACGTGACCTACCAACCTGGGAGTGCGCGTTGGGATTTCTCTTTGGCTGCCGACAATATTACTGATGAAGACTATGCGGCGTTTCGCGCAGACTTTGGCTGGGGAGACCAAGTGCACTGGGGCTACAAGCGCCTAATGCGGGCTGAATTTAACCTTTACTTCTGATTGCCCAGAGGAGTGATAGCTATGCGTAACCCCAGCATCAGGGCGGTTTTTTTGAGTTGGCTCATTGCAGGAGGCCTGATGTCTGGAGCCGTTCGGGCAGAGACTGAAATTTTGTCCCTTAACCCAGCGTCTCTGCGAGAAATGCCACTGGAGAGCATTCCGCCCTGGCCCGACGATATGGTGCTCTCGGGCACCAATGAACACTGGCAAAAAATACTTCACGAGGGCGAGTTTGTGATTGCCCTGTACGAAGCAATGCCCGCGACCATCGATGTGGCCATACCCTATACCTACGATGAATATGTGCTGGTGCTTGAGGGGAGTGTCGTGCTGACCTCCACCGAAGGTGTTCGCCAGGAGTATCAAACCGGCGACCAGTTTCTTGTGCCCCAGGGATGGACGGGTACCTGGGAAATGCCCAGTCGATTCAGAGAGCTGATCATCGTCGAAACTGACCAGTGGGAAGCCTCGGACAGCCTGCTGGCGGCGCTATTCGCCAGCCCCCCAAAAGCGGGTTCTAGTGCTCCAGCAGTGCTTCCGCTGTTGGCTAATACACTGCAGCAAGCTGAGTTGGACAGTCTTCCACCTTGGCCTGAAGGTGTCGTGCTCACAGGGACCAATGCTCACGGGCAAAAAGTATTGCACGAAGGGCAGTTGGTCTCGGTTTTGTACGGTGCCGAAGCCGCGCTTTTGGAGGTCGGAGCACCGTTTCCCTACGACGAATATGTTTTCGTTGTCGAGGGACAAGTGATCCTCACCTCAAAGGGTGGAAGCCCGAAAACCTTCGGTGTGGGGGATAGTTTCCTGGTGCCAAAAGGTTGGATGGGTACCTGGGATATGCCTGTGAAGTATCGCGAGAAAATTATTGTCGAGACCAAGGCCTGGAATATCGACGAAGGCTGAAAGTCTAAGGAAGTTTGGCGATGAATAAAGATAAAAAACTGAAGATTACGCGACGAGACTTCCTCGACGGCGTTGCGTTGATGGGGGGTGCCGCCGCGCTTTCTCCTCTCTACGTTTTTGGTGAGAATACACAAGAGGCGCTTTCGGGAGGCGTTTATCCACCGGCCCTCACGGGGCTGCGGGGTAATCACCCCGGGTCTTATGACGTAGCCCATGCCCTGGCGAGAGGCGGCCAGCGTCCAACTGAATTCGAAGAGATCGACGACGTTTACGACCTCGTTGTGGTTGGGGCTGGTATCAGTGGTCTGACGGCAGCGTATCTTTTTCGCAAGCGGTTTGGTGCAGCTGCGAAAATTCTGTTGCTAGACAATCATGACGATTTTGGCGGCCATGCCAGGCGGAATGAATTCACTGCTGATGGCAGAACACTGTTGGGGGTTGGGGGCAGCTTAAATCTAGAGCAAGCGGCTATGGGTGATTCAGCGCGTTCATTACTAGAAGAAATTGGCGTTGATTTTACCTCTCTGCGTCAGGGTATTGAGCCCGACTATGTGATTCACGATGCCATGTCTTTACACGGATTGTATTTGAATGCGTCGGTCTACGGGACCGATAGAGCAATGAACGGTCAATGGAGCCTCACCTGGGCCGGCGCGGGAGATTTTAAATCGGCCATTCGCTCACTGCAGCTGCCGCCGTCCGATGAGCAAGGCCTGATCAATCTTATTAGCGGTGAGCAGGATTTTTTGCCGGGAATGTCCGCGCAAGAACGCGAGCAGTTTATGCACAGCACATCTTACGAAAGCTTTTTATCAGAGCACGTAGGGCTCTCCCCGGGGGGCGTTCAAATTACAGAGCCGTGGATAAAAGCGTTATTTGGTGTGAGCGTTGCGAGCGTTTCCATTTATGAAGCCCTGTATTCGGGTGCTCCCGGTGCCGCCGCTCTACTGCCGCCGACATTGGAGGCTTCAGATGCTGACCCAGAGAATGCAGAGCCCCAAGATACTGAAGCCGAAAACCCTGACGCCTATCGTTACCCGATATACCCCGATGGCAATGCATCGGTTGCTCGACTTTTGGTGCGGCACTTAATTCCTGAGGTGGCGGCGGGTAATACCGAGGAAAATATTGTCACTAGCATCTTTGATTACACACAGTTAGATCGAGAAGGAGCGCCGGTGCGGCTTCGTCTTAACAGCACCGCGGTTAATGTGCGTAATCGAGACGACGGTTTTGTCGACGCTTCTTATGTGGTTGCTGGAAAGGCTCAAACCGTTCGAGCAAAGCACTGCATACTCGCTGGGTACGGCGGAATGGTGCCGCATTTGTGTCCTGAATTACCCCCTGCGCAAAAGGAAAGTTTGGCTTACGGGGTAAAGGTGCCCTTTATTTGTACCAACGTTTTATTGCGATCAGGCGCGGCAGTCCGCAAGGCAGGGGTATCGGGTTATCAATGCCCCGGCAGCTTCTATAGCCTTGTAGCCACGGCTCCCCCAGTTTCCCAGGGCAATTTTCAACCGCCCACCAAGCTCGATGATCCTGTTGTGGTGTGGATGATTCATGCTGCGGCGCCTTCAGCTTCTGGTGATCAATCTTCTCGAGATTTATACCGCTTGGGCAGGCACCAATTGTTATCAATGTCGTTTGAAGACATTGAGGCAGCTACGCTGAGTCAGCTAGAGGGCATGTTTGGGGCAACCGGCTTCAACGCAGAAACCGACGTCGAGGCGATTACGGCGAACCGTTGGGCCCATGGCTACGCCTATGAATACATGGAATTGCATGATCCTGTATGGCCCGAGGGTGAGGCCCCTCACGAACTGGGTCGGGCACCTATTGGGCGCATCAGTATTGCCAACTCGGATTCCGAGGCCCACGCTTATGTGCAATCGGCTATTGATGCTGCGATTAGAGCGGTGGGGGAAGTCGCGGGGTGAACCTGCTGCAGCACAGAGTGCTTAACGGCTGGCCATTTTTTGGTTTGGTAGCCAGCCTGACCTTTGCCGCTATGGTTGCAGGTTATGTATTGATAGGCATCGCCACCCCGGAAGCGGCAGTGAATATGATTCGCCTGTCGGTACAGCTTGCGTCGCCCTGGGTATATCTCGCATTCGTTGCCACGCCGATGACACAGCTGTTCCCTGGCAATCTGTCGAAATGGCTATTGCGGAACCGGCGATATCTCGGCTTATCCTTCGCTGCCGGTTTCGGCTGGCAAGCGGTGTTCATAGGTGTACTGCTTGCTTTGCACAATCCCTACTACTGGGATGAGATGCACAATGACGTTGATTTGTTTCTGCGAATGGCCAGCTATATCTTTCTTTTGGCGATGACGGTTACCTCTTTTTTCCCGGTGCGTCGCAGAATGCGTGCAGAACATTGGCGCTGGTTACAGCTTGTCGGCATCTGGTACTTCTGGGCCGCGATTTGGGTGAGCTACGCCCCAATGGCGCTAAGCATTGATGCCAAGACCATTGATGTTGTGTATACGACTCTGGGATTGCTTGCATTAATGCTTCGCGTTGGCGCGTACTTGAAATCACCTGTCAGCAGTCTGCCTCAAGGGAGTGCCACGCTATGATGGAATCAATCGGCCTTATCCCCGTCGAAGCGGCCAAGCGCTATGGGGACCGCACTGCCTTGGTCTTGCCGAATCGAGAACTCACGTTTAACGAACTCGAGGCGCTCACGAATCGTTGTGCCAATGCGCTGAAAGATCTAGGCGTTAAACCCGGTGATCGCGTCACGCTCTACTCCGGCAACTGTTGGGAATGGATTGTCAGCTACTACGGTGCTCTTAAAACCGGTGCGGTGATTAACCCGATCAACGTGATGTTGACGCCGGGTGAGGTTGAATTCGTGGCCAACGATTGTGGTGCCAGCGTGGTCATCGCCTCCCATGAAAAGGCGCTCTCAATTGCTGGTGTTAAAGAGAAGTCACAGGTCAGGGAGCTTATCGCCTTTGGTGATGAGGCTCTTCCTGAAGGTATCTTGTCCTTCAACGAAATTCTTGCCCGTAGCGGCGAAGAATATGAAGTGGGCGATATCGATTCCGATTCCCTGTCGACCATTGGCTATACCTCCGGTACCACCGGGCACCCCAAAGGTGCCTGCCTGTCGCACCGCAATATTTTGTTGAATGTATCCATGACCGCATTGATGCACCAGCGAAGCGAGCGGGACACCGTTGTAACAGCGCTACCGTGCCCGCATGTCTACGGCAACGTGGTCATGAGTGGTGCCATTCAGAACGGTATGACTTTGGTGCTGCATCCCGCTTTCGAAGAGAAAGCCATCTTGCAGAGCATTCAGAACCATAAGGCCACGTTGTTCGAAGGTGTGCCCACTATGTATATGTTCATGCTCAATCACCCGGAGTTCGATGCGTACGATTTGTCATCGCTGCGCTGCTGTACTGTTGGCGGCCAGACCATGCCGGTACCGAAAATGGAAGAAGTCGAACGGCGCTTCGGCTGCCCATTGATTGAGCTATGGGGCATGACCGAGATAGGCGGATTGGGAACGACCTTTGCCGCCAATGGGCCGGTCAAGCACGGTTCGATTGGGGTGGCACTGCCCTATACCGAAGCAAGAATCGCCGATACCGAAGACGCCAACAAGACGCTTGTGACGGGAGACGTCGGCGAGTTAATGATCAGGGGCGGTATCGTTATGCAGGGTTACTTTGGTAACGAGCAGGCCACACGGGACACGATTGAACCCGACGGTTGGATGCATACCGGCGATGTCGCATCCATGGATGAGGATGGCTGTATTTTTATTGTTGATCGCAAGAAAGACATGATTTTGACCGCGGGTTACAACGTTTATCCCGCTGAAATTGAACGGGTGGTGGCGGGTCATCCCGACGTTGCGCTGGTGGCGGTAGGCAGTATCCCCGATACGGAGAAAGGCGAGTTGGCCAAGGCTTATATCGTGCCCAAGGTTGGCGCCACCCCCAGCGCAGATAACGTGATTGCTTATTGTCGCGAGCATCTGGCCGCCTACAAGGTGCCCCGGGCTGTTCAATTTGTCGATGATTTACCGAAAACCAGTACCGGCAAAGTGATGCGTCGTGAACTGAAGACGCTTGACTAGGCTATGAACAAGGAGACCCAGCAATGAAAGTAGATAGTAATTTTGTGATGAGCATCAATGGCGATGCTGTAACCACCGAACAAACCCAGCCTGTTTACAATCCCGCCACCCGGGCTGTTTTTGCTCAGGTGCCCGATGCGTCTCGGGAGCAGCTTGATCAAACGGTTGGCTTCGCGCGGGCGGCACTTAAGGGTTGGGCAGCAACGCCGGCTGAGGGCAGACAAGCGGCCCTTGAACGTTATGCCAGTTTGATTGAGGCCCATGCTGAGGAATTTGTGTCACTGCTTACTCGGGAGCAGGGTAAGCCTAAAGCAGGAGCAGAGTGGGAAGTGTTTGGTTCGGTTGATTGGCTGCGGGCAGTGGCGTCCCAGCGGCTTCCCGATGAGGTAGTTGAAGATGGTGATGACCGCCGTGTCGTAACGCGATTTACCCCAGTGGGCGTTGTCGGGGCGATTGTGCCGTGGAACTTCCCTATATTGCTGGCGATTTGGAAAATTGCACCGGCGCTGATGGCTGGATGCACCATGATCCTCAAGCCTTCGCCCTACACGCCCCTGTGTGATCTGAAGCTCGTTGAGCTTGCTCAGGAGGCTTTTCCACCGGGTGTTATGAACGCCGTAAGTGGGGGCGATGATCTGGGTATCTGGATGACAACTCACCCGGACATCAACAAAATAGCTTTTACCGGTTCCACCGAGACGGGACGGCACGTAATGAAGTCGGCGGCAGAAACTATCAAGCGTGTCACGCTTGAGTTGGGGGGCAATGACCCTGCTATTGTCCTGCCTGATGTCGATGCCAAGACCGTAGCCCCCCAACTGTTCTGGGCGGCTTTCCAAAACAACGCACAGTTTTGCAACTCCACCAAGCGTCTCTACATCCACGAAGATGTTTACGACGACGTGAAAGAGGCACTCGTCGATTTCATCACGCAACAGATTAAGGTGGGTGATGGTGCAGAAGCCGATACTGACTTGGGTCCTATCCAAAACTCTATGCAATATGGGAAAGTTCAGGACTACTTTGCCGATTGTCACACGCAGGGTTATCAATTTGCTGTTGGGGGCCACATTGACGAATCTGCAGCTGGGTGGTTTGTGCCGGTATCTCTGGTTGATAACCCTCCCGATGATTCGCGCATCGTTTGTGAGGAGCCCTTCGGCCCAATATTGCCGTTACTCAAGTGGTCTGATGAGGCAGATGTCATTGCCCGTGCCAACGACACAATCTACGGTTTAGGGGCTTCGGTGTGGGGTAAAGATCAGCAGGCCGTTGAGCGCATAGGAAGTCAACTCGAAGCAGGCACGGTCTGGCTGAACGAGGTGCACCAATACTCACCGTTTCAGGCCTTTGGAGGACACAAACAGTCCGGACTAGGCTGTGAGAATTCGCTGCATGGGCTGATGGAGTACACCAACTGGCAAACTATGACGATGAATAAATCCCCTGAAGTGTGAGTGCCGGTACAGCGTAGGCTGTGGTCTAACGTTTCAGGCAGGGGTGTCCTCTAAATACATAACCGCGCTACGTTAAGAGCTGGGTCAAAAGAAGTGCGACTGCCCCTGTTATAGTGGTAATGCCCCACCGAAGTCGCGGGCGCTAGTACTAAGGAGCATTGGTGGATTACGGAGCAGTCAGTTTAATACCCACAGCCCTGGTGCTGGTGTTGGCCATTTGGAGTCACCGTACCCTAGAGTCGGTGATATTTGGGGCCATCGTAGCGTTTCTGATCATGGACGGCTGGCAGTTTGCCGACCGCTTGGCGACGGTGACGACCGAGGTCCTTGCCGACGAGTCGACGGCCTGGGTGATGTTGGTTTGTGGTCTGTACGGTAGTTTCATTGGGTTATTGGTTAAGGGCGGCGGCGCTTATGCCTTTGGTGAGTGGTTAACGCCCAAACTACAAAGCAAGCGAAGTAGCCTGCTGGCTACTTGGCTGTTGGGTCTCGTTATTTTTTTAGACGACTACCTAAACTCCTTAACGGTGGGTGCCACGATGAAGTCGGTGACCGATCGATTTAAGACCTCCCGAGAGATGCTGGCCTATGTGGTGGACTCCACGGCGGCGCCCATGTGCCTTTTGATCCCTATATCCAGCTGGGGCGTCTACTTTGCGAGTCTGTTGGAAAAAAATGGCGTGGCAGATTCCGGTCAAGGTATAGCGCTGTTTGTTGAATCTATTCCTTATATGTTTTACCCGTTGTTGGCGGTGGTTATCGTGCCCTTGGTCATTATGGGTGTGATACCTCTGGTGGGTTCCATGAGGGCTGCCGAGGCTCGAGCAGAGGAAACCGGTGACCTGGGCGTTGTTGAAGATACGACCTTGGCGGTTGAGGCCTCAGAAAACCCGAGGATGAGTGTGTTTTTCCTACCGATAGCGGCCTTATTGTTTTTCACCGTGGTGCCCTCGGTAGACCTGTTACGGGGTGTCATTCTTGGCATTATGGTGACCCTCGTCCAATACGGTGTGCTTCGAATCATGCCCTTAACGGCGCTTTTTGATACTTGCGTTGAAGGGCTCAAATCGATGATTCCGGTTTTAACGATGCTCTTAGCGCTGTTTGTTTTTGTGGAGGCCAACAATGCTATTGGTCTGACAGATTATGTCATTGCCGGCATTAAGCCCTATATGACAGCGACCCTGCTCCCCGTACTTATCTTTATTTCGATATCGGCTGTGGCCTACACCACAGGGTCGAACTGGGGTGTTATCGCCATCGCCATGCCCGTCGTATTTCCCTTGGCAGAAGCTTTTGATGTCAACACGCCCCTAATGGTGGGGGCGCTGTTATCGGCGAGTTGTTTTGGCAGCCATGCCTGCTTTTATTCGGACTCAACGATTCTTAGCGCTCAGGGTGCTGGCTGTAAAACCTATGATCACGCTATATCGCAGCTGCCTTATGCACTTATAGGCGCTGTGGCTGCGTCTCTTTTGTTTCTGGCGACTGCGGTCTTTAGCTGACTCAGCGGTCGAGAAAAATCGCTTGAAGGCGCACCGGCTTTTATGGAGGTTAGCTTTCTCAGTGCTACCCGCCGCAGGTTTTTTGCCCACTAAAGTTTCTGTTGTTTGTTCTAAGGGCTGATCACTAGGGACTGATTTGTACGTGAGTTTCTAGCCACTCAAAATATTGTTCGTAAAGGTGTTTTTCATAAGAGGGCACCGACAGGCTGTGATACTCGTTGGGGTAAACCACCAGTCGCGCGGGCACCCCTCTGCGTTTAAGGACGATGTAAAGCTGCTCGCTGTTAATGATGGGCACGTTCCAATCGTCTTCGCCGCCCACGACTAATGTGGGAGTCGTTACCTGCTCGAGGGCATAAAACGGGGAAATGCGATCCCAGGCGTCTTTGTTTTCGGCAAGCCAGGGAAAGCCCAGCTCCTCCTCCCACCAACGCTGGTATTGATCATGCCCATAATTTGAAACGTACAAAGTTGCGCTTGCGCCGGTGATGGCCGCCGCAAAGCGATTTGTTTTTGTGATCACATGATTCGTCAACATTCCGCCATAGGACCAGCCGTAAACCGCCATGCGTTTTGAATCAATCCAACCCTTGTCGATGCCAAAGTCCATTGCCGCCATGACGTCAGTAAAATCAGGCCCCCCCCAGTCTTTGTTGATGGCGCTTGCAAACTTCTGACCATAGCCAAACGACCCCCGTGGATTAGGCATCACGACAATGTATCCCTGCGCGGCTAATAATTGCGCTTCGTAATTGAACCCAAAGTCCCACTGGGCCTGTGGGCCGCCGTGAATGTGCAGCACTGCAGGGTAGCTATGTTCTTTTTGATAGCCGGGGGGAAACAAATAAAAAGCCTCAATGGCTACCCCTGGCTCGCTCTCAAATTCGTGCTTTTCGACGGCCCCAAATTCAATGTCAGCGAGTAACGTTTGGTGCACTGAACTGAGCTGAACCCAAGAGCCCTTCTTGTTTACCGTAAAGATCTCCCCGGGATACCGCGGTCGGTTGATAAGCGCATAAAGTTGGCCATCGGGTGCCTCGTCAAAATCGCTCACAACATCTTGTTGGCCCAGCACGACTTCAATTTCATGGGTATCGAGATCGATGCGCACGAGCTGTTGTTGACCTTGAAACTCAGTGATCGTGAGAAGGTCGCTGCCATTTGCCGAAAACACAGGGTTGAAGACTTGCACTTCAGATAGTGACGCCACCAACTGCGACTCGCCGGATTCAATGTTCAGAATCGCAAGTTGTGGAATTGCATAAATGGGAAGGTCCTTTGAGGCGGCGGTGGTATACGCGAGGTGTTTACCATCGGGACTCCAAGTGGGGCTAGCGTCCTGAAATGAGTTAAAGGTCAGTTGCCGAGGCTCTGATGGGTCTGTAGTTGTGTCTAAAAGCCAGAGCTCGGTATTGCGGTTACGGTCTGGATGCTCGGTGCGATTGCTGACAAACGCGATGTGTTTGCCATCGGGAGACCAGCTAGGCTGGCTGTCGTCAAAGTCACCAAACGTGAGTTGTCGAGTTTGCTGGGTGGCAACGTCAATGACGTATAAGTGATATCGGTAACGGTCGAGGTAACCGACATAATCTTCTTTAAATTGAAGTCTATCGATCACGTAGGGGCGGGGGTTGGGTCGGGGTTCCTCGTCTAAGTCGGCAGGGGTCGGGTCTTTCACCTCGAGTAATAGCTGTTTTCCTGTTGGAGACCACTCGTAGCTGCTTACCCCTTGTTTGAGATCGGTTAAAGGTTGCGCATCGCCACCGCGACGGTCCAACATCCAAACTTGGCTCGGTTGATCTCCGCGATCAGAGAGTATCGATAAAAAACGGTTATCAGGGCTCCACTTTGGTGTGTACGAGTTGCCATTACCCGCGGTCATGGGAATGGCTGGGCCTCCAGCGGTTGGAATCATCCAGACTGAAGTGGTGACAAGATCCTGCTCTAAGTCTCTCTCGTAAAGCGTATAAGCAACAAACTTCCCATCGGGACTCACGCTAATTTCCGAGGCGTCGTGCATGCGTAAGTAGGTATCTACGTCAAAGACTTCAGCGAAAACAGCGGGTGTGAACAGGGTTGTGAACAGCAGCAGCAAGTAGGTCGTTCGCGTCATAATTTTGGGCACTTGATGTTTAGCAGAGGGCTTACAGCATGCCCTAGAAAGTCACGTTACCAAAGCGCTACATATCCAAAGTGCTACATGGTCTTGAGGTCAATCGTTGTGATCCTTTTATCGGTGCGCCTTGACGTTGTATTGAGGGATTCCTCAGCCCGTCGACTGTTTGCAGAATAGTGCCCATGCCCATGCCCATGCTTATGTACAGGGCAGACGGTGTGTTTTAGTGATAAACCACACTCTGTGCTTGCGTGTTTCTGCCGTTTTAGTGTCGGTTCTCGAGACAGTCGCCCTGTCTTAATTTTCGAAGCAGGGATGTGACAACACTTCCTCGTCAAACTTTCTCGCTGAACTTGCCCGCCAAATTGCCCCGCAAAAAAGAGGGGGCGCTAAGTGTGCAGGTGTCTTTGAGAGAGGGCTCCGGCCGCTCGCTGTTGCGAAAGCGGGGCATCGCCTTGGGATTCGCTACTCGGCACCTCTGCTGTCCATGAGTAGCTGCTGCGCCGCTTTGTAATCTGCCTTGCCATTGGGTGCTCTAGGTACCTTGGGCACCACGATCAGTTCTTTGGGTAACTTGTAACTGGCCAGCAGCGCGCGGGTTGCGGAGACAATGTCCTCAGCGGCTGCGTTCTTCGCTTTTTCCAGGGAAACAACACCGGCCACACGGCTTCCAAACCGCTCATCGTCCAAACCAAAGACCAGTGCATCCTCGACCGCATCATGGAGCTTCAAGGCTTCCTCCACCTCTTCGGGGAAGACTTTTTCACCCCCTGTATTGATACAGTTCGACCCTCGGCCCAGCAAGTTTATGCTGCCGTCGGCTGCAACCGTGGCCATGTCACCGGGGAATGCATAGCGCTTGCCATCGATTTCCTTGAAGGTGCCCGCAGATTTTTTTGGATCTTTGTAATAACCCAGGGGCACCATGCCACTTTGGGCAACCATTCCCACTTCACCAGACCCTGGTGTTACTTCACGGCTGCCATCGGGTAAAAGTACCTTTGAAGTGGGTAGCAGCATGAATTTTGCAGTCTCACTGGCGGGGGTATCTTTGGTCATGATCGATTGACCCATGCCGCCTTCGGTCGAACCCAGTACATCGGCAATAGCGAGTTCGGGAATGTGTTCAATGAGATCGCGTTTTACTTGAGTGGTGAACATGGCACCGGATGAAATCATCATTCGTAAGCTGGAAGTGTTCCAGCGATCAGGCTCTGCTTCCAATGCTCGTAGCAGGGGTTTAGCAAAGGCGTCGCCGACAATGACCAGTTGAGCAATTTTATGCTGGTCTACCGCGTCCCAAACCTCCTCCGGTTTTAATCCTCGACTTTCGAGCATGACGGATGTACCGCCTAACATATGCGGAAACATCAATCCCAGCCATGAGCCGGTGCCGTGCATTAGTGGTGGCCCTGACATCGAGACAACGCCAGCGTTTGAATCTAGCAGTTGTTTCGCCGTCACCGCCATTTGATCAGCAGTCTCAAAGGGGCTAATTCCGATCATAGATGGGAACCCGCGCATGAAAAACTCGGTGAAATCCTTTACGGGGTACATGACGCCCTTAGGCATACCCGTTGTGCCACCGGTGTAAAACATATAAATCTCATCCCCTTCAGGGGTTATGCGTGCCGCACCGGAGTTTTTGGCGATGAGGGTTTCGTAAGGTATTGCCGCTGACGGTTCTTCTGAGTCATCTTCTGGCGCGCCATCGTCAACAGAGATCATTACTTTTAGTTGGGGCAGCCGATGGCATATTCGTGCCACCCTGTTTCCCAGCGACCGATGAAACACCAGAGCTTCAACGTCGGCATTCTCAAGGAGGTAAAACAGCTCCTCATCGAGATACCGGTAGTTGACATTGATCGGTACGCCGCCAATTTTTAAGGCGGCAAAATTGGTTTCCGCATACTCCGGCGAGTTGTACAGGTACATACCCACCTTGGCATGTTTTCCTAGCCCCGCTTCCATCAGTCCCTGGGCGAGTTTTGCAGAACGACCTTCATAGTCACGCCACGTTATGCGGCGCTTACCCTGAATCAGTGCAATGTGATCGGGCACAGCATCAGCAACTGACTCCCAGATAGCGGAAAAGTGCGACTTCAGCATAGTGATCTCGTCTCTCACAAAGGTGTCCGGTTTTTACAGGTGCACGGGCACACTGCGCAGGTCATCATAGGATATCTGTATGGCATAGCATGTCATGTGACATGTCACCATGTAAAGAGCCTGCGAGGCCACGCCGAACCTGAGTGAAGCTGCTGTACTATCGTATTAATCAGCAAAGCAACGGCTCGTTAATACGCGAGCTTAAATTTAACCCTTACTGGTGAGTGTATTTTTTATGTCGACGCGAAGGATCTGGCCAAACTTATTAAGTCTCATTGTCTGTGTCACCGCATCGCTGGTACTGCTGCCATGGGCAGCGTTGGCTTCAACCGGCCCGGTTATTATTACAGGGAAAATTTACACCGCAGAGGACGCTAACCCTGTGGTTGAAGCGGTGGTGATAGACGCGGGGAAATTCAGTTTTGTTGGCAGTAAGGAAGAAGCCTTAGCTCATGCCCCCAACGCGAGTCGCATTAGAGACTTGGGGTCAGATATTGCCTACCCCGGCTTTGTTGAGGGCCATGGTCACTTTGCCTCACTCGGTCGAGCATTGATAAGTCTTGATTTATCTACGCCAAAAACTTTCACCGGTATGGTTGATCAGGTGGCACAAGCGACAGCAAAGACGCCAGACAATGAAGTCATCTTGGGCCGGGGGTGGCACCAAAGTAAATGGTCTAAAGCCCCGTCACTGACTGTCGATGGCTTTCCAACCCATCGTGGATTATCGGAAGTCAGTCCCAATCACCCTGTGGTGCTTGAGCATGCAAACGGCCACACTCTAATGCTTAATGCTAAGGCCATGTCGGTTTTGGGAATCAACAAGCTCACGACTGCCCCGGAGGGCGGGGTAGTGGTTAAAGACACCCGGGGAATGCCAACGGGTATTTTGCATGAAACTGCAATGGCTCTTGCAGCACCCCTGACGGTTTTTACCGCCGAGTCAGCGACCCGGGCGCTGCTAGCCGCTCAGGATCATGCGATTAAGCAGGGGATCACTAGCTTCCATGATGCCGGTATTGATGCTGTCGAGGTTGAAGCTCAGCAGATCGTCGATGGGGACCAGCGTTTAAAGATTCGCCTTTTTTCCATGATCAGCGCCAGCGATCCAGATTTGACCGAGCACTGGCTCAACACAGCCCCCGTTGTTGCCTCGGAAGATAACCGCTTAACCCTTAATGCCTTCAAGGTGGTTATGGATGGCGCCTTGGGATCGAGAACGGCCTGGTTGCATGAGCCTTATTCTGACGACCCAACCACCGTGGGTTTGCAAACAGCAGATGCCGACCGTTTGGCCACGCTCATGGAGCGCTCCCGGGTTAATGGCTGGCAAATCAATACCCATGCCATTGGCGACAGGGCGAACAGCGTGGTGCTCGATACCATTGAGCGGGTCATGCCAGAGGGAGGTGATCACCGGTTTCGCATTGAGCACTCGCAACATTTACGCCCTGATGATATTGAGCGCTTTGCGCGCCTCGGTGTGATTGCGTCCATTCAAACCATTCACTTGAGTTCCGATCGACCTTGGGCGATCGACCGATTGGGCCCTGAGCGTATTGACGAGGGCGCTTATCTTTGGCGGTCATTGATCGATTCAGGCGTGCATGTTGCCAATGGTACCGATGTGCCGGTTGAGCCCATCAACCCCATTGCGAATTTCTATGCGGCAGTTACCCGCAAAACTCTAGCAGGCCTGCCCTCGGAAGGCTTCGAGGCTGATCAACGTATGACGCGGCCAGAAGCGCTGCTTAGCCTGACGCAGTGGAATGCCTACGCTGTATTCATGGAGGAGACTCTGGGGTCTATTAGCGTGGGCAAGGCTGCCGACATGACGGTGCTTTCCCAAGACATTATGACCGTCGATGAAGGCGCTATGCTTGATACAGAGGTCACTATGACGGTGATTGGTGGCGAGGTTCTCTATGAACTTTAATCCATCGACGGCAACTTTTCTGCCTGACACGTTTACGGTGGTAGCCAATGGCATGTCGGGGGGGGTTATCGGGCAAAAAATTGTTTCGGACAGTGGCCGCATTGTTTTATGAGGCTAATTCGTGGGTCAACAGGAGGGTCGCGCAGCGCTTACCAGCGCAGCTTTGCTTGGGTTTGGCTCCTTTGCTTGCTCGTGTATTCGGGGCAAGGGTTTGGGCAAAATCTAGATGAGACGCAAACGTCTTACTTGATCGGTCGTGGCATGGTGGATATTACCGGGCCAGAGGTAGGCATGCCGCTGTGGGGCTTTGGTCGACCCGACCAGATTGCTGAGGGCGTTCATATTCGTCTGCGGTCGCGTGCCTTCATAGCGGCCCAGGCCCAGAAACCCGACCAGCGCCTGGTGTTTGTCAGCGCCGACTTAGGAAGCATTGATCACCATATGACGCTGGAAGTCGTTGAGCGTTTGCAGCTTCGCTTTGGCAGCACCTATACCTTGGAAAACGTGATCATCAGCGCCACCCATACCCATGCCGGGCCCAGTGGCTATTGGCAGTCCAGAACCGAGACCGGTCTCGATGGGGGGCACTATCCGGCGCACTTTGAAGCGATTGTTAGTGGCATTACCGCCTCAATCGTAAAGGCCCACGAGGATCTCCAGCCCGGCCAGATTTTTATCAATACGGGCCGTGTGACAGACGCTGGAGTCAATCGGTCGGAGATCGCTTATCGGGAAAATCCCCAGCGTGAGCGTGATCGCTACAGCGAAAATACCAACACGGCCATGACCTTGCTCAAGTTTGTGGGTAATGACGGGCCTCTGGGCATGATCAATTGGTACGCACTTCACCCCACGGCGATGAATTATTACAACCGCCTTATTTCCGGTGACCATAAAGGTTATGCCTCGCTGCAAATGGAGCAGCGCGAGGGCGCCCGCTATGCATCCGCTGAAGATTTCGTGGCCGCTTTCGCCCAGTCTGACCCGGGAGATGTCACCCCCAATACCAATCTCGACAATACCGGTCCAGGGGCAACAGACGTAGAGACCACGCAAATTATGGGCCAGCGCCAGCTGGTGGTGGCGCAGACCTTGTTCGATGAGGCAGACGAGGCGCTAGGGGGACCGATCGATTCGCGTCGACTGTATGTTGATCTAAGTGATTACGCCGTCGATGACAAATTTACCGGAGTGGGGACACAGCGCACTTGTCCTTCGGCCTACGGCTACTCCTTTGCCGGGGGCTCTACGGAAGATGGCGGCGGGCACTTTTTGTTCAAAGAGGGGATGACTGAGCAGAGTGTGTGGCGGGACTGGTTGATTCAACTCATCATCGGAGCCCCCGAGTGGACCGAACCCGTAAGAGCCTGTCAGCGGCCCAAGGCCATTTTACTGGAAACTGGCACTGGCACGCCGCCGCTGCAATCTCAAATACGCTCAATCACCGTGGCACGAGTTGGCCAGCTTGTGATTCTTGCCTTACCCGCTGAGGTAACGACGATGGCGGGCAGACGCCTGCGAGATAGCGTTATGGCTGAGCTGGGCGACTGGGCAAAGCACATTGTGCTGGCGGGTTACTCCAATGGCTATGCCGGGTACATAACGACCCCCGAGGAATATGGGCTGCAGCAATACGAAGGCGGTCATACTTTACATGGGCGCTGGAGCCTGCCCGCCTATCAGCAGGTCGCGAGTCAGTTGGCGACGGCGTTGGAGTCAGGTGCGCCGTTGGCAATTGGCGTGTCCTACGACGATTGGCGGGGCAAATCGCTTGGTCTGCCTTTGCCGGAGGGGTCCAAAAATTCGCTCCCTAATGGCGCGTTGCTGGGAGGCGCACTGGCACCGCTCGCCGCGAGTTATCGTCCGGGAGAGACGGTTGCCGCGCGATTTTGGTCGGCCAACCCAACGGTAAATTTCCCCAAGGGGAAAAACTATCTGCTGGTGGAGCGGAAAACTGCGGCGGGCTGGCAGCGGGTTGCCGATGATGGCGACTGGAGCACCCGGGTGCGCTGGCAGCTTGAAGCAAATGCTTACGTCGCCGAGTTAAGCTGGGAGGTGCCGCAGCACACGCCATCGGGTGAGTACCGTTTCTCACACTTTGGCTTTGATGCCACGGGTTCGTCGTTTAGTGGTACGTCTTCCGCGTTTGAAATTATCGAGTTAGACGGCAGGGAGTAGGCTGGGTGTCGGGTTCGATAGGCTCGGATCGATACCTCTATGTGCTATTGAGCTCAGGCGTTTAGGCTTTGCAAATAGGTCCATAGTGCCTGCATAGATCAAAGGCGTCTGAGGTCACGCTAGCTGGGCCGCATGTTGGCTGGATTTCAGTTGACGGTGTTTGCTCTTGCACGATCCTCTGATGTAAAACGAACGAAAATAAAAAGATATCCGTTATGAAAACTCTCGACCAAAGCTATTACTGCGGTGCCTCTACGACACAAATTATTTATGAAACGATTGGCGTGTACTTCGACCGTATTTGCGATCAATACCCCGATAAAGATGCGCTTATCGTCCGCCACCAGAGCGTAAGGTGGACTTACCGCGAGCTGCAGGAACAGGTTGATCAATTAGCGAAAGGTTTGTTGGCGCTGGGGGTGGCACCCGGCGATCGCGTGGGTATCTGGGGCCCTAACAGCTATGAGTGGGTCATGGTTCAGCTGGCGACGGCGAAGATTGGCGCCATTATGGTTTGTATTAATCCGGCCTATCGACTTTATGAACTTGAATTTGCCCTGAAAAAAGTCGAGTGCAAGGTGGTCATCACCGCAGAAAAATTTAAAACCAGTGACTATCTGGGCATGCTCAACACTCTGGTCCCCGAGCTTGCAAATTCAAAGCCCGGAGTACTTCAGGCTGAGAAGTTACCCCACATTAGAACGGTCATTCGAATGGGAACCGCCGAGACCGCCGGCATGCTCAATTTTGCAGCTGTCTGTGGGCTGGGTGGAGCGGATGAAGGCCATCAGCTGCGGGCATTACAAGGTCAGTTAAAACCCGATGACGCGATCAACATCCAGTTTACCAGTGGCACCACGGGCAACCCAAAGGGTGCCACGTTAACCCACTGCAATATTCTCAATAATGGTTATCTGTCGGGGGAGGCTATGCAGCTTACCGAGACGGATCGGTTGTGTATTCCGGTTCCGTTGTATCACTGCTTTGGTATGGTTTTGGCGGTGCTGGCCTGTGTCTCCCATGGCTCGGCCATGGTGTTCCCCGGCGAAGCCTTCGACCCCCTTGCAACATTAGAAACGGTGGAGGCCGAGAGTTGCACGGCATTACACGGTGTCCCCACTATGTTTATTACCGAGCTCGATCACCCTCGATTTGACGAGTTCGATCTCTCGTCCCTGCGAACGGGCATTATGGCGGGCGCCCCTTGCCCCGTTGAGGTGATGAAGCGCGTGATTTCCGAAATGCACATGGAGGATATCTTGATCGGCTACGGCCAGACAGAGGTCAGTCCCCTCAACCATATGACACTCCCTAACGATTCTTTGGAGCGTCGCACTGAAACTGTAGGCCGAGCGGTGCCCTGGGTAGAGATCAAAATTATTGATGAAACTAACCGTGTTGTACCCATCGGAGAAAAAGGCGAAATTTGCACTCGGGGCTATTCGGTAATGCGTGAATATTGGAACGACCCCGAGCGTACAGCGGAGACGATTGACGAGGCGGGGTGGCTGCACTCCGGTGACTTGGCCACCATGGATGAAGAGGGCTACGTGCGCATCGTAGGTCGCATCAAGGACATGATTATTCGTGGTGGTGAGAATATTTATCCCCGGGAGGTTGAGGAATTTTTGTATCAGCATCCTGCTATTTCAGAGGTTCAGGTTTTTGGCATCCCTCACGAGAAAATGGGGGAAGAGGTGTGTGCCTGGGTGCAGCTCAACGAGGGACAGTCAATGACTGAAGATGAGCTCAAGGCTTTTTGTAACGATCAAATCACGCACTTTAAAGTTCCTCGCCACGTGCGCTTTGTCTCCGAGTACCCCATGACAGTCACGGGAAAAATCCAAAAATTTGTGATGCGTGATCAGATGATTGCAGCGCTGAAGAACTAGGGGCGATAAGGCCTTAATAGCAGCCCGAGGTATGACGCTGTGAGAAACCCCGACGCAGTATGTAAAGCGAAGTCAGGCTTTTGCGGTCTATAGGGCACCGCGATCCAAAAAATAACTCGTGATTCAGAACTACCCTGAGGGCATCTAGGCGACATTGCGTTCTAGCGCCTCAGGGTGTTGCTGTATTGCCGGTCATCTTCGCTTCAGTGATGATCCCTCCATCCGGTTTAGAAGAAGCCTAAGGGGCTATCGCCATAGCTGACGAGCAAATTTTTCTTTTGCTGGTAGTGGTCAAGGGTCACCTTGTGGCCCTCCCGGCCAATACCCGACTTTTTGTAGCCCCCAAAGGCGGCGTGGGATGGATACGCGTGGTAACAGTTCATCCATATCCGCCCAGCT
Organism: Luminiphilus sp. nBUS_16; assembly: GCF_051201645.1. Classification (GTDB taxonomy): domain Bacteria; phylum Pseudomonadota; class Gammaproteobacteria; order Pseudomonadales; family Halieaceae; genus Luminiphilus. Next base: position 3,125,411 of record NZ_CP179205.1, on the reverse strand, counting down.
TGAATGCCCCGAGCCATGCGATAGGCCTTGTTGGTATCACGGGTCCAAACGCCGGCGCCTAAGCCGTATTCGGTGTCATTGGCAATAGCCAATGCTTCTTCCTCGGTTTTGAAGGTGGTGATGCCAATAACGGGGCCGAAAATTTCCTCTTGGAACACACGCATCTTGTTATCGCCCTTGAAGAATGTAGGCTGAATGTAAAACCCGCCGCCAAGGCCTTCCACCTGCTCAATATCGCCACCAATGAGAATTTCAGCGCCTTCCTCACGACCTATTTGTAAGTAGCTCATGATTTTATCGAACTGTTCCCGAGAGGCCTGAGCGCCGACCATTGTGTTGACATCAAGGGGGTTGCCTCGAGTGATCTTTTTGGCGCGCTCGATCACCATCTCCATGAAGGGCTCATACATATCTTCATGGATCAGAGCTCGTGAGGGGCAAGTACAAACCTCGCCCTGATTCAAAAAGCCTAATACCAAGCCCTCTACAGCCTTGCTGATGAAGTCTTCGCCCTGATCCATAACATCGGCGAAAAAGATATTGGGTGACTTACCGCCAAGCTCCACGGTAGAGGGAATCATTGTTTCAGCGGCGCAGCGCAAAATGTGATGGCCAATAGCGGTGGACCCCGTAAAGGCAATCTTTGCAATACGAGTGCTGGTCGCCAAGGCTTGTCCGGCCTCGGTGCCGTAACCATTGACGATGTTCACCACACCCGGGGGTAATAGGTCACCAATGAGTTCCATTAGAACGCAGATAGAGGCGGGGGTTTGTTCAGCCGGTTTCATCACCGTGCAGTTGCCCGCAGCTAGGGCTGGTGCAAGCTTCCAGCAGGCCATTAGCAAAGGGAAGTTCCAGGGGATGATTTGCCCCACGACACCCAGAGGTTCATAAACGTGGTAGGACACTGTTGTGGGGTCTATTTCCGCCATCGAGCCTTCCTGAGCGCGGATGCAGCCCGCAAAATAGCGGAAATGGTCTACACACAAGGGTAGGTCTGCGGCGAGGGTCTCGCGAACGGCCTTGCCGTTGTCCCAGGTCTCAGCCACCGCAAGCATCTCAAGGTTGGCTTCAATACGATCAGCTATTTTCAGGAGAATGTTGGAGCGGTCGGTCGCGGGGGTGGCGCCCCAGGCATCTTTTGCGCTATGGGCTGCGTCCAGAGCCAGGTTGATATCGGCTTCGGTCGATCGGGGGATTTTGCAGAACGGTTCACCATTGACTGGGGAGACATTGTCAAAATAGGTACCGTCGACAGGGGCAATCCATTGACCACCAATGTAGTTTTCATACTGTGATTTGAACTGAACAACGGCGCCTTCGGAGCCTGGATTCGCGTAGACCATAGTGACCTCTTTGTTATTTATATTTTTTCTTTCGAGCTAAAACAATACCCCTTTTTTGGCCTTTGTAAAAACCACCTAAAACTCGAAAGTTGCAATTGTGTGATCTTGGGGGGATACAGCACTTCGTGCCTTTTGTGCCAAACTAGCAGCGATCACTCCCTTGCTTCGAGTAGAGGAAAAGCCTATGCGGAATAGTTTGTTGCCCATAAGAGCTGCGGTTACAGCTGTAGCCTCGATGATGGTCACACAGTGTTACTGAATGAGGGTCTCCCCATTGCCGTAATTTCCGATCGCCAGCGACTGATGTTCCCCACCGAGGAGGACCTCGGCCGTGCCTGGGCCCTGGGCGTCTTTTACCTCAAGGTTCCCGACCCTTTGCACCTCGACAGCGCCCGCGAATTCGGTTGCGGGCTACTCGACCCAGATAGCCCTTATCGCAAGATTCCCAAGTATGGCGACCTTGAGGGTTTCATCGCCCTAGAGAACAACCAGCAAACCAAGCTGGCGCTATGCCGCCATCACTGGGATCAACACTATCCTGCAGCGATTGCCCGGTTTGGCCGGCAACTCGATGACATTGGCGTCGCTATTATTTGCGAAGTGTTTCACCAGTCGGGTATTCCCGAGCCGCTTTGGAGTAGCGCCTCAGGAGGCTATGCCTCGGGTGCGGGCACCGCGTTTCTGAACTTCGTTCACTACGACACCCGTAACCCAGACCTGGGATTGCGCCCCCACACAGACTACGGCTTTGTTACGATCCTCGATGCCACCACCCCAGGCTTACAAGTTGAGGTCGCCGGTCAGTTTGAGGATGTACCGGTTCTTCCCGGTCATTTGGTCATCAACTTCGGTGAAGCATTGCATTTCATCACGGCCCACTCAGAGCGCACCGTGGGTGCTGTCGTTCACCGAGTCTTGAGTCAGAAATCTTCCGATCCGGTTCGTCACGGCATTGTCTATTTTGCCAACCCCGACCTCGACGGCATGCTGTGGCAGTTTGATGCCAAGGGTGAAACGCAGGGAAGCTCCTCGGTTCAGGATCTTTTTGCACTGCTCGAAAAAAACCTTACCGAGTAGTCTAAGCCTATGTGGCTCGTGTAACCCGCCACAACGAACTCAGGTGTTATCAGGGGCTAGTCGTATCCCCTCGGCTTCAATGGTGATTTTTCGGGCCTTATACAGCGAACCAATCGCCTGCTTAAAGACCTTTTTACTCACACCAAAGGCCGCATAAATAGCAGGGGGAGGGCTCTTGTCGGTGAGGCCTAAAAACCCTGAATTTTCGTTTAACTGAGAAACTATTTTTTGCGCAACGCCGTCTATTTTTGAGTCATTGAAGCCCGGCTGATTGAGCGATAGGTCAATTTTTCCATCGTCGCGAATGCGTTGAATATAACCGTCGAGTGCCTGCCCTCTGCGAATTCTCCGATACAGCTCATTGCTGTAAAGCAAACCCCAATACTGATGATTGATGATTGCCTTAAACCCCAGTTCGGTTTGTTCAGCAACCAGTAGAGACACCTTTTCACCCACCTTGAGGCCGGTTGCCGTGTCCTCGATCCAGTGATCAATGCGCGTTGAGCCTGCAGGTCGCCCCTGATTATCAAGGTAGACCTTCACAATGGTGTGGTTACCCGGCTTCAACGGGTGATGCTGCTCAGCAAAAGGGATAAACAGGTCTTTGCTAAGACCCCAGTCTACGAACGCCCCCAGATGATTGACCTCGACGACCTTCAGCCAAGCGACTTGCCCTATGGCAATTTCGGTCGGTGTATTGGCTTCCATTTTTTCTTTAATGATGAATACCTATATTGTGCTGTGTAAAAGTTAACGGCGGCACCCAGCGGTTTGCCAAGTGGCTCGACGCTACCGGTTAAGCTCTGCCGAGTCTTACCGCGTCGCTTTGTGAGGCTGGAGGCTGTCGCAGTTCCACCTTGTTGTACTGTTATACCGTTATGCCGATTGGTTGTTTCTTAAAATTCAAACTGGCAAAGCCAATAAATTTTTAAAAGCGCTCACCGCTATAGCGCGGGGGCGGCTGGCAATTCCCTCACTTTTGTTGCTCAGGGCCGATTTATTGCTTGAACTGCTTAGCGCCAAACATATTGTTATACGTCTCTTCGGTGGGGTTGCCCACTTTCATATCCTCAGCCATGACCGAGATGCCGCGCTGTACTGCGGGCCGGATCGCCACCGTCTCGGACCAGCGCTTGACGTTGGGATACTGCGTAATGTCGATACGATGCATCTCCTGCTGCTTGGGCATGGTCCAGGGAAAGGTGGCTACGTCGGCAATGGAGTAATTCGAACCCGCCAAATATTCCGATTCACCTAAGCGTCGGTCCATAACCCCGTACAGCTGTTTGCACACATTGTGATAGCGTTCCTTGGCCAGCGGCACATCCTCTGGACAGTAACCCTGAAAATACCCGTTCTGGCCAAACATAGGGCCCACATTGCCCATCTGAAACATCAGCCACTGAATAACGTCGTAGCGTTCCACTGAATCTTGTGGCCACAACTTGCCGGTTTTTTCTGCCAGGTACATAAGAATGGCGCCCGATTCAAACACCGTATAGGGCTCACCCTGAGGGCCGTCAGTATCAACAATGGCCGGTATGCGGTTGTTGGGGCTGATCGCAATAAACGCTGGATCGAACTGATCGCCTTCCAAAATGTTGACGATGCAAACCTCATACTCGAGTTCTACTTCTTCGAGCATGATGGCGGTTTTGTGGCCGTTGGGCGTTGGCCAGTAATAATGCTTGATCATTTTTTAACACCCTGAGCTGCCAGTACCTCCTGAACATTCTTTTGCAAAAATGCTGCCGAGTCATCGCCTTCAAAGTCTCGATTGTAGTGGCTTGTTACCGAGGGCCGTTGGATAGATTCCTCCCACCAGGCTTTCAGATTAGGGCGCCCATCGAAACAATCAAAATCCGGATACAGAGGATCTTTGGCGTCATAGAAATTCACTCTGAAATCCATATAACTAATCGCGTGAAGCATGGACGCTTGGCCAATATCAAAGCCGTCGAAGCCCTGCTTGCAGGCGGCTTCTAGGGAGTCACAGCCACGAATAATTTTTGGCCAGATCCACTCAAAAAACTCGATGCGCTGATTTTCTTCGGGATTCCATCCTTCCATGACCAGCATGACCGTGGTCTCGAACATGGTGTCTGCCAAAGCAAGGCGAGTAATGGCGTCCCAGCGAGCGGGTCCTGCAGGGGGATACAGGTGCTTGCCAGATTGGCTCATGCTGTCGATGCATTCAACAACGGCCTGACTGCCATACACCACTTGGCCGCTATCGAGCGCTAGGGTTGGCACTTTATTGAGTGGGTTTAGTGCGGCGATTGAGTAGGCATCGCCCTGGTCCTCGCCCTCGCGGTTTTTGAAAGGGTAGGTAGGCACAAAGGTGACCTCATCCCAAAGACCGGCTTCATGGATGGTAACGAGAACCTTGTGAATGAACGTATGAAAAGGGGAATAAAATAATTTCACGGGGCTTAACCTCTGAGAGCTATGTTTAAACCAGCGTTCAGCATAGCAGTTATCATTTCAGTTGCAGGCGCGATCTTTCACTGTGTAGCAAATCAGTCGTGTGCAGAGGTGATGTCGACCGTCAGGTGTATACCCCTGCGAAACTATGGTTGATCAAACTGATCACCCCTAGTTGGCCATCTCTGTATTTCGGCAGACTTGTCATATATCCGATCCTCCCGGGGCAGGTCTCGAGTATTTCGGTGGCGTTGGGGTTGTGCAGCGCTGGAACAGCTCCGCCCGCGTTCCGTTGCCTTGGGTTTGCAGCACCTCTCTCAATTGGCTTGAGGGAGCTTTATTTCACTCACGATTACTGAAGACGACTCCCAGCGCGTTGCTGCGTGGTGTGCGAACTCCAGGGTTCGCCAAGTGCTCTGAGAGCAGCGCAGCGTTAAAAGCTGCTGAGAAAAACCTAGGTCATGAGGTCTGGGTTGAAAAAATCATACTGTTCCGTTTGTAGAAATCCGTACCCAACTTGAGCGGCGAAGTCATCAATGCCCAAATAGCGATGCAATGCATGATGAACGTGCTTTGGATAAATCAGCGAGCCTGAGCTCGATACTTTTAGAGTCGACGGGTCAATTTTTTCGGCATTTTGTAAGGCATCGGTTTGTCCTACGCTGCGACCGCCCCAGTCAGCATTTCCCTGCATAATGAGGTAGGAGTTAATGGGCCAGTGGTCCTTGCCGCCAAAGGAGTTGTAGTAGGGCGTTCTGCCAAAATCAGAGGACACGACAACCACCAATTTGTCCCTGATTTCGAGTTCGTCAGCCATGTCCCAAAGGTAGATTAGCGCGTCATTCAGAGCTTGAATGTTTTGAACTTGCGAGAACTCACCGCTTGAATGCGTGTCCCAGTCACCACCTGCACCGCACTCAACGCTTGCGGTGGTCCCGGTACTAAAAGCCACTAGGCCAGTGAGTATCTGCGCTTTTAGATTACTGTCGCCCTTGTACACGCCTTGGGACTGAGGCATCTCATCTGGCAGGTTGTGGTACAGCGTGTTTAACAACGTCCTGCCTTGCATCCCATTTTCAAAGGCATTCAGGCGGTTAGCCAGTGTGTCGTTGTACCGCTCTTGCCCGGCCATGACATCCAACCCCCGAGATTTATACTGCGCAAGCAAGGCTTCTTCAGTGCTATTACGGGGGCGCACCAAATCTTTTAATCCACCCGGGTTGGTTTTGGCTGTGCGAACAAGACCCTGATCAGCACCAAAATATCCGTTGTTGATTAATGCTATTGGCGCATTGGGAGCTTTCGCTGCCGCATACAGGGCTGCCAGGGTGGGGCGGCCCTCGCTTGCGGAGCCTGTCCACGTGTGGCGCTCGCCTGTTTGGTGCGCATTGGTTTGAGTGTCGACGCCATTTATCACCAACGAATCCGAGGCTATTTTTCGGAACATTTCGTCATTGTTTGCGATCGGCGCAAATAAGATATTCCCCACCGACTGAGTATCGCCAGCCTCAGACCAGTTGGTAATCGGCAGCTCTCCGGGCACATTTATCTTAGGGTCACAAAAGAGCGATAGATCCCATCCCCCGGCTGCATGAATCGTCATCAGGTAAGGTCCATCATACGGAGAAGAACCTTGCACCAATGAAACTCGACTTGAGGCGATTAGGGCTGCCGTGCTGGCCAAGAATTTTCGCCGCGTCAAACCCATGGTTTTACTCATTGATGTAATCATAGTGAGCCACCATGTAATCGAATATAAGGCGCCAAGCCCAGGTATTTGCTTGTTCAACCGGTGTCGTATTGGCCGGTTGCCGAACCCCTCTCGCATCCAAATCGTCCGCTAGCTTTGCATAGGACAGATCATCCCAAAGATAGCAGCTCGTGGTTGACTCGTGGGTCTTCTGTGCTTCGAGCAACAAATCTACCAGCAACTCGACGTCATCAGATTCCGCCGTCACGCTGCGCCCGTGTAACCGCGAATACAAATTTACCAACACCGCTCGCAGCTCCTCAGAGTCTGTTGGAGTCGATGAAAAATCTAATGTATTTAAATACTGGCGCTGGCCATCGACGGTTTCAGCCTCTATCTCGGAGACAACACAAGCTACGCCGGATGCGTGCTGCTCCACGGCAGCGAGAGAAAGACTTGAAACCTCTCTGGCTCTCGACTTAACTTGGTAAGAATCGATGCCTCCTAGCGCTATATTGACCCACTCTGACACGTAGGTGACGGTTTCGGGAAGAATGTTTTGTCTCTCTTGCTCCCAAACCTTAAATCCAAAAAGTGATTTGGTCTTACTGTCGAGTTCTTCCGGTGTGAGTAGTCGTCGAGTGCCGAGCCTAGCCACTGAAAATAACGTAGCGTTTTGACTCACAACCTCACCGCTGGAAAACCAGTGTGAGAGGACCATTTCTCGCAGCAATGCTTTCAACTTAAATTGGTTTTGAACGAAGACGCCAGCCAGCTTATTCACCTCATAGCGTTGCAAGCTAAAGGCCTCAAGCTCTTCATTGTAATTGGGAAGTTGAGGATCTTCTGGTGCTTTCAATAAAGCGCTGCCCATCACGGTAGGCCACCAAAACTCGACGGTGGCTACTGGGAACCTAGGGTCTGCAACAATTTGCTGTGCCAACCATTGCAGACTGTTGGAGGCGTCTGGGGCAGAATTGCCGTTCATCCCCGGCGTTCTCATATCGCGAAACCAGGTATCCCCGCTGACGTAGCCTGATTCCGGATCGAGCTTATACGAGAAGGGCAGAGTATCCGTAAAATCGCTGTCCCTGAAAAAGCCCAACGCACCATAGTTTTGGAAGGCGCCTGCCACCGGATCGAGGGTTTGATGGCATACCGTGCAAGCAGGATTTAACAAGGTTGGATTGTTTTTATCGGCTAGCGCGGCCGCATCGGTGGTCCTCGCAGCTGATGCTTCCACGTCGAGCCCTAAAAAGAATTTATAAGTCCACCGAGCACGCGCGCGATTTCGGTTGGTTTCAGTCGTCGGGTAGCGCTGCAAAAATGCCACCGTGTTAAGAATTCCCGCATGTGGCCATTCAAGGGGCTCCCAAGAGCTGGGATAGCATTCGCCCCCATCGATGGGAATGCAAACTTCTCCGCCGGGGGGGGAGTTAAATGTGCCGAAATTCTTGGCTGGTCTGAACTCCTTATGAAATTTGGTGTATTCGCCGTCGTAAACAACCTTTTGCGTCCATGGGTCCTCGAGCTTAGCGTTCAAAATATCCGCCGTTAACGGCGTCACCATCGTGTAGTCGGCAGTTAATATTTCGGTATAAGGTTTATCGTTTTCAACCACATACGCAATGAGCTCGGCGGGGGCGCGAGCGTGTCCGTAATTATTCGCTATCCACAGCTCCCAAGCTTCATTATTACGGTAGAGATCCTCATTCCGCTCTAGGTTCTCAAAAAGGGCCATTTTAGTTTCCCCAGTTCCTGGCCACGAAGTCCCCCATAGCTGGATTGGAAAAAGTCCTTTTGTGAAAGCATCGGTGAGTAACTGATCATTTGCGCCCGTTACCAGAAAGTCATGGAAGCCTTGACCGGCCATGAGCTCGTCAATCGCTGTATCTAACGTAATGTCGCCGCGGCTTAGTCGGTCAAGCTCTTCTGTCGTGGGTACCCGTCGACTTAGGACAACGGCAGCTTTGCGATAGAGCTGAGGGGTACTCAAGCTGTTTACTCCGCTCCACAATGTGTCGGGGGTAACATCGCCAGCTGTTTTCTTTAGTGAAGATGGGCTGCAAGTCGAACCGAGCTCCAACGAATGTAAAAAGTCAGCGAGCAATTTATAGTCTGAGGAGAAGGGCTCAATAACAGCGCCGCCACCGTGCGCCGCCCCCTGTGCTTTATTTAGTATGTATTGAGAACTACGTGCTTCCGAGAGGGCGTGGAAATTTGAAAAGTTAAAATCAAGGTAGGTCGGGTCCGATGTTTGACGCAACGCCAGTGAGGCTCCCGCCTTGGGGGCAAGGCCATTCTCAATGTGACAACCAATGCACTTATTTTGAACGACCGCATCGGCAGCGTCATACAAGTTTTGGGCGTGGGCCTCCGCGCCACCCGCGGCACCGATCCTGAGTTGGCAAGCTAGGCTGAGGGCTGTTCCAAGAGAGCCGGGATAAGCACTCAAATCACCGATCACACCGAAGGTCAAAGCAAAGGCGATAGCCTTGCCGATCCTGCCATGATGCTTACGTTTAATATGTTCTGACATGGGCACTAGGTTGTTTGCCGCTCTACCTGTCCTTATTTCTCCCGATCGTACTCGATTATCATTGTGCGACAAAGCGCCTGACTTGATCCCACCGTGGCGATTTCTGCTGGGACAACTATTTCACCCCCTGCTCGTATGTCGCTGTTTGTGCATAGCCTGCTGAATTCGGGTTGGTGATTTACTAGGAAAGTCGATAGTCCATTATTGGAAGTAGCCTCTGACCTGTGAAAAGTCAGAGTGGTAGTGACGATCATTTGAACAGGCGCAAGGTCCTGTTCGCCGAATAGGCGGATAAGGCAAACCCTTGGCGGTGGCCACTGAGCAGCGGCGCTTCCTCAGACCTGTCTATCAACATTTGAAGTCCGCCTAAGGGCCGGTTGCATGATGAGATTGAGCGGGCAGTTAGCAACAAACTCAGGCTTGTTTCGTGCCTTTGGGCTTCGTGCCTGCAAGGCCTGCTGAGGGGAGCATTACAAAGGACTCCATTACTGATACCATGTATCACTGACTGTGGTTTGCGCCAATAACCCTACATCAGTGCGTACGCTGCGAACCGCTATTCTTGGTTACAGTAGCACCCCGAAAATGCCACTGTTACTCCCTCACAGCAACGCTGATGAGCCTGGGTTCATCGTCGCAGTCCAGTCAAAAATCTCACCTACGGTTGTAATGACTGCTGGCCACCTACATAATTGACCGCTGGTCATTTATTGGTTTTGAAGCAATTATCAAGGTTACCGAAGCAACCTCACATTCAGGATGATAGTAAGTTGGAGAGTTTTATGAGTGCGTTTACATCTATTTTTTCTTGGCTTGGTCGATTTCTAAAAAAAGTACGATCCATTGCGCTGGACTTGGGTACCGCCCTCATTGTCATGTTTTTTGTGATTGCAATAATTAAAGCGCTGACCGCTTCTGGGCCAGACGTTGAGGATCCGGCCGGCAAAGCGCTGCTGATCGACCCAGAGGGAATGGTAGTTGATCAAGAAGTTTTCAACTCAGAGTCTTTATTGACCACCGTTACAGACGCTTCCAGCACTCAAATTCAAACGCGAGATCTCATAAAGCTCATAAGGGCAGCGGCTGAAGATGACAGTATTCCTGCGGTGGTCGTTGATTTCTCATCCACTGGTTTTGCTGGGCCAACGACAGCAATCAATGTTGCAAAAGAGCTAAAAGCCCTTCGAGATTCTGGTAAGAGAGTCATTGCTTTTAATGATCGTCTGTCTACCACATCTTATCTCATGGCCTCTCAAGCATCTGAAGTATGGGTTCACCCGGTCGGAAGCATAAGCGTCAGAGGTCTTGGTGGAATGAGAAACTACAATAAAGACCTTTTCGAAAACCTGAAAATAACGGTACACAACTATTCACAGGGAGATTTTAAATCTGCAACTGAAACAAGTTGGAGATCGAGTATGTCTGAGAATGACAGGATGCAGCGAGAAGCTCTGCTCTTTCCTATTTGGGAGGAAATGAAATCTTTGATGGCGGAAGGGCGTGGAATTGAATCAGATGACATCCAATCTTTTGCAGATAACTACGTGGGATTTTTTGGTGAGGCTGCCATAGGAAACATTGCCTATGCACAAGCCAACAACCTTATTGATGGCACCAAATCATTTCCTGAGTTCCGTAAATACATGATTGAGGAGTTTGGGTTAGACGAGGAAGCTGAAACAGAAACTTACAAAACCATTTCTTATGCAGAGTACGCGAAACAAATAACTGATGATTCCTCGGATAGTGGTAACCAAATTGCCGTTATTACTGCCGAAGGCGCAATCAGGGAGGGAGAAATCTCTCAGGGCGTGGCTGGTGCCAACGGGGTTGTAAAACAGATTAGGAAAGCACACGAAGACGAAAGTACGAAAGCAATAGTCTTCAGAGTCAATAGCCCTGGTGGCTCCATTATTGCCAGTGAAATGATGAGAGATGAGTTGCTGGCTGCCAAAAGAAAGGGCATCAAGGTGATCGTTTCTATGGGCGACTACGCTGCCTCTGGCGGTGTGTATATCTCAACTCCCGCGGATTATATCTTTGCTGAGCCTACAACCATTACGGGCTCTATAGGTGTGGCGATTGCCCTGCCAACATTGGAAAACGCTATGGATTACATTGGCGTAAACTTCGATGGTGTTGTGACTTCCAAGCATGGTGGTTGGGACCCGACTCAGGCAATTGACGATGACCTCGATAAAATCTTTGCAAGCTGGGGCTCAGAGGCATACGACCGATTTATTAACTTCGTCGCTGAATCAAGGTCTCAAACCTATGACGATATCAAAGCGATTGCTGGCGGCAGGGTCTGGATTGCAACCAGCGCTAAAGACATCGGGTTGGTAGATGAGATTGGGGGCGTTGACGATGCACTCACGTATGCGGCCAGCCTGGCTGAGTTAGAAGATTATCAAGTTGAATATTATGGTCAGGAACTTTCTCCTGAGGAGATAATTCTCAAAGAACTGTTAGAACAGTTAGATGTGTCCATAGGTGAGCCAAAAGTTTTATCGGCGCTGAGTGGCATCGCCAAACTCTATGGAACATTAATCGACATTCATGAACCCAAGGCTTTGTTAGCTTGCAAGGATTGCTTGGTGGATCTTGATTAATGGCTCACCAAAAGGCTAGTCATCCTTCTGAGAAGCCTTAAGAGAGGTGCGGTTGTGTAACGGTGGTTGTCTCGCGAGTTTTGATGTTGGGTGCCCAACCCTACATTTTGCTTGGTCGAATTCGTTTTCACTTTGTAGATCGTGATGCGGTCACCAACTTATATTTAAAGATGCCTTAAACGTAAAGTAATGTATTAATTAATGAGGTGAGTAGGTAATGTTGAGAGCCACTCTTTAGGTGGAGTCGGTCTTAAACATTGTTGTTTAGTAATGATATTTTTGCTGTTAAAAATCGGTAGGGCGCCAGTGGCTAAGTTCTTTTGGCTCCTATGCCTGTCAGTCACATTGCAACTCGCCAGAACTTGCCCCACCTCAGTGAATCGAAAAATCATTATGGAGTAAAAACAGGACTATAGAGGGGTGGGGAGACAAGACGGATTGTTTCAAGCGCGCTTGCCTCGCGGGCTGTCACCCCTTCGGGGCGCCGCCGCTGCGTTCTGGCGACCAACATGCTCCTGAAGTCGCATGTTGTCGAACCGCCGACCTCTACCGTGTCAAGGCTCACAGAACTCGCCACAACACGGCCGCAGCGTACCCGATTAAGTCCTCTACGCTCATAGTACTTGGCATTTGAGGTAGTGCCAAATGCCCCTGGGTTGTTGTCTGTCAACGCTGCTTAGATAGATTTTGCATGCAGGGTTCAATTGACCGATCAGACTCAACAGAAAGAGAAAGCTCTCAAAATATGCGCTGAAATGGGTCTACTAAAAACGCCTTGTTATTCATCGATGTTGAGGTGTACAGTGTTGGTTAGAGGAATTTCTGGACCACCTAGAGATCCTATGTCTCGTGATGGGAAGGTGCGCAGGTCCAAAAATTTTTGAAAAGTGGTTAGCGGTTAGGAGAGGTTGGGTGTAAACATTAAATAGGAGAGCAGTATGAAGCGCTTCTACTACACCGGAGATAGTCTGGACGAATTCGAACAGATTGAGCGCGACCTAGAGTCGTGCGGCATACCTCGATCTCAAATTTATTTGCTTAGCAACGACGACGTGGGCCTCGATAACCACGACGTTAATCGGGTTGCAAGCTTTTTCAAAACTGATGTTATTCATTCAGGTGAAATTGGTGCTTTGCTCGGGCTAGCGATCGCAGCGGCGATTCTACTCGTGACTCATTTCTCTGGAGTTGCCGCTCAAGTCGGCTGGGTGCCATTTGTGTTCCTGGCGATCGTGAGTTTTGGCTTTACGACCTGGGAGGCCGGGTTCATTGGCATCCAACGTCCTAATACTCACTTTATTCGTTTTGATGAAGCGCTGGCTCAAGGACGGCATGTAATGTTTGTCGAGACCAGAATTCCAGATAAGAAAAAACTAAAAAAGGTTTTCAAACACTATCCCAATATCAAGCGCGCTGGCACCGAGCGCACACACACCGGCTTGCTGATGCTAATCCTGCGTAGTTGGGAAAAGTTAAGAAGTTGTGCACTGGTCTTTCAGGGTCGACCAAGTAAATAACAATAATACCAGTCAGCTGCGATAAACAGCTGGCACTAGCGGGTATCGACAGCTCACGTAGAGCCTGAGGCTAGAGCATTTGTATCCTGTGACCGTCGATACCTTTGGTGGGCGAATGTGCCCATTCTTGACACTAGGTGCGAGAGTTACGATATGGCGGCTGCAATTGTTTTACTTGTTTTGGTAATGGGGACAGTCGTTTTTCATGCCCTCAGCCCTTGGTACTTCACTCCAATAGCGTCCAACTGGTCATCAATGGACAGCACTGTCACATTAACCTTTGTCGTGACAGGGCTGGCTTTTGTTCTGGTGAATGTGTTTATCGCTTATTGCTTAATAAAGTTTCGTAATAAGCCTGACCGACGCGCGGAATATGAGCCAGAGAGTATCAAGATGGAAAGCTGGCTCACGATTCTCACCACGGTCGGAATTGCCGCATTGCTGGCGCCTGGTCTGCTTATTTGGAAAGATGTGGTTACGCCGCCAAAAGAGTCCATGGAGCTGGAGGTTCTTGCGCGCCAATGGAACTGGTCCTATCGTCTGCCAGGCGAAGATGGTCAGCTGGGCGCTGTCGCGATTAGTCACACCAGTACTGCTAACCCTTTGGGTATAGACCCTTCCGATCCCTTAGGTCAGGACGATGTGATCATTTACGACCCGGTTTTGCATCTCAAAGTCGACCAACCGGTGACGTTTCTTTTGCGTTCCAATGATGTCTTGCACAACTTCACTGTCCCCCAGTTTCGCGTAAAAATGGATTTTGTCCCCGGTCAGGTTTCCTACATCTGGGCCGAGCCGCAGAAGCAGGGTAGTTATGATTTGCTCTGCGAAGAACTGTGTGGTGTTGGCCACTATGCCATGCGCGGACGAGTCATTGTTGATAGCGAGGAGACTTATAACGCCTGGTTAGCCGATCAGCCGACTTTTGCTCAGACCCAGGTTGAATTGAGCACTGACCTAGCTGCAGGTCAGGCTGCTTATGCGGTTTGTGGCTCTTGTCACGGCGCAAACGCAGAGGGCATTGAGTCTATGCATGCTCCAGGACTTGCGCATTTGGACAGCGAGTATATGAAGCGACAGTTGCGTCATTTCAAGCGGGGAGTGCGTGGCGCTCACGAGGATGATACTTGGGGGCGCACGATGGCGCCGATGGCCATGATGCTAGGCGACGCAGCCGCAATTAACGACGTGGTCAACTACATCGGGACGTTATCGGGTCAGGTTGGGTTTGATGGCGCCCCGGACTACAGCACGAGTAACGCTAAGGAGCGAACCGACCTCAGGGCTTTAGGTGATTCTAAAAGGGCGGTAGCCCTTTATGCGTCTACCTGTGCTCAGTGCCACGGCGACTCGGGTGAAGGTGTGTGGACCGTGAACGCGCCAGGACTCGCTGGTTTAGAGACTTGGTACCTTGCTTCTCAAATCAAGAATTTCCGAAATGGCATCCGGGGTCGCCACGCTGATGACCTCTATGGTCTGCAGATGGGGTTGATTTCCAACACGATGACAGACGATCAGGCGATTAATGATATGGCGGCCTACATCGCCACGTTAGAACTACCACAACAGCCGGTTAACCTAGCGCAGCAGAAATAGTCGAGACAATAAAATGGAATATACAGCACACGACGAGACTAGTTTTGTTCGACCCGCAGAAGTCGCCGAAATGGAGCTTTATCATGCCAAGACCTGGCTGGGGAAATATGTTTTTTCCCAGGACGCAAAGACTATTGCGATTCAGTATGCCGCAACCGCTATTGCGATAGGAATAGTGGCGCTTGTTCTGTCATGGCTAATGCGATTGCAGCTGGCGTGGCCAAATACCTTCAGCTTTATTGACCCCGCTTACTACCTTCAGGCGGTCACCATGCATGGCATGATTATGGTGGTGTACCTCCTGACCGCGCTCTTTCTCGGGGGGTTTGGTAATTACTTGATCCCACTAATGGTTGGGGCCCGGGACATGGTATTCCCGTGGTTAAACATGCTGAGTTTTTGGGTTTACTTCACAGCGGTAACCCTGTTGGCGGCGAGCTTCTTTGTTGATGGCGGTTCAACCGGGGCAGGGTGGACGCTCTACCCACCTCAGGCGATTCTGCCGGGTACTCCAGGGTCTGAGACAGGCATCCTTTTGATGTTGGCGTCTCTGGCCGTATTCATCATAGGTTTCACAATGGGTGGGCTAAATTATGTAGTGACAGTTCTTCAGGCAAGGACCCGTGGCATGACTTTGATGCGTATGCCGCTGACCGTTTGGGGGATTTTTGTCGCAACTATTCTTGCCTTATTCGCTTTTCCAGCGCTATTTGTAAGCGCGATCATGATGGCGCTAGATATTCTACTGGGGACGAGCTTCTTCATGCCCGCCATCATGACTATGGGCAACGAGGCTAGTCATGTTGGTGGTAATCCCCTGCTGTTCCAGCATCTTTTCTGGTTCTTCGGGCACCCGGAGGTTTACATTGTTGCTTTGCCCGCGTTCGGCATCGTCTCTGACCTCATCAGCATTCATGCGCGAAAGAATATCTTCGGCTATCGCATGATGGTGTGGGCCATCATCATTATTGGCGCTCTCAGTTTCGTGGTGTGGGCGCATCATATGTACGTCAGTGGCATGAACCCCTACTTTGGCTTCTTCTTTGCAACGACAACCCTGATTATCGCGGTACCTACTGCACTCAAAGTTTACAACTGGGTTTTGACCCTTTGGCGAGGGAATATTCACCTGACCGTTCCCATGCTCTTTTCGATAGCATTCTTGCTGTTCTTTATTAATGGCGGCATGACCGGGCTTTTCCTTGGTAACGCAACAGTAAGTATGCCGCTGTCTGATACGCTCTTCGTGGTTGCTCATTTCCATATGGTGATGGCAGTGGCACCAGTTATGGTGGTGTGCGGCGCGATTTATCACTGGTATCCCAAAATCACGGGCCGGTGGTATCACAAGGGCATGGCTCGTTTCCATTTTTGGACAACCTTTATCGGGTCGTATCTAGTATTTTTGCCCATGCACTACCTAGGCATCATGGGCGTACCCCGTCGGTACTTTGAAATCACGGGCACCACCTTCCTTCCTGAATCAGCACAGAGTGTTAATGAGAGCATTACGATTGCTGCACTGGTTGTTGGATTTGCTCAGATGGTCTTTCTCTATAATCTGATTGCGAGTGCCATTATTGGTAAAAAGGCGCCGGATAATCCATGGAATGCGACAACACTTGAGTGGCAAACAGAAACCACGCCACCGGGGCATGGCAATTTCGGTAAAGAATTGCCCTGCGTTTATCGGTGGGCCTATGACTACAGTGTCCCCGGGGCAGATGAAGACTTCATTCCCCAAAACGTACCTCCCCGCAGTTCGCGGGTTGCAGTTGCAACATGAGCACCTTATTTACTGAACATCCCTGGATTGCCAGCACAGAACCTGTCTCACCAGCTTTGTCAGCTGTGCAGATTTCGGTGAATTCACGGCGTTCCGCGCTCAAAGTGTTGCTGAGTGTGGTCACTGTGTTTTTCTTGCTTATGATTGTTGCTTGCGGTGGTCGGATGCTCTACCAGGACTGGCGACCAGCGCCGCAGATAAATCTGCTGTGGGCGAATACGGGCTTGCTGATGCTAAGCAGTCTATGCCTACAGGCAGCGTTGCTTTTGTCGCGAGCCGCCAAGAGTCTGTGGGTGCGTGTTGCCTTAGTGGGAGCTGGCGTCCTGACTTTGCTGTTTCTTGTGGGGCAGCTCGCTGCCTGGCTGCAGCTGACCGAAATGGTGCTGGGTGATTTCAGCAATCCATCGGTTGGGTTCTTTTTTATGATTACCGGTGTCCACGGCTTGCACATGGTGGGCGGCATGATCGCACTGACGCGCGCCATCAAGCGCTCCTTTGAACAGGCTGATGTCCGAATACTGGAGGACAGCTTATCGAACTGTGCACTGTACTGGCACTACCTGTTGGGTGTTTGGCTAGTAGTTTTCGGTTTGCTGTTCATTGGTGACAACTTCGAGGTCCTGCTCAGAATTTGCGGATTTATTTAACGGGAGAATAGACCATGTCGACTGAGACTATGGCGCCAGATTCACTGGAATTGAAGCCCGGGATGGACGGCTTCTTTGATGACTGGAGTTCAGATCAGCTTGCCTTTAAGGAGGTTCCTTGGGGTAAGGCCATGATGTGGATTTTTCTGGTCAGCGATACGTTCATCTTCGGCTGTTTCCTCGCCTCCTATATGACCGTTCGAAAGTCAACGTTGGAGCCATGGCCAAGTGCTAGTGAAGTTTTTGCGCTCAGTTTTGGAGGAGCGCCAATCCCGCTCATTTTGATTGCGATTATGACATTCGTGCTGATCACCTCGAGCGGCACTATGGCGCTTGCGGTCAACTATGGCTATCGAAAGAACAAGTGGGTCACCTTTTGGCTACTGGTAACCACCGCGGTTCTCGGAGCAACCTTTGTGGGTATGCAGGTGTTTGAGTGGAGCAAGCTCATTTTTGAGGAGGGCGTCAGGCCTTGGGGCAACCCCATGGGTGCCGCCCAGTTTGGATCGGTGTTCTTTATGATCACCGGTTTCCATGGTTTTCACGTTTCCATCGGGGTGATCTTCCTTTTAATTTTTAGCTATAAGGTGGCTCGAGGGCATCTCGATGATCAGACGCAAGGTTGGTTTACCAAGCGCGGCGGTAATTACGAGGAGATAGAAATCCTTGGACTCTACTGGCACTTTGTAGATTTGGTTTGGGTTTTTATTTTCGCGCTTTTCTATCTTTGGTGAGGGGGTAAAGAATGGACCACACTGCTGACGGTCACGCACAGGTTGTCCGAGAGGAGCAGGCTATCCAGCATCCGCTGGGGGTTTACTTCAAGATCTGGATTCTTCTTTTTATCCTTAGTGCCATGTCGTATGCCGTGGATTTCTTTCAGGTTCAGGGCTATCTGCGCTGGTTCCTGATTTTGATGTTTATGGTGCTAAAGGCCGGCCTCATCATTGCGGTGTTTATGCATATGGTGTGGGAACGCCTGGCAATGGTGTATTTCATTTTGGTACCGCCTGCACTTTTACTGACACTGGTTGCGATCGGCGCCTTAGAGGCCGACTGGACGTTTTTCCAGCGTGGCGTTTATTTTCTAAAAGAACTGATTCTTGAGGCGCCGGTATCGCCGCACCATTGAGTCAGCCCGCCTGAGAAGTACAAGAGGAGAAAAAAATGGGAGGGCAAAAAGCTGAGGGCACGAACTACACGAAGCATGCTGTGGTTTTTTTATTGCTAACAGTATTCATGTATTGCTTCGCTTACGTCTTGGTTGATCACAATCAGAATGTACCGTCGCGGATTGATACGGTCCACGCGGACAAACAAGAATAGAGGTTTAGAGGCGTTGGGTTACGGCTTGTTTACCCCTGGAATGAAATAGCTGGGAAAATTGCTCGGCGACCTCGCCGGCATTAAAAGGCGGGCTGATGATGGCAGTGTATTGGGCCAGTGGGTCTACCAGATAGACCGCGCTCGAGTGAGTGACCGAGTAGACTTGTTCAGCCGTCTCTGGTTCTAACCGAAAAGGCGCACCTAACTGCCGCGTGAGATTGGTGAGTTGACCCACTGAACCCGTAGCACCAAGGAAGGTAGGGTCAAAGTAACTGACGTAGCGCTCGATCTGAGCGGCTTTGTCGCGGGCGGGGTCGACTGAAATGAAGACAAATTGAAGATCAATATCACTGATGCCGCGGGCAACAATCTCTGTTTTTACTTTAGAAAGGTCATAAAGCGTGGTGGGGCATATATCGGGGCAGAACATGAAGCCAAAGAAAATAAATGACCAACGTGATTCCAGCGATTTGAGGTCAAACACCCCTTTCGCATCATCCACCAAAGTGAATTCGGCCAGCGGCCGCCTCTCTGGCAGTGTTACTAGTGCTTGGGGCATGACAGTGCTTGACAGCGTTTGGGATTGCCATAGTGCCCAATACCCCGACGCTGTCAGTGAGACACCAACGAGTGCTGCTACAAGAAGCAGCGGCACCATTAATTTTTCTCGAATCACTGTTCGCATGATCAAGCAAACCTCTGCGTTAGCCTGGAAACAGTCTGACAACAGTGCCGCGTACACGTCAACGCTCTTTTTGGCCGCACCTTTGGTTGCAGATTTTGCAGCTCTTTTTAGTGGAAAACCGATAATCAACAAAGCTGTTCAATCACCTCAAATTAGTGGCGCGCATTGATGAAATTAAGCCTGATCGAGCGCGCCACCTGGCGAGATTACTATGAGCTGTGTAAGCCGAATGTGGTTTGGCTGATGATGGTCACGGCAATAGTAGGGATGTGCATGGCCACGCCTGGGGTGGTGCCCATTGATATTGTTATCTTCGCAAGCATAGGCATTGCGCTGTGTGCTGCCTCGGCAGCAGCCATTAATCACCTCGCTGACCGACACATTGATGCGGTTATGGCAAGAACCTCAGGGCGACCCATCGTTAAAGGAAAGATCGATTCTCAGGGAGCGGCCATTTTTGCCTTTTCTCTGGGTTGCTTGGGAATGTTGCTACTTCTGACACGCGTCAATCCGCTCACTGCCTGGCTCACACTGATCTCTCTAGTTGGCTACGCCTTTGTTTATACGTTTTATTTGAAGCGAGCCACATCGCAAAACATCGTAATCGGTGGCCTAGCTGGAGCCATGCCCCCCTTGCTCGGGTGGACAGCGATAACTGACGAGGTGACTGTGCATGGGTTGTTACTGGTACTAATCATTTTCGTTTGGACGCCGCCGCACTTTTGGGGCCTCGCCATCGCAAGGAAAGATGAATACGCCAAGGTCGATATTCCGATGCTACCTGTGACCCACGGGAGTCAATACACCGCGCGGCAATGTTTTCTGTACACAGTGGTACTTTTTCCGGTGGCTCTTCTGCCTGTAGTGACGGGTCTCAGTAGCTGGATTTACATGATTGGCGCGATGGTCCTCGGGGGCATGTTTATTCGCCGCGCGTTGATTCTGCTTCGTACCATGGAAAACAAAGATGCAATGAAGTTGTTTTCGTTTTCCATTATGTATTTGCTGTTGATCTTTCCCCTAATGCTCCTTGACCACTATCTGCTGCCTATTCCTTTTATGAGTTAAGGCTGCCTAGTTAGAGGTTCGGCGAAGCTTGATACTGTGCTAAACCTCCAAACGTAAAATCCCCGCCGATGGCGAGGTTTTCACGTTTGGTAGGACCAGGCGGATTGTTTCGAACGCGCTTACTTCGCGCGCGCTCACCCCTTTGGGGCGCCGCCGCTGCGCCCCGGCGACCAAAATGCTTCTGTGGTCACACTTGATCGAACCGCCGACCTCTACCATGTCAAGGCCGATTGGCCGCACCAAGACACGCGTGGACGCTTCTAACTTAGCGATAAGTGAGCAAGGGCTAGAGTCCAGGCTGCACTCCATGATCCGAGGGTTAAAGTCGAGATAGTCTGTATCGCTGCCGCCACTTAAAGTCAGATTATTGGCAGTTTCTTCGGTCTCGAAAAGCTTGCTGCTTGCGGTTGTTGCTAATGCTCACAAAGTCACTATTCCTGCAGCGTAAATAGATCCGTATTACCGCCTTTGGCTACCACATTGTCCGTACGCGTTTTCTCCCAAACAAATCGATACAAATAGTGAGGCCCTCCAGCTTTAGGTCCGGTACCAGACAAGCCTTGGCCTCCGAATGGGTTCACTCCGACGACGGCGCCTACGGTATTGCGATTGATATACGTATTACCCACCTGGGTATTTTCAAATACCGTTTGGGCAAAGCCGTCTATCCGACTGTGAATGCCCAAGGTGAGTCCATAGCTTGACGCCCTGATATCGGCTAGCACGTCTTGCAGCTCGGATTTCTTGTAGCGAATTACATGCAAAATGGGTCCGAACACTTCGCGTTCTAGCTGATCGAGGCGATCTATTTCGTAGATTTGAGGCGCAACAAAATGACCGTTGGTTAAGTCGGGATTGAGCGAAGCCTTCGACAAAAGCCGCCCCTCCCGGCGCATTCTGTTTGTGTGCTCTTCGATGAGCTGCTGGGCCTGGGCGTCAATTACAGGGCCTACATCGGTTCGAAGTTCCATTGGATCGCCAACTCTTAACTCCAGCGTTGCCCCGCGTAGCATGTCGATCACCGCGTCGGCGATGTCCTCCTGTAAATAGAGTACGCGCAGGGCACTGCAGCGCTGCCCCGCGCTTTGAAATGCCGAAACGATAACGTCATCGACAACTTGCTCAGGTAGCGCCGTTGCATCCACGAGCATTACATTTATGCCCCCAGTTTCAGCGATGAGCGGAATGATGGCGCCATCGCGAGCAGCGAGTTGCCGATTGATGCCTTTCGCGGTTTCTGTGCTGCCTGTAAACGCCACGCCTGCAATACGGTTATCAGCCACCAGAGCAGCCCCTACGCTTTTGTCCCCGGGGAGAAGATGCAGAATGTCCTCGGGGATTCCGGCCTCATGCAATAGTTTGACTGCCTCAAAAGCAATCAGGGGTGTTTGTTCTGCAGGTTTTGCTAAGACCGCATTACCGGCAACAAGGGCGGCACTTACCTGTCCCATGAAAATAGCTAGGGGGAAGTTCCAAGGACTAATACAGAGAAAGGCGCCTCTTCCGTGGAGACTAAGCGCGTTAAGTTCTCCGGTCGGACCTGGAAGTTTTATTGGGTCGGTAAATTTTTCCCTTGCCTGTTGTGCGTAGTAGCGGCAGAAATCTATGGCTTCGCGCACCTCAGAAAGCGCGTCTTCGAGGGTTCGGCCTGCCTCGGATACGATGACTCCCATCAGTTCGGGTATTTGCGCCTCCAATAGCTCAGCCGCGCGCTCCAGGCACTCGGCCCGATGATGAGCGCCGCGCAGATCCCAAAGCGGTTGTGCGGAAACTGCTAGTTCGATTGCTTTGTCCTGCTCTTCTGGACTGGTTGAGGCAGCGTAACCGGCGGTCTCGCCCGAGGCGGGATTGATAACGGGTCTTAGCTCGCTCGTGACGGACTGTCCACCCACAATAGGTCTCGCCTCCCTGCGTTGTGCAAGTGACGTCAATCTCGGAAAGAGGCCTCTGACCACTGACGCGTCGTTCAAATCAAACCCCATCGCATTGAGCCAGGGGACTGTCTCTTGGGCATATAACTGTCTGGGCAGCGGAATTTTTGGGTGCCGGCGCTGGGACACGGCTAATACTTGTTCGATGGGATCCCGGTTCAGTTCGCTCGCGGACACGCTCGCATCCAGAAATCGGTTCACAAAGGAGCTGTTGGCACCATTTTCTAGTAACCGCCTGACGAGGTAGGGAAGAAGGTCTTTGTGATTACCGACGGGGGCATAAACACGGATTGGCGTACTTGCGTCAGACTTCGACAGCTGCGCGTAAAGTAATTGACCCATACCGTGCAAACGCTGGAATTCAAAGTCGGTATTGCCTTGGGCTAGTGCCTTGATCATTGAGACGGTATGCGCGTTATGGGTTGCGAACTGGGGAAATACAGCACCAGCCGCACTCAACAGCTTTGTCGCGCAAATTTGGTAGGAGAGGTCGGTATTGCATTTTCGCGTAAATACCGGGTAATCGGGCAGTCCCAATTCCTGCGCGTGCTTGATCTCCCTGTCCCAGTAAGCGCCCTTTACAAGCCGAACCATAAAACGCCGATTGGTTTCCCTCGCCATAGCGATAAGCCAGTCGCATGTTGCTTCTGCTCTTTTCTGATAGGCCTGTAGGACAAACCCCAAACCATCCCAATCATAGAGATCGGGGTCTCGAGCTAAAGCTTCAAAAAGATCAAGGGAAACATCCAGCCGCTCTGATTCTTCAGCATCAATGGTTAAACTGAGACCGCCCGCTCTTGCCATCTTGGCCAGTTGCTTAAGTCGAGGCAGTAGCTCTGAAATGACACGGTCATACTGGCTGAAGGCATAACGTGGATGCAGCGCAGAGAGTTTGATGGATATTCCGTTCGCGTGAGTGACGTCAACCTCGGTGTTGGCGTCCGCAAGGACACGAATTGCCTCGCCATAGGCATCAAAATAGCGTTGCGCGTCACTGGCGGTGCGAGCCCCTTCGCCCAGCATGTCGAAAGAAAAACGGGTGCTGGGGCTGTTGGCTGCGCGACCTTTACGAATAGCCTCCTTAATTGTGCGCCCCAGCACATACTGACCCCCCATGATTTTCATGGCCTGCAGGATCGCTCGCCGGACGACAGGTTCGCCCATTTTCCTCGTAAGGGCTTGTACCCAGGATCCCGTATCTTCGGTGGCCTCACTTCCAAGCGCCATGACCCGTCCGGTCAGCATGAGTCCCCAAATTGAGGCGTTCACAAAGCGAGATGAGGATGCGCCCTGATGCGATCCCCAGTCTCCCGAGCGGATCTTTTCTCCGACGAGCTGATCAGCCGTCGCTTCATCCGGAACACGGAGCAGGGCCTCGGCTAGGCACATGAGCGCGACACCCTCCTTGTTTGAAAGTCCAAACTCTTGGAGGAATGCATCCAAGGTACCTGCCTGATGGCTGCATTCACGACAAGCATTGACGAGTGAGGTCGCTTGCTTTGAAATCAAGGCTTGTTTTGCTGAATCCAGACTGTCGTGACTCAACAGTTCGTTGACTAATGATGTCTCGTCTCCATTGGTGTGAGCCCGAATGGAATGTCTTAACTCTTTCATCTCATTAAGCCCCCTTTCAAAAACAGTTATGTCTGTATTATCGTTAAATTGAACAGTTTTATTCTCCAAAAATTGAATTTTAGTAGTTTAAAATATTGTCGATATTTAGATAACGATATTTAACGCTGAGGAATTTTTTTCTATGTCTCTAGATCGCATTGATCGCAAAATTCTTGAGCTACTGCAGAAAGACGGTCGTCTATCCAATGTGAAACTCGCATCAAAAGTTGGTCTCAGTCCGACTCCTTGCTTGGACCGTGTTCGTCGCTTGGAACGGGAGGGTTATATCCTTGGCTATGTCGCGCTCGCCGATGCTCGCAAGCTCAACGCCTCAACAATGGCATTCATTCAGGTTCTTCTCACCAATACCAGCACGGCTAACCTTCGAGAATTCTCTCGCGAAATGATGTCTCTCCCGGAAGTCGAAAGCTGCCATATGGTGGCTGGCGGATTTGATTTTCTGTTGAAGATCCGCTGTTCAGATATGCAGGACTATCAAAGGTTTCTAGGTGAGAAACTGGCGGTGATCCCTTTGATTGATCAAACCCATACTTACGTAGTAATCGAAGAGGTGAAATCCGAAACGGCAATAAGTCTGGCGAAGTTAGTATGAGATTCGCTTATCGGATTTGATCACTATCTCTGCGCGGTAATGTCCACGCACAGAAACACGTCAAAACGCATGATTTCGAAAGAAATAAAGTTTGATAAAAACAGCAGCTTAGAAATTTGGTAGGACCAGGCGGATTGTCTTCAAGCGCCATTGCCTCTGGCGCTTTAACCCTTCGGGCACCTCCGCGTCGCTCCGGTGGACCAAACGCTTCTGAGGTCGCGTTTGTCGAACAGCGGTTCTCATCCAAACCTACCCCTCTAAAACCAAAAAACCCACCTAAGGGCGGGTTTTTTGGTTTTGGTAGGACCAGGCGGATTAATCAAAACGCGATTGCCTCTCGCGTTTTGACCCTTCTGGTGTCGTCGCAAGCGACTCCATGCAAATCACTCCTTGGGTCGTGATTTGTCGACCGCCTTCGGCGGTTCAAGCCAGCTAAACCCCCCCAAACGAAAAACCCCCGCCGATGGCGAGGGTTTGTCATTTGGTAGGACCAGGCGGATTAATCAAAACGCGATTGCCTCTCGCGTTTTGACCCTTCGGGTGTCGTCGCAAGCGACTCCATGCAAATCACTCCTTGGGTCGTGATTTGTCGACCGCCTTCGGCGCTTCAAACCAGCTAAACCCCCAAACGAAAAACCCCCGCCGATGGCGAGGGTTTGTCATTTGGTAGGACCAGGCGGATTCGAACCGCCGACCTCTACCATGTCAAGGCCGATTGGCCGCACCAAGACACGCGTGGACACTCGAATCTATTATCACGCTGAATGTTTTGCAAGCGATTGCATAAGGGATTAGTAGCGACGCCGGTTTTTTTGCGCCCAGAGCTCTTTGACGGTGATTGGCCCATACCGACAACCCATTGTCCAGTTCCTGCAGGAGCAGGCCACCGAAAGCCTACAGCACGCGCTTGAGGCAGGAGAGTTAATCACAGGCTTAGATGGGCATCCCAGTCAAAAAATAGCGGAAATAGAGGAGTCTAACGATCACTCTGTGACGCAAATCTTGTCAGA
This sequence comes from Luminiphilus sp. nBUS_16, assembly GCF_051201645.1. Taxonomy (GTDB): domain Bacteria; phylum Pseudomonadota; class Gammaproteobacteria; order Pseudomonadales; family Halieaceae; genus Luminiphilus. The sequence goes on along the minus strand of NZ_CP179205.1, from coordinate 3,099,930 downwards.
GAGCCTCGATCATGAGCAGCATGCGGTCAGCCTTTACCAATCACTGTTGGATGAAGTGAGTGATGCCAGTGTGATGTTAGAAGAGTATGCCCGAGGCAAAATCAGTGCAGAGGAGCAGCATGCACTGGAAGTCAAAAAAATGCTGAAAGACTATTCTCCGGCATTACAGGTTTAGATTATCGCTTGTGATCCGTACAGAAGGTAATGAGGCGCTGAGCTCTCGTGCACTGTCATGGCTTTGTAACTCAGATCAAATCTGATTTGCTCGCACTAGCTCGCGGCCACACAACCAGAAGTGGACCGATCCCCACAGGCCCACGACGGTGAAATATGAAAGCGCCACGCCGAGGGTATTCTCGGGGAGTGTCGGTGCCAGCAGGTCACTGATAACACCCACCAACACTGGGCCTAACCCCATTCCAATAAGATTAAGCAGCAACATCTTGATGGCGGCAGACACTGCGCGCATGTGGGGCGGCGAGAGCGTCTGGATCATCGCAATCGTTGGGCCAATCGCGTAATTGGCGGCGAAGCCTGGAATGATAAAAAGCGCGATCGCAGTCGAGAGATCCCCGGCTAGTAGCCCCAAAATAAATAGCGGCAGAGTGACAAACGGAACAGCAGCAAGCATCCACATGCCATATTGGAAGCCGCGGGTAGAGAGCCGATCAAACCATTTACCTGCCGCCAGCGCACCTATCGCACCCGAGATACCAAATACACCGGCCATCAGCAGGCCCGTTTGGGTTTGGGTGAGATCATGAGTACGCATGAAAAAAGTCGGGAGCCACTGGGTCAGCCCGTAGCCCACGAGGCCGGCAATCACGGATCCGGCAAGCAGGTGGCGCATCGCTCTATTCGCCCACATTGTGGCCGCGGTGTGAGCAATTGGCGGGGGTGGGGGAGGTTGCGCCTCTTCGTGGCGACCTCTCTGCGGTTCTCGCAAAGCGGCACTCATGATCGCCGCGAGTAGCAATCCGGGAAGCCCCACGGAGATCATCGCAACGCGCCATCCATAGGCGTCGGCGATCGCACCACCTCCCATGAATCCGAGCATCATGCCCAGACTGGCGCCCAGCATCAGCGTGGCCATGGCAAATGCGCGACGCTCCGGCGGAAAATAGTCAGCGATTATGGAATGACTTGCCGGGTTTACGCCCGCTTCGCCAATACCTACACCTATCCGAAAAATAAGCAGGCTAATAAAACCCGCTGCAAAACCGCTTAGAGCTGTCATCAAGGAGAATACGGTTAGGCTGATGATAATGATCCATTTGCGGTTGTACTGATCTGACAGCTTCGCAATGGGTAGTCCCATGGTGGCGTAGCAAAGGGCGAAGGAGAGCCCACCGAGCAGGCCGAGTTGCGTGTCGGTGATGCCAAATTCGGCTTTGATCTGTGGGAACAGAATCGACAGGATCATTCGATCACACATCGAGAGGGTATAGGCCAGCACTAGCAACAATAGGGTTTTCTGGTGGCCAGTAAGTGGCGCCACTCCGCGGCCCTCTTTTCCTGTCTGGATCCGGTCCGTCAAAGAGCAGGTCCTATAGTGTATTGGGCTGTCGAATGATGTAAGCGAATTAAGCGATGGTGCCTTGCTTCAACACTCCACTAATAATTGATGCTCGAGGCCTGCCTGCCGATGAACATGCATCGTCTGGCATTCCTCACTTGTGGCCATACTTATGAACGTCGCGACCGAGGGGTGTGCGACGCCCGAAAGTCAGCGAAACATCTCGCATGCTGAACCAAGCGTCGTCGCTGTTTTCTCGAGGTCACCCGCAGCTAGGCTGGCGATGCTTTGCGCCTGTAACTCTCGCAACGAGTTGGCGTCGTCTGACGTCAGGTCGCCGTCGCTAACCGCTGTTTCGATAGCCCTCTCAGCTTGAGTCATCAGGAACTGTATCTGGCGCTTATCGCTGCTGATAGCGGCGAACTGGATAGTCTGATCCAGAGTATTGGTGTTGGCCGCTCGGGCTCCCGCGGCGCAGATCGCATCACGCGCGAGCAGATCGAGTCGAATGGGCTTAAAACGGGCAACACCGCCGGTGACGTCCGCGGTCAACTTAGGGAATAGGGCTTTGCCCACGGCGCGCCTGAGGGGCGAGTGGCCCACATAAATACTGCCGTCGGCGGCAACGACGCTCATTGCCAGCGAATCTTCCCTGCCTTCGGCAAAGTAGCGTAACTTGCCTGTTTGCCGGTCCAACAGACCCATGCCCACGTGCAGCATGATGGTTTTGCCGATGATTTCTTTACCGCCACCGATCATTACCACCACGCCGTTTGCGGTGACCGTTGCTGTTAAACCATTGGATTGCACGTCGACGTTGGCGTAACCGTCAAAGCCATTCAGCTCACCGGTCCAGCTCACGGTGCCGTGATCGCCTTGATCAATCAGCTGAAATACGTCATTCGCGGTAACCGCGTAAATCTCGTTGTTGTCTGGCGCGACAGTAATTGAGCCCACCAGGGGTTCACCGACATCCACACGCCAAATTTCAGTCAACTCGCTGTCGAGCGCAATAACATGGCCATCGTTATCAGAAACATAGACTCGGCTGCCATCCGCACTGAGTGCTGGTGTAGAGCCAGTGCCGCCCTGAAACGTCATGCGATCAAGCAGCTTAAACTCGAGGCCTCCGTTTCCGTCAGCCTCCAGGTTAAGCGTGTAAATCGCGCCGATTTCCGATCGACCGTCTATATTGCCATCTTCTTCATCGGGTGCTGTTGCTGCGATGTAGATGCGGCTGGTGTCGGGGTCGATGCTGAAATAGTTGGTGACGACACCGCCACCGCCATAGAGATAGTTCACTGCAGAGGAAAATATACTTAAACCGTTGGCGGTTTTTCCAAAGGCGTCATCCAGCAAAGGATCGACTTTATTAGCAATAAAGCCCGGTATCTTGGTGCCCCTCCCGCTTATGGCAGGCGCCCCAGGTAGCTGTCCAACCGGCCCCACCAGCTCACCCGTTTCGCGGCTGTAGGCAAATAGCCCTCCCGCCTTGGTAACGGTAATCAGCGAATCTGTTGCAGGATGGTAATTAAAGTTTTGGAATCTGACCGCGTCCGTGTCCACGGCGTCTGAAATTTTCATACCAGTGGCCTTGTCCCAGAGGGTCGTACCATTTTGGTGAATAGCCATGACGCGCTCAGGGCCTGCGAGGTAGATAATTTGTGATCCCGGGTTTTGTGGGTCGTTCAATATGATTGGGCCACCTGCCGACATAGCGCCTGTCTCGGGAACTGCCCAGCGCCTTTTGCCAGTCTTGGCATCAATTGAAACCAGATCCACGCGCTCACCGTGATAAAAGTTCGAGCTAAAGTAGAGATTGCCCTGATTGTCGAGCAGGGGGCCACTGCCTATGAAATAAGCAGGTTCCGCTACCCAGTCGAGCTCGAACATCGGGGCAGCCACACCCCAGACACTGTCGGCGTTTTCTCAATGGATGGCACGGTGGCGCAGTTAGATGCGATTTGTGATTTGGCCGATCAATATGGGGCGATGGTCCACCATGACGACTGCCACGCGACGGGTTTTATGGGCGTGACGGGACGAGGCGTCCATGAGCACTGCGGTGTGATGAGTCGCGTTGACATCATCACCGGCACCTTTGGCAAGGCCCTTGGTGGTGGTTCGGGCGGCTTTACCGCCGGCCGCCAAGAAATCATCGATATCTTGCGGCAGCGCTCGAGGCCCTACTTGTTCTCGAATACGTTAGCGCCGGCAATTTGTGCGGCCTCGCTGAAGGTGCTCGATATGCTGGAAGCCTCGACCGCTCTGAGCGATACCCTGCATAGCAACACACAGTATTTTCGCGAGCAGATGCAGGCACATGGCTTTGCGGTGCCCACAGGTGATCACCCTATCGTGCCAGTCATGCTGGGCGATGCGGTGGTGGCACAGCGAATGTCTGAGCGGTTGCTTGAATTGGGTATTTACGCGGTGGGGTTCTTTTATCCGGTGGTACCCAAGGGAAAGGCCCGTATTCGCGTACAAATATCAGCCGGACATACCAAAGACGATTTAGACAGAGCGGTTGCCGCCTTCAGTCAGGCGCAACAGGAGATCGCCGCGTAATCCACCGAGAAGACGGTGAACAGACGCTAGGCAGAGAGCGTAGCGGTTGTCTACGTACTTTGCTGGTGTTGTGGTCGGCCTGACCAATGGCACCGGCTATGCAAGCTACAGACTTAATACTTGATATCCATCCGCGCAGCCCAAGCACGTGCTGGGCTGTCTTGTTTTCGGTGAGCCCAGCGGTCGTCATCAAACCGAGAAACGTTGAGTCAATCTGAAAGAAGATAGCACGATCACCCTGAAGCTACGTGTTCAGCTGCTAGGATTAATCTAGAGTCCCAAAGAGCGGCAGTTCTGTCCCTTCAAGCGGCCTCGTAACCTTTGGTTACTATCGTGGTCCAATAGGCGCTGGCGCTCGGGTTTCTTAAAGTAAAGGATCAATAAACGGCCTGTTGGGCCTAAATTACTCAGTGATTTGGCCAGCTGAATGGCAGAAATTCGCGAAATATCGGCCTATGGGCCTGAAAAGTTGTTGGCAGCGATGACCGCGCAATTCATATTCGTGCACTACTGAACGAGAGTACGCAACAGTTCGTGCCCCGGTTTTTCAGTAGCGTCTTGGTTGATATGAGGTTTTGGATTTGCTTCCTGCGAAGCGAGGCAATGTCTCAGGTGGCGCCCTGGTTGGGGGCACCAGCAGCGGCCCGGCAGGGGCTTCCTGTTCTTTTGGCACCTGTGGATGAATCAGTGAGAATGGTGGGCCCAGTAGGACTTGAATTGATGACCAATCGATTATGAGGATCTTGTAAAGCCCTGCTAGATTCCGATAAAAGGAAGAATCGTAAGGTCTTTTTTGGATGCTGATTTTCTATTTGAAGCAGTCCGAACCTATTCCGAACCGGAGTACCCTATGAATTCGTATCAGGCCGTGCAACCTCAAGAGCTATAAGTCATTTCCCAACCGAAAACCGAACGCGCACTGAGACTGCAGGTATGTCCGCTGAATGGCATCTCAAGGTGGAGAGGCTCTAACAGAACTTTAAGAAATTTTTGGGGCAGATTAGATGAGTAAGATATGTTTATAAGGGGTGTATAGGGGCGCTTAAGGCTTGTTGCTATTGCAATCCGATAAGGGTTCCTAGATATGTCACGCATGTATAGCTAATCGTATTGACTACAAGCCCAAGAAAATATCGAAAATACTGCGCTAACTGGCATTAAAAATTGGTGTTTGAACTTCTTGCTTATGCACTTAGTCAAGCAACTTTCGGAGTTCAGCTTTCTGTATTTTTGTGGCTGACATGGGCCACTCCGTTACAAAACGAACGATTTTGGGAACCTTAAATGAGGCAATTTGCCCGGTGCAATAGTCGATGATGTCCTGTTCAGAAACGCGCGCGGTGGGATTTAATTCAATGAACGCAGCGGGGACTTCATCTAACCGTCTATCTGGAGCGCCAATCACCTGAGCCATGATGATATCTGGGTGGGTTGAAAGCCATGCCTCGATCTCTAGCGGAGACACGTTTTCGCCACCGACTTTAAGCAAGTCTTTAAGCCGCCCGCGAAAGCAAATGCGGCCTTTCTCATCCAGCAATCCTAGATCACCGGTATGAAACCAGCCTTCCGCGTCGAAGGCCTTGTCATTCTCCTCGGGCTGACGGTAGTAACCGCTAAACACTGAGAAGCCTCTAACACAGATCTCCCCCTGTTGACCCTGGTCGCGGATTGCGCTCGTGTCTGTGTCCTGAATGCTCACCTCGATGCCGGGGTAAGGTTGTCCGCAGTTACGCAGACGCTCCTCAGCTGGATCGCCCGGGTCATTATGGCTGGTGATACCGCTTAATTCGGTCATGCCGTAGGCGCTGACGTGGGTCGCGAGCGGCATCGCCGCCATGTTGGCCTGCAGGACCTCGGCATGTGCCACATTGCTGACAAGCCGAACGCAGTTGAGCTGTTCAGGCTTGAACTTTGGATGAGCAAGAAGGTCCGACATGATTGCAGGAAATGCAGGGTAGAGAAATGTCGCTTGTTCCTGATGAATCTGCCGAACCGCACGATCGATATTGACCGTCGTGTCGGTAAGGAATTTTCCTCCAACATGCATGAGGCTGAGCAACGGAAGTATCGATGCCATATGAAACATGGGCAGCGGGTCCCACATGACGTCCTCATGTACGAGAGATAACCGGTTGCGCATTGCGCCCGATGTCAGGAATACCGATTGGTGTGTGAGCGCGCAACCCTTTGGCATCGCGGTAGTGCCAGAGGTGAACATGATCAGTGCAGTGTTAAGGGGATCAACGTTCTCGATAACAGATTCAAGTTGGGCCTCTGTCACGTTCGAGGCTTCACTCATAAAGTCGTTCCAATTCTGGAACGGACCTTTTGTAGTGGGATCGAGTGCGATTAATCGCGTCAGTTGCGGCGAGACGTCACCTGCGAGCGAATCTTCATTACCTGGCTCATCGAGATCAGGAAATGCCACCATCAAACGCTCGGCGTGGGGGACGGCGTTGAGATTACCCAGGATGATCCAGGTTAGGTCGCAATGGCGAACAACGTGCCGGAGTTCTTGGGTGCGAAATCGTGCATTGAGCAGAACCGCGACCGCCCCAACCAGTGTGCAGGCAAAGAGTATGGGCAGGAACTCAGGGCGGTTGGTCGCTAGGATGCCAACATGATCTCCAGGTCTAATGCCGTTAGCGAGCATCGATCTGGCGATGTTGCGACTATAGTCCGCGAAATCGCGGTAAGTAAGGCTGTGGTCAGGAAAAGCGATCGCCTCTCGGTCGGGATACCGCTGCGCAGCGCCGAGCAAGAGCCCCCCCAAAACGGCCTTAGCCGGCGTTTTCAATCCCAATCTACCCCACCTTGGCTAACTGTCAGTGCTGCCATTATCTGTGGCCTGAAGGCCGCTCTGCCCTAGCCTTCGTTGACTCGCGAGGGACAGTCAATTGATGTTGTTGGCGAGTCTATCCCGGGCTCACATCGAGTGCGGCAGTTCCCTCGGCTGCAGCTTTGAGGGTTTGAACGTTTAATACGAAGTCGATTTCGCCTTCAGGTGTGAAGTAGGTGACCGCCCCTTCCCCCATAAACAACATTTCGGTTTCTACTTCGCATTTTGCGTCGTGGTGCACCGCAAATATCGGCTCGAAACCATAGGTACCGGCCGGAGCAGAACCGACGTCATAGATCAGCTCACCCTTCATGATGAAAAATTGGCCCCACCCCTCGTGCCGGTGTGGCTGAAAGCTGGCCCCTGGCTCCATACGGACATACAGCGTCCATTGGCCCGTTTTCTCGCATAGCCGCAACACTTTGAAGTATGAGCCGCCACCCACGTCGAGCCATTCCATCTCATGGGTGTTGGCGAGAATGTCTCCCGCGGGGGTGGTTGTGATCGCTACAGTCATATCAAATCCTCTCATCTTCAAAATTAAACTGAACGCTCTATCAACTATACATTATCAATCAGAGCTATACAAAGGCGAACGGAATTTACCCAAAAATACTCGATAAAAGTGCGCGTAAAAACGCCAATACTTGTTTTGTTGAAATTAATTGATCGTTTGATCAATATTTAATTTAGGTATAGGCTCGTTCCGAAAGGGTGCAGAGTGAAAGAAAAGGAGATAACGATGACAGAAAACCAACCAACAAAATCCAAGACGTTTGCGAACCTTCCAGTGCTGCCTTGCATGCTGGCCCTGCTTTGGCTTACTAGCCTTGATGGACATACCCAAGAAGTCGCCTCGGACGCAGCTCAGGATCAGCCAAACGCTGGGGGTCTGGCCCTCGAAGAAGTGATGGTGATGGCCCGAAAGCGGGTTGAGCCGTTGCAGGAAACTCCGGTGGCCGCGACTGTTTTAACCGGACAAGATTATCAATTACGATTTCTTAATGATCTGAAAACGCTCGAACTGCCAGCACCCAACGTCACGATTTCGCAGATAGACTATTTTTCCAATGCCGTGAGCGTATCGATTCGAGGCATTGTAAACACAGATATCGAATCGTCATTCGATCCTCCCGTCGGCATTTTTGTTGACGGCGTTTATATCCCCAGGCCTGCGACCAGCAGTCTCGACCTTTTTGACGTGGCTCAGATAGAAATCCTTCGTGGCCCCCAAGGAACAATTTTCGGACGCAATACCTCGGCCGGTGCCGTTCAAGTCAGGTCTAGGCGTCCCTCGGGTGAATTTGGTGGAAGGGCATCAATTACTGCGGGTCAATACGGCCGTCTGGACTTAAAAGCTGCTGTCGATATCCCGATCATCGAAGGCAAAGTGGACGCAAAAATCGCTGCGCTATCGCAGTCGATGGACGGGTATTACACCAGCTCGATCAATGGACGCGATCTGGGAGAAGAGGATATTTCAGCGATCCGGCCTATGATTCGCTTTACTCCCTCCGACGCATTTGACCTAACTTTAATTGGGGAATATTCGAGAAATAAAAGTCAACTAATGCCCGGTCAGAATGATTCGGCAGCTACCGACTTGCTGTGCGTATTCCAAAATTTTTGCGGCTCTGATAATCCACTTGGCCAGATTGATGAATTTAAAGTGCCGCAAGACGATTCAGGGGCCGGGTTCATCGATGCGGAGATATGGGGTATTACAGCGGAAATGAATTGGGATGTTGGAGCCGGGGTGATTACTTCGGTGTCCAATTATCGCGATACTGAGGAGTTCATTGATATTGACGGCGAGCATCTCACTACGGACTTTTTCCAGATAAACCGCGACGGCGAGCACGATCAGTTTTCGACCGAATTGCGCTTTGCCTCGACGGCATGGGATTCCTTCGATTTTATTGCTGGCGTCTATTACTTTGAGCAGGAGTACGCTCAAGAATCGAATCTCTTTTTAGGAATTGGCCCAATAGGTACAACCTTTGGCACCCAGCTGGTAGGTAACGCAAACCAGAAACATGAGAGTTATTCTTTATTCGGAGAGGGAAATTATCACTTTAACGATAAATTGACCGTGACATTTGGTGGCAGATGGAGTGAAGATAAAAAAACGTTCACCAACGAATTATTCGGGGTCTACCCAACTCCAGGAACTCGCTTCACACCTGACTCCGAGTCGTGGTCCGACTTTGGTCCAAAGCTGGGTATCACCTACCAGTGGAACCCGGACTTGATGACGTATTTCACTTACTCGCGTGGCTACAAGAGCGGAGGCTTTAACGGTCGCTGCCAGACGGAGTTCACTTGTGGGAGAACATTCGATCCCGAGCAGGTGGACGGGTTCGAGGCTGGCCTGAAGGGCGACTTTCTCGATGGCCGCTTGCGGGCCAACCTGGCATTGTTTTTAAATGAATACGAAGATCTGCAACGCACGGCGATTGTCCCTCAGCCAGGTGTCGCAATTGCTAACGAAACGGTGACTGTTAACTCTGCGAGCGCTGAGCTGTCGGGCATCGAGTTGGAGCTCTCGGCATTCGTGACCGAAGGTCTGAGAGTTGACTTTTCAGTGGGCTTTTTGGACGCGAGCTATGACGAATTTTGTGTCGACCTAGACGGGCCGTCTCCATCTGACTCAGTGCCAACCTCTTCCTGCGGCGAAGTCTTTTTTACCGGCGTTGTAGATGGCAAAAATTATTATAATGTTGAGGAGGATCTATCTGGCCTAGACCTGCAGCGTGCTCCCGAGTTGACTTTTTCAGCCAATATAAATTACGAGTTCGCCTTCAAAGAAGCCGGCAAGATTGTTTTGAACGGACGATACAGCTTCGCTGACAGTCAATTCACTGATCAGTTAGAATCAAGTTTGCGCAGCGAATCAAATCTATTAGACGCCAGCATCAGCTTTGTCGATATGCAGGATCGCTACAGAGTCAGTCTATTTGGTTTGAATCTTACCGACGATACGTACGTCACGGCTCGGAACGTGGCTGGCGGCTTATGGACCACCCGTTTCGTGAACCCGCCTCGACGCTGGGGTGTCGAGTTGGCAGTGAATTTTTAGGGGGGAAGGCAATGGCTGGAGTAGTTGATCGCCTGCAAGAGATAGTCGATAAGCAGGACATTCATGAGGTGGCAATGCGTTATTGCCGTGCCTGCGATCGTGTAGACGCAGCGCTGCTCAGAACAGTATTTCATCAGGACGCCTACTTAGCCTATGGCTCATTCGACGGCCCGGCTACTGAATTTGTTCCCTGGGTAATCAAACACATTCGAGAAGATTTCGTGCACGGGTACCATGGAATTGCCAATGAATATGTTGTGGTTGAAGGAGATGTCGCTTACGGAGAGTTGTATGCGGTCGTCAATAATGCTGTCGTGACTGAAGAGGGTCAGGTCATCGAAAATATGATCTGGGGACGCTACATTGACCGTTATGAGCGACGCAGCGGAGAGTGGCGTATTGCACGCCGCCAGTTCTTGCTCGATTCCATTGAAAGTCGGCCGTCCTCAGACCAAGCGCGTGATCGGTCAGATCAAGGTGAGGACGGGTTGGCATGGGGCATGAGATCCATAGACGATGCATCCTACTCAATCTTGCCAGCACAACCTAACCGAGCTTTGGATTGGTAAACTCACAATATTTGATTTGACGACCCGTTGGGGCCATATACCCTTTGCCGTTGTTGAGCGATGCGGCTTCGTGGATGTGGTGTACGTCTCAGGCGCCGAAATCGTGACCGCTGGGTCCCGACAACCTCGGCGCGGTAGTGGCTGGATAGTCTGACTGGCGCCGGCAGGCGCTTCCGCGGTTTACATGTTTCGCGACGATAAAGGGTACTTGGAGAATCGCTGGCCAACAGGTGTTTGGCGTCGCGTTCTGGAGATTGGTAGGAGTCGGCGTCGGCAGAGTCACCCTAAGATTTGGACTCCTTGGGCATTCATGGAGTTTATTTAGATATCGGACGGATCTCAGGATACAGTGCGATAATCCAGCAGGCGTGGCGTTGAATGCCGTCGCTGTTATACTCCCGCCAGGTGTTATGGCGCTCGATTTGATGTGCTAGAACAGGTTTGACTGACGTAATAGGCCTTATGAAAGCGACGGCAACATCAGTAAAGAAAACTCACAACAGACGCTCCTCTGACACAAAGAATAAGATTCTCGATGCGGCGGAGCAGTTGTTTTCAGAATGCGGATTCTATGGCACGTCTGTGCGTGAGATTACGAAGCTCTCTGGCGTCCAAGTATCCCTTAGCTACTACCACTTCGGATCAAAGGAGGCCATCTTAAAGGCCGTTGTTGATCGTCGTGCTGATCAGCATATAGAAGACCATCGTCGCTTGTTGAGAAATAATCTCGCGGCTAATCAGGGGCGCCCTCTTCCCGTGGAGCAGCTGATAGGAATCTTTGTGCGTCCCAGTCTGGAGCGGCTAGTTGGCGGAGATGCGGGTTGGAAGCGCTACGTCCAGCTGCTGTCACATCTGGCTTTCGAATCTGCGCGTAGCGAGCACGCATTTGTATTTTTCAAATATGATGAGGTCATCATAGAGTTTATTGATGAGTTCAAACGCAGCACTCCCGATGCTGATCCGAAAGACTTAAATTGGGCTTTTTATTTCCTACAATCTGCGCACACTCACTCGTTGCTGGAGGCCCAGATAATCGATAGGCAGTCTAACCACCTGTGTGACTCCTCGAATATCGAGGAGTTGATATTGCAAATGCAAACATTTTTCGGTTCCGGCTTATTGGCTTTGAAATCTCAAACGAAGGCTACAAACCCCTGAACTCATTGCCAGCTCCACGAGCTTAGCGCACTTCGAAAAGTCTGAGCAGAAGGCCAGACGCGTTGATGGTTTCCGTTGTACGCTCTTTAGCTGACAACAGCTCTGGTTTCACAAATTTCGCCAAAATGGCATCTTTTCTCGAGAAAAAGTCCCGAGGGAGGCAATGCGGCCTCGGCAGATTCGGTCAGTATCCGTAACGGAGTTCGATATGATATCCCCAGAAGATGAGCTCCGGATAAAAGAGACGCATCATCGATATTACCAGGCGTTAGGCACCGCTGATTGGGCTGCACTAGGAGAAATTTTCACGTTCCCTGCGGTGTTCAAGGGGTTTGTTGACGAGGTGCTCGTAGCGACAGACGCGTCGTCACTAGCCACCACATTTGCCATGCTGATCGCTGCCACGCCGCAGGCTGAGCGTACTGATATTCTCAGTATGGACGCAACTTGTGTGAGGTCAAACACTTACATGCTGGATATGAGCTACGTGCTGTACGACATGTTCGACGCGCCTGTTCACGAAGGTAGGGCAATCTATTTTATGAATCGTGTACTGGATGATTTCAAAATTTTTGCAATCATGTGACTATTATTCGCTCCGGCATCGTCCATGCCCTAGTAACTTCCAGCGCTCAAATGGTGACGGTGGGCAATGGCCGAGCGACCGTGACCTGGAGCTGAACTAAGCCAGCGGATATCGCGCCGGGGCACTGGTTACAGGGTAACCGCATCACGGGGTGATCAGACTGGTACGACCAATGACGCCGATACCATGTCAAGGCCAACTGGCCGCACCAAGACACGGGTGGACGCTTCTAAATTAGCGATAAGTGAGCAAGGGCTACAGTCGAGGCTGCACTGCATGATCCGAGGGTTAAAGTCGAGATAGTCTGTATGGCTGCCGCCACTTAAAGTCAGATTATTGGCAGTTTCTTCGGTGTCGCAAAGCTTGCTGGTAGCGATTGTTGCTAATGCTCACAAAGTCACTATTCCTGCAGCGTAAATAGGTCCGTATTACCGCCTTTGGCTACCACATTGTCCGTACGCGTTTTCTCCCAAACAAATCGATACAAATAGTGAGGCCCTCCAGCTTTAGGTCCGGTACCAGACAGGCCTTGGCCTCCGAATGGGTTCACTCCGACGACGGCGCCTACGGTATTGCGATTGATATACGTATTACCCACCTCGGTATTTTCAAATACCGTTTGGGCAAAGCCGTCTATCCGGCTGTGAATACCCAAGGTGAGTCCATAGCTTGACGCCCTGATATCGGCTAGCACGTCTTGCAGCTCGGATTTCTTGTAGCGAATTACATGCAAAATGGGTCCGAACACTTCGCGTTCTAGCTGATCGAGGCGATCTATTTCGTAGATTTGAGGCGCAACAAAATGACCGTTGGTTAAGTCGGGATTGAGCGAAGCCTTCGACAAAAGCCGCCCCTCCCGGCGCATTCTGTTTGTGTGCTCTTCGATGAGCTGCTGGGCCTGGGCGTCAATTACAGGGCCTACATCGGTTCGAAGTTCCATTGGATCGCCAACCCTTAACTCCAGCGTTGCCCCGCGTAGCATGTCGATCACCGCGTCGGCGATGTCCTCCTGTAAATAGAGTACGCGCAGGGCACTGCAGCGCTGCCCCGCGCTTTGAAATGCCGAAACGATAACGTATTAACGGCTCTTCCTCTCTCCGGCTACGTCATCCCTCACAACCGCCTTCAAAAATCTTCGGCATGAATAGCGCGACATCTGTTGCGTCATTTTGCAACAGATGTCGCGAAATGACTTGGCGCATTGATGTGCCTGCATCGATACGTCGCTCATACCCACGTTTTAAAAGTGTCTCGTGGGAGCAGAATTAAGAGGTAAAGTTGGCACGCTAATTGCTTTAATCGTATAGAGGCAACGGTGCGCGCAAGGCGCGAACCAAAGTTGATAGGAGTATTTCGGGCGCCAACCGAGACAGGAGTATGGTCTAGCGATCTTGGGAGCGCTTGGCATCAGTTTAGCAATATGGGAAATTTGAGTGCTGAAAATGTCATCATTGTTTTACTCAAAGGCGAAGTGGGTGAACAGTTTTCAGCGCTTTTTGCCTAAAGATAACAGGACGTCCACAGTGGACGAACTTCATGGACTGCTCTAGGAAGGTGAATGCTAAAATGAAATTCGATAACAGTAATAAAACAACAATACATACGATGGTCGTGGGTGCTCTGTTGCTATCGCCGTTCACTGCTGCTCAGGAGTCGGGTGCCAATAGTGGGTTAGAAGAGGTCATTGTCACCGCTCAGAAAAGGTCGGAGTCGCTTCAAGATGTTCCGATTTCGATTTCCGCTTTATCGGGCGATCAAATGGATCGAATGCATGCGACGACGCTGGAGTCCCTGCAGGGCTATATCCCGAATCTGCAGGTGCACTCGTTTGCCAACGTATCTCATGGTTCAGCCTTCAATATTCGAGGTATGGGCGTCATTGAGCCAGATCCTAATGGCGGGACCACAGTCGTAATTGTAGAGGATGGTGTTCCGCAATTTTTTAATATGACCTCATTTCTAGATGCGTTTGACATCGAGCGGGTTGAGGTTCTGCGCGGACCACAGGGCACACTGTTTGGTGCCAATGCCACAGGCGGTGTGGTGCAGGTCGTGAACACCGCACCTAGTGGAGAGTTTGGCGCAAAAGTGGATATCGGGATTGGCAACTATGACCTTACGGAGATCAAGGCGGCGGTTGATTTCCCCATTACCGATCAGCTATCGGCAAGAATTACTGGAACCAGCGAAGACCGTGAGGGTTACGTCACCAATATTGTTGACGGCTCCTCGATGGGGTCGCGCGATCGCTCTGGCTTAAGAGGCCAGTTACTCTTTGAGAACGACTCTGGCTTTACCGCTCGATTGATCGCGTCAGTGGTGCGACATCGCGACGGGGTTCAAGATACGGTAAGTGGTAGCTTGCCGGGTGAAATCACCTATGTCGCCCCGGGCACAGTTTTCCCCTCAGAGGGTCAGCCGAACTCGGCTTTCGCACCCATGTACCAGCAGCCTTGTGTTCAAGCCAATGTTCGCTGTCGCGCACCGGACAAATACTTGTCAGCAAACAGTGACGTGACGGGCGTTTCAGATATGGACACTCATGCGGCAACCCTGCATATGAGTTGGGATACTGGACTCGGTGAAGTCACTTCGATCACCGGTCTTAAAGACTTTGAGCTCCACGACCTCAACGATCAGGATTTCACGCCTGCCTTTATCGATGATACCGAGCGACTCACTTCCGGAGACCAGTTTTCTCAGGAACTGAGACTGAATATGGATCTATCGGATAGCCTCACCGTCATGGTGGGTGGTTTTTATGCCGACTATAGCTACGATCACTTTCAGGATTTTCGTGTCGGATGGGTGCCGGGATTTCGGCAGTTGACCGAGTATGGCGGCAGTACCGAAACCTACTCTCTATTTGCACAATCTTATTTCGACATTAGCGACCGGCTGCGATTGCAGTTAGGGCTTCGCTACACATCGGAAGAGCAGGATTTTTATACCACTGTCTCAAACTTTTTTGGCACCCGCGGTATAGCCGAAGATCTGCAGGGCGAGGGTGCTAATCAAACGCCTGGTGAGTATGAAGTGTTCCTCGGTGATGTGCCGGTGACCAAAGGTGAGTCCTGGAGTAACGTAGGTGGCAAGGTGGGGCTGGATTTCCAACTGAATGAGGACATGATGGTCTATGGCTATTATGCCCGAGGCTTCAAATCGGGCGGCTTTGTGGGCCGTATTGTCATTCCGGAAGACTCAGGTCCCTTCGATGAAGAGTATGTGGATACCTATGAGATCGGTATAAAAACAGAGTTGCTCGACCGCACTTTACGGCTTAATGCGGCGGCGTTCTTCAACCAGTATGACGACATGCAGCTGGCTAATATCTATTTTACTGAAGATGCCTTCGGCAACACCGTCAACGGCAACACCATTCTTAATGCGGCCAATGCGGAAACATCTGGTCTGGAGGTGGATCTTCTGTGGATGCCGACTAACAGCCTTCGAATTAACGCGTCACTGGGGCTCCTCAACGCTGAATATAAAGATTTTGTCTACGGTGCGGATAACATCGATCTCGCAGGTCAGACGCTGCAAAACTCGCCTGAAACAACTGCTAATTTAGGTTTGGAATACACCGCTCAAATCCAGAGTTTAGAGCTGCGATCCTCAATCCAATACAAATATGTATCGAAGAAGTGGGATGGCAACATTGTGAACTCGCCCAGATCGGAGGTGCAGCCAACGAACCTGGTTGATGTCAATATTGATTTGTCCGATCCGAATTCGAACTGGTCTTTAGGTATTTGGGCGATGAATCTTATGGATGAGCGCTACATATCTAACAGCTTCGTCGCGGCAGGTGTCGTGGGGCTGGTGGACTACCAGCCGCCGCGGACCTACGGCATGACCTTGAGCCTCAGTTTTTGATCAACGGGTATGTTCGGCGGCAACACATTTTTATGTTGACTCGGGTAACTGGGTTATCTGGATGTTCTCCGCTCCCGTTCGAGATAAGGCCACAGGTGGGAGCCAATCGGCTCACCACCTGCTGGTTGCTACCTAGATCAGCGTGAGCGCCAGTTGCATGGGTCTTTAGGAGTGCTCCACGTCTGGAAGGTCCATAAAAACGCAAAAAGCCCGACAGTGGTATTGGTCTGAGAGTAGTGAATGAGCCACATGACGTTAACGAAGAGGTGATGCGAACAGTTGACCCAATGACGATACGTCCAGTGCAAAGTCTTCAGTTCAGCTAACAGGATGGGATACAAAAAAATGGATCCAGCGATACAGGAATTGTTAGATAAAAAAGCCTGTGAAGAGGTGCTGATGCGGTATAGCCGCACTCTGGACTGGTTGGACTATCCCGGCCAAAGCGCGTGTTTCTGGCCAGACGCGGATATCGATTACGGCTTTCTTAAATCGGATCCTGCTGGCTGGCTGGATAAGGTGAAGGATATCGAATCTGCGGCCACGAGACGCTGGCATATGACCGCCAATAGCTTAATCAAAATTGATGGCAGTAATGCTTTTGCTGAAAGCTACACGCTGGCGGTGGGGACTAACGAAGAAAATGGCCAGCTCATTAATACCTTATTCGGCGGTCGTTTCTTGGATGATTTTGAGAAAAGGGGCGAAGAGTGGCGAATTAGTAAGCGCACCTACTTGTGTGATTGGAGTTGTCAGGCTCCAGATCAAAATCATGCGCTCATTAGCGAAGAAAATCCGCTGAACACGCTGGGCGTTTTAGCGCCTGGCCACGCCAGTTACCGGCCCATGTAATTATCTATAGCTATAGCTGAGAATTCATCATGAATCCAACACCAGAACAAAAACAATGGATGTACCGGCATATGTTGGTCAGCCGCCTTTTCGAGGAAACCATAGAAAAGATCTATCTTGAGGGTAAGACACCTGTTTTCAATATGGCTAATGGCCCCATTCCGGGCGAAATGCATTTATCTAATGGGCAGGAGCCTTGCGCAGTTGGTGTATGTGCTCATTTGAACAAAGAAGATGTGGTGACAGCGACCCATCGACCGCATCACCAAGCGATTGCTAAAGGTGTTGATTTGAAAAAAATGGCCGCTGAAATATTTGGAAAAGAGACGGGATTGAGTGGAGGCCGTGGTGGCCACATGCATCTGTTTGACGCAGACGTCAACTTCTCCTGTTCGGGCATTGTAGGGCAGGGATTGGGCCCAGCGGTGGGCGCCGCTCTGTCTCGCAAAATGCAGAATAAAGCCGGGGTCGCCGTAAGCTTTTTTGGCGAAGGCGCCGCGAACCAGGGTGCCTTCCATGAGTCACTCAATCTTGCTGCGGTTTGGAAGTTGCCAGTCATTTTTGTCATTGAAGATAATGCTTGGGGAATATCCGTTGCGAAGGAGACGGCCACTGCCGTTGACCGCAATGCGGTGCGCGCCGCCGCCTACGATATGCCTGGAGTGTATGTCCCGGGCAATGACCCCGACGCAATTTTTGTAGCGGCTGGTGAAGCCATTGGCAGAGCGCGTGCCGGTGAGGGTCCGAGTTTGTTGGATATCGAGACGTATCGTCTTGCGGGGCACTTCATGGGAGATGCAGAGGCGTATCGACCGGAAGGTGAAAAAGAAGATTTGCTCAGTAAGGACCCCATTCTAGTTTACGAAAAAGCGCTATTAGCATCTGGTGATCTATCTGATTCGGACAACTCAGACCTCAAGGAGTGCGCCAAGCGTGAAGTCGATGAGGCGATTCAATTCGCCAGAGAGAGTCAGTTCGCTAGCCCCGAATCAGCGCTGGATCACGTGTTTGCTTGAGCGATGTGATAGCAGTATTGAATAATTACTGGAAGCAATAACATGGCTGCAAAAGAAAGAAAACTAACCGTAGCGCGCGCGATGGCCGAAGCCATGGCGCAGGAAATGCGTATCGATGAACACGTATTTGTGATGGGTGAGGATGTTGGCCCGTTAGGCGGTGTTTTCGGCAATACGCGTGGTCTATTTGAAGAGTTTGGCGCGGAACGGGTGCGTGATACGCCCATATCGGAGACTGCATTTATGGGCGCTGCGGTAGGTGCAGCAGCTGATGGCATGCGGCCCATAGTTGAGCTGATGTTTGTCGATTTCTTCGGTGTGTGCTTTGACGCTATTTATAACTTGATGGCGAAAAATACCTACTTTTCGGGAGGGAATGTGAATGTGCCAGCCGTAATCATGACTTCGACCGGCGGTGGTTACAGCGATGGCGGACAGCATTCTCAATGTCTCTACGGCACATTTGCTCACCTACCTGGTATGAAAGTCGTTGTTCCCAGTAATGCTTTTGACGCCAAGGGCATGATGACCGCGGCTATCCGTGACAACAGCCCGGTCGTCTATATGTTCCATAAAGGCTTACAGGGAATGGGGTGGTTAGGCACTGAAGCCGGTGCAACGGTGAATGTCCCGGAAGAACAGTACACCGTGGAGATCGGTAAAGCGGCGACTGTGAGTGAAGGAGAGGACGTAACCATCGTCAGTTTGGGTATGGGGGTACATCATTCACTTCATGCCGCCGCGCAGCTGCGGGAGCAGGGTGTCTCAGCAGAGGTGGTGGATCTGCGAACCTTGGTGCCGCTTGATCGTGATCATATTGTTAATTCAGTCAAGAAAACCGGGCGATTGGTCGTCGTTGACGAAGACTACCAGAGCTACGGTGTTAGCGGCGAAATCATCGCCTCCGTGGTTGAGCGGGATATGTCGATATTGCGCTCTCCACCTCAGCGTGTCGCTTACCCCGACATACCCATTCCATTTGCGCGTCATATGGAACAGTGGGCTCTGCCCAACGCAGAGAAAATAGTGACCGCTTGTCTCAAAGCCACGCAAAATGATGAGTAGTGCTGTACACCAGGTAGCCATACCAGTTGACCTTTGGGAGGAGGAAGTCGAAGCTGTCATCACGACGTGGTTTGTCAGCGATGCCGCACAGGTGGATAAAGGTGACCTGCTTGCTGAAGTCATGGCCGAGAAAATTCAGTTTGAAATTGTGGCGCCGGTGACTGGAACATTGGCTATTGTGAAGCATCAAGATCAGCTGATTGATAAAGGCGATGTGATAGCAACGATAACAAGTGCTCCCGATTAACGTCGATTTTCAGTAGAGGCAGTAAGAGATGAAAACTAAAAATTCAGTCATTACATTGTTATCCGCGGTGTTTGTGTTTTCAGCGGGTGAGCTCCTCGCCGGGTGCCCGATCAGTGAGACCAATCCTGAGCAACAGCTCCATGTCACCGGACGGATCCATTTCAACATTAACGTTAGCGACTTTGACAAAGCCAAGCGGTTTTATCGGACGCTGGGATTTGTTGATCAAGTTGGACCATTCCCGGAGACTAATTCTATTGAGGTCAGCAACGGTGTCGGGCTTGACGACCTATACAAAATAAGAGCCGAGCTGATTTATTTGGGCAAGCTTCCTGAGGGCCCGGTAGATTTGACAGTTCCGACGGGGCGCTTTATCGATATTATCGAGTGGATGGAGCCGACCAGATTGGAGCCTCCCTATACTCAGATCAACCATCTTGGCATCAGCTACTTTTCTTTATTTGACGACGATATTCTTGCTCTAGGTGAGCAGTTGGAGGAAGCAGGCGGAACCGATCTGACCGGCCCCGTTCGTCTCTCAAACGGCGACCAGCAATCGATGATTAAAGATCCCGACGGCACCTATATTGCGCTGCATCAATCGGCAGGTAAGACCGCTGAAGTCGATTACTTAAACGTCAACGTTACTGATCTTGAGTGTTCAAAAAAGTTCTATGCTATGTTGGGGCTGGAAGAAGAGGAGAGCAGTGCTGTGTCAGACAGTAATCTCCTATACGAGGCCTTAGGGATAGACGCCGATATGGACAGGGCAGGGGTGATGCTAAACCACCGCGTTGATGGTTCTAAGGTCCGGTTGAGCGAGTGGGCCAACCCGGTTTCTCAGGGGCCGCCCTATCCGGCCCCGATTAACCATTTGGGATTGCAGCGGATCAATTGGGGGACAGCGGACTTGGAAGCAGATATTGCGTTGCTCAAAAGTCGTGGTGTGAAGTTCTTGTCAGATATTGCGCCTTGTTGTGAAGGGGATGCATCAACCTTCGGTTTTATTATTTTTGAGGATCCAGATGGCATCTATAACCAGCTGATGGGCTCGATCACGCCTCCCGCTATAGCACGCTCTGAGTCCAACGAGCGCTGAGCGAGGGCAAAATGGAATGTGGGCAAACCTGAGGATGCAATGTGATGTCCAGTAATACCAGGCCATCAACTCCGAAGACAGGGCGGGCTGCCTCCATTCTTCGAAAGCATCAGTCTGTGGTGGATTATTAATCGTGGATGGTGACCTGCATAAACAGCATATTGTGAGAGTCGCTAACAATGTTCATGCTAACAGCGCTGATGGAATAGCCGACGACGTCATCAGACAGTCTTGGATGCGGTGCGATAGAGAGTTTGGACTCGATCCGGCTAAGCCGCCCAGCGCATGTGTTCTCGATTCTTCAGCAGTAAAAGAGCATCAGGGTCAGATTGAAGGCTTCTTGCAGGTTGCGCGAACAGGCATGGAAGCCTTTTATAAACAAATCTCCACTCTCAATTACGTCATGCTGCTCACTGATGGAGAGGGGGTTACGGTCGATTACATTGGTGATCGAAAGTATGACCGTGAGGCAAAACAAGCCGGACTCTATTTGGGTACTTCTTGGAAGGAGCGGTACGCGGGCACTAACGCAGTCGGCACTTGCCTAAGCACCGGTAGGCCAATAATTTGTCATAAGACGGATCATTTTTATGCCGCCAACATTGATCTAACCTGTACCGCTGCGCCCATTTTTGCGCCGGATGGAAATTTGCTTGCCATTCTGGACGTCTCCTCTTTGAGCTCGCCGCTGGCCAAGGAGAGCCAGTTTCTCGCGCTTCAACTGGTCATGATGCATGCCAAGATGATTGAAAGTGCCAATTTTCTGAGCCACTTCAGTGGTCAATGGATTTTGCGCTTTGCCAGAACTCCCGTTTTTGTTGATGTGAATAAAGAGAATTTGATCGCCATTGATGGAGACGGGACGATTCTTGGTGCGACACAGGCGGCCGTCAATGAGCTGAGCGGGGGGCGCTCTGTCAAAGATGTCATTGGCAGCCCAATTAGCGAACATTTTGAAACCTCGATTGATGATTTGTTTTCTGTCGCGTCTGAGTCAGTAAACTTTGTCCACAAAACGATAACGGTAAGGGGGGCCGGAGAATTGTTCTATATGGACATTACGCCACCTACTGGGAAATCGGTTTTCAAAAAGAAAGCAGGCTTTCTTTCGGGGCATCGCAACGCGTTTGAGCGGATCGCTGGTGAGGACAAGCTTATGCAGGCCTCCATTACCAAAGCCAAACGTTTCGCTGATCAAAATCTAAACATAATCATCAGTGGAGAAACGGGTACGGGTAAGGAGTTAATGGCGCGCGCTATTCACAATTGCAGCGTGCGGAGTATCAAGCCGTTTGTGGCCATTAATTGCGCGGCGATTCCTGAGTCATTGATTGAAAGTGAGCTCTTTGGCTACGAGCAGGGTGCTTTTACGGGCGGCAGCAATAAAGGTAAGAAAGGGTTAATCATGCAGTCTGATGGCGGCACTCTTTTTCTGGATGAAATCAGCGATATGCCTTTGAACTTGCAATCGAGATTATTGCGAGTGCTTGCTGAGAGAGAGGTTTTAGCGCTCGGCTCGGATAAGCCAAAAAAGGCAGATCTGCATGTCATCTCAGCGAGCCACAAAGATTTGAGAGTATTGATAGGGCGAGGCGGCTTTCGAGAGGATCTGTATTACCGTCTTAATGGGGCCACGCTGGAGCTGCCCGCTTTGCGGCATCGTCAGGATATTTCCTTTGTTGTCGGGAACATCGTGGCGGAAGAGTCGAAATTACGCAGGACACACTTTGAGGTATCGACTGAGGTTGAGGAAATCTTTGAGCGTTATCCTTGGCCCGGAAATTGTCGGCAGTTGCGGAATGTGTTGCAGTTTGCGATGGCTTTGACCGATGACGAGATCATTAAAGCGAACGATTTGCCTGATGAAATAAGGTTCGAGTTGCAGAGTAACGAGTTATCTTCATCAGCGGCAATGACAGGGGTTGATGACTCGCTGCAAAACGCGGCATTGGGGAGCGGATACCCAAGGAAGGCCAAGAGTCTGGTAGCACTCCTGCAGAAACATAAGTGGAACATTACCGATGTCGCGCTGGAACTGAATCTCGCGCGATCAACCGTTTATCGAAGAATGAAAAAGTACGCCATCGTCGCACCGAATGATCGCTAGCCCCACTGTACACCCCTCCGCTTTTTCGGTGTCTTGCCATGCGGATCCAATTGTTGAGCTAAAACAGGATGATGAATGCCTTTCCAGCCTGAGGGCAGGGTTTGCGGTCCCGAGCCTCCGGCTTTGGATAGCCGCACCATCGGTCATCGTGAGCAAAAGAGAATCCGAATTACCGCATTTTGAGAGGGCCGCCAGCGTGCTTCAGGAGAAAGGATGGCCGATCTTCGTACGCCGCACAGGCGGCACCATTTGCCCTTTAGGCCCCGGGATACTGAATCTTTCATACGTGAGTAGGTTTAAGTTTGCAGACGGATTTTCCGCAGCCGCCTCGTACAGATGGTTTTGCAGAAAATTGCTTCAATCTGTTTCTAATTGTGGAGTGGCAGGCACAATAGGGTCTGTGCCCGGTTGTTATTGTGATGGTGGGTACAACATCGTCGTATCAGGTAAAAAATTGATTGGCACATCCCAGCGTTGTGTACCGATATCGAGGGATTACAAGGACGTCGCATTATTAATGCACGCCACCATTTTAGTCAGTGCAGATAAAGAACGCCTCTGTCATATCGTCAACCGCTTTAATGCGCTCACCGAGCAAGAGGCGGTGGCGTCAGAAAATGCCCTGATCAATCTGACAGAGATTGATTCATCGGGCGGTAAAGGGGATATAAAAGATACGCTTATGGACGCCCTGGTAGAAGCCTTTCATCCAGGCGTGAACACCTGGGAATATCCGGTAAGCAATTGTTAATTTGAGAAATAAATTAGGGGAAATTGTATGGCGAGCACAGTCCATTGGTTGTTGGAAGTCTCTGTTAACGAAGGCCAGCTTGAGGCCTTTAAAGCGCTTATGGGTGAGATGGTAGCGGCAACTCAAAATGAGCCCGATACGCTGATTTACGAGTGGTACTTTGATGAAGAAAAGCGGACCTGCCAGATAAATGAGCGTTATCGAGATTCGGCAGCTACGATGGTTCATTTGCAGTCATTTGGTGGTTTTGCTGAGCGTTTCATGGCTGCAGTGACCCCGGTCAACTTTATCGTTATGGGTGATCCTGACATGGCCGTTCGTGAGGGGTTGGCGGGCTTGAATCCAACGTATCTTTCTCAGGAAGCTGGGTTTTCTAGATAAACGTTGTGATTGCAGACGCTGAGGCGGGGTCGGCACTGCTCACTGGCCTGATGGGCTGGCTGGGCTACCGGCGCTTGCGGCTGGCGTAGTCTGGTAACACCGGCCCTCTCGTCACTCGGCGGGAGGGCACTCACTCCCATCGCAGACCTCCAGCCTAAGCTTAAAGTTACGTTTTATTCGGTGCAGTGCAGGCCACCGATCTCCGAGCATCACCCACTGTATGGTTGCACTGCGCGGTCGTTGCTGAGCCCGCGTGCTTAGCATGACAACCAAATCACAGCCAAGAGCGTAATGAGCTAAGAGGCGGTCGGTGATCAGCGGCAAAACCGACCGAACGTGGCCGTAAGTAGCGTGATGGAGATGGTATGCCTGATAACCCCGACGAGCACTTTCGTGCTTTTTACGGTGAAGCGGCCGAGGGCAATCTATGTGGTCTGCGCGCAATGTCGACCGCACTGCCCGATCACTTATCGTTAGGGTCAACCACACGCTGCTTAACCCGTGATCTGGGTGAGAAGCAAGCCGAAGTCCGGTGTTTCTCTGATCGGGGAATGCCGATCGAATGTTGTGGGCATGGGTTGCTCTGCAGGATTTTTGGAGACTTGCGGGAAACGTAGTATCTAAGCGGAAAATTGGTAGGACCAGGCGGATTGTCTTCAAGCGCCATTGCCTCTGGCGCTTTAACCCTTCAGGCACCTCCGCGTCGCTCCGGTGGACCAAACGCTTCTGAGGTCGCGTTTGTCGAACAGCGGTTCTCATCCAAACCTACCCCTCTAAAACCAAAAAACCCACCTAAGGGCGGGTTTTTGATTTTGGTAGGACCAGGCGGATTAATCAAAACGCGATTGCATCTCGCGTTTTGACCCTTCGGGTGTCGTCGCAAGCGACTCCATGCAAATCACTCCTTGGGTCGTGATTTGTCGACCGCCTTCGGCGCTTCAAACCAGCTAAACCCCCAAACGAAAAACCCCCGCCGATGGCGAGGGTTTGTCATTTGGTAGGACCAGGCGGATTCGAACCGCCGACCTCTACCATGTCAAGGTAGCGCTCTAACCAACTGAGCTATGGTCCTAGAAAGGATCGCGATTATACCGTTACCGGGCCGTCAGGCAAGGGTTGCAGTTATTACCGGGATTAGGGGGCTTGGCCCGCAGGAAGCGCTGTTGCATAGTGAGCGACTTATTTAGGAATGCCCTTCGGCATTTTCATTAGCGCGACGTACTACTGCGGTTTGCTGCCGTGTCACACTGGCTCATCTAATACACCTCCCAGTTGGCAGTTTGGTGCAGGCCGTCGCCATTGCACTGTATGAGGTAACTGCTTGGTAATGAAATCGGTGTCCACAACATTTGGCTTTCGCTGTTATATCGTCGCCTCGGAAGAGGCCTGTGAGAACGTTTCAAGCCAGAGTATTGGCGGGCTTCAGGTAAAACACAACGCCCGGATTCTGGGTTGCCGCGGGGTGGGTCGCTGAAATTATGAAAGCTCTCGAAGTCAGGGTTGGGCGGGCTGCGGCGGCGCAATTGGCATCTGAAGGTTGGCAACCCAATCTTATTGACGGGCTAATTGGCGCGTCCGGGGGCCCGAAGTGGTTAATTCTGGGGAAACTCGATCGTGCGTTGAGCCGTTGGCTGCATCCCGGCAGGCAGAGACCTCTCCAAGCTGTGGGTTCCTCGATAGGCTCCTGGCGCCACGCACTGCTTGCGCAGAATGACCCCGTTGCTGCCATTGACCGGTTCGAGGATGTTTACCTGCGCCAGACTTATAGCTCTGCCAAGCCCAGTGTTGCTGAGGTGACTGCCGCCAGTAAAACGATGTTGATGACCGCTCTGGGTGAAGAAGGTGCTGCTGCAGTGGCAGGGCACCCATGGCTGCAAAATTACATTGTCACCGCCAAGGGTCGAGGTCTGACCAACCGCAGCGGGGGCTCGGGGCTGGCATTGGGGTTGGGCGCTGCCGGCTTGGGTAACGCTTTATCTCGCAGTACTTTACCTCTGTCGTTTCAGCGGGTGGTCTTTGCCCACGCCAAGGCACAGCCGTTGCCCGACTTACTCTCGGGCTTTAATACCTGCTACGTGCGGCTACTGGAGCACAGTGTGTCCAGTGCTCTGCTTGCTAGTGGTGCTATTCCGTATTTATTCGACGGGGTGGTTGACGTACCCGGGGGGCCCAAAGGTGCCTATTGGGATGGCGGTATCATTGACTATCACTTTACTCCGCAGGAGCTGAAGCAGGAGGGGCTTTGGCTTTATCCACATTTTAGCAATCGAGTTACCCGGGGCTGGTTTGATAAATTTCTGCCTTGGCGCTCGAAGCCATGCTCGGGGGCCGATCATTTAATTATGCTGTGTCCCTCAGAGGCTTTTTTGGCGTCGCTGCCACAGGGGAAAATTCCGGACCGGCGTGATTTTGGGCGAATGACGGAGGTGGAGCGAATGCGTTACTGGCAGCACTGTGTGAGTCAGTCTCAACGCCTCGGGGATGAGTTCAGCGATCTAATCATGGGAAGCAATCCATTAGCGGACTGCGTGGTTATCTGATTGGCGCGGTGGGTAAGTGGGGCAGCCGGCGTCAAACGTGAGGCGACGCTCTATGTCTCCTCTAAAAAGCTTGGCGGTAAGACATTGCTGCCAATAAAGTCACCGGATTCAGGGTGATGGGTGGAGGGCTGCCACTCGAAAGTTCACCGCACCCTGTTGTTGGGACCGTTGATCCCATTAGGAGACCTTTTGAGCGATTTTCTGCGCCCGGACGCTGCCAAGGTGGCTATGATGCGCCGTCAAAAATCTAATTATAAAACGGGTCCATGGCGACAGCACAACTTCAAAAGACGTCTACCGGTGCTCATCAGCTGTGGGTCGATGGTGAGCGCTACTTTGTCAAAGGGGCAGGGCTGGAATTTGGTCAGATGGACCTCCTAGCGGCCTGTGGTGGCAATACGTTTCGAACTTGGCGGGTGGACAACGGTGTGGCGTCCGCCGAGAAAATTCTTGATCAGGCTGAAGCCGAGGGCTTGAAGGTTTGTATGGGGCTGGACCTCGCGCGAGAGCGTCATGGCTTTGATTACTCGGATGCGGAAGCGGTGAGGTTTCAGCAAGCAACGGTTATGGCCGATGTCGCGCGACTGAAAGACCACCCCGCGCTGCTAATGTGGGGATTGGGTAATGAACTCAACCTTCGGTCTAAGAATGCCAAGGTTTGGGACGCTGTGGAGTCTCTTTGCCGAGACATCAAAGCCATCGATAGTGATCATCTGGTCACTACAATGCTGGCTGGTATCGATGCTGAAACAGTGGCCAATATTAAGCAGCGCGCGCCTTCCCTCGATTTTCTCTCCTTTCAAATCTACGGCGAGATCGACGATTTGCCCGAAATATTGCGGGCGGCCAAGTATGACGGTCCGTATCAGATAACCGAGTGGGGACCCACGGGCCATTGGGAAAGCCCTGAGACCGATTGGGGGCGTTCAATTGAGGTGACTAGCCGACAAAAGGCGCAGGATATTTCTCGGCGTTATCACGATATTATTTTGGCAGACTCGGACAACTGTCTCGGTTCATACATTTTTCTCTGGGGGCAAAAACAAGAGCGAACCCCCACGTGGTACGGATTATTCTTAGAGGACGGCAAGCGCACGGAAGCTGTTGATGTCATGCAGCATGCCTGGTCTGGTCAGTGGCCCAAGAACCGTGCGCCATGCATAACGGAACTCACTTTAAATGGGCAGCAAGCGGCTCAGAGCGTAACTGTTCACGAGCATGCAGCAATGGTGGCTGAGGTCGACCTTGAGGGGTTGGAGCGTGATCTCCAATTTTCATGGATAGTGAGGGAAGAAGTAGAGCGCGCTCAGCAGAGCGATGGGGGCGACTTTGAGCCCACGCCTCCTACTGTTGTCGAGGGCCTAGGGGTGCAAGGCAATCAGTTTTCTTTCGCGGCGCCCAAGCCCGGTGAATATCGCGTTTACTGCCAGATCAATAACAAGACAAATGCCAGCGCTGTAGCGAACATTCCCTTTCGAGTGAGTCCGCCGCGACCACAACCACAGATGAAAAAGACAAAGGTCACCACCGCATGACAACGGAAGCAGTAGCAATCCATGCCTCGGCGGAAGCCCCGGTAATCGGTATTCCAATGAGTCAAAAAGTTGCATTTGGCCTTGGCATGCTGGCCAACCAGATGTTTCCCGCTGCACTCAGTATTTTTATGGTGATATTGGTACAAGGCTTGGGTATGAGCCCCATTCTTTGGGGGCTTATTTTTTTCCTGCCTAAACTGGTCGACGCAATCACAGACCCCATTATGGGCTACATATCAGATCGAACTGAGTCTCGCTGGGGCAAGCGCCGTCCCTATATTTTTATTGGCGCGATTGTTGCCGGTTTGTCTTACATGGCTATGTGGCAATTGTCTGCTGAAGATACTCAGATGTATAACTTTTGGTACTTCCTTGCCTGGTCTATTGTCTTTTTTATTGGCATGACAATTTTCTCGGTGCCCTATGTCGCCATGGGGTATGAGATGAGTAAGGATTACCACGAGCGAACCCGCTTGATGGCGGTAGCCCAGTGGATTGGTCAGTGGGCTTGGGTGATTGCGCCGTGGTTCTGGATTATTCTCTATGACCCCAACTGGTTTGCCTCGGCGGCTGAGGGCGCCAGGACAGTGTCTATTTACGTCGGTTTTTCCTGTATGGCGCTGGCCATGGTGCCCGCGTTCTTTTGCCATTCAAAAGACACCTCTGAAGCCAATAAAAGCACCGACCAGCTGCGAGGTTCGTTGGCAGAAACCTTTTTGGACTTGTTCCGAGGGGTCGTAATTACCCTGAAAAATAAGCCTTTTCAGAAAATTTGCATTGCCACGTTTTGCATTTTTAATGCTTTTAACTGTGTTGCGGGATTTGCCTTTTTTATCATCGTTTACTACATGAACGCCGGCGATCCGGTTGCAGCGGGAAATTGGCCTGCGATATTCGGCAGTGTATCGGCGCTGTGCACCTGCTTCCTTGTCATTCCGGTCGTTAATTGGATGGCGCAACGCTTTGGTAAACGTCAAACATTTTTGTTTACCCAATCTATTTCTCTCGCGGGTTATGCCATGTTTTGGTGGAGTTTTTCACCAGCGAACCCTTACCTAATGATTCTACCGATCCCTCTGTACGTATTTGGTATTGGTAGCCTCTTTACCCTGATGATGTCGATGACAGCAGACATCTGCGATTTAGATGAGCTAGAAACCTACCAGCGTCGCGAGGGTCTATTTGGTGCAATCTACTGGTGGATGGTGAAGTTCGGCGCTGCGTTTGCGGGGCTTCTGAGTGGCCTAATTTTAAGCGTGGTGGGTTTTGACCAAACAGTCACCGTGCAGTCAGATAGTGCCCTAGAGGGATTGCGAGCGGCCTTTATCTTGGTGCCAGCAATTGGCACCTTGATCGGCATATGGGTCATGCGCTCTTATGATCTGGATGAGGCGCGTGCTCGTGAGATCCGCGACGCATTGGATGCGCGCGCCGCGCAAAGCTGATTAGGCCAGCTTAAAGATCGTGGTTAATAAGAGCCCCTAGCGAGGTTCCTGTGCAACCGAAACTTCGATCTTTACGATGTGCCCCAGTTTCATAAACAGCGAGGCTGAGAATGCAGCATCGAGCTTGCCGTCAATGAATTCCTTTTGCTCGCCATTGCTCAGGGTCAGTGTTACGCAACCATTTCCGCCGTTGGTGTAAATGACGGGGACTTGGCAATAGGTAAAGCCCAGTTGCGATGGCGCCACAGACGCTAAGCACGCGGTGCCTTGGACGTCATAATAGGAGAGCTCACACGACTCAGACACAAACTCACAGGCCCTGAGCATGGACGGTTGAAAGGCAACCTGACCTTGCTCGACCTGCACCCCAAGCTCTCCAAGGCGGGTCAGCACCTCTTCCTTAACCTGTCCGGTCATGCCCGGTTGGCGTGCACCGGAAAATCCAGGCGTATGAGAATACGGATCAGTGGGGAAAGCACCATAAACGTCAGGTGCTTTGTTAAAGCCAATGCCTTCCCTGACATCGTAATAGGCCGCGTGCAACGCCGTCAGAGTTTGCTCTGCGCAGTTCAGCTTCTCGGCGTGACGAATCGTATCCAAAATAGCGAGCAAGAGTTTGGAGACCATATGCCAATAAATAGAGCCCAAGCCTTCATAGGCATACATCCCCCCGGAGCGACCGGTGAAGTTGCTGCAATCAAACAGCTCAGAAAACAGTGATTCGATGGCTTCGCGTTCTGTGGCGACTGCATCACTAAATCCCTGTGCGGCAAGTAAATCGAGCGCATAACTGACGGAAGCTGTATTAGTAAAACCACCTGAAAAATAAACCTGTCCTCGAGAATCGCACTCGATTAATGAGTTGTCTCCGGTGGATTTCAGTTCGCCGAGGAGCGACGATTTTTTCACAAACTCCTCTGGAATAATGTTGCGGTCAATAAAAGCTGCTAATTTTCGATTTGGGTAAAGCAAATAAGAGTGCTGGCGCTGGGTGTAGAGGGCAGAAGCCCTCAAATTCTGCAGCAGCTGCAGGGCATCCTCGGGGCTTAAAACATCGGTGCTGAGGACGGCAACCTGGCCTTCAAGCATTTCATAAAGTCGACGGATTCCTACGCCGGTATCGTCCACTGCTATGCGGTTGTAGGCGTGGAATAAACCATTATCCCCTTTGTTATGACGGATACTTGCGGCACTGATATCTGTCGCGGTGGCCATAAACGCCCGCAGAGAGGCTAGTGAGATTTTAGCTTTTTCTCCGCTAAAGCCATGCGCGTAGATACAATCTCGATATTGCTCTGCGGCGGCGCCAAGGCGATCCATGATGGTTTTGCGCAGAGAGTCAGATACTGGTGCGGCGGTGAGCTGCTCCGTGTATTGCTCCAAGACCCCAAAGACCGCGTCAAAGAGGGCCTTAACCTCGACGGAGAGATTGACCACGTCATTGCCCATGTCACCAAGCAACGCCGTTACCTGCTTGAGGAATCGGTGCAAATAACACAGGGTAACCACCGAGACGCCAGTCCCAACAAGGGCATTATTGGCGTCGTTCCATTCCGGGCGCTGGGTATTCATCCAAATGCCGGCGTCGGGTACGAAGTTGCCAATCTTGGCCAGTAATGTGACCAGAATTTTCTCAATAAAACTTACCTGATAGACATCACCACGGGTCGTTAGTATCAGTCGCCCGTCTGCCCCTGTGGCGTCAACACGCTGCTCAATGAGCGCGTCAAGTTCGGTGTCGAACACAATCGTATCGTAAGGGTTAGCAATAATGTCGGCGTAAGGTTTGATTCGGTAGGGGACGTTGGCGTAAGCAAATATCTCTCGAGCCATCATCGAGACCATAACTTCAGGGTTGTGTGTGACGGTCTGCTCGATCAGTTTCGATAAATAAATAAGTTGGTGATCACCCCAGTAGCCAATGTTAGCCCAAGGGTTTTCCGGTTCTGGGCGCTCCCAGTCAATACCCTCGCGCGTTATTCGGTAGGGGTTATAGCCATCTGCCGTTGTCGCGTTTAGAAATTTTGTCACCATGTTGGCGCCAAAACAGGGAATGGATGTGCTTAATGCCTCCCAGTTTTGAAAGATGTCTCGCCAGTTACCCTCATAGCTAAGCCGCTTTTTACCATTGGCATCTTTCACCTGAATTGTAAATCGATTCCATGGCCTTGAAGGGTCTCCATGGCGTCTGCTGAACGTTAACGGCAGGTATTCTCGACACAGGCGTTCCAGCTGCGGGTCGTCAATAGCCGCGAGTGCCCCATTAAGTTCGTGGTAGGTCAGTGTTGCCGGCAACGCGTTGAAGAAAGCACGGTTATCACTACTAACTACCTTGTTCCATGAGCTACAAAATAGCTCTAGGTCCTTTTTATCAATGGCGTAGTTATCTTCAAAAATTCCTCCTCGCATAATGTTAAAGAGTACATTTGAGGCATGATGGTTGGCAGTTAGCATGTCACCGGTAACTTGCATGCCATCTGCCGTGGCTACCAGTCGCTGAAGGTTCTCACTGCCCAGGTCTACGTTAGCGGTTACATGTTTGGGTAGTTGGGTATCAGTCTCTAGGCTATTTAATAGATCTCTTACGGCAGCCGGTCCCTGATTAACATCAGCAACAATGCCCCAGTTAGCAGCGGCACCCGCTTGGAGCTCTAAATTCTGATGGATAAAGTAGGCGCCGGGACGACCCAGAGCTTCTCCTTCATCGGTCAATTCCTCGCCCCGCCTGAAGGCGTCAAGCTGCAGGGAACTTAGCAGGTAACGTGTTGGTGCGGCGCCATAAGACCACACGGTCGTTGCAGAGAGGGCTTCACTGGGCTCGGCCTTGTCTGACAGGATGGAGCTCATGGCATAAATGGCCAATGGCGAATTTGCTATGCGCTCATTCTTTTTGTAGGCGTCTACCAAGCAGCTGAGTTCATTTTGGGTGCCTGCCAAAACACCGTAGGGCAGTACATTCTCAATACCATCAAGAATGCGCGCCCGCTGGCTAGTTGCCCCTGTATTTTCAAGCTTGGCTTGTTTGATGAAACCGTACTTGTCGGAAGTGGCCCATCCGTAGGTAAAGCAAAGGTTTAGGTCGTGGTTGGTTTCCTCAAAGATCAGCTTATCGCCCAGAATATTTTTATAGAGATTGCGGGTAACGTTGTAAACACCGTGGTGTACTGGAGAGAAGGGTTCCCACAAAACGCGTCGATCTTCTGCTTCGACCAATATCAGTGTCCGGCTGCCGGTGTTCCCCGACTGGTCTCTGATCTTGTCTTCGGTGTAATACGGAAATAAGGCACTGTCACAGTCTGTTCTTCCGGCGGATAGGCCACCACGAGTAGAGATAAACAGCCAATGATTTGAGTCGCTGACCACACTCACAAAAAAATCATCCATGTCGCCGAAATTTTCTATCCGATAGAAAACTTCGCCGTCACGCACAACATAGGAACCCGAAACAGGTTTGCTCGTTGACTGAAGTGGACTTGCGCCCAGAAATACTGATTTGCTTGTCATATGACCTTTTCTTGGTTTATTCGCCCATTTCTGAGACCAGGCATACCGCTGTACGCAGTGGCGTAAATTAAGGAAGCAACCGCTATTCCCAGTATCGTCAATGGAGCGTGCGTGCAAACTACTCGGTTTCCTCTGACGAAACGCGCATAGCTTTTCAGCGATGGCTATCGTATGCCAGTGAGAAATTTGCGGATACGTTAACCGATCCGGTTTATCCACGAAAATGTGCGCTTTATCGTATTCCGGCTATCAATGGGCGCTGTACTGCGTACCATTTCACAATTACTTATCGTCTGTTGTTTTTTAAGGGTCAATGATGTCGTTACGGCAAGGCAAACATCACCATTTATTAAATCCCATCAGCGCGTCAGTCGACGACTGCACGCTTGATGAGAGATTGCAGGCATTGTTTGCAGAGAAAATGCATGGCATTTCGTTTAGCGCCTATGGCGAGGGGCAAAAGCCGGGTGACGATTTGTCCCGTGAGCAAATAGAGCGCCGCATGGTGGTTCTAGCCCGCCGCTTTAATTGGATTCGCTCATTTTCCACCGCGCAGGGTAATGACCTCATCCCCGTGGTCGCTAAAGAGCAAGGCTTAAAGACGCTTGTGGGAGCCTGGTTGGGTAAAGACGACGACAAAAATCGTCTTGAAATCGACAACCTGATCGCTCTGGCACACCAGGGTCATGTAGATGTTGCAGCGGTGGGTAACGAGGTGTTGTATCGCGATGATCTGACAGAGCTGCAGCTACTAGACTTCATGAGTGAGGTTCGCGAGCGGCTACCTAGTGATATCCCAATGGGGTACGTTGATGCTTATTACGAGTTTGAGGATCGACCCAAAGTTACTCAGGCTTGCGACGTATTGCTGACCAACTGTTATCCCTTTTGGGAGGGCTGTGCACACCCTTATGCCATTTTATACATGCAGGACATGTTCCGTAGGGTCCAGCGTGTTGCTGAGGGTAAGCGCGTAATTATCTCTGAGACTGGCTGGCCCAGTGCGGGCGGCAGCTTTCATGGTGCCGAGTCGTCGCCGCAGGGCGCGTACCTCTATTTTCTTCGCGCTATGGAGTGGGCTGCAAGCGAGGGCATAGAAATGTTCTATTTCTCTTCTTTCGACGAGGCGTGGAAGGTTGCAGGTGAAGGCGGTGAGGGCGATGTGGGTGCTCACTGGGGCTTGTGGGATAAAGATGAGCAGTTCAAGTACGCTAACGTGTCATGACCCACAGCAAACGGCTCGCTTATAAGTCTGCTATCTGCTACTCCGGTTTCAGAGATGGCCAAAGTCCCGATGCGGGTGTGTACCCTTCAAAAGCTGAAATTGCTGCTGACCTCGCTTTGCTACATCAAGGGTGGGACGCTTTGCGCCTGTATGCTTGCGACCTGCACACTCAGCGAGTTCTTGAAGTTATCCACGAGCAAGGCTTTAAATTTAAAGTCATGCTGGGTGCCTATATCGCGGCTGAGCAGAGTAATCCCAATTGTCCTTGGAACGCTGATTATCCAGAAGCTGTGCTGGAGCAAAACGTGCGCCGCAATGGCGAAGAGATTGAAAGAGCTGTGCTTTGGGCGAACCAATACCCGCATATTGTGGATGTAATTTCTGCGGGCAATGAGGCGACGGTCGACTGGACTGATCACTTGGTTTCAACCGAGTCGGTCATTAAGTATGTTTGCCACCTAAAAGCGCACACCAGCCAGCCGATTACCTTTTGTGAAAATTATGTACCGTGGCTAGGCAAGTTAGATGCACTTGTTCCCCACGTAGATTTGATCGCAATACACACTTATCCGGTCTGGGAATATAAGACGGTCGAGGAGGCTCTCGCGTTTACGCAAGAAAACTACAATGTGGTTCGACAACGCCATCCCGACAAGCAAATTATTATTACGGAGGCAGGTTGGGCGACCGCGTCTAACGGATTTGGAATTCCCGCTGAGAATGTCGGTGAGTACTTCCAGAGGCGGTATGTTCAGGAACTCCTGAAGTGGGCCGAGGATGAGCAAATTCTGGTGTATTTATTTGAGGCCTTTGACGAAAACTGGAAGGGTTCTGATCATCCTTTGGAGCCTGAAAAGCACTGGGGTATTTACAGAGCTGATCGACAGCCCAAGCTAGTGATATCGCCCTAGGTCTCTCCTTTTATGGAGGCCTGATGACCCAAGGGCCGGGGTATTGTGAGCCATTGCGGCTTGGGCCTTGAGACTGATGCCAGAAATCCTTACCATCGCGGCCCATGCCGGTGTAGCTCAGTTGGTAGAGCAGCGCATTCGTAATGCGAAGGTCGTAGGTTCGACTCCTATCTCCGGCACCAATACCACTAGAGGCTAGCCTACAGTTACCGGAAGCACTAGGTTCTCTGGTCTGACTAAGCAGCTTCTACCATGAAACCTACCATGATTCAGTCTCTATCTTCTCGATTGGAGGGCAGGGCATCAGCTTCTGACCTTGTCGCACCGATAAAAACCTTCACCTCGTCCACCCAAAGCAATCGGCAATGTCTGCCTCTGCACAGTCACGCATAACAACCGCCACTTATTGTTATATGCACACTGGCACCCGCGGCTTGTTTGTTTTTGTCGTTAATTGAGTGCTTTTTTGTTTTGTTTGTGGATTAATCTCACTGAGCGCGACCCGGCGCCTTAATGTGAGTGGATTGATGTGCTTATCAAGGACCTCGTAAAAGACCTGCTGGGAAAAAGGGTTCTTACATCCCCCAGTGAGTCCCCAGCAGACGACATGGATGTCACCAGCACTTTGCTCGCGCTGGATGAGGCTCGCGAGTCTGTTAAAAATTTAGACAGAGAAGATGTTGCGTATCCCGCTGTATTCGGGAGCGAGTGTTGTCGCTTTGACCACTTTCAAATGCCACTTTTTAAGCATTGGATAGATCGCCTTGGATACGGACACGCCTACCACAGGA
This sequence comes from Luminiphilus sp. nBUS_16, assembly GCF_051201645.1. GTDB lineage: Bacteria > Pseudomonadota > Gammaproteobacteria > Pseudomonadales > Halieaceae > Luminiphilus. The sequence goes on along the minus strand of NZ_CP179205.1, from coordinate 3,064,270 downwards.
AGTTGTGGGAGTTTGTATTCATCCTTCAGTCTTTAAAAGATCACGGTATGCTGAGTCAGGGTTGTCGTGGGCTGGGCTTTGCCGTTGGCACTGAGCGCATACCAGATTTGTTGGCAAGTTGTGGTGTATCTGTACTCGCTACTGACTTGCATCAAGATGAAGGCATTGCCAAAGGGTGGGCTGACTCCAGTCAGCTGGCCGTTAGCCAAGCAGATCTATTTTCAGGTATCTCGGAGAAAGAACAATTTGACCAAATGGTTGACTTTGCCAATGTGGATATGAATTCGATTCCCGCCAACTTGCAAGACTTTGATTTCTGCTGGAGCAGCTGCGCTTTTGAGCATCTTGGTAGCATTGAGGCAGGAAAAGCTTTTGTTAAGAACAGCCTCGATACGTTGCGAAGCGGTGGTTTGGCGGTACACACAACAGAGCTCAATCTTTCGTCCGACGAGGATACTGTAACGTCGGGGGGAACAGTCCTTTTTCGTAGAAGGGATTTTCGTGAAATTGCATCAGCACTTCGCAAAGAGGGCCATACGGTGGCACCGTTGAACTTCTATCAGGGTAACCATCCCCTTGATCAATATATTGACATGCCCCCCTACAGCAATGATGTGCACTTACGGCTTTCTCTTATGGAATACAGCACAACAAGTTTCGGTCTCGTCATTCTGAAGCGTTAATACCCCCAACTGCATAAATAGCTTCCTCATCATGGACTCGATAGGCGTGGTATCACCCGTGTTTTTGCTGTGACTCGTTCTTCAGTCGTTTAAGGTTTTTGCGTTGGGCCACTGCGCACCTCTTGCTATTTGGTTGAGCCCTGCTTTTTTAATTTACCCAGCCCCTTTAAGCGTCTTCTGCGGGTAAAAAAATCTGCTCGATTGGCATTTGAAATACCCCGGCGATTTTAAATGCCAGAGGTAAGCTGGGATCATATTTGCCTTTCTCAATGGCATTTACGGTTTGTCGGGTCACATCCAGTCGACCCGCCAGGTCTGCCTGAGTCCAATCGTGCTCTGCTCTGAGTACCTTCAGTCTATTTTTCATTCGCTTGTTCGGTTCATCCAGATGCGAGCAACTGCCAATATGTAGGTAATACCTATAACGAATAAAATATTGGTTGGGTGCGCATCTTCCAGTAACTGCACGGTGGGTAGACTGCCGTAAACAACGGTGAAAATCATCGTGATACCCAATGTCAAAGCCATGGCCTCAAGGTGTGTTTGTCGTTGAAGTTCATCCATGCTTTTCAGGTGTCTAAAAAAGGCAAAGAGCATCATGGCACCTGCCAGTAGGTTGAGCGCTATGACGAGTACGGTGGTTAAAACATCATATTCCCACCACATCCTGGGTCCAAACGTGAGCAGGGCGGTACTTGCTACCCAAGTGCCGGTGAAAACAAAAAGTCTTCTAGCCGTACTTTTCAGCTCGCGATCTAATTGGTTCGATTGTGTTTGCGGGTTCATTTTCATGTAAGCTCCTTTTACAAAAAGTTAAGTAACCTTTACATTATGCCCAGCCCCGCCAAAAAAGTAAAGCTTCCTTTACATAAATTTCAGAAAGCCGTGCTTGTTTGACCCGTTAGGTAACCGACATTGACCGAATCAGATGGGGGTTGCGTCACTCAGAAACGAGCATTAGCAATAAACCGTGATCCGCCCTGTCAGTGGGTACTTATAGCGGCGGATCCATCAGGCACGCAAAGAGTGACTCAGTGTCCACACACAGCAATCAGATTGGCTGTGTTTTGGATCCTATGATTGCCGTTATGCCATGTGCTTAAAACTGTGAAGTGCGCAAAAGGTAGTCAGTTATCAGCAGCGAAAGCTCCCGCCGCCGTGAAAAATTTGGGCCTGATGGAATCTGCACGTCGCTAGTTCAGAGTGTTCTGACATCGAACCGCGAGACTCAGCGCAGGATTAACTGCAACGTTGCCATAACGTTCAGCCCAACATTACTACCTGTAATGTCCTACCTTGGCGTGTTGAGCCAAAACGTTGGCGTATTTTGTCAATCTCACGAAAGCCTATCGCTTAATAATGGGCGCCTCAAAGTTAGAGCGTCCCTTGCCCGCCCAGTGCGGGCTTTTTTATGTCTGACAGTTGGCGCTTCCTGCCTAACGATTGACGCAACTTGCAAATCAGAAGATGCCTGGTTCCCGGATAATAAGCACATCAAGGACGGATTAGCGCAGACATGACCTGACGCGGCCACGGATGGCGCAACTTATTTAGCGAGGTAAGAGCCATGAACAGTACACTTTTGAACATGCTGATTTCTTCGGCTGTACTTGCCGTGATGCTGCTGCTATCTGCGCAGAGTCAGGCAAGCTTCATGACAGAAAGGTTGCTGCTGCAATGCGAGCCTGAGCCAGTTGCGAGGCACAACAAATGCGCTCGATCGGCCTGTCTTGCTGAGTCAGATTGAAATTACGGCACGTTAGGTTGCTCAGTGCTGGGTTCTTCCGGTGGCAAGGTCATTGGTTTGTTTTGTTCTTCAGAGCGCAACGAGTATTCGTTGTAAGCCGTTAGAGCGATTGAGGCAGCAATCATGGCGACAAAAATGCCGGCAAAAATGAGGCAGATAACTATTGCACCTTTGACACCGACGGCATGTTTTTTTGTATCCGTTTCCGACCCGTCTTGCGTCAGAGGGTTATTGCCAAAACGGTTCTCACCCTCGTCGCCTGGTTTTAGATCCCAGTAAAGCAATACCAAAAGTCCAACGACGGTCAGCAGCAATAGCCCCCACCAACCCGTTCTATCGATGTCATGCAAGCGGCGAACGGATACAGCCACTGTCGGTATTAAAATACCTAGAAAAAAAATGAGGTTAATAGGTGCTAATTCTGCGTCGCCAAAAATTAAAGTATCAGCAATGTCGACAGCGATATCGGCGATTAACAGGAAGAGATGGAAAAACCAGTACTCGGACCTGCTCGCTCTCCCTGAAAAGTTGAAGTAATTGACAAATACACTTCTGATTGCCTGTACAAAGTTCATTGCTGTAATCCTTGTATGGGGACTGAAGTTTGTAGGGGGCCTGCTTGTATGGGAACTGCAGCATGTTATCGCCTAACGTGAATAGACTATCAACTGGCAGTGGCGATGGCGACAACGGTTTATTTGATGGCAAATATGAGTGAGACTCACTAGACGCGCCGCAGTATGAGTTTTGGTGGGGCGTGTTTTGCCGGTGGGTGTGTGCGGGAGAAGATAAATATGAACACTTCAAGGAAGTCAGTCATCGTGTGGCTCAGGTGGCCGGCGATTGTGATCGCGATGTGGGCGGGGCAGTGGCTGTTTTTGCCCCTGACATATGTCCAGCATGAATATTTCACGGTTTTTTTGGCGGGTTGTGCGGTCGTTGCTAGTGCGGTTGCTGCATTCACAATGTACCTGTCGCTTCAAAGACGTCGCAGTGAGCGACTTTGGAAAGGGGCGTTATGGGTCGCTGAGGGGGAACAATGGCAAGGACCCTATTGCACGCCTTGTCACGAGAGAGGAACCTACGCGCTGATGGATAACTACGAGTGCTGTAACAAGCCTGCCTGCTCGTATCGGATACCTGTTGTGGAGCATCCACCCAGCAAACCGCCAACGGCCAAAAATTGATGCCACTATTGCTGAGAAGGTCATCGCAGAGCGCCTTTGCTGAAGGGGACAAGCCCAATGCGAAATGTTGAGGCACGGTCGTTAAACATTTAGTCGATTGTTTTGAAATGTGTGTCTGCTAGCGCAGAAAAAACTGCAGGGAAGATAGTTACGTTGCCAAAAGATTGTCATTCAAAGCTGGCGCAATACCACCCTGTTTTTATTGAAGGAATGGGCAACTACGATGAGCGTGACCCGGTTGTCGTGGCCGATCACCTCGTCGGGCAGCTCACCAAGCATTGGGCAAAAAAGCCGCCGGTTAAACCCAGGATCATTGTGATTCAAGGTGACCCTGTCGCTGCCACTGGCATTTCTGCAATTACGCCCCTGGTTGCAAACTACTTTGGCATTACACGATGCTTGGTTTGCCTTGATGATCATCTAGCAGACTACCACTCGGAAAATGCCGATCGAAATAACGTTGATATAGAACTACGTTACTCTCAAATGGTTCAGCAGGTGTCTAATACCCGGGCTGACATTCTTAGTCGCATAGAAGCGTCGGTTGATAACCAACTGGCATTAAAAAACGCGCAACGGGAACGACAGGGAAAATCACAACTGGCTGACTATTTTCGTCAATTTGCTTTACTTCAAGAGGTCAGCAAAGCCGCCTGTATGGATTTATGTAAGGGTATTACGGTTATTCATACCGCCGCAGACATCTCCGAATTTTCGGTGACCAGCTTTTATACGGTGGGTCTGGCGTTGAATTTGATAAGCGCCAACGACATGGTGAATTTTGGATCGATCGGCAGCAATGATAGTGTGGACTAGCGCTGAGCGCGGAGGCCCCTTGGGCTGTTAGCGAGATATTTATAACGTTGATTATTACTGTAATGAGGAGCATCACATGAAAATTTTTGCACATTGCTTGTTCGTGGTAACACTTCTCCCGGCCTTGGTTTTTGCTGATGGGCACTTACCTTCAGAGGCTATGGTAAAAGCCGCTATCGAAACCTACTGGGATGCCAGAAATAATAACGATCACGAAACCGTTGCGGCCATGGAAAGTCAGACCGGATTCTTGGGCACCAATTCAGATGGCAGCTTTCACAAGCCCATGGCGATAGCCTCGGCCGAGGATTGGAAAAAAAATATGGTGGGCAATACAGGTAATCTTCGGGTTGTCTATCCTGAAGCCACTGAGATTGCCGAGGGTGTCGTTTATGCCCGCTATTACGCTGAAGGGGTAGTGGGTATGGAAGGCAATGTTTCCCCTTATCGCACGCGTGTCACCAGTGTCTGGTTGAAAGAGAGTGACGGAGAATGGCGCGTTAAATCCACGCACTTTTCACCGGCTAATTATGGTGGCACTCACAAAACTCAAAGCTCTGACTTCGATGATTAAGCAAAAGCGTTGATTGTTCAAAAAACTCGCCCGGCCTTGGCTGGGCGCACAACATTTCGCAATGTTCTCTGCGCTGTCGTTTTAGCTTGCAGTTTAGTTCTGTCCATCGGATTGCTTGCAAACGAGTCGCATGTTGAGGCTGAGATAAACGCCTTGCTTGAGGTTGTTGCAAAGAGTGGTTGTGATTTCCAACGCAATGGCAGCCTGCACGCGTCGCCAGATGCCGCCGAGCATTTGGCCCTTAAATACAGCCGCGGACAGCGTTATGTTGAAACGACCGAAAACTTTATTGATCGCTTAGCGACAAAAAGTTCATGGAGTGGTCGTTCATACGCGGTTATCTGTGACGGTGTTGAAACGGCAAGCGGCCCTTGGCTTCATGCTCAACTTCTCGAGCTGCGCCATAGCACGCTTAAGACAGAGCAAGCTCAATAAACCTCCCGATCTGAAATTGTGTTTGCCGTGGGGGTTCAGAAAAACGGGCACACTAACGGCAGATCATCCGGCGAATGGAGCCGTCGCCGTTGAACTCTGGCTCGCAATTTTTAATGGTGGAATTCTCTGGCCTCTTGCTGCCCGTTGGACTACAGCCACTCATCAAAATAGCAATCGCAAGGCCTAAGCAGACATTTTTTACACAGAACACGTCTCAAGCCTCCTTCCGGTATCGGGTAAGAACAGTGCCCGCCTGAACACCCTTAGTGTGCTCATGGGCGCGATGGTGACGGCATGAACCTTATCAGCTTATTCGCAGAATTCCCTAAAGTGTTTCTGCGCCTCCTGAATTGCTGTCGGCTAAATTTCCGGGTATGAGGGGCCATGTTGTCATTGCTGTACATGCACCTGCAGACTCTGTTCTGTGACGACAAAAAAAGGACATCGCACCTGCTGCGTCAGGGGTTGGTTTATAAAGACCGCGGTGTTGAGTGTGTTTTTAAATTAGATTTTGGGGTAACTCTGTTAGGGTCTGCTCTATTGGAAAGTGACCTAACACACAATGGAATGTACTTATGACCCTTGAATATCTTCGAGTGATTGTCGTTGTTTATACCAGCGCGTTATTGCCGCTAGTGATTGTGCCCTGGCTGTATCGACGCGGCCGTCTACAATCCTGGGTACTTCGCGCCTATCTCGGGAGTTTTCTACTTTGTGCGCTGGGCTGGGAGCTGTGGTTTACCTATGGTGTGTGGGCCGGCGACCCCGTTGATGCGCGCAGAAGCGAGGTATTGACCCAATTTATTCCTATACACATTAACTGGTTACTGAACTCACTTGCCGATGCCGGAAGCATCACGTTGGTGGGGCTGTGGTTTATGTGGATCAGTAGTGGGCGGCGAGCAGAGGTTTTTCAAACGTGGCACTGGTGGCCCTTCACAGTGTTCATGCTTTGGGCGTTGGGGCAAAATATTTTAGTCGAAATGTTTCTCTATCACGATCAACTAGCAGTAGGTAAGCCACTATCGTGGGCACCCTTAGCGCCTGCGGGTCCGTGGTGGAACCCACTGTTATTCGAATTTAATGGGCGCACTATTACGTTTCAGGGACAGGTTCCTTGGCTGCTGGCACCGTGGATGATCTATGGGGGCGTCATCACTTTGGTCAGGCGCCAGGCCGCGTCCTCTTCATGAGTTAACGTGATTTGTACTTGGGGATCTTTATTGACTGGCAGGCGCAGCCCTTATGAGCACAAGTTTTTACCAATGTCATGCTGCCGCATTTGAAGGCGGGCCCAACAGCAGGGTTGGACGCCTGGGGGGTCTTTATCTCTCGCTGGACCTTCGTTTCGTGCGGTAAATCGTAATCAGCGTCGGTAATAAATTCAATATTCATAGCTCGTCCTTACAACACAATGACTATGAACAGAAGATTATGGTTATCGCGCTAAAGCGTCTTAGTAGGTTCCGCCAAGCTATGTGCTCAATGCGCCATAGATTGACTTGGGATGAGCCGAGGTCAGAGCGCGGTTATGCGCGATATAGCTCAGGAAAAAAAGCATTGTCGTGAACCGGAGCGCCCGACTGCACAGCGACGTGCTCGGGGTTTACGGAAGGGTCCACACCCTCTCTGGGGTCCCATAGAACATCATCACCAAGCCAGCGGGTTGATAGTGCGATTCGATCCTGCGTTGCGGACTGGTTTCCGGGTGCTCCGTGCAGCATCCAAGCCGAAAATATTAAAGCGTCGCCCGGTTCTAAATCGAACCCAACAATATCGTATTTGTCACGCTCGGCCTCAATGTCGGGTACCGGGACACCTTGCTGTGTATTGGCCCACTGGCCTGATGTATTTTCTGCACCACCAAATACAGCAGGTAGATAGTAGACATCATCATGATGTGAGCCACGTATAAACTCTAGAGAACTCCCCGCCACGGTGACCGGCGTCAGGGCTAACCAAATGGAGGCAATTTGCTTCCCGGTGAAAGGCCAATAGGGCGCATCCTGATGCCAAGGCGTGGGAGCTTTGGTCTTTACCTTTTTGATCAGCAGGTGATCAAAATAAAAGCGTGACGATTGGCTGTTCATGGCTTGCGCTGCAAGACGAGCACAACCCGACTCGCGAATAAACTGGTGGATAACATCATTGCTGCGCCAGAGGTAGCGATCGGTGAACAGCCGATCTTCAGAGGCGCCGCTATTGACGTCGTTAACCCACTTACTGGGGTTTTTGAGCTGTTGCTCTGCGACTGCAAGCAACTTGGGGATCCAATCACTTTCGACTGCCTGATCGACTTTAATGACGCCATCCTCAGAAAAGCGGGTGACTTCTTGTTCGGTGAGTTCGCGCTGTGGCATATCGGCTTTCCAGTGACTATTGCGTTAATCATACGTATTCAAAATTAACATTAGGTAACGCGTTACATATATGCAACCTATTTTTATTAGGCTTGTGGCGAAATAGAGCATGCCCTCTTGATCCTTCTGACTCGGCCGGTCTTGCTAGCACGCGCCTAGAAATGGCAATTCGAAGCGGCATTACTAATTAGTGGTAAGGTATTTAACGTAAACGTGTCTGGTCTGATGCAGCCCGCTTGGGCAGTGATAAGGAACGTAGTGATGAAGACCGAGGAAAAATCAAAGTTGCGTATGCCCCGTGTCGTTCGTCAACGCTTACGCGATCGCGCTATCGCGAAGGTGAGGCAAGATATGATTCACGCAGGGCGTGATGAGTCGAGCTACAGCGAGCAAGAACTTGAGTATTTGGTTGCAGAAAAGGAAAAGGAAATCTGGTCAGGTATAGGCTGGAAAGGTTTTGGTGTTGCCGCGCTGTTATTGGGTATCAATATAGGAATCTGAACATGTCACTGTTCCGTTTTGTTAAGTATTCCTCGATTTTGTTTTTTTTGGGCAAGCACAAATCAAGGCTTTTCCGTGTCTTAGCGGTACTGCTATTTGCAGGCGTCACATCACTGCTTTATGGCGATGTTGAAGCGTTTCTCGCTAGAGAGCATCCGGGTATCGTGATTTATGCGCTTATGGCAAAAATCTTTATCGTTTATGGCGCCCTATTATTTGTGTTGCTGCAGTTTCGTCCCGCGCCGGCAGACGGTGATCGCGTTGTTAAATCAGGTACTCCGTTGCAGTCTCATGATGCGCAGAGCGATTTTCCAGTCGACCGATTGGCTCATTTGTCCAATCTTGATAGCCATGATCAACTCCAATCACGTTCAGACGCCCTTCTTAACAAACGTTGATTCAGGGTTTTCAGGCTAAATAGGTACCCCCCCCCCAAAAAAGCTGTGGCCCGTCGTCATTTGTAATTCTAGTGCTGCAATAGCTTAAAGGCGTGGCCGCTTGCGGGTGCCTCAGTCTGGTTGGCAGCAGGGGTTATAACAAGCTGAAATGAAAATGCCGCAGAACTATCCCAAAATTCTGCAGTAAGAAAAACATGGCGACCGCTGAGTACACAAGGTAGCCTCTCGATCCTCTTTAATTCATCGCAGGGACGCATCATGTTTCGAAGAATGGCTGTTCTAGGTTTGATAGTTGGTTTAACGGCTTGTCAGGACGATAAGGGTAGTCCCTTAGTAGCGGATACACAGATTTCAGGTTTTGACGCATCAGAGCTAGATCTGTCGGTCTCACCAGGCGACGACTTTTTTGCTTACGCTAACGGCAAAGCATTGGCGAATGTTGAGATACCCGCAGATAAGTCGCGTTATGGCGCAATGGACGTACTTCGAGACAACTCCGACGCGCAAGTTCGTGACATCATCGAAGAATCCGCCGCAGGCGCCTTCCCGTCAGGCAGTGATCAGCAGCGAGTAGGCGATCTTTATAGTTCGTTTTTAGACTGGGAAAGTCGTGATGCTCGTGCACTTGCACCACTAGGGCCGTTTTTAGACAAGATCGATGCGCTGCAAAGCCATGATGATGTGTTTTCCTACTTTGGCGTGGCGGCACGCTATGGATTTAATTCTCCTGTTGAAATATGGCAATACGCTGATGCGAAGGAACCGGGCATTTATGCGTTTTATCTCAGTCAGGGAGGCATTGGTTTACCAGATCGTGAGTACTACTTTAAAGACGATCCCAAATCAGAGCGCATCCGAGAGCAGTATCGGGCTTACATGCTTGAGCTCCACCAAATAGCGGGACTAGCCACCGATGCGGCGGCCGTAAGGAAAATTTATGACCTCGAGGTGGCCATTGCAGAGCAACACTTAGTTAAGGAGCGTATGCGTCGATTCGCTGATAATTATCGCCGCATTGAGCAGCAAGACTTACCTGAATTGGTGGGCGGCGTAAATTGGTCGGGTTATCTGGACGGGTTTGGGCTTGAGAACCCCGGCTATTTGGTGTCGATTTCTTCCGATTACTTTAACGCTCTGGGCGCTATTATTGAAAAGACCTCGGTTGAAGATTGGCAGACTTATCTCCGTTGGCATTTGATTAATGCTGAAGCCTCTTTGCTCACTAAAGCCATGGATCAACGTCGTTTTGAGTTTTACCGAAAAACCCTTTCTGGCGTAGAGCAGCAGTTACCCGACTGGCAGCGCGCAGTAGGCGTAGTGGGCAGGTCCCTGGGTGAGTTGGTGGGCAAAGTCTATGTAGAGCGTCACTTTCCCCCAGAAGCAAAGGCGCGAATGGAGGCGTTGGTTGCGAACCTAATCGACGCCTACCGCGACAGCATTACCCAGCTTGAGTGGATGTCAGACGCCACAAAAATTGAGGCCCTAGACAAGCTCTCTAAGTTCAAGCCTATGATTGGTTATCCAGACGTGTTCCGTGATTACGCGGGCGCGGTGATTAAAGCCGACGATTACTATGGCAATCGCTTGGGGTTAGTCGAGGCTGAGCGCAATCGCGATATCGCGCGTCATGGCGCTAAGGTCGACAGAACCGAGTGGGGCATGACGCCGCAAACCGTCAATGCCTACTACTCGCCTGTGCTTAACGTCATTGTTTTTCCAGCTGCCATACTGCAACCGCCTTTCTTCAATTTAGATGCAGAGGATGCGGTGAATTATGGGGGTATTGGTGCGGTTATTGGTCACGAGATAGGCCATGGACTTGACGATAGCGGCAGTAAGTTTGACGGTGATGGCGCTATCCGTAATTGGTGGACCGATGAGGACGCGGCCCAATTTGAGGTGCGCACCAACAGTCTGATAGCGCAGTATGCAGATTTTTGCCCGTTTGATGACCTCTGTACTAACGGCGAATTCACCTTGGGCGAAAATATTGGAGACTTGGGTGGCATCACCATTGCGTTGCGAGCCTACCAAGCTTCCCTAAAGGGAGAGGAGGCTCCTGAGCTTGATGGTCTTACGGGGGTTCAGCGAGTTTTTCTGGGCTTCGCTCAGATTTGGCGTGCAAAAATGCGCGATGAGGCTATGCGTCAGCTAATAGCCACAAATCCACACTCACCCAGTCAGTATCGTGCTAACGGGCCTGTAAGAAACGTGCCTGAATGGTACGAGGCCTTTAATGTAACCCCTGACAATGCGCTTTACCTGCCCCCCGAACAAAGAGTGAAGATATGGTGAGCGTATCGTGTTTTGGCGGGGCGAAGCGTTAAGAAAAACGCTTCGTTACCGCCACTTTTTCGGAAGAGAAATAAAAAGTGCGACACCAGCGATAGCCGTCAGCAATGACATGATGGAAAACAGCTTCAACAATAGGGTGCCAATGGTGTCTCTATCGTCATAATCCATGATGTGCAGTGACCAGAGGAAATCCCACCAGCGCCACGCGGTGTTTCTAACCGCTACCAACTCACCCGACGCAGCGTCAATATAGGCCACGGTGCTGGGATTTTTATCCTTAAAAACTCGCCATAGTGGCAGTGCCCGACCTCGATACTCTGAGCCGACCTCTGCCTCAGTAATAAACACCGCACGGTTCGCGTTAAGGTCTGTCTTTAAGCCGGCAAGTTGCAACGCCTCAATCTCATTCAGCGCTGGTAATACCTTACCATTAGGTAGGTACCAGCGTGTTTCCTCAAGGCCCACTACACCGACAACAACCTCCTCAGGCAGCCGGTTGCGGATCAAAACCTCGGTAGCGTCGGCGGTGATCCAGCTTGCCGCAGAAAGGTCGATCGGCGTTTGCAGTGCAGGTTGGCGATGGTCGGCGCCTCGAACAAACTCAATGTCGATGAACGCAAAAAATATTCCACTTAACGTCCACGCCAGAAGCTGTACTGCAGTAACAATGGCCAGCCAGCGGTGCCATCGCCTTAATTTACGCTGTAGTCGCAACGCCATCACTCACCGGTAACGTTATAGTGAAGGTGGCGCCGTCCTCACTTGATGTAAGCGTCAATTCACCTTTAAGAGCGGCAATGATACCTCGACTCACGGAAAGGCCAAGACCGGTGCCTTTGCCAATGGCTTTTGTGGTGAAAAACGCATCGAAAATGTCGCACTGTAAAGCCTCGGGAACTCCCGGACCATTGTCAGCCACACTGACGGAAACACGGTCACCGTCGATGGCTAAAGCTACGCTGACCCGCGGGTCAGATACGTGATCAGCCACGGCATCCCGTGCGTTCGTGAGCAGGTTTAGAAATACCTGCTCTAACTGGATAGGATGACCCATCACAAAGGTGGCATGCTCAGGCTGTTCAATGACCAACTCGACATTTGAGTTTTTATATTGATCTTGCATGAGGTCTACGGCGCTGTATAGAACATCGCGTAGGTCAACTGGCGTCGGGTCTTCTTTCGCATTTCTACCAAACCGCCTGAGATGGTCGATAACTTTTCGCGCTTTTCCCGCGGCGTTCCGGGTGCGCTCAAGCTTTCCGACAATATAGTCTTTATTAACATTCCCCTCAGCCTGCTCAAGGTGCAGCATGATGTTATCGGTTATTAGTTCAACAGCGCCCAATGGCTGGCTAATTTCATGGGCGAGTGATGCTGACAACTCACCCAAAAGAGCCAGCTTTGACGCCTGTATGGCCTGCGCCTGGTAGGACTTTAAGGATGAAATATCGTGCAGAATCATGGTTTTTCCCATTTCCAAATCCTGAATATACAGCTGAAAGTGGCGACCGTCTGATAGTCGCAACTCAAGTGGAGTCGAATCGGGTAGCTCGCGAGAACGCCTTTGTGCGAGCCACTGCTGCGATTGGTTCCACTGTAGAGGTTCTGAAGACAGCTGCTCGATTGCCTGAGTGAAGGTCATGCCAATATCTTCAGCGCGACCCTTGCTGTCGCTTTTCTCAGGGTTCAAATCAGAAAGGATGTTGGTAAAGGCTGTATTGGCAAAAATGAGGGTCCGCTTTTTTCCAAATATCGCCAGCCCAGCATCTAAATCTTCAAGAACTTGCGCTAAAGATTGCTGAACCAGATTTTGGCGCGATTGAATCGCTCTGTGGGTGATGAAGGCGCAGGCCAGAAGCGTTGCTCCAAAAGTAGCCCTGTTCACATAAAATAAAATGTGATCAGAACCCTTGGCAAAGGTGCCAAGGGTTAGCAACATCAGAGACCCGCCTGAAATGACCAACAAACTCCTGCTGGATCCTGTCCAGTAGCAGCCTAATGTTGCAAAGAGATAGGGCAGTACTGTAAACGCCCGCAGGGGACCGCTGCTCAAATCGGCTAAGATCGCAACGACTGGGGGCAGCGTTAAACCCGCGAGTAATAGGCTTTTGCGCCAGGAGTTTTCAGTGTTGCGCATCGATACTCCTTAGTGTGTTGGCTACAAATAAATCATAGGCCAGAGGTAGGCAAAGAAAATACCGGTCCCCAATGTGGTTGTCGACACGACGAGCATCCCAATACTATACCGCCGTAAACGCATGCAGGCTTGAGCCTGAATTGGGTCGAGGGGGCAGGGGCTGCGCCGCTGTCTCCAGACCAAGGCTGAACACGCCATGAGCATGGTGGCCGCGAATATGAACAGTGGCCCTTTGTGGGCCGATAGCCACATGATTCCCGGTATGGCGGTAGTAATGCCTACCATCACGGCGCCCGCGCCGATTGAAATTAGCAGTGCAGGCAGCGCACAACACAGCAGAGTCGATAAGCTGGTGAACATTGTCAGGGTTGGGGCAATACCGCTACGCCAATAACTCAGCATGTTAGCTACCCAATACCGCAGCATTGCGGTGAACAGCTGAAATTCTATAACCGGCTTGGACTGCTAAAGCGGCGATGGCTTCATCATCGAGGGACGCACCGGGCTTAAAGACCAAATTTAGGGCCTTGGTGTCGAGGTCGACGTAAACCGCAGTGACCTCTTCTTGTTTGCCAAAAATTTTATTCATGGCGACGGCACAAAAATCGCAGACGACGCCCAGAACATCGGCGACCACGGCGGTACCCCCGTTGGCCAGTGCGGCTTCTATTTCAGGAGTGGTGGTAAGGCGGCCCGTTGCCGGGGTGACGCTGGCGGCGTCTGCCGTATTTTCGGAAACACTTTGTTCATGTTCATGTTCATGTTCATGTGCCTGCCCGTGCTCATGCTGACTCCACACTGCTGTCGATAACAGCAGGAAGAGCAAGACCAAGAGAAAGCGACTCATCATATTCATAAGCTTTCTACTCTAGTTAAAAACGGTAAGTGAAGTTAAGCAATGGGGTGGGGTCGACGATATTGAAACCAACTTCTAGCAGGGCGGGGCCACGAAAAAATCTTAGTAAGGGTGTTACGGAAACGGGATCTTTAGACTCTGGGCGGTGATCAACTTCCAGCATGAGCCAGGTGTGCAGATCCTGAGTATCGCCTTCGTAAGGTGCCCAACCCACTCGCACAAGTTGCATGGCATTGTCGCCAAAGTGGCCTGCGTCAACATATCGAGCGTTATAACCCAAAAAAAATCGGCGCGTTTCCCAGTCGGCGATGACCCCGGCATAAGCCGCGGTTGTGCTGCTCAATGGGTTGCCAGAGGTCCCTGACGCAAGACCTATACCGCCTTGTAAATAGATATTGGCCTGATAGTGTTGCCCAAACCAGCGCTTCAGTAAATAAGTGGGTTGTAGGCTAGTGATGGCATAGTCTTCATCACGAACCGACTCGCTTCGAAGACCCAAAGACCAACTGGGTGAGGGTGTGTAGTGGATCAAAGCGGCAGTTGATTGCCGGTTAGACTCTTCGATCAGGGTCCAGCCGCCAACGTAAGAAACCGGCCGAGCCGAGCCTGCTGCAGAAATTAGTAGCAGCAGCAGTCCGGCGATGATTCTCACTTTTTCTTGCCCGACAAAATACCGACTAACTCATTGACCTTGTCCCGACGCTCATCGATGGAGCCGTTGGTCAGCGCTTGCTCTACGCAGGTGTCAACGTGATCCTCCACGATTAGGGTCTCCATGCTGGCTAAAGCAGCACGGGCAGCCTGCACCTGTCGGACAACGTCGACACAGTACTGATTTTCCTCGACAAGCCGTCGAACGGCTTTAACTTGGCCTTCTATGCGGGCGAGGCGTTGATCAACGAGTTTTTTGGTTTCAGGTCTCATGCCGTATACCCTAAGGGGGTATGGGTATAAAAGCAAGGGTTGTTGTTCGACGCCTAGATACGCGGTGGCTCTTTCGGCTTTGTGGGGTTCAGATCGGGATGAAGCGATTTTTGGGGCTAATTCAATTTTCACCACAGCCTTGGCTGCTGGCCAAAGTCGGCTGCGAGAGACCCAAGAGAGCGATGCTCGATGGTGCTGTGAGTGGGGTGCGTTGCGCCATCATGTTCTAGGGTCTCAACCCTGCCTGGTTCACATTGCGTGCTTTGGGTAATTCAACGGCCTTTACTTTTGATTGGAGTGCGCTAGGTTGAAGGTGCTATCGAGAACTTTTTAGGCCGCGCAGGAGTTACAAAGATGGGGTTTTGGGCTTGGCATCGAAAGCAAACGACGCAGTGGCAGCAGCGCCTAGGATTAGACGCCTATCAGCTTCTCTGGGTGGCATTCTTGAAGGGAGTGTTTTTAGGCGCCCTGCTAACCCTCTGGCTAGCCTAATTTAGGCAATAAATCCGGCTCCCGATTTATGAACGGGCCATCGATACAAATACGTCGACCATCGGGAGACGCGCAGGCGCCACAAATACCAACACCACACTTTGTGGTGTAATCAATGGCACTGTAAATTTGTTGTTCGCTGCCGTATTCCCGCTGCACCTTCTCGGCTGCATGAATCATGGGCGCGGGCCCACAGTTATAGAACCAAAGTTTGCTCAAGGCCTCGGGCGTCAGCTTGGCCAGGTGCTCAGCAAGTGCGTCAGTAACTCGACCTTGGAACCCAGAGGAGCCATCGTCAGTCGCGGTGGTGACTTGAGCAATGTCTTTGCAGTCTTCTATAAAGTACAGTCTATCGGCGGTTCTAGCGCCTGCAAAAATATGTGCAGGCTGTTCGTTAGAGCCAAAGTCTCGCGCGATCTGGTAAACCGCGGCGAGTCCTGTACCTCCAGCAACGCAAATAATATCGGCATCTTCGGGGGGCATTACCGGGGTGCCGTAGGGGCCTCGCAAATAAACCGTTGCCCCTGGTTCCAGCTGATAACAAGCCTCTGTAAATGGCCCTACATTAATCACCGCAAGTCGCAGAGGGCTATCGGTTAAGCAGGAAAAGGGCTTCTCACCGACGCCTGGGATCCAGATAAAGACATATTCTCCCGCCTGAATGTTCATTGTTTCATTGAAGGTTACCACCGTGATGTCATCGCAAACGGCTTCATTAGTTGCGACTGTAACCGGCTGAAACTCCATGCTCAGGTCATATCGAATCTGGGTTTCGGCCTGACTGCCTGACCCCTGTAGCTCTCGATTTAGCGTGCTGAAATAATGTTTAAGGTCTTCAGTGTCCATGCCCGACAGAGCCGAACCCACACCAGCAATTGTGGCGCCAGCATGTTGAGCCGCTTTAACATCAGCGGCGCTTGAAAGTCCGCCGCAACCAATAATGGGCTTGTCAGTAATAGCCCGCAGTTCACGGATGCATTTTAAGGCGGTGGGTAATACGCCTTTGCCTGACATGCCACCTACCCCATTGCTAAGCACGGGTTCACCGTGGGCTTCGGTATAGCCGGGTCCCACCGTATTAATGGCACACAAACCATCGGCACCGGCATCAAGGGCCGCTTGTCCAATTTCAGCAATATTGGTGACGTTAGGCGTTAATTTAGGGATGACGGGCTTGGAAACGGCCTGCTTAACAGCGGCAACAATGTCATGAACAATTTTGGGATCTTGCCCCATTGCCATGCCATAGCCGCTGGCGTGGGGGCAGGACAAGTTCAGCTCAAAACCATCGGCCACGGGCTCGAGTATTTTGGCAACCGCGACAAACTCTTCAACGCTGCCGCCAAAAATAGAAACCAATAAAAAACGATCCTCGGGCACGCGAAGTTGCCCCAAACTTTCGAGAGAGGCCTGCGCACCGGGGTTGGTGAGCCCGACGGCATTGACAAAGCACCCGGGTGCAAACTGACTGTACACCGGTTCTCGGTAACCCAAGCGAGGTTCCAGACCAATGCTTTTAGTGGTAATGACACCAACCTCAGGCATGTCGCGGATAACGCGTTGAATGATACTGGGGGCGGTGGTCACGATTCCCGAGGGAACGGTGAAGCAACCGCTGAGGGTTTTGCCTAGGAAAGAAAACGGCACGTGGGAGCTCTCAAGATTTTGGGTGATTATACACTCAGGGCATCAAGTGCCACAAAAGGTTCGGTGCACTTGCTCTTCACTTTTTGGCGCCGCCGCAAATTGTTCGTCACCGGCCTGCCAGCTGAAGGGGTCCTGCCAACGGGAATGGAGGGTGTCCATCAGCTGGCTGTCACCGGCCTCGGCCGAGTTAATGGCCTGCGCAACCCAATGGTTGCGGGGTATCACTACGGGGTTGGCGTTTTTCATGCGCTCACTGCTCGATGGCGTTGCCTGACCGCGACGACTGGACCACTGCGTCAGCCAATTCAAGATACCGCTGCTGGGCGTGAATAAGTCTTCCAGGATTGTGTTCTCAAGATTGTCGTTAGCAATTTCTGTTAACCAGCGAAAAGCGAGAGTGAAATCGAGCTTGTCCTCTTCGAGTTGATTAAAAAAGGTTTCGATTAAGGCGCGATCGGTGTCACGCATGGCATCGAGACCAAATTTTGCGGCGAGGCGCGCGCTATAAATGTCGGTAAACAACGTTGGGAACTGATCGACACTGGTCTGAGCCAGCACCAGGGCTTTTTCCTGGTCTTCGTCAATAAGGGGTAGCAGGCACTGTGCAAGCACGCTGATATTCCAGTGAACAATGCCGGGCTGATTACCGAATGCGTAGCGGCCGCCGGTGTCAATGCTGCTAAAAACTTGCCCTGCGGCAAAAACATCCATAAAGGCACAGGGCCCATAGTCTACGGTCTCGCCGCAAAGCAGCATATTGTCTGTGTTGAGAACGCCGTGGATAAAACCGAGGCTCTGCCAGTGTGCTGTCAGGTTGGCCAAAGCTCGGATAACTTCATTTAGTAACACCTGGGCATGTGTCACTGCTGGGTCGAGACGTTTGGCTTCCTGCAGTGCTGCTAAGTAGTGACGCTCGGTAACATAGTTCACCAGCTCTTCTAAACCTTTCCCTTGACGCGTCATAGCGAAAAACTGAACGGTGCCGATTCTTATATGGCTGGTGGCAACTCGAGTGAGGATCGCTCCGGGCTCTAGCTGTTGCCGGTATACGGGGTCGCCAGTGGCGACGGCAGCGAGGGCGCGGGTGGTGGGAACACCCAAAGCGTGCATGGCCTCACTCATCAGGTATTCGCGAACCACTGGGCCAACAGGCGAGCGACCGTCTCCTCCGCGAGAGTAGGGAGTAGGGCCGGCGCCTTTGAGCTGGATATCTACAAGCTTACCGTCTGGGCTTCGCCATTCGCCCAACAACATGGCTCTGCCATCGCCCAGCTGAGGGTTGTAGTTGCCAAACTGATGGCCTGCATAGGCTGTGGCTCCGGGTTTTGAACTCTCAAATTGGGCATTGCCTGCAAGAGTAGCCAGCGTATTTTCATTTTGTCCCCAAGCCTCCGGCCAACCCAGCTGCTCGGCGAGCCGATGATTCCAAGCCAGCCACTTTGGTGCGGAAACAGGTGTTGCGGCTGTTGGGGTAACGTATTCACTCCCGAGGGCATGAAAACTGTGCTCAAAACGCTGACTTGTCGACATATTTCCCTGAATGTTAGTTACCAAATAATTTTTTGAGGGCGTTGCCGGCTTTCTCGCCTAGCTTGTCGGCCTCTTTTGACAACTTCGATCGAGCTTCTCGCTCGAGCAGTTGTAGCGCGATAGCTTCCACGTCGACCCTGCAAAGATTACCGGTCTCATCGGCGAGATTACCCGCGCAGTTCACGGGCAAATCAAGGCCGGTATAACGGTCATCAATGCGGCAGGCAGGGTCAATGGCTTCGAGTTCTTTATTGACCTGTGCTTGAAGGGTTGCTGCGAAATCTAGGGTGGCCAAACTGGCCATGCCAACACCCGATACTGCGACTCCCGGAGTGCCTAGGTTCAGCGGTGCGAGTTGTGCTTGCCCATCCTCAAAGCGAACTTTCATATCTAATGCAGTAACTTCGGTCGTTTCCGGAAATGTTTGGGTCAGCGCTGTTTGTTGAATTTGAGCCACGGCACTACACAACAGCGATTGCGCTGACACGCTGGTGATCTCAACATTTCGTCCGTTGACGTTGAGCTCGCCATCCAAACCTTCTTGTAGCGCCTGTGCGCTGGTGCCAGCGGTATCAATATCCCACGCCATATCGACATAGCCTGCGGCGGTATTGGATTTTTCTAGGCTGGTGAGTAGGCTGTTTAGCTCAACTCCTTTGAGCCCTCCTGCAAGCGCGACTTTAACCGTGGGTTGTCGTACATCGACGGTAAGCTGCGTGTCTAGCTGACCCTCATGCAGGGTGCCACGTAGGTATTCAAGGTCACTGATGCCGTCTACGACTCGCAGCAGCAACTGAGCATTAGTGACCGTTTGTCCTGCGCTGATGAGGCTGCCTGCACTGATTGTCAATTGCATGTCGAGGTCCTTCAGAGGGCCGACAGGTAAAGGCATAGGAGGAGGCGCAGGTGATGCGGGGGCTTTGTCAGGTGTCGTTGGCGTTGAGGGGGCGGCAGAATCATCAGCTGCGCCATCGCCCTGGTTAGCCGGTTGGAGCCGGTCGAGGTCTAGGCGCTCGCTGCGAAAATCCAAATCAATTTGGGGGCTGGCGGCGACATTATAGTTAAGGTCCGCGTCTATGACGCCTCCGGGTGAATTGACGTTTAAATCTAAGTCTGCGGAGAGCGGTGATAGTTTTGCGGTGCCTGATAGTTCTGTTTTAACTGGCGCACTTAGCACCCCGATTATTTCCGTGCTAAATCCATCGAGGGTTACTTGATCAAAAGTGCTGGGGACCCGCACGGCCCCGTCAAATCGAATCTCAATGGGTTGGGATTGTGGGTCAGCGGCTACGGCCAACGCGCCGTTCAAACCGATGGGTTGGCCCGCCATGTTCAGTCCTTGAGCCACAAGCTCAGTGATAGTTAGCTGTGTTTGAAGGGCACCGGTATTGTCCAAAATTTGAACGTCTGCGCCGCTGAGGTGCACGTCACCGACCTCATCAGAGCCGCTCAATATGGCGAGAACGGACAGGCCGATGTCAACTTCCTGCGCGGTTACAACCAGTCGTGACCCGTCGTCAGCTTGCGGTGGTAAATCAATAGTCGTGTTGCCGAGATTAATTTTTAACTCAGGAAACAACCCGAGATCAACGTTGCCCTCAACCACGAGTTCACCTGCCGTGGCTTCCTTAAATTGTTGCTGTGCGAGGTTTATAACGGCTTGTTCATCGATAAACATGGGTAGCAAAACTAACCCCACGGCGACCAGTGCTATCAACGCACCTACTACAAAAAGAAAAACTAGCATGACATGAGCTCCCCGGTTATTTCGCCCAGCATAACAAAGGTTTTGAGAAGTTAGTCACGTTCTACAAAACGCGATTGAAAACGTCGCTCCACGTGGCGATTCAAAATGCGTTCGCGCTCTTGATGGATCAGCGGATCAGACTTCAGTTCCCACAGCACATCTCGGGCTCTTCGGTGACTGGCTTCTAAATTCACGATGGGTTCGGGGTAATCAACAGGATGCAAAACGTGTTCGAGTGGCGAGCGCAACCACGGTTGATGTACCAAGGGTGTCGGAAGCTCAGCAATCTCGGGAACCCACTGTCGTATGAAGGAAGCGGTCGGATCGTGTTCGAGACTCTGTTTCACCGGGTTATAAATTCGTATGGTGTTGATGCCGGTCACTCCGGCTTGCATTTGCATCTGGGGGTAATGGATACCCGGCTCAAAATCGAGAAAAAGGGAGCCCAGCCAAGTCACTCCCAATCGCCAATCCTGCCAGAGATGATGGGTTAGGAAGCTCACGAGCATGGCTCTAGCCCGAAAGTGTAAGTAGCCGGTGGCTTCAAGGCAGCGCATACAGGCATCCACATAAGGAAAGCCAGTGCGACCGTCACACCAAGCCTGCACTAGGTTTTCGCTTTGGTCTCGGGGGAAGTTCAAGAATCCCCGATTGATGCTCTCAAACTCCATGGTGCATTCGCTTTCAAATTTCTGAATGAAGTGGCAGTGCCAATGCAGACGTGATTCGAAGGCGCTCAGCGGTCGTGCCCATCCCCCTTGAGATTGACGCTGTTTTAAAGCGTGTTGTACTTGGCGAATCGACAAATTGCCCCAGGCCAGATGAGGTGATAACCGTGAGCAATGTTGGCGACTGCCTTCGGGTTTTGAGATGTGTCGCTGATAGCCACCTGCTCGATGGGACAAAAAATTTTCGAGGGTTAGGTGTGCTTGCTGTTCGCCCCCGGGTTGAAAGCTTGGGTGCTGGGGTAACCAGCTATCTAGCCGTTGGCAAAGCGCGCCTTTTATACTTTCAGGTAGGTCGCTGTGCAGCGCATTGAGCTGGGCGGGCTTAATTGTTTCAGTCGGGGCTGTCATCAATTTACCCCAGCGGCGGTTCCAGCCTTTGCGATTTTTACGCCTGCGCTGTACGCCATTCGTTGGAAATTCCTGCCAGGCTATTCCTTCCGCGTCTGCCCAAGTCGTCATTTTGCGATCTCTGACAAAGGTGACTTCGAGGCCAGTTTCCTCGTAGCTGAATAAGTGGGTAATGCGCTTTGCTTGATGAATTGCTGAAAAGAGTGCGACTGGGTCGCCCTCGAGCACCCAAATTTTCGCGGCATGGGGCTGCAATTGACGATTCAGGTCAGCGAGAGATTGGGCAATAAAGTGCCAGTGCCGCCGTCGGTAATGCGGGTTTTTCAGTAACTCGGGCTCAACCACGTAAACGAGTAAAACTGGTAGTCCCAGTGCGACGGCTGCGCAGAGCGGCGCATGGTCTGCTAGGCGAAGATCACGCTTGAACCAAACAACGGAGACACTCAAGAGTCGCGGCCTGATCCCAGCAATGGGTTATCCACGGTCTGACCTGACTTGGCATCTAGGATCTCCAGCCGTCCTTTACGCAGGGCTGACAATAATAGGTGGTAGCCATCGCGATCGAATAGGCGCTGACAGCCTTTTTTTAGTTCCCGCGTGGCTTCAGAACGCGTTGCAAAAGTGCCCAAATAGGCCCAGTGATGCACCAAATGGTATTGGGCTTTTGGTTGTTGGGGTAGGGGGCTGACGTTGCGCTCTAGCAAAGCCAAGGCACCGGGAAAAGGCCATGCGGCGATGCGATCTCGGTCTAGCGCCGAAAGCAGCCGGGCATTGTGCTCCTCAGCCGATTCTGCACCTGCGCAAGCGCCGTCACAGCGCCCCAATTGGTATTGGAAGCAGGGTCCGCGACCTCGGTCCATACCCATACATCGTAAGCAAAGGCCATGATCTCTGGCGTGACGCTGCAGCGTTGATTCAATGTGACGCTTATTTTGGTACAACCCGTAACTGTCGACAGCCCGGTCTGATTCGAGCAAAAAATCCGCCGCAGACGGCTGTAAAAATCCTTGTTCAGAATGTTTCAGATGAAGAGTCCAAAGCTTTTTCACGCGACGCTGGCGACGGTTATACAAGGGAGTTTCTGCTTTGATCGCGGCGTTCTCCGCCAGCAAAGCCCCCACTTCTCCGGCTGTTGGAGAACAATCAATATGGGTGACTTGCCCCATAATACGCTGGTGTCGGCCGACCTTCCGACCCTCTTGATAATGGGCATTGATTCGCGACTTGATATCGATACTTTTGCCGATATACAAAAGCGCCTCGTCGGCGCCAAAGAATCGATAGACGCCACTGTAGGAGGGCAAGACGTCAAGGGTCTCACCCGCAGCGGTGAAGCGCACATTTTCAAGCTCGGGCAACATGGGCGCTATGATCACCGTTTAAGAGTGAAAACACCGGGCCCGTCCAACTTTTGTAGGGATCGCTTGCCAGCGCTGCTGACAGCCCTGATGAATTTTGGCGTTGTGGGCCGCTGCCGATCAGGGGCGGTCAATGCCAAGGCCACAGTCTGAACAGCGGGTTCAGTGGGTTACCCATAATAAATGGCGCTGGACAAATAGCGAACGGCAGCGGGCTGAAACGGCCGCGCTGTCGTAGGGTGTAGAGGACACACCAGAGCGGGGCCGTATTGTGAAAATCACGTTGAAGGAACTAAAAAAGCAGACCGAGCATATTGAACAACTCGTTGTAGAGTCGGTTGATCTCAGCCTGTACATCGCCCACGCACGAATTAACGGGGAAGAGCGGGTTATTGCAGAGGATGAACGCAAAATATTGAAGCGCCATAATTTGCTGGAGATGAAGCGGGTCCTCAAGACCGTTGCGGGGTGTGAGATCCTGCTGCGTCAGCGAAGCGCCTATGATGAAATGGTGGGCCACAGCCACCCAGCCGCAGCCAATACGCTGGAAATTTCCTTGGGTGATGCACCACTCCCCGAATGGTTAAACTGAAGCGGAGGGAGCTCTAGCTGCTCAAGTCGTCCTCATCAATCGAATGGCCCCAAGCCCGTTTAGCCTGCAGGTAACGCAGGTTGTGGTCATCGACACCGGTGACGTGTTTGACGCGCGCTATATTGGTCAGTCCACTAGCAACAAGGTCTTCGACTTTTTTGGGATTGTTGGTCAGCAAACGCAGCGGTCGACCACGGCCGAAATACTTCAGCAGCGTGGCGGCGTCGCTGAAGTCACGGGAGTCGTCGGGCAGTCCCAGTGACCGGTTGGCCTGATAAGTGTCCTCGCCCTCGTCTTGCAAAAGGTAGGTAGCGGCCTTCGCCCAAAGCCCAATGCCACGGCCCTCATGACCGGCCATGTAGATGAGATAGCCGCCGCCGGGCTCCTCCGCCAAGCGATCGATCGCGGCCTCCAGTTGGGGCCCACACTCGCAGCGCCTTGAGCCAAAAACATCCCCTGTCAGGCAGTTGGAATGCACCCTGACAAGGGGTGACTCGGAGGTTTCGGCATCTCCAATGACCAGAACGCTGTTGACCGCCATGCTCGAGGCGAGTTGAGAAAACAAATGCTGTCCGCCCTGTTCTCTGAGCGTGGATGCCAGTCCCTCGACCTCGGACAATTCGGTGCTACGCACGGTAGCGTACCAATCGGCCATGGGCTGTTTCTCACCGCGCGCGAGGGGTAGGGGCACGGGCCCCAACAGGTTTAAGCTGCGCTGCCCGGGGGGGGAGGCACCTACTGAGTCGATTTGACGACCCTCCTCATCAATTCTGACGAGTTTATTGCGGGCGATCAGCTTTTTGCGGACATCGGGATTTATGTAAGTAAACATCAGATTCGTGGTTGCTGTTGGGTGATGCAGTGTATCCCACCACCCATAGCAAAAATAACCCGTGCGTCAACTATTCGTATATCGCGCTCGGGCCAAGCTTCTGCGAGCTGTTCGCACGCAAGACCGTCATGGGGGTCAGAAAATGCCGGCACGATTACCGCTCCGTTAAGTACGTAGTGATTGATGTAGCTGTAATCCACCCAGCCAAAGCGATCCTCGAGTGTTTTGGGCGCCACAATATCGGTGTACGTCAGGTTAGCTTGCTCTAGCACCTCACGATGCAACTCGTAGCGTTCACAGTCGGGGTGACTGCCATCTTGCTGGCGGTGCAAAAGGACTGAGCCAGACTCGTTGAAGCAGGCCACAATATCGACATGGCCTCGGGTCCCGTGGGCCGCATAATCCCGCCATAACCCATGGGGTAGCCAGACAGCGCGATCGGTGCCCAACAGTTTGTGCACCTCATCTTCAACCTGCAGCCGGGTCCAGTCGGGGTTGCGACCAGGGTCCAGCTGGACCGTATCGGTGAGCAATACCACGCCATCACCATTTACATGAAGTCCCCCACCTTCATTGGTGAGTTGCGATGAAATGCTCTCAATATCCAGTAAATCAGCGATGTGAGCTGCAATTTTCGCGTCCTCACCCCAAGCAAAAGCGGTGTTGTCGCCCCAGCCATTGAAGCGCCAATCCACAGCTTTCAACGCATTATCTGCCACTACAAAAGTTGGGCCTGTATCTCGCAGCCAGGCATCCGCAATGGGAAATTGATGCAGCGTAACCGCCGAACTCAATAGACGCCTCGCGGTGGGTAACTGTTCCGGATGGCACAACATGTTGACCGGCTCATGGTCAACGATGACATTGGCGACGTTGGCCCAAGCCCGCCATACGTCGTCGTCTGTGGCATGGGCTTCCGGGTAGGCGCCAGCGGGAAAGGCCATCCAAGTGGCGCTGTGAGGTGCCCATTCTGGCGGCATGAGGCAGGTCATGACCTTAGTCCGGGGATGCCTCCGTGGAGTCCCATCCCAGAAGGCTGGCGTGGATTTTTCAGCGCCTCAGTGAGTGCGCTGTAGGTATCTGGCCGGCGTGTTCCAAAGAAGGGAAAGAGCGTTAGCCAGTCTTCTCGTAGCCCTAGATCAATATCAGCAACCAGAACGGCCTCTTCATCTTTTGGGGCTTGCGCTAACACGCGCCCCAAGGGGTCGACGATGAAGCTGGAGCCGTAAAATTCTAGTGTGCCTTCTGATCCAAAGCGATTGGGTATGACAATAAACAATCCGTTAGCGATAGCGTGGCCAACGACAACCTGTCGCAGTAAAGGCTCGGTGTCGAAGCTTGGGTAATCGGGTTCTGAACCAATAGCGGTGGGGTAGCACAGTAATTCAGCACCGCCTAGGGCATAGCAGCGCGGCACTTCGGGAAACCACTCGTCCCAGCAGGTGGGCAGGCCGACAGCCATGTCGCCACTGTCTAGGGAAAGTGAATGCACGGGGTAGGGGTTTTCAGCAGGGCCCGGCGTAAAATAGTGGTCTTCGTAATACCCCGTGGTTACCGGGATATGTAGCTTTCTGGTCTGGGCAACGATCTCTCCCGAGGTGTCCACAACCATAGCCGTGTTAAAGCCACGATGGTCCGCCGCGTCGGTGTGCTCAAAGATCGAACAATGCACCATTACATCATTGTCTCGAGCCAACTGCGCGGCAAACTGGTGCGTTGGCCCGCCCTGTAATACCTCGGCGGTGCTATTAGCTGGCCCCGAGGGCAGTGTGTCTGCTGGATAGCGCGATAACGTGAGTTCCGGCAGAAAAACAATCGCCGCGCCGGCACTCGCGGCGGTGGCGACACCGTGACTCAATGCTTCCCGATGGCGCTGCGGATCTTCCTGCCAGCGGCATTGAACCAAGCCTATGCAAACGTCTCTGTGGTTTCTGTGAGGAAGGGGGCAGGGGCTAGGCAGCTGCGGTTTACGGATGAGTTTCACAAATTTCTCCCAACATTCTTGACGAGCCCGATAACCTTCGAATAGGTAATGCTTGCGCTCAAATGGCAGCGCACCCAGAGGGGCTCTAGGTTGCACCTACTATCCTATGTTATGTGGGGAGTACTTGGGAGCTACCCGAACGGGTTACCCCTAACCATGTTCCCCCGCAGCGGTGAGGGGGTTCCGCGTCGATATGATGGCGCCTGCTTGAGAGGCCCGGCATAAAGCACGGGCCAC
Source organism: Luminiphilus sp. nBUS_16 (assembly GCF_051201645.1). Taxonomy (GTDB): domain Bacteria; phylum Pseudomonadota; class Gammaproteobacteria; order Pseudomonadales; family Halieaceae; genus Luminiphilus. The sequence continues at coordinate 3,037,862 of NZ_CP179205.1, read as the reverse complement.
CCCAAAACTGCTCGCTCGATATCGGCGCGATCAGTGGCCTCTAGGGGGCCATCGGAAAATCGGCAAGGACCAAACGTGCTGCACTGTCGATGGTGGTCTGGTCTTTGACCATTTCGCCCTTCATTTTGGATTGAGTGACGCTGCGCCAGACCGAGCGATTTTTTACGGGATCAACCATATCGATAATGAAAGTGCCTTGGGTGTAGTCCGTGACTTTTACGTCTGTACTGCTCATGCAGTTGTAGCAGTTGTACATGGCGTAGCGATTGTATCGGCTGTAACCCACACCCATGCCATAGCTGGGTGATGACGTGGTTCGAACGTCTTGTTTTTCGACGGTATTGAGGTGCCAGCTAATTAACAAATCAGCATCTGTCGCACTGTCCACTAAGTTATAACCCTTACCCTCCAGAGCGTTACCCAGCGCTTCTTTGATGCGGTCTTTCTGGAAGTCGGTCATCTGCATGGGGTTACTGCCGGTGACGCCGCCACTGAGGGCATAAAAGCCGATATTTTTATCCTGAGAGAAGTCATGCTCGACATCGAAGTCGACCGAAGGCTTGGGTGGAGCAGATGCACAGGCGGCCAGCAGTGCCAAAAGTAAGCTGACGACGGTAATTAAGCGTGTTCGTGACATGATGATTCTCCTCAAAACGAAGGTAAAGTGTAGCAGAGAGATCAGCTCTGAGTAGGTGGTGTTAATACAGATTCTGAACAGGATGCTGCCAGGTGTTGCAGCGCGGTTATGTGTTCTCGGGGCGTATCGCGCAGAAGCATCAGCACGGTTTTACGTTTAGCAGACCATTGGCGGTAGTGCTCGGGTAACACTGGGGCAAGCTGAGTTTCTAGGTTTTCGATAGGCGGTAACAGCTGCCGTTCTCGTCGATTTAAGTCTGCAAGCCAAATCTGTACGCCAGTAGCGAAATATTTAACCACGACAGTCTCTAACGTTCGAGCAGACGTTGATGATCTGCCGTTAGGGCAAAGTGGTCCCGCGGCAGCCCGCGATTCTAGCAGCTGGGTAGCCTGTTGCAGCGAGCGAGCTTGGGTGACTGCGGCGAGTAGCAATGCCCCACCATCACCCGCGCGGAGATGGTAAAGCCGCTGCTCTAGTTGGTCAGCTTGGAACTGAAAGTTGCCCGCCAGCCACTGTGTCGTGGCGTGCTCGAACCAGTGCAGGGCATCCAAAACATCCCCCCCCACGGCTGATGGATATTGATCCAGCCCGCGGGGGAGCTGCCAAAATTGGCGGTACTCGGGTCCTGCCAGCACCGCATTGAAAATGCGATGCGGCAGATATCGGGTTTTTGTAGCGATGGCAGCCGTTAACGCGTCGACCAAGCGGGTTTCTGATTGGAGCTCGAGTGTTTTGACGCAAGCCGGTGCCATTGCCAAGAACTCTAGGTCCAAAAGCAGCTTTTGTGATGGCGCGGCATTTCGCCCTAAGCTGCTGTTGCGACGCCCAATGTTGACCTGCAGCGCACAGTCCGAGAGTGCTAAAAAGTCGAGCAGTTTGAGCTGGCTTGCGGGAATATCCAGAAGCGGTATGTCGGCATCTTGAATTCTCGGCGGGATCAAAACCGAAGCGTCATCTGGCACCGCAGTCGCCAGCGTTCTTGCCAGACGCTGGCGATAATCCTGCAGTTGATCAGGCCCTTGTGCCGGGGGAGAGCACCCGACGATGAAGCCGATTAGCCATCCGACGGTCAGTACTCTCCGACAGCCGCTCCACAGCTCGACCAAGCAACGCTGCTTTACAGAACTTTCCTTGAACATTTCTGGCGTCACTGTGGGCCGTTAATTCGGTCAGGCGTCAGCTTGAAGTGCCTCGCTGGCGCGCTGTCGCCATGCATGAAGATCTGTCATATCGTCTCGGGGCTCTGTTTTCGCCGCCCATTTAGCGAACGTTAAAACAGCGAGTAGGTCTATGTCGGCAAAAGACAGTTGCTGCCCTGCAATAAAAGGACGGTGACTGAGTTCGCTATTGATCATTTCTAGACCCGTCATCAATCGATCTTTGCCCCTTTCGGCCAGTGCCGGTATCTGTTCAAAATTTTGTGGGCCTGGCAGGGCACGACCTGCATAAGCCGGATGACCATTGCGGAAGGCCTCGGCACAAGCCATGAACAAGGTGTTAAAAATGCGATGATTCCAATTGAGAATAAACGCGCGTTCTGATGGCGTTGTCCCCAATAGCGGACGCTCGGGGTGTATTGCCTCGAGATAGTGTGCAATGGCGATAACTTCGGTAAGGCGGGTGCCATCGTCGAGAACTAGGGTCGGTAAGGTGGCTTCAGGAACAATGTCGGTATAGCCCTTATCTAGCTGGGCGGCCTTTGCCATGTCAATTTGTACGGTATCAACAGTGATGCCCTTGTAATCAATGAACATTTTAAGTCGAGCGGGGTTGGGTGCTGAGTCGAAGGTATAAAGCTTCATTGAGAAGAGTCCTAGGGTTGGTGGGGGCGCTTAATCTAGCAAATTCAAAGCCCGGTCGTCGCCTTTGAGTTTTATGCGGGGTCACAAGTGGTTATACTCCGCGCCTCAATGATCGGTGGCGTTCCCACAGGAGATACCTAACATGCGTCTACTTGCCCTTTTTATCGTTCTGCTACCCGCAATTGCCGTGGCGGCCGACCTGTCCAAATCTCAGCGTGCCGAAATTGAGGCCCGCATTCAGCCCTTCAGCCATGCTTGTGTTGCTGGGGACGAGAGCTGCGGGAGTGGCGCTGTAGAATCTTCGGTGGCAGTCGCTCGATCCGGTGAAGAGGTCTATAACGGCGCGTGTATGGCTTGTCACTCTACGGGAGCCGCAGGAGCACCCATGGTGGGCGATGCCGGAGCATGGGCAACTCGCATGGAGAAAGGCATGGATGCGCTCTACGCCAGCGGTGTCAATGGCGTCGCAGGCACAGGAATGATTGCCAGAGGTGGTTGCAGCAACTGCTCCGATGACGAGATTTACGCCGCCGTTGACTACATGGTCAATAACAGCCAGTAGCGTCAAGGCTGTAGTCTCGACCGATAGCCCATAGCCTCGAGTAACACGACCTCACTCAGTGCAGACTCCTGTGCGAGGTCGGCCACGGTGCGGGCTATCCTCAGTGTTTTGTGAATTCCGCGTCCCGAAAAGCGCAGCCGGTCACAGGCCTCCTCAAACCAACGCCGAACCGGCGACTCCATAGGACAGACCTTCAGTAACTGGGTGTTGCTGAGATCAGCGTTGAGGCATTTCTGGCGTTTGCGCTGTCTTTTTCTCGCTAAATTTAAGGTACTCAGGCGCCCTAGAGCATCAGGGTTCGCGGCATCGCAATGCAAAAGCTTGGCGGCGGGCTGCCGTTCTAAGCAAACGTGTAGGTCGATGCGGTCTAAAAGGGGGCCGGAGATACGCCCTTGATAACGATCGACAGCATCGGGTTTACACCGGCAATTTTCGTTTTCAATGCCTGCGAAACCGCAGGGGCAGGGGTTCATGGCAGCCACTAACTGAAACCGCGCCGGGTAGTGGTAAGTTCCTTTTGCTCTGCTGAGTGAAATGCGCCCGGATTCCAGGGGTTGTCGAAGAAGGTCTAATACTTGACTGCGAAACTCGGCCAGTTCGTCCAAAAACAAAACACCGCCGTGAGCGAGGGATACCTCTCCTGGTGTGGCACTGGCGCCACCACCGATCAGCCCTGCGGCGGTTGTATTGTGGTGAGGTGCCCTGAAGGGGCGTTCCACAGAGGGCTCGAGCCCTAGCAGATCTCTGATGAGTGACAGCTCCAGTTCGTCGCTGGGACTCAGCGCCTCTAGAAGTGGCGGTAAGCTAGCCGCGAGCAGCGTTTTGCCCGCGCCGGGTGGTCCGATCATAAGTAAGTGGTGACCGCCCGCTGCGGCAATCTCTAAGGCACGTTTGGCAACCTCTTGACCGGTGATCTGCGGCGTCTCGGTGTGCTGCAGAGTTGATGACGGGTTGGTTTTGACGGTGACGACCCCGAGCCTTTTAGACTTGAGTAAGCCGCAGACACTTAACAGGTCGCTGGCGCCGGTAACCTGACTAGCCGGTACCTTGGCCATTTTCTCTGCCTGTTCATCGGGCACAATGACAGCGTGGCGGGCTAACGTCGCGGCATGCACCGCAGCGAGTAGGCCTCGGCAGTGCCGCAGAGACCCGTCGAGCCCCAGCTCGCCGAAAAACTCACGATTCGCTACGGCGCTGCCAGCGAGTTGTTCCGAGGCCACTAAAATTGCCAGAGCAATGGGGAGGTCAAAGCGGCCGCCACTTTTTGGTAATTCCGCCGGCGCCAAACTTACTGTAATCCTACGGTCTGGCCATTTGAAGTGCGAACAAATAAGGGCACTGCGAACCCTTTCCCGAGATTCTCTGACTGAACTCTCGGGTAAACCAACGATCGAAAAAGCGGGTAGGCCGTTGCTCAGATGGGCTTCAACAGCGACAAGTGGCGCGTTGAGTCCGATCCCAGCTCGAGATAAGACGGTGGCGTGGCCCATAAATCATCCTTGATTTGAGCGGCTGCAAACAGTCCTTGCTGCAGCGTGACTTTGCGCGCGGGGAGGTGAGCGGGGTGCGTGCTCTCAGCGCTGACGGTCTATGGGCTATTACGTCCCTGTTCAAGTGCGTCGAGCTGCTGGGTAAGGGTCTCAAGCTTGTTTTCGAGTTCTTCGATGCGCTGCCGCGTTCTCTGCAGGACGGCTGCTTGGGCGTCGAATTCAGACCGCGGAACGACATCAAGTTTTGATAATGCTGATTGCGCTAATAACTTAGCGTTCTTATCGAGCTGTTCGATCACTGGATTGTCACGGCCCAACAGTCGCTCAAACAAATCAGCGGGTGAGCGACGCTGGCCGCCCTCCGTGTCATCGGTGTTTTTGTCATCGTTGTGCATGGCCAATTGAGCCCCCGTATTCTCAGTGATCGCCAATGTAACTCAGGATTGTGCATTCCCCCACATCGTAAACAGCCTATTTCGCCCATTGGCGGGGCAGCGCTGCACTGCGATGGTGCACTTTTGATCTTCAATTTTGCGCTCATTATGTTCCTCGGAAATTATAAGCCATTGAATCAGCGAGATTTAATGTTTTTGGTACAGCACTCGCAAAGGCAGAGAACACAGCTGGTGCACCACCATGAAATTGGGCACTGGGAAAACTTTCACTGATAAGGAGTTGCCATGCCATTTCGTTCAACTGCGGTCACCACGTCGCTCGTCGGCATCAATGAAGGGAGGTTTGCATGAAGTTAATCACTGCGATCATCAAGCCTTTTAAGCTAGACGATGTTCGGGAAGCCCTTTCTCACATTGGAATTCAGGGCATCACGGTTACCGAAGTGAAGGGCTTCGGACGCCAGAAGGGCCACACCGAGCTGTACCGAGGCGCGGAGTACGTTGTCGACTTCCTGCCCAAGGTCAAGATTGAGGCCGCCGTCACAACCGAGCAGACCGACGCGGTTATTGAGGCGATTACCACTGCGTCACATACCGGGAAGATCGGTGACGGGAAGATTTTTGTGACCGCTATCGACCAAATCATCCGCATTCGCACCGGCGAGACCGGCGAAGCCGCCATTTAACCCATCGGGAACAGGAATCAATCATGGAGAACGAAATTTTTCAGTTGCAGTACGCGCTGGACACCTTTTATTTCTTGGTGTGTGGCGCTTTGGTGATGTGGATGGCGGCAGGTTTCGCCATGCTCGAAGCTGGACTTGTCAGGGGCAAAAACACCGTCGAGATACTGACTAAGAACGTTGCATTGTTCGCGGTCGCTTGCACCATGTATATGGTGTGCGGCTACGCGGTCATGTACGGCGGGGATTATTTGCTCAGTGGAATAACGGGGAACGGTGTCAGCGGTGCTGAAGAGCCGGCATCCTACGCACCGTCGGCTGACTTCTTCTTTCAAGTTGTGTTTGTCGCTACGGCTATGTCCATTGTCTCAGGTGCGGTTGCAGAGCGCATGAAGCTGTTTTCATTCCTGGCTTTTGCCGTAGTGATGACGGGCGTCATTTATCCTTTGGAGGGCAGCTGGACTTGGGGTGGTAATCCGGTATTCGGTGCGTACACCTTGGGAGACCTCGGATTTCTGGACTTTGCCGGATCGGGTATCGTGCACATGGCGGGAGCTGCCGCTGCTTTGGCAGGGGTGATTCTCGTGGGTCCCCGCAAGGGCAAATATGGAGCCAACGGAGAGGTCAATGCATTCCCAGGCGCCAACCTGCCACTGGCAACCCTCGGCACCTTTATCTTGTGGTTAGGCTGGTTTGGCTTTAATGGCGGCTCAGTGCTGGCAACGGCATCTGTTGACGCAGCTAACTCGGTTGCAGTCGTGTTTATGAACACCAACGCGGCGGCGGCAGGTGGCTGTCTAGCGGCACTGGTCACGGCTAAGTTAATGTTTGGGAAAGCCGATCTGACGATGGCACTCAACGGCTGTCTTGCGGGATTAGTGGCGATAACAGCGGGTCCTGACACCCCCTCGGCGCTGCAAGCTACGCTCTTTGGTGGCTTGGGCGGTGTGCTCGTAGTCTTCTCTATTATCACCCTCGACAAACTTAAGATCGATGATCCTGTGGGTGCCATCTCGGTGCACGGCGTTGTTGGCTTGCTGGGTCTGCTGCTGGTGCCCGTAACCAATGATGGGGCAGCATTTTCGGGTCAAATCATAGGTGCCCTGACTATCTTTGGCTGGGTGTTTGCCGCCTCATTGATCACTTTTGGAATTATCAAAGCGGTTCTGGGTCTACGCGTCTCTGAGGAGGAAGAGTACGAAGGTTCAGATATTGCGGAATGTGGTATGGAAGCCTATCCGGAGTTCACCTCAGCCCGTTGATACCTCACAACGGGTGGATGTTGGGGCCCTTTGGGCCCCTTTTTTGTGGATTGTGCCCCGGAAAAAAGAGCGGAATGCGCTCTCGGCATTGCCAAATTCCACGAGCCGATCATAATGTGGGGACAGGCAACCTAAAGGTAGTAGGCATTCATGAAACTCGTTACCGCGATTATTAAACCATTCAAGATGGACGACGTACGTGCAGCACTTTCCGATGTGGGTGTTCAAGGCGTGACGGTGACTGAAGTCAAAGGGTTTGGACGCCAGCGCGGCCACACCGAGCTTTATCGTGGTGCTGAATACGTTGTTGATTTTTTACCCAAGCTCAAGCTCGAAGTCGCTTGCGCAGGTGATCAGGTCGACGGTGTTGTCGAGGCCATCATTTCTGCTGCAGGTACAGGTAAAATCGGCGACGGTAAGATATTTGTCTCAGAACTCGATCAGGTGATTCGCATTCGCACGGGAGAGACAGGCACCGAAGCCATTTAATCTCTGTGTGTTACGAATCGGTCGCTGTTTGCAAGCGCTGCAGCAGGTTCGGTAGCTCTGTTAGGCACGAGATAATGTGATCAGCATACTCGCTGCTGAGGCCCTCTTGAGTGAACCAGACTGAGCGAATACCCGCTCGATACGCTCCAATGACATCGTGATCGTGGCTGTCACCAATATGAATCAAGGCGCTGGCTTTGCCGCCAACACGTTGTAAGGCATGGTTAAAAAGTGCGGGCTCGGGTTTGGCGGCGCCTACTTCTTCTGCTTTCAGGGCAAAATCGAAGAATCTACCCAGTGGCGTTTTTGTCACATCCGCATTGCCGTTGGTCAAAGCCCCCAGGGTGTAGTCCCGTGACAGCTCCTCCAGAAGAGGCTCTGATTCCGGATAAAGTGCCACGTCATGACGCCGGGCAATGAAGGCTGCAAAAGCCTCTTCGGCCGCCCAATGGGCCTCCGCTGGTGCAATACCCGATTCCTCCAATGATTGCTGTAGCACAGCCTGCCTAAACGCACTTATCTGGTGAGCCAGTTGAGGATTTTTGGCAAGCACGTGCTGGCGTACGCGTTTGAGATCCTCTGACCCCAAAGCTTCCAATACCTGCGGATAGTGGGCTTTAAGCCACGAATTCTGTGCGGCTTCAGCTTTGATGAGCGCGGGCCGCACGTCCCAGAGCGTATCGTCTAAATCAAAGGTAATGACTTTAATCATGGCTTGTTTTTACGTCGGGCTCGGGGGTGCGCAGCGTCGTAAACCTTGGATAAATGCTGAAAGTCCAGGTGGGTATAGATTTGTGTCGTGCTGATATCAGAGTGCCCTAGTAACTCCTGTACCGCCCTTAAATCACCGCTGGACTCTAGCATGTGACTGGCGAATGAGTGTCGCAGCATGTGGGGGTGGAGTTTTCCTGGAAGTGCGCTAAATCGAGCCATACGTTGGAGTCGCAGCTGAACACTGCGCGGACTAATACGTTGGCCTCGAGTGGAGACAAATAATGGTGAGGTGTGCTGAACCTCTTCGTTGCCCAGTGGGCGAAGAGACAGCCAGTGTTTTATGGCCTTAAGGGCGGGCGCTCCTACAGGTAAGGTTCGAGTTTTACGGCCTTTGCCTGTGACGGTCATGATCCGCTCATTGAAATCCACGTCGTTTATGTTGGCGGATACCAACTCGGAGAGTCGTAATCCTGAGGAATATAAAAGTTCTGCTATCGCCAGATCTCTAAAGTCGAGAGTGGTTTCCGGTCGCCATTGAAAAAGATGGTTCACGCTATCTGCGTCCAAAGTCTTTGGCAGATTACGACGCTGTTTAGGCGCTTGAATACCTAGCGCGGGGTTGCCGATGGAGGGGTTGCGCTCTGAGTGAAAGCGATACAAGGCCCGCACTGAGGAGAGCGCTCGCTGAATGCTGGTCGCTGCAAGGCCTTGCCGATGTAATTGTGCGACCCAACCTCTGACATCCGCGTCTCTAACAGCCGCAATATCTTGGGTATCTCTTGAGGCACAAAAGCTGATAAATCGTCGGATGTCTCGCCCATAACCCTCGAGGGTATGCTGAGATACCTGTCGGATGTCGCGTTGATAAACGAGAAAAACATCGCAGGCAGTGGTTAAGGCGTCACTCACGTGAGGGATTTTTGCTTTATCCAAGGTAGGTGCAGGATGATTTGTGCCAAATGCTCCAAGAACAGCGTGCCCACGCTGCTGTCATACCGGTGGACATCACTTGAACCCACGCCAATGGCACCAATTAAAGCTTCGTTGATGTGCAGTGGTGCAATGGCGGCTGAACCCTCAGTAGCGCAACCGGGGAACATGGCAGACATCTCATCAGCACGAAAAACACCGCAATAAGCACGCTGACGGCGCAGTAAAGTCTCAATGGTGGTTTGACGATCTGTTTCGCAGGCGACGACATCGCCTAAACTCTCTGCGGCGGGACTCAGCCAGACATGGGACGCATACTCCACGCCAAAGAAATCCGTTAACCCGGCTTCTATGGTGGCTCCAAGGTCGGTCACGTTGGACGATTGCAGAACCGCTAATATCATTCGCTGTGAAGCTTCAAGTATGGCTTCACTGGTTTCCGCATTGTGCGTCAGCTCGGCGAGATGGCTGCGCATTGCGATATTGCGCTCCCGAAGTACCGTGACCTGCCTTTCAACAAGCGAAACTGATCCCGCGCCGCCATGAGGAATTTCTAGGGCTTCCAACAGCTCTTTGCGATCCTCAAAAAAATCTGGATGGCGCATAAGAAAAGACTCAACGTCATCAGCACTGACAGATTCTTGTGGCAATTCTGCGGAAGATTTGGAAATAGTTTCACCCGTCATGGAAATCCTGTCTCTGCGCCGCTGTTAGCGGTTGTGTAGATTAATGGTGCCCTCGAATACCGAGGCTGTGGGCCCGCTCAGCCAGGCAGCAGTGTCATCGCCTTCCCACACTACTGAGAGCTTACCGCCGGGCAGGTGCACTGTCACGGCGTTGTTAAGCAGGCTTTTACGAATACCGTGAACAACTGCAGCGCAGGCACCGGTGCCGCAGGCAAGGGTTTCGCCTGCGCCGCGCTCAAACACTCGCAGCTTTATTTCGTCTTTAGAGACCACCTGCATAAAACCCACATTCACGCGGTTGGTGAATTGGGGGTGCTTCTCAATAGCGGCGCCTAGGCTGGCCACCGGCGCTTTGTGAATATCTTCAACCGTCACAACGGCATGTGGGTTGCCCATGGACAGGACCCCTAGCTTCACGCTTTCCCCCAGTACAGTCACTGTGTACTCGAGTTGCTCCTGTTCGGCGGTAAAGGGCACGGCCTTGGGTGAAAATATGGGGGTGCCCATTTCAGCGCTTATCCGGCCATCCGGGCTTGTTTCCAGTTGCATAAGACCGTTGGGTGTTTGCACGGATAGCTGGGATTTCCCAGACAAGCGCTGCTCTTTTACAAACCGAGCAAAACATCGAGCGCCATTGCCGCACTGTCCAGCCTCAGAGCCATCGGCATTAAAAATGTGATATCGAAAATCAGCATCCGGGCTATCGGGAGGGGCGACAATAAGCACCTGATCGCAGCCAATCCCCCGCTGGCGATTGGCAAGACGACGAATTTGAGCGGAAGAAAGCTGCAGATTTTGCCGTAGGTTGTCGATAACAACGAAGTCATTGCCAGCGCCATGCATCTTTGTAAAACGGACTTTCATGGCTTGGCCTCGGGAAGCAGATGCTCATCGGCCCAAAGCGTTTCAAGCGCTTCACGCTCCCGGATAAGGTGCGCCTTGCCGCCGTCCACCATGACTTCAGCGGAGCGCGGTCGCGTATTGTAATTAGAGGCCATAACAAAGCCATAAGCCCCGGCGCTCATTACAGCGAGCAGGTCACCCTGAGCGAGTGAAAGGGTCCGGTCTTTCCCAAGGAAATCTCCTGTCTCGCAAACTGGGCCCACAACATCCCAGCGTTGTTTATCGCGGCCATTCTCAATAACCGGAACGATATCCTGAGACGCGCCATAGAGAGCGGGCCTCAGTAAATCATTCATAGCAGCATCCACGAGCGCAAAGTTCTTGTGGGGGGTCGGCTTCAAATACATTACTTCGGTCAGTAAGACGCCGGCTTGCGCAACGATGGAGCGTCCGGGCTCAAGAATTAAAGTGAGGTTATGGTCTGCCAGCGCCTCTGTTAGGGCGGCCACGTAATCGCTAATTTTGGGGACATTCTCAGACCCGTACTGAATGCCTAGTCCCCCACCTAGGTCAATGTGTTGAAGCGTAATACCTTCAGATTGCAGGGTTTCGACCAGTTGAATCAAGTGTCCTGTGGCTTCGGTAAATGGGGCAATATCCAGTATTTGGCTGCCAATATGGCAATCAATGCCAATGGGGGTAATACCGGGCAAAGCAGTGGCCTTTCGGTAGAGTCGCAGGGCGCTATCGAGCTCGACACCGAATTTATTATCTTTGAGCCCGGTTGCAATGTAGGGGTGTGTTTGGGCATCTACGTCTGGGTTTACGCGAAGGGATATGGGGGCTGTGAGGTTGCTGGCTTGAGCAACTTCTGACAGCATATCGAGCTCCGCCTCTGACTCGACATTAAAACAATGAATGCCCACTTCAAGAGCCCGCTTCATGGCTGCCGGTGTCTTGCAAACTCCAGAAAATACTACTTTTGCTGGGTCACCCCCGGCCGCAATGACGCGCTCTAACTCGCCCAGAGAGACAATATCAAAGCCCGCGCCCAGCTGGGATAACAGGCGCAAAATTGCAAGGTTCGAGTTGGCCTTAACGGCGTAGCAAATAAGATGGTCATGGCCTGCGAGTGCTGCCTGATAGGCAAGATAGGCGTGTTCGATAGCCTCGCGGGAGTAGACGTACAGCGGCGTTCCGAACTGGCGCGCCAGTTCGTCTAATGCGACCTTCTCGCACAAAAGCGTCTGCTCGTGTCGCTCAAAGCCTTTCACTTTGCAGACTCAGCCGCCGGCGGATTGGGCTCGGCGGGTCGCAGCGGCCCAATTTGGCCGCAGCCGACGAGCAAACTGAGCAGCAAGGTGGCAAGAATTAACATTTTCATGATGGTTTTACTCCAAAGGCCCTTATTATATCAGTGTGGGGCAGCCTGCTGTTGGCCAAGGGGACCCTATGACGGTGTTACTGGCCTGTGGGGCCCGCTCAGCCCAAAACCCGAGGAGAGACAATGACCAGCACGATTTACTTTGACCGAATCGACGAGACCTTTGACTGCGTCGAAACCCGACTCGAAGCGCTTCCAGAGGATCCTGATTTGTCGGTTGCCGAAGGCGTCATTAACGCACGATTTGCCAATGGCGTGGTCTTTGTTTTTAGTCGACAACCCCCCACTGAGCAGCTGTGGCTTGCGACTCCGGGCGGCGGATTTCATTACGTTTGGGATGACGCGCTTGGTGACTGGCGGGACACTAAAACTGCAGACGCTTTTAGAGAGTTTCTCCCCAAGCAACTTCGTGAACACGCAAAGGTCGAATTTTCTTGGGATTAAAGGCGTGTTATCCCTAGCCCCGTTTAGTTTGTTTATGGGATTCGTTGCCCAGACCTAGTCATTATCAGCAGATACCGCTCGGCCAATGTGGGTGGAGAGCTTGTCACCTTGTGGCGGGGTTAGTGAGTGGTCCTCCACATTGCCTTAGCGTGATGCTAAAAGCTTTAATGCACTGGCGGCAGCGGCGGCCACCTGCCTAGGGCTGGTCCCGCCTATGTGATCTCGAGCGGCAACGGAGCCTTCAAGGGTGAGGACATCAAAAACATCGTTGTCTATGTCGTTGTAGAAGCCCCGTAGCGTGCTCAATGAAAGATCCTCAAGGCGGCAGGACTCAGAAACGCAATGGGCCACGGCATTGCCCACCACTTCATGTGCATCGCGAAAAGTGACTCCGCGCCGCACAAGGTAGTCGGCAAGGTCGGTGGCAGTAGCAAAGCCCTCCAATGCTGCGTTGCGCATATTCTCTTGGTTAGGGGTCAGCGCAGGCACCATGTCTGCAAACGCACGTAAACAATCGTGTAGCGTTTGTACCGTATCAAAAAGAGGCTCTTTATCTTCCTGATTGTCTTTGTTGTAAGCGAGAGGTTGGGACTTCATTAGGGTGAGCAGGGCCATAAGGTGGCCATTAATCCGCCCGGTTTTACCCCGCACGAGTTCCGGCACATCAGGATTCTTCTTTTGCGGCATGATGGAAGAGCCGGTGCAAAAACGGTCTGGAATGGTGATAAAGGCGAATTGGGCCGATGTCCAAAGTACGAGCTCTTCCGACATGCGTGACAAATGTGTGGTTATTAGAGCGGCAGCTGCCGTAAATTCGATGGCGAAGTCTCGGTCTGAAACAGAGTCGAGGGAGTTGCGGGTGGGAGATTCGAACCCCAAAGCATCGGAAGTCATCATTCGGTCGATTGGGAAAGTAGTGCCTGCCAGTGCAGCAGCCCCGAGGGGGCACTGATTTAAGCGCGCCTGACAATCTTGGAGCCGACCAAAGTCACGGTCCAGCATTTCATACCATGCCATCAGGTGATGCCCAAAAGTAATCGGCTGTGCAACTTGAAGGTGGGTAAATCCCGGCATGACGGTGCCCGAATGCTCAGCCGCAAGTTCAACAATTCCCTGCTGCAAGCGGGTCAGTTGTTGGGTGACTGCATCAATCGACTCGCGCAGCCATAGCCTAATATCAGTGGCAACCTGATCATTGCGTGAACGGCCTGTATGCAACTTTTTGCCGGTGGCGCCGATAATTTCAGTAAGTCGAGCTTCGATGTTCATATGAACGTCTTCCCGATCAACCCGCCACTCGAAGCTCCCCAAGGCTATTTCTTCAGAAATTTGGGCCAGGCCCGCTTCAATTTCCGCAAGATCGGCAGGGGACAATATATTCTGGGCACACAGCATTTTGGCGTGTGCCAGAGATCCACGGATATCTTGCGACGCTAATCGTCGATCAAAGGCCTCAGAGGCCGTAAAGCGTTGCACAAAGGCATCGGTGGGTTCTGCGAAGCGTCCACCCCACAGTTTGCTGGTTGTCGCTTCGGAATTTTTGGATTGACTCATGTGCAGTCCTGAAATGCAGCCCCCTTTGAGTTGGGGTAATGGCCTGATGGGCGAGCCCCAGTATAGCATTGTGGCGCTATGGATCAGCGCAAGCCATGGTAAGCTGGAACCTCTTATTGAGGAGTATCTCGTGTCCAAGCTCGTTATTGCCACCCGAGAGAGCCCGTTGGCGCTCTGGCAGGCCAACTATGTCGCAGATCGACTGCGCGCACTGTATCCGGATCTCACGGTAGAACTGTTGGGTATGACCTCTCGCGGAGATCAATTACTCGATAAACCTCTCTACAAAGTCGGGGGGAAAGGGCTGTTCGTTAAGGAGTTAGAAACAGCACTGCTCGATGGCCGCGCAGATATCGCAGTGCACTCTATGAAAGACGTACCCATGTCGCTGCCTCCCGGCCTTACGCTGGGCGTTATCTGCGAGCGCGAAGATCCTAGAGATGCCCTTGTTGGTATATCGGCTCTATCTGAGCTTGATGAGGGTGCCCGCTTTGGAACATCGAGTTTGCGCAGGGCCTGCCAGATAAGGCGCGTACGCCCTGATTTAGATATTGGCTTTTTACGAGGCAATGTGAATACCCGATTGGCGAAGCTAGATGCGGGTGAGTTCGATGCCATTATTCTCGCCACAGCGGGTTTAGTGAGGTTGGGCTTTGAGTCGCGAATCGGCGCGCGTATAGAGCCTGAGGTTTCACTACCTGCCGGTGGCCAGGGTGCTGTCGGTATTGAGTATCGCAGTGATGATGATCGAGTGGCTGAGCTGCTAGCACCCCTGAACGACCCCCTCACGGCCAAATGTGTAACTGCTGAGCGCGCAGTCGTGAGAGTGCTGGATGGTGGTTGTGATGTTCCGATCGCCAGCTACGCGGTACAAGAGAACAATGAGCTTTGGCTGCGGGCATTGGTGGGTTCCGTTGACGGAAGCTCTGTGCTGGAGGCCCAAGCTCGGGGCACCGAAGCTGAAGAGCTGGGCCGAGAAGTTGCGCAGGCCTTGCTCGATGGAGGTGCAGCGGAACTGCTCGAGGCCGCGCGAGGGTGACCCTAACAGCGGTCCTGACACGGCCCGGGGGGGTAGTTGAGCCCCTGCGGATCGTGCTTGAACAGCGCGGTGTTGACAGCATTGTGCAGCCCTTAATCAACATCGCATCGATTTCTGTCGAGGACAGAGAGCTGATAACGCTTTACCCCGGTGATATTTGTATTTTTATCAGCGTGAATGCTGTCGAACAGGGCCTTGCTAATTTAGCGCCACAGTTACGTGAGCTAGGGTGCCCAATTCTGGCGGTAGGTCGAGCGACAGCAAGCGCCATATCGTCGGCAGGATTTGATGTCAGCGTGCCTTCACAGGCTGACTCTGAGGGCTTGTTGGATCTTGATATTCTGCACGGCGTCAAGGGCAAGCAAATTGTTCTCGTCAAAGGCGAGGGTGGCCGTGGTTTGCTCGCTGAGGCTTTGCGTGAGCGAGGAGCCGAGGTCGTCAGCTACGTGTGTTACCGGCGAGCTCCAACGGAGATTGATGCCGGTCAGTTTTGCTGGCAGTTGTGTGAAAAGGAACACTTGGTTTTTCAGGCGAGCTCTGGAGAGATTGTTGAACAATTAACCGATCTACTGGGGCGGGGCGGTCAGCCCAACCTGCTAGATAGTCCTGTGATTGTGCCTTCGAAGCGTGTTGCTAAAATTGCAGCGGGGCTGGGTTGGAGCCGTATCATCACGGCAGCCGGTGCGGGTGATGATTCGTTTCTTGCGGCCATTGAGCCCCTGCAAAGTCAGCAGATTAAGGAGCAAACGCGGCTAAACGAACCACTGAAGGAGCAAAACGGTATGGTGGCCGAAAGCCCTAATGACGCTAACAGTGAATTAGCACCAATACCCGAGGACAAACCTGCGAAGAAACCCGCTGCGGCTGATCCCGTCAGCACGCCGGCATCCAAACGCAGCAGTGACCGTTTTGCTAGGACGCTGCTAGTGTTGCTGCTATTGGTGCTCGGTGGTGGTGCTTATCTTGGCTGGGCCTACGGTTTACCTCGCTATCAAGAATTAATGTTACAGCTTGAAGCCAGCGACGCTCGACTGGCCGCTTTAGAGGGTTCACCGGATACTCTTGCCCGTGAGCTTGCTTTGGGGTTTGAGCAACAAATGGCAGAGTCTCAGGCGTTAACGTCGGCAGCATTGCAAGCCTCAGCAGCGCGGCAATCTCAACGTCTGCTAGAGCAGGAAAGCGTGGCCCAACTGATGTCAGAGCGTCTTGAGCGAGTCGACATCCGGCTCGCTAGGCTCACGGCTACTGATCGACGGGCTTGGTTGGCCAACGAGGCCGCTTTTTTGGTCAGGCTGTCGGCACAGCGGTTGCTGGTGTCTAGAGATATCGACGCCGCGCAAGCGCTGCTGGCTAATGCAGATGCTTTACTCATGGAGGTCAATGACCCGCGATTTATCACCGCACGGCGAGCGCTTGCTGCCGACTTAGCGCGTCTTGCAGTGGCCCCAAGGGTGGATTCGGTAGGTCTATACGCTCGGTTTGCCGCACTCATTGAGCAGGCCGCTTTATTACAGGTTCGGGTTGCCAAGGCACCAGAGCCCCCAGTACCAGCGAGTGAGGGCTTATGGTCTCAGGCGAATGCTGGATGGCGCGCGGCGCTTGATAAATTGTCACGTTACCTCGTGGTGCACCGCCGTAGCGATGAGCGGGCCGGGCTGCTGACGCCTGATTGGGAGAATTTGATTCGCCAAAATCTTCGCATGTCCCTTGAGCAGGCTCAAATTGCAGCGCTGTCTGCCAACGCGACCCTGTTTCAACACGCCGTCGCCCGAGCCCGGGCATCCATAGAGGTTTTTACAGACACTGATCCCGATCGGGTTGCGGCCATGGTCGCCGAGCTCGATGGGCTAGCGGTCCTCAATATCGCGCCTGAAATACCTGATTTATTGGCCTCTCGCGCTGCGTTGGCCGATGCCATCAGAGCGATAGACAGCGGCGATAACGTCATGGGCGTGGCGGCTCCGGCGGAGGTCGACTAACGATGCGTGGATTCATCGTCTTGGCAGTCTTAGGCCTGATATTGGGTGCCGCACTGGTGAATCAGGTCGATCAAGATGGCGGTTATGTTTACGCCAGTCTCGGTGATGTGGTGGTGGAGACGAGTGTTTGGTTTGCCCTCCTAGCGTGGTTGATCACCTGGGGGCTGATAGCACTTTTATTGGGCGCTGTTCGGCGAGTGTGGGGCACCCAGCGCGTATTGAGCGGTTGGATGGGCCAGCGGAAAAGTCGTAATGCCACGGCACTCACAAATCGCGGTCTCATCAGTTTTATCGAGGGAAATTGGGAGCGAGCGCGGACGCAGTTGCTGCGCTCGGCGCGCTACAGCGATGCCCCTTTGGTGAATCATCTTATTGCTGCGCGCGCGAGTTTTAGGTTGGGGAACATTGACGAAGCCAAGGAGCAGCTCGGAAAGGCTGAAAGTGTTGAGGCAGACGCAGGCGTGGCGGTTGAGCTGACGCAGGCAGAACTTCAGTTATCGGCAGGTAACTATGAGCAGGCGCTGGCAACTTTAGTCCGGGCCCGGGCTAACGCCGCACAACACCCTTACGTCTTGGCACTGTTGGCAAGAGCGCACCGGCATTTAGGTGAATGGGATGCACTGCGCCCGCTGTTACCTGAGCTGCGGAAATATGGCTTATTGGAAGACGTTGCACTGAGAGGCCTTGAGGGGGAGCTCTGGCATGCGCTTATCCGGTCAATTGCTGAGCAGTCGAATGGTAGTGTCAAGGACCTCGAGGTGCTGTGGCGTGACATGCCCCGTGCGCAGCGCGAGCAATTGCCGCTGAGGATTTGCTATCTCGATGCCCTGATTACACTACGTGGTTATGGCGAGGCAGAAAAACACATCGTTAGCTGGCTGGGAAAAGATTGGCAGCCTGAGCTGGTGGCGTTTCTGGGGTGCTTTCCCCCTGACAATCCGCGCAAGCTTCTTAAAATAATTCGAAAATGGCTGGACGCGCCTAGCCATGATGGCGCGTTGCTTTTAGCCGGAGCCAGGGTGGCACTCCACGCTAGGGAGTGGGAGACCGCGGGTACCTGGCTTGAGCAGGCGTATCAGAGAGGGTCTACCCCTGAAAATTGTTGCGAGTTGGCGCGCTTTTGCACTGCAAGGGGCGAGCATGAGCGAGCCAGTGCGTTGTCGGCAGAGGCTGTAGGGTTGACTCTTGCGCCACTGCCCGAGGTGCCATTGCCCGATTCCAAAGAAGGGTAGTAATCACGCAATCTGAGTGTTTTAACGTCCCGGGAGCTCGATGTTGAGCTCTTGCCAGATTTCGTCAATACGGTCTTTTACAGTGCTATCCATGGCGATGGCTTCACCCCACTCCCGATCAGTCTCACCCTCCCATTTGTTGGTTGCATCCATGCCAACCTTGGACCCAAGGCCGGGGACAGGGGACGCAAAATCAAGATAGTCGATAGGCGTATTGTCGATGAATACGCAGTCTCTGCGTGGGTCCATTCTTGTCGTCATCGCCCAGATCACGTCTTCCCAAGAGCGTGCATTAATATCTTCGTCAGCGACAATGATGAACTTGGTGTACATGAACTGGCGCAGGAAAGACCAAATTCCCAACATGACACGCTTGGCATGCCCGGGGTATTCCTTGCGAATCGTGACAACCGCCATTCGGTAAGAGCAGCCTTCCGGTGGTAGGTAAAAATCGACGATCTCTGGAAATTGCTTCTGCAGCAGTGGTACGAAAACTTCATTGAGAGCGACGCCTAAAATTGCGGGTTCATCGGGTGGGCGTCCGGTATAAGTACTGTGGTAGATAGGGTTTTTGCGAGTCGTCATTTTTTCAACGGTAAACACGGGAAAGTGTTCGACTTCGTTGTAGTAGCCGGTGTGGTCGCCATAGGGACCTTCCTCGGCCTCTTCGCCGGGGTCTATGTATCCCTCAAGAATAATTTCTGCGTGAGCTGGAACGCGAAGATCATTGGCTTTGCAGCGATCGGTCAGGCACTCGGCGAGCTCGGTTTTACTGCCACGTAATAAGCCGGCGAAAGCGTATTCGGACAATGCGTCTGGGACAGGTGTTACCGCCCCCAAGGTTGTCGCCGGGTCGGCTCCCAGCGCAATGGCTACCGGGTAGGGTTCCCCAGGGTGCTTAAGTGTCCAATCTCTAAAGTCGAGTGCCCCGCCACGATGGGACAGCCAACGCATGATCAACTTGCGTGGGCCTAGGCGCTGCATGCGGTAAATGCCAAGATTCATTCTTGGTTTTTCTGGGCCGCGTGTGATCACTAGCGGCCAAGTGATGAGAGGGGCAACATCCCCGGGCCAGCAGGTTTGAACCGGGATGGTGGTTAGGTCCACTGCGTCCCCCTCGAGCACCACCTCCTGACAAGGCGGGCGCTTAATGGTTTTCGGCCCCATATTCAGGACCTTTTTGAGTAAGGGGGCTTTGTCGATGAGGTCGCGCATGCCTTTGGGCGGGTCGGGTTGCCGCAAGTAGGCTAATAACTCACCGATTTCTCTCAAGGCCTTCGTTGACGTTGCTCCCATCCCACGCGCTACTCGGGTTTCCGTACCAAACAAGTTGGCCAGTACCGGCATGCTGTATCCCTTGGGATTTTCAAACAGGAGAGCGGGCCCACCGCCCCGCAATGTGCGGTCGGCGATTTCGGTCATTTCCAAGTTGGGGTCAACTTCCGCGGTAATACGAACTAATTGCCCCTCCGCTTCGAGGGTGGCAATGAAGTCCCGCAAATCGGTGAATTGTGCGGCCATAAATTGTCCTCACTGGGAGCGTTGGTATGCCCCTAGGGAGCTAGGGGCCAAAAGATAGCAGCTGGCGGAGGGCTGTTGCTTACTGCCCCCGGCGCTTATTTTCGCTTCATTGACTTAAAGAATTCTTCGTTGGAATTGGTGTTTTTGAGTTTATCCAGCAAAAATTCAACGGCGGGTAGATCTTCCATACCGTGCAGCAACTTACGCAGAATCCACATGCGTTGAAGTTCATCTTCACCGGTGAGCAGTTCCTCTCGGCGGGTACCCGAGCGACGAATATTAATCGCAGGATAAATTCGCTTCTCGGCTATCTTCCGGTCTAGGTGTAACTCAAGGTTGCCGGTGCCTTTGAACTCTTCATAAATTACCTCGTCCATCTTGGAACCGGTATCGATGAGGGCTGTGGCAATAATGGAGAGGCTGCCACCTTCCTCAATATTTCGTGCTGCGCCAAAAAAACGTTTTGGACGTTCGAGGGCATGGGCGTCCACACCACCCGTTAACACCTTGCCTGAGCTCGGTACAACGGTGTTGTAGGCACGTGCAAGGCGGGTAATAGAATCTAGAAGAATGACAACATCGCGTTTGTGTTCAACCAGTCGTTTAGCTTTTTCAATCACCATGTCGGCGACCTGCACGTGTCGTGAAGGTGGCTCATCAAACGTCGAGGCCACAACTTCAGCTCCCCGGGCGCCCACCGAACGCTGCATTTCGGTGACTTCTTCCGGACGCTCGTCAATGAGCAGCACGATCACATAGCATTCGGGATTATTCGTGATAATCGCCTGCGCTACGTTTTGCATCATGATGGTCTTACCCGCCTTAGGAGGGGCGACTAATAATCCGCGCTGACCCTTACCAATAGGCGCTACAAGGTCGATGATCCTACCGGTCAAGTCTTCGGTAGACCCGTTGCCTTTTTCGAGTGATAGGCGCTCATTGGGAAAGAGTGGCGTCAAGTTTTCGAAGAGGATCTTACTTTTCGCGCTTTCGGGCACTTCAAAGTTGACATCTTTTACTTTCAGTAACGCAAAGTACCGCTCAGAGTCTTTTGGCGGGCGGATCATGCCGGTAATCGTATCGCCCGTGCGCAGGTTGAATCGTCGAATCTGGCTGGGACTTACGTAAATATCGTCGGGGCCGGCGAGGTAGGATGAGTCCGATGAGCGAAGGAATCCGAAACCGTCTTGCAGGATCTCAAGAACACCATCGCCCCAAATATCCTCGCCGCTTTTGGCGTGACGCTTGAGCAGTGCGAAAATAATATCCTGCTTGCGTGACCGCGCCATATTTTCGAGGCCCATTTCCTGAGCCATATCAATCAGCTCTTGGGTGGGCTTGTCTTTTAGCTCGGTCAAGCTCAATGGGTTGGCACTGGGTGTGCTGGGTTCTCGTCGACGCTGTCGTCGGTTACGCCCTCTACGGTTGTTATTACCACCGTTGTCTTTTTCGCTGGCTTCCGCGTTTTCTGAAGTCGCCTCAGGAGTTGGCTGCTCGGGACTTGATGTCTCAGCGCCTTCGGTGCGATTTAATTTCAGAGTTTTGGTTTGCCCTGCGTCGGCGTCAGTCTCCGTCGCACTATCACTGGCGGCGGTATCGGGAGCGTCTTTCGCTTTCGCTGCAGCAACATCGGGGGAGGTTGGTTCGGCTGTTGTTTTGTTCGCCGCAGCCTCAGGGGCCGATTTGGCTGCGGCTTCGGTAGCGGCAGGTGTTTCTGAGGCATTTGCTGCCTCAACGTTGTTGCTCATTGAGCTATTGTTTTCATCCACAAGTAAAGTCCGGATTCATTAAGAAGGAGGTGCTGCCGTGGTGGGAATCCACTGCAGGTACGGTCTGGCCTTATCCGACGCTTTGCGCAAACACCCGACTTAAGTGGGTAGCCTGAGGCATGACAGTGTTGGAAAGGAACAAAGGCTCAACCGGGATGGTTGCGCCACATCTATAAACTAGCACTGCGAAACGGAGGCGTCCAGCCCCTCTTAACTATCTTTTTTAAAACATTGTTATTGGTAGCCCCTCAGCAGAGGGGCTGACAAAGCTAAAGACACTCGTCAACAAAAGCAGCAAGTTGGGATTTGCTCAGCGCACCGACTTTGGTCTCAACGGCATTGCCATCTTTGAAAATAATTAAGGTTGGAATGCCTCGGATGGCAAACTTTTCAGGAATACCAGGGTTGGCATCGACGTCAACCTTACAAATTTTTAAACGCCCATCGTATTCGGTGGCGAGTTCGTCGAGAATAGGCGCTATCATTTTGCACGGACCACACCACTCGGCCCAAAAGTCCACTAACACGGGTAGCTCTGAAGACAATACCTCAGCGTCAAAAGTGGCTTCGCTGACATGGACGATGCTTTGGGTCATAGGGACTCCCTGAAATAGAAACGTAAATTAGGTGGGTAGATGATGCCGTATAATAGCACCCCTAGGGCCGATGAAAAATGCCCCCCAGAGTCCGTGTGTTGGTGGGTGTATTTGGTGCGCTGTGCGGACCAGACGCTTTACTGTGGCGTCACGGTGAATCTTCCAAGGCGCTTGCGGCAGCATAACGGGGAGCTGGTTGGAGGTGCGCGCTACACGCGTGTCAGAAGGCCGGTGGAGTTGGTATGGAAAAAGTCGGCGAGCTCACGCAGCGAGGCGCAGCAGTTTGAAGCTCAGATGCGTCGTTTGTCGCGACAAGAGAAGCAAATGCTCATCGCAGAGGAGAAAGATGACAGCCCCTAATACCCTCAACGTGGATACTTTTTGGAGCTGGGCAGTCGCGCAGTGGACAGATCCCGTGGTGGCAACAGAAATGATGGCATTACAGGAGGAACATGGGTGCACCGTATTGGAGCTGCTACTGATGGGCTGGCTGGGTCGACAATGTTGGGCGGTGACCTCTGAGGCCCGGCATGCACTTGCCACTACAGCGGCGCCTTGGCTCGACGGTGTGGTTATTCCTTTGCGTAGCACGCGCCGTGTTTGGCGTGAAAATGATGGCCTGGCAAGCCAGCGTCAGCAGCTACAACGACTTGAGATTAAAGCTGAATATGCCTTGGCTGAATTATATTTTGGATCTTTGGCTGTACTTGGGCCAAGTGAGCTAGTTTTGATGGAAGAGTCGAGGGTGATTGATAACCTTGGTATAGCGCTCTCAGCTGCCGCGAAACCAATTCCTCGGCAGCGCATAGTCGGTCTTGGGGCGTTATTATCTTAACCAGTATTTACCGCCCCTTAAGCGCCGGTCACCCTTGGTAGTAGGTTAACGCTGGCACAAGCGCGACACTCCCTTTAAAATGGCTGTGTACCTTCTACGATGTCACAAGACGTCGATCACTTTTTGCAGGAAGAAACCATGTTTCGAATGACTACTGGTCGCATAGCGACTTTTTTGATGGCGCCGGTTCTGGTGAGCGCTTTGTCCGCTTGTCAGGAACAGGCTAAGGAGCCCGACCCCATGACACTAGATACCCCTGAGAAGCGTTTATCCTATGGTATTGCCCTGCGAATGGGTGAGCGTATGGTCGCGGATGGCATGGCGATGGATGTTGATGCTTATGCACTGGGAATGCGAGACGCATTTGAGGGTGCCGAGGCGCGACTGACCGAGGAAGAAATTACCGCTGAGATGATGGCGTTTCAGGAAAAAATGGAAGCCGAGCGTGCGGGTGAGCAAGCGGCTTTATCTGAAGGAAATTCAGAAGCTGGAGCGGCTTTCCTCGCTGAAAACGCTCAGCGTGAGGGTGTTACAGTGACCGAATCAGGACTTCAATATGAAGTCGTGAAAGCAGGCACCGGTGCGACTCCAGGTGTAGACGATCAGGTGGAGGTTCACTACCGAGGTACGCTGATTGACGGGACCGTATTTGATAGTTCTTACGATCGCGGCCAAACCGTGACTTTTGGCGTCACGCAAGTGATTGCTGGCTGGACCGAAGCGCTGCAGCTGATGCAAGAAGGTGCGACCTACAAGTTGTACATTCCCAGTGATCTTGCCTACGGAGCCGGTGGTGCTGGGCAAGTTATTGGCCCAAACGCCACGCTTATTTTTGATGTTGAGCTGGTCGCCATTGTTGCTTCAGAGTCATGAACCCCGTTGTGCGCTGAGCACAGCAATGTAACAAGCGTACAACGAAAGCCCGGTCTCATTGACCGGGCTTTTTTTTGGCTTTTTTAAAGTATGAGTCGTAAGGCTCTGTTACCTCTCGCAGAGCAGGTTCTTCCCAGTTCGGCGCATTAAATAAACGGATGCGGGGAGCCATTTTGCAGATTCTTGAGAACTCCTCGGCTGCCAGGGAATTCTGCGAGGTGTTGATCAGTCTTTTACCACGTTGTACTGGCTGTAAAATCGATCGAGATACGTCTGAAAGGACTCTTTGCTGTCTTGTTCCATGGCTTTCTGCTGATGCAATGAAACCTCTGTCGCGGTCTGAAATTCAGCTGTTTCAATAGGGCCCAGTGGCGCCGCTAAAAAGTCTTTCTGCCACCGCTTGGAGTAATTGAGCGCTAATTGCCAGAAAGGGGTGTTCGTGTCGCGCATCTCTCGTAGAACCCGCCCCGACGGTGTGAGTTCAGGATCGGCGATTCGTGCATAGGCAGCTTTGACTGCCTGCTGGTGCAGGTTTGAACCTGCCTCGGCATCCATGGTCTCTGCTGTTTTGGACATACTGTCGAGCAGTCGATGGGCAACAATCTTTAGGGGTTGATCGCCCTCAGGCGTCAGTAGCCGCACTTCAGGGGAGCGGCCCTCGTTAACAACCCGGCGCAGATTTTCCTGATTGCGCCGTTGTCCGTCTTCATTACAAAGTGGGCTCTGCGACAGGATGGCGTCGACAAGAAACACATCGATTAACCGCATTGTCTCGGCATCGATTCCCAAGGGCAAGAAGGGATTTATGTCGATACAGCGAATTTCGATGTATTCGATACCGCCGCGTTTAAGGGCGATAACAGGGGCTTCCCCTGATTGGGCAACCCGCTTGGGTCGTATGGGACTGTAGAACTCATTTTCAATTTGCAGCAAAGAGTCATTGAGCTGTGCTTGCTCGCCAGTCTCGGTAACGTCAAATTGTGCATAGTCAGCATGTGGCGTGACGATGGCGCTGCTGAGCGTTGCCAAATAATTTTCAAGATTGTTGTAGCAAACATTGAGGCTGGACTGGGCGTTGCTGGTGTAACCCAAATCACCCATCCGTAGCGAAGTAGCGTTGGGCATGTAAAGGCTAGTGCCGCTAGCATCGAAGGGGACTAAGGGGTGTTCGCGATTGCCCGCTAGAAAGCTGGCACAAACTGCCGGTGAGGCTCCCAACAAATAAATGAGTAACCATGCGCGATCGAAAAAGTTTCTTATCAGCCCTAAATAGCCGGCGGTTTGGAAGTCTTTGAGCGATCCCTTGCTGCCCTCACGCTCCCAGGCTGCGCGCCAAAATGCTTCGGGCATTGAAAAATTGTAGTGGATTCCCGCAATGGCCTGCATCATTCGCCCGTAACGAACGCCAAGGCCATTTCGATAAACACGTTTCATTTGCCCCACATTTGAAGTGCCATAGTGGGCAATAGGGATACTGCGATCGCCAGCAACGATGCACGGCATGCTAGCGCCCCAGATCAGCTCGCCGTTCAATTGCGAGGCGGTAAACCTGTGTATTGCATCAAGTTGGGCCAGTGTGAGCTCAACATCATGGGCCACTGGTGTAATAAATTCTAAAAGTGACTCGGAATAGTCAGTGGTAATTGAGGGGTGTGTGAGTGCAGACCCCAGTGTCGGTGGATGCGGGCTTTGGGCAAGCATTCCCGTAGACGCATTAACGCGCAGCCCTTCTTTTTCTATACCCCGGCAAATACCGGCCAACAAGTGTTTGCCAGAGCCTGAAACGAGGTCGTATTTAGCAGTCAGGGGTAAGTCCAAGGGCGTCTAAGTCTCCAGAGACAGCGGCGCTTTGGGATGTATTAAAGGCGCCAGTCAGGTTTAATAGCGTTGCAAGTGTAAGTGCTGGCTTCGTCGGGGTACAGACGGAGAGCAAAAAGTCTCAATGGAATTTGGCCGACATGGAGGTGGGGCATGAAAATTGAAGCTTGGTTGCGGGTTTTAGCAGAGCAAGGGGGGTCAGACCTCTTTCTCAGTACGGGTGCGCCACCCTGTGCAAAATTTGATGGGCAATTGAGGCCCGTTGCTGCAGACGTATTAAAACCTGGTGAAATCGCTGTTATCGCCGACGAAATTATGGACGACACCCAGCGGGAGGAGTTCCGTAACGAGTTAGAGCTCAATCTTGCCGTCTCGATATCGGGCGTGGGGCGCTTTAGGGTCAATGTTTTCAATCAGCGTAACCAAGTGTCCATTGTTGCGAGACATATCGTGACGGACATTCCGAACTGGGAAAATTTGGGGCTGCCGCCGCTGCTCACTGAACTCATTATGGAAAAAAGGGGGCTGCTACTTTTTGTCGGCGCTACCGGGTCGGGAAAATCAACATCTCTGGCGGCCTTGATCGATTACCGCAATGCCAATAATGCTGGGCACATTGTCACTATCGAAGATCCTATTGAGTTTGTACATCGGCATAAGCGTTCTATCGTCAATCAGCGCGAGGTCGGAGTGGATACCCGAAGCTGGCATAACGCGCTGAAAAACACCTTACGGCAGGCACCAGATGCAATTCTGATTGGAGAAATTCGTGATCGAGAGACCATGGAGCAAGCGATCTCTTTTGCCGAAACGGGGCACCTATGTATTTCAACGCTGCATGCCAATAACGCAAATCAGGCCTTAGACCGTATTATCAACTTTTTCCCTGAAGCGAAGCGTTCGCAATTGTTGTTAGATTTGTCTCTAAATTTGCGCGCTTTTGTATCCCAGCGTCTCCTACCCGCAAAAGATGGTGGGCGCGCAGCCGCTGTCGAAATTTTACTGGGTACCCCCAGTATTCAGGAATTGATTATTCGCGGGGAAATTGCGGGTATCAAGGAGATGATGGAAAAGTCTGAAAATATTGGAATGAAAACCTTTGATAAGGCGCTCTTTGATTTAGTAAAGGCCGGCAAGATTACCGAGGAAGAGGCGCTGAAAAATGCAGATTCCGGCAATAACTTGAGACTGCGATTTAAACTAGCCAAGGACGATGGCAGCTTAGGAGAAACCGGTGGGTTGTCACTGGAGGATATCAACTGAGGCCAGTTTTGCCGGGTCATCGTGTGTGGGGTTCAAGGCGTCCTGTTGTTGAAACAGTTGGCTAACAGATTCACGAAAGTTGGTTTTTCGCTCTAGGATGTCCACCATATCCCTATCAATGAGTGCAACAAGCTGGGGAACAGTAAGCTCCCGAATCTTGACGCCGTCCCTATTGGTAAAAATATAACTGTTCTTGTCCAAATCACAGGCCACGATTTTTGCCATCAGAGGTGGGTCCCGATCATGGAATCCCAGCCAGGTACCCATCGGGATCTGTAGTTTCACGATCGCATCGCTGTCGTAATGGCTCTCGTTGAACCGCGGAGCCGGCTTTTTTGGGGTTTGTAACGGTGCCGGCCTTTGCTCTGGGGCTTTATTCCCGCTCGGGGCATCGTGTGTGTTTGCAACGCATTGATCTCCGGGCGGGTTGGGCTGATCAAGTGGGGTTGATCGGCTCTCAGCGTTACTGAATTGAGACTCGGATTGGGGGGAGGAATCGATTTTGCTGTGTTGGTGCAGCTCGATGGCATCGGTCATTGCCAGACAGAAGCTATCTTGGGCTTCTAGGCAGCGGGCTTCGCCTGAGGTCACTAATGATCGGAATTCAACCAGTGATCGGCGCAGCGCGCGGTTTCCAAGTGGGTCCATAAAAAGCAGGAAGTGGTTGTTGATGAGTGTGCCTGCAAAGCGAAGCCGTATCGTCTGCTCTGGGGTCTGCATTAAGAACCAGTGACCGGGAATCAGGTTCAATGCTTTAAGGTCGTCGGAGCTAATTGGCAGGCTCTCACCCACACTCCCTATCACGGGATCAATATGTTGCAATCCCAGGTCCTCGCCACGCAAATTTCGCAGCATGGCATATTCGATCAAGCCAACGGCGTCTGCGATGGCCACAGTATCGCCCTGCAAACTGACTAATTGCTTTGATAGGGTGATCGAAATTTGCTGCATGGCCATGTACAGCCGGTGCAGCTCGGCACCATTGTTTGGATTCACCGGTTGAACGGCATCGACCAGAAGCTGGGTCGTATCCATAAATGTGCGCCACTCTGGGCTTTCAAAGCCTTGTGCTTGCGCAATACACACCCCACTCGCGTACCAATCTGACGCGATAAATTGGGCGACAGACCCCGGCAATGCCATTTGGCTTATAGCCGTGTTAATGAGCCACGCCACGGCTTGTTGAGTGGCATCATTTCCCAAGCTGGCTAATTCCCGTTGCAAAAGAAGGGCGTCGAGTTTTTCAAGGTGTGTCTGGTGGTCGTGTATTTTTTGCTCTAAAAAAATCCGAGTCTCATCAACCCGTGCCTCGCTGGGGAAGTCATCATTAATACGGTCTACGGCATCTGATGCCGTCGTTAGCATTTTGAGCCCGGCGTTACCTAGACCGCTATGCCAACCTTTGGCGAAATCGTAAAAAACGTCGAGAAGGCGGTGTAAACCATGGCCTCCTGGAGTAAAAAAACGAGAGTCTGTTAGTGCAAATGCCGCGGCTAAAGGTCGACAACGATTTGCCAGTTGCTGCATTTCGGGAGCCAATGTGGCTCTGTTCTCCCAACATGTAAAGGTGGCGTCAATCCAGCAGAGCGTGGCCAGACTGTCTCGGTCTAGGCATTCACTGCCCACCTCACTAAGTGCATTGAGTAGGTTGGGTTGATCGGAGTTAAGTTGCGCTAGTGTGGGGAGTAGGTCGGCAGCCCTCAGACCGTCCTGAAAGGCCTCGCCGGTGTAGTTAGCGAGCACCTTTGCCTCTAGCGACCGCGTTAGCGGTAACCTCCCACCGTCCTTGGTGGTTTCCTGATTGCTCACTGCTCACCCCGCGTCCATTCGGTTTAGGCACAGTATGCTCGGGCACTAATTTGGCGTTCTAATTCCCATGCATTGCTGACAGTAAAGTGTCGATAATACGTTCCAGTTGCTTGAGGTTATTACATTCTGTCGCTAGGTGACAGTGCTGTGTAACGGGCAGCATAGCCGAGTCGCCGGTTCCCCAGGCCAGCCTAGGCTCGGGATTCAACCAGATAAGACGCTTACATTTCGCCTTGATCTCTGCCAACAGGTCTAGCCTGAGGTCGGAGTTATTGTTCCGTGCATCCCCCAGAATGATCACAGTGGTGGCTTTGTTAATGTCTTGCAGGGCCAGGTCACTAAAATCGGACAGAGCACGAGCATAATCTGTGGCACCGCCGTACACGCGATTTACTCGAGACACGGCTTCTTCAACAGAAAGTTCGCTGAACCAGTCGGTGACCTCGCCCAGTGAGCTAGAAAAAGCGAAGCTGCGTGTGCGTGGCAGTACGTCTTGCAGGGCATAAAGGAACATCAGCAAAAACTTAGCGTAGGTTGCAACTGAGCCACTTACGTCGCAGATAGCCATTACCTGGGGTCTTTTTTTCTGTATCTGCCGCCAATGGGTATTAAAAGGAATGCCGTCTGTCGCTACAGAGGCCCGCAGTGTCATCGGAACGTTAAGCTGGCCGCGACGCTTTTTCCGTCGCCGTCTACCGTGTCGACTCGCTAACTTTCGGGCCATCCGATCCATTAACTTGCGCATTCTCGCCATCTGATGAGGGCTGATATTGGCCAGCCTAACTTCTGATAGGGCCTCATCCAAAAAGTCTTCGGTATCGCCGGCGGCGTGGACCAGATAGGCACGCTCAACGCGATCACGGGCCCGGTGGCGGAGGCTCTCTCTTAGTCGTTGAATTTCCTGAAAGGCTTTCGGTTGGTTACCTTCAAGTTCGATCGCGGCATCCCGCAAGGCGGTCTCACCCAGAGCATCAAGCAGTTTTCGGGTGAATTGACCTCGCTGGGTGAACAGGCGTATCTCATCGATTCTGGCGGCTTCGGCAGCGGCTTCAATCGCCATAGCCAGTGTGCTTTCGTCACCGTCTTGTAGGGCATTCATGAGGTCTGAGCTCATGAGGCCGGCAAGGGTTGGATCGTCCTGTGCTGAAGGGTTCTGCAGCAGATCGTCTAAGCTTGGTGTCGATTCAGTACTCGTCGAGGGGTTATTTTGAGCGTCGGTTTGCGTAGATTCTGAAGCGCTATTTTCTGCCTCTGGGCCCTCTGAGGTTTTATCGTCAGGGTGCTGGGGTGCAAAAAAAAGATCAAAAGCTTCTAAGTAAGCTGATTGTTCAAAGGTACTCTTCGCCAACACAGCGGCGAGACCGTCTCTTAGCTTCGTGCGATCCTCATAGCCCAAAAGCCCTGCAGCGTGCACCGCATCTAGGGTATCGGCGGGGGAAACGGGAACATCTTTGCTACGAAGGAACTTTATGAACGCCAGTAGCTGAGAGCTTCCAGTGCCTGGGGTCATAAGCCATCTGCAATTTTCAAAAGTTTGCCCAGCTGGCCTTCAGCCTCCACGATGTCCTCCTCGTACTTGAGCAGCACATTTAAGGTGTCGTGCACTAAACCCGCATCGAGTTGGTTGGCGTGCAGTAGCACCAGACTTCTAGCCCAGTCTAGTGTTTCGGAGATAGCCGGCGCCTTTTTTAAATCCAGCTCGCGGATGGCGTGTACAAAACGGACCAATTGATCGCTGAGGTGACTTTCAAGATCGGGTACCCGGGCCGTAACAATGCGACCTTCTAGTTCGATGGACGGAAATGGAATG
The DNA here is from genome assembly GCF_051201645.1 of Luminiphilus sp. nBUS_16. Taxonomy (GTDB): domain Bacteria; phylum Pseudomonadota; class Gammaproteobacteria; order Pseudomonadales; family Halieaceae; genus Luminiphilus. Next base: position 3,007,443 of record NZ_CP179205.1, on the reverse strand, counting down.
TGTAAATGCAAACAGCGGCGCTTGAGAGCGTCCGATAAATCCCGGGTATCGTTACTGGTTAGGAATACCATGGGCTTAGAACGCGCTTGAATCGTGCCTATCTCTGGGATGGATATTTGATAGTCAGATAGCACTTCCAGTAGTAAGGATTCAAATTCGAAATCGGCTTTATCGATTTCATCGATGAGTAAAACTGCGCCATCATCTTGCTCCATAGCGCGCAGCAGCGGGCGTGGCTCGAGGAATTCTTTGGCATAAAAAACATCGCCGGTGCTGTGTAGGCGTTGTATCGATTCTTTGAGGCCTTTTGCGCCATCGAGGATGTCGCCTAATTGCTCCTTGAGTATTTGGGTGTAGAGCAGCTGTTTGCCATACTTCCACTCGTACAGCGCTTTTGCCTCATCCAGTCCCTCGTAGCATTGAAGCCTGACTAAAGGCTTTGCGATTACCTCGGCACAGGTTTTAGCCAATTCAGTTTTACCAACCCCGGGGGGGCCTTCAACCAAAATCGGTTTGTTGAGTGCTGCAGCAAGGTAAACGACCGTAGCGATTCTAGGCGTGCAAATGTAGCCAGCTTCACCAAAGGCGGTGCTGATGGCATTCACGTCATCGAGTTGGGGGTATAAGGTGGTGTCCAAGTTTATATCCTAAGTGTTCAGCCGCCCGAAGCATTCATGAAGCGCATGATTTGGGGTTGGTCTGGTTGGTCAAAAACGTGTTGCTCGGGCTTGTCATTTAATGCCGCAACAATCGCGCTACTCAGTTCAAAATCGCTAGCGCCGTCACGAAGCAGGTCGCGCAGGCTGATGGAGTGTTCATTGCCTAGGCACAGAAGGAGTTGCCCCTCAGCAGTCACTCGTAACCGATTACAGCTGGCGCAGAAATTATTGCTGTGGGGCGATATTAGGCCCATACGGCTCGATGAACCATCGACCCGCCAGTATCGGGCGGGCCCGCTGTGTTCAGGTGTGGCTTCGCTATTGAGATTGTAGTGTTGCTTCACCTCGCTAAGGATGGTGTCGCTAGGCAGGTATTCAAGAGGCTTTCCTGCGAGGTTGACTTGCCCTAGAGGCATCTCCTCGATGAAAGCGATATCGAGACCGCGATTCAAGGCGAAGTCGAGTAGGGGCCGTATGTCGCCCTCGTTACTACCGCGTAAAACCACCGCATTGATGCGTATTCGGGGGAAATCTTGTTCTCTGGCTGCGTCAATACCCGCGATGACGTCTTCAAGAGTGCCCGTTCGCGTCAATGCCCGAAATCGCGCAGCATCTAGGGTGTCCAGGCTAACGTTGAGGGTGGTCACGCCGGCAGCTCGTAACGCAGGGGCGAAGCGCACCAGTTGACTGCCGTTAGTGGTGACGGCTAGCTCTTTCAGCCCGTCTTCGGACCGCAGTGACCCCAACTCCTGAAACAGCGTGGTGACGTCTCTGCGCACTAAAGGCTCGCCACCAGTCACACGAAGCTTAGCAACGCCTAATTGGACAAATACCCGCGCAATACGCGCGATTTCCTCGAGGCTCAGTACCTTGCTGCGGGGCAAAAACGTCATTTCTTCTGCCATACAGTAGGTGCAGCGGAAGTCACACCGATCGGTTACCGACAGGCGCACGTAATCAATGCGGCGATTAAAGCTGTCAATTAATTGTAGGGGAGTGCTTTGAGTCATCGCGAGAGTGTACACTTTCTTAGCTTTGATTCAGTATCGAGTATTCGTTAATCGGGCGTTTAAATTAAAAAGTGCTAAACCCAAACACATCCGTTGTTCCCGGCCTTATTCTGGCAGCCCTGATGGCATTGCTAGAGCTTCATTACGGGCTTTCTCAGGACATGGTTGTCACGTCAGTGACGGCCACCTTGTGCATAGTCTGGTGGATTTTCAAGCCCATACCCATTCCCGTTACGTCTTTATTACCCCTCGCTTTGATGCCGATGTTTGGGGTGCTTACCCCAGCTCAAACGGGGGCTGCCTATGGCTCGCCCCTTATTTTACTGTTGTTGGGCGCCTTTATTCTATCCCGTGGGATGGAGTCTACCGGCGCCCATGAGCGGGTAGCCCTAGGCGTCATTCGCCTGGTGGGGTCGGACAGCCCCCGTCGTTTGGTGCTGGGTTTTATGGTTTCGGGTGCGGTAATGAGCATGTGGGTTTCTAATACTGCCACTGTTTTGATGCTGCTGCCGGTTGCATTGGCGGTTCTCGATAGTGCCGAACAGAAGGAGCGCTTGGCCGCACCGCTGTTACTTGGCCTGGCTTGGTCATGTTCTATCGGGGGGATGGGGACCCCGATTGGTACGCCGCCCAATTTAATTTTTATGCAGGTGTACGAGGATACAACGGGGCTGACCATTGGCTTTATCCAGTGGATGTCATGGGGGGTGCCAATTGTCGCGACTATGATTGCCGTTGCGGCGCTTTGGTTGACTCGATCTTTGCCTGAAAAAATCAAGGTGACCCTGCCCGATGCAAAGGCATGGCACAGTGCTGAAAAAAGGGTTTTCATGATCTTTGGTGTCACAGCCTTTATGTGGATGACGCGGGCACAGCCTTTTGGCGGCTGGCGAGAGCTGCTGGGTGTACCTAGTGCCAACGATGCTTCAGTGGCCTTTTTGGCGGTGATCGTTTTATTTATGTCACGAGATGATGAAGGAGCGCCGCTGATTACCTGGCAGACAGCTGCCAGTATTCCTTGGGGGGTTTTATTGTTGTTTGCAGGGGGTATTTGCCTGGCGAGCGCTTTTGTGGCGTCGGGCCTCTCGGCATTCGCCGGCGAGGCTCTGGCGGCATTGGCTAACTTGCCGATCTATCTCATGCTGCTGTTTGTCTGCCTTGCGGTGACTTTCATGACCGAAGCCACTTCCAATACGGCGACAACGGCGCTGTTAATGCCAATCTTGGCCGCTGCTGCGATTGCCGCGGGAGTGGAGCCTTTATTGCTGATGGTGCCGGCCGCGATGAGTGCCAGCTGCGCCTTTATGTTGCCCGTAGCGACGGCCCCCAACGCCGTGATCTACGGTACCGACAGGGTCGCTATAAGCACAATGTTTCGGGAGGGTCTGCTGCTCAACCTAGTGGGAGCATTTGTGGTGTCGTTGGGGTTATGGTGGCTGCTGCCGCAGTAGCAACGAGGGCATCATTAAGGCAATGACGCTGCGTAGATAGCCATCGTTCGCGTGGTAAACGTCCCGAACGATGGCTACGGCTGATTTACAGCTGCGCTAGCATGGTCTCAGCGGAACTCACGTCCACACCGGGACCTTCTTCGATGTTGAGGTGCGTCACAGTGCCGTTGTCGACAACCATGGCATAGCGTTGCGAACGTGTGCCCAGCCCAAATCCGCTGCCATCAAGCTCTAAGCCAAGCTTGCTGGTGAGCTCACCATTACCGTCAGCCAGCATTGTTATGTGGTCGGCATTGTGTGCCTCGCCCCAAGCTCCCATGACAAAGGCATCGTTAACTGACAAACAGATGATGCTATCTATGCCGGCGGCTTTGATTTGATCGGCATGGGCTACGTAGCCGGGTAGGTGAGTCATGGAACAGCCGGGGGTGAATGCTCCGGGCACTGCAAAAAGAAGTACTTTTTTTCCATCGAACAGTTCGCTGGTGGTTACGCCGCCTGGGCCACTTTCGCCCATCACCATGAGATTGGCTGCAGGGATGGTATCGCCGATTGTAATTGTCATAGGATTTTCCTGAATAAATAAAACGGGCGTGTTTTGTAACGTATACCGGCGGATCAGTCCAGTGGGGTGGCCTCCTCGTCGACCATTTGTTGGTAAAGTTGCTCGCAAATATTGTAGAAGTTGCGTTGTTCATTCCCGAGGTAGGGTGCGCAGTGAGACAAGATTTGTAGAACGCCGCGGTGAACTAACAAAGCTTCGGGATCTTGAGGGTTGAGTATGGGGTCGTAACTAAGCCAGCAGTTCATGCACAGTGTCATCGTATTAGTGACTGTCGCTAATTGGGGGTCTGTGTCTCTGCCAGCAATCGGAATAAGTTCTTCGGCTATGTTTCCGCAAACTTTCTGTTTCATTCTTAGTAACCGTCGAAAGCCGCGATCTATGTCAGTAAAGCGCGCCATGACACCACGGGGATTCTCATACAAATAGCGATATTTCAGCATTTTTTCTAAAATGACGGTCAGGAACAGCCAGCTGGTTTCTATGGAAGTAGTCGACCGATCGCCGGTAAACAATCCCGGAGGCTGAACGGCAGGCCCCATGAGAACAACCATTTCTCGCTGCATTTTGGCGAAGAGCGCAAGATGTAGCGCTTCTTTGCCTTTGAAATGGTAGTAAAGGTTACCCGTGCTGATCCCCAACTCCAGTGCGACGTCAGAGGCCGTCACTGAGCCCTCTCCGCGAGCGTTAAACAGAGACCTCGTGGTTTCTAGAATGTGTTCTGGGGTCTTCACAGTCACAGCAGGCTCCTAAGGCTTGCCAAGAAGTATGACAGGCAGCTTACCTGAGCTGCTCAGCGGAGTCCGCTCCGGCCCTGTGCTGGCGCCGGGTTTTTGATCGCTGAGTCGCTGGAAGTCGGCGATTTTTAAGCCAAAAAAAGGGAGGCAGTGCCTCCCTGAGCTCTGCAGGACTGGGTTTATGCAGTTTTGGTCACCTTAGCGCGCAGATCATCAAATCGCGCTTTAGCCTTGCTCATTTGCTCGTCGAGCATGGTTCGGTCGGTGAGAGCGTCTAGCTCCAGATCTTCGAAGGCTTTAAGAGCATCTTTTTCGACAGCGGTGCCGCGCTTTACGAGAGTTTCGTAAACAGCTTCAGCTTGCTTGCGACGCTCATTGAGCTTGCCCTGAGCATCGTCTACCTGGCTTTGTAACATTTCCAGTTGCTCGAGCATTTGATCGTAGGCCATGCCGTAAACGCCCAGACCAGCGCGCAGTGCATTGCGACTGGTTTCAACAGCCACGGCGCGTAGATCACGAGAAGCGGCTTTGCTAGCAGCAGCTGGGCGCTTGGCGCGTGTTTTCGCTGTTGCAGCCTTGGCGGGTGCCTTCTTGGCAGCTGGTTTTTTAGCAGCGGCTTTCTTAGGCGCAATTTTCTTGCTCGCAACAGACTTCTTGGCCGGTGTCTTGCGTGCTTTAGGGGTAGCTTTAGTGTCAGCCATGATAAATCTCTCCGTTTTAAACATTAACTCAAAGGGTGTAAGCGGTGTGCTTGTTTACCCAACCCGGCAAGAATCGCCTTTGTAATTAGAAAATACTTTCTAAAAAATTAGTTAATTTTTAACAGACGTAAATCCCTGATGGGTACGTATAAATGGTGTTAAAAACAAAGCAATGTGCGCTTTGTTTGTCGGTACACATTTTTAGCGATGGTAATGATAGTGACAACAAACTCTACGCAGAGCCCAGGCCGGCAACGCCTGACAATTAAAAAGTTTCTGATTGCTGCATTGATCACAGGCGTGGGCCTGCTGGTTTCGGGCCTGGTTCTGACCGGAAAGCCAGCGCCGGTGGCCAACGTGCCCCCAGAACCTCTAAGGCCTGTGGTATCGGTGCTCTACGCTCAGCCTTCGGCAATTTCTCTAGCGGTAAACACACAGGGCACTGTTGAGGCGCGACGGCGGATCAGCTTAGTGGCCGAGGTCGCTGGCAAAATAGCGACGGTAGCAGGCCAATTTGAAGAAGGTGCGTTTTTTGATGCTGGCGACACGCTACTGCAGCTTGAGCAAGCAGACTACGAGTTTGCGATCGCTAGGGCTCAGTCGCAAGTCGCTGCGGCAGAGCAGCGACTTGCCGAGGAGCGCGGCAGAAACCGGCAAGCGAAGCGTGAATGGCGCGAGCTAGGGACCGTTGAAGCTAACGCATTGTTCCTGCGGCAGCCGCAGATGAAAGCCGCTGAGGCGGCATTGAAGGCGGCGGTGGCAGATTTGTCCGCCGCCCAATTAGCGCTGTCTAGAACTGAGATTCGGGCGCCTTTTAGTGGTCGCATTGAATCTAAACGCGTAGATCTAGGGCAGTATATTGCACCCGGGACGGCGGTCGCCGAAATTTACGCGACCGATATCGTTGATGTCGCCTTACCCTTAAATGACAGTCAGCTGGCGGCACTAAAACTGCCGATGAATGCCAATGTGGCTTTGGCTACTCCGGTCACACTTAGCACTGATTTTGGCGGACGCGAGTGGCAGTGGCAGGCTCAAATTCGAAGGGTTCAGGCGGTGGTAGATAGGCAGTCCAGAACAGTCAATGCTATTGCTGAGGTGCTGCAGCCTTTTGACTCAGCAGCCTCGGGGCGTCCCCCACTAACGCCAGGTATGTTTGTTCGAGCTGAAATACCCACCCCCCCAATGCCTGACTTGGTGCAATTACCGGCGTCAGCGCTGCGCTCGGACAACACCGTCTTGGTCGTTGGCAAAGGCGACAAGCTTGATCGCCAGTCTGTGACAGTACAACGCCGGACCGAGCAGTGGGCTTGGGTCTCAGGTCTCACTCTGGGAAGCCGCGTTGTTCGCGCTCAGACAGGACTGTTGGTTGCAGGCCTCACTGTTGAGGTTTCTGGGACTGCTGTTGCTTTGGGGGATAGCTAGTTATGCACGGTCCTTTGAGCTGGATGATCAAAAACCCTATCGCCGCCAACCTGCTGATGCTGCTTTTGATCATTGGCGGTGTCCTGACGACCCCTAGCCTCGATAAGCAGTTTTTTCCTACCGCTCAAATCAACCAGGTGAGCGTGACAATGCCATTTCCTGGTGCGGGTCCTGCGGAGGTGGAAGAGCAAATTTCGGTCCGTATTGAGGAGGCGATTCACGATTTAAACGGTATCAAGGAAATTCGCTCGACGGCGGTACAGGGGCTTGGCACGGTGATGGTTGAGGCCACGCAGAATTATCCCATGCAGCGATTGACCTCTGATATTAAGACGCGGGTTGATGCCATCAATAGCTTCCCCGCTGATGCAGAGCGACCCATTGTCACCGAAATTACCTATCGCCATTTGATGACGGTGGTACAGCTTGCGGGGGACTTGGACGAATACGAGCTCAAAGAGTTGGGTGAATCTTTGAGGGATGACCTCGCCAGACAGCCGTGGGTGTCTATGGTCGATCTCATAACGGCGCGACCCTATGAGGTTTCCATCAATATCTCTGAGACCATGCTGCGGCGGTATGGGCTTACTTTTGATCAGGTGGTTGCGGCGATTCAGGGGACCTCCCTCAACCTTCCCGCGGGCGCGATAAAAACTCAGGAAGGTGATGTTCGGGTACAAACTCGCGGCCAAGCATACGGCAGAGCGGATTTTGAGCGCATCACACTACTGACGCAAACAGACGGGACGGAATTGCTTCTGGGTGACGTGGCCATTATCGAAGACGGCTTTGTGGATTTAGATCTCAATGTCACTTTCGACGAGAGTCCTGCGTTGGGGCTTCGAGTCTATGTGACCTCCAACCCGGATGTGCTCAAAACGAATCAAGTCGTCAAAGATTGGGTGGCTGAGCAGCAGCTCAGCTTGCCGCCGGGGGTTAACCTAACCATTTGGCGGGACATTTCTAAGCCTTTTCGCGGGCGGGTGACAACACTCCTGGAAAACGGTATCGGTGGTTTGCTGTTAGTGGCCGCTGTCCTGGTACTGTTTTTGAGGCCTAAGTTGGCATTCTGGGTAGGTAGTGGAATCGCGGTAGCCTTTCTGGGAACCCTGTTCATGCTGCAGTTCACCGGGATAAGTCTCAACATGATTTCCCTGTTTGCCTTTCTCCTAGTCCTTGGAATTGTGGTTGACGACGCCATTATCGTAGGGGAGTCCATTCACACTCACCAAGCACGCGGCGAACGGGGTCACGTCGGTGCACTGCTAGGTGTCAGGGGCGTTTTTAAACCGGTGATGTTCGCTGTTATCAGTACCATGATTTTCTTTGTGCCCATGCTGCTACTCCCCGGAGATTGGTCAACGGCTGCGCGATCGATTCCCGTTGTTGTGCTACTTGCTCTCGCATTTTCTCTGGTCGAATGTCTGCTGATTTTGCCTGCACACTTGGCGCATTTAGGCCCTGAAAAAGAACCTAAAACACGCGTCATGCAGCGCCTTGCAGCTTGGAGGCAGGCTTGTGCATCAGGCATGGTTTGGTTTGCGAGGTATCGCTACAGACCGTTTCTTCGTTGGGCCTTGAGTCACCACTACGCGGCGGCGGGTGTCTTCTTGGTCGCCTTCTCCATGAGCATTGCGCTCTACGGTGGTGGTTGGGTGCGCTCAGCGTTTTTTCCAAAGGTAAATAGTGATTATGTTGTGGCCTCAGTTGAAATGCCTGAGGGCGGACCTTATTCCGATACCGTGGCGTTGCGAGATCGCATGGTCGCGGCGGCGCAAGTTTTAAAGTCAGATTGGAATGCGCGCCCCGAATTTTTCGTGACGCCTGCTATCAGCCATGTCTCGGCGACTACCAATGACAATAAAATTAATATTGAGATTGGTACGGTGTCAGAGAGCGTCGATACAGAACAGCTTGCTCTGGAGTTTCGCGACCTCGTAGGTCCGGTGCCCCAAGCGAAAGAAATTCGAATGGACTTTACCATTCAAGATCCGGGCAAGCAGATTAAACTGCTGTTCGCGTCGCGTGACACTCAAGATTTGGAAGATTTGGCGCCCAGAGTACGAGCGGCTTTGCTCGCTTATCCGGGCGTTTTCGATGTCAGCGATAGCTTTGATTCACCCCGGGATGAGGTGGTGCTAGACCTTAAGCCTGCAGCGGAGGCGTTGGGCGTGACGCTGGCGAGTGTCGCGAAGCAGGTTCGGCAGGCGTTTTATGGTGCAGAGGCGCAACGTATTCCAAGGGGTCGTGAGGACGTTAAGGTCATGGTTCGTTATCCCGAGAGCGAGCGGCGTTCACTAGCTAACCTCGATGAAATGTACATTCGCACACCTACCGGCAAGGAGGTGCCGTTTGGGGTAGTGGCAACATATCGCATTGAACCGGGGTATCAGAAGTTAGAGCGATTAAACCGCATGCGCACCTTAGAGATTGGCGCGGACGTTCGGGCCGATGGTGCCAGTCCTCGTGCGGTGGTGGACGGTATCGTCGTCAATAAACTGCCTTTGTGGCAGCAAGAGTACCCGGGCTTGGAGCTGAATTTAGACGGAGAACTTCAGGAAGAGACCGAATTTAAGAGCGCTATGCTGATGTTTATGGGGCTGGCCATGCTGGTCATCTTTGGCCTTATGGCGATTGCCTTCAAATCCTATTGGCAGCCCTTTTTGGTACTGACCGCCATTCCTTTTGGCATCATGGGGGCCATTTTTGGCCACGCCTTGCTCGACTGGGAAGTCAGTATCTTCTCCATGATGGGTGTTATTGCCTGCGCTGGCGTCGTGGTCAACGACAACCTGGTGCTAATTGATCGTATTAACCACTTGCGCGAGCAAGGCTACGAACTTTGGGATGCGTTGCTGCAAGGCGCAGAGGATAGGTTCCGCCCTATTATTTTGACGTCTTTGACCACATTCGTGGGGCTGCTGCCCATAATGTCTGAGACAAGCGTTCAGGCTCAGTTTTTGATTCCAATGGTCACATCCTTGGCATTTGGCGTTTTATTTGCCACCGGTGTGACCCTTGTCTTGGTTCCAGCGTTGTATTTGGTTGGAGATGATGTAACGGGCTTTCTACAGCGACTGCTGGGGGGAGGCAAAGTCTCGACAGCCACTGATTCTTCGATCGTAACGACAGCGCATTGAGCGTCGCGCTACGGTTTCATTAACGTAGCGTGGTGTGAAGCTATGAGGCTGGATTCGACGGCCCTGCTTACTGGGCGTTGGGCGGTAACTCAATAGCCCAGCAGCAGCAGTTCTTTGTCGCAGCAAGTCATAATTCGCTGGCGAAAGTCGGGCGCCACCTCAGACCCGGACGGAGAAACAAATTCAAATTGATGATTGGGGTTGTGCTGGCGGTAAGTTGCTTCATGAATGCGCATATTCTCTCTTGAGGCAGTTTCCACCGCCCCAGTGATGGCGTCTTCGGGCAATTGCCACCCAAAGTTTGCGTCTATGGCACGCAACTCCTTTTCGCTGTTTGCAACCAGATCTTCGTAGCGCAAGAGATGGATAAAAATGACATCCGATGCAAAGCTATTATCTACCAGCCACCCCTGAACGTGCCGCTTCCACGCTTCTATGCCCAGTATGGGATGATCCAAGAAGTCCTCAGTATTATCGGATTGCCACCAGCCCCTGCCAATCGCGTAGCGTAGATTACTGGCCATGACATCGACCGGATGCCTGACAAGGTAAAGGCTATGGATAAACTGGGGCGAAAATACCGAGTGTATTTTATAAAATCTGGTCGGCGGGTCTTGGAAGGTGTGGGATGTGACTTGCTCGCCAACACACAGGTCAGCAATATAATTGCGGACTGAGGCAAAGGTGGCCCTAGCTCTGTACCCGTTGGCAATAAGCAGCGCGTTTGCAATGAGAACGGTGAGAAAGGTCACGCCTGACTTGGGAAATTCACAAATGTAAAAATCTCTGGAGCTGGGTTCAAGGCGCAGACGAGTCAGCTGTTTTGTTACGTTGGGCGCTGACTGCGTCTGTAGCGGATTGACGTCGCTTTTCTCTTCATGGCCCTCGGTCATGGCAAGGGGCGGCGCAGTGTCTGTTGGTAAGACAAGATTCCCGCGCAGCGCCGCTGTACCTGCCAAAGACTCACCGCTTCAGGGTGCTTTGGGGCCTGCGGCAATAATGGCGTCGCTGACATCAAAGTTACTGATATTGTCCTGGAAGAGGGCCGCTAATTTTTTTGCTTGAGCTTCGTAGGCGTCATCGTCACCCCAGCCCGCCTTTGGGTTGATGTACTTTTCGTCTACCCCGGGAATAACGCTAGGAAATGTAAGGTTGAGGGTGTCGAGGTGCTGGGTCTCTCCGTCTATCAGACAGCCGCTTTGCGCGGCATTGACCACGGCTCGCGTGACGGGGATAGGGAACCTTGAGCCCCGGCCTTCAGCACCACCTGAGCCACCAGCCCAGCCCGTATTGACCAGGTAAACCTGGCTGCCGAAATCTTCAATGCGCTTCATTAGCAATTCTGCATAATCCCCAGCGGGACGGGGCATGAACGGGGCGCCAAAACAAGTGGAAAACGTGGGGTGGATGCCAGCAGCTGCACCGACCTCAGTAGAGCCAACCCGGGCGGTATAGCCCGACAGGAAGTGAAAGGCAGCCGCTTCCTTGGACAAAATCGAGATCGGAGGTAATACCCCTGAGACGTCACAGGTGAGGAAGATCACGCACTTGGGCTCGCCGCCACTGTTTTGCGGCACGCGGCGCACCACATGCTCTAACGGATAACAGCAGCGACCATTCTCTGAAAGACTGGTGTCGTTGTAGTCAGCGTGACGTTGCTCATTTAAAACCACGTTTTCCACGATAGCGCCAAAGCGAATGGCATCCCAGATAATAGGTTCGTTCTTCTGGCTCAGATTGATGGTCTTGGCGTAGCAGCCACCTTCAATGTTGAACACGGCACCCTTAGCCCACCCGTGCTCATCATCACCGATTAAATAGCGTGATGGATCGGCAGAAAGTGTCGTTTTACCGGTTCCAGATAGCCCGAAGAATAGTGTGGTTTGGCCATCCTCTCCCACGTTAGCTGAACAATGCATCGGCATGACATCTTTTTCCGGCAGCAAGAAGTTTTGCACCGAAAACATGGCCTTTTTCATTTCTCCTGCGTAGCGCATGCCTGCAATAAGCACTTTACGCTGACCGAAATTGACGATGACCGTGGCTTCAGAATTTGTGCCGTCCCGCAGAGGGTCGCAGACAAAGTCGGGGACATTGAGAATTTTCCACTCAGGCTTGTTGGTCGGGTTATAGGTGTCGGGGCGAATAAACATGTTTCTTGCGAAAAGTGACTGCCAAGCCGTTGTTGTTGTGGCGCGAACAGGCAGATAGTGCTCACTGTGCTCTCCAACATGCAGGTGTTGAATGAACGTAGTCGTCTCACTGGCAAACGCTTTAACACGCGCCCAAAGCGCGTCGAATCGGTCGCTTTCAAAGGCTTTGTTAACTGAGCCCCAGTCAATGGCATCCTGAGAGGACACCTCTTTGACTACAAATCGGTCTGCGGGAGAGCGCCCGGTTCTGGCGCCGGTTTCCACGCGCAGCGCGCCGGTATCCGAAAGCGTGCCTTCGCCACGTGCTAAGGCTAGTTCAATAAGCTTTGAAGGGGGAAGGTCGCTGTGTTTCTGGGGATTGTTGGCGTTGCTGTCTTGGCTCATCTTCGAAATCCGTGGCTGTCTGTCTGGGAGCAAATTTGCAGGGTGGACAGTTTAATGCACGCGCCCATTTTCTGCGAGCGCCGGAATGTCTGATTGGACGAAACGATAATCGGTCCCGCACATATCGCAGTGGAGGGTAATCGCGCCTTCATCGGCAAGCAGGTCGACTTGCTCGGTCTCAGGCAGCAGTGCGAGTGCATTAAGACTGCGCTCCCTAGAGCAGGAGCAGCTAAAAGTGACTGTGGCTGGCGTGAACAGGCGAACGGGTGTCTCATTAAAAAGACGGTGTAATAACGTGGCTGGAGGGAGTTCAACCAATTCATCGGGGGTGATTGTCTCGGCGAGAATGCACGCTGTTTCCCACTGATTCTGCCGTGCAGCAGCGTGCTGCTGTAGCTGCGCAGGCAGCTGTTGAAGCATCATCCCCGCTGCGCGTCCTTGTTGCGCGGTTAGCCAAAAGCGTGTGTGCAGTTGCTCGCTTTGCAGGAAGTAACTTTCGAGAGCACCCGCGAGAGTGGGGGATTCCAGAGCAACAATCCCTTGATACCGCTGCCCGCCGTCACGCTCAATTGTGATGGCGAGTTGCCCTTCGCTCAACAAATTCAGTGGTGTTGTTGCTTCAGCATCGAGATGACCTCTAGCGATGCCGCGAAGTTTTAGATCGCTGGTACATTCCACCATAACGAGTTCTACAGGACCACTGGCCCGCGCTTGCAGTATTATCTTGCCGTTATATTTAAGGTTGTTGCTGATGAGGACTGCTGCTGCAGCAAATTCGCCTAATAGCTGCTTGATGCTGTCGCTGTAGTGATGAACCGAAGTCATCTCCACAATGGCGTTATCGAGCACAACGCACTCGCCACGGATATCGGCCTCATCAAATAGAAATCTCAGGCTAGAATCGTATAGGTTCATACAAGTAGGTTAGGGCTAGGCACGGGAGATTCCAACGGGTGGGTGAGCGCAAGATCGAATTACCGGAGAAGAAATGAGCAAAATTGATATTACCAGACGGCACCACTTGTCTGATCAGGAGCGCGCTGCCGCATTGGACGACCTGTCGGCCTATCTGCAGGATATTGGCGCAGATGTGGCCATTGAGGACGACCAACTGACTTTTTCTGGGCGTGGCTACAAAGGCACCGTGTCGATATCGCCAGGATTAGCCAAGGGCTATATCAGTTTGGGATTGTTAGCGAGGCCCTTTAAGGGGCAGCTTGAAAAAGCCATTCACGAGCACTTAGAGGCGCGGCTAGCCGCGCCCTAGAGGTCATGCTGCAGCTAAAGCCTTAACTTTGGCGTTTAATCGGCTCTTATGTCGTGCTGCTTTGTTTTTCTCAATAATGCCCTTGGTCACCATTTTATCGATGACTGGCACCGCTTCGGCATAAGCAGCGGTAGACGCATCAAAGTCTCCCGTGCCAATTGCAGCGATCACGTGCTTGATCTTCGTGCGAACCAGTGAACGAAGACTGGAATTACGGGCCCGACGCTTATCGTTTTGACGGGCGCGCTTGCGGGCTTGTGGTGAATTGGCCAAAGGGACTCTCCAGGGAAGGGTCAGAAAAAGAGCGGCGAATTGTCCGCAAACCGGGGGCGGCTGTCAATGTGGATTTGGCGGTAATGCTGGGCACTTCTTCCCTTGGATCGGGCGGGCCTCAGCAATCATTACCAACCCAAATAGATGAGTGCCCAGCCTAAAACGGCCAAAAGAACGCTCTGTCCTGCTTTATCGAGGCGAAATAAGCCGTAAGTGTAGCCGGCGGGGGGTAAAAGCAGCGAAAATAGGCCCCAGGCGTAGTCATCCTTCCAGGAGACGATGAGTAACAGAATCCAACTGATTAAAAGGGCTGCCGCCCCTAAGGTCATTAAAAGTGCGCTTGAAGCGTCCATTTCGATTTCTCGGAAGTCTATGTCAACGGCGACGGAGATTATCAGAAACCGACGGCTTTGGGGCAGGGTAGAATGCCAAAAGAAGTACGCCATCGACAAAAGGGCACCACAATAACAATGAAAGAGGTTAATGATCCCTATTTGGATATTCGCCCCTATCGCGATAATGAGGTAGCGGATGTTTTACTGAGGCTTCGAAGTGAGCCCGGCCTGATCAATACGCTGGCTGAGTGGAAGTTGGGGCCTGTGTACCGATTTCTGCCCACGCTCGCTCGTGCGCTTGTGAAAATGTGGCTAAGCCGGCGACTTAGACCTCTTACGACGGTCGACGCGGTACAAATGCAGTTAAGGCCGCTCTTGGCCAATATGGTGACCCGAACCGTACGCCTCAGCTCCGATGGTTTAGAGTCACTTGACCCAACCGAATCTTGGCTGTTTATCAGTAATCATCGTGATATCACTATGGATCCTGCGCTCACGAACCACATTTTGCATGACGCAGGTCATCGAACTTTGGCAATTGCGATCGGTGATAATCTTTTGAGGGAGCGCTGGGTCGCGGATTTGATGCGCCTTAATAAGAGCTTCATCGTCAAGCGGGCGCTTTCTGGCCCCAGAGAGTTATTGGCAGCTTCACGGCAACTAGCAGGCTTTATACGCGCCATGGTCACACAGAATCAGGGCCCCGTCTGGATCGCACAGCGCGAGGGCAGAGCGAAAGACGGGATCGATAGCACTGAACCTGCGGTGATTAAAATGTTGTCCTTGGCTAGAGACCGTCAGACTGAAACGATCGCCGATGTTCTGCCGATTTTGAAAATCGTACCTGTGGCCATCGCCTATGAGTTAGACCCCTGCGATGCAGCCAAGGCCGCTGAGCTCGCTGCAGGGGAGGGGTACGTTAAGTCAGAACAGGAAGATGTTCTGTCGATTGGCCAAGGTATTACAGGTCAGAAGGGATGCGTTCATTTGAGTTTTGGTGCACCGCTCTCCACAGAGCAATTGGATGTGGGCGACGTCGTGAATGCTATTGATACGCACATTCGATGCAAGTATCGACTCTTTGAAACAGCACTTTGGGCCTGGCAGCGTCTAGAACAGACACAAACAGTGCCTGAGGTGGCCATTTACTCTGGCACCATTTCTCGCGATGAATTTGAAGCTCGGATCAATGCCATGCCGGCGTCGCACAGATCTTTGGCGTTAGCCATGTACGCCAACCCACTGCGCCGTGCCCTCGGAGAGCTCTGATTGCTGCCGGACGCTATTAAGGCTCGTATTCGTGACGCCTATCAAACTCTGATCGACCAGCGGGATTTAAAGCCCCGCTGGGGGCAGCGTCAGATGATCGCCGAAGTCGCGAATGCCCTAGGCGACCCCGATCTGCCCCAACCTATTGCGGTTGTTGAGGCGGGTACAGGCACGGGAAAAACCATCGCCTACACTGTTGCTGCTTTACCCGTAGCGAGTGCGAGGGATAAAACACTGGTGATCGCCACCGCTACGGTGGCTCTGCAAGAGCAACTGATTTATCGCGACCTCCCCGATATTCTCAACCACAGTGGTCTCGACTTTAAGGTAAGCCTTGCCAAAGGTAGGGGGCGTTACGTCTGCCTTCAAAAGATTGATAACCACCTCGCTGGCGCCGTCGTGCCGGCGTTGATTCCGCTGTATCCCGATGAGGTTGCTGATTTGGCGATAGAGGACGCCACGCCGGTTATGGAGTCAATGGTTGAAGCCATGGCGGGAAACAGCTGGGACGGCGATCTAGATCGTTGGCCGGGTGCTATCGAGGATTCGATACGCCGAATAGTCACTACTGACGCGGTTCAATGTAGCGGCCGGCGTTGTGGCTTCGTACAACAATGTCCTTTTTTTAAAGCGCGAGAAGGCCTTCAGGAGGCCGATGTGGTGGTTGCCAATCACAATCTTGTGCTCGCTGACCTCAAATTTGGTGGCGGCGTTATTTTGCCGCCCCCGGAGGACTGCATTTTTATATTTGACGAAGGGCATCAACTGGCTGGTAAATGTCTGGATCAGTTCACGTTGCTATCTCGTAGCCCCTCAACACGCCAGGCGTTACGAGAAACCGCTCAGTGGCTGACGGCACAACACGAGCCACTGTCAGAGTTCATTGGTCAGGTTGGCCTCCTAGACGAGCTGCAATCGGTATTGGCCGATCTGATGCAATTAAACGATGACGTTTCGGTTTGGGGAGAAACTTTTCTCGAACAGCACGCTGATCAGTCAGATGAATATCGATTTCCTCAGGGAATTGTCCCCGATGCACTTCGTGAGCACGCGGTAGGGCTCGTTAACGTTTGGCGTCGGCAGCTCGATCTGGCACAACGAGTTGAAGTGTCACTAGATAACCGGCGAGAAGAAGCCGAGGTCCAGTTGCGTGACACGGTAGATGCTTGGCTAGGCACTGTTCAGGCCATGGTGGCGAGAGCAGAAGGTCAGTTAGAGCTGTGGCATTCTTATAAAGATGCAGAGTTACCTGATTTAGATGAGCCCTGGGCTCGCTGGTTAAAAGCGGCGTCGCGTAATGGTGATGGTGTGGTGTTCATGGCGAGTCCAGTGCTTGCGCGAGATTTGCTGCATGAGCACCTGTGGTCCCGAGCAGCGGGGGTTGTCATGACATCGGCGACCTTGTCTGCTTTGGGTAGTTTTGATCGTTTGCGGTCTATGACCGGTTTACCCGATGACGCTCTGTATAAACGCGTCGAAAGTCCTTTTGATGCGCAACAGGGTGTTTTCGCCATTCCTCAACTAACGAGTGACCCAAGCGACAGCGACATTCACACGGAAGAAATTATTGCGTTACTACCAGATTTGATTAGCAGCGATGCGGGGGTTCTCATGCTCTTCAGTTCGCGCCGTCAGATGGAGGCGGTGGTCACTGGCGTATCAGGAACGCTTGATCACGAAGTCCTAGTTCAGGACAGTTTAAGCAAATCAAGGCTGCTGGAACGGCACCGTGAAAATATCGATGAGGGGCGGCGCAGTCTAATAATGGGACTGGCGAGTTTCGCCGAGGGTATTGATTTACCGGGGACTTATTGCGATCACGTTGTCATTGCCAAACTCCCGTTCTCTGTTCCAGATAATCCCAGGGAAGCCGCTCATGCTGAGTTGCTTGAGGCTCTGGGGCGTAATGCTTTTATGGAAATCAGCGTGCCAGATGCCGCACTCCGCCTCGTGCAAGCCAGCGGTCGTTTACTGCGTACTGAGGAGGATCATGGGCGCATTACTCTGCTTGACCGGCGTTTATTGACCCGCCGTTACGGTAGGGCCATTTTAGATTCACTGCCGCGTTATCGGTTTGAACTGCCACCCACTGGATGAGGGTTCTTGGATATCCACTGTGGGCCACCGCTGTCTGTAATGGCTATCGGGTGATGTTCGCAGGTGAGCGTCGGTGGGAGAGGGGTGACATTGACTTGGGTGCTTAGTTTAGCCGGTTGGTCTCCCAAGTCTCTCTGATGGTCAACCCATTATCGAACCACTGAGTTGAGAAACCAATGCCCATAAAAAAACCCCCTGAGTCATGTTCGAGGGGGTTTTGATAGTCTGCACTCTCGCTGTCGGAGAGTTTTTGGACCTCTAATCCCAGGTCAGAGCACCTCCTGTTTGATACTCAATAACCCGTGTTTCAAAGAAGTTCTTTTCTTTTCGCAGATCCATAATCTCGGACATCCAAGGAAACGGATTTTGGGCTCCGGGAAACTGCTCCGGTAGGCCTACCTGAGTCAGACGTCGGTTACAGATGAACTGTAGATACTCTTCCATCATGGCCGCATTCATACCCAAAACACCTCTGGGCATAGTGTCTCTAGCGTAGGCGATTTCGAGCTCCGTACCTTCTAGAATCATTTGAATCACTTCCTGCTGGAACTCGGGCGTCCAGAGTAAGGGATTCTCCAGCTTGATCTGATTAATGACATCAATACCGAAATTGAGATGCATTGACTCATCCCGCAGGATGTACTGAAACTGTTCGGCGACTCCCGTCATCTTATTGCGACGACCCATGGACAGAATTTGAGTAAAGCCACAATAGAAAAAGATACCTTCGGTCACGCAGTAGAATCCGATGAGATTACGCAGCAGCTCTTGATCGGTCTCTACCGTGCCGGTGCGGAAGTTAGGATCCGACAGGCTCTGTGTTTTGCCGAGGCTCCAAGTTGCTTTGGCGGCAACTGAGGGGACTTCACGATACATGTTGAAGACTTCACCTTCATCCATGCCGAGTGACTCAATGCAATATTGATAAGCATGGGTGTGAATAGCTTCCTCAAAAGCCTGTCTCAGCAAGTACTGACGGCACTCTGGGTTGGTTATGAGCCTGTAAATAGCAAGTACTAGATTGTTGGCTACCAAAGAGTCGGCGGTTGAAAAATAGCCCAAAGAACGCATAACGATACGACGCTCGTCGTCGGAAAGGCCGTCGGGGGCTTTCCAAGTTGCAACGTCTGCAGTCATATTGATTTCTTGGGGCATCCAGTGATTAGCGCAGCCATCAATGTATTTTTGCCAAGCCCAGTCGTACTTGAAGGGTACCAACTGGTTTAGGTCTGCTCGGCAGTTAATCATCGCCTTTTCGTCGACGCTGACTCGGGCCGCGCCCATTTCCAGTTCTTCTAGGCCAGGAGCAATATCGATCTGGTCGATGGAACCTTTGGCCTTTTTGACGTTGTCGGCCATGATTGCAGCTGCTTCAGCATCAGCGGCTACGCCTTGTTTGTAGTCAGTCGTTACTGGTTCTGGCGTTTCAACGACGGGTTCTGCTTTCACTTCTGGCTGCACTACTGGTGCAGCAGGAATGATGGCTTCTTCGGTATTGTATTCTTCCCAGCTGAGCATCGTATTGTCTCCTCAGTTCAACGTGGTTTGAGATTATTGGCAGGCTTCACAATCTGGGTCATCCAGAGAGCAAGCCTGCGGTACGGGTGCGGGTTGTGGTGCTGCTTCTGCGGCACCCGAGGCCACAGCGTTAAGTTTTCCAGATTCAACCGTCGACTTTTCAGTGCCGGTGGCAGCGAGGCTGCGGAGGTAGTAGGTGGTCTTCAGACCGCTGTACCAAGCCATTCTGTAAGTGACGTCCAGCTTTTTACCACTGGCGTTATTGATGTAAAGATTCAAAGATTGAGCTTGGTCAATCCACTTTTGACGTCGGCTGGCACTGTCGACAAGCCACCTTGGTTCAACTTCAAAAGCCGTAGAGTATTTAGCTTTCAAGTCATCAGGGATGCGATCAATGGATTGGACCGAGCCGTCAAAATATTTGAGGTCGTTAACCATGACTTTATCCCACAAATCGCGCTCTTTGAGGTCTCTAACCAGGTAGGGGTTCACAACAGTGAACTCGCCCGATAAGTTAGATTTGACATACAAATTTTGATAAGTGGGTTCAATAGACTGCGACACGCCCGTGATATTGGCGATAGTGGCCGTAGGTGCAATCGCCATACAGTTTGAATTGCGCATGCCATGTTGGGCTACGCGACCCTTGAGTTCGGGCCAATCAAACGTCATGTCACGGTTTACTTCGATATATTCGGCCCCGCGTTGCTCCACCAACATGTCTAGGGAGTCGAGTGGGAAAATACCTTGGCTCCAGAGCGAACCTTCATAACTTGAGTACGCCCCACGCTCTGCGGCCAATTCGCTCGACGCCTCGATAGCGAAGTAACTTACGGCCTCCATAGACTGGTCGGCAAAGCTGACAGCGCCTTCAGAGGCGTAGGAAACGTCGATCTTATACAGTGCGTCTTGGAAGCCCATGACGCCCAATCCAATGGGGCGATGCCGCATATTCGATTGCTCAGCCTGTGGCACCGAGTAGTAGTTGATATCGATCACGTTGTCGAGCATGCGTATCGCTGTTCGTACTGTGGCACGCAGTTTCTTTAGGTTGAGCTTCCCGTTTTCTATGTGTTGCGGCAGGTTCACTGACCCCAAATTACAGACCGCTATTTCGTCTGCGCTGGTGTTCAAAGTGATCTCTGTGCACAAGTTAGAAGAATGGACCACGCCGACGTGCTGTTGTGGAGACCTCACGTTGCATGGGTCTTTGAAAGTCATCCATGGGTGACCTGTTTCAAAAATCATGCCCAGCATTTTTCGCCATACGGCTTGAGCTTTAAGGGTTTTGTGCACTCGAATTTCGCCAGTCGCGGCCATAGCCTCGTACTGGGCATAGCGCTCCTCGAACGCCTTACCGTACAGATCATGCAGGTCAGGCACGTCGTTGGGTGAAAACAGGGTCCAATCGCCATCCTCAAACACCCGCTTCATAAAGAGGTCAGGAATCCAGTTGGCTGTATTCATATCGTGGGTACGACGGCGGTCGTCCCCGGTATTTTTGCGAAGTTCCAGGAACTCTTCTATGTCGAGGTGCCAAGTCTCCAAATAAGCACATACTGCGCCCTTGCGCTTGCCCCCTTGGTTAACCGCGACGGCGGTGTCGTTCACCACCTTCAAGAACGGCACGATGCCCTGACTTTTTCCGTTGGTGCCTTTGATGTAAGAGCCCAGCGCCCTCACTGGGGTCCAGTCATTTCCCAGTCCGCCAGCGAA
Organism: Luminiphilus sp. nBUS_16; assembly: GCF_051201645.1. GTDB lineage: Bacteria > Pseudomonadota > Gammaproteobacteria > Pseudomonadales > Halieaceae > Luminiphilus. The sequence goes on along the minus strand of NZ_CP179205.1, from coordinate 2,986,746 downwards.
CTTGGATAGCATGGCGTTATCTTGAATTGCGCCGTAAATGCCGAATAAATCATCGGGGACGGTGGTGAGGTAGCAAGACGACAGCTGTGACCGCAAAGTTCCCGAGTTAAACAGTGTGGGTGTGGAGCTCATGTAGTCGAAGGATGACAAGAGCTGATAGAACTCAATGGCTCGTGCATTCGGGTCGTCTTCACGAATCGATAAGCCCATAGCAACCCGCATGAAAAATACTTGGGGTAGCTCGATACGCACTTCGTCCGCGTGGATAAAATAGCGGTCGTAAAGTGTTTGTAACCCAAGGTAGCTAAATTGTAGGTCGCGTTCTGGCAGCAGCGCCTGTCCTAAGGCTGCGATATCGAACTCTAGAAGCTCAGGAGATAAGAGTTCTAGGGTCACACCCTGGTTGATAAAAGCATTCAGTGCTTCACTGTAGAGCGCCTGCATATCTTTCTGGGTTGCACTTTTCGCAACGCCCAAGTAATCCAAAGACTCTGCTCGCAAGTTGTCGAGTAGCAGTCGGGCTGCGACATAGCTGTAGTTGGGATCTTGCTCGATCATGGTTCGAGCTGTAATGACCAGCGCTGTGCTGACTTCTTCTGCGGTTACGCCGTCGTATAGATTTCGCAGTGCTTCGTCGATGATAGCGGACTCGCTGACGTCGACCAGATTAGCGCAGGCCTCAGATACGATGGTGCGCACCCGTTCTATGTTTAGGGGTTCGCGGCTGCCATTGGGCATCACCACATTGATGCCGCTGGCTGCGGCTTGGGATTCTGGTGATAACGCTGCTTTCGCTGCGCGGTCACGAGCGCGCTCTTCCCGATAGATGACGTAATCCCGAGCTATCTTGTGTTCCCCAGCCCGCATCAGGGCTAATTCCACCTGATCTTGTATGTCTTCTATATGAATGGTGCCGCCCGAAGGCATGCGCCGCTTGAACGTTGTTATGACATTCTCGGTCAGCTTTGCCACGGTCTCGTGGATACGACTACTCGCGGCTGCAGTACCACCCTCAACCGCTAAAAAAGCCTTGGTAATAGCTACCGATATTTTACTGTCTTCGAAACTGGTTACCGTGCCGTTGCGCTTGATGACCCTCAGTTGGCCCGGTGCGGTGGCTTGAAGTCGCCCTGATTGGGTGTTTTCTGTTCCTGTCACTGGAGCTTTGCCGCCAGCCAGCGTTGAGGTTCCGGTTTCTGTGCCTGTTTGCATCTTATTTTGGCCTCGTCAAAATATATAAATCCACGCTGGGGTCTGGTCGCCGCTCGCGTTGGTTGTGCCGTTTTCCGCCCATTCGCCGCCAACGCCTAAGCGCGGCCTAGACCCAATATGTAGGGGTAACGAGATCCGACAAACCCAAGATAGGCGGGTGTTGCGACTAATGCAATAGAGAAAAAGGCTGGAACACCTGTGTACAACCTGTGCAAATAGTTCTAGGTGAGTGCTTACTTACATTAATAGCACTGCCAATGTTGACGGGTTTCGATATCGAAGGGCTGTGGATAGGTGACACTGTTTTTGTTGATATTTTTGGGACAAATTATTGACCCGCACAGTGGGGACGCCCAAAAGTGCACCCCGGATGCCTCCGAGGCGCAACGACAGGGCTTTAGCCGAGTAAAAACTCGATCAACGCTTTCTGGGCGTGCAGTCGATTTTCGGCCTCGTCCCAAATCACGGTGTCCGACGCAGCCATCAGTTCTGAGGAAATCTCTTCGTCTCGGTGAGCGGGCAGACAATGCATGTATAGGGCGTCTGGCTGTGCCATCGCTAGGAGTTCGCGGTTCAGTTGATAGGGGGCCATTGCGGCACTGCGCTCTTTCTGTTCATCCTCTTGCCCCATCGAGGCCCAGACATCGGTAACCAGTAGGTCGGCACCCCGAACTGCCTCCTTGGCATTATGAACAATACGAACGCGATCACTATTTTCCGACACCAGCTGCGAGGCGGGCTGATAGCCGTCGGGGCAGGCCACCACCAGTTCAAAATCGAGTAATCGTGCAGCGTTGATGTAGGAGTGACACATATTGTTGCCGTCGCCTAGCCAGCATACGCGTCGGCCCTTAATGTCACCGCGGTGTTCGAACCAAGTTTGCATATCGGCCAAAAGTTGGCAGGGATGGTAGTCATCGGTCAGGCCGTTGATAACGGGCACCGATGCAAACTCGGCAAACCGCTCGACGCTGCTGTGATCGTGGGTGCGAATCATCACGAGATCAACCATCGATGACAGTACCCTGGCGGTGTCCTCAACGGGCTCACCGCGCCCCAGCTGTGTGTCTGCTGAAGAGAGAAACAAAGCGCTGCCACCAAGTTGACGCATGCCCACTTCAAAAGATACCCGGGTCCGCGTGGAGGCCTTGGCAAATAACATAGCCAATACTTTGCCCGGGTAGCGCGCGTGTGCGACGCCTTCGCGTTGCTGAGCTTTGAGTTCGTTGGCCCTACCAATAATGCCCCTAAGTTCGTCAGAGGTCAGATCACTCAGTGTAAGAAAATGTTTGGGTTTGCTCATGCCGCTATCTCCGGCGCTTGATTGATGATTTCGGCCACACTGTGACCAAGCTGTTTGGCCTCATCATTGGTCATGACCAACGGTGGCAGAAGTCTTATGGTGTTGCCTGCAGTTACATTAATCACCACGCCCTGTTCAAGGGCCGCGGCGACCAAGCCCATCGCTGGCACCGCTACCTCGATCCCCAGCATGAGTCCCAGACCGCGGATGTCTGTGACTCTCGCAGGGTTTGCAAGGTGGCCATGTAAAGCCTGCAGAATGTGTTCTCTAATCACATCGGCTCTGGCGAGCAGATCTGGGTTGGCGAGGGTGTTTATGACGGCACTCGCGGCGGCACAGGCGAGAGGACTGCCGCCATAGGTAGTGCCATGGTCACCTGCCTGAAGCGCTGTAGAGGCCTCCCCTTTGGCAAGGCATGCACCAATGGGAAAGCCATTACCCAGGCCTTTCGCCGTTATCAGCACGTCGGGGGTCACGCCGAGGCGCTGGTAGGCGTAAAGAGCGCCACACCGCCCGTTGCCCGTTTGTACCTCGTCAAACATCAGCAGCCAGCTTTGTCGGTCGCACAGTGATCGCAGCGCCTGCAGGTACTCCCGAGACAGTGGCCGGACACCACCTTCCCCCTGAACGGGTTCAACAAGCACCGCTACGATATTGGCCTCGGGTTCGAGTGCTTTGAGCCCCTCAAAATCCTCCGGGGCAATACGTATGAATCCCGGAACCATAGGTTCAAAAGGTTGCCGCATGGTTTCGCCCGCTGTGGCGGCCAAGGCTCCAAGGGTGCGGCCGTGGAAGGCGCGATCCAAAACGACAATAGTTGGTGTTTTTATATCGCGGTCGTGACCGTAGCGGCGGGCCAGTTTGATAGCGACTTCATTGGCTTCAGCACCCGAATTGCAGAAAAAAACCGACTCCATCTCGGTGGCTGAGATCAGTTCGGCCCCCAACTGTTCTTGGCCGGGAATCCGAAATAGGTTCGAGGTGTGTACTAGCTGCGAGGCTTGCGCTTCAATGGCTTGAGTCACCCTAGGGTGGCAGTGGCCTAAGTTCGTCACTGCAATGCCAGACAGCCCATCGAGGAAAGGCCTGCCCTGCACATCCCACAGGGTCGCGCCCTGTCCTCTAACAAAGGCGACCGGAAACTGTTTGTAGGTGCGCATAATGGCTGACATAGCTCAAAGACCGGTCAGTTGAGTGAGCGCGCAAGTCTACAGTTTGCGGAGGATGGTTTAAACATGCCGTGATCGGGCATGTATCCGCGTCCACTCGGCGTTATACTATGCCGCTAACTGAGAGCGGGCTCATCGGCAGCCCAATGACTGCACTTTGGAGGGCAGCATGGACATTATGGAAACGATCAAAGAGCAGGTCACCAATAATCGGGTGCTTCTGTATATGAAGGGTTCCCCGAACCAGCCGCAATGTGGATTTTCTGCTCGAGCGGTGCAGGCCTTAGCGAGTGTCGGTGAGCGGTTTGCCTATGTCGATATTTTATCGAACCCGGAAATACGTGCCAATTTGCCGATTTATGCCAACTGGCCGACATTCCCGCAGCTTTGGGTTGACGGTGAGCTAATTGGCGGCTGCGATATTATTGCGGAGATGGAAACCTCAGGAGAGTTGGCCGAGGCGATCAAAGCTAATGCCGGCGATCAGGAGGCATAGCCGCAGGTGCAAAGGCTATTCTGAGCAAGGCTACACGCACCCCCAGAGCACTGATTACAGTGCTCCTTTTGGCGTGGGGGCTGATCGCTCCCCCAGTGCCGGTGGCCAGTGCCGCGGGGGAGTTTTCACTCGTCATCAACAACGGTCGGGTGATCAACCCTGAAAGTGGTTTAGATGCCATTCGGCATGTGGGTATTCGACAGGGGCGAGTGGTGGCAATCAGCACAACCCCTCTTCAAGGCAGCCAGACGATTGATGCGACCGGCCTCGTGGTGGCTCCGGGTTTTATAGACATCCACAGTCACACCCTGACGCCCTTGGGACAGCAACGAAATGTTCTCGATGGCGTAACGACACAGCTTGAGATGGAGGCGGGCGCTCTGCCTTCTCAGGCCGCGGGCGACCTCGTCGCAAATCGCCCCATTATTAACTACGGGGCTTCGGTGGGGCATTTTGCGGCAAGAATTCAGGTCATTGAAGGACGTGATCTGCCCTACTTTTTTTACCGAGGTGAGCAGGGGAGTATGTCCTCTCCAGCTTTTACGCAACTAGCGACAGCGCCTCAGATTGCTGAGATTCGTCGGAAGATTGAAGCGGGTCTTGATGGCGGCGGGTTGGGCGTGGGCTTGCTGCTGGACTACATGCGCGATGCCGTTAGCGCTGATGAATTGGCCATGATTTTCAGTTTGGCCGGTGAGCGCAGTGTTCCCGTTTTTGTTCACGTGCGGCGCAACTTGCCAGGAGACACTGCGGGTCTAGATGAGGTGTTAGCGCTTGCTGAGCAATACGGCTCCGCCGTGTTTATTTGCCACATCACACACAACGCCATGAATGGCATCGAGACTTGGCTGAAAAAAATTGACGCAGCCCGAGTTCGGGGAGTTTCAGTCACGACGGAAACCCTCAGTTATTTGGCTGGGGGTACGAGTATCTCCGCGGACGTTTTTCGTCAACGTGACTGGCGTAGGATTTTCGCTATCGACTACAGCGATGTTCAATGGGTGGCCACGGGTGAGTGGCTTACCGAAAAAACCTGGAAGCACTATGCCGAAACCGAACCCGGGGGCATGGTGAACCATCACTACGTAAAGGAAGCTTGGCTGCATTCAGCGCTGCGCTGGCCTGACATGATGGTATCGACCGATGCATTGCCCGCTTTTGATACCCAGCAAATGACTAACCCCAATATTTCAGGCAGCTTTTCTCGTCTGTTGGGACGCTACGTCAGAGAGCAGGGCATACTGGATTTAAGCGACGCGCTGTCTCGAATCAGTTTAAAACAGGCGCAGTGGCTTGAGGGTTTTGCGCCACAGTTTAGTCGGAAGGGGCGAGTCGTCCTTGGGGCTGATGCAGATTTAGTGGTCTTCGATCCTGACGAGGTGGCCGCGGGTGCTGACTACGGCTCGCCATGGCAAGCGCCGCGGGGCATTGAACACGTCATTGTCGGCGGCGTGATCACGGTCGAAGGTGGTGCTTTGGTGCCATCGGCTGCTGCGGGGCGTTATCTCGATACCACCCCGCTTGCGGAATAAGCCGCTGTTTCAGCTTTCCGATGGCTTGACCGTACGCATTGCTGTTTGCAAGTAGTTTTGTTCGCCAACTCGATCCATTAACGAGAGCTGGGTTTCCAGCCAGTCAATATGCTCCTCTTCGGCGTCGAGGATGCTTTGTGCGAGGTCTCTCGACACGTAGTCCCTGACCTCCTCGCAATGGGCCACTGTGGCTTTGAGATCTTCGTGGGCGATATGCTCAAGTTTCAAATCGCACTCGAGCATTTCTCGGGGATTTTCGCCAATCATCAGCCTGCCTAGGTCTTGCAGATTGGGGAGGCCCTCTAGGAACAAGATGCGCTCTACAAGGGCGTCTGCATGCTTCATTTCATCTATAGACTCGTGGTACTCGTGTTCCGCGAGTTCGCTGAGACCCCAGTCTTTGTACATTTTGCTATGCAAAAAGTATTGATTGATCGCAACAAGCTCGTTGTAGAGAATTTTGTTGAGATGTTCGATAACTTTAGCGTCGCCTTTCATGGTGCATTCCTGTGAAATAGGGAGGTGCTACTATAACGTAATGGCCGCGTCTGAACCACAAAATAAACAGGTTAAGTCTTTGTTTTAAATAAATTTTCTAATGCTAATCAGAATGATTAGCAGCTACGTTATCGTCAGGCTACGGCGGCCATAGATTCGTCGGGAGCGGCGTTGTAAAAGTATCTAGGATCAGGTTTAGAAAACTCGTTGACGATGGCGCGGGCTAGGTGTTCGCAGGAACCGCACTGACGGGCTACACCCAAGCGATTTTGGACGTCGGCAAAAGACGTAGCGCCGGCTTCCATCTCGCGTCGGATGGAAGAGTCGGTCACGCCATTGCATATACAAACAAACATATGTCTAGAATACGCAATTGCGAATCATTGTCAACCGCATTAGCAATTGGTTTTTGGCCTGTGGGAGCGAGTGTCTTGGGCGTATACTCTCCGCACCAAAATGAAGGATTGACTGTGTCCATCGAAAACAGGGTAAAAGAGCTGGGTCGGCAGGCCCGAGACGCCTCTCGTATTGTTGCGGCAAGCACGGTAGCGACTCGAAATCAGGCGCTGCTGGGCATCCGAGATGCAATTGCCAGTAACCGAGACGATCTGATGGCGGCCAACGCCGAAGATTTAGCAGCAGCCGTGGAGTCTGGGCTCGCGCCCGCGTTGCTTGACAGACTCGAACTGAATGCCGACAGGATTGCCAGTTTGATGGTGAGCTTGGAGCAGGTCGCTGCATTGCCTGATCCTGTTGGCGCTATCGACGGTGTTCGCACAATGGACTCTGGTATTCGGGTTGGCAAAATGCGGGTGCCTCTGGGGGTTATTGGAATTATTTATGAGTCTAGGCCCAACGTAACGATAGAGGCTGCGAGCTTGTGCCTGAAGGCCGGAAATGCCGCCATTTTACGAGGGGGTTCAGAAGCCATTAACTCTAATCTGGCGCTGGGACGTTGCATTCAAAAAGGACTGGCAGAAGCCGGTTTGTCCAATGAAGCTATTCAAGTTGTAGAGACAACGGACCGCGCCGTAGTAGATGCCCTGATTCAGCTCTCCGATTATGTCGATATGGTGATCCCTCGAGGTGGCAAAGGGCTCATAGAGCGAATCAGTGGGGCAGCAACGGTGCCAGTGTTGAAGCATCTCGATGGTATTTGCCATGTCTATATTGATGCGGAGGCATGTCCCGAACGAGCCCAAGCGATTACCATTAATGCGAAAACTTCGCGTTACGGAACCTGCAACACGTTAGAAACTTTGCTGATCGATGAGGAAGCCCTCGCTTTACTGCCCGCTATTGCTGAGGCGCTAGCTGCCGCAGGGGTTGAGCTGCGGGGGTGCACTAAAGCCTGTGCCGCCAGCGCTGCCATTGGCGTAGCAGCCACCGAAGAAGATTGGCAAACGGAATATTTGGCGCCAGTTTTATCGATCAAAGTGGTCGCTGGCGTAGACGGCGCCATGGCGCATATTGCGCAATACAGTTCGGGTCACACAGAGAGTATCGTCACAGAAAACCACACTACGGCGATGCGATTTTTGCGCGAAGTAGACTCCAGCTCGGTGATGATTAACGCCTCGACACGCTTCGCAGACGGTTTCGAATACGGTTTAGGCGCGGAAATAGGTATCTCCACCGACAAGCTTCATGCTCGAGGTCCGGTTGGTCTCGAGGGCCTCACCTCGAGTAAATATATTGTTTTTGGCGATGGACACGTGCGTCAGTGAATCGGCCGGCCATCGGGATACTGGGCGGCACCTTCAATCCAGTGCATGTGGGACATTTACGGGGGGCGTTAGATTGTAGAGACCTGCTAGGCCTCGATTCGATCCGGTTGATGCCGGCTCGGTTACCGCCCCTAAAGGCCACCCCGGGGGTAAGTGCAGCACACAGAGCACGCATGCTTGATCTGGCTGTTGAAGGAATGGCGGGTCTAACCGTTGACCGGCGTGAGCTGGACCGGGAGGGCTTGTCTTTCACTGTGGATACGCTAAGAGAATTGCGTCAGGAGTTGGGGCCTGAGGTAGTGATCGTCTTCATCATGGGTGCTGATTCGTTACAACGGCTCAACCATTGGCAAGATTGGGAGCTTTTGCTCGATCACGCCAGTATTGCGGTGTTGTCCCGACCGCCCGGGGATCTACAACTGCCACCGGAGCTTCAGGGTTGGTTAAAAGAGCATGAGGTTTCGCCATCGCAACTTTTAAAGCAAGCTGAGGGCGCCGTCACAAGATTGCTTCAGCCAGCCTTAGACATCTCTTCATCGGCGCTGCGGCTTGCAGTTGCTGGGGGTAGAAACGTCAGATATCTCCTGCCCGACCGCGTATTAGAGTATATTAATGATCACGGTCTTTACCGTTCGGCTAAGTAATTACCCAGGGGGTTTGAGTGAGTGATTTAACCGCGTCGCAACCCGACGCGCTAACAGGGCTGGTGCTTGATGCCCTAGATGACCTTAAGGCGGTTGATCCAGTGGTCATCGACGTAAAGGCGTTGAGCTCGGTGATGGACTTTCTAGTCATTGCGAGCGGTACCTCGACGCGTCATGTTAAGTCATTGGCTGATAACGTCATTATGCGGGCCAAAACTGAAGCTATGCGACCTATCGGTATTGAAGGTGAAACGGTGGGTGAGTGGGTGCTGGTCGATTTTGGCGATGTTGTGGTGCATGTGATGCAACCGGCGACGCGCAGTTTCTACGATCTTGAGCGGTTATGGACCGCGCCCCCTAGCGCTGAGTAATGCGCATAAGAGTGCTGGCGGTAGGGACGCGAATGCCGCCGTGGGTCGTAGCTGGCGTCTCCGAGTACTGCAAGCGTCTGCCCAGGGATTTCCGCGTGGAGTGGGTTGAAATAGCTCCTGCCAAGCGTCAGGGTAACAATAGCGACAAATTCAGGGCTCAGGAAGCCACTGCTCTTTCGAAGCAAATAAAAGATGACGATACGGTGGTGGCTTTGGATGTGCGGGGCAGCCTGGTTCGGACTGAGGATATGGCCGAAAGTTTTTCCATCAGCCAGCACAAAGGGGCATCCATGGCTATTTTGATTGGTGGCCCGGACGGTATTGATGCTGATTTATTAAACCGTGCAGATGCAAGATGGTCACTCGGGAGGATCACGCTGCCCCACCCTCTAGTTCGCGTTGTGTTGGCTGAACAGCTGTACCGAGCCTGGTCTATCAATGCTCGTCATCCCTACCACCGAGCCTGATTTTTAATGGCGCCCAGGGAAGCCATCCGAGACACAGGTCGCGAGGCCGAGATACATCGAGGCCGTGTGTTAACAGCTTCAGTGATTGTGCTGCTGGCGCTGTCGGTACTTTTCTACCGTTACTACGGACTTCAAATTGATAACTATCAGCAATTCCTGACGCAGTCAGAGCGCAATCGCGTCCGTCTTGAGGCCCTTCCTCCCACAAGAGGGCTTATTTTCGATCGCAATGGCCAGCTACTTGCCAGTAATGAACCCAGCCAACTTTTGGCGGTTGTCGTGGAGCGGGCCGATGATTTATCGATCTTATTGGATCGCATTGAATCGCTAATAGGCCTAGATGCCGAGGAGCGTGCGCGCTTTCAGGAGCGGCGCCGGCGCAGTCGACCTTACGACGCGGTGCCCCTGAAGTTGCGTCTGTCCGATGAGGAGACCGCTGTTATCGGTGTTCATCGCCATACGCTGCCCGGAGCCACTATCGAGGCGCAATTAACGCGAGCCTATCCTCATGGTGATTTGCTCAGTCACGTTTTAGGTTACGTAGGGCGTATTAACCAACAGGAAACCCTACGAATTGCCGAGGACCGCTATCGAGGGACATTTCACATCGGCAAGGTGGGGTTGGAAAAATATTATGAGGATGTTTTGTTGGGGCGGGTTGGCAATCAAAATATCGAAGCCAACGCCCACGGCCGAGTTCTGCGGGTACTCGATCAAGAGGCACCTCTCCCCGGTAAAGATCTAAAATTGCATCTCGATTTGGAGCTTCAGCGGGTTGCGGCGGCGGCGCTGGGGGAGCAGCGCGGGGCGGTTGTTGCGTTAGATCCGCGCAACGGAGGTGTTTTAGCGCTGGTATCAAAGCCCGGTTTTGACGGCAATTTATTCGTCAACGGCATCAGCGCAAAAGCTTACAGCGAACTTCGTGACTCTCCTGACACGCCCTTATTAAACAGAGCCATCCAGGGTCAGTATCCCCCGGGTTCAACGGTGAAGCCTATGCTGGCGCTGGCCGGCCTTGAGCTTGGACTTATTACACCGGAGACCACGGTTAAGGACCCCGGGTGGTATCAAATCCCGGGCGACTCTCGTCGTTACCGTGACTGGATTCTTCGTATACGTGGTACCGGACATGCGCCAGAGGTTGATATGCGCATGGCGATTGCCGAGTCCTGCGACGTTTATTACTACGACCTGGCCCGAAATTTAGGTATCGATCGGTTGTCTGAGGGGTTGGCCCCTTACGGGTTTGGTCAAGTGACCGGTATCGATATCACAAGCGAGCAGCGGGGTATCCTACCGTCGCGGGCATGGAAGCGAGAGAAGCTTGATCAGCCTTGGTATCCCGGAGAAACCCTCAGTGTCGGTATTGGCCAAGGTTATATGCTGGCGACGCCGTTACAGTTGGCGCAGGCGGCGATGGTCGTGGCCAATCGAGGCTTCGCCTACTCACCGACGGTGGTAAGCCGTGTTGATGGCGAGGCGCGGGTGTCACCTCGCCGCGAGCAGGTTGTTGCTAGTCCAGCACATTGGTCAGCAGTCATTGCAGCAATGATGGATGTCGTGCACAACCCCGCAGGCACCGCTTCAGCGATTGGTAAAGATCTTGCCTATACCATTGCGGGTAAGACGGGTACCTCTCAGGTCATTGGTATTGCACAAGATGCTGTTTATGACGAGGAGAATATTAACGCCCGGCACCGCAATCACGGTTGGTTTATGGCATTTGCACCGGTCGATAGCCCGCGTATAGCGATAGCAGTGTTGGCTGAAAATGGTGGCGGTAGCAGTGCGGCCTACCCTGTCGCTAGAGCCGTAATGGATGCTTGGCTGATGAGGGATCAGGATGGCTGAATACGATCGCTACCTTACCGCAGACAGTCGCGGTGATTTCAAGCGCCGGAATTCCGTATTGAATGCATTGCATTTAGATGGCTGGTTACTAGCTTTGTTAGTCGCACTGATTGCTTATGGTTTTTTTGTACTGTTTAGTGCTTCAGATGGTAGTCAGGCCGCCCTAATAAGACAGGCGCGGAACTTCGCTATTGCAACGGTGGCTATGCTGGTTGCCAGCCAAATCCGTGTAGATACGTACTATCGATGGGCCCCTTTGTTTTATGTTGCGGCATTGTTGCTGTTGGTGGCGGTGCCGCTTTTTGGTGTCGGCGCAAAAGGCGCACAGCGCTGGCTCAGCTTGGGGGTCATTCGTTTTCAGCCGTCAGAGCTCATGAAGTTGGCGATGCCGCTGATGGTCGCTTCTTGGTTTAGTCGTCAGGGCATACCGCCGCGACCTAGGCCCTTGTTGGGAGCGCTGCTGATCATCGCGCTCCCCGCGGGTCTTATTGTCATTCAGCCCGATTTAGGAACCTCATTACTGGTGGCAGCGAGCGGGCTGTTTGTGGTGTTTATGGCGGGGGTCAGTTGGTGGTACATCGCAGGCGCAGCCACATTGCTTTTAATGAGTGCGTGGCCTGCTTGGTTGTTTGTTCTCAAGGATTATCAAAAGCAGAGAATCCTGACTTTACTGGATCCCGAGTCCGATAAATTAGGGGCGGGGTGGAATATTATTCAGTCTAAGACAGCCATTGGGTCAGGGGGCTGGTCGGGTAAGGGCTGGTTATCGGGGACGCAATCGCATCTTGATTTTTTACCTGAGAGCCAAACAGATTTTATTATTGCTGTGTTGGCTGAAGAATTGGGCCTCCGAGGGGTTGTGCTTCTTTTGTTGATTTATGCGTTGATCATCTGGCGCGGGTTTGCCATTAGCGTCCGCGCTCAAACCGGGTTTGGGCGTTTGCTTGCGTCATCGATAACGCTCACCTTTTTTGTCTACGTTTTCGTCAATATGGGTATGGTGGCAGGTATTCTTCCAGTAGTGGGTGTGCCGCTGCCCTTGGTCAGTGCGGGGGGCACGTCGATTGTGACGTTGATGCTGGGTTTTGGCGTGTTAATGGCTGTCAGCGCCGAAAAGCGAGTGATTAGGCAGTAAACTTAAATTTTAGTCTCGGTAAAAGGAAGCAGAATGGCATCGCCAGTTCACGTATTTTTTTTGATGGTGTTCGCAATGGTCTCACCCAGCATCAGCTTTGCGGGTGAATATTCAGAACGAACGGAGGTTGAGCAAATTCTTGCCAATGTTGTGGAGCAGGGTGTCGATCGAGACTGGGCGGTTGCGTTGTTGAATCAAGCCGAGCGCCAGCAGAGTATTTTGGACGCTATTTCGAGACCCGCAGAAAAGACCAAGCCATGGTACGACTACCGCAAAATATTTTTGACAGATAAACGTGCTCAGGAAGGCGTGGCGTTTGCCAAACAATACGCCGACACACTCACAAACGTCAGCACCAGTACGGGTGTTCCCGAATCTGTGATTACTGCCATCATTGGGGTCGAAACTTTTTATGGCCGCATTACCGGCAGCTACAGGGTCATTGATGCGCTGGCAACACTCGCATTTGATTACCCTAAACGGTCGCCATTCTTTACCCGAGAGCTCGAAAACTTTCTTATTTTGGCTTATGAAAGCGGCAAAGACCCTCTTGCTTTGAAAGGTTCTTATGCAGGGGCTATGGGGTATGGCCAATTTATGCCTTCAAGCTACCGAGCTTACGCTATCGATCATGATGGCGATGGTGTTGCTGATATATGGGGCAATGCCGAGGATGCCATAGCTAGTGTCGCCAATTACTTTGTTCGTCATGGCTGGCAACCAGGGGCTCTTGTCGTCGTTCCCGCCAATTACGATGGCGCTAGCTCTGAATTGTTTGAAGGAGGCCTCAAGCCGACGATGACAGTGGGCGAGCTCGCCGAACAGGGCTTTGCGCCTCACACCGCCACCGATGTCTCTATGGCGGCGACCCCACTGCGCCTGCAGGGTAACGAGGGTCTCGAATATTGGCTCTGTCTTGAAAACTTTTATGTCATTACTCGCTACAACCATAGTGCGATGTATGCCTTGAGTGTCTGGCAACTCAGCCAGGAGATTGAGAGCTTGGCTGCAGATGGCTAATCGTTTGAGAGTTTTGATCGCAGTAAGTCTCCTGCTGCTAGAGGGTTGTACCCAGACGATCGAGGTGGCGGACAGGGCACCACCGCCGATCTCTCCGGGTGCAGTGCCAGATGCAATTCCGATTGCAGAACCCATTACCCGGGCAGGCAACAGCAGTCCGTACACGGTAAACGGTCAGACCTACACTGTTTTGGAAAGTGCCGACAATTACTCCGCAGAGGGTATTGCATCATGGTATGGGTTGAAATTTCATGGCCGTGCCACCGCAAATGGCGAGCGTTTTAGTGCCTATGAGCCAACTGCAGCCCATCGTTCCCTGCCCATCCCTACCTATGTTCGTGTCACAAACCTTGAGAATCAAGCCAGCATGATCCTCAGGGTGAATGATCGGGGTCCCTTTCACCCGGATCGAATCATAGACCTTTCCTACGGAGCTGCAGTGCGTCTGGGTTTTGCCGATCAAGGCACTGCAACAGTTCGCATTGATACCGTTGAGGTCATGGGAGTGTCGGACCTTCGCAACAACCCGGTTACTGCGTATCGGACTCTGCAGTTGGGTGCCTATGTGAGTGAAGCTGCGGCTCAGGCACTGGCTGAAGAGTCGCAGCGATTCGTCACAGTGCCTGCAGAGGTCCTGCCCGCGACCATTGCAAGTGGCCTGATTTTTCGTGTTCGTTTGGGGCCTTTTGAGAATCAGACAGACTTGCGTGAGGCTCAAAATCAGCTGCGAGCAGCGGGTTTGCCCCAAGGGCAACCCATGCCCTAAAGGGGCGCTTTTTTCGCTGATTTTTACCCCTAGTACTGAGTCACTGATACCATTGCGTTCCTTATTGTTGCTACGGTGCATTACGACCGCATGAAAAACCCCGTTTTTGTTGCACTCATCGCTTTGCTTTTCAACGCCTCTGCCACGGCGGTATCGCTGGTGCCGGCGCCTCCGGGTATCAATGCCGATGCCTATCTATTGCTAGACTTTATTACCGGAGAAATTCTGGTAGAGCACAACATTGACACTCGACTACCCCCGGCGAGTCTGACCAAGCTAATGACGTCTTACATTCTCGCGGAAGAGGTCGATGCCGGTCGGTTGTCCCTTGACGACGAAGTCACGGTCAGCCGGAATGCTTGGTCCCAAAACCCTAAATTTCGCGGCTCATCCTTAATGTGGATCGAGCCCGGTAAGGTAGTGACGGTAGGGGAGCTTGAGCAGGGCATCGCCATATCCTCAGGCAATGATGCGACGGTTGCCATTGCCGAGCACATTGCAGGTAGTGAAGAGGCGTTTGTTGCTCTCATGAATCGCTATGCCGAGGAGCTAGGGCTTGCCGCGACCCACTTTGAAAATACTCACGGTTTACCGAATTCAGATCATCTGACAACGGCTCGAGATCTTGGCGTGCTTGCCAGCGCAACGATTCGTAATCACCCAGAACGCTACCGGGTGTATCGCCAGCAGTCTTATACCTACAACGATATTAAGCAGCACAATCGGAACCATCTGCTGCGCGAAGATCCCTCGGTCGATGGTCTGAAAACAGGTTACACGAGTGTTGCTGGATATGGCCTTGTGGCTTCAGCAGAGCGCGATGGTATGCGCTTAATTTCAGTGGTTTTAGGCAGTAACAGTACGCGCAGTCGCAAAGCAGAGACGCGCTCCCTATTGAATTACGGGTTTCGTTTTTACAAAAATTTGGAAGTTGTAACTGGCGTAGCGTCACTTGGCAGTACTCGGGTCTGGAAAGGTAAGACAGAGGTTGTTGATGGCGGCCTATTGGAGTCTGTGACCGTTGTTGTGCCCAGAACTCAGGCAACTCCTGAAGTGATTGCCTCCTTTGATGATCCGCTGCAGGCTCCGATCAACAAGGGAGATGCGGTGGGTCAGCTGCAAGTTTTTCTCGATGGGGAGCTGTTGTTGGAGAGACCCCTGCAGGCGCTTCAGAACGTCGAGTCCGCAGGGTTCTTTAAGCGTCTTTGGGATGGTTTTCTACTGTGGCTCTCCCAGATATTCAGCCCTTGATGTTTTGCTAGGGAAGACCCATGGAACCAGAAGCCCCAAAAATAGAGTTTCCCTGTAGCTACCCCATCAAGGTGTTGGGCCGAGCGGGCCATGATTTTGAGGCGGTTATTAACGAGGTCTTTGAAACGCACGCGCCTGCCTTCGACCGAAGTCTGACCCAGCGTCGCCCCTCCAAAGGCGGCACCTTTTTGTCTCTAACATTGATCATCGAGGCGACAGGCCCTGAACAACTCGCGGCGCTCCATCAGGATCTGATGGCGACGGGCCGGGTTTCTATGGTGATTTGAGCGGTGATTGAGCGACGGCTTTTAGGGCTGGTTGATTACGACGAAACGTTTTCGGCGATGAAGGCCTTTACCAAAAACCGAACCGGCGACACTCCTGATGAGCTCTGGCTGCTTGAACATCCTGCGGTGTTTACTCAGGGCGTGGCGGGAAAGGCAGCACATTTACTGGCCCCCGGTGATATCCCGGTTGTGAAAATTGATCGAGGGGGGCAGGTGACTTACCACGGGCCCGGTCAGTGGGTGGTCTACGTATTACTCGATATTCGACGTAGCAGCCTTACGGTAAGGGGGCTGGTGACGGCTATCGAACGAGCTGTTATTGCACTGCTTGCCAAATATGGCATTCAGGCCTCGGCTGACCCAAAAGCTCCCGGCGTCTATGTAGAAGGCAGGAAGATCGCGGCGCTTGGATTGAAGGTATCTAGGGGTTGCAGCTACCATGGGGTGTCTTTAAATGTGGATATGGATCTCGAACCTTTCCGTCGCATAAACCCCTGCGGACATGCGGGACTCGAGGTGATTTCGATGGCGTCTTTACTGGGTGTTGACGCTGTCGACAAAGAGGCCATTGGACAAGCCCTGCTGGATAGCCTGGAGTATGAGTTTTCGCGCCCTGCAATCTGAGTGTGTCAGGGTGTGAGCTGCAATTATTGGTATTTCAGGAAGTTTCTAGAGGTTTCATCACTGAGTTCATGGCGGGTGTACATTGGCACTGGCATAATCCCGCGCTTCAGGAGGAACCAACATGTCCGATACTGTGGCAGATTTAAAACGGGATATTGAAGCTCGGCGCACCTTTGCCATTATCTCCCACCCCGATGCGGGTAAAACGACGATTACCGAGAAGCTGCTGCTGCTGGGTAACGCTATCCAAATTGCGGGTTCGGTAAAGGGCAAGCGGGGTCCCCATGCGACTTCAGATTGGATGAGCCTAGAGCAAGAGCGCGGTATTTCCGTGACCTCTTCGGTGATGCAATTTCCCTATAAAGATCGCACGGTTAATTTGCTCGACACCCCGGGACACGAGGACTTCTCGGAGGATACCTACAGGACCCTTACTGCGGTCGATTCAGCGCTGATGGTAATTGATGGCGCTAAGGGTGTTGAGGATAGAACCATCAAACTGATGAATGTCTGTCGGTTGAGGGATACGCCCATCGTATCTTTTGTTAACAAGATGGACAGGGATATTCGCGACCCTATCGAGTTGCTAGACGAGATAGAGGCGGTCCTGGGTATTGCCGGTGCGCCCGTTAATTGGCCTATCGGTATGGGCAAACACTTTAAGGGTGTTTATGACTTGCACGATGACGTGATTCACGTGTTTGAGGCGGGCCACAACGCCTTATTGCCCCCAGATACTCGAATTAACGGGTTGGATTCCCTCGAAGCTAAAGCGCTGCTCGACGACGAATATGAGTCAATTTGTGATGAAATTGAATTGGTTAAAGGCGCGAGTCATGCTTTTGATCAGGAGGCCTTCCTTCAAGGTAAGTTGAGCCCAGTATTTTTTGGCACCGCCCTGGGTAATTTTGGTGTTCGGGAAATGCTCGATAAATTTGTCGAGTGGGCGCCCAAGCCCTTACCCCGAGAAACCCGGACCCGGCTTGTTGATGCTAGGGAAGAACCCTTTTCGGGGTTTGTCTTTAAAATACAAGCCAATATGGACCCGAAGCACCGCGATCGTATTGCCTTTGTCCGAATTTGCTCGGGGCGCTACGCCAAAGGCATGAAGATGCGCCATGTTCGCGCGGCCAAAGACGTGAAAATTGCAGATGCAGTGACCTTTAAGGCCGGTGAGCGAGTATTGGTTGAGGAGGCGGTCTCCGGGGATATTATTGGTCTTCATAATCACGGGACTATTCAGATAGGGGATACCTTTACCCTCGGCGAAGACCTTCGCTACACAGGGATTCCCCACTTTGCTCCCGAGCTGTTTCGGCGTATACGACTCAAAGACCCAATGAAGTTGAAGGCGCTGCAAAAAGGCCTTCAACAGCTGTCGGAGGAGGGCTCGACACAGGTTTTTTCACCGCTGATGTCGACCGATTTGGTCGTAGGCGCTGTGGGCCAGTTGCAGTTTGATGTCGTGGCTTACCGGTTAAAAGATGAATATAAAGTCGAAGCGATTTATGAACCGATTAACGTGTATACCGCACGATGGATAGAAGCTGAGGATCCACGTAAGTTAGAGGAATTTCGCAAAAAGGCCGAAGATAATCTGTCCGAGGATGGCGGCGGTTATCTTACTTATTTGGCGCCGACGCGGGTCAATCTGGCACTCATGGAGGAGCGTTGGCCTGACATTCAGTTCAGGGAAACTCGAGAGCATTAAGTTGGCATGGCGTGTCCCTGAGTCTGGCGGTTGGGTGACGCGAAGCCTTCATAACAAAACCTGTAGCGGGATATCTCAACGGTCGTCTAGGTCTGGGTCCAGCGTGTAACCAGGGTCTAGCTGCACCCCAAAACTATTTAGCATCATTGATACTTGGGTGTATTGCCCCACGGTCATAACCAGGTCCATTCGCTGTTTTTCAGAGAAGTCGCTTAGGGCCGCCCAGTTGGTATCGCTGATGAAGGCATCGTTAGTGAGATTGTCTGTGGCATTGAGCAAAGCACGATCGCGATGGCTCCATCCTGTAGCTTGAGGACCCGCCTTAATACGCTGTATCTCTTCATCACTCAGCCCACAGGCACTTCCTATGCGCGCGTGCTGAGCCCATTCATATCCCGACTGCCAATTGTACCCCGTGCGAAGAATGACGAGCTCTCGGTCTCGCGGGCTCAGGTCGTTGTCCGATGAGAGAATATAGCCCCCCCAGCCCATGAACCTACGATAGGCTTTCAACGATTTTCCCAATGTGCGGAAGACGTTGAGAACGGGTTGTCCTTCGAACTGCGAGCCCAGCTGGCTGCGAATGTTATCGCCGATGGCGTCATCGGGTAGGGGGTAGATTCGAGGCTTTTTTAATCGCACAGTGTTCCTCGAAGCCTAAATCGGCCGGGTGGAATTAGCGATCCTCACGACGGTAAGCCTGTGGCGGGGGCTCTGCCGTGACCCTTTAGAGTAGTTCTTCAATATCTTTTGCGATCGCCGCGGGCTTTGTTTGGGAGCCATAACGCTTAGCGACATTTCCTTCGGCATTGATGAGAAATTTAGTGAAATTCCATTTGATGCGCTCGGTGCCCATAATGCCTTTGGCCTGACCCTTCAGCCAACTATATAGCGGGTGTGTGTCCGCGCCATTGACCTCAATTTTTGCAAAAATAGGAAATGTAGAGCTGAATCGCATAGTGCAAAACTCTACGATCTCCTCTTCGCTGCCGGGCTCTTGGCCGCCAAACTGGTTACATGGGAATGCCAGCACATCAAATCCCTTGTCGTGGTATTGGGCTTGAAGTGCTTCTAGCCCCTCGTATTGAGGGGTGAAGCCGCATTTGGAAGCGGTATTGACGATCAGCAAAACTCGCCCTCGATAGTCGTCTAAGTTGACTTCGTCGCCATTGGCAGCGCTTGCTTGAAAGTCATAGGCAGTGGTCATGGGGTTGTTCTCTCGGCGTCAGTAGATGCTAGATGATACGGGAATAAGGCTTCGCGGATCAGCACAATTTTTAACCCCTGAGATAGGTTTCAATCTCAAAATCAGTGACCCGGCGCTGAAATTCGTTCAGCTCTTGCTCTTTGGTCTTGCCATATAACAATTGAAACTCGGCGCTGAGGTATTTTTCGATAAGGGGTGAATTTAGAAATTTTTCTACGGCTACATTCATCAGACAGGGGAGGTCGGGCGTTTCATGCTGCATATCCCAGGCGTTACCCTCAATCGCCGCTGGGGGCTCCATTTTATTTTCCAAGCCGTGAAGAATTCCGGCCAGCATTACCGCCATCACCAAATAGGGGTTGGCGTCGGCTCCGGCGACTCGGTGCTCGATACGCAGGGCTGTTTGTGGCCCAGAGGGAACGCGAAGTGCAGTGGTGCGATTGTCATAGCCCCATGTTGGGACGGTCGGGGCATGATTGCCAGCTTGAAAGCGTCGATAAGCGTTGAAGCTGGGGGCGAAAATCAGCATGGAGTCGGGCATCAGCTCCAAGCATCCTGCGATCGCCTGCTTCAACAGAGGGCTGCCTTCATCATTACCGTCGTTAAAAATGTTGAGGCCCCGCTCTTCTAGCACACTACAGTGAATGTGCATGCCATTTCCCGCTTCATCATCAAGGGGTTTGGGCATAAAGCTGGCGATCAAATTACACTGGCTAGCGACTCTGCGAATACAGCGCTGCATGCGTATGATTTGATCCGCCATCAGCATCACATCGTCACTGTGGGCCATATTGATTTCGAATTGAGCTGGGGCAGATTCCTTGATAATGCCTTCGTAGGGTAGGTCCTGTACCTTAAAGGTCTCTCTCAGTAGATCGAGCATTTCACTGTGGTTGTCCAGCTCATTTAATGCGTAGAGATTGCCGCCCAACGTGTCCAGGCTATCGAGGGCGCTTCTAAGCGGCTTGTCTCGTCCGGGGTCAGGCACCAAGTAAAATTCCAGCTCTGCAGCCATACAAGGCTTCAGATTTCGCTCTGTAAATCCCGCCAAAACCTTGGCAAGAATTTGTCGGGGATCACCCATGTAGGGGGCGCCAGTTTCATCGATCATGGTCATGATCAATTGTCCCTGATCGGTACCGCGAGGCGTCAGCACGGGCTTTAAAGAGTTCTCAACGGCCATGCAGTAACCGTCAATATCGCCATTGGCATGGGCTAGTTCTGGAATATCTCTGCCCCAAATGTCTAAACCCAACGCAGACTTGGGTAGCTTTAAGCCATCATCGAGCACAGATTGTATTTTTCCACGTGGGATCCATTTGCCTCTAGCGACACCATTACAGTCAGTAATCAGCGCCTCAATCATTTCTACAGAGGGGTAGGCCTTCAGGAATAAGTCGACTTCGCGTTGCACGGGTATCACCGCTAAATTTGTAAAGGGGGGAGTCTGAGCGGCGGGGCTGGGGCAGGCAATGCCCCAAAAAGGGCAGTGAAGGGAGCTTTTTTGTGAGTTAGTTCAAAGATTTGCGGATTATTGCATGTAAACGGACAGCGGATCCCCTCCCTGAGCGCTAGCGATATAAGGCATTGTGTTGATAAAGAGTGCAAATAAGTCAGCCTGACAGGACACATCCAGCTTTTTGTAGAGTGACTTTCGATGTCGCCGCACGGTCTCGAGGGATATCGAAAGTCGCTCCGCAGATGTATCTGCGCCATAACCCCTGAGCATCAGCTCTAGTACCTCACGCTCTCTTGGGCTCACAAAATCACTGCCAAAAGACTTAAATGCAATGTCAATTTGGGCGTCGAGCCCGGGTTGCAATAAATTTGTCGACGCGAAATCGTCCCGATGACAGTGCGACTGAATAAGCGACGCCACAATTTCAGACACGCTGTAAAGCAGGTCGTAGTCTTCATCGCTGAAAGGAGTGTCACTGGCTTTGCGCATAATACAAAAATTCACAACGCTGCCATCGTCTAGGCGCGTCAGAAAGGTAATCTCATCACAGGTGCCGGTGCCACCGTAGTAGTTACGGAAGTAGCCGCTGTCTTCGAAAGTGTTGCCTGTCAGGCGCCCCAACTTATAAATACTGCTACGCGGGCTATTCATCGATATTTGATAAAAGGGATCTTCCCGATACGGGCCCTCAAGATACCGGTCTATTTGTAACTCCACCGCATCAGCGGGTATTTCGTGATAGAGAATTCTTGGTGGCAGGTCGCGATGGTACAGCCAAATTTGGGGGTAAATATGAGCGACCTGATCCGCGAGAGCCGAGAACAGCTGATTGAAAAACGCGTCGCCGCCAATAGCAGCAACAGTTTTTGCGAGATCAGAATTCCAGCGAGTAAATGCTTGCAGGTTGACCATAGTTAGTCAGTCTCTCGTTTTAAGTGCTCGGGTTTGCCGATCAAGGCACCGCCTCCCAATTCGACTGACCATAAACTACCAGTCAAGCGGCGCGTTGCGCCAGCGGCTTTGCCACGCGTGAAACACTTTATCGCTGTACCTGCGACTGCCGAGTGAGCCGTTGTAAGCCGCCAGTGCGCGATGTAGATCACCCGATTCTCGCTGCCAGTAGAACTGAAGAATTCTGCAGCCGTAACGTAGGTTTGTATCGCTGCGCGTAAGGTTGTCCTCAGGTCTTCCAATCTCATCCTTCCAAAAAGGCATGACCTGCATGTAGCCTTGTGCCCCAGCACTTGATACTGCGAACCGGTCAAAGTGGCTTTCGACCTCAATCAGTGCGAGTACCAGCTCGGGGGGAAGATTAGCCGCCAGTGCTTCCTGATGCAGTAGGGTCAAAAACTGCACGCGCTCTTCAGGGTCAGACATGAAAGGTGCCAGTCGGGTCTGCATGTCGAGCAGCCAAACTTCAGCATCAAATCGATCCTCAAAGCTGGTCGCGCCAGCAATGGATTGTTCGAGAAAGCTTCGCATTGCAGCCCGCTCCGCGGGCTCTGCTTGCGCTGCGTTAATAAAAAGCCAGCACCACAAGCAGGTTAACAACAGGCCGAATTTGATGCGGTTACGCACCGCGAATCATAGCAATAATCGCATCGGCAGCCTCTGCGATTGGTATCAGTTGCTTCTGGTCGCTGGTGCGCTCTTGCAGCTCGATATTGCCCTCAGCAAGAGACCGGTCCCCCAGCGTGACCCGGACAGGGATGCCAATGAGCTCCATTTGAGCAAACTTCACGCCCGGCCGCTCTTTGCGATCATCCATGAAAACTTCCACTCCCAAACTAATGAGCTGCTCATAGAGTGCCTCAGTAGCGGCCGCTACGGCTTCAGACTTATCCATATTTAACGGCACCAATGCGACTTCAAAGGGTGCCATAGCTTCCGGCCAGACAATGCCGTGCTCATCATGATTTTGCTCAATAGCCGCGGCAACAATTCGTGTTACTCCAATGCCATAGCACCCCATTGCCATGGGTACCGACTTGCCCTCTTCGTTGAGAACGACAGCTTTCATGGCCTCACTGTATTTGGTGCCCAGTTGGAAAATATGGCCGACCTCGATACCACGACGAATCTCCAGCTTTCCTTGGCCACAAGGGCTAGCGTCGCCGGCAACAACCTCTCGGATATCTGCAGTTTCAATATTGGCAACATCCCGTGACCAGTTAACGCCTCGGAGGTGAAAGCCATCTTGATTTGCCCCGCAAATAAAACTGTTCAGCGCCGCCGCGCTCTGATCAACAACAACGCGCACACTCAGTCCTACAGGCCCCAAAGAGCCGAACCCTGCACCTGCAACAGCCAGTACTTTCGCCTCATCGGCTAACTCCAGAGGTGCGTGTATGCCGGGTAATTTTTCAGCTTTCAAAGCGTTTAGCCGGTGATCGCCCCGCAGCACTAAAGCGACAATCTCATCAGCTTCGCCTTTGACAAATAGCGTTTTTATGGTCTCGGATATACTCACGCCGGCCTGCTTTATCAGGTCATCGATCGTCTTAACTCCGGGCGTCGCAAATTGGGTTAAGTCCCTGATCTCAGAATCGGTGGCCGGTGGTGCAAGCGCCGGGGCAAGTTCGACATTTGCGGCGTAGTCGCTAGTGTCCGAGAAAGCGATAGCATCCTCTCCTGAATCAGCGAGTACATGAAACTCGTGTGAGTGAGAGCCGCCAATGGAGCCGGTGTCGGCTTCCACCGACCTGAAATTAAGGCCCAGTCGGGTAAATATAGCTGTGTATGCCTGGTGCATACGCCAATAGGTTTGTTCTAAAGACGCTTGATCGGTATGAAATGAGTAAGCGTCTTTCATTATGAATTCTCGTGATCGCATCACGCCAAACCTAGGGCGAATCTCATCGCGAAATTTCGTTTGAATTTGGAAGAAATTTAGGGGCAGCTGCTTGTAGCTTTTAATCTCAGTTCGCCCCAGCGATGTAATAATCTCCTCATGGGTGGGTCCCAGGCAAAACTCTCGATTGTGTCGATCTTGAAGGCGTGCCAACTCGGGTCCGTATTGTTCCCAGCGACCAGATTCCAGCCAAAGCTCTGCTGGCTGCACCACCGGCATGCTGATTTCGAGTGCGCCGGCACGGCACATTTCCTCTCTAACTACCTGTTCGACTCGACGGAGCACGCGCAATCCCAAAGGCATCCAGTTGTATATGCCTGCGGCTACTCGGCGGATGAGTCCGGCTCGTAACATAAGCTGATGACTTATGACTTCAGCATCTGCAGGTGTTTCTTTGAGGGTTGATAGTAAAAACTGGCTGGCACGCATGATAGTGCGACTCCGAAAACAAAGGCCACAATTGTACGGAGAGTCGGCAATGGGCGGAAGTAAGCTGGGTAGAACTTTGTGTGCGGGGGGAAATACTAAAAAAACAGGGGTTTTTATGCTTTTAAAGAAAAAAACACCTTGTTTTACAGCATATTCTCGTGTTGAATCTGCAGAACTGCACTTTGAAGCCTTAATTCTAAGGTTTTTGAGTCGGTTACCCAGTCTCCATACCACTACTTAAAAGGTGATAAAGACCCATGGCAACCAAAAAAGCAGCAGCAAAGAAAGCACCCGCAAAGAAAAAAGCAGCAGCTAAGAAGGCGCCCGCTAAAAAGCCGGCCGCAAAGGCAGCTCCTGCAAAAGTGAAGGCCATCTCGACCAAGATGACCAAAACACAGATCGTTGGCACCATTGCTGATAACACTGGTCTGACAAAAAAGCAGGTCTCTGACGTAATGCAGCAAATGGACGCGTTGATTGAAGGCAGTATCAAAAAGCGCGGTGCCGGGGAATTTACAATCCCGGGCATGATGAAAATCACCACGGTCCGTAAGCCAGCGGTGAAGGCTCGTAAAGGCATCAACCCCTTTACTGGTGAAGAGACGATGTTCAAAGCGAAGCCTGCTAGCACAGCAGTAAAAATTCGCCCCTTGAAGAAAATGAAGGAATTCGCCAACTAGAAGGCGTTTCCGGTGACTCCCTAGGGGCGTCAGCCCCTGGGGAGTTTTCATACGGACGGTGGCGATGTGACAGCTCGAGGTGCTTCCTCGAATGTAGCACCGTTTTGCGCCTCAAAAGCTAGGCTATTGACGCCAGCTCCCCTAGTTAAAGGTGACTCCGGTTTAAACAGGCCTGCTTTTCCGGTACTCTGCGCACCCTCAGAAGTTTCAGATTCTCACTCAATTCGCCTGGAACGATTTACCTGTTCCTGTTGGGAGATACCGACGTGCCGATTTATGACTACCGGTGCAGTGACTGCTCACATCAGCTCGAAGCCTTACAGAAGCTGTCAGATGCACTGCTTACAACCTGCCCCGAATGTGGCAAGGAAACACTGCGTAAGCAAGTGAGTGCCCCGGCCTTTAGATTGGCGGGCAGTGGTTGGTATGAGACCGACTTTAAGACCGGAAACCAGAAGAATCTGGCGGGTGACACTAAAGAAAAAAACAGCTCGGGTGAGGCATCGAGTGCGGTAAAAAGTGAGGGTGGTTCCAAGACGGGCGGTAGCAGTGCGTCTGGCACATCGGCAGAAGGGAAAAAGTCTTCCGGTCAATCAAATAATACGACCACAAAGTAACGGACGTTTGAGTCCCCGCGGGGACATGGTGAAAAGAGTATGCGAACACATTACTGCGGCCTAGTCGGTGAAGCAGATATTGATAACACGGTAACGCTTTACGGTTGGGTTGATCGGCGTCGTGACCACGGCGGGGTGATTTTCCTAGACATGCGTGATCGTGAAGGCATTGTGCAGGTCGTTTTTGACCCCGACACCGAATCGGCTTTTGCCCTTGCGGACCGTGTGCGCAGTGAATATGTGCTTAAAATTACGGGACGTGTTCGTGCTCGAGGTGAAGGGACGATCAATCCCGCCATGGCAACAGGATCTGTAGAGATACTCGGCAAAGAGATTGAGCTGTTGAGCGAGTCTGCGACACCACCGTTTCCTCTGGATGCACATCATACGGTTGGTGAGGACGTGCGGTTAAAATTTCGCTATATGGACTTGCGTCGCCCAGAGATGCAGAACAATCTGATGTTTCGGGCTCGACTGACCTCGTCGATTCGTCAGTACTTAGATGTACAAGGTTTTCTCGATATTGAAACCCCCATCTTGACGCGAGCTACACCGGAGGGCGCACGAGATTATCTAGTGCCTAGCCGAACCCACGAGGGCGATTTTTTTGCCTTGCCCCAATCTCCTCAGTTGTTCAAGCAGCTTTTAATGGTGTCGGGCTTTGATCGGTATTACCAAATAGCCCGATGTTTTAGAGATGAAGATTTGCGAGCTGACCGCCAACCTGAATTCACGCAGATCGATTTAGAAACTTCGTTTTTAGATGAGTCTGACATTATGGGTCTGTCTGAGGGCTTGGTTCGCTCGGTTTTCAAAGAGCATCTGGACGTGGAACTCGGCGAATTTCCCCATATGACGTGGCATGAGGCCATGGAGCGTTATGGTTCAGACAAACCTGACCTTCGCATTCAGCTGGAGCTCGTTTCTGTTGATGATTTGATGGCTGGCGTCGAATTCAAGGTGTTCAGCGGCCCCGCTCAGGATTCAGCCGGTCGCGTTGCTGCTCTGAAAGTGACCGGTGGCGCCAAGCTGTCCAGGAAAGAGATTGATGATTACACCCGCCATGTCAGCGTTTACGGCGCTCGAGGTCTAGCGTGGATCAAGGTAAATGATTTGGCCAAAGGCTTGGAAGGTTTGCAATCCCCTATCCTAAAATTCATGCCTGAGGACGTTGTCCACAAGTTGATGGGCCGGCTTGAGGCCAAAGATGGCGATATCATTTTCTTTGGCGCCGACAAGCGTAAGGTTGTAAACGAGTCCTTGGGAGCTTTGCGCCTCAAGGTGGCGGAGGACCTGGGGCTTATCGAAGCAGGTTGGGCTCCTTTGTGGGTTGTTGATTTCCCCATGTTTGAAGAGGATGGCAAGGGTGGGTTAACACCGTTGCACCATCCCTTCACTGCGCCTTCTTGCGACGAAGCCGCACTGCGTGAAAACCCATCGGAGGCACTGTCACGCGCCTACGACATGGTGCTCAACGGATCTGAACTTGGGGGGGGCTCAATTAGAATCCACCGCCCAGATATGCAGCAGGCTGTTTTTGATGTCTTGAATATTGAGGCGGATGAAGCTGCTGAGAAATTCGGTTTTTTATTGACCGCCTTGCAGTACGGTGCGCCACCCCACGGTGGTCTGGCATTTGGTCTCGATCGACTGGTGACACTGATGGTCGGTGGGCAATCGATCCGCGACGTGATTGCGTTTCCCAAAACGCAAACTGCATCGTGTGTGATGACTGAGGCGCCAGGACGAGTCAGCGACAGTCAGCTTCGTGATCTCAGCATCAAACTGCGACGGTCAGACGCGGGTAAAAACGACTAGAAAGCGGTTGCTACGCTTTTTGTGACGTTGGGCTCGGTTTCAGTCAGAATGTAGGCAGCGACAAGGGAGTTGCCATGACCACGATTCTGGGTATAGACCCCGGTTCGAGAAAAACGGGATTTGGCGTCATCAGGACGGAAGGATCAGCGGCTGTCTACGTGACCAGCGGCATCATACGCTTGCCAGTCGATCAGCCCCTTGGGCCTAGATTGGGTGTACTGTTTTCCTCATTGAACAGCATTATTGATGAATTTCGTCCTGAAGAGCTGGCTATCGAGGAGGTCTTTTTGGCGCGAAACCCCGATTCAGCACTGAAGCTCGGGCATGCCCGAGGCACAGCAATGGCTGCCTGCGTTCACCGAGGCATGGACGTTTATGAATACGCTGCACGCCAAATTAAGTTGGCGGTCGTCGGCACCGGGGCCGCGACCAAAGAGCAGGTTCAACATATGGTAAAGATATTGCTGAAATTGCCCGCTGCGCCTAAGGAGGATGCAGCTGATGGCTTGGCGGCGGCGCTGTGTCACCTGCATTCAAATCAATCGCTACAACATATTCCCGCCACGGCACGCAGCCGTGGTAGGTCTCGCTGAGTACGGCTAATGATAGGATTTTTACGCGGACGACTCATCGTAAAGCGGCCACCTGAGTTGTTGCTAGATGTCGGTGGAATTGGCTACGAGCTACAGGTCCCCATGACGACGCTGTTTGATCTTCCGGAGGTGGGGGAAGAGGTGACGCTGTTGACGCATTTTGTCGTGAGAGAAGATGCTCAGTTGTTATATGGTTTCAGAGAAGAGGCAGACCGGCGTCTTTTCCGTGAGCTGATAAAGGTCAGCGGTGTTGGGCCAAAGCTCGCACTTGCACTATTGTCCGGTCTCGACGCCCGAGCCTTTGCCCAATGTTTACAACGAGATGATGTCGCCACTCTAGTGGCGCTACCGGGAGTAGGGCGTAAAACGGCTGAACGATTGCTGGTAGAAATGCGTGATAAAGCGGGAAAATGGCTAGAGGAACTGTCTCCTGCAATCCCCGGCGCACAAGGTCAATTCCAGCCAGCTGCCCCCACAGTGGATTGCCGAAGTGAGGCTGAGCAGGCACTGGTTGCTTTGGGCTATAAATTACCCGAGGCAGCACGACTGGTTTCGGCGGTCGATGACGATTCCATCGAATCCAGCGAAGAGCTGATTCGACGAGCACTTAAGGCCTCAGCGCAAAAGGCAAGTCGATGACGATTGAAACCGACCGATTGGTCGCTCCAGAGCCGGGGGTTCGCGTTGACGAGCAACTGGATCGAGCCATACGTCCTAAATCCCTCGAAGATTATCTGGGCCAGCGGGTCGTGCGCGAGCAGATGGAAATCTTTTTAGCTGCTGCGAGACAAAGAGATGAACCCCTTGATCACACGCTGATTTTTGGACCTCCTGGGCTGGGCAAGACAACCCTTGCCAGTATTATCGCCCATGAGATGGGGGTGGCATTAAAAACAACGAGTGGTCCGGTGCTTGAGAAGGCCGGGGATATTGCCGCGCTTATGACAAACCTAGAGCCGGGCGATGTGTTGTTTATCGACGAGATTCACCGGTTGAGTCCCTACGTCGAAGAAATCCTTTACCCGGCAATGGAAGACTATCAGCTGGATATTATGATTGGCGAGGGGCCCGCCGCTCGATCTATCAAGCTCGATCTTCCTCCTTTTACGCTAGTAGGCGCTACAACTCGAGCGGGCCTTCTGACTTCTCCGCTACGCGATCGGTTCGGCATTGTACAGCGCCTCGAGTTTTATGAGGTTGATGATCTCGCCAAAATTGTAGCTCGCTCGGCAAAATTGCTGGAGATTCCAGTCGATGATGCGGGGGCTTTGGAAATGGCGCGACGTGCTCGAGGTACCCCTCGTATTGCTAACCGTCTTCTGCGTCGAGTGCGTGACTATGCAGAAGTGAAGTCTGACGGTCGGATCACTGAATCAATTGCCCAGCAGGCGTTAGACATGTTGAATGTGGATCAGCTTGGCCTTGATCATCTAGATCGCCGCCTTTTGCTGATGCTTATTGAGAAGTTTGAAGGAGGTCCGGTGGGGGTGGACAGTCTTGCTGCTGCGTTATCGGAAGAGCGAGGCACCTTGGAAGACGTGCTTGAGCCCTATCTCATTCAGCAAGGTTATTTGCTGCGCACGCCTCGTGGCCGCATGGTAACGCAAGCCGCTTACCGACACTTTGGCATGTCGATGCCTAAAGCTGATCGAGATAATACACTTTCTCTAGACCTGGATCTCGATCGGTGACATTGCCGCAGTCTGGGGAATTTTCCCTGCCCATGCGGGTCTACATTGAAGACACCGACGCTGGAGGTATTGTTTATTACGTCAACTATCTCAAGTATTTTGAGCGTGCACGTACTGAATATATGCGTTCACTGGGCTATGAAAAGCCGGCTTTTCCTGACGAGAGCCTCATGTTTGTCGTCTCGAACGCAAGTGTCAGCTACCGAAGTCCTGCGCGACTTGACGAGTCGATTAGGGCGACCGCTTGCGTCACGCAAATGGGTGGTGCAACCCTCACTTTTTCACAAACGGTGATGCGGGGTACAACATGTCTGGTAGAGGGGCAGGTCACTTTGGCACTGGTGAGCAATGAGCACGGTAACCCACGTCGGATTCCCGCCGCGATGCGTCAGAAAATCGAAGGTCTGTAGAGCTAACAACATGGGGAGGTTTATGTGAGTGAAGAGTTAGGCATTCTGGAGCTGATTATTGGCGCTAGTGGGACCGTACAGGTGGTCATGCTGATTCTTTTATTAGCTTCCATCTCTTCTTGGTATTTCATCGTGCAAAGAGTCATGTTGTACCGGCGAATGTCCGATGAACTGGCGGGCTTTGAGGCGCATTTTTGGTCGGGTGTCGATCTCGCGCAAATTTACCGTGAGGGCAATGACGCTCTGGCTGACGGGACTACGCCTATTGGAGTGGAGAGTATCTTTCGAGCAGGCTTCAAGGAGTTTTCGCGGTTGTCTCAGCAGTCAGATATCGAAGCTGACGCCATACTCGAGGGAGCAAGGCGCGCGATGCGAGTTGCCACCCTGAGGGAGAGTGATCGCCTTGAGGCCAATTTACCCTTCTTGGCGTCTGTGGGATCGACCAGTCCCTATATCGGTTTATTCGGGACGGTTTGGGGGATCATGCACTCATTCCGAGGGCTTGCCAATGCAACCCAAGCCACGCTTGCAACCGTAGCACCGGGTATTTCAGAGGCCTTGATTGCAACGGCCATGGGGTTGTTCGCTGCGATACCTGCCGTGCTGGCTTACAACCGTTTTGCTGCAAAGTCCGATAGTCTGATCAATCGCTACGATACGTTCGTCGACGAATTTTCCGGAATTCTCCAGCGTCAGACTTACGCTCAGCGCGCACGGCGCAGTGCGGATTGAATTCAATGCGTAAACGCCGAGCCGTCGCCGAAATAAACGTAGTGCCCTACATTGATGTCATGTTGGTGCTTTTGATTATTTTTATGGTCACTGCACCCATGTTAATGCAGGGAGTAAAGGTTGATCTCCCCGACGCTGCGGCTGAGCCGGTTAAAAATCAGGATAGTGAACCCTTGATTGTGTCGGTCGATAAATCGGGCCAATTATTTATAAACTTGGGGCGCAATGACAAACAGGCGCTTGAGTTGGTCACTGTGCAACAGCGAGTTGCCGCTGTATTGCGGCGCGACCCCGATAAACCGGTATTAGTTTGGGGTGACACGGCCGTTCCCTACGGCAGGGTCGTTGAGGTGATGTCGGCGTTACAGGCTTCCGGGGCTCCCTCGGTGGGACTGGTCACAGAGGAACCGATGGCCCCGTGAGCAGCCTCTCAGACCGAGTTACATGGTTTGGAATGCCCGTTGCGCTTACGCTGGCAATTCACCTCGTAGTGGTGGGGTTGTTAATGGTGCGCTGGGCTAATCCAGTAACCATCGAAGCGCGCGCCGCGACCCCCGTCGCTATTAGGGCGACCTTGGTGTCCGCTGATACGCTAAAACCGCAGCCCAAGCCCAAGCCCAAGCCCAAGCCCAAGCCCAAGCCCAAGCCAAAGCCAAAGCCAAAGCCCAAGCCAAAGCCAACCACTGAACCTGCACCGACTACGGTTACCCCGGAACAAAAGGTTGAGCCTGCAACCCCGCTGGAGCCAGCCAAGCCCGAGCGCACCCCCGAGCAATTGAGTCAAGAAACCCTTAATGATATCGAATCCGCGCTGGCTTCCGAGCAACTTGCCCAGCAAGGCAGCGTGGGTTCTGAAAGCGATCAGGTGGCCGCTGTGATTAAACAGGCTGTGATCGGTCGATGGACCCGTCCACCCTCGGCCCGCAACAATATGGTGGCCATTCTTGAAATAGCCCTCGTACCAACGGGGGATGTTGTAGGGGTGACCGTTTTAGAGTCGAGCGGTAACGTGGCGTTCGATAGCAGTGCAGTGAATGCGGTCGAGAAAGTGGCTCGCTTTTCTGAGGTAAAATCTTTAGACCGTGCTGTATTCGAACGCGACTTTCGTCGTTTCCAACTTATTTTCCGTCCAGAAGACCTGAGGTACTGATGCTCTATTTATTACGAGTCGTGGTTTTAAGTCTTTGCACAGCAACCTTCCCTGCGCTGGCTCAGCTGCAAATAGAAATTACTCGGGGTGTCGACAACCCCACACCTATCGCTGTGGTGCCCTTTGGCTGGTCAGGGTCCGGGGCCTCGCCAGAGGATGTCGCTCGTATCATCGACTCAGATTTAGCGCGCAGTGGCCAGTTTTCCCCCGTGAGTCGACGAGATATGTTGAGCTATCCCTCTCGTGGATCGGAGTTATATTTCCGCGATTGGCGTGCAATAAATAGTGACTACGTGTTGATTGGTCGCTACGAATTGGCTGCTGCAGGTAACTTGAAACTCAGCTGGCAGCTCTTCGATAGCACTCGGGAACTGTCTGTCGAGGAGGGGGTCGTCATTGGAACCGCCTCGGAAGCCAGAATGCTGGCGCATAAAATTGCAGATGCAGTTTACGAGACACTGACAGGTATACCGGGAGCTTTTGCGACACGCTTGCTGTATGTCTCAGTTACTCGCAACCCAGCAGGGAAGGATTTTTATCGTTTGACTATTGCTGACTCTGATGGCGCAAGACCTATCGTTCTGCTGGAGAGTCGCGAACCTATTCTAGGGCCTTCATGGTCACCCGATGGTGATGAGGTCGCTTATGTTTCCTTCGAAACATCGCGCCCGGCTATTTACCGGCAAAATCTGCGCACAGGTGCTCGAGAGCAGCTGACAAATTTCAAGGGGCTCAATAACTCACCCGTGTTTTCCCCTGACGGTAACTCCATGGCAATGGTGCTTAGCAAAGATGGTAGTCCTGATATTTATCTGATGAACCTCGCGTCCAAGCGTCTCACACGCCTTACTAAGCACTATGCCATTGATACGGAGCCAACGTGGATGCCCGACGGCCAGTCCTTGTTGTTTACTTCCGATCGTGGCGGGCGGCCCCAAATTTACCAGTATGACCTGAAGAGTGGTAACACCACGCGGGTGACCTTCGAGGGGCGGTACAACGCGCGAGCCCGGGTAGCTCAGGATGGCCGCAACGTGGCGTTGGTTCATCAGCAGGACGGTGCGTACCACATTGCTGTTCACGATCTTGTGACAGAGCGATTGACTGTTTTGACAACGACTAGCTTGGATGAAAGTCCAACAATCGCGCCGAATGGGTCGATTGTTCTGTATGCCACCAAGCGCAATGGCAAGAGTATTTTAGGTGCTGTGGCTGTCGATGGCGGAGTTAGCTTCAATTTGCCTGCACGAGATGGCGAAGTTCAGGAGCCAGCCTGGTCCCCATATTTGCCCTAAGTTGAGGGACATCGTTAAATTAATGGTGTTCCAGACAGAAATTTTGAGGTTTTGAAAGTCAGATTTGAATTAAATGTTGGAATCAGCCAGCAATTTGTCAAAGGATGCGATACATTAACCACTGTGGTTTATCCATCAAATTTTCAGACAGGACGGACACATGAAAGCACTTCCAGTAGCCGGTAAATTTGCCAGCATTCTTTTTGGTTCCTTGTTACTCATTGCCTGCTCGGGTAATGAAACAAACGATAGCGCGCAAGCTGAGGCAGCGGCTGCTGAAGCTGCTGCTGCCGAACAAGCTGCTGCTCAAAACGCAGCCAAAGAGGCGCAGGCGCAAGCTGAAGCCGCTGCCGCCGCGGAGCAACAGCAGTTGCAAGACGCCGCCATGGCTGCAGGCACAGTCTTCTACTTTGATTTTGACAGCTCTTCTCTGACCGACGCGGCTAGGATGGCGGTAGATGCGCACATTGCAGTCTTGTTATCAAATGATGACAGCGTCCGCCTCGAAGGCCACACTGACGAGCGTGGCACGCGTGAGTATAACCTTGCGCTAGGCGAGCGCCGCGCTAATGCGGTTCGGGATTACATGGTTGCTAATGGTGTCCCCAGTTATCGTATTGAAGCGATTAGCTACGGCGAAGAAAATCCCGTGGCGTTTGGGTCTAGCGAGGCTAACTGGTCTCAAAACCGTCGCGTTGAGCTCAAATAAGGCAAACCTGCATTGAAAAAGAGTCAAACCAAGCCGGTTGTCATAGCCGGCTTTTTTGTTTTTGCGGTGATCTCGAGGGTTTCGGCGCAGGATTTTATTGATGTTGAGGCCGAGAGAGAGGCTGCGGCACAGCCGACCAGCGTGATGGGGGCCCCTGTGCAGCCTGCTGTACAAGGTGGTGTAACACCTTATTCTGGGTATACGACGACCTCCGTGCCTGTCGAAGCCAATGGCAGTGGCGCCGACACTGCTGTCAACGCCGGAGCACTGGTTATTCAGCTCCAGCAGCTGCAGGAGGAAGTCCGCCGCCTCAATGGTCTTGTTGAAGAGCAAACCTCACAAATTAGGCGTCTTAAAGAGCAGAGCTTAGAGCGATATATTGATCTGGACCGAAGGTTCGCTGAATTAGCTAGCGCCAAAAATTCAGAGATCACTGTGGACGACGGCTCTGGACTGACCTTCGGCGGGGGGCCAACCACCACACCCTCGTCTACGGTCACCGATATACCAATGAGACCAGTGACTAAACCTGCAGCGGCTGACCCCGCTGAAGAGTCCGCCTATCAGTCTGCTTATGGTTATGTGAAGTCTAGGAATTTTGCTGCGGCAGTCGATGCCTTTCAGGGGTTTTTGGACCGCTATCCTTTAGGTGCTTATGCGCCCAACGCGCATTATTGGCTGGGGGAGCTGTATCTTGTTGTGGACCCGGCAGAGCCAGAGCTGGCCCGGCAGAACTTTAAATTACTGCTCGATCAATATCCTGATAATGCGAAAGTGCCGGACGCATTGTATAAACTTGGCAAAGTACACTTTCTGAAGGGTAACCGAGAGCGGTCTCGTGAGTATCTTGATCAGGTGGTACGGGAGTATTCCGGGCACCCGGCGGCGCAGTTGTCGCGAGATTTTTTGGGCGAGAATTTTTAAGCGTCCAGTATGACTGCTCTAGCCGATTCAGAACTTCGCATCACAGAAATTTTTCACTCGCTGCAAGGTGAGGCAAGAAGCGTAGGATTACCTACGGTTTTTGTGCGGCTGACGGGGTGTCCCCTGAGGTGCGTTTGGTGTGATACCGAGTACGCCTTCTCTGGCGGTGAGATTCTGGGCCTAGGGCAAATTGTGACCCAGATTAAAAACTTTTCTTGCCCACGTGTTTGCGTAACCGGCGGTGAACCGTTGGCGCAGCCAGAGTGTTTGGCCCTGTTAAAGCTTTTGTGTGATGAAGGCTATGAGGTGTCGTTAGAGACCAGTGGTGCATTGTCCATCGCTGACGTTGATAAGCGTGTCAGTCGAGTCATGGACTTAAAGGCTCCCGACTCTGGTGAATCCCACAGAAATCTTTGGGACAACATTGGCGAGCTTACCCCCCATGACCAGATAAAATTTGTGGTCAGTAGTCGTCGTGACTTCGACTGGGCCTGCTTCAAAATCGACGAACTAACATTGTCAGGCCGCGTGGGAGACATTTTATTTTCACCTACCCATGGGAAGTTAGAGCCCCGAGAGCTGGCAGAGTGGCTGCTGCAAGATAAGGTGCCGGGTAGGTTCCAGTTGCAATTGCACAAACTGCTTTGGAACGATGCTCCAGGTCACTAATGAGAGCGAACTTATGAAAGCGGTAGTGCTTACCTCAGGTGGATTGGATTCTGCGACTGTGCTGGCGATGGCCCATGCGGCCGAGCGCCAGTGTTATGCCTTAAGTTTTGACTATGGTCAGCGCCATCGGGCTGAGTTGGGTGCAGCCGCACGAGTGGCAGCGAGTTTTGAGGGCACTGTTCATAAAACGGTGAGCCTTGATTTGCGGGGCATTGGTGGCTCTGCTCTGACAGACGATGCTATTGATGTGCCTGTTGAGCCCACCGAAGGAATACCCGTTACCTATGTTCCAGCACGTAATACAGTTTTTCTATCTATTGCTCTAGGCTGGGCTGAGGTCATTGGTGCATCGGAAATTTATATCGGGGTTAATGCGGTTGATTACTCCGGGTATCCCGATTGCCGGCCTGAATTTATTGAGGCTTTTGGCGCCTTGACGGCGGTTGCTACCAAGGCTGGAGTTGAGGGAGACCCCATTAAGATTTGCACGCCCATTATTGATATGACCAAAGCTGAGATCATTACTCGCGGTGTTGAATTGGGCGTTGACTATGCACAGACCGTGTCCTGCTACCAGGCTAGTGATGCGGGCATCGCTTGCGGCCGCTGTGACAGCTGTAGGCTGCGAGCACAGGGGTTTATCGAAGCGGGGGTGGCTGACCCCACTCGCTATGTGTGAAGCCAATATAGAGCTTTTTGCGCGGGCCCTCTGACACCCAAGACTGGGTTTTTGGGTCTATCACGAGCTAGCTCAGCTTTCGAAAGGCTCAAAAAGAAAACGGTCATCAGCGAAACTCTTGAATTCCAGCGCGTAATTGTTGGGATCTCTGAAAAATAATGTTTTCTGTTCGCCAGCGGTATTTTGAAAGCGCATGCTGGGTTCTAAGATCCAATTGACCTTGCCATCAAGGCGCGCTGCGAGGGTGTCGAAGTCTGGAGGCGTCAGGACAATCCCAAAATGTGGCACGGGAATGGCGTGCTGATCTACTGGATTATGCATTTCTTGTAGAGTTTCCCCGCCACAATCATGAAAAACCAATTGGTGACCGTACAAGTTGAGATCGATCCAACACTCGCTGGTCCGTCCTAGGCTGCAGCCTAGAATGTCGCAGTAGAAGGTTTGAGTTTTTGCTAAATCTTGACAGGGGAGGGCGAGATGAAAGGGTCTTATTGGTTGGATCGTCATAGTTAGCTTGCACTTTTTTTGAGAATCCGTACGATACCCCCCTCGCAGTGATAGCGCATTCTTTTCGGGTCGTTAGCTCAGTCGGTAGAGCAGTTGGCTTTTAACCAATTGGTCGCTGGTTCGAACCCAGCACGACCCACCATTTTTTCTCCAAATCTCAAGCGGTTAGCTACAAGACAGCTAGCCAGTTTGGGTCGCGGAACCCTCTCTCAAATTGCCAATAGCGCTGAGCGCAGCATTCCCAATGCCCCTTTGAATGGCTTAAATCGTCGAGTTGTTCTGTTTGCGGGCGGGAAAAAATGGTCGCGGACGCGATTTATGGCGCCGTTGAGGGCGATTATAGTTGGCCAATATAGGCGGCGACCTGTTTCATTGAGCTTGTCAGGTCGGGTACAACTTGATCAATAGTTTTCCAATCATCAGCTTTTGCCGCGGCTTCAATTTGTCGACACTGATCGCCTAACTCCTCAGCACCCACACTGAATGCCGCTGACTTAAGTTTATGGCTTGCCTGCTGCACCAACTCCGCTGATCGTGCGATATAGCCGGCACTGATTTCTTCGATAATCACCCAAGATGGATCTAGAAAGTCCTGCAATATTTCAGTGCACGTTTCTTCGTCGTCACCGAACATTTCCATCAGCACCAGTGGGTTAACAGCCGGGTTGGCCGTCATAGGCGCAGAATTAACACGAGTGGGCTCGTCACTAGGGACTGCGGATTGGGCATCTTCGGTTATTGCCATGCCCCCATCGCCCATCCACAGCTCCAGTTTGGACAGCAGCACCGCCATTTCGACGGGCTTGGTCATGAAGTCGTCCATGCCCCTTTCGATACAGCGTTCAGCTTCTCCATGAAGGGCATTCGCAGTGATAGCAATGATCGGTAGGTGACTGGATGTTTTGCTCTCGTGATCGCGAATTGCGGCAGTCAACTCAAAGCCATCCCAGCGTGGCATGTGGCAATCAGTCAGTAGCAGGGCGTAGGGTTTTTCGCGCCACAGATCAAAGGCGGCTTTACCATCGTCCGCAATCTCACACGCATAACCAAGGCGATTTAACTGCCGTCGAATCACATTTTGATTGGTGGGATTGTCTTCAGCAAGAAGGATAAGTTTGCCTTGTGCAAGTGCCTCTTCTGGCGAGGGGGCAATTTTAGTGGGTAGCTCAATATCTGAGGGCTTGGACTCGACTTCTGCTGTGGCTCTACCCATGACAGACGCAAGAGTGCGGAAGAAGTTCTCCTGTCGCAAAGGGTTTATGTCTAAAGTGGTAGCCACCTGACCCGGCTCTAAAACGGCTTCGGGCTGTCGGGGATCTGCACCGATGAGCAATTTAGGCAGTGCTGAGAGCTGCGACGGCACTGCGGAAGTCAGTCTGGCAACAGAGTCGGTATGATTCGACGGACTTGGGATGAGCAAGATGTCTACGGGGTGTCCTGATGACTCCGCTTCAATGCAGTATTGCAGTGCTTCCGATGTTGTACTGGCTGTGCCAGGTATTGCGGCGACTGCGCTGAGGTAATCGGTACAGGTTGCTCGATAATTATCGCTGCTGCTCAAGACAAGCACCCGCAGCCCCTCAAGGTGGTGTCGGGAGTGCGGCTGCATATTTTCACTAATCACACTGAATGGAATTTCACTGTAAAAGGTAGAGCCCTCTCCGGGGCGACTTTTCACTCCTATGGTGCCGCCCATCATCTCTGTGAGTCGTTTGGAAATGGCTAGCCCAAGGCCGGTACCCCCATACTTCCGGGTTGTCGATGAATCAGCCTGACTGAAGTCTTGAAACAGTTTCTTTTGTGCCTCTGCTGATATGCCAATACCTTGATCAACAACGCTAAGGCGTAATGTTGTTTTGTTTTCATGAGTTGAATTAATGCGCTCTGCTTTTACCAGTACCTCGCCGCCATCAGAAAATTTAATGGCGTTGCTGGCCAGGTTTATCAATATCTGACCAGTGCGGACAGGGTCCAGCATGAGCTGTTCAGGGGTGCCTGCCGCAGCATGGACGATAATCTGTACATCTTTTTTGAGGGCACTGGGGGCTAGTGTTTGGGCTGTGCTCTCAAGGAACGTGACCAATGTTGTTTCGACTTCTTCTATCTCAAGTTTACCAGCCTCGAACTTAGAGAAATCGAGAATATCATTGATGATGGTGAGCAAAGATTGGCCCGAGTCAGAGATTGTTTGGAGCATTTCGTGCTGTTCTGAGTCAAGTTTGGTTAGGCTGAGAAGCTCAATCATCCCGACAACCCCATTCATCGGGGTTCTGATTTCGTGGCTCATATTGGCGAGAAACTCGCTCTTCGCCTGAGCGGCGACCTCTGCCTCATCTTTGGCTTCTTGCAACTCAGCCATGAGTTCTTCTTCACTTAGCTGATTGATAATAGCCTGCTGGGTGCTGACCAACTCGTCGGTGATTTTCGGGCTGGCACTGGGGAGAAATTTCAAAGCGTAAACGCTAGAGCCAGCATCGTTATCTGAGACATATTTAATGGTGTCAAAAATTAAGGCATAACGCTCTGTCGCGAGCTCCGACGCTGCACCCTTAAAAGTCAGTGCAAAGCCCAACTTTCCGTCGATTTCATCAACTGCGGTGGCAATTGACAGTCGTTTGTTCTCGCAAAGAAGTTGCCGACATACTTCAGACGAAGCGGTTGCGAGTCGTGTGGCTTGAATGGCACTAAAGCCGAATTCGACGGCTAGCATTCGAATTTTGTTTCGGCCCTGTAACACGCCGTCGTCGTTACGTATCGAAATATTGCCCAGCTCAATCATGCCGCTTCCTTGCACTACCTGATCTTTGTTTTGTGTGCGTCATTAACCTCGCGCCGCCTGCTATTGAGCTTGCACTATTCGGATGGCAAGCGCCGTGGCATCGTCATTGTTTTTGTTGAATCTATCGACAATGGTCGTTGCAATAGTTTGGGCATTGTCCCAAGGCAGGTCGGGGTAGTCGTAGAGATCAAAAGTTGATGAGATACCGTCGCTGTGCAGGACGAGCACATCACCTGCAGTTAAGTCGCTAACCTGATGCTTAGGCGTCCTGATGTTATAACCTAGGACACCGGGAGTTAGCACACAGCGTTTTGTTTGCGAGCCAAACACCCGCATCTCAATATTTCCCACACCAACGTAGCTCGCCGTTGCTGTTGCAAGATCAATCCTGCCAAATATAGCCACCCCTCCTCGACTCCCTTTTAGATGGGCATGAAGAGCTTGCATAAGTTCTGTTAATTCAAGGTGCGAGTGACTGTTTAAAAAATCGCACATGATATTGGCGATTTCATGTGCATCTCGACCGTGGCCGGCTCCATCAACGATGCCAAAAAAAACGGACCCGTCGTGTTGGCGGAAGAAGGCCTGATCGCCATTAACAGACTCAAGGGGCTTTTCAGCGACAGCATATTCAATGTTTATTTTGGGTGTTATCGCCACTTGGTCACCACAATCTGAGTGCCCTGACCCAAGACGCTATCGATATGAAACTCATCCATCAGCCTTTTGGTGCCAGGTAGCCCCACGCCCATCGTACCTCCGGTACTGAATTTGTCCGCCATGGCGTTGGGAAGGTCTTCGATGCCTGGACCGGTGTCTTTGGCTACGACTTTTAAACCCACGCTGGCCCCTTTTTCTACTGTCTGAAAAGTCAGGTGTCCAAAATCGGCGTACTTCACAATATTTTGTGCCAGTTCGCTGACTGCGGTTGCAATCGTGTACTGATCAGCAACAGAGAAGCCAAGGCCTCTGGCAAAGTTCCTAGCGTCTAACGCGGCGTACGCCACATCAGCTGTCTCCTCAATTTGTAGTTTTACTGAATTTTGAGCCATTAAATTATAAGTTCCATGCTTCCTTGAGACGGCGTAAAAGACATTGTTTAAGCGTCGGCAAATGAACCTTTCGGACGGTCCATCGGTTGATCTGCTTCTGTAACCGAGGCTTCAGGCTCGTCGGCGACTTCAGATGGAGTTCGAGCGCCCCGAGTGAGTCTAGTCAAGGCGTCTTCAAGGTGCATTGCGGTCTCTATTTCGTCGCAGTCCAGCTGTAAGTCAATGATCGATGCGACCGCCCCAGGGTTGAGTCCTGTTAGTACTGAGGGAACCCCCATAACTTTGATCATTCGGGTCGTATCAATGAACGCATGCCATAACACACTGTCAATGATCTGTACCCCTGCTAGGTCGATCACTACGCCGACTAGGGGGCGCGTGTGAACTCGATCAAGAATTTGCTGTTGGATGCTCTTGGCAGCGGCTTGAGACAGTTCCTCCTGAATTGGAACGACCAGGCACCGCTGAGTTTCGTGCATGGTAATTCGGTGCAACTGGGATGGTAGGGTCATACAAAAACCTAGTTTTGGAGGCCTAATTAGTCGGCGTTAATCGTTTGAAGCTTCATGCCTAAATTGGCCAAAGAGAAACTCACGCCGTCTTTTAATGTGGCCTGTGTCTGAATGTCGCCCAGATCAATGCCCAAATTGACCAATGCCTGTGAGATTTCGGGGGAGATGCCAGTAACGATTGAGGTGCAACCCATTAATCGAGTGGCTTTGGTTATTTGAATCAAGTGATTGGCGACAGCACTGTCTACAGCGGGCACGCCCTGTATGTCCAAAATCAGCAGCTTGGCTTGATAATCGAGGATTTTTTGCAAGGCGGTTTCCATGATTAATTGCACGCGCTTGGAGTCGACGAGGCCTACAACAGGTAGCAATAGTATGTTGTCCCAAAGCTGCATCACCGGCGTCGACATTTCCATTATCAACGCCTGCTGCTTTTCTCTCTCGGCTTCCATACGTCTCTGCTTAGAAATATCGTCGGCGATTTTGAGAACTTTTATGGGCTCGCCTTTGAGATTTAAGATTGGATTGTAGGTGGCGCGAATATGAAGCTGGCGGCCATTTTTACCCAGGCGGCTAAACTCCCCTCGATGGTAGTTCCCGGAGCGTAGGGTCTCCCAAAATTTGGCGTAATCGTTGCTTGCGACATAAGCATCGTCGCAGAACATACTGTGATGCTGGCCTTTTACCTCGTCGAGTGAGTAGCCTAGCGTGTTAAGGAACGTCTCATTCGCGGTTAGGATTGTGCCATCCATAGCAAACTCAATGGTGCCTTGAGATAAATCAATGGCGGTGACTTTGCCTTGGGCCTCAGCGTTTGCTTGTTTCAGCTCAGTGACATCGGATGCAATTTTGATGACTTTGTAGGGCTGCCCATCTTCATTAAGAATTGGGTTATATGAGGCTCGAATGTAAACAGCCTCTCCATTTTTTGCGAACCTTATATATTCACCGACGTCGAATTCACCCCGGTTCATTTTCTCCCAAAATTCTTTGTACTCTTGTGATTTTATATAGCTCTTAGAGCAAAATATTTGGTGGTGCTTGCCCTCTAGCTCCGCTAAGGAATACTCCATGAGATCGAGAAATTTTTGGTTTGCTGTAATAATCGTGCCGTCCATATTGAACTCAATGACGCCCTGAGACAGTTGGATGGCGTTAACTAAGGCTTCGTTGTGATCGAGGTCTGCGTTGCTGCTCATAGCGGAATTCCTTGGTCTTAATGATCGTTTTATTGGTGGAGATTTTTAGGTGCTTTTTGGTTAGAGCACCAAAACTTGATTTTTGACTTGGCTTTTTTGAGGTGAGTTGCCGCTCCGGTCAATGAGGCCCTGTCCAATCCTCTAAAAAGGCCATGAGATCTGCGTTGTTCATCGGTTTGGCGCAATAAAACCCTTGGACTGTGTCCACACCTAAAGATTCTAAAAGATCCCAGTCTTCTCTGTTTTCTGCACCTTCGGCGACAATGTCCATTTTCAGACTCTTCGCTAGAGTCACACTAGACTCCAATATCGCTCTGGCCCCCGCGTTTTTCGCGGCACCAAAAACGAAAGCGCGATCGACCTTCAGCTCGCTAAATGGAATACGTTTTAGCTGTTCCATAGAGGCGTTACCTGTTCCAAAGTCATCAATGGATAACGCAAATCTTTTCATTCGCAGGCGCATAAGTGTTTCTAATATACCTAGGGCATTGTCCATGACCTGAGTTTCGGTGACTTCCAACACAACGTTAGATAAATCCATGCCTTCGTTCTGGGCGGTTTCAATTAGAAAGTCCGTGAAACCGGGGGCCGTAAAAGAGTTGACCGATATATTGACCGATATTTTCATGGCAATGCCCTGCGCTAACCAATCGCCTGCCTGATGCATGGCTTTTTCATAAATGGCGCAAGTGAGCTGATCAATGTGTCCACTATCTTCCGCAAGGGGAATAAATGCCCCTGGCCCCAGCAAGCCTCTCTCGGGATGCATCCAT
This sequence comes from Luminiphilus sp. nBUS_16, assembly GCF_051201645.1. GTDB lineage: Bacteria > Pseudomonadota > Gammaproteobacteria > Pseudomonadales > Halieaceae > Luminiphilus. The sequence goes on along the minus strand of NZ_CP179205.1, from coordinate 2,943,947 downwards.
CTTGCCAAGGTTTCAACCCCGGTCACTGTACCTGTGGTGATGTCGACTTTAGGTTGGTAAACCAGATGCAACTGCTCGGTATTCATTCCATCGAGCAGCTCGGCCTCAGAAATGCTGTCCTGATGCCAGCTATTTGTAGCTGCTGCGGTCGTGGGTTGGAATGTATCGAGAAGATTACTGAGCGCGTCGGGCTTCAGGGGTTTTGGAATAACACCCAGTATGTGGAGGTTGTGGGCGGCGGCCAAATCCCTTGCGGTTTCGAGCATTCGTTCGTCTTCGCCGCTGAGAAGAATCATACCCGCTCTAACGTTCTTTTCGGCAGCGTGCCGCATGAATGCAATGCCGTCCATCTCCGGCATATTAAGATCACAGACAATGATGTCAAAAGGCGTATCTGCTTTGTCTATCTCAGCGAGCGCGACGACCCCATTATTTGCCGTAACGACGTTGTCGTAGCCGAGTTTTGATAAAATTCTGACTGTGAGTTTAAGTACGAAGGCTTCATCGTCAACCACCAGTACTTTGAATGAGGAAGTGTCCATTTCCCGAGTCGTCCTGTTTCAAGCTGTTTGGCGCAGCAAACTCGCGGCGCCCCAAAGCCTTGTTATTAGGTATGGGCATTCCGTGACCTAGGTCACAGTATATGCCTTGGATTTGGCGTTTAGCTATAGGTCAGATGCAAAAAATTTTTAACCAAAACGGAACAAACTTAGGACAGGTCCTTGTGCTGTATGGAGGTCGAAATTTTTGGGCGTCGGCATTAATTTATCGGCGCCAGACTTATAAAATATGGGAAAAACCGCCGCTGCTAATCTTTGGGTTGTAGCTGTTGCGCAGAGACTGACAGGACCTTTAAACAGTCAATAGCCTCAAATCTACGCTCGTAAGGTACAAAGATGTGATCGTGCAATGCAGCAGCCACAACATTTGCGCACATATTAATGTCGGTTAGGGCTTGAGCGACCGCCGCTGTAAGGCCCACTGCCTCAAGGTCTGAACAAACCTGCAGAGTAATTTTTGCGAACGTTGGTTGACTCATGGGCAGGGAGTTGGTGCCTGCTGGTGCACGTCGAATCAACGTGCTGCCCTCAGATTCCTGAATGAGCGCAAATAACGTGGCGATGTTCAAATTCGACGGAGCGCCTTCAGCGATGTGGTCAAAAACCCAGGGGTCTGGGCACAGCACAGGGTCGAGGTTAGCAAGTAAGTATGAGCAGGTTTGCTGGCTGGACATGGTAATGACTCTCCTAGGTGACGGGGGTAAGGTGCTCGTTAGATTGGGCGTGCCAGTCATAGAAAACCCCCCAAGGCTGCGGTAGCCTGTAATTGGATTCTATACGGCTACAGGGCATAGGAGATCCTGCGGTGGATTCTTCATACAAACCACAAGTAAATGTCACAAAATATTAATGTGGCAACCCGCTCTAAAAGTTTGTGTCTACCTTAGCTAATGAGAGGACCTGTGGGGTCTGTTGATGGTGTAAGCAGTTTTGCTGCGGGAGTGTCGGAGAAGAATGAAACCAGTGTTCGAGATTTTGCAAGCCAAGCCCGAAGATGTTGCCATTATCATGCGCTTTATTCGCGAGTTGGCCGAGTACGAGCATGCCATTGATTTGGTACAAGCTACTGAAGACGATTTAGCAAAGGCGCTTTTTGGTGATACGCCTAAAGTTTGGTCGGCTATCTGCCGAAGCGAGGGTGTGGCCATAGGCTTCGTACTCTACTTTTTTAATTTTTCTACCTGGACCGGACGTCACGGACTATTTCTCGAGGACCTTTACGTTTCACCTCAGCATCGCGGCTCTGGGGCGGGGAAGGCGCTGCTTAGACACCTTGCACAAGTTGCTGTAGGTCATGACTGTGCCAGATTCGAGTGGAATGTCTTGGATTGGAATAAGCCGGCTATCGAATTTTATGAGTCTCTAGGTGCGCTGCCACAGTCTGAGTGGGTGGGCTATCGGCTGACGGGTGCTGCGTTGGCGGAGCTGGCCGAATCGAAGTGAGGGTATTGAACTGCACCGTCGTGGGTCAATTTACGCCTGCCTTCGCATTTACAGACTCCAGTGGTGTGTTTGGAAATGTATAGTGTGGCCGCCGCGGCAATCTATCGATTTATCGTAGGGGCGTTACTGGCGTTATTAATAGTCGGTTGTGCTTCGGCTCCTTTATTACCCGATAAAACTCAAAGCTACTTTTATGACTTAGAGCCCCCGGCATCACCTTTGGTAAGGCTGGCGCAATCTCAGGCGGGTTCAGGGGTGGCGTTGCTGGCTGATCCAGAAGAGGCCTTGCAGGTGCGACTCGGCTTGGCAGAGCTCGCTCAGGCCACTCTCGATTTACAATACTATCTTTGGCAAGGCGACGATAGCGGTCTGAGTTTAAGTCATGAAGTTTTGGCTGCAGCTGATCGCGGAGTGCGCGTGCGTATTTTGCTCGATGATATTTATCACTCAGGCAGGGACTCAGCTTATCAAACGCTGAATTCACACCCCAATGTGCAGGTTCGTTTGTTCAATCCTATGGGCAATCGGGGGGCTGCCAAAATGCCCAACTACGCTTTTAACAAATCGACTTTCAACTACCGTATGCACAATAAAATCTTTCTTGTCGATGGTGTGGCGGCAGTGCTGGGAGGGCGCAACATTGGCGATGAGTATTTTGGTCGCAACAGCAGCTTTAATTTTCAGGATATCGATGCGCTGACAATGGGGTCAGTGGTCGCGAACGTCGGGGAGGCTTTTGATCTTTTTTGGAATTCAGAGTTTGCAGTTCCCGTGGAGGCTTTGAGTCAACAGAGTTTGCAAGCAATCGATGCGGCACAGCGAAACCGGTTGTCGGCAGCTAGGCAGCGCGTACGCTCTGGTGATAAGGAGCACGGTGCTGTTGTCTCTGATCCGGCTTGGTTAGAGAGGCTTGCGAAGGGTCTACTGTGGACAAATGCGCGGATCCTAGTTGATCGTCCTGACCGCGGTGGAGAGTACCCCGACTCGGCTTTCACTGCGTTTACGGAGGACCCTGAATTAACGCCGTTGAGCGCGGTTCAGATTCAAACTGCCTATCTGATTCCCAACGGCCCTATGTTAGGGAATCTCACGGCCCTCAGCGAAAATGGGGTTGATGTTCGCATACTGACAAACTCAGCTGCATCGACAAATCATGGGGCTGTTCATGCTTACTACGCGAAGTATCGAAAGCAGCTGCTGTCAGCAAATATTGAGCTGTATGAAGTGCAGGGCACAGGTGCTCTTGCGGCCTACCTCGATCGGGTGGGTGAGGATGCCCACGCCGGTTTGCACACCAAGGCCATGGTCGTGGATGGTCGCCTCAGCGTTATTGGTTCTTACAATATGGATCCACGCTCGAGGGTGTGGAATTCAGAGATTGCTTTAGTCGTAGACGACGCCAATTTTGCCGCAGAGGTGTTGCAGGAAATGGAGCGGGATTTTGCCCCAGAGGCAGCGTGGCGATTGTCTCTTGACGAGAATGAATCGTTGGTTTGGACCGGAGAGCTCGAGGGCGCTGAAACACAGCTTCATCATGACCCCGGTAGCACTTGGTGGGACCGACTTATTTGGAGCCTATTTAGGATCTTGCCTCTGGAAAATGAGCTATAAATCCGGAAATTGCTCGGTGCATCGCCAAATGGTTACGATACGCACCGGCTGAGCGCTGCCTGCGGGGTTGCTTTCCGCCCACATTAACCTTGAAACTTTACAATTTGAGTGTGCAGTGACATGTATCAAAAACTTCCGGTCTACAGTCTAATGAGCCATCGCTGGCTATTATTTCTTTTTTGTTTTTGTTTTGGCTTTGCCGGATTTACCGTTGCTGATGATGATCTTGATGAGGTAGGAAGCGGTCGCCTAGCATTTGCACAGCTGGGACAAGAGCTGCCTGATGCTAATAGCTACCGGACAGCATCGGGTGCGCCGGGCCATGCTTACTGGCAGCAGCGGGCAGACTATGACATCACCGCAGTGCTCGATGCACCGACGCGGAAAATAGCGGCGACGGCGGTGATTGGCTACACCAACAATAGCCCCGATACCTTGACGTACCTCTGGTTACAATTGGATCAAAACCGATTCCGTAGCGACTCTCTTGATCAGCGGTCACGAGCAGTTTCAGAGGATCGGGTGAGTTATGGAACGCTACGCGAGCAGCAGTCCTATGCTGACAATCAGTACGGCTATGAGGGGTTGTTTTTTCGCAACAGCAAAGGTGACCCCATGCAGGCAGCTATCGTCGGCACCATGGCGCGTCTCGATCTGAGTAATCCGCTGCTTCCGGGTGAGCGGGTCGAGTTTACTGTGGAATGGCGATTCAATATTCTCGAGGAGGTTGCCGTTGGCAGCAGAGGCGGCTTCGAGTATTTTGAAAAGACCGACACCCAACTCTTCTTTTTGGCGCAGTGGTTTCCCCGCCTGGCGGCTTATACCGATTATGCTGGCTGGCAAAATAAGGCCTTTTTAGGGCGGGGGGAATTTACCCTAGAGTTTGGTAACTACCAAGTAGCCCTTACGGTTCCTGACAATCACATTGTCTCTGCAACCGGTGTCCTTGCTAATCCTGACCTTGTGCTGTCGCCAGAACAACGCAATAGGTTGGCGGCTGTAGATAATAAAAAGCCACGATTCATTGTGACGCCAGAGGAGGCCTTGGCGAATGAGCAGACGCAGCCGTCGGGGGAGAAAACCTGGATCTTCAAGGCCGAAAACGTTCGAGATTTTGCCTGGTCGAGTTCGGCTAAATTTGTCTGGGACGCTATGCTCCATGAGCAACCCGGGGCGCAATATGACTCGGTATTGGCCATGTCTTTTTACCCGAACGAAGCCGAGCCGGTGTGGTCACAGTATTCCACCCAAGCTGTTGTTCATACGCTCGATGTCTACAGTCGCTTCTCTTTTGACTACCCTTATCCAACCGCCCAGTCTGTAAATACTTGGGAAAGTGGCGGGATGGAATATCCCATGATTACTTTCAACGGCTATCGGCCCGACCCGCCCCGAGCAAAACCTGAAAAACCCGAGTCAGCTGAGACCCGTGCCAACGAGGCACGCGCGTATTCGCGCCGTATTAAATACGGACTCATTGGTGTAATCATTCACGAAATTGGGCACATCTACTTTCCCATGATCGTGAACTCTGATGAGCGCCAGTGGACCTGGATGGATGAGGGTTTAAACACATTTTTAGAATATATGGCTGAGCTTGAGTGGGAGGAAGACTACCCAGCTTTCAGAGATGACACTAACATCTTGGATTACATACCGGGTTATATGACCTCAAAAAACCAAGTGCCTGTCATGACCCAATCAGATTCCATTTTGCAGTTTGGTCCTAATGCTTATGTGAAGCCGGCAGCGGCGCTTACAGTGTTACGAGAAACGGTAATGGGGCGTGAGCTTTTTGATTTTGCCTTTCGGGAGTACTCGCAGCGCTGGAAATTTAAGCGCCCAACCCCCGCAGATTTTTTTCGGACCATGGAAGATGCCTCTGGCGTTGACCTTGACTGGTTCTGGCGAGCTTGGTTTTACGGGACCGAGCACGTCGACGTTGCGCTCAATGAGATTCGCGTTTATCGACTGAAATCTGGCGATCCCGATATTGATGCGCCACTTGATCGCATCGAGGCCGCCAAGGATAACCCTGAACCCATGACGGTACTGCGTAACCGCGATGAGGGGCGGGTGCCTCGTGAAAGTCGTTACCAGGACCTAGAAGATCTTTACAGCGATAATGATCGATTTACCGTGACCAACAAAGATCGTAACGAGGCGCAAAAAGCCTATAAAAAACTTGAAACTTGGGAGCAAGCGGCACTCGCGAGAGCCCTCGAAGAGGACCCCATGTTTTACTTCTTGGATTTTGAGAATGTTGGTGGGGTGCCGTCGCCGATACCTCTTGAGATCTATTACGAGGACGGCTCAAGCCGCAGCTTAATGATTCCTGCGGAAATTTGGCGTAGAAATGCAAATGCCGTGACCCACCGATTGATCGAGGCAAAGCCCATCGCCTACGTACAAATTGATGGAAAGCATCAAACTGCAGACACGGATTACGCCAACAACCGTTTCCCACCGGAGATCCGAGCATCGCGATTGAAGACCTACAAGCGCGATAGAAAGACCCGAAATCTCATGGCGGACCTTTTGGTAGAACTCAAGAAAAAGTCGGGCGAGGTCGCTGAGCAGGGCGAAAATGTTGAGCTTGAGGCGGTTCAGGATTGAAGCTTTTGACTCCAGACGCCTTTAACGCTGGTGAGGCCCATGGAAGCACTTCTCCACGGCGGAATCCCCTAAGGTCGCGGTTGTGGCCTGCTTACCCTGCGTTCCACCGAGTGGGCTGGGCTGTGGCTGTTTTGATGTTGCTCAGTGTTCAGGTATCGGAGGCTCACCGCGACCACGGCGTTTGGACCGAGCTGGTCTGGTCAGAGGATCGCTTTGAGATTACTCATCATATGCACCTGCAGGATGCTCAACGGGTTTTGGAGAGGCTGGGTGTCGACGTCCGTCTTGATAGTCCCGAGGGGTTGGCTCAACTTGCACTGTATGTTGAGGACCGTTTTTCGCTATCTGAACGGGGTGAAAGCGCGCATCTTGAGTTGATTGGCGCCGAGACTGAGGGTGACTTTCTGTATGTCTTTCAGGAGTGGCATGCTTCAGAGGGGGCCGAGATCCCTCAAATTGACAGCACCTTGCTCAAAGAGATACATCCCGACGCCGTCACATGGATTCGTATAGAGGCACCAGAGCTCAACCAAACTTGGTCAGTGGACGGCCATAACTCGAGCAACAGCTCGTAAGCTCCTCAATACCGGCTTACCACATTACCCTGGTAAGCCGGCCTGGATTTTTAAGTAAGGGCCTAGGTGACCGTGCCCCGTTTTGAGAATCTTTCCTCACGATAGATTCCCGACTTCAAAATATCGGCGAGGGTGTCGACGGCGACGTCGATGTCGGAACGCTGGTTATACAGCGGGGCAATGCCAAAGCGAATAATGTCGGGCTCGCGAAAGTCGACAATAACCCCTCGGTCGATCAACGCTTGGCTAACGGGGAACCCCTCTTCAAGGCGCAAACTAACTTGCGATCCCCGCTCGTGAGCTGGGTAGGGAGTTAAGCATTGAATATCACGGGTCACTGGGTGATTGGCCAATTGATCCATGAGGTATTGGGTCAGCATTAGGCTGTGTTGGCGCAGTGTTGCTATGTCGGTCGATTCGAAGATTGACAAGGCAGCCTCAGCTGCCGCCATGGCAATGACACTTTGGGTTCCTGTGAGGAACCGTGAAATGCAAGGCGCAGGGCGGTAGCTCGGTTCAAAAGCGAAGCGATCGGCATGTCCCATCCATCCGGGTAGGGGGTTGCTCGCGCTCTGATGCCGCTTGGCAATATAGAGAAATCCGGGTGACCCTGGACCGCCATTGAGGAACTTGTAGGTGCAGCCGACCGCCATGTCGACGTTGTGGCGATTTAATGCGGTTTCTAGTACTCCGGCACTGTGGGCAAGATCCCAGATTACAAGAGCGCCAGCAGCCTGAGCCCTCGCCGTAATGCCTGGTAAATCCCTTAGCGTGCCTGATCGGAAATTGACATGGGACAGGGACAAAGCAGCGACGTCGCTAAAGTCCAGTGTGCTCAGAGCCTCCACTGGGACGGCTTCCACTTCGCAACGCTTGGGGCCTAATAACTGCGCCACGCCGTCAGCCATGTAGTTGTCTGTGGGAAAGTGCCCGGCCTCGGTGATAATTCGAGTGCGCGGCGCGTTAAGCTCGAGGGCGGCGGTCAGGCATTTGAAAAGATTGATCGATAGGTTATCGCAACACAAAACTTCGCCAGGGTCTGCACCGACCAGTTGTCCGATGCGATTGCCGATGGCGCTAGGCTGGTTAATCCAGTCGTGGTCATTCCAACCCGCGATCAGGTCCTTGCCCCATTGGTCGCCTACGACAGTGTCAACGCGACGTCTGACGGTATCGTGAAGAGCGCCTAAGGAGTTGCCATCAAGATAGACGCGCTCTGGGGATAGACAAAACCCAGCGCGAATTGTGGCCAATGCCTCATGCGCATCAGTCATCGCTGTTAGGACCCGTTTGCGTCAAGTTTTCGAGAGTTTTAAGAACTTGGCCAAAGGCAGTAGTGGCCGGGTGGATGAGATCGAAGTGTCCTGATTTCGCAATGATTTTGGTGTTGGTTTCTGCAAAGCCAGTCAGTTGATCTGGACCCACAATGGTGTCGACCTCCCCCAGAATCAATCGCATGGGTTTGAGGAAGGTCTTGTTATGCACCGTGGCCAAGGTGTAGCGATCGGGGTGAGATTCTGGTGGCCCCCCCAAAAACTCTGCAACCATGCTCGGACAAGAGCCCTCCTGTCCCGCATAGGTTGCTAAATTGGTAATGGCCGCTAGCGCCAGAACGCCTTGGATGGGTAACGTAGGATCAGCTGCGGTCAAAAGCGCAAGGTGCCCCCCTGCTGAGTGACCAACTAACCAGGGCGGTTCTTCACTGAGAGCAGCAATCTTTTGGGTAGCGGAGGCGATATCGTCTACCGAGCCTGGCCAGCCGCCCCCGGGGTCTCCGACCCGGCGATATTCAGCGAGCCAAACGTTATATCCTGCACCTGCCAGCGCTCTGGCCATGGGTATCGCGTGTTGACGGTCATAAGCGTTAGACCAGCAGCCACCATGAACCAAAAGCAGGTTTACGTGGGTTTCAAGTGCTGACGGAAAGTGCAGTAACGTTTGCTGTGGCGCCGGTCCGTAGATCACGGTTTGGGGCGGTGTTTCTCCGATAGGTAAAGCCAGCAGATCTTGGAAACTGGCGGGCATGGGTATTGGAGGTTGCGCCTTTGAGCTTGTGGCTTCTGGGCTGGAGGCACTGACATTTCCAGATCCTAGCCAGCCCACGAGTATCGCAGCGCTTAAAAATAATAGCGCCGCGAACCTTTGGTGATGAAACCCGCCTCGGGTCATCGCACGCTACTCAGTTTACTCAGGCCTCAGCGACTCTATACATGTCTTGATTCTCTTTCTTGTACATCGATTTTTTGGGCGTAGCGAAGACCCGTTCCATCATGGGCTCAAAAAAGGCGAGTGGGAACGTTTCAGTCTCGGGGTTAAATGCTGGTGCATCGTACTTTTCGATAAATTCTAGCGTGTATTCATAGAGGGGGTGATCTCGGTACTGGTCACGCATGTTGCGATCAAGTCCCAGATGATGAAGGAAGTAGTAGCCCTGAAACTCTGCATGATGCCGCACCATCCAAGCGTTATCTTCGCTAACGAAAGGCTCAAGAATCGTTGCTGCTATCTCGGCATGGTTTGCGGGACCCAGCGTATCGCCAATATCGTGAAGTAACGCGCAAACGACATACTCCTCATCTTTTCCGTCTTTGTGAGCTAGTGTTGCGGTCTGTAAGCAGTGGGTCAATCGATCAATCGGAAAGCCGCCACAATCGCCCTCGAGAAGCTTGAGGTGCGCAACAAGTCGTCCACATAAGCCTTTTGCGTGCTGTGCGGCTTCACCGCCAATGATGGCCCAATCTTCCACCGTACCGTCTTTCATGTGGTGAAATTTGGCGCGCTGCTCTGTCGCTGCTTGCATGGCGGTATTCTCCTATTGTTGGTAGTGCCCGCGGGTCGTTAGTCTCAATGATGATCGGGGATGGAGGTCAAAGCAAGCGAACGCTGCTGTTGAGGTTTTTTAGCCATTTTCAGTTTTAGGGTTTTACTCTTCTAACACGGTTTACGGTAGGGTAAGGCCTGACCTCATGGGTATGGAATAGGGCAAATATAATGAGCAACAGCACCCACACTTTTGCAGTCGATCCCCGCAATACTGATATACAGATTAATATAAACGGCGATCTTTTCCCCCGGGAAAAGGCGGTGGTATCGGTCTTCGACAGTGGTTTTATTCTCGGTGACGGCATCTGGGAAGGCCTGCGGGTTCACGACGGTGTGATTCCGTTTTTAGACCAACACTTGAAGCGTCTCTGGGAGGGCGCCAAAGCGCTTGATTTAGATATGGGTCTCGACAAGGCTGAGTTAGCGGAGCGCTTATATGACACTCTTGGTGCGAACGGCATGAAGGATCATGTTCATATTCGCCTTATGGTCAGTCGAGGAATAAAGTCGACGCCGTACCAGGATCCTGCGGTGACCATCAGTCCACCGACCATTGTCATTATCCCCGAATACAAAAGCCCCGACCCATCCCTCAACGATCGAGGTGTTCGCCTCTACACGGTCTACGTGCGTCGAGGCTATGCTGATGTGCAGGACCCCCGTATTAACAGTCACTCAAAGTTGAACTGCATTTTTGGCTGTATTCAGGCGGCTAAGGCGGGTTACGACGAGGCTTTGATGCTGGACCCCCATGGCCATGTCGCGACCTGTAATTCAACCCACTTTTTTATTGTCCGAGACGGCGAGGTGTGGACCTCGAGTGGGGATTACTGCCTTGATGGTATTACTCGACGCAATGTCGTCAACCTGTGTAAAGCCAATGGCATTCCGGTGTTCGAAAAAAACTTTTCTGTTATGCAGGCTTACGGTGCCGAAGAGGCGTTTGTCACCGGCACCTTTGCGGGCCTGACCCCCGTGTTTGACATCGATGGTCGGGAGATCGGCGATGCCCGGCGCGGGCCCATGGTGGACCGGCTGCAAGGACTGTATCGGGACCTGCTCAACCACGAGGTCGATCGGCACCAACAAGGGAACGCTGAGTGACCCTTCGCATTGCCATGTGGTCGGGGCCACGGAATATTTCCACGGCCATGATGCGTGCCTGGGAGAACCGCGCCGACTGCGCGGTGATCGACGAACCATTTTATGCGTGTTATCTGGCGGAAAGTGGCGCAGATCATCCTTGCCGCGAGGCCGTTCTGCAGTCTCAGCCCACCTGCCGAAGTGAGGTAATTGCAGGCCTAGTATCTGACGAGCCGGCGCCCATTTATTATCAGAAACACATGACCCACCATATGCCTGCCGCCTGTGATTTGTCCTGGGCGATAGAAATGCATCACGTATTTCTGATCCGGGATCCCGCGGCGGTCATTGCGTCTTACCTCAATAAAATGCCGACGGTGACTTCGGATGATATCGGCATTGTTCGGCAGTGGGAGCTGTTTCAGACCATCAGCGAATTGACCGGCAGGCGGCCTACGGTGATCGATGGTGCCGATGTGTTGGCCAACCCTCATGTGTTGCTCAAGAAATTATGTTCGGCCCTTGAGGTGCCGTGGCGCGAACAAGAAATGACGGCATGGCCCTTGGGACCTCGCACCAGCGATGGCGTATGGGCCCAGCACTGGTATCAGTCGGTCTGGGCATCTTCAGGATTTTCCGCCTCTCCGGCGCCTACTCCGAATGTGCCGGGGGTGGCACACAAATTAGCTGAAGACATGCAGCCCTATTTTCAGACGCTCTGGGTGGACCGATTAAAGCCCGGTTGAGGGTATGTCTGGCGTGTGGTCTGTTGCGGCCGACCCTTGACCCGACTCGTAGAGGGGCGCAATTCATGCTGGGTATTATCTAAGGCCGTTAAAGTGGCGCTGCATGATGACCCGTCCCCGGATGGGGTGAACCGGTAACCGCCCAGTGGTAACGTAAACACTAATCCTTTTATCCCTCGTACAGATTCCTCGGAGATTCCATGGCCACAGCAACTGACACTTCCGTACTGATCAACGAGCAGGGCGCCCTGATGACCCTGACCCTTAACCGTCCCGAGGTCGGTAACGCCTTTAGTGGGGCTATGGTCGATGCTCTCTATCAAACCTTCAGTGATCTGGCGGCGCGGGATGATATTCGTGTCGTGGTATTGGAGGGTGCAGGCAAGCACTTCTGCTCAGGGCTTGATTTGGTGGATGGTGGTTGGGGTTTTAACGAGCGTTCGGTCGGCATGTTGCTCGGCGTACAACGGCGCATTGCACGGCTTTACCTGGCCATGCGGCGGTGCCCCCAAGCGATTATTGCCACTGTTCAGGGTGCGGCCTACGGCGGTGGTTTGAGTCTCGCCGCCGCCGCCGATCTTCGAGTCGCCGACAGCACCGCAAAATTTTGTGCAGCCTATATTCGCATTGGGCTTACCGGCGCTGATATGGCCAGTAGCTACCTTTTGCCACGATTGGTCGGTGGCTCCTTTGCGGCTGAAATGATGATGACCGGTCGTGCCTATGCTGCCGATGCAATGGATAAACGCGGCTTCCTTTCCGATCTTACTGAGCCGGGGGCAAGGGAACCGGCGGTCGAGGCCTTGGTCACCGATCTATTGGCGACGGCGCCCCTTGGGCTTCGTCTGACCAAAGAGGCAGTCCATCTGGGTATTGATTCGTCCTCCATGGAAGCGACCATGGCCCTAGAAGATCGGCATCAGACATTGTTGTCGATGACCGATGACGCCGCCGAGGCCATGCACGCCTTTCAGGAGCGAAGAGCTCCTGAGTACAAGGGCCGGTAATAGGAAGCAGGCGTCCCGCTCGGAGTTGCCGTTGTTTTTGTCGCGGCCCTCCCGAGCTGCAGTGCTATCGCGAAGCGATAGCCCTTATAGTTTGCCGGTCAGCGGTGATCACCCAATGATTGTTTCCAAGAGCGAGAGTTCATGTGGGGCGCGGGTTAGTTCTGTTCTCGGTAAAACCGTTGCAAGAGGTCGGCAGCACCCTCAGGTGCTGCGCTTTCGCTGCTGGCAGCCTCGGGTGATGCCAGAAACGCTTCGAAGTCCCGCAAAAGCTGAGTTTTCGCACCTTCCCTGACCGCTCCACAGCGACGTCTACTCTGCCGGGTTTTGGAAGCTTCCTGCATTAAATCGGCCAGCGACCGCCACAGCTCGGGGATGCCCTCATCATCGGTGGCGATAGTAGTGAATACGCGGGGCGGCGTCGCTGCTGGCAAACATTGCAGCGATTGCTCAAGTAAAATTTTGGCGTTTTCAAGGCCCGGTCGATCGGCTTTGTTCAATACGAAGGCGTCGCCCTGCTCCGTCAGGCCCGCTTTGTTGGCCTGAAAACTGTCTCCCCAGCCGGGGTTGAGCACAACCGCGACGCGGTCCGCCAGCTCCATAACGTCCAGCTCGACCTGCCCAATACCTAATGTTTCAATGATGACTAGCGGCCAGCCTGCGGCATCCAGCACGTTGACCGAGGCGCGTGTCGCAGCGGCAATGCCCCCCTGATAACCCCGTGAGGCCATGGAGCGAAAAAATACTTTGTGATCGAAGTGGCGGTAGTCCATCCGCACACGATCTCCCAACAGTGCGCCGCCGGTTAAGGAAGAGCTTGGGTCCACCGCTAGAATGGCGACCGCGCCGTAATGATCTAGGGCATGGGGTAGCAATGCGCTGATCAGTGACGATTTACCGGCTCCAGGCGGTCCGGTGATCCCCAGTACGTGCGCGGCGGCGGGTTGCTGCAGGGCTCGCTGTTCAATTTCCAGCGCCTCTGGTCCACCCGATTCAATAGCAGAAATCGATTTGGCGAGTGCTCTGCGTGCGGTGAAACCGTCTCCCCAGTCAGCACTTGTGGCGTCGCTCATTGTGCTGTGCTGAGTCCTGTGAGCCGATTGGCTGAATCGACAATGTCAGTCAACATAGACCCTGGAGGAAAAACTTCGAGTCCCTTTGCCTCGAGCTGCTTACAGGCATGGGGTGGAATCGTTCCCCCAGCAAAGATTGGCATGTCTGGCGCTGCAGACTGCACCGCGTCAACGGCCCTCAGTGCTACATCGATGTGACCACCGATATTAAGACCTACCAAATCGACGTCTTCGTCTATGGCAGCAGCAACGATTTCGGCGGTGGTTGCCATGCCAATCATGATCACCTCAAATCCAGCATCCCGCAAAGCTCTGGCTACAATAGTTGGCCCGCGCCAGTGCCCATCCAGACCGGTCTTGGCCATAAGAATACGTTTTGGCTTCACGACGTCGCTCCCTTTAACATTGAATTGGCGTACGCCAATCACCGAAAACCTCGCGGTATACGTCACCGACCTCTCCCAGGGTTGCCTCTGCTTCGAGACAATCCATCATGACCGGCATAATGTTGTCGCTGCCACGGCAAACACGCTCTAAATCTTTGAGCGCGGTTTTTGCCCCTTTTTCATGCCGCGTCCGTTTGACCTCCTTGAGGCGCTCCAGTGCCACGTCGAATGCATCATCGCTCCCGATAAAGCCGTCTATTTCAAAGGGACTGCTATCATCATGAGCCATGGTGACACCGACAATATTTGCCTCGCCACTTTCGGTCTGCATAAACTCTTTGTGTTGATTTTCTTCAGCTTTGGCGTGAAGCCAACCCGAATCAAGGCAGGCCAAATAGCCACCTCTTGCGAGGATTTCTTCGAAAAAAGCCCACGCTTTTTCAACGAGTTGCGCAGTGAGTGTTTCGACGTAATAAGACCCCCCGAGCGGATCAGTGACGTCGGTGAGTCCGGTTTCTTCCATAAGTATTTGTTGAATTCGAACTGACATCTGATGGGCGTGTTCGGAGGGAATGGACAAGGCTTCATCGTAGCCCGACACACCTAATGACTGGACACCGCCCAGCACCGCGCTGACGGCCATAAGAGCGCCGCGCACCAGATTATTCATGGGTTGTTGATAGGCCATTTTTGAGCCAGCCGTTACGCAGTGAATTCTAAGATTAGCTACCCGCTCGTCGTTTATGCCATAGCGTTGTTTTAGCAGGTCCGACCACATAAGCCTCGCGGCTCGCATTTTGCAGGCTTCCTCAAAGATTTTGATAGAGGCCCTAAAGCTAACTCCGCCACAACCCCTAGCGGCGACTTCAAGGGGGATCCTCCCCCGTAACTTGATTTCGTCGAGGTATTCTGCGGCGTTGGCAAACAAACTCCCCAGCTCTTGGTCCGGGGTAAGACCGGTATCGGCTCCGTTGTAACCGGCAATTGATACAGGTACCCAGCGGGGAAGATGTTCTGTGCAAAATTCTATGATGTCGCCGTTAAAGCGTAGCCCAGCATCGGTGGGAATTTGTTGTTTGGTGACGCATCCGAGATAGGTCAGATTGAAGTCACTCTGCCCAGTGCCAGCTAACTTACTCAGGTCATATCCTCTTTTTTTGGCAACGGCCCAGTAAGCAGCCAGGGCAAAGGGTGCGTGTTGTACCACCGCGCCTCCAGCATGGCCGAAGCTGGTGTCCATAGGCAGCCCGTCGAGACAGATGGCTGTATCGCGCACGCTTTGCATGACCGCGCCCGTCAGCCCTACATCTTCTCTGCGCGCCAGTACTTCAGGATGGTCAACGTTGTAGCAGTGATCTGCCGTATTACGGTCGTGCTCCATGATGAAACCGGTCTCACCGTTTTTTAGCAAAAACTTGATGCGTTCATTCTCGTCTTCGGGCTTTCCAAAACCACTGAGCTGAAAAATACGCCAGGGTTTGGATCGATAGCCGGAGGGATGAAAGCCTCGGTGATAGGGGGCCTCGCCCGGCGCTACATTCACGCGCTCGGCGTGGGAGTCGGGTATGTCTTCCGCCGTGTAATAGGACTTAAGGGGAATATCCGAGCAAGCCTGCACCGTGTCTTGTGGATCTTTTGGGCGCATGTTGTAAAACCTCTCCGGCATGTTTTTTACTTAGCGTACTACATGTTTACTTTCGAGTATGCAATTGATACGTTGAGTACAACAACTACAAAAAAATGAACATGGGGGCACGCTGTGTTTGGATACGACGCATCAACGCTGGGCTTAACCGCAACTGAGCGGGTCCACATGGGGCGCCGCGCCGCCGAGACTCTTGGCGAAGAGGCCCAGCTTTTAGGTGCTCAGCGAGTTTTTCTTTTGGTCAGTACCACATTGCGCAACAAAACCAACGAGATTGCTGAAATTGAAGCGGCTTTGGGCGCTCGTTTGGCACAGACCTACGATGGTATTGCTGCCCACGCCCCGCGGACGGACGTATTAAGGGCGATTGAATCTGCGCGGTCAGTGGATGCAGATTTGATCATTACGGTGGGTGGCGGCTCTGTTACCGACGCGGGTAAGGTTATTGCTCTAGGTCTCAAACACAACATCAACACTCACGAAGATTTCGAGGGGTTCTACGTCTTCGTAGACGATAATGGCGACACCGTAGCACCGGTTTTTGAAGGTCCCGATATACGCGTTATTTGCTGTCCAACAACGTTGTCTGGGGGTGAGTTCAATACCATGGGCGGTGTCACTGATGATCGCGAAAATAAGAAGCAGGGCTACACTCACCGTATGATGGCGCCGATCGCTATCGTTCTTGATCCTGCCCTGACTTTGCACACGCCAGAATGGTTATGGCATTCAACCGGCGTGCGAGCCGTTGATCATGCGCTAGAATCCCTAAGCTCCAATCACTCCAGTTACTTTTGTGATGGTGTCGCTGAAAGTGCGCTCAGGTTGCTCAGTCAGGCTATGCCAGCCGTCAAGGCTGATCCCTCCGATCTCGATGCGCGTCTGCGTTGCCAGATAGGTGCTTGGCAGTCGATGATTCCCATTATCGGCGGTGTTCCGATGGGCGCGAGTCACGCAATTGGTCATGTGCTAGGGGGGACCGCAGATGTTCCTCATGGTTATTGCTCCTGCGTGATGGCGCCGGCGGTGTTGGCTTTTAATAAGCCGGTTACCGGCGCTAAGCAGGTAAAAGTCAGCGATAGCTTTGGGCGTCCGGGAGAGGATGCCAGCGTTGTGCTCGACGAGTTTATCCGTGGGCTGGGCATGCCACGGTCATTAGGTGAAGTGGGGGTTAGCGATGACCAGCTCGATCTCATCGCCGAATACACCATGCTGGATTTTTGGTCCCGCACCAATCCGCGTGAAATCACTGGCCCCGCCGATGTTCGAAGCATTTTGGAACAGGCGCGTTAATAGTGACTGCGGCGATTAGTCTCGCGCAAAGTAACCTTAAACATGAGGTTTCCGATTTTAAACGTCGGCGCATTCGTGAAGAAGCCAGCCATCTGTTTTTTCAGCAGGGTTACGAGGGGACAACCCTCGATGCTATTGCTCAGCGACTCGACGTTACCAAGCCCTTTCTTTACACGCATTACGCTAACAAAGCCGAGCTACTTTATGACATTTGCAGAACAGGTATTTTGCAGTCATTAGCAGCCATTGATCCTATTCTCGACGACAGCACGGCGACCGCAGCGGATCGCTTGGGTCGCTTGGTAGAGGCGGTTTTGGCGATTATTTTTGATTATCAGGAATTTATTGTTGTCTACGAGCGCGAAGAAAAAAACCTCGATGAAATGCAGGCCAGAGAAATTCGCGAGCACCGCAGCTTATTCGACCATAAAGTTGCCATGTTGCTAGAGCAAGGTCGCGCGTCCGCAGAATTCGAGGTGATCGATGCGGTGCTCACCGCTAATACCATTGGTGGAATGATGACGTGGGTAGCACTGTGGTATCGCTCCGGCGGTAAGCGAACCCGTCACCAGATTATTAGTCATACGCTAAGGATGGTGTTCTCAGCAGCGGGTGCAAACCAAAAAGGGCAAAGCGACATTTTGCCCCTGGGGCACGAGGAGGGTGGCGTTAAAGGGGTGGATAAAATATGAGCACGCAAACATCAACGTCAGACCCGCGCATCCCCGAGCGCGATCGCTGTGTAACGCGCTATCTGCTGCAACGCTGGGCAGAAGAGAAGCCTGAGCAGGTTTTTGCACTGTTTCAAGATGGCGAGGAGTGGACCTACGGTGAGCTACTCAGCAGAGTCCAACAATTGGCCGGTGGTTTTGCTCAAGCGGGTGTGTCGCGTGGAGATCATGTTGCCGTTTGGATGTTTGATGGCAAGGAGGCAATCCTTACGTTTTTTGCGCTGAATTACTTGGGTGCTGTGTTTGTGCCGCTTAATACGGCTTTTAAAGGGAAGGTACTCGAGCACACGCTTAACCTGTCTGACGCCGAAATTTTGGTGGCTCATGCGCAACTGTTGGAACGACTTGGGGAGGTTGTTTGTCCCAAGCTGAGTCAGATCATCAGCCTCGGTGATGGTTCGGTTCCTAGGGATTATCAGGGCACACCTTGGTCCGTTGTCAGTGAAGCTAGTGCCGTCCCGCCTGAACTTGATCGACCCATAGAACCTTGGGACACCCAATCTATTATTTTCACATCGGGTACTACTGGCCCCTCAAAGGGCGTGCTGTCGTCGTATCTCCATATTTTTACCAATGCAGGCCCTGAGAGTTGGCCATTTGTTACGGGTGAGGATCGCTTCCTCATCAATATGCCTATCTTTCATATAGGCGGCATGGGTGTGATTTTCGTGATGCTGGCGAGGGGTGGCTCCATTGCTGTTTCAGAGGGATTTTCAACCGATACGTTTTGGCCTTTTGTTCGTTCATCGAAAACGACCGTTGTATTCTTGCTGGGTGTGATGGGTACTTTTCTGTTGAAGCAACCGCCCTCCGATGGCGATCGGGAGCATGGCGTTCGACTGGTGTTCATGGTGCCGCTTACTGAGACCTGTGCCGAATTTAAGGCTCGTTTCGGCCCCGATGTTTTTACTATTTTTAATATGACCGAAGTCAGTTCGCCCATAGTGTCAGAGGCCAACCCGACAAAGCGCGGTACCTGTGGCCGCAAGCGTGATGGCGTCGATGTCCGGCTGGTCGATGACCATGACTGTGAAGTTCCCATAGGCGAGGTCGGAGAAATGATCGTTCGCACGGACCGCCCTTGGGGTATGAATTCCGGGTACTACAAGCAAAGCGACGCTACAGCACAGGCTTGGCGCAATGGTTGGTTTCACACCGGCGATTGTTTCCGTGTTGATAGCGACGGCTACTACTATTTTGTGGACCGTATGAAAGACGCGATCCGCAGGAGAGGCGAAAATATTTCATCTTTTGAAGTTGAGGCGGAAGTCGTGGCGTACGAGGCCGTTCGAGAGGCCGCTGCCTACGCCGTGCCGAGTGATGTAGGTGAAGACGAGGTGATGGTGGCGGTTGCTCCTGTTGAGGGTCAGACCATTGATCCCGAAACCTTGGTACGTTTCCTCGGTGAGCGAATGGCGCATTTCATGGTGCCAAGGTATGTCCGTATTCTTGACGAGTTGCCCAAAACACCGTCGTCCAAGGTGATGAAACATGTATTAAGAAACGAGGGTATTACAAGTGATACCTGGGACAGAGCAGCAATTGGTCTGCAATTTAAGCGCGAAACACTAACGGCCCACTGAGGGTTATAAATCTAAAGTTGTGAAGCGAGGAGTAACACCCATGAAAATAACAGGATATTTCCCTAGGTTCCTAGCGCTCAGCAGCGCGGCTGTTATGACTGCTCAAGCGTTAGCTCAACCCGCTCTGGAAGAAGTCGTGGTTACGGCCTCCAAAAAAGATGTCTCGGTCACAGACCTTGCGGCGGCAGCCAATGTGATCGGTGGTGAGGATATCGTTCCAGGTGGTGTGCAATCGGTACGCGACATGATTGTCGATGTGCCCAACCTTTCTATTGGTGACCAATTTGGTTTTGCCCGTGTTTTTATGCGCGGTATTGGTATGACCAGTATTGATATTGGGGGTGAGGGCGCTGTTGCCTTCCTGCAGGACGGCGCTATTATTCCTCGCCCGGCGGCCCAGTTAATGGGTATGTTTGATTTGGCCCAGCTTGAGGTATTACGCGGCCCGCAAGGAACACTGTATGGCCGTGGTGCTACTGCTGGCGTCATTAATATGGTGACGGCTAAGCCTGGCAATGATGTTGGCGGTTACGTTCGAGCAACGGCGGGTAATTATGGCTTGCTTGATATTGAGGGTGCGGTAGACCTGCCTCTCAGTGATGCGCTGTCGGTACGATTGGCTGGCAAGTTTGAAAACCGGGATGGTTACGGCACCAACCTGTTTTCAGGAGAGGAGGTCGATGATCGTGATGCCCAAGCCTATCGAGCGACCTTCGCCTACGATGCCGGTGGCTCCTTCAGGGCAACAGCGGCGTACCAACATTACGAAGAAGATGATAAGAACTTCGCCTTCCACTATTTTGGCCCCTCGGAGGGTAATCCATTGGGCCCACTAGCGGTGCCCATTTTTGGGGGTCAAACGGTCTTTCAGGCGGGGGGCAGTATTTATGACATCAACTCCGATCAAGAGGCTATAAATACCCGTGAGGGTGAGAGCGGCATTATTACTATGGAATTTGATGTCGCAGAGAACCAGACGCTGAAATCCATCACATCCTTCCAAGAAATGGATCGTTTCCTAAGAGACGATCTCGATTCTACCGACGCCAATTTATTTGGCCAGAATAACTACACCGAAGAGAGTGAGTCTTGGAGTCAGGAGCTGACCTATAACTTTTCTGGCGATCGTCTCGATGTTTTAGCGGGGGCTATGTATTTTGAGGAGGAACTGTACGGTCAGGTTTTGGTGCCACTCACCAACATTTGTGCATTGCTCGCGCCGGAGCTTTGTGGAACGCCCGTTGGAGATTTTCTCAGTACCGGTAGGTATGAGCAAAATGGTGACGTCGATATTGAGGCCTATGGTATTTATGCCGAAGCCAGCTATCAGCTAACAGAGGCCCTCAAGATAATAGCCGGCGTGCGTTATAACTATGAAGAACGCAGCGGTACAGGTGCCTTTGTGTTTGATGCGGCGGGATTGGATGTACCCACCAATCAAAGTGAAGACTGGAGCGATGTCACCCCCCGTTTAACTGTTGAGTTTGAGCCCAACGACAACATGCTGCTTTACGCGACCTACAACCAGGCGTTCAAGTCGGGGGTGATAAATACCGGTAGTACCAGTCCGGCGCTCGAACCCGAAACGGTCGATGCTTTCGAAGTCGGCGTTAAGGGCTCGACCGCCGATGGCGGCATGCGCTACGCGATCTCTGGTTTCTACTACGACTATGCCGATCTGCAGATCTCCTTTGTTGATGAAACCAGCACTGTAAGCACCATTAACGCCGCAGAGGCAGAAAACTATGGCATTGAGGTCGAGATCGACGCAGCGCTTTCCGATTCGTTCACCATGGACTTCTACGCAACTTACCTGAGCGCAGAATACAAAGAGTTCTTTAATGGCGATTACTCGGATGGCTTTGCTGTGAAGGACCTCAGTGGCAATACGCTACCCAATGCGCCGGAGTACACCTTCAAGGTGGGTCTGAATTATATGGCGTCAATGATGGGCGGGGACGTGATGTTGCGAGGTGAATACTATTATCAGGATGACGTTTATTTCACGGAATGGAATCGTGCCGACGCGTACCAGGAAGGTTATGGCCTTTTGAATGCGCGCGCAGTCTACACGTTGCCCGGCGAAAGCTGGAGCTTCGCTATTTGGGGGCGCAACCTTGCTGATGAAGAAGTGATTTCTAACAACATTATCACGGCGCCGCTGTACAACTCGCTGCGAGTGGGTTCAATGTTGCCACCTCGTACTTATGGTGCAACGGTTAGCTTCGAGTTCTAGGAAGTCGGCAGGATGTTGCCGTGAGTAGCACTTTCTCGTTCAACCCTATGGATCCGCAACTGCTTGCGGATCCATACCCTATCTTTCGCCAAATGCGCGAGTGCGATCCGGTACACCGGTCAGATCTCGGGTTTTTGGTGATGACCCGCTACGATGATTGCCGCCACGTATTGATAGACAAGGCCTTTGGCCAAGGCGACTTTGTTCGTAATATTCAGCTGTTTTACGACGAAAATTTTGACGTGCTATCACACCCCGCTTATGCCTGGCTGTCTCGTGTCTTCGTTATGCAGGATCCACCCCAGCATACGCGGCTGCGGGGCCTCATTGCGGGAGCACTGTCACTGAGACGTATTCGCGCCATGGAGCCACGAGTACGAGAGCTTGCTCGGGGGCTGTTGGCCGCTATCAAAGGCAAGCCCGGCGTGAATTTTATTGCGGCCTTTGCTTATCGGTTTCCCACCCTGGTCATGTGTGACATGTTGGGCCTCGAGGAAAGCGAGTTTTCAGACCAACTTCTTTTGCAGTTGAATCAGGCCATTGCAGATACCTTTCCCGTTTTTGAAACAAGAGCGCTTAGTAATGTTGAGTTGGCCTTGGCCAATCGCCAGATGGAATTCTTGACGGCCTTTTTTGACGACTTGTTTGCAAGGCGTCGGCTGACGCCTAAAGACGATCTCAGTACTGCACTGGCCATGGCCAACGAAGGTGGCAATTCGTTGTCGGCTGAGGAACTCAGTACATCTGTCATCGGACTTTTTGGGGCGGGCTTTGAGACCACGGCACACATGATTGGTAACGGTATGTATCTGTTGGGAGCTCATCCTGAGCAGCGCGCTAAGTTGAGGGCAGATCTGGGCTTGGCCAGTGCTGCGACTGAAGAGATTACTCGGTTCGAGTCGTCATTGCAGGCGACATATCGCACAGCGCTGTCCGATACTGTGGTCGCAGATGAGCCCATTAAGGCGGGCGAGCGAATTTTGACGATTGTTGCGGCGGCCAACCGTGATGCCGAGATTTTTAAAGATCCCGAGTCTTTTGTTATTGATCCTCGTCAGGAGAAGCCCCTCACTTTTGGCGGTGGTATTCATTATTGTGTCGGTGCTGAATTGGCGCGATTGGAAGGTCGAATTTTCCTCGAAGAGTTGTTTTCGGCTTACCCCGACTTTCAAGTTGATACCGACTCAGCTCGCCTTCGACAGGCTTTTTTGTTCAGGGGGTTTGAACATTTAGGCGTGACACTGTAGTGGCTCAAGCGCAACGTACAGCCGCACGTATGTTGTCGCTGGGCCTGTTTATGCCCAACTGCTCCAATATGCCTTCGATATCGACTCACGATGTTGTCTCTGATCAATGGACCTATGCTGAGAACGAGTTGCTGGCTCAGCGTGCGGAGGCGTTGGGTTTTGATTACCTCTTTCCAGTATCCCGCTGGCGGGGGTTTGGTGGGGAAACTAATTTCTTGGGAACGTCGCTTGAGACTACCACCTGGGCCGCTGCGTTGTTGCGCGCTACTGAACGCATCAATATTTTTTCAACGGTGCATGTACCGTTATTTCACCCCTTTGTGGTTGCAAAGATGGGCGCGACATTGGCGCATATGAGTGGTGATCGCTGGGGCCTTAATGTGGTCAGCGGCTGGAGTGCGCGAGAGTTTGGCATGATGGGTGTGGAGCTGGCTGAGCACGGTCGACGCTATGAGCGTACAGCAGCGTTTATAGAAATTCTCAGGGGTCTTTGGGATGCGACGCAGCAACCCCTCAATCACCAGACTGATTGGTACTCTGTGACTAACGGGGAAGCTTCACCCATTCCGCACAGACAGCCACAAATTGCCAATGCAGGGACGTCGGCAGATGCTCAAAGAATGACTGCGCGTCTGTGTGATTGGGCCTTTATCTCGACGCCGTCTATTGCTGCGGTGGGAGCTATCGTAGAAAGCATTACCGCTCAGGCTGCTCCCTACAACCGTCGTGTCAGGACTGCAATTTTTCCTTTTTTACTCTGGGCTGATAGTCGAAGCGAGGCGGAGGACACATTAGCAGCAATCATCGCGTCTAAAGACTCCGTAGCGGCCGATAATTGGCTTCACGATCTTACTGCGGGTAGTGGGTCTTTTGACGATTTCACCAAAGATATGCTGGCCGCCTCCGGTGGCGGTGTGCACGTCATTGGAACTGCTGCTGACGTCGTTGAGCAGCTTGTTGAAGCCCATAGCTTGGGTGTCGATGCAGTTATGCTGACGTTTCCCCGGTACCGTGATGACCTTGAGCGGTTTGCGCGAGATATTCAGCCCGCATTAGTGAGTGCTGGTATCGTCGCGCCCTAGCACTTAATACTGTGTTGGAGACGGTCGGAATGGTCGAGCGGTTTTGTCACAGTATTCACACCGCCCTCGGTATTCCTAAGATTTGTTTGCTGAGAAAAACACATGGAACGCGAAAAATCTAAAATTTGTGATGGCTTTGCTTTTATCGAGGGCCCGCGATGGTACAAGGATGCGTTGTGGTTTTCAGATATGCACGGTGAGGCGGTTTTTCGCGTAGTACCGGGCAGTGCCCCTGAGCGTGTAGTGGCCGTCCCTCGACGGCCATCGGGTTTGGGCTGGCTCCCCAATGGTGATTTGCTGATCGCCTCAATGCTAGACCGTCAGGTGCTGCGATGGACTGGGTCTGACGGTTTGTTGCCCTATGCCGATCTGTCCACAATCGCAGAGCGTCGTATCAATGACATGCTGGTTGATTCACAGGGCAGAGCCTGGGTGGGGAATTTTGGTTTTGATCTTTCCAGCGGGGAATCTGTAATGCCAGGCACCTTGGCGCGTGTAGATTCCGATGGGTCGGTACATGCTGCTGCAAGTGATTTGCTTTTTGCCAACGGTATGACAGTGCTCAGTAAAGGGTCGGTTTTGGTGGTTGCGGAAACCTTCAAGGGCTGTCTGACAGCTTTTGACATATCTGCTGAATCTGAGCTCATTAATCGGCGTACTTGGGCAGCATTACCCGAGGGGGCGGTACCTGACGGTATTTGTGCCGACGTAGAAGGGGCCATCTGGGCGGCATCACCGACGACGGGATCAGTGCTGCGCCTAGGTGAAGGTGGGGCAGTTTTGGACAGCATAGAAACCGGCCGTCAGGCCATTGCCTGTGCTCTCGGTGGACCAGAGGGCGACACGCTGTTTGTCAGTTCCGCTGTGGCGACTGAGCGACAGGCATGTCGGGAGGCGCTAACGGCCCGTATTGACGCTTACCGGGTGTCGGTGCCGGTGGCCTAGCGAGGTTTAGTTTTTGCTGGGCCCACACGACGCAACAGCACCACCTAGACAGGCTTCTCGAATGCCCCGTTTATCAATTTTCTCGGTGGCACCTCTGGGCAGCGGTTCAGGGTAAAACCAAATTTTCTCGGGGATTTTGAAGCGGGCTAGTGTCTGTTCGAGGGCAGCCTGCAGCTCCAATAAAGTTGGGGGGGTGCTGGCGTAAACCGCAGCCCCAACTGCTTCACCAAGCCGTTCATGGGGAATCGAAAAAACACTCGCTTCTAATATGCCTTCGATCTGATGCAGCGCGCCTTCCACCTCGGGGCAGGCGATATTTTCGCCGCCTCTAATGATCATGTCCTTCTTGCGACCCACAATGTAAACCAGCCCCTCTGCGTCTTGGTAGGCCAGATCGCCGGTAAACATCCAGCCCTCACGCAGCGCGTCTCGAGTTTGCTCCGGCTTGTTGAGGTAGCCGCGCATGTTGGCGGCGCTTTTCAGTGCCAGCTCTCCCACGGCACCGGTCTTGGCATCGGAGCCGTCATCGGCGACGATTTTCAGGGTTTGAACCGGCGGTATCAGCAGACCCGCCGCGCCAGGATGGTCTATGTAATCTTTTCCTGACAAGCGTAGGCCTAAGGCATTGGTCTCGGTCATGCCAAAGCCTGTCGCGGGAGAGGCCTGCTTAAACTGTTGGGCAATTTTTCCCACCTGGCTAGGCGGACGCTTCGCGCCACCAGCATCGATAGAGTTCAGTGACGACAGGCTCGCACCACTTGCGGCAGCCGCCTCAAGAATATCAGCGGACATGGTAGGCACCCCCCAAAATCGGGTGATTTGCTCAGATTCAATGAGGTCTACGGCAAGCGCCGGATCCCACCGTGGCATGAGTACGACTTTTCCGCCCGCAGCTAAAGTCAGTAAAAAACAACTGTTAGTGCCTGAAATATGGAAGAAAGGAACCGTAACCAAGTTCGACTGGCCCAGAGGCTGGCCGGTATTATCAGTAGGCGCAGGGATTGGATAGCCCATGGCTTCGTAAGTAGGAAGAATCATGAGCCAAGACCACAGCGCCGTGATCACACTGCGGTGCGTGAGAATGACCCCTTTGGGGTGCCCAGTAGACCCTGAGGTGTACATGATTGAAAAATCATCGTCGGGATCGGTCGTGTGGGGGTGAGAAACCGCATCGGGGTATTGTGCGATCAGCGTATCGAAGTCATGAGGCACTGCGTTTTGAGGTCGCACGCGAATCACTGTAATGCCCAACTTGGACGCGGTACCTTGCAGTCGCTCAGCTCGAGCATCATCGACTACCGCCAACCTCGCTCCCGAGTCTTCAAATCCGTAAGCCAGTTCATGGGCTGTCCACCAAGCATTCATATGAACTGCTACCGCACCCAGTGAAGCTGCCGCCAGCAGAGTGATGACATACTCAGGATAATTGCGCATAGCGATGGCAACACGGTCACCCTTGCTCACACCAAAGTCTTTGCTGAGCACTTGGGCGAAACGCGATACTCGCGCAGCAAACTCGCCGTAACTTAATCGTTCCGTTTCAAAGACCAATAGTTCTCTGTCAGAAAATTCTTCTGCGCTTTGTTGCAGCAATGCGGCAAGGGATTTTGGCGCATTGGCGAACACTGGGAGAGACAAGCCATTGACCACCGCTTCTGTCACCGCAAAAGGCGAGTTTTCTTGCGTTAAAAGATTTATGGCTTCTTCTAAAGAAGATGATGTCATGATCGTTGTTCACCTTATTGTATTGGGGCTACGTGGTAGGACAGATTGGAGCGGCAAACTATACGCACTTGAGTTATTCAGTACAGGGGATTTTAGACGCGCCCTATTGCGGATAATCGTTGTTACCACTAAATAATGGGCCCCTCTTTTTAAAGCTCAGGGTCGCAAAGTTTTTGAGAGGTTAGGGGCATAAAGTCATCTGCGAGCCCAGACTCAAGTGTACCGCTGCCTATATCTGTATGGTGTGCCGCGCAAAATCAATGTCAGCTGTAAAGGGTGTTTTTGGCTGGATGTGGGGCGCAGAGCTGACTTACCGCGGCGCCCGCTTGAATTGCGCAAACCCCTAAACCTGTCGCAGAGGAAGGTGATACCGAAGATTGAGTGCAGGGAGTGAGGGTTTTTCACTGGTGTGGGGCAGGCGAGGCACTCCTGTATGTAACGCCCCCTGGCTCATCGTGTTGATCAAGGCATTACAGCCGGAAGTCAGAACCTTCCGCATCGAGTATCAATTTGATATCTCTCAAATAAGAATCTGCCGAATCCGGATAGGCAGCGAGCTCCTCAGCAGTTTTTCTGGCGATGTCGTCATCAAGAAAACGCAGTGGCTGCCCTGTCTGAAGGGCGCTGATATAAGTTTGTGCCGCGCGCTCAAAGTAGTAGAGCTGAAAAAACGTATCGGCAACGGTTTGGCCCAATGCCAGCACGCCATGATTACCCATTACCATGATGCGTATTTTTGGATTATTAAGTAGGCCAGCGCAGCGAACGCCTTCTGCCTCAAATGCCAAGCCGCCGTAATCGGCATCAACAATATGGCGCTCATAAAACATGGCACTATTTTGATCGATGGGTGGCAGCGTGCTGTTAGCCAGAGTTGCGAGCACGGTAGCCGCTTTGGAATGCACGTGCATTAGGCATCGCGCATGGGGGCAGAGCCTGTGAATCGATCCATGTAAACCCCAAGCAGTTGGGTCAGGGGCCTCGGGACCCTCCATCGCCGAAGGGTCATTGGCATCGAGCAAAATGAGGTCAGAGGCTTTGATACGCCCGAAATGGACTTGGTTGGGGTTCATTAAAAACTGGGTCCCCGCGCCATCCACCGCGAGACTAAAGTGATTGGCAACGGCCTCATTCATATTCAAACGTTCTGCCCAACGAAATGTAGCGGCCATATCTTCGCGTTGAGTCTCTAGGTCGCGATCTGCCTTTATCCTTTCAACCGTATTCGGCATTTTCTATCTCCTCTGATCGCACCAATGGTCTCGGCCTGAGTATTTGGCAAGTGAACGCCTATTAAGGGTTTTATAGTTTGAGTTTGCGGCTTTGTCTACCTTTACAAGGTGGCAGGTCGCTGGGGCATAAAGCGGATGGCGAGGGCACCCCTGTTGCGTGACGCCCAGACAGTAAAGTTCTGTCATCCTAGTTAGGGCATACTGATCTCGCCCATGCAAACTGCCTCCGTTCCCCCAAGCGGCAACCACAGGCTCCGCGCCCTGACTCAGTTTTTTTATCCAATAATTATTTCTGGGCCCCACAGGGTCTTGAACCGTGCTTAATTCTCTAGGGTGTCGGCTTCGCCATGCAAAAAGGTTGATAACTGTCACCGCGGAAAATCCCCAGTCACTACAAAACCCCATGATCCTACGTAGGGTAGGGTCGTCAGTCTTAGCATCTGCGGTGGAGGGGTTGAGACCCACAAAGACGATCTCAGGGCCATCATCCCAACGTCGTTTCAGCCAGTATCGATAGCCTTTGCAGCGTGATAACCCAGCGCTACCTTCCACGGCTCACAAACCCGAGTATTTCAATAATTTCAAAGGCCACTGTACATCTCCCTCTATAGATAAGTTCCCGTTGGTTAAGTACCTTGCTAGTCAAAGTTTGAAATGTGCTGAGGACAATTATGAAACAGATTGTTGATGGTTTTTACAGCGCCATAAAATCTGGGGACAACGAGCGTTTGTGGGCATTGATTCACGATGATTTTACACTTGTGTGTCCAACACGCGATCACATCCTTTCGGGGGTGTATCAAGGAAAGTCACGTTTTTTTGAGGAGGTTCTACCTCGGGTCTTTGGTTGCGTTGACCCTGACCAAATGGTTTTCTGCAACGAGCATCGCATTCTCTGTGCAGATGGGGCTACCGTCGTCGCGTTGGCGATCAATGAAGGAAGAGCGCGCTCCGGTGAATACTATGATCAGGCCTATCTTCATATTTTTAAATGCGTTGGGGGACAGGTTTTAACGTTAATCGAGGGTTTTGATACGGCCCTCGCCAACCGAGCGCTGTGGGGTAACACTGTAGCGTTACCGGCAGATCAGAATTTTACAATGGGCAGTCTAGATGCTTTAGGGTTTGCTTAGCTTTGATTTACAGGAGTAATAAACTTCGGTCTCATGGCTTTATTTTCTTGAGTCCGGTGTGTAGTGTTGGCTGCGGGGGAATATAAAAAGAAGATGTGCAGTGAAAGCGACTGATACCAAAAATCCCGAATATTTTCACAAAGTAGTGGACTGCCAGTACGCCTGTCCGGCGCATACGCCGGTGCCCGAATACATCCGCCTGATAGCAGCGGGGCGTTACACCGACGCCTATATGGTGAACTGGGAGTCAAATGTTTTCCCGGGAATCTTGGGGCGCACTTGTGATCGCCCCTGCGAACCTGCTTGTCGCCGCGGGCGCATCGAAGAAGAAGCGGTCGCTATTTGTCGGCTTAAACGCGTGGCCGCCGATAATAAAGATGACGTAAGCCACTTATTACCGACCGTACCGGCAGAGGGTAATGGTAAACGCGTCGCTCTGATTGGAGCAGGACCGGCCTCGCTGACCGTTGCCAGAGACTTGGCGCCCCTGGGTTATCAGATTGATCTCTATGACGATCAGCCTCTAGGTGGAGGCTTCATGCGCAGTCAAATTCCGGCGTTTCGGCTGCCACCCGAGGTGTTGGATGAAGAGGTCGATTTCATTCTCAACATGGGTATTCGCCAACATTTCCAAACTTATATCTCAAGTCTTAAGTCCGTTTTGCAGCAGGGTTATAACGCCGTATTTATTGGAACGGGCGCCCCTAGAGGAAGCGATTTAGATATTCCTGGTCGCGAGGCTTGTGATGCATCGATTCACGTGGGAATCGATTGGTTGGCATCAGTAGCCTTTGATCATGTCAGCAGCATTGGAAAGCGAGTGCTGGTTCTGGGGGGTGGAAACACGGCCATGGACTGCTGTCGCACCGCGCGACGAGTCGGTGGAGAAGACGTCAAAGTCGTCGTTCGCTCCGAGTTCTCACGAATGAAAGCTTCTGCCTGGGAAATTGAAGATGCGGCGGCTGAAGATATCCCCATCATTAATAATCACGTGCCAAAAGAGTTTGTTCATGAGGACGGCGTTCTCAAAGGTATGCGCTTTACGGTCGTTAATGTCGTATACGACGCGGACGGTAATCGTGAGCTGGTGCCCACAGGTGAAGAGGTATTCTTTGAGGCCGATGACGTCATTATTGCGATTGGTCAGGATAATGCCTTTCCCTGGATTGAGCGCAATGTGGGCATCGAATTTGGAAAGTGGGACATGCCGGTGGTTGATAAAACCACGTTTCAAAGCACCTTGAAAAAAGTGTTTTTTGGTGGCGATGCGGCATTTGGCCCAGAAAATATTATTACCGCCGTTGCTCAAGGGCATCAGGCTGCCATCTCCATCGACCTCTTCTTAAACGGCGAGCACGTTGAAAACCGCTTGGCGCCCGGAGTGACCTTAGTAAGTCAGAAAATGGGCGTGCATGAGTGGAGTTACGACAGCGAAGTCTCTAACGATGATCGTTATCCGGTGCCCCACGTGAGCAAGGAAAAGGCACTCAGAGACCGCAAGCTTGAGGTTGAATTGGGCTTTGATATTGAGGTCGCTTATCAAGAGGCTGAGCGTTGTTTAAATTGCGATGTACAGACGGTTTTCACAACATCCAAATGCATTGAGTGCGACGCCTGTGTCGATATCTGCCCCACAGACTGCATAAATTTTCTTAATAATGATGCTGAACCTGCACTGCGGCAGTCCCTGCGACGTCCCGCAAAACGTGAGGATCAGGATTTGTATGTTTCGAAAACGTTGCCCCAAACAAAACGGGTCATGGTGAAAGACGAAGATGTCTGTCTGCACTGTGGACTCTGTGCTGAACGATGCCCCACGGGTGCATGGGATATGCAACGATTCTTTTATAGCGTTACCAAGGCTGGAAGCTCATGCAAGCAAAGCAGTCCGTCAATGACTTCGTCATAAAATTTGCCAACGTCAACGGCACAGGCTCTGCCAGTGCCAACAGTATGTTTGCGAAAGCCATTTTCCGGATGGGGATTCCGGTGAGTCCTCGCAACATATTTCCCTCTAACATTCAGGGAATGCCAACTTGGTATGAGGTCCGCGTCAGTCAGGATGGTTATTTAGGCCGACGGGGCGGTATCGATATTATGGTTTGCGTAAACCCTCAGAGCATTAAGCGTGATGTGGCTGAGGTGGAGTCTGGAGGATATTTTGTCTACGACTCTACCAAGCCCCTCGATTTACGGCTAATAAGAGATGACGTTAACTATTTTGGCATTCCCTTCACGGATATCTGTTTGCGTGAATACACTGATGCGCGACAACGGCTGCTGTTTAAGAATGTGATTTATGTCGGTGCACTTTCGGCGTTATTAAACATTGATTTTAACGTGCTTAAAGATCTTGTTGCCGATCAATTTAAAGGGAAGGAAAAACTGATAACGCCCAATATCTACGCTCTAGAGCTGGGTTATCAATACGCCGTTACTCACTTTGACTGCCCTATCGGTATCCACTTGGAGCGCGGCCACAAGCTTGCCAAGCACATTGAAGATTTCGACAATATTCTGATGGACGGGAACACTGCAGCGGCTCTAGGTGCGGTCTATGCCGGTGCGACTGTGGCGGCCTGGTATCCCATCACACCCTCGACCTCTGTGGTCGATGCCTTTGACAAATATTGTCGACGTCTGCGCATAGATCCGGGTACCGGCAAGAAAAATTACGCGATTATTCAGGCAGAAGACGAACTGTCTGCACTGGGTATGGTTATTGGCGCCAACTGGAATGGCGCTCGAGCATTTACGGCCACTAGCGGTCCCGGTGTTTCGCTGATGAGTGAGTTCCTTGGCCTTGCGTATTTTGCCGAAGTTCCTACTGTGCTCATCGATGTTCAGCGTGCGGGCCCCTCGACGGGTATGCCAACACGCACTCAGCAGTCTGACGTGTTAATGGCTGCTTATGCTTCCCATGGCGATACTAAACATGTGCTGCTGTTTCCAGCGACGCCTGCAGAATGCTTCAGCATGACGGTAGAGGCGTTTGATCTGGCAGAGCGTTTGCAGACTCCCATCATAATTATGAGCGATCTTGATCTCGGTATGAATGAATGGATGTCCCCACCTTTGGAGTTTGACGCCGACTTTAAATACGATCGGGGTAAGGTTCTCAGCGCTGCCGACCTCGATAATATGGAAGAGCGATTCGGGCGTTACAAGGATGTCGATGGTGACGGTATTCCGTATCGAACATATCCCGGTGTTCACCCTGATAAAGGCGCCTACTTTACCCGGGGAACCTCGCGGGACGAGTACGCGGCCTATACCGAAGATGGCGATGAATATGTCCGTAATATGGATCGCTTGCTAAGAAAGTTTGAGACGGCGAAGAGCCTTGTTCCAGAGCCCAAAATCAAGCAGTCAGAAATGGAAACGCGTTACGGCGCCGTATTTTTTGGCACTACCGCATCACCGGCTTACGAAGCGATTGAAATTCTCGAAAAAGAGGGGATTGATCTCGATACCATGCGTATTCGATCGTTTCCTTTTAATCACGAAGTCGAGCAGTTTATAAAAGAGCATGATCGTATCTTCGTTATTGAACAAAATCGTGATGGCCAGATGCGTCGTCTTATGCTGAATGAAACCAGTGTGCCGGCCAAAGAAAAGCTGATTCCCATACTCGAATACAACGGATTGCCTGTAACAGCGCGAAAGATTGCAGGAATGATTCGAAACTACGTGACCCACGGCAATGTCACACCGCTGACGCGGCGCACCGCTGCTGAGGAGATAACTGCATGACATTTGTAAAGCCGGCTTTCCGTCATCCCGACGCGCCCCTTAATGAACTGGGTCGCTCCAGACAGGACTACGAGGGTGGTTTATCGACCCTTTGCGCAGGTTGCGGACACGACTCAGTGAGCGCTGCAATTATTGACGCGTGTTTTGAACTCAATATAGAGCCCCATAAAGTCGCTAAGTTATCGGGTATTGGTTGCTCTTCGAAAACCCCTGCTTATTTTTTGTCGGGTTCGCACAGTTTTAACAGTGTTCATGGACGTATGCCCTCAGTAGCTACTGGAGCCAACCTTGCTAACCGTGATCTGATTTACATCGGTATATCGGGAGACGGAGATACTGCCTCCATAGGGCTGGGGCAGTTCGCACACGTTGTACGACGAAACCTCAATATGACCTATATCGTCGAAAATAATGGCTGCTATGGCCTAACAAAAGGCCAAGATTCCGCCACGATGGATACAGGGTCGCCCAATAAAAAAGGCGACATCAACATGTACTCTCCCATTGATCTTGCCCGTCTCGCCATAGAGATCGGTGCGACTTTTGTCGGTCGAAGTTTTTCCGGAGATAAGCAACAACTCATTCCACTTATCAAAGCAGCGATCAGCCATCGCGGTTTCGCATTACTCGATGTGGTATCGCCTTGCGTTACGTTTAATAACCACAGTGAGTCGACCAAGAGTTATGAGTACATGCGCGGTGCCAATACGGATATGCCCGTCGATTTCGTCCCTATGCGTCAAGAAATTACGGCGACCTATGATTCCGGAGCAACCTGTGAAGTCTGCATGCATGATGGTTCAGTCGTGCGTTTGTATAAGCAGGATAATGACTATGATATTGAGGATCGGCAGTCGGCGTTAGAGGCCACCAGCCACTACGCGAAGGAAGGGAAAATTCTCACGGGGTTGCTTTATATCCAGCGAGATAGTGAGGAACTGCATGATGTTCTCGATACCGCACGCCGTCCTCTGAACTCTATGAATGAACAGCAGTTGTGTCCCGGGCCGCGCTTTTTGGACTCGATCAATGCGGGTTTGCGTTGAGTTCTAAGGTTTAATAGAGCGATGGCACCCAATGCATTAAAGAAACGTATCAGTGATGTGCTCGCTTGGTCGGGCTTCGCCGCTATTCTTCTGTGTCTTCTGTCCTTTGTCATGCCCTTGCTCGATGTCTCCGGTGTGATTCACCAGCTCCTTGATACCTATGACGAAGTGAGTAACTGCGGTTCACAGCGTTGCGAAGCTCAACTAAGTATAGATGGATTACCTGAACGTCAGGGGTTGTTGGGCGAAGCGCAGGTTTATCTCGCCGCCTGGCGCTACGAGGCATTCTTGATTTGGTTGGGTGTTGGTATTTTCCAGAGCTTCTTTATTCGATCGTTTCGACTGTTACCCTGGCGGCCGGTTATCGTGCGTATTGTGACCCGAGTACCGCTTGAAGATATCGATTGATACTTTGGCCGGGCAGATTCTTTCCTGCGGCGAGCCGCTGTTTATACGGGCGCTTAACTTGTGACGCCTTGGCTCGCCGCCCTTTAAAGCGCGCTTCACTGAGCAACCCCACTCGCGGCGGTTTTTGTTCTAAGTCGGCAAGGCGTGGAGGCGTCTAAATTCAACTGAGTCTGTGCTGCGCCTAAATATTATTGGCCTGAAGTTTCTCAGATGGGTTGGGCCTGGTGCTTCATACGCATTAAATCTGAGTGGGATACGTACAACAGGTCGGCCACTTTTCGAATTAAATGCTCTTCATACTTGTCGAGATGGTCATCGCTAAAGGCGACCTGCCACATGAGACCAACTAGCTGGCATCTTTCCTCAGGTTCACAGGCGTTTACGATGACTCGGGTAAATTCGTGCAGGGATACTGCATCACTTGATCGTTCGGCAGCCAAACTTTCTAAAGCTGTGAGGCCCTCATCATCGAGATCAAACGTACTGCGCAAAAGTTTTAGGAGTGCGGCGCGTTCTGCGTCACTAAAATCGGCGTCAGCTTTTGCCACCTCAATTAAGAGGGCCGCGGAAGCCAACTGCCTAGCGTCGTTCGTCGCGGCTTCGGGTTCCGCTTGGCTTGCGGAAAATAGCTCTATTATCTTACCAATCATGTCTGAGTCCCCGAATTAGCTATCGGCTAGAGCCTGTTCCTCGGGTGTCATTTCCGCGGGAATAGCCTCAAACAATGGTGTTGATAGGTATCGCTCTCCAGTATCGGGCAGCATAACTAAAATGACTGAACCGGCTTCGGCATCGGCAGCAACTTCCATAGCGGTTGCGAGGGTGGAGCCGCCTGACACCCCGGTGAGTATGCCCTCCTCAGTAGCCAACCTTTTGGCCCAAATCATTCCGTCCTCGGCATCAACCGGACGAACCTCGTCAAAGCCGTTGTGATCAATACTTTCCTGTAGGACTAGGGGAATAAAGTCGGGTGTCCAGCCCTGAATTAGGTGGGGCGACCAGGCGGGGTGACTGCCATTAGGTGAACCGTCGTCGTTGCGATCCTGAGCTTCTCCCGATCCTATCAAGGTCGCTGTATGGGGCTCGGAAAGTATAATTTTGCATTCGGGACGAGCTTTGCGAAGTACCCGCGCGACGCCTGAAACAGTTCCGCCAGTTCCATAGCCTGAGACCCAGTAATCGAGTCGAGAATCGGCAAAATCAGCCACGATCTCAGGGCCTGTTGTCGCCTCATGAATATCTGCATTGGCATTGGATTCAAATTGGGCCGCAAAAAACCAGCCATTATCGGCGGCAAGCTGGCGCGCCTTACGATACATACCAATGCCCTTTTCCGCCTTGGGTGTCAGTACAACTTTGGCACCCAAAAAGCGCATAAGTCGGCGGCGCTCTATTGAAAAACTGTCGGCCATGGTAATTACCAGCGGGTAGCCCCGAGCCGCGCACACCATGGCCAAGCCAATCCCGGTATTTCCCGAGGTGGCTTCGACAACGGTTTGGCCGGGTTTGAGCTGGCCGCTGCGTTCCGCAGCTTCGATAATGTTTAGTGCAAGTCGGTCTTTCACGGAGCCCAGTGGGTTGAAAGACTCAATTTTTACGTAAACCTCTACGTGATCTGGCGCGATGCGATTAAGTTTTACGCAGGGCGTGTCACCGACGGTTCGCGTGATGTCGTCGTAGCGTTGTCCGCGTCCTTGTGTTTGAAAGGTATCGGTCACTGTGGCTCTCCTAAGGCTATGTGGGGATAGTGTCACCCGAGAGCCGAAGCTCGTCCAGTCACTTGTATTCGTATGTGATCGAGAGGGGCTCTTGGGAGGTTTAGGACCCCTCGAAACATAGAAGAAGTTGCCTGTCGGCGAACCTCAGAGTTTCGGGTGTGACAAGTGCATCGGGCTCTCATTTGCTGGCGCTAGACAAGGGCAAGCGCCATTTGTACTAAAGTGACCACTGAGCCCGCCCAAACAAAAGAGCGGATTATCGGTGTCCCCAAAACGTATAACACGAGATAAACCCCCCGCAGGGAAAGCCAGTAGAGGGCGAGGCTGCCAGTATCAATGCCCTCTATTTTGAGGAGTAGGGCAATAGCCAAAAAGGCGGGCAATGATTCCATGTAGTTGGCGGCGGCGCGCTTGGCGCGCTGGGCTAACACTGGCAGCTCTACGGCTTCATCGCGCGCGCCGAGAAGCCATTTTGCCTCTGCAAGGCTGAACACCATCGGCACTAGCCATACATGGATAATTAGTAGTGCCAGCGCAAAAATAATTTCTGTATTCAGCATCGTAAAAATCCTTCGCTATTTGTTTTCTTTGGTGCTTAAACTAGCAGGTAAGCGGTAATTCTGACAGCGAGAAGTTAGGGGGTCGGGTCAGCTGCGCGCAATACTTTGTTGATGCATGGCTCTCAGTAGAGGCGGTGAGTCGATGAAACTGGTAATGCAGCGAGCGCAAAAGTTATCGTGAGCGGTAAGGCCATTAATTAGTCATCGGGGAGGGGTTAGTGAGTTATAAATATTTGGATGCGCTTGTTGTGGGTGCGGGCGTATCAGGCCTCTACCAACTTTATAAACTGCGTGAAGCGGGACTGACCGTCACAGCGGTGGAGTCGGCTCCTGACGTCGGTGGCACTTGGTATTGGAATGCCTATCCGGGGTGCCGTGTTGATTCCCCCGCCAATATCTATCAATACTGGTTTTCGCAGGAACTGCTGGATGATTGGGAGTGGTCTGAGCGCTTCCCCGCTCAGCCTGAAATAAAACGCTATTTGCAGCATGTCGCTAATCGATTTGATCTTTATTCCAGTATCGAGCTGGATACCCGGGTGGTCTCTGCGCACTGGAAAGAGCAGGAGGGTCGTTGGCATGTGACGACTGAAGCCGGTCTTGTCTATGCCGCAAAGTATCTCGTGAGTTGCGTCGGATTGCTGTCAACACCGAAGGTCCTGTCCTTTCCCAATCAGGAGGTGTTTCAGGGGCAGGTTTATCACACCGCAAAGTGGCCACAAGAACCGGTTGATCTTAAGGGTTTACGGGTCGGTGTTATTGGCAACGGTGCGACCGGTATTCAAGTGATTCAAACCCTCGCACCTGAAGTGGCGGAATTAACGTCTTTTCAACGCACACCACAATACGCAGTTCGCATGAAGAATTATGCCGTCGATGAAAAAATCATGGCAGAGTGGCGCGCTGATTACCCTCGTTTAAGTCAGCTCGTCCACAATACTTTTGGGGGTTTTCCTTGGGATCCTGCAGAGGAAGGTCATGCTGCGACACTCACTATAGAGCAGCGTCGTGAGGTTCTCGAGGAGTGTTGGGCAGACGGGTCGTTGCGTATGTTTGTAGGGACCTTTCCAGAAGTCTTGGTAGATCCGGTAATGAATGAGGAAGTTACCGAATTCGTTCGTGAAAAAATTCGCGTTCAAATTAATGATCCTGATTTGGCGCAAAAACTGATCCCGCGTGATCACGGTTATGGGCTGAGGCGTGTGCCTTTAGAAAATGGCTATTACGAAGCCTTTAACCAATCAAATGTGCATCTTGTCGATATCAAGGCGACACCCATAGACGGATTTTCGGAACGGGGCCTTGTAGTAGGAGGTGAAGAATACCCCCTCGATGCCCTAATCATGGCGACGGGTTTCGACGCGGGCACTGGTACCCTTTCGCGCATGGGCGTTGAAGGTCGTGACGGAAAATCGCTGACCGCCTTGTGGCGCGATGACATTCGCACGACCTTGGGGCTACAAGTGCATGGGTTTCCGAACCTTTTTCTTGTTGGGGGTCCACTCTCACCGATAGCGGCTTTTTGCAACGTTCAAACCTGTGCGCAACAACAAGTAGACTGGGTAACGGATGCCATTTTAAATGTCGTGAACTCTGGCAAGTCGACCATGGAGCCCACCGCTGAACGCGAGGAGGAGTGGGTGCAACATCACGACGAAGTGGCCAATGAAACGCTCATGATGACCATTGATTCCTGGTACACAGGTGCCAATATCGAGGGCAAACAGCGGCGTTTGCTCTCCTATATTGGAGGTGCACACGTTTACCGTGAGCTTTGTGATGAAATTCAAGCGCAGGGTTATCCGGGTTTTAG
Organism: Luminiphilus sp. nBUS_16; assembly: GCF_051201645.1. Taxonomy (GTDB): domain Bacteria; phylum Pseudomonadota; class Gammaproteobacteria; order Pseudomonadales; family Halieaceae; genus Luminiphilus. The sequence continues at coordinate 2,905,877 of NZ_CP179205.1, read as the reverse complement.
TATCGAATGATTTTTTCGGTGGGCTCAACAACAGCCCCTTTTGGAGTTAAAGAAGTATGACTTACGATCCTATGAAAGACGACCGGCTCGATATGCGCAATCGCGGGCTGTTAGCGGGGTTTGAGGAACCCATGTTATCCCAAGCTGCAGACGTGGCGACGCGGGAGGAAGCGTTAGCCGCTGCAAATACCCCGGAGGCACTTGCTGCTGAGGAGGCAATGTCAGAGTTGTTAGGGATGTTAGACAATGAAGATGTTATGCCTTCAAAGGGTCTAAGAATAACCACTGAGTCATTGGTATCTCATCCAGATGGCAACACCATTAATCTGCAAATTATTCGCCCGGATACCGATGAGATACTGCCCTGTGTTTACTATATTCATGGTGGAGGCATGGCTATTTTGTCGGCTTTGGATCCAAACTATCGGGCTTGGGGTAAGACAATTGCGCACCAGAACCTCTGTGTTGTTATGGTTGATTTTCGCAACTCCCTGCGCCCTTCTTCAGTGGCAGAGGTGGCGCCATATCCTGCTGGGTTGAATGACTGTGTTTCCGGGTATCACTGGGTCACCCAGCAGCAAGGCGCACTGGGTATTGATGGTGATCAAATCATGATTGCCGGTGAAAGTGGGGGCGGCAATTTAGCCATTGCAACTACCATGCGTCTGATTGTTGAAGATGTGTCGGTAAAGCCTGTGGGCCTCTATGCGCTATGTCCTTATATTCTTGGAGCTTGGCCTTCAGAGGCCTGTCCGTCGTCCCTTGAGAATGAAGGTGTGCTGATCAGTGTGGCCAATAATCACCCTACGATGGCATACGGAATTGAGGCCTTGGAAGCGCAAGACCCGATGGCGTGGCCCGGCTTTGCTGCCGAAGCTGACGTCGCAGATTTTCCGCCGACTATGATCAGTGTTAACGAGTGTGACCCTCTCCGGGACGAGGGTATTGCGTTCTATCGATTGCTCCAACGAGCGGGCGTGTTATCTCAGTGCCGGCAAGCCATGGGTACCGTTCATGCGAACGAGATCTTTGGCGCGTTTATGCCGGATATTTCCCGAATGACGGCCCGGGATATGGCGGGCTGGCTCAAGGAATGCAGTCTGGCCAGGTAACAGGGAGTCGTTCGAACCCTTGAGCTAGCTTCTCCGATAAGGCTTACCCTGGAGACCGCTTAGCAGGCGGGTCGCATTGCGGCAGCGCGGGGGCGGCTGACACCGACCCTTGCGATGTTAGGCCGACGTTATCGTCTGAGATCAGTGCGCCGTGTAGCCACCGTCGATGACCATTTCGCTGCCCGTCATATATCGTGACTCATCAGAGGCCAAAAAGAGTACGGCATTGGCAATATCAATGGCTTGTCCAAGATGTCCCATAGGAATGGCGGCAAGAATCTGTTGATGGAATTCCTCAGCGGCGTCGCCCATCGCGGCAATACCCTCGGCCACCATCGGGGTTTCAATAAAGCCTGGGTGAACGGAGTTTACTCGAATGCCATAGCCTGCCTGAGTGCAATGCAGCGCAGCGGATTTTGTCATGAGTCGAACTGCCCCTTTGCTGGCGTTATAGGCAATGAGATTTGGATCACCAATGATGCCCTCAATGGATGAAATATTGATGATAGAGCCCCCGGGCTTGGTCATCATTGGCAAGCAGTTTTTCATGCCTAAAAATACGCCATCGCTGTTTACGCTGTTGACAGCCCGCCAGTCGGAAAGAGAGGTCTCCTCGATATTGCCGGAGAACGCGACGCCGGCATTGTTGACGAGTATGTCCAGCGATTGACACTCCGCAGCTATCGCATCATGCACCCGTGACCAGTCTGATTCTTGTGTCACATCATGGTGCAGTGCGGTAGCCTGGCCCCCAAAATCACGAATGGTTTGAGCGACACGTTCTGCGGATTCTTGAGAAATGTCAGTCACAAAAACCCGTGCGCCCTCTTCTGCCAGCCGTAAGCTGCTGGCTTCTCCCAAACCTGAACCACCGCCGGTTATTAACGCTGTTTTATTGTTGATGCGCATGAACTCAGTCCCATGTAAACAATACAGTTGGTGATCATGCTGACCCATGGCGGGGATGTTGTCATCAATCCTTGTCATTTTTTGTTGCGATGTTACTTTCTGGTGTCCGGTGTCCGGTGTCCGGTGTCCGGTGTCCGGTGTCCGGTGTCTGGTGTCTGTTTATTTGATGGAGAGTGTCGTCGAGTATTTGTCATGTAAAGACTGCAGGGAACAAACATGAACTTGCTAGCTTTCCGTGGTTGGTTGAATCAGTGGGGTAAAGGCAAGGCTGTGTTACGCGCGCCGTGGCTTGACTCAGTGCGAGCCCATAAGACCTCATCAGGGTAGGTCGGGGTATGCCGAAATCTAATGAGCCGCCGCCGAGCTGGGTAAGCCCTAATTGGGTCATTTTTTTCAGTGGCTTGTCGCTGGTTCTTTTGTTGATTGGTTTGTCACACAAGCCGAGCTCAGAGATTTGTGTGGCAGCGGGCAATGAGTTGTGTCCGGACCTTCTCAAAGCCAATATACGGATAACGCAGTATGCTTCGCAGCGGGCAATAACGTCTGTTTGCGGCGATAACCGCAGTAACGCCTGTGCCATTAGAAGGGCTCGCTGGCAGCGCGTGACCTGCGAGGTACATGTACTGACGCCAGTCGATTCGGATGTGCTGCAGCATGAAATGAATCACTGTCGCGGATGGGAGCATCAAGGTGATTCCCCAGCAGCGTATGCGCAACCTTGGGTGCCCAATTGGCGTTTGGTTAAAGCTCGCGGTAGTGTCAGATAGCGGGCAACAGCAGTGAATTTTTATGACGAGTTAGCGAGGTCCCTGAGCAATCAGTTGACTCACTTCACGCGTCAGTGGAATTTCAAACGAAACGGCGGACAGTACTAAAGCATCTCTAGATCGAATCATCCGCGCGTTGGCATAAACTGTGTCTCTGCCTAGGGTGTAGGTGCCGACCACTACGGCGGTGGCTTGGTGATCTTGCACAAGAACCTCAAGGTTGCGCGAGAGCATCAGTTCACCATGAGACGGATCTATGTAAAGCGCGTCTGCGAACAGGGGTTCTGTGACCTGATAGCCGTGGCTAACGAACTCTGTACTGCAGTCTTGCCCCATAAGTCGCCCTAGCCTCGAGGACTGATCGAGCGCACTCAAGTCTGCGAAACTGACAATCAGCAGAGTATCGTTGCGTTTATTGGTGTGCTTCGCTGCGCGAATGAGTTGCGCACATGCCGTTTCAACCTCGGCACGAAGATCGACCGATTCCTGCTGTGTTGAGTAAATGGCTCGACTCGCCGCATTGCCGCCGTAGTAGTTGCTGCAGGCTGCAAGTTTTCCGAATACAAGGGCAAGAACCAAAGCCCGGGCGGCGGAGAAAACGATATTGCGCCTCTTGGTAGTCATAAAACGACAGGCCCCCGGACCTTTATGGCTCCGCCGCCCTCGTACAGTCCGGTGTCGGCAGTGCGCAAGTAGTAGATGGAAGAATGGCTGTAAACCAGGCGTGCATCCTGTCGAACACGCGTCGTGAGTATGATCTCTGTATTTGGTGTTGCCGAGTCAGCATTCATGTACTGGTAAAAATCGGCTCCAATAGCCGCAGGTATAAGCAAGGCCGCAGGGTTCGACCACGCTTCAACGGCATGCCCGATAATGTATGCCGATAAAACGGTACTGGAGATAAAGCCCGGGGGGAGGTTCAGTTGGCTACGCGTTGAGAAATCGAGGACCTCGATGTTGAATTCTACTTTTGCATCTTCCCCCGCTTCATATAAAAGCGCACCTTCATTAAGTAGGCCTTCAGCTAGGAAGTCATGGTAGGCGCGGTGGAATGCGCTATTGCCATTGCTTTGTACCGGGGTAAGTTGCAGCGAGGGTGCGTCCTCAAACCGCGTTACCAATAACTGGGCTTCGTTGTGAGCGATCAGTTGCCAATGCGCACTGGCCTGCAGCTGCTGCTGGTAAATTTGTGGGAATTGCTTGCTAATAGGGTAATCGGCTGTTCGATTGCCCTGGGCGAAGTGCTGGCATCCACCAACTGCCAACAACCCGACCAACACCAACGCTCTGCTCGGGACCCCATTAAATATGCAAGGCATGTCCTGCTCCACATTTCGGTACAACGATTAACATCCAGTTCAATAGAAGTAGCGACCGTTTCGCAGAAAACTTGAGCCTAGCTGGCAATAAAATAATGGCACAAGAAATTAAATGCCTTGCCCGGTAATGGACGATATTGCAGCAGCCTGACCTTTGGGTGTTTTAAGCCCTGTGCGACGATAGGGTTATCGACGCTATATGTTGCAATAGTTATTAAATTGTTGATATCAATAATGGCAGGGCTATTACTGCGGCGCCGATGGCTACTGTTAATAAATCCGAAGCTGAGTTACTCATAATAATTTTTCCAAAGGTTCATTTACGTGAAGTATTGTGAGCCTTTACGAGGCGTTTTTCAGCTTGGACCATCATTAACAATTGTTAATATTCAATATTATGCATGTAAAAATCAATAAACATTCTTTTTGTTTATATTATGGGCTGCGCTGGGCTGGAATGTTAGGGTCGTTGGCGCGGCGGAGGCATTGGAATGGCCCATGAAAGGCTGGTGGCCTCGCGGAGTGCAATGGGACAGAAGCTAGACGGCATGAGGCTGTCTGCAATGTCCCTGCGTAAAGTGAGGGTAAACAAAATAATCAGGAGTCAGCTATGACACACAACACTTCTCGAAGAACCTTTATTAAAGGCGCTGCAGCCGCTTCCTCGGCGCTACTCATTGCTAGATTTGCGCACGCGCAGGGCCCAGTTGTGGCAGCAGACGATCCGACTGCGACGGCCTTAGGGTACGTTGCCGACCATACGACCGTTGACACGGCTAAGTGGGCGAAGAAAGCGGGGCCCGGAGGCGCAGCACAGCAATGTACCAGCTGTGCGATTTACCAGGCGATCGACGGCGAGTACGGTGCGTGCCCGATTTTTGCAGGTAAACGGGTACATGCCAACGGCTGGTGCAATAGTTGGCTTCAAAAGTAGACGCAGTGCTTTGCTAGGGTTGCGCCGGGAGTCCAGATAGCTGCCGGCCCTTTCCGACAATCCCGTCTGCTAGGGCCTTGATGTGCGCGGGACCTACCTCACAGCAACCTCCCAGTATAGAGGCTCCTAGCTCCATCCATTGCAGCGCCATATCGGCGTATACCGAAGGCGTAAGTTCTTCTCGCGCTGATAGCACATCCACGGTTCCACCGGGCTTTAAGGCAGTGATGGAGTGAAAGCCATTGGCGTAGGCACCGAAGGTGTCGGTAACTGTGGCTAAAAGCGGTAGTCCCTGATCGATGGCTTCGGGGACGGAGCAGTTTAGAATGATCGATAGGGGGTTCAGCGGTGTGCAAGCGCGCAGCGCATCCTCCAACGATTCTCCAGAGCGCAGTAGCGTGCCATCTTCATCTTGAACAGTGAACGCAAGATGAACGCCGGTGCCTGCTTCCTGTGCTGCCGACAATACCGCTTGCCCCTCAGCGACTGAGCTCAGGGTTTCTGCTAAAAATCCGTCAACGTGATTGCGCTGTAATTCCATCAGCTCTTTGTATTCGTCTTTCATTTGCACCGGGCTGAGTGGACTCTGCTTTAAATAAGACGCAGTCAGTGGGGGTAGTGAGGCAACGACATCGATGCCGCTGCGCCCGGAAGCATGAATGCCGGCCCGGGCTAGGTCCCCGGCGTGTTTCAGCAACTCAGGTAGATCGGGAAGTGCGGTGCCCATTTGTAGTCGGTGGCGCGTAACAGAGTAAGTGTTGAGGCAGATTACTCGAGCTCCTGCTAGGCAAAAATCGCGATGCACGTTTGCAACAAGCTCGGGCTCGTCCATCATGACCTGCAGCGACCACAAAGGGTGTGGTTTTGCCGCGCTACTGCGGCGAATCAGTTCTTGTCCCATGCCTCCATCTAGGAGCGTGATAGCAGCTGTCATGTGGTGAGTCTCTTTTGTTGGATAAAGTAATGTTCAGGGATTAGATTGTACGAACCCATCGATTAGGGCGACCAGTGTATCTGGGATATCTTCCTGACAAAAATGGCCAACGCCCTCGACATTTACGATAGGTGCTTGGGGGAAAAGCCCTTTGAAGTCGCTTATCGCATGGTCCTTGGCAATACCGAAGTCTTTATCACCTGACACCAGCATTGCAGGTTTGCTGCGCAGAGCTGCAATGTCGCCTTGTTCGAGAGTTTCCCGAACAAAGGACAGAAAGCGTCCTTCATGGATGTCTAGTGGAAAATTAATGGCCCCAATACAGCTTTCTCTGTCTGGGAACGGGGCCGAATAAGCATGGATCCAGGTGTCAGTAACCCCCGCAGAGTTCTGAAAGCCAATGATCTTCATCACCGACAGTACTGTACTGCCCATTTCACCCAATATACCCTCCAGGGTTCCGTTGCTGGCATGTTTCTCGATCCATTGAAACCAGGGTGTTTTGCCGCCGCTTGCTTTACCGCCACCGTATCCAAGAACGGTATTCATTAGAAAAATTCTTTGGACCTTTTCAGGATTACGTGCGGTATATGCACCGATCATTGGGCCGCCCCAGTCTTGGCCCACGAAAGTGATGGCCTTATGACCCAGCGCATCAATAAGGCATTCCAAGTTTTCGACGTGGGAGCGTAATGTGTATTCTCTATCCTGGGGTGTTGCAGATTTTCCAAAACCCATGTGATCGGGAACGATGACCCGATACTTGCTGGCCAGACCGGGAATCATATTTCGATACAGGTAGCCCCAAGTTGGCTCCCCGTGAAGCAATACAAGCACCTCACCGTCTTCCGGGCCTTCGTCAATGTAATGTTGCCTAAAGCCCGCCGTGGTCGAAAAGTGGGGCTCGAACGGCCAGGTGCCGTCAAAAGTCTCGTCAGCAGAAATCAATGTTTTTAGCGCTCCTGTCTCGCATGCAAAGTTGAAGTGTGCAGGTGTTGCAGCAATCAAACCTGACTGTGAGTACAGGGATTGCCCCGACGTACAAAGCTTGTGCCGGATCCTGCCATAGCCTAGTGTACCTGCAAAATCGTATTTGGATGAGCAGCATGGCGGCGGGTTATTTTTCGGGAAAAAAAGCAGTAATCACAGGGGCGGGTGATGGCATCGGTAGAGCCCTAGCCCAGCAATTAAATGCGATGGGATGCGAGTTATGGTTGTGTGATGTCGACTCGGGTCGGCTAGAAGCGACGCTCGAAGGCCTCAATGTAGTAAAGGCGGCTGTGCATACTGAGGTCGTTGATTGTGGCAATCAAGATGCCATCGTGGCTTGGGGGCGAGCAGTGGCTGCCGAAACCACTAGTATCGACGCCGTTTTTAATAACGCAGGGGTTGCCTATGCTGCGCCTTTTGCCGACGCCAGCGAGGAGAGTTTTCAGTGGTTAATGGCGATCAATTTTTGGGGCGTTGTGTGGTCAACTCGAGCTTTTTTGCCTTTACTGCAGGCTGCGCCGGTGGGGCATTTGGTCAACGTGTCATCCATATTCGGCATGATTGGTGTGGCGGGTCAGAGCGCCTACAACTCGGCGAAATTTGCCGTCAGGGGCTTTACCGAGGCGCTTCAAGCAGAGTACCGCAACAGCTCCATTAAAGTGAGTTGCGTGCACCCTGGTGGAGTGGCTACCAATATTGCAAAACGTGCTCGCGCCGACGGCGAGTGGGCGCTAAGTAATGCCGAAGAGCGGGATGCCCAGTTTCGACAGGCTGCTAAAACAACCCCAGAGAAGGCGGCAGAGATAATACTGAGACGGACGGCGGTCAGCACGCCCAGAATATTCGTGGGATGGGATGCTCGTATAATGCACTGGCTAACGAAAGTTTTTCCTACCAGCTATCATTTTTTTATAGAGCGTCTTGGGCAAAGAAACGAGTCAAAATAGCGTGGCACCCCAGCGCTATTATTGGTTGCTGCTGGCCTCCACCTTATTGATGGCGTCGGCTTTTGTGGTCTCAAAGCTGTTTATTAATGATGGCGTACACCCACTTGTTCTAGTGGCTAGCCGTTTCACGTTGGCGGGTCTCTTGGCCGTTTTTTGGTTGTTTTTGCGTGGCCAGCTTGAGACGCCCAAAAACATATCTGATGTCGTTGGTGTGCTAATCGTTGGGACCCTTCAGACAGGGGTGCTCTTTGGTACTGGCTTTATCGCAATGGAGCACCTGAGCGCGGCGACAATCTCACTTTTAACCCTAACGATGCCTATTTGGGTAACCGGTATTTTGGCTGTTATGAACCGGGCACTACCACCCCTTCAGCAATTGATCGCGTTGGCAATTGGTATGTTGGGCGTTGCGTTAATCATTGGCTCAGGCGTGAATCAGGCGGGTATCGGCGAACTTCAGTGGTTTGCGCTGGCGTTAGTCGGTGCAGCTTGTTGGGCTTCTGCGACGGTATTCACCAAGACATCGGGGTTGACCATAACGGGTTGGAGTCTTAATGCATGGCAGATGCTTGTTGGCGGTGCTGAGGTGCTAATCATCGCTTTGGCATTGGGTTTGCCGGGCATAAATTTTGTGCTGATCAGTGACATACTTCTGTTTGTTTGGCTTGTGATTCCTGCGTCGATTTTATCGTTTGGATTTTGGTTTACTGCGCTACGGTTGGGTGGTGCTGCGGTTACAAGCGGCTATCTGTTCCTGATTCCACTCTTCACGGCATTGATTTCTGTACCTGTGTTGAATGCTACTTTCGCACCCCTGCAACTGCTGGGTGGCATTGCTGTGGGTGCGGCAGTCTGGTTAATGTCGCGTTCCTCAGCCTAATTTTAAAACGCTATCGAGTGCTCGATGACCTGATTTTCGCGGTAAACTAATCTCTGTAATATTTTTTTGGAGTCCTGAATGGGTCGCGCTTACCAAAATCGCAAGCTGTCTATGGCAAAAACTGCTGCTGTAAAGACAGCTGTCTACTCGCGCTACAGTCGCGAAATTTATGTCAGCGCAAAAGCTGGTGGAACGGATCCGGCGGCTAACCTGTCGCTGCGTTCACTGATTGATCGCGCTAAAAAAGATCAGGTGCCTTCTCACGTTATTGATAAAGCAATCGCCAAGGCTGAGTCGGGTGTGGGTGAGGATTATCACGTAGCCCGTTATGAAGGATTTGGCCCCGGCGGCACTATGCTGCTGGTGGAATGCCTGACTGACAATGCTAATCGAACGATTGGTGATGTCAGGCCAGCTTTTACTAAAGGTAAAGGTAAAATGGGAACCCCCGGCACTGTCGCGCATATGTTTGATCATGCTGCGGTGTTTGTTTTCTCTGGAGATGAGGACGAGGTGCTTGAGGCATTGCTGCTGGCAGATGTGGATGTCACTGATGTCGAAAATGATGACGGAATGCTGACGGTGCTGTCACCGCACACCGAATACGCTAAGACGCGCAATACCTTGACAGAAACTTTCCCCGGTGTTGATTTTGAAGTGGACGAAATCCAATTCGTCCCTAAAGGGGAAACCCCAATCAGTGGCGATGAGCTCGAGCAATTTGAAAAGCTTTTGGGCTTATTAAATGCCTGCGAGGATGTGCAAAACATCTTTCACGACGCAAAGCTTTGAAGGGTGCGCATGATCGCTGAGCCATACAGCAAGTATGGTCTGCCCGATGGGTTTCTGGGGGGGCGGTGCCGACCAACGGTATGGCATCTGCTAGGGCCTTGTAACACCGCGGGTCGGCGTCATTATAAGATAGGCTCAGCGCCGTTTTGTTCGACGCTGAGCGCTGGTGCGACTGACAACGCTACTGCCAAATGCTACTGGAGCGTTAGCGCTTTTAAATCGGTCTAATCGGAGATGCTTTGCCAATCAGCAGAGCCACTCAACATATCTGCAATCCACTGATAGACAGGAACGCCCGCGACCTCTCGCTCAAACTGAGCCTGAATGAATGTATGGCTGTTACCGTCAGCGATAAGACTGTGAAAGCGCTCTGGGTGTGCCTCTTCGAGGACGGCCATTTCCTGAAGAAGCGCGGCTTCAAAAGCCTCGCCACCAATACCCACAAAGACATCTGCAATAACAGAATCTTGCTTGGTACTCAGGAACCCCATTCGAAGATTGGGATCTTCATCCAGCTGAAAAATATGATACCCCGTTGTGTGTCCTTCAGGACTGATGCAAGTATCACAGTCTTCAGGAATAAATCGGGTTGCGTTCCACTCTTGGCTAACGAAGTCCACGTACCCCGGCCTTGAAATGCCTACGCCCGAGTCGTTGACAAGATCGATCGGCGTGTCTGGATAAAGCTTTCGAACCAGCGGCAACATGTAGTCAGTTCCGAAACCACCGGCGCTGTTACCGGTTAACAAAATTCGCGTTGGTGCTGGGAAGTTGGAGGCTATAACGTCTATCGACGCAGACAAATTTTTCAGCCCTCGATGATAGCGATCGACGGTGCCATCATCATCGTCGTCAATATCGACATCCCCTGAAAATACCGAGCCATCGCAATAGGGTAAATACGCAACATTAAAATCAGCCGCAGGATTGGTTGAGGACGCAGGGTTGAGAATGCCAAAGGTAGGCATGCCAGGACTGGCGCTGGGAGTCGCCTGGCAAAGTAAACTGTTACAGGCACCGCCGCCTTCTAAAAAGATCATTAACTCGTCGGCAGATCCTTCTCGGGTTGCCATCGTATATTCACCACCAACAAGGCAAAGTGGACCATCACCAGCTCCAAATGTGTGCTGAACGATGTCGCCCTCGACTTCCGAGGTCATTGGTGTGTACAGGCCCAAATATTGGTCGACGCCCTGATCGTAAAGCACTTGAAAAGGCGTGGGTTCGGGCTCAGGCTCGGGAAGTGGTTCCGGAGTCGGCGGTGGTGTGGGTGCGGGGTCATTGGAGTCTGAGCACGCAGTGAGAAAGACTAACAAAATTGCCATTGATATTTGAAAAAAAACTGACGCCATTGGGAAAGACCTTGTCAAAATTTGTGACAGTTTATTTTAGCCAAATGCGGCTTTTGGGCACACTTTTTTGGCGAACTATGATCACCTATTTGCCGCTGGTATCGTTTGTAGATAACGCCTTATTAGATTTGCGCAAATTGCTGCTTTGAAGAATTAGGCGAGAGAAAAATTGTTGCTTTTGAACCGGGAATTTTCGGTAACTTTAATGGGGTATATAGCCCTACAATTCAAAAACCCTGAGAAATGAGAACTTTTAGCGGCCAAGCCCCGTACAACAGGGGAAACAGGCAGCCTAGGCGTTGAGCACTACATTGAGTAATTTTCGGGATCGACTTTCGAATGATGATATTGGCCGCGTGATTGAGATGGCTTGGGAGGATAGAACGCCCTTTGAAGTCATCGAAACCGAGTACGGTCTCGACGAGTCTGAGGTTATTGACCTTATGCGTAGTGAGATGAAAAAAAGGTCTTTTACGATGTGGCGTAAGCGCGTTACTGGCAGAAAGACGAAGCATCGGGCACTGCGCGGTTTCGACGTTGGGCGTCACCGTTGTCCCAGTCAGCGGACCCGCTAGGGGCCATTGTTTTAAGCCGAGCTTGGCGGTCCAAGCCTGTCGCCCTAGCGTATTTACAGCATTACAGGCACGCCAAGCCCCCCACCCATATCCTCTTTCGATGCCTATGGAGACGCCCATGCCAGAAGGCCACCCTGTTTCTTATTCGCAACGCACAATTATCGAGCTGATGGTTCCCTCATATGCAAATTTTGGTGGCAAGGTCCACGGTGGCACGCTCATGTCCACAATGGATAAGGTCGCTTACGTCTGTGCTAGTAAGCATGCCGGTAATTATTGCGTCACGGTGAGTGTCGATGCGGTTGAGTTCCTCGAGCCAGTGGAGGTTGGGGAGGTGGTATCCCTGATGGGCTCAGTGAATTATGTGGGGACTAAGTCCCTAGTGGTGGGTATTAAAGTCGTGGCGGAAAATATACAGACGGGTGCTCGACGACACACCAATACCTGTTATTTCACCATGGTCGCCAAAAACGCGAAGGGTGAAACCGTGACCGTACCCCCGCTCATTCTGGAAACCGTAGAGGATGTGAGGCGTTACTGTGCGGCTCTGCAGCGCAAACGGCTACGCGATCACGCGCGCGGCTACATGGCAGATTATCGTAAAAACTTTGAATACGATGATGACGTCGAGCAGTTTTTAGGCGAGCAACGCTGTGTTGTGCAGCTAGAAAAATCTGAATAGCTGCTAGCACTTTGGTGTGGGGGTAATGGCGCTAAACCCAAAACATTTAGGCTAGATTGTTCCATTCTCTCGCCATTCACTGGTTGGGCTGACATGCAGACTGAGCGGGTCGTGAGCTAACGGTCTGCAAGGATCTTCTGATTACTACATAGGCCTGTGCCCTTCCAGCCCATGAGTTTGAAACCTAAACGATCTCTTCGCTTACAGGGTTAAAAAAAAGGGGCCTTTTCAGCCCCTGTTTTATTTCAAGCTCGATCGTCGTTATACGGTGACCGCATTACCTCGGAAAATCTTGGACAGGTATCGGCTTTCTTTCGGCGATGGGGCGGGGACCGAACACTGCATGACGGCAGCAACCAGTCGTTCCATTTCTTCAGATAGCTCCTGATCATTAGAGGGCTCTTCTGTGTGAGCCCTTCGCGTCAGTTGCACCTGATTCACCGCTGGGACAGTTGGCAGACGCTCGCCTTCCACACCGAGGGTCACGGTGAACGCGTGCAAAGAGTTCTTCACAAAGAGTGCTAGGGCAAATTCCTCCCGCGTTGACGCCAGAGATGTCTCAGGTGTTAACAACACAATTTGGCAGCTGGGTATCAAAGCCGCAATGCGAGCACTACGAAAATGATGGGTAAGCTGCTGGTGAACGAGCTGCCGAAACTGCTCATCGGATAACACTCGATCCCAATCGCCACCCCGGTCTCCTGCCAGCGCGTTCAAGGGAAGACGCTCAAAGGGGCTGCTCACAATGACATCAAAGCCACCGTCATGACGCAGTATGTGGTCCAAACCGCCTTCAATATCGTCGCCAATACAGCGGACCTCGATATTCTCCGAGCTGTCACATTCCAGGGCGTGATGTAATGTTGTTTTGGTCTCCTCGGAGCGCGTGAGCACCCAGAGTTTATCGACACCGTTGGCAGAAAAACCGTTGGCAATCTCGGTAATTTCATTGCGCATACAATCGCCCAAAATGACAACGCGCTTGCCGCTGAGCCGCGCCAAATCTTTTTCACTGGGTGATAGCAACAACTCGCCTTCAGTCACTGATCGGTCGAATTTCAGGCCGCCAGAGGGATGGAAGGTCTCACCACTAACGATCTCATCGGCAAGGTGAAATACCGTTGACAAGCCTACTTGCTCATCCGTCGGCATCTTATGCAGGTGCAACCGGTTTAAAATGCCCGACTCAATCTGAGTCGCCGATCGCTTGCAAGCTTCCTTGTCGAAGAAGGGGGACGGTGCATCGACAAAAGAACCCAAGAATTCGTCCTTATCCTCCGCCGTAAAAATGCCTGCGTTAACCAATCGTTCTACCAATTTCACGGCCATACCCATATGCAGTAAGCACTGGCTGGAACTGCCTGTTCCGCCAGAATCCTTCACCTGTGTGTACAAGCGGCTGAGGGTTGAAGGCAGATTGTGGGAAGGTAGTACCTCTACTGCGTTGGCTGAAAGCTTTCTGAGTTCCTCAACTGGATAGCCGTCAGCCGCCGCCGAAATCATAGCGGCATGAACTTGGTTGAGGCGTTTGTTTTCTAGAACCAATCTTCCGCGACGATCAAACAATCCGGGAGCATCCCCTAATCCACGCAGCCGCGCACCATCGACGGGGCCGGGAGCCAGTGCATTGATCTGAATTTCTGGTCCAAGGTGACGCGATAAGATTTCCGCAAGCACGCGCTGCCCCGCCTTGGAAACAGCGTAGTCAGCGCGGTTGGGGTAGGCCACCGCCACGTATTTCTCGCCGCCAAAGTAACTGGAGACGTTCAGTATCGAACCTCGGCCTTTATCTTTCATGAGTGGCCCGAACTTGCGAATTAACGAATAGTTGGAGATCAGGTTCGCTTCCATGGTGCGATCCCAGTCTTTCAGCGTCATGTCGACAACCATTTCTTCAGCACCGGAAATGCCGGCGTTGTTGATTAAAAAATCGACCTGACCAAACAGATCAATTGCGTGCTGATGCAATTGATCAAGGGCCGCGGGATTGCCAACATCGATATTGGCCAGTACGTGAATACGGGTTTCAGCGTTGGGGTAGCCAATTCCGCTGAGCTCCTCGACGATTTCGGCCTTTGCCTCTAAGAGCTTGGCTTCGCTGCGTGCACTCAGAAGGATCCGTGCGCCCGCAATGGCAAGGTAACGTCCCAACTGCAAGCCTATGCCCAAGCTGCCGCCAGTGATCACCGCAGTTTTACCTTTGTGCAGGCCGGGCAGAACCCGCATCAGTGATGTGGGCATAGCCCCTTTACCGGTTGCCCGCTTGATATTTTTAGGAATCCAGAGGTTGATCGGATCCATCTGCCGCACTCGGTTTGTGAGTGTCGCAGCCCAGTCTGCTGCGAAGGGGAGGGCGTCCTTATCCTCGGTATCGTAACGTACCAGCTGATTGGGCTGGACTGACCACGAAAGATCTCCTGACGCTTTCAGCGTTTCATCTTCATGGCGCCAGCCCCGAATCAGCGCCTCGTTTGACGCGCGAATAACTTCGTTTAGCAAGTTGCCGTGACCATCGCTTTCATTGGTTACGTAGGTGATCGCAGGGGGCTCGCACTTGCCAAACCAGCGACTAAGGTTGGTCGCGAGCGTTGAGGCAAAGGCAACAGGCGCAACGACCTCGTCCTTCACAAAATTTTCAACATCGTCATCGGAAGCACTGCAGATGGAGTAGCCATATTGACCATTTTTCTTCTGGGGAAGAACAATTACCCCATCGAGCCGGCCAAAGTGGTCGTCTATGAATTGCATGGTTCTGTCGACAGACTCTCGGCGCAGAGGATCGAGGTGTGAAAGCTGTACTGACTCGAGCTCCCGGGCTTGGATAATCGACCTAGCATGACCGACTGATTCCAGATTCCTAAAAGCCAGCAAGACTCGGGCGCCGCTTTCGGTATGCCGCTCAGCAAAAGTAACCGCCTCTTCGTAATCTGATCCGCCCAGTATCAACACGATATTGTCAGACAGGTCTTCTAGGCGTTTGTCTGGCCACGAGACTAGCTGAGACCGACTCTGAGCGGGCACCTGCATGCCGTTGGTGACCTCGACTGCGTGACCCGAGACGGCGGCAGATTCGCCGGAGGCCAGCCAGGTGATCGAAGACGCTACATCTGTGGGCGTTGGGTAACGATACTCAAGACCCTCCTCGCCATCGCGAGTTGTAATCATGAGGTCTCGGAATTCACGACCGGTGCTGCCAGGCTCCAGATTTTGAAGCTCGTCCATGCGGGCGAACACTGTATCGATGCGTTCAGACTCAATCGGGCCTGGGAAGACGGTATTAACGCGAATGCCTTGCTCTTCACCAAGCTCAAGTGCGAGCCCTTTCGACAGCGCGTTCAGTCCGGACTTGGGGACTACATAAGGAATGCGGCCAAAATAGTGCGTTCGCGAAAAGATGGTCGACACGTTAATAATGGATGCGCCCACTGACATATGCGGAGCAGCAGCTCGGGCCATGTTCCAGGGTGCGCCCAATAGGTTCATAGCAGAGTCGAACATCGTCTGGTCCGATCCCGCGGTTTTCATTTCTATGTCTGAGAAGGGGATGTCTCGCAGCGTGTACTTAGGGCCTGCTGCACCTGCGTTATTCACCAAGACATCAATGGTCCCAAAGGCCTCTACGGTATCGGCAACGATGCGCCGACAAACTTCGGGGTCTGCGCAATCACCCACCGTAACGACCATATTTTCCCTGCTAAAACCGTCATCGCAGAGTGAATCTACAAACTCCTCGAGCTTGCTGATATCACGCCCTGTCATCATCACTCTTGCACCTTCACAGAGCAGTTGCCGGGTGATAAATCGACCAATTGACCCGGCGGCGCCAGTTAAAATAATCGATTTGTTTTCCAGTCTTTTCCCGGACTTTGACTGACTGGCCATGTCGTCTGTGAATTGCACAAAATCATTCATCGGAGTGCTCCTGCTGAGCCGGTTTCTACTTGAGTAATTTGCTCCCCGCGCTCTGCTGCATCTCGCAATGCCCAGGCTCGGTAAAGCTCGTCTTTGGTTTTCAGGCCTTCTCGTGGCAGGGCGTGCACTGCTACGTAATTAGCACCTTGATGGCGGTTCTCCCACATGGCTTGGTGAGCCTCGGGAAGTTCTTCCATGGTGACGGGCGTGGGTGGAAGGACCGCGAGCAAGCCCGAGGCGATCTGCTCCTGCATTTCGGCAAACTCCCGTGAGGTGTTGAGGTGCGTACCTCGGATTTCCGCTGTGGGCATAAGTATGCGTCGTTGACGGGTCCAAACCTGAGGTGCATAGAAGCTAAAGCACTGCCCCTCGAGATCCTCGGCGTAGACCACGCGACCCGTATTGGGCTTTACCAGAGCGGAAGCAAGGGCGAGCCCGTCTCGGCCACGTCGCTCAAAGACAATGTCAGGTAAACCGCGTTTATCCAGAGTATTTCGCAATGCTGGAGCAATAGCAGATCCAATTGGCTTCAGCGTTTTATCGGAAAACTCCCTCACCGCCTCGCGGAAAGCTAGCGACTCGGTAAAGGGGTCTGGCATACCGGGAAAAGGTCCCGGTGGCATGAAGTCGTCACCCAAGCGTTTTGCAATTTCTTCGATGCTGACAACGCCTCGAACCCGGGGCCCGAAGCCCAAAGAGCTCACGAATTCCCGCTGCGCTATGGTATCTACCAGCACCGCCACCTGACCGCCGTTTTGACAGGCTACTTCGATGGCCTCAATGGCGACGTTATCAACAATGCCATCTTCCGCACCTGGGCCATACACAATTAAGATGGTTTGGCCTGGGCGTAAACCGGCCTTGCGGAACATAGTGGCCGGGGAGGAGGCGCCGGGCTTGCCCAAGAAGGTAAAGCGATAACCCGAGGATGCACCGTAAAAAGCGAGCACCCCGTTGTTGCCTAGCAGTTGAAAGGTTCGGGGAAATGCATTTTCACCCGCATGGGATACGGCGTAATCAATACTGCCGCCGACAGCGGTTTCTGCAGCAGCGACGAAGGGTAAGCCAGCTTCATGCCAAGCCTGCCATTCTTTCGGGTCATCTGGCACTGCGGTAAAAATATTTTGCCAGCGGCTGTCTTTTCGGTTGATGGGGGAACCACCCGCAGCAGTAACTCGAGTGGCGCGTTGGTCGCTGGACACCATGCCAAGACACGACAAGCCGCTAGCAGTTGCGCTTCTAAGGCAGTCATAGCCAGTGCCCGTTGAGGCACCTTCTACGAACAGGCGTCGTCCTGTTTCAATGTTTAAAGTGGTAAATAGCGCTCGTTGAATGGTCCCCATAGTAAGGCCATAGGACCCAGCTTCCTCGAAGGTCAGTGAGCTCAATTTGGGGTGCAACTGCGGCCCTTGAACCGCCAAGAACTGGCCGTGACAACCGTCATTGCGTTCGTAGCCCTGAATGCGGAAGTCAGCTGCCATAGGGTCTAACCCCTGATCAGGGGACATTAACTCGCTCTGCCCTGAGTAGACAGTGACCAAATCGCCTACCGATAGTCGCCCCTCAGAAACCAGCTCGGCTCCCAGAGACACCACCAAGCCAACACCGCCAGACCCAGTGACCTGAACGTCGGATTCCCGAGCATCGAAGGGTGAAACCGGGATGCCGGTTATCGCCCAGATGTCATTGAAGTTAACCTCTGAGGCAAGGACGTAGATCAGAGCCTCAGCGGCCTCCGGCGCGGGGGTTGGGTACACCAATTTGCGTTCAGCGACGTTAGGGTCGCCGTGCTCTGGTGCGCCATCAAGGTCAGACCTCGCGACTCCCCAGCCATACTGGTAGCTGGGTATGGGTGTCACGCCAGGGAAAAAACTCGCACCTACGGGAAGCAGGTTTCCTGAGGCTTCTAAATCACTGAGTTGTTCTTCGCTGGGATAAGGCGGCACTGCCTTTGGTTGGCAGGGCAGAGGCGAACTGCGCTTCTCGAGAAAAGCTGTAATTCCGGTAGGACCAGAAGCAGGGTCACAAACCGATTCAGCGAATAAACGTGCCTCGGCATCGAGGCCTGCCGTAACGCCTTGCTCTAAACCGATAAAGGTGGCCTCAAGAATGCGTTGAGCAACATGCTCGCGGCCGCCGGCTGAGAGCTGTTTCAGAGCTGTCGCTACCTCAGGGTGTTCTTTGATATCGCCGTCAGGCACCAAAGTCTCCTCGCGTTGAGCGAGAAGGGTTTTGTGCCGGTTTAAGACGCTGGAGATTTGGCTGTTACCCGAGAAATGCTCGCGCAAACGGGACATCGCTCGATTGAGGGCCGACTCACTTCCAACCGGTACTACCTCATCGACTAATCCGATACGCTGCGCCCAGTCAGAGTCGATGGGACGGCCGCGGAGCATGATGCCCAGTGCATTGGCGACGCCCTCGTCACCTTGGCGATCTTGCAATTTACGGGTCAGACGTTGCGTGCCGCCATAACCCGGGAGTAGGTTGAGGTTGACCTCGGGCTGGCCGAAGGTGGCCTGATCTGCAGCGACCACATAGGCGCAGGAAAGCAGTAATTCGTTACCCCCGCCTAATGCTGGGCCGTTAATAGCGGCGATAACCGGCATATCAAGATTTTCGATCGCGGCGAAGGCAGCCTGAGCGGCGTGGGGAGGCGTTAATGCAGAGGCGGTATCGCCAACTTCCCCAATCTTTAACAACTCTTTGACGTCGGCGCCTGCAACAAAAGTGCCGCGTGCCCCGGTCACAACCAAAGCGTCGATATCGCTTTGATGTTTTATTTGGTGAATAACTGTGTGCAGTTCATCGAGTGCCCGCTCATTCAGTGCGTTTACCGGCGGGTTAGTAATGGCCAGCAAGGCAACGGTATGACTCTCTGTCAGGCGGTGTATTTCGAGTCTGATGTAGCGCCAGGTTTGCACAATCTGTCGGGCTTGCGCGAGTGCGCCGTGATCGCGCCATTGGCTGATGGCATCCCTAATCACGTCGACGACCTCAGGGTTCTTCAAAGTTGAGGTGTCGCCCAACGGAGCATCAAGAAGCAGCCCTCTCAGGGTGCGGCGCATGTATTTACCCGAACGAGTTTCGGGAAATGCAGGTACCACGAGAAAGTCTGATGGCACTGCGGTGGCGCCTTTTTCACTGCGAACAAGACCCTGTAAGCGGCTGAAATCATCGTCATTTAATTTGCGGCCGGGAGCGGCGACTAAAAAAGCGACGGGGGTTTCGCCTTTTTCATCGTGAGGTGCGCCCACAACCACGACGTTGCCTAATGGTGAGTCTTCCCTCAGCGTTTTGTCCCGCAGAATGGCGCCCTCGATCTCCTCGGTGCCAATTCGGTGCCCTGACACGTTGATAACGTCATCAGAGCGGCCGTGAAGCGTGAATCCGCCGTCTTCATGACGTCGGGCGTAATCACCCTGCGTGTAGCTATAGCCCTCACTCCAGCGATCGAAATACACGGCTTTGAATCGGTCGACATCCCCGCACCAACTTTCGCTTCCAAAGTGCTCCTTATCGCCCCAGAGCGTATGCGCCAGATAGGGATAGGGGCTAGTGATCACTAACTCACCTTTTTCGCCCACTTCGGCTTCACGCCATTGCGACACGCCATCTTCGCCGGCGGATTCGGCAACCCTTACCTGCGCTTGTATCCACGGAAGCGCCCACGTTTTGGCATCGGGTTGGAGGTCTTTATAACCGCCAGAGTGGCATGAGAAAACGATGCCGCCGTGCTCCGTCGCCCAATATGAGTTGATGTAATGTGAGCAGATATTTTCCATCGCAAATTGTTGAACCGCGGGCGACACGGGCTCCGCGCAAAAGGTTCCGGCACGCAGCGAACCCATGTCAAAGGCTGCCATGTCCCGAGTGCTTGCCGGGTCGGTCATAACGGCCTTTAGAAAAGTAGAGCCTGCTTTGAATAGTGTGACGCCATATCGCTCAATGGTTGCCGCGAAACGCCCTGCATGGGGGAAGAGCGGTGAGCCTTCGCAAACCACTGTGGTCATACCCATGGAGAGCGGCGCTGCAATGAGGTACGACTGACCCGTAATCCAGCCGGGATCGCCCACCACATACATGACATCGTCGGGTGTGCCTTCAAACACAGCGTGCATTGAATGCGTGACGCCGGCTAGCCACGCTCCGTGGGTGTGCACGACGCCTTTAGGTTTGCCGGTAGAGCCGGAGGTGTAAATGATAAACAGCGGCCAGTTGGCTTCTACGGGGACTACCGCTTCCAACCGATACAAAGTGGCTTGAAACTCGGTGTCGCTTAAAGCTTCAAAATAGGCCATATCCTCGGCTTGCAGCTCGGTCAAAAACTCTTGTTTGGCTGTTGCTACCAAGTCGTCTGAATAGGCATCTCGGTCATATTCAATGACTTCCTGCCCTGTGTATCGGGCCACCACTACTTTGTTGATATCGTGACCTACCTGAGATAGTGCTATGGCAACTTCCGTGCGTAGCTTGGCGCTGATTTCCGGGGTGATATTGGCCATTTCAGCTAAAATGCCGCCAAGTTCGCGCATAATGTCGGCGCGTTCTAGGGTGATCTCTCCGGCTAGGGCATTGCTGACAGCCGCCAGCAGCGCTTGGCTGTCCGCCATATCGGGGTAGTGCTTGAGGGTTTGGGACAAAGCCTCAAGTGCGGCCTCTCTGGGGACGTAATTGTCTAGAGCGGGGTCGGTGTACTGACTCTTGAAGGGCACAGCTTCGGCGTTTCGGTAGCCGCCATCAGCAGTAATGACGACCTTGGCGCCCGCGTCATGCAGGCGGTCCGAAAGCGTTTTGGCGGAAAAGCCTCCAAAAACTGGGGTGTAGATGATGCCCAGTCGTTGAGCTGCGAGAATGTAAAAAATCTGCTCTGGGATGTTGGGCATGTTTAAGGCAATGCGATCGCCGGTCTTCAGTCCAAGATTGGTGAGGACACGAGCTCGAACGACGACTTCTAGGAGTAACGCACGGTAGCTGAACTGTTGTTCGGTAACCGGACCGCCTCGGCCACTATTCTTTGAGGGGTCCCAACGGTCTCCCTCAAAAATCAGGGCTTTATTGTCGCCACGACCTTGCAACACGTGGCGGTCGATCTCATTAAAGGAGGCGTTAGTCTGCGCACCGACAAACCAACGTAAATAGGGTGCTTGGCTGTTATCAAGAACTGTGCTCCATGGGTTTGCGCTGTCTGCAAGCGCGCCGCTAGGGACGACGGCTCCTGTATCAGCTGAAAATCCTGCCCAGCATTGCGCCGCGAGGTCAAAATTCACCCACTGTTGCGCCTCAGCATCGAACCAGTGAATGTTGCGGCGGGCAACGTCGCCAAAAAAATCCTGTGGCGACTCATTGATCAAACGGCGGAGGGCATCCTCCCCCGCCTGTGAGCCCAATTGCTCCCAAGCGACTCCTACAGTCATATGAAAAACTCCCTGTGAAGCGCTTCAGGCTCCGTTCAAAAGAGGGCATCGCCATGATTTAGCAATACCGATTTCAGAGTTGTGCTACAGCCAACATTTTTAATTTTTATGGGTAAGAGCGATCTATCTCTCTTTAATTGACCCGAACATGTGGACAGTTACGGTGTCAGCTAGGGTGCGGATTAGAAAAATTGGCATTTTTACACTTGGAATTTAGTAGGTTTCTGAAAGTCCAGTGGATTTTTGGGGTTCAAAAGGATCTTTATTGGGGGCAAGTGCGCACTAAATGGCCCCTTTATAGTTGGCTTTCTCTGATTTTTTCTTGGGAGTTTGCATAAATTCGTAGCAATTGCGGCCAAATCGAAGCCAAGAGTGGCGAGGCATTTATTTCTGGCGCCTAGCCATAAATTGACACGGTGGGTCCTCAAATGCGAGGAGCGGTAAGGCACCAGTCGCCTCGCTTGGTGCTGGGCGCTCACCCGTTGCATTTCTAACCTTATGGCGCGTAGCCAAATCTCAGTCTCGCCAATTTTTTGCCCAACCGAAGCCCCTCTGTGCTTCACTAGCGAATTGGGTGAACGCTATATCGGGGATGTCACATGATGCTTACTAGAAATCTGATGGTCTTAGTTGTTGTTTTAGGTGCGATGACCGCGGGGGCCGACGAGTGCAAGGAATCGCCCTGGGGCGCTGATGACCAAATTGGGGCGGCGAATCGTTTGTCGCCCGAAAATGTTTTGGCGGCAGCAAATTTGATTAAAAAAGGTGAAACACACCCTCTGGGGATTGTGATTGAGCCGGGCATGCCCGCTTTTCCTCCTCGATACACCCAACTGCAGGTGGTCCAACCGAACCAACAATTTGGCAAGAGCATGGCGCCGGCCGTGGGATGGGATGCAAGTGCCAATGATGATGTTGTGCAGATGTGGTTGGGCACAGGGCCGCAGCTTGATGGTCTAGGGCATATGGGTGAGGCTGGCATGTTTTATAACTGCAATCGCGGTGAAGATTTTGCGGAGATTACCGGGTTGACGCGCCTCGACACCAGCCAAGTCCCCCCGATTGTTGCCCGGGGTGTGCTCATCAATATGGCGAAACACTTGGGAGTCGCTTCGCTGGACGCGGGTCAACCGATCACCAGTGAACAGTTAAAAGCTGCAATGGCAGACCAAAATATTACGGTGGGCAGCGGCGACGTGATTTTGATCCATACGGGTTATACCGATGCAACGTTAAAGTCCAATCCAGAAGTTTGGGGTAGCACTATTCCCGGCATAACGAATGAGGCGGCGGTTTTCTTGGCAGCTTTTGAGCCGGTCGCTGTGGGTGCTGACACCTGGGGCTTGGGGGCTGTACCGCCCATGGAGGGTGATCGTGTTTTTTATGATCACGTTGTGCTGCTTAAAGACAATGGCATTTATATCCTTGAAACAATGGACACCGGTCGCCTTGCCCGGGAGTCTGTCAGCGAATTCATGTTTGTTTTAGGGCAGGCTCGACTAAAAGGGGCCGTACAAATGATTATTAATCCAGTGGCGATGTGGTAGCTCCCGGCCGGGGACCTCCTAGTGGCGCGGCACAGATAGCGCATTTTGAAGGGCTGCTAGCTGCGCTTTGTCTGAAATTCCATAGTCGCGTTTGAGTACGCAGAGTCAAAACCTTCGGTGTTAATATCATCGCCTCGGGCGCGGCACTTGAATTTGCTTTTACCTACCTATTTTTAGCAGCCGGGCCATATGACTGCCGAATATTGAAAAGAGACGAGGAGGGCGGGGCCATGCAAGTGAGACGTATCGCTGGTGCTTTGGGGGCTGAGATTCAAGGTGTTGATCTGGGGCAATTGTTGACACCGGAAATTTCGACGTCCATTCGTAACCTGCTCAATGAACACGAAGTGCTTTTCTTTCGTGGTCAGACTATGGAACCTGCTCAGCAGCGTGATCTGGCCTCGATTTTTGGCCCTCTGCAAACCCACCCGGCGTATGGAACGGTCGAGGGCATTCCCGAGGTTATGATTCTCGAAAGCACCGCAGAGAATCCCTCTAAGATTGAAGTTTGGCACTCCGATATGACTTTTCGTCAGCATCCCCCTTCAGTCACTGTGTTGCGAGGGATGGTCATTCCCAATGTTGGTGGGGACACGCTTTTTGCGAGTATGACCAGCGCTTACGATGCGCTGTCTGAGGGTATGAAAAGTTATCTCGAGGGGCTTTCAGCCGTTCACGACTTCGCCCAAGGGTTCAGAGAGAGTTTGGCTGAGCCCGGTGGGCGCGAACGCTTAGCCGGTGCATTGGCAGATAATCCTCCGGTGCGACACCCTGTTATTCAAACTCATCCAGAGACTGGTAAAAAGGTGCTTTTCGTTAATGCCTTATTCACGACTCACATAGAGGGCATTCCGGCACTGGAATCTAGCGCTTTGCTGAATTTCCTTTATCAGCACGCAGCGCTTCCTGAACACACCTGCCGTTTTCAATGGACCCCTGACAGCGTGGTGCTGTGGGATAACCGAAGCACGCAGCACAAACCGGTAAATGATTTCTTGCCGGCACCTCGGTGTTTACATCGTGTCGTCAGTGAGGGTGATCAGCCCTACTGAAACGTTAGTAACGACCGTCTGCGCGCAATTTTTGGATATATTTCGTGATGTCGGTTTTTACCTCGGGCGCGAATAGGTATAAAGCGATGAGATTCGGTATGGCGATCACAAAAATCATGGCGTCCGAGAAGTCGAGCACCGCCGCAAGCTGCAGCATGCAGCCCACGACAATGAAGCCGCAGAACAAAAGTTGAAAGCAGAGCTGGCCGGCGCGACTTTCACCAAAGAGGTACGTCCATCCCTTTAGCCCGTAGTAGGACCACGCCAAGAGGCTGGAGAATGCAAAGAGCAAGGCTGCAACGGCAATGACGTAAGGAGCGAAATCGAAGTGCACCGCGAAAGCGGCTGAGGTGAGCTCAATGCCGGCGACTTCAGAGCCCATCAAATTGTTGGGAATGGCGCTGGTAAGAATAACGAGTGAGCTCAAGCTGAGAATGATGACCGTATCGATGAAGGGCTCCAGCAGCGCGGTAATACCCTCAGATGCCGGCTCATCGGTCTGGACAGCCGAGTGGGCAATTGATGCCGATCCCAGACCAGCCTCATTAGAAAACAAGGCGCGTTGAAAACCGATCACCATGGCGCCGAGTGCGCCGCCGGTTGCCCCCTCTCGGGTGAACGCACCTTGCATTACCGACTGCAAAGCAGCGGGGATGTGTTCGGCGCTCAGCCCGATCACTATTAACGCACTAACAATGTAAAGGCTCGCCATAAAGGGCACGAGAACTACTGTGACTTTTGCGATGGATCGAATGCCGCCAATAACAACCAGCGCCACAACCACGGCGAGTGCCAGACCAAAAAACCAACCCCGATCACTGAGCCAACTGGCGTCTCCTCCGGTAATGACCAAGAACTGTGTGTAAGCTTGGTTGGCTTGAAACATATTGCCAATGCCGAAGCCCGCGATGACCAAAGCTAGGGCATAAAAGCCGCCCATAAACCGGCCTAACCTGGGCCACTGCCTGTGCTGAAACCAGTATTCGAGGTAGTACATAGGGCCGCCAGAGACGCTGCCGTCGGGGTTGTGACGTCGGTATTTAACACCCAGCGTGCATTCCACCAGTTTAGTCGACATCGATAAAACGCCTGCGACAAGAAGCCAAAAAGCTGCACCCGGACCACCCAAACTAATCGCAACGGCCACCCCGCCAATGTTACCAACCCCCACCGTGCCAGACACGGCGGTGGCTACGGCCTTAAAGTGGCTGATCTCTCCCTTCGCGTCCGGGTCACTAAAGTCACCGCGGACGTGGCGCAGTGCAAGCCAGAGTGCTCGAAAGTTGATGAAACGCAAATATACGGTGAAGTAAACCGCGGCTGCAGCGAGCCAAAGAACAATCAGTGGCAGTTCGTTGTCGCCAATGGGGACGGCATAAAAAACAAAACCAGATACCGCTGAAGCAACAGGGGCAAGCAGTGCCTCTACTGTTGCGTCAATTCCTAAATCAGCCATCAAACTCTTCCACAGTCAGCGATGGTCGAGGGTCACCCGTACCGTTTAAATTTGCAAGGGCAGGACGCTGTCGTGGCGCTCAAGCGCGGTCGATGGGGTCTGGTAATTATGAGTGGATAGGCGTGAGTTGATCCTGACACACGGAGATTAAATTAACCCTAAAACACAAGCTTTTTGGGCCTAACTATTTTTTAGTATTCGGTGAAACATGGGATTAACAATCTGAGAACAAAAAAAAGCCCGCTAAAAAGCGGGCTGTTTTACTGGTAGCTGTCACATTGAGATGTCGACAGCGTAGCTAATGACAAACTTGATTTCGTCGTTGTCGTAACCGCCATCTGCCGCTGGCCCCTCTACATCGGTTGAGCTCATCATGAAGGCGAAGCCATCCTTGGCTACACTGATGTTGTAGTCATAATAGCCGCCGGTGGTACCGTTGAAAGCCTCGGCAAAGTCGCCGTCGTGATATCCCACGTGCAGACCTACCCCGATACCATTGCTGATCTCAAAGCCATAATCTGCTGAAATGTAGTACGTGCTGCCTGCACCGAAATCTTGCCCGAGGCCCTCATCGGCCTCAGTATTTGTCAGTACCCAAACCCCACCGCTGAAGCCGCCAAAGCCAACCTTGGCGTACACCTCACCGAAATCAAACTCCGCCTCCTTGTCATAGTTGTAGTACAGATAGCCCACATCCCAACTTACGCCACCTGTTTCGAAAGCAAATCCTGCGTATAAATCGTGTTCGTAGGAGTACACGTCAGACGGAGCATAGTTGACGTTGGAGACCCAAGTGCCCGCGTAAAAACCGCTGTCCGATGCATAGTCGATGCCGCCTTGAATGGCCGCCTCGTTTTCTGTCTGAGTCAGGCCGCGCCAAATGTAGTTATTGGTCATCGCGGCATTGGCGCTCCACTCACCCGCTTGGGTGGGCAGTGCAAACGCGGTCAGTGACAGTGCGGAAATCACAGACAGGGTCTTAAGGGGTGAGCTAGGGGAAAACTGGAATTTCATAGTGGGGCCTCTTTGACATCATGAAAGGGTGAAACTCTGTGTTTGGTGGAGCCTAAAATGCTCCCCTTGGGTACACTCATTGGAGATAGCATAGACCTTGCCAACTTTTTTAAGTGACTGAAAAATATGAAAATAAAGAATTTTTCGGCCTATTATTCCCAGCGTAAACCTACTGCCATTGGCGCCCTTTTAGGGCGAGGCTGCACCAAAATTGAGCGTCATCGTCTTTAATGGGGTGGCCCGGGTCCTGCGGTTTTGGGGTGTGTGCTACTAACTCGGATTGTCGTGAGTGATCAGCGGGTGGCACTAGTACCGGGCGAGAAGACTGAACTGCGAATCTGTGCGTAACAGCCGAAAGTGAACACAGATCTCATTGGGGAGAAGTTAAGTGAAACGCGTTATTTTGGGTTTAATGTTTACCTGTTCAGCCGGTGCGGTAACCGCCGAGATAGATTGTCAGGCCGTTGTGGCTGCAACCCTTGATGAGCTGGCTCTGGGAGCCACGTCAGAGTGGACGGCTATGCATGCTGATTTAGCGAGGTCTGCGGCGGGATCGGCGTGCCTGAAAGCAGCGTCGGGGCGGTATAGCGAGGACCTAATCGTGGAATCTGTTGGCGCCACATCTGACACTCACCGATCAGCGACAACTGACGGTAAAACCGCAGAGAGCCAGAGCGACTCAGAGGGCGAAGATACGGGTGGAATACGGTTCAAACCAATGACGGGTTCGCCAACTCAAAAGCCTTACGAGCGGGCAAGAGCTGTCGAAAACTAGCGTTAGGTTCTGCACAAAATATGCCGATAGACTACGCCAACCAGGCCAGCGATAAGCACCTCATGGGTTAACCCAGTCTCTTGTGGTGGCGCGTTCTATAAAAAACCGGCAGCGCTGCTGCCGGGTATTATTGAGGCGAAGGATGCGCTTATCGGGCTACAAAAGATTCGTCGGGACCGTTGACGACTTCGAGATCAAAGCGATCGTTATTCATCACTTCAACCCACGAAGCGACGAAGT
This sequence comes from Luminiphilus sp. nBUS_16, assembly GCF_051201645.1. Lineage (GTDB taxonomy): Bacteria > Pseudomonadota > Gammaproteobacteria > Pseudomonadales > Halieaceae > Luminiphilus. The sequence goes on along the minus strand of NZ_CP179205.1, from coordinate 2,878,271 downwards.
CATTGATGAACTTCTCGCTCCCGTCATTTGCTGCATAGACCTCAGAAATCGCTCGAAGCTCGGCACTCGAACCAAACATTAGATCGACCGGTGTCGCCGTCCACTTGCGCGCACCGGTACGACGATCTGTACCAACGTACTGCCCCTCAAAGTCACCGGATGGCTGCCAGACGGTTCCCATGTCGAGGAGATTGACGAAAAAGTCTGTCGTTAACACGCCTTTGCGTTCGGTAAGGACGCCACTGTCGCCATTTTCACTGCTGCCACCAAGAACACGCAAACCGCCTACCAGCGCTGTCATTTGTGCGGGAGTCAGGTCGAGTTGATTTGACTTGTCGATCATCGCGTTGATGGGTGACAGATAATTAGAGCTTGGATCATAGTAGTTGCGGAAACCGTCTGCCGTCGATTGTAAGTGCGAGAATGAGGCGACATCGGTGAATTCTTGGCTCGCATCCATTCGACCCGGGTTAAAGGGCACGGTGACAGAGAACCCTGCATCTGCCGCCGCTTTTTCGATGGCGGCAGATCCCCCAAGCACAATCATGTCCGCCATCGATACCTGCTTTCCGTCGCTTTGGCGGCTGTTGAATGCCTCTTGGACTTTTGTGAGCTCAGCCAAAACCATGCTCAGTTCCTCGGGGTTGTTGACGGGCCAGTCTTTCATGGGCGCTAATCGAATACGCGCACCGTTTGCGCCCCCGCGCATATCGCTATCTCTGTAGCTGGCGGCTGAAGCCCAAGCCGTTCTAACTAACTGCGGCACCGATAGATCACTGGCCAAAATGGCGCTTTTTAACGCTGCTGTATCCGCTGTAGAAATCAGTGGGTGGTTAATTTCAGGGATTGGATCTTGCCAAAGGAGAACCTCACTGGGTACATCGGCACCGACATAACGTGCCCTAGGACCCATATCGCGATGGGTTAGCTTGAACCAGGCGCGGGCAAAGGCGTCTTCAAACTCCGCTGGGTTAGCTAAAAAGCGCTGAGAAATTTCACGGTAGGCTGGATCTACTTTGAGAGACAAGTCAGTGGTAAACATAATAGGCGCATGGCTTTTGCCTGCAATGTGAGCATCGGGTACGGTTTCTGCGCCGTTGCCATCAGTTGGAATCCACTGCACCGCTCCAGCGGGACTCTTGGTCACTTCCCAATCGTAGGCGAACAAATTGGCTAGATACATCATGCTCCACTGGGTTGGAGTTGCGGTCCAAGCACCCTCAAATCCCGAGGTGATGGTATCTTCTGAGTGCCCCTTGCCACAGCTGTTTTTCCAGCCAAAGCTTTGCTCCTCAACGCCGGCACCGCCGGGCTCAACACTGAGGCAACCAGCGGGCTTGTGAGCGCCGTGCGCCTTACCAAAACTGTGTCCTCCGGCGATTAATGCCACGGTTTCAGCATCATTCATCGCCATACGGCCAAAGGTCTCGCGAATATCATGAGCCGCCAGTGCGGGGTCGGGATTGCCGTTGGGCCCCTCTGGGTTGACATAGATCAAGCCCATTTGCACGGCTGCGAGTGGGTTTTTTAGGTCGCGCTTTCCGGAATAACGTTCATCAGCCAGCATGACCGTCTCGGGACCCCAATAAACCAGATCCGGCTCCCAATCATCAGCACGTCCGCCTGCGAAGCCAAATGATTTAAAGCCCATATCTTCCATTGCTACAGTGCCCGCGAGGATCATTAAATCAGCCCAGGAAACCTGTCGCCCGTACTTTTGCTTCACCGGCCACATCAGTCGTCGGGCTTTGTCCAAATTGCCGTTGTCGGGCCAGCTGTTAAGTGGCTCAAAGCGCTGCTGACCTCCGCCGGCTCCCCCTCGGCCATCGGCAACCCGATAGGTCCCCGCGCTGTGCCATGCCATGCGAATAAAAAAGGGGCCATAGTGACCGTAATCGGCTGGCCACCAGTCCTGGGAGTCCGTCAAGGTGGCTCTGACATCCGCCTTTAAGGCTTCCATATCGACCTCAGCAAACTCTGCAGCATAATTAAAGTCTGCACCGTAGGGGTTTGAGTCGGGGTTGTGCTGTCGTAACGGCGTTAGGTCGATTCTATCGGGCCACCAGAATGTGGGCGGTTTAGCAAAGGTGTTCTCGGCTTGGACTGAGCCGACTAGGGGTAAAGATACTGCTATGGCTGCCGCCAGTGTTTTAATTTTCAGCATCGGACTTTTCCTATTTTTCGGTTGCAAAATTATTTCAAGGCGCAAACCCTTGGCGTCTGAACTGGCAGACGGCGCCTCGGACATTTAATCTAGGCTTTAGCCGTATTATGGGCAAATAGATTGTTTTAAAACTTACAATCGGAAAAATAGATCACTGAAGGCGGTACGAAAGTTTAGGTCCGCCCTTTGTGGGCGCGAATTGTCCCGCTTTTTAGGAGGAACCATGAGTTATCTAGCGACTTATCAGGCAGCGCAAGAGGATCCTGCAGGGTTTTGGCTGAACAAGGCGCAGCTGATCGAATGGGACGTCCAACCTACATTGGCTGTCACTCAAGATGACGCGGGCAACGAGCGCTGGTTTTCCGATGGCGTGATGAACACCTGTTTCAATGTCCTCGATCGGCATGTGCGGGACGGCCGCGGGCAGCAAGCGGCTATTTATTACGATTCGCCGGTTACAGGGGCTAGGCAATGTATTACCTACGGTGATCTTCTTGGGCGGGTCGAAAGGGCGGCGGGTGGCCTGAAGCACTTAGGGGTAGGGCGGGGTGATCGCGTTGTTATTTACATGCCCATGGTACCCGAAGCGATTATTGCCATGTTGGCCTGCGCGCGCCTTGGCGCCATTCACAGTGTTGTATTTGGTGGCTTCGCCGCTCCGGAATTGGCGGTAAGATTAACCGATGCCACTCCCAAGGTATTGATCACCGCAACCTGTGGCATCGAGGTGGATCGGGTGGTCCACTACATGCCAATTGTGAATGCAGCGCTGGAGCAAACCCAAGCGACCATTGACCGAGTCATTGTTCTTGAGCGTCCTGAGTCACCGTTGGCTCAACAATCAGTGCGTGAATTAAGCTGGGAACGCTTTATGCAGGTTGGTGAGCCCGCTGGCTGTACGCCGGTTGCGGCCACAGACCCCCTTTATGTGTTGTATACCTCCGGGACAACAGGAAAACCCAAAGGCGTCGTAAGGGATAATGGCGGACATGCTGTTGCCCTGGCGTGGTCCATGTCAGCCGTTTATGACGTCGCACCGGGCGATGTCTTTTGGGCCGCCAGCGATATTGGCTGGGTGGTCGGACACTCCTACATTGTTTATGCCCCTTTACTGATGGGTTGCACGACTGTTTTATACGAAGGGAAGCCGGTGAACACACCAGACGCCGCGGCTTTTTGGCGCGTTGTGAGTGACTATCGAGTGCGAGTTTTGTTTGCGGCACCGACCGCTTTTCGGGCCATCCGCAAAGAAGATCCGAGAGGAAATGGGTTGGCAGATTACGACCTTGATTGTTTGAAGGCCTTGTTCCTAGCGGGAGAACGGCTGGATCCACCCACGCTTAACTGGCTCGAATCGTTGATCGATTGCCCGGTGGTTGACCATTGGTGGCAAACAGAAACAGGATGGGCCATTGCAGGCAATCCGTTGGGCATTGAGCGACTTGAACCAAAGCCAGGTTCAGCGACCAAGCCGCTGCCGGGTTATCAGTTAGAGATACTGAATCCTAACGGCGTGCCACTGCCCGCGGGTGAGCAAGGCGCTGTCGTTATAAAGCGTCCGCTCCCCCCGGCTTGTTTGCCGACGCTTTGGCAAGATCAGGAAAGATTCGAGCAATCATACTTCAACACCTTCCCCGGTTATTACCTGACGGGGGACGGTGGATACATCGACGCCGATGGTTATCTGTTTGTTATGGGACGAATGGACGATGTCATTAACGTTGCGGGTCATCGTTTGTCTACCGGTGAGATGGAAGAGGTTGTCGCTGCCCACACGGCGGTGGCTGAATGTGCTGTTATCGGCGTCCACGACGACCTCAAAGGTCAGGTGCCTCTTGGCCTGGTGGTATTGAAAGATGGGGCTGAAGTGGCAGCACCTGCCATCGAGGAGGAGTTGATTCAGCAAGTACGTCAGACCATTGGGCCAGTGGCCAGCTTCCGGCGTGTCCTGATCGTAAATCGGCTACCAAAAACGCGCTCAGGAAAAATTTTGCGCAGTACATTGCGTGCCATTGCGGACGGCAGACCCTATACCCCGCCCTCTACGATAGAAGACCCTGCAATACTTAAGGACATGGCGCTTGCGTTGGCCCCCTCGTAATTCTAGGGAGGCGAATTAGTGTTCAACCGCTGGGGCTGGTGTTTACCACCGGGAAACAGGCGAGGCCGGTAAATTGGCCCGATTTCAGCAGATTGGAGGCCTTTGGGTGCAATTATCTCACCCCTGCCAACTCACCCTTATCAAGAGACCGGGGTCTTGCCTGGCCACAAGCGAGCAGGTTTCAGTGGCGAGAGCCGCTAATCGGCATTGGATGATAATTAACCGTTCGACGATTTGATGGTGAGCTTCAACTCTAATTCGTTCAGGGCGTGATTTGCCGGCGTGCGGTCAGGGACAAGGCAGGCCCTTACTGCCCAAGACGAGCGGGTGGCTGAAGTTGGCAGCCAGGGTAAAACGGCGCTATAGTGCGGCAGCAGAAAAAAAACTTATGTTATCTAGGGAGTAGAACCATGTGGAGCAAGCCTGAATTTGTCGATTTGCGTGTTGGCTTTGAAGTAACCATGTATTTCAGCGTTCGCTGATACATGCTGGGCCGCTGACACCTAGCGGCCTCATTTTTTCGAACCCGTATTCCGAGGTGGTGCACGTTGAAAGTTAGAATACTGGGATCAGCCGCGGGGGGCGGATTTCCCCAGTGGAATTGCAATTGCCACAACTGCTCTGGCGTTCGCTCAGGCAGCCTACTAGCTACCCCTAGGACTCAATCTTCTATCGCGATTTCGATGGATGGGGTCGGCTGGATTTTGTTTAACGCGTCGCCCGATTTGCGAAGTCAGCTCGAAGCAGCCCCACCTTTGCAACCACGCACTGGTATGAGAGACACCGGTATTCGCGGGATTGTGTTGGCGGACAGTCAAATAGATCACACCACTGGCATCTTGATGCTCAGAGAGGGTTGCCCCCTACAAATCTACTGCACCGACATGGTCGCTGAAGATCTGTCTACCGGCTTTCCAATTTTCCGTATGTTGGAGAGCTGGGATGGAGGTGTTGTCCACCACGAGATTCCTACTGATGGTTCGTCTTTTACGGTTGACGGCATCGAGGGGTTGCAGCTGACTGCCATTGTTCTGGATGGCAAAGCGCCGCCATACTCACCCCATCGGCACGACCCCCATCGCGGGGACAACGTGGGTTATTTGGTCACTGACACTTTGGCGGGAACTTCACTCCTTTATGCGCCGGGATTGGGTCAGATGACACCTGAGCTCGTGGCCCTCATGAAAACGACTGATCTTGTTATGGTCGATGGCACTTTCTGGTGCGAGGATGAAATGGCTCGGGCAGGGGTGGGCAGCAAGCTCGCGAGTCAAATGGGCCACCTCCCTCAAAGCGGGGAGGACGGTATGCTGGCTTGGCTGCAAACGGTTGAGCGGCCTAGGAAGATGCTGATTCACATTAATAACACCAACCCCATTTTGATCGAGGACTCCCCAGAGCGCGCCGAAGTGGAAGCCCAGGGTGTGGAAGTTGCGGTGGACGGGCTTGAATTTGAGGTTCAGGCTATGCGTGACGATATAACGATTGGGGGAGTTTCCGGCGATGGCACGCTCTGATAGCGCCGTAGCAGACGACGGCTGTGATCAGGCTCCACTGAGTCGGGCCGATTTTGAAGCGCGGTTGCGCGCCAAGGGTTCGCGCTATCACATCCATCACCCCTTTCATAAAGCGATGTACGCGGGTGAGTTAACCCCCCAACAAATTCGGGGCTGGGTGGCGAATCGTTTTTACTACCAAATTATGATCCCACAAAAAGATGCGGCCATTTTGGCGAATTGCTCTGATCGAGAAACGCGAGTGAAGTGGATACAGCGCATTCTCGATCATGATGGTGCTGATGGCGATGAGGGTGGTATCGAAGCTTGGTTAGAACTGGCTGAAGCGGTGGGACTCGAGCGCGACGAGGTCACCGATCTGCGCTATGTGCTGCCCGGTGTTCGCTTTGCAGTCGATGCTTACGTCAGTTTTGCCCGCAGTGCCACTTGGCAGGAGGCTGCGTGTTCATCGCTAACGGAGATGTTCGCGCCAGAAATTCATCGGTCCCGCCTCAATACCTGGCCGCAGCACTACAGCTGGATTGATCAAAGTGGGTTGAAGTACTTCCAAAAACGCTTAGGAGAGGCTCGACGTGATGTTGAGCATGGCCTTGACGTAACCCTCGATTACTTTAAGTATCGCGAACAGCAGGAAAAAGCGCTCGGTATTCTCCAGTTTAAACTCGATATCCTGTGGACCATGCTGGACGCAATGACCATGGCCTACGTGCACAATACGCCTCCGTATCACAGTTGTGATAACGGTGTTTATTTGATTCCTGAGTAACGCAACATTCGGAGGCGCCCTCTAGCAATGATCGATCCTGCATCAATACCTCAACTTAACAAACACTTTCGTCTCCAGTGGGAAGAGGCTCAGGATTGTTACGTGTTGCTCTATCCAGAGGGCATGGTAAAGCTAAATGAAAGTGCCGGATTGATTCTTAATTGTGTCGATGGCAGTAAGAGTGTTGGGACCATTATCGCCGAGCTTGCCGAGCGGTTTCCTCAGGTCGAGGGCATTGCCTCAGATATTGAGGAGTTCATGACCACCGCCAGCGCCCAGCGCTGGGTTGCGTTTTCCTGAGTTTTTGGAATGTCGGCCACTGCGGCGATCTCACCTCCCTTGTGGCTGTTAGCTGAGCTAACCTACCGCTGTCCCCTGCAATGTCCCTACTGCTCCAACCCCGTAGAGTTAGCCTCCGCAGGAACCGAGCTAACCACCGAAGACTGGTTTCGCGTGCTGCAACAATCCCGGAAAATGGGGGCGGCCCAACTCGGCTTCTCTGGTGGTGAGCCCTTGGTGCGGCAGGATCTTGAATTGCTGGTGGCGGAGGCGCGCCGCTTGGGTTTCTACAGCAACTTAATTACTTCCGGGGTGGGTCTTACTCGCGACCGGGTCGGGTCGTTAAGAGAGGCGGGGCTAGACCATATACAAATCAGTTTCCAATCGACAGATAGTGATATCAGCGAGCTGTTGTCTGGGAGTCGAAAGGCTTTCGCGCACAAGCTGGCTATGGCCGAGGCGGTAAAGTCGGCGGGGTATCCTATGGTGCTCAATTTTGTTTTACACCGACACAATATTGATCAGATCGAACAGATCATCGACCTGTCCCATGAGCTGGGAGCTGACTACGTTGAGCTGGCGAATGCGCAGTATCACGGTTGGGCGTTGCTCAATCGTGATGAGCTCATGCCCAGTCGCGAGCAGCTTGCTCGGGCTGAAGAGGTCACCAACGCATGGCGGGAAGCGCACCCTAATGGCATGCGACTTTTTTTTGTGGTTCCTGACTATTACGAAGAGCGCCCCAAGCCCTGCATGAATGGCTGGGCCAAAATGTTTTTGGCTGTCGCACCCGATGGGTTGGCGCTGCCTTGTCACAGTGCCAGAGGCTTGCCGCTGGAGTTTCCCAACGTTCGCGATCACGATGTTGCGGCGATCTGGAACGAATCGTCGGCTTTTAATGCTTATCGCGGTTTTGATTGGATGCAGGAGCCCTGTCGCAGTTGCCCGGAAAAAGAGCAGGATTTTGGTGGTTGTCGGTGCCAGGCTTTTGCCCTGACCGGAGACGCATCGCAACCCGATCCGGTCTGTACCAAGTCTGATCAGCGCGGTCAGATTGATGCCGCTTTAACAGCGGCTAATTGCCACAACGCATCGAGCTCTGCGCTGCAATACCGAACTTGGTCGGCGTCTCAGAGCATCATTACCAGCACACGCTAACTTGCTATCGAGGTTGATGCAGCGCCGGCATTCTGGTGGTTTTGGCTAAGAGGTGCGCAAAGGCGCGTAGGTGGCTCGAGTCGAGGTGCAAGCGTGGGATGAGGTCAGCCACCTTGAAAACGGGGGTTGTGCAAATGTGCGTGGCCAACACTGCGGTACACGCACTGCGCCGCCTAGACCTCGTTAACAAATTTTAATTACCTTAGCGGCCTTTCGGGCCTTTGGTGTGAAGCATGCGCCTTGCGGGATCGAAGCCCATTAGAGCAGCCGTTGTGAGTACTGCAAATGCGACTAGATTGACCAAGAGTGCAGGGGTATTTAAGTCCAGATAAAGCGCATGTCGAATCAGCTCCACCACGTAAGTGAAGGGGTTGATGACGCAGGCCCAGTAAACCCATGTGTTGCCGTCTTGCATAAACGTTAGGGGATAAAGTGCTGGAGAAAGAAAGAACAGAGGAAAAACCACAAAATTCATAACCCCAGCAAAATTTTCTAATTGTTCGATCAGCGACGCCAGCAATAGGCCAAGGGCTCCCAGAATAAACGCACCCATTAAAATGGCGGGTAGTGCGGTCAAATAGCCAAGAGCGGGTGGCGCCACGTCAAACAAAAAAGCCACGGCCAAAAAGGCGTAAACCTGCAGCATGGACGTCAGAGCTATGGCGAAAAGTTTGCAAAAAAGTAGGTAGCTACGTGGCAGCGGGCTGGTTAGCAGAACTCGCATGCTGCCCATTTCTCGGTCATAGACCATTGATAGCGAGCTTTGCATGCTGTTGAAAAGAATAATCATGCCGATGAGGCCTGGGGTGATGTAGACCTCATAATCCACGGGGGTCCCGTACAACGCTATGACCATTCCTTCCAATGTCCCTCTAAATCCTGCGGCAAAAACTGCCAGCCAGAGCAACGGCCGAACCAGCGCGCTAATGAAGCGGGTGCGCTGTTGTAATGACCTTTGAAACTCGCGTTTGAGGACACCCCAAAAACAAAACAGATACGCCGATTTTTTCATGTGCGAGCTGTCGACAGATTCAGCATGAGCTGGTTGGCATCGCTGACTCCAGCAGCTGTTAGCAGACTGGAAAGTTGGCCCTGGGCGTGAACCTCACCCCGGCTCAGCAAAATGACCTGATCGTTTCTCTCCAATTCTTCTGCCAGGTGGGTCGTCCACAGAACCGTCAAGCCTCTCGCATCGATTAACGATCTGATATGGCGCTTAAGGTGAATCCTACTTTCCAGATCTAGGCTTGAGGTGGCTTCATCCAGTAAAAGGAGTTGAGGTTCGTGCAGCAGCGCTCTGGCGATTTCCACGCGACGGCGATGACCGCCGTTCAACCAACGGATACGTTCGTGCCTGCGGTCCCAGAGCTGGAGGCGCTCTAACTCCTCTTGTGCTCTCCCTTGCACGTGGGTTGGAGACATTCCTTGAATTGCTCCGTGGTACTGCAGATTTTGCAAAACCGAGAGATCGAGGTCCAGAGTGGGTTGTTGAAATACAATGCCAAGGGTCGCGAGTGCTGCTGCGGGTGACCGCTGCAGATCGTGCCCAAATAGCATTACCGTGCCTGATGTGGCCCTAATCAGTCGTGTGAGCACCGAGAACAGTGTTGTCTTTCCGGCACCGTTCGCGCCGATTAAGCCCACAAAAGCGCCTTGCTCCAACGTGAAGGAGACGTCTTTTAATACCTGACGGCCCGCAAAATTGTGGCTTAGAGCCTGAATGTTAGCGGCGAATTGCAAAGCCAAAACACCCTGCTGAGGAGACTGAATAACGCTAACATACTTGAACGTAAAGAAAACATACGCTATGTTCAAATTTCTGCTCGCGTTGTCTTCCAGTCTTCTAAAGTCGTCAAGACTATCCAAAAAGGAAATCACCATGGATCTTGGTATATCCGATCGTATTGCTCCCACCCTCGAGGCCGTCAGCCAGTACTTGACTGATCACGTTATGCCTTTAGAGCCTGAGTTTTTTGCTGAAGTACGTAAAGGGAGTCCCTGGGAGGCCACGCCGCGGCAGAATGAAATTTTAGAGCAAATGAAGGCTGGAGCCCGAGAGCGTGGCTTGTGGAATTTCTTTTTAACCGGTAAGGGTGACCACGGATCGGGTTTAAATACCGTGGAGTACGCGTATTTGGCCGAAGAAATGGGCAAGTCTCATTTGGGTGCAGAGGTATTCAATTGTTCGGCTCCCGATACCGGCAATATGGAAGTGATTCACAAATACGGCAGTGAAGCGCAAAAAGCGCAGTGGTTAGAGCCGCTGATGCGCGGTGAAATTCGCTCATGTTTTGGTATGACTGAGCCCGGCGTCGCCTCATCTGATGCTACGAATATTTGTACCTCGGCAGTTTTGGAGGGCGACGAGTGGGTGATCAATGGCGAGAAGCACTGGACGTCAGGTGCGGGTGATGAGCGCTGTAAGGTGATGATCTGCATGGTTAAAACCAGCCCGGACGCGGTAAAGCACAAGCAGCAAAGCCAGATTTTGATTCCTATGGATGCTCCTGGAGTTGAAATACTGCGTCATTTAACGGTGTTCAATATGGATGACGCGCCTCACGGGCACATGCATGTGAAACTCAATAACGTTCGCGTGCCCAAGGACAATATTATTTTGGGGGAGGGTCGGGGCTTCGAGATCTCTCAGGGGCGTTTGGGCCCCGGGCGTATCCACCACTGCATGCGTTCGATAGGCGCGGCTGAGCGCGCGTTGCAAATGTTGTGTGAGCGAGCAACAACTCGCGAGGCCTTTGGTCGACCCCTGGCCAAGCTAGGTGGCAACGTGGATGTTATTGCCAACGCGCGAATGGGCATCGAGCAGGCACGCCTCCTTACGCTCAAGACCGCTTGGATGATGGACAATGTGGATGCTAAGGAAGCGCGCATTTGGATTTCTATGATCAAAACAGTGGTTCCCAATATGACGCTGAAAGTTGTTGACGATGCCATTCAAATGCACGGCGGGCTGGGTGTTTCTCAAGACTTTCCCCTTGCAGCCATGTGGGCTGGGCAGCGGACTTTGCGTCTTGCAGACGGTCCAGATGAAGTGCACCGCATGGTGGTGGGGCGTCACGAGCTTAAAAAATATTCAGACAGTTCTGCAGAGCTCAAAGCCACTTTCCGTGACGGTTGATTAGCACTTTGTAACCCTCGGTAAACTCACAGCAACAGACTCACTTAAGGAAAAAGACCATGAGCATTAAGACATTGTCCGTCGATGAATTTCTAGGTATGGCTGGCCAAAAGCTGGGTACCAGTGACTGGGTAACCCTTGGGCAGGAGCGTATCAACGAGTTTGCCGACTGCACTGAAGATCATCAGTTCATTCATATTGATGAAGAGAACGCGGCAAAAACACCTTTCGGAGGCACCATTGCCCACGGGTTCTTAACGCTATCTATGCTGGTTAAGCTTTGCGAGAGTGTTTCCGTACACCCAGAAGGGCTGGTCATGGGTGTTAATTACGGATTGAACAAAGTGCGATTTCTAGCACCAGTCCGGGCGGGTAAGCGCGTTCGTGCGCACATAGAACTCGCGAGTATCGAGCAAAAGGATGACAATCGATTTTTGACTCAGCAAAACATCACGGTGGAGATTGAGGGTGAGGATACTCCTGCGCTTTACGCAGAGTGGTTGGGTATGACGATAGTTGCTTAAAACAACGCTGCACACTTTTAGATAAGAGAAGAAATTATGACGATTCGATACGACGGTAAAGTTGCCATTATCACTGGGGCCGGTGGCGGTCTTGGAAGAAGCCATGCCATTGAAATGGCCAAGCGTGGCGCTAGGGTTGTGGTCAATGACCTGGGTGGATCAGTAAACGGCGAGGGCCAAAATAGCGACGCCGCGATGGCGGTCGTAGCCGAGATCGAGGCCCTTGGTGGTGAGGCGATGGCGCACCCCGCCAATGTTGCCAATGCCGATGATGTGGCTGATATGGTCGAGAAGGTCATGGCGCAGTGGGGTCGCATCGATATCCTCGTCAACAACGCTGGGATCCTGCGAGATAAGAGCTTCACTAAAATGGACTTGGCAGATTTCCGGACTGTGCTCGAAGTCCATTTGATGGGTACGGTGAACTGCACCAAGGCCGTTTGGGACATTATGAAGGGGCAGGAGTATGGCCGCATTGTGGTGACTTCATCCTCCAGCGGGCTTTACGGAAATTTTGGTCAGAGTAACTACGGTGCAGCCAAGCTTGGTGTGGTGGGGTTAATGAATACCCTGGCTCAGGAGGGCGCTAAATACAATATTCGTGTCAACGCCTTGGCACCTACAGCGGGCACCCGTATGACTGAGGGTTTGATGGGTGAGCAAGCCTTCAACCTTTTAACACCTGAAACCGTCACTCCTGCGGTGTTGTTTATGGTGAGTGAGGATGCGCCAACCCAAACAATCGTAGCGGCGGGTGCTGGCTCTTATGCGGTGGCAAAAATTGTCGAAACCGACAGCGTTTGGTTGCCAGAAGATCAGCAGACGCCTGAGGGCTTGGCTGCGCACTGGGAGCAAATCTCCCAAGGACCTGAAACACAGCTCAAGGCAGGCTTTGAGCAAACCTTCAAGATGGTGGGCAAAGCCGCTGAAGGTCTGGGAATTAAACTGGAAAACTGAGGAATTAGATCATGAGAGAAGCCGTAATTGTTTCAACTGCTCGCACCCCAATCGGTAAAGCCTATCGCGGAAGCTTCAACAATCTGGCAGGCCCAAGCTTGGGTGGTAACGCTATTCGTGCTGCAGTTGCGCGCGCAGGCATTGAAGGTGATCGCGTTGATGATGTCACCATGGGCTCTGCGCTGACGCAGGGTACTCAAGGTATGAATATCGGTCGTCTGGCCGCCCTGCGAGGTGGTTTGCCGGTTACTGTCAGTGGTCAAACCATTGACCGTCAGTGTTCTTCTGGCCTCATGGCGGTGTCGATGGCGGCTAAGCAGATCATTGTAGATGGCATGGATGTCACCATTGGTGGCGGTCAAGACTCTATTTCGCTGGTACAAAATGAGCACATGAATTCTCATCGCCTGGCAGATGAGGAACTGATGGGCATGCACAAGAATATTTACATGCCAATGCTGCAGACCGCTGAGGTTGTAGCCAATCGGTACGGCATTACTCGGGACGCGATGGATGAGTACGGTTTGCAGTCTCAGCTGCGTGTTGCAGCAGCCTACGAAGCAGGCAAGTACGACAATGAAATCGTTCCAGTCACCGCGACTCGAATTGTTTGGAACAAAGAAACTGGCGAGCAGTCTGAGGCGGAAGTAACCGTTACCGCCGATGAAGGTGTTCGACCTTCAACGCTAGAGGGTGTTAAGGGTCTGCGCACCGTAATCGAGGGCGGCACTATTACGGCCGGCAACGCCTCGCAGCTTTCAGATGGCGCCTCGGCACAAGTGCTGATGGAAGCTAAGCTGGCAGAGCAGCTCGGTCTTCAACCTTTGGGCGCCTATCGTGGCATGGCGGTTGCTGGTTGCGAACCCGATGAAATGGGCATCGGCCCGGTCTTTGCTGTGCCCAAATTATTGAAGCAGCATGGTCTCAGCGTTGATGACATTGGTCTTTGGGAACTCAACGAAGCCTTCGCAGTTCAGGTTCTCTACTGCCGAGATCAGCTGGGTATCGATAACGATAAACTCAACGTTGATGGTGGGGCGATTGCCGTAGGACACCCCTACGGAATGAGTGGCTCACGCATGATTGGCCATGCCCTTCTGGAAGGTAAGCGGCGCGGCGTCAAATACGTCGTTGTCACCATGTGTGTCGGCGGTGGTATGGGTGCCGCTGGCCTGTTCGAGGTTTACTGATATGGCCATTGCGTTGGTATGCAGGGAGCACGGACTGCCTGAAAAGCTCGACTTGTGTGATGACTGGCCAGTGTCCGAACTGGGCGCTAACGACGTGCTTATGCGGGTCAAGGCAGCGGGCCTAAACTTTCCTGATGTGCTGATTATTCAGGGTAAGTATCAGTTTCAACCAGAGCTGCCATTTGTACCTGGCGGTGAATGTGCGGGCGTAGTTGAGGCTATTGGCAGCGACGTAAGCCGTTGGCAGGTGGGTGATGAGGTTGTGCAAATGGGCATGGCCGGAGGCTTTGCCGATACTCTGGTCGTGAACGAAAACAGCCTTTTGCCTAAACCCAAGGCGCTAACGATGACGGAGGCTGCTGGTATTGGCATTACCTACTTCACCTCGTACTACGCTTTGGTTCAACGCGCTAACATTCAACCCGGAGAAACCCTTTTGGTGCTGGGCGCTGCGGGTGGCGTGGGTAGTACCGCTGTTGAGCTGGGTAAAGCTTTGGGCGCCAAAGTGATTGCCGCAGCGAGCAGTGATGAAAAGCTCGAATTGTGCAAGGAGCTAGGCGCCGATGAGGTCATTAACTACAGCACCGAGGATCTCAAAGGTCGTATTAAAGAGTTGACCGAGGGTCGTGGGGTAGACGTAGTTTATGACCCTGTGGGCGGTGATTTCAGTGAAATTGCACTGCGTTCCATGGCGTGGCAAGGCCGATTCTTGGTGATTGGTTTTGCCAACGGCCCGATTCCCAAGGTGCCGCTAAACCTAACGTTGCTGAAGGGCTGTCAAATCGTCGGTGTATTTTGGGGACGATTTATGGCGGAAGAACCCGAGGAGCATTTGTCAAACGTGAAGACTCTGTGGGAGTGGTTTGAGGCTGAGAAAATCAAGCCAGTGGTTACTGACGTTTTCCCTATTGCTGAGTTCGAAGCGGGATATGCAGCCATGATGGAACGCCGAGCCAAAGGTAAAGTGATCTTCACTTTTTGAGCATGACGTCTTTCAGCTATAGCACAGTCCCCCACGTTCGTGTCGGCCCAGGCCTCGCAGGGACTTTGGGGGACGAGTGCGCAAAGCTGAGCGTGAGGCGACCCTTGATAGTGACTGACAATGGGTTGGTCACCCTGGGGCTTATTGCACCTATCGCTCAAGCGATATCAGCGCAGTGTGATGCCTTGACGATTTTTGACGGCGTTGCTGCTGACCCCAGCGAGGATGTGGTTGAGGCGGCTTGTGTTGTCGCAAGGGAAAACAATGTCGACGGCGTGATCGCTGTTGGCGGCGGCAGCTCTATGGACGTCGCCAAGGTCGTATCTGTTCTGATGGTTGGTGATCAATCGCTGGCAGAGATGTACGGCGTCGATCAGCTGCCCCCCGGGCGTCTACCCTTGTTTCTGGTTCCCACAACGGCGGGGACTGGCTCTGAAGTCACCCCTGTGGCGGTGATTACCACGGGGGCAACGACTAAGGCGGGAGTGAGTTCGTCGGTCTTGCTACCCGACGTTGCGATCTTAGACGCTGAATTGACTCTGGGGTTACCGCGAAGCGCAACGGCAATGACGGGTATCGATGCAATGGTGCATGCTATCGAGGCTTATACGTCAAAGCTTAAGAAGAACCCCATATCGGACATGCTTGCATTGAGAGCCCTGCGCTTGCTGTCGCACAATATTAATACGGTGCTGACGCAGCCAACAGACCTTGCCGCTCGCGAGGCTATGTTGCTGGGATCCATGTTTGCGGGACAGGCCTTTGCAAACGCGCCCGTTGCAGCTGTGCATGCCCTCGCTTACCCACTGGGTGGGCACTACCATATTCCCCACGGTTTGAGTAACTCCCTCATGCTGCCTGCTGTGTTGGCCTTCAACGCGCCGATGGTGCAAAAGGACTACGGCGAGCTAGCCGAGGAGTTGCCCGGTGGTGTGGCGACCAGTGCTGCTGGCTTGATGGTTTGGTTTGACGACCTGATTGCGACTTCCGGTCTGCCTGCAACGCTAGAAGCAGCCGGAGTTGCGGCAGATGACTTGCCGATGCTCGCTGCCGACGCCATGTTGCAACAGCGATTGTTGGTTAACAATCCGGTGGAGGTTACCGAGGCCTGCGCCCTGCAGCTGTACGAAAAAGCCTGGTCAGGTTGATATGGCCCATCCTGAACCCGCTCACAGAACGCGTTACGCGCTGTTTTACGACGTGCCAACCCGTTGGGCTGACAACGATATTTATGGTCATGCCAACAACGTGGTCTATTACGCCTGGTTCGATACCGTCGTGAACCAATTTTTAATAGAACGTGGGGGAATGCGCCCCGGTCATGATCCTGTGGTGGGCTATGTTGTGGCTTCGGCTTGTGATTATTTTGCGCCAGTGAGTTATCCCGAAGTATTGGAGTTGGGGCTGAGAATAGAACGCTTAGGGACTAAGTCGGTGTCTTGGGAACTGGGCGTATTTTCAGCAACAGAAGATACGACTCGAGCGGTTGGGCGTTTTACCCATGCTTTTGTCGATCAGGCTTCGGGAAAGTCGGCCGCGATACCTCCGACTATTCTTAAAGCTCTTGAGGCGTTGCTGTAGCCCCGGGGAGTGACTGTTACTAAGCCTGTCCCTACGCGTGCAACCGATTGCTTATCTGTTGCCGTGCATGCGTGATGCGGTGATCACCACCATGATCAAAATTGTGGCAGCCCCCAAAGCTGAAAATGTGGGATCGATCTCGTACAAGAAGCCGCAGATTAACGGTCCTGTGACGAATCCTGCTGCGGGACAGGCGGTCACTAGGCCCGCTGCCGCACCCTGCTCCTCATGAGATACGGCCAGTGACGCCGAAGCGGCAATCGCTGGAACAGCAAGACCCAGGCCTGCCCCCAAAGATGCCATGCCGACTAACACCAGAACGAAAGAACCGGGGATCGCGATAACTAAAGCCCCCAAGAGAAGCAGCCCTACGCCTGCGCGTATCAGTGTGATCGGTCTGCCTTGGAAACGTGAAGCGACAAAGAGCTGCATGGCAAAGGAAAATAGTGCGGCGACCATCAGCGCGAATCCAGTGTACTGAGCGGTCTCGGTGCCGCTTAGGGACAGCATGTCTTGAAGTCGGAAACCCAGGGTTTGCTGCAGCCCGGCGAAACCGGTGAAACCGCCAAAGGAGCACAGCAAATAAAGGCGCAGCCTCGGATCGATAAAACGCAGTCTTTGGGTTGTTCGGGACTTGGCCTCTTTGATTTTCCCAGGGGGTAACTTAAGGGCAATGACGATCGCGGCCAGTGCGGCCAAGCCGCTTGCCGTGTAAAGCGGAAAAAGAAGCCCAAAGCCAGCAAGAGCCCCGGCTACGATGGGACCAATAATCATCCCTAGACTGCTTGCAGTGCCTAGGCGTGCCAGAGCCTTGGTCCGGTGTTCTCGTGAGCTGAAGTCTGCTGCATAAGCCGCAGCTCCGGGGTTAGTGCCCGACATAACCACTGCTTGAGAGCAACGTCCCAACAAAATCAGTCCAAACAGCAGAGGTCCTGCGAGCCAACCGCGCATGGCTGCGTCGAAGATCATGGCGAAGACAAAATTACCTACTGCGTAGCCGGTTAAGCCAATGAGAATGACCGGTTTGCGACCGATTTGATCACACATTCGGCCCCAAACTGTCGCTGCGGCACTAAACACTAAAGCCGATGACGCAATAATGGTGTTTATTTGCAGGACAGTTAGGTTCACTTCACGCCCCAAGGGGGGCAGGATCGCAAAAATAAAGGATTGGCCAACAGCCGTTGTCAGCAGTCCAATCGTGAGCAGCCCTAGTTGTAAGGGGCTTAAACGCTGGTCTTCATTGGTGGGAATGCTATCGCTGGTCATGAGGGTCTCTGAGTTGGCATGGGGCATCCTAGAGGAAGTGACGCCGAACACAATGTTTTCCGGTTGTTCATGGACAGAGCAAGGGTGTTCAAATAGACTAGCGTCCCAGCCGGCGGGGTCTTTGCTCTCCACGAGTATGTTGACCCAGCGTTATTCAAGCCATTGCCAATACGCGTCACACCCAGTCCCATCGTCGGCACTCGGGTGACTCATTATGACAGCCGTGCGGGCCTTGCTGACTGGGAGATGAATGTGTCAAACACCGCTATCCTCGCACTAGAAGATGGCACGATTTTTCGCGGTGCTTCTGTGGGCGCAGAAGGCCAGACGACCGGTGAGGTGGTTTTCAATACTGCCATGACGGGTTATCAGGAAATTCTCACTGATCCTTCCTACGCGCGACAGATTGTTACCCTGACTTACCCACATATTGGCAATACGGGCGTCACCTCTGAAGATGCCGAGTCGACGGGTGTTCATGCGGCGGGCCTTGTGATTCGGGATCTGCCTCTTGTTGCCAGCAGTTGGCGCAGTGAGCAGAGCCTGTCGAGTTACCTCGTTGCTGAGGGCGTCGTGGCGATTGCCGATATCGACACGCGAAAATTGACGCGAATCCTGCGAGACAAAGGCGCATTGAGTGGCTGTATTGTGGCGGGTGAAAACCCAGACGTTGAAGCTGCCTTAGCTCAGGCCCGTGATTTTTCCGGGCTGGTAGGTATGGATCTGGCGAAGGAAGTTACGACGCCAACACCCTACCGTTGGGAGGAAGGCAGTTGGCAATGGGGCAGTGACCAGCGCCCGGCACCCTCCGCTAATTTTTCCGTTGTGGCCATAGACTTTGGCGTGAAGCGCAACATCTTGCGAATGTTAGTCGATCGAGGCTGCTCGTTGACCGTGCTCCCTGCTCAGTCTGATATTGAAACTGTATGTGCCTACGAACCTGACGGTATTTTTCTTTCTAATGGCCCCGGAGATCCCGAACCTTGCGATTACGCGATCGAGCTTGCTCGCGCCGCTATGGCTCGTGGGATCCCACTTTTTGGCATTTGTTTGGGGCACCAGATTATGGCGTTAGCAAGCGGCGCTAGTACCGAAAAAATGAAATTTGGTCATCATGGTGCCAATCATCCGGTGCAAAAGCTCGCCGATGGCGCAGTCATGGTGACAAGCCAGAATCATGGTTTTACGGTCTCTGAACAGGGGTTGCCAGAAACATTGAGTGTCACCCACAGGTCCTTATTTGATGGCTCTCTGCAGGGGATTGCCCGCAACGACGTGCCTGCTTATAGCTTTCAGGGTCATCCCGAGGCAAGTCCTGGCCCTCGAGACGCTGGACAGCTGTTCGCCCCTTTCATACGCGCCATGAGAGACCGGCGAGCCGAGCAGGAGGGCGGTTGATATGCCAAAACGTCATGACTTAGAAAGCATATTAATACTAGGCGCTGGTCCCATCGTTATTGGGCAGGCCTGTGAATTCGACTACTCCGGTGCACAGGCTTGCAAGGCACTGCGCGAGGAGGGTTATCGAGTCATATTGGTTAATTCAAATCCTGCGACCATTATGACTGACCCATCGATGGCCGATGCGACCTATATCGAGCCGGTGGAGTGGCAGACAGTAGCCCGTATCATCGAGCGAGAGCGACCCGATGCCATCTTGCCGACTATGGGTGGGCAAACAGCGCTAAATTGCGCCCTAAAATTGGCTGCCGAGGGTGTGCTGAATAAGTACGGCGTAGAGATGATCGGTGCCAGTAAGGATGCGATCGATAAGGCGGAAGATCGAGAGCTGTTCGATCAGGCAATGAAGCGGATTGGTTTGGAGACGCCCCGGGCCTCTACCGTGCATTCCATGGATGAGGCCTTCAAAGTTTTGGGCGACCTTGGCTTTCCCTGCATTATTCGGCCGTCTTTTACGATGGGTGGGTCCGGTGGAGGTATTGCCTACAATCGTGATGAGTTTGAGGCCATCTGCCAGCGTGGTTTTGACCTGTCCCCAACAAATGAATTGCTCATCGACGAATCGCTGATTGGCTGGAAAGAGTACGAAATGGAGGTGGTGCGAGATCGTAAAGATAACTGCATCATTATTTGTTCGATTGAAAATTTCGATGCCATGGGAGTGCACACTGGCGACTCGATTACGGTTGCCCCTGCTCAGACCCTGACGGATAAAGAGTATCAGGTGATGCGTGATGCTTCTCTCGCCGTCTTGCGAGAAATCGGAGTGGAGACTGGCGGCTCAAATGTTCAGTTCGGCCTGTGCCCCGATACCGGTCGTATGGTGGTCATTGAGATGAACCCGCGGGTCTCCAGGTCATCTGCTTTGGCCTCTAAGGCAACCGGGTTCCCCATCGCTAAGGTGGCGGCAAAGCTCGCCGTGGGTTACACACTTGATGAGCTCGAAAACGAGATTACCGGGGGCGCCACGCCGGCATCCTTTGAGCCGTCGATAGATTATGTGGTTACCAAAATTCCACGCTTCGCCTTTGAAAAATTTGCGACCGCCGATGCACGGCTGACCACGCAAATGAAATCTGTGGGTGAGGTGATGGCTATCGGCCGCACCTTTCAAGAGTCCGTGCAAAAAGCCCTTCGTGGCTTAGAGGTGGGTTCATCGGGCTTTGAATCACAAATAACCGTCACCGATGCCGATACCCGTGCTGAGCTTATCGATGCGCTAACCAATCCTTGCGCAGAGAGGATTTGGTTTGTAGCCGATGCTTTTCGTTCCGATTTCTCCCTCGAGGAGGTCGCCGGTTACTCGGGCATTGATCCTTGGTTCCTAGTGCAAATTGAAGATCTGGTAGCAGCCGAAGCCCATTTAGTGGGTAGGGCGCTGAGTAGTTTGACTTACGCCGAACTCAGAGTGCTCAAGCGCAAGGGTTTCTCTGATGCTCGGTTAGCGGTTTTGTTGGCAACCTCTGAAGCAGAGGTGCGCGACTACCGCCATAGTCTTAACTTACGTCCAGTGTATAAGCGGGTAGATACCTGCGCTGCAGAGTTCGCGACTTCGACCGCTTACATGTACTCGACTTACGAGGAAGAGTGTGAGGCCGCAACCAGCGACCGTCGCAAAATTGTGGTGCTTGGCGGTGGCCCTAACCGTATTGGTCAGGGAATTGAGTTCGACTATTGCTGCGTCCATGCCGCCCTCGCTATGCGTGAGGACGGTTATGAAACCATCATGGTTAACTGTAATCCCGAGACCGTGTCGACAGATTACGACACGTCGGATCGCCTCTATTTTGAGCCGGTAACCCTTGAAGACGTTCTGGAAATTGTTGATTTAGAAAAGCCGGAGGGTGTGATCGTCCAGTTTGGTGGGCAGACACCTCTGAAGCTGGCAAGGGCTCTGGAAAGCGCGGGAGTGCCTATTATTGGTACAACCCCCGATCAGATTGATCGCGCTGAAGATCGTGAGCGCTTCCAGCATATGATCCAGAAATTGGGGTTGCGGCAACCCGAAAATACGACAGTACGCAGCGTTGATGAGGCGATTGCAGCGGCAGCAGCGATTGGGTATCCACTGGTAGTGCGTCCGTCCTATGTGCTCGGTGGCCGGGCTATGGAGATTGTTTACCGGGAAGAAGATTTGTTGCGCTACATGCGTGATGCGGTGCGAGTCTCTGAGGACTCACCGGTGTTGCTCGATAGCTTTCTCAGTGCTGCTATCGAGGTAGACATCGATGCCGTGAGCGATGGTGATTCAGTCGTCATCGGAGCCATCATGCAGCACATCGAGCAGGCTGGCGTGCACTCTGGTGACTCTGCCTGTTCACTGCCACCTTACAGCCTCGATGCTGAAGTCCAAGACCAAATGCGGGATGTGGTCCGAGCAATGGCCATTGAGCTTGGAGTGTGCGGGCTCATGAATGTTCAGCTCGCTTACCAAGATAATGAAATCTACGTTATTGAAGTTAATCCCCGGGCATCCAGAACGGTTCCCTTCGTCTCTAAAGCCGTGGGCATATCCCTGGCGAAGATAGCGTCGCGCTGCATGGCGGGTCAGTCACTGGCTGAACAAGGCGTGACTCGGGAAGTGGTGCCGCCTTA
This sequence comes from Luminiphilus sp. nBUS_16, assembly GCF_051201645.1. GTDB lineage: Bacteria > Pseudomonadota > Gammaproteobacteria > Pseudomonadales > Halieaceae > Luminiphilus. The sequence continues at coordinate 2,856,591 of NZ_CP179205.1, read as the reverse complement.
CTTCGCGGTGAAAGAAGCGGTACTGCCTTTCAACAAGTTCCCCGGTATTGATCCTATTTTGGGTCCGGAAATGAAGTCGACGGGTGAGGTGATGGGGACTGGAGACACCTTTGCCGCGGCATTTGCCAGAGCACAGCTTGGAGCTGGAGACGTGCCACCCCAGTCGGGTCTAGCACTTTTTAGTGTGCGGGATGTTGATAAACCAGCTGCTGTTGATGTAGCTAGACGACTGGTGGACCGCGGCTTTACTCTTGCTGCTACGGGTGGCACCGCGAAGGCACTGGAATCGGCAGGTTTGCAAGTCCGTCGAATTAATAAGGTTCGAGAGGGTCGACCCCACATCGTTGATCTGATAAAAAATGACGAGGCCAGCTTGGTGGTGAATACCACCGAGGGCCGAACGGCAATACAGGACTCTGCTCCAATCCGTGCCAGCGCCGAGCAGCACCGGGTTTTTTATACCACGACATTAGCGGCAGCAGAGGCAGTCTGCATGGCGCTGGAGCAGGAAACCGATATTTCTGTGAGAAGGTTGCAGGATTTACACGAGAGCATCACCGCATGAACAAAGTGCCCATGACCCTTGTTGGAGAGCAATCCCTTCGAGAGGAGCTAGACCGACTGAAGCGCGAAGATCGTCCGCGTATTATTCAGGCCATTGCTGAGGCGCGTGAGCATGGTGATTTGAAGGAGAATGCCGAGTACCACGCGGCGAGGGAGCAGCAGAGTTTTGCCGAAGGTCGTATTCAGGATATCGAGCACAAACTGTCTCATGCCCAAGTTATTGATGTCAGTGCAATTCCCAATTCAGGGAAGGTTATTTTTGGGACGACGGTTGATCTCATTAATACAGAGAACGACAGCGCCGTGACCTATCGAATCGTGGGAGAGGATGAAGCCGATGTTAAGGCAAACCTGATCTCTGTGAGCTCTCCTATTGCGAGGGCCTTGGTGGGCAAGAGTGAGGGTGATGAGGTCGTGGTGAAGGCCCCCAGCGGGGATATTTATTACGAAATCGAGCGTGTACAGCACATTTGAAGTGGTCTTGATTTGAATCTGCGCTCCTTTCCCGATAGCCTGTATTGATTCTCTTTCTCATTAAGTGCTTCTTATGAATAATGCGCCCGCTGCTAAAGCACTTTGGGACCTGCGCCCCGGAGACGCTGCCATGGTTACCGGTTTTGGCGATGGGTTGCCGGTGTCGTACCAAGGGCGCGTCATGGAGTTTGGTTTTCAGCCCGGTGCCCGCGTCCATTGCTTACTAAACCCGGGCTTCGGTGCTCCTAGGGTGTACAGCATCAGTAATTCGGTATTTTCTCTGGACAAGGAAATTGCGGCGGCTGTGTTTGTGTCGACCGGTGATACCGCGGAAGCTAAATCGTGAAGCAGGTACTGTTGCTGGGCAGCCCTAATTCAGGGAAAAGCTCGCTTTTTAATCGCCTGACAGGTTTGAGTCAGCGGGTCGCCAATTATCCGGGCATAACTGTCGATGTGGCTAGTGGCCCCATGGTGAGTTTGCCTGACATAGAGCTCGTTGATTTTCCTGGCACTTATTCACTGGAGCCTATTTCAGGTGAAGAAGCCATCGCTGTGAGCTTTCTCAATGAGGCGCTTGCAGACGATAAGGTTAGTCATGTGCTCTGTGTTGCAGATGCAACGCGGCTTGAGAAATGCATGCATTTCATTCTGCAGGTGATTAGAGAGTGCCAGCATCACCAAAAGCCGGTCACCGTGTTGGCCAACATGTGTGATGTGATCAGGGATAACCAGCTTGAATTTGATGCTGCTGGGCTCGCAACGGCTTTGGGTGTGCCGGTGATTTCAGTGTCGGCCCGGGAAAGCTTGGGTTTTGAGACCCTTATTGATGGTCTTAAAGAGACTTCCGCGCCACAAGCCACGGTAAGTCGTAATTGGCGTGAAACGCCTAACGAAATTTTGCGGGGATCAGCGCAGCAACTGGCTCAAAAATTTAGCCCAAAGGGCGATGTGCTGATTCACTCACAGCTTAGGCTGGACCGCTTTTTTCTGAGCTCAGCACTGGGTGGTTTGGCGTTTTTCTTCATTATGTTTCTGTTCTTTCAGTCGATTTTTACGTGGTCGGCCCCGGTGATGGACGCGGTTGAGTCTCTGGTCTCCGGCCTCGGTCAGGTGGTGGTTCCTCTCATCCCCAACAAAATGATGGCTGATTTTGTGGCCGACGCATTGTTTGGTGGTGTCGGCGCCTTCTTAGTGTTCGTGCCGCAGATCTTCGTGTTGACCTTGGTTATTGGCATTATGGAGGATTCAGGCTATCTCGCTAGAGCGGCACTTATCTGTCACCGACCGCTGAGGATATTCGGCCTGACGGGTAAAAGTTTTATACCGCTGTTGTCGGGGGTTGCCTGCGCGATTCCAGCTATTTACGCCGCGAGATCAGTCGATTCTCCCCGACAAAGAATGATGACGTATTTGGCGATTCCTCTAATGCCATGCTCGGCACGATTGCCGGTTTATGCGCTTTTGATTGCCACGTTTATCCCGAGTGATACCGTTTTATTGGGCCTTGTGGGGTGGCAGGGATTGGCGCTGTTTGCGATCTATTTTTTCGGGATGTTTGTAGCGCTAATGGTGACAGGTTTTGTCAGTAAGGCGTCTAAGAGCCAGCAAGCAGAGCAACCCTTCGTACTTGAATTGCCACCATACCGTCTGCCAACGGCTAAGCCGTTGTTGCGTAATGCCTGGAATCGCTGTCAGCAGTTTGTGACTCAGGCAGGCAAGATCATTGTTGCGGTGACGATGGTGGTGTGGGTGCTGGGTTATTTTCCAAATGGCGGGGCCGATTTAGGTCAGTCGTGGCTGGGAACCTTAGGACATTTTGTCGAACCGATCTTTTCACCTTTGGGGCTGGATTGGCGTTACGGGATCGCAATTCTCACCAGCTTTCTGGCCCGAGAGGTCTTTGTGGGCACCTTAGGGACCATTTTTGGTATCGAGGGGTCAGAGGAAAATATGCTGCCGCTGGTTGATCACATTCAGGCGAGCGGTTTGCCATTGGGTTCTGGTATCGCACTGTTGGTCTTTTTTGCGGTTGCCCTGCAATGCGTTTCTACTGTGGTTATCCTCGCCCGTGAGGGCTCAGCGCGCCTAGCTCTTAGCATGCTCGTGAGTTACCTCGTAGGGGCTTACCTTCTGTCACTGTTGGTCTTTCAGTTGGTGAGCGTACTGTTTTAGGCATATTTATTTGCCGTTTACAGCACAGCCCTACAAGCGGAGGTCGCAGGTAGCAGTTCGATGCGTCGCTACAAGGCCCGTTGCAGATTTGATTTTCGAGGGTCGGCTTGTGGATTACGGCGCAGCAGGGTTGCGGTATTGCCAATGCGTTGCACAAGTTCCGCGCGGGTTGTTTGGCACAGTTGTTCGATCATGGCGTCTCGAAGGTCGCGGTCACCAACGGCTATTTTAATTTTGATAAGTTCGTGGTCGCCCAGCGCCCGATCCACCTCTGCCAACACGTTTTCATTCAAGCCATTTCCGCCGACTCGCACAACGGGATTTAGTTTGTGGGCAATGGCACGATATTGCCGAAGAAGCTTATTGCTCAGTGAGGTTTTTGGGGATTTGCGCTCGCTTTCCATCGTGGTCATCTATACTCAGGGCCGTGTAGTGTACGACAGACCATGATAAGAGTCCCCCACCTATGGTTAAGAAACGTTCTTCGAGTCGGGCGTGGCTAAAAGAGCATCGCGAAGACCTCTATGTACAACGTGCAATAAAAGAGGGCTATCGTTCGCGCGCCTGCTATAAGCTGAAAGAAATCAACGATCGTGATCGAGTTATCAAGCCGGGCATGACGGTCTTGGATCTGGGTGCGGCTCCCGGTGGATGGTCGCAAGTCGCCGTCGAGATGGTGGGCGCACGTGGGCGCGTCGTTGCCAGTGACATTCTGCCAATGGACAGCCTTGCGGATGTGGAGTTTCTGCTTGGTGACTTTACGGAGGAGGCCGTGTTCGAAGCCTTACAGGTCTTATTGGGCGAGCGCCCGGTCGACGTTGTTTTGTCCGATATGGCGCCAAATATGAGTGGCGTTACCGCTGTGGATCAACCTCGATCCATGTATTTGGTTGAATTGGCGTTAGATTTAGCAACGCATACCCTCATACAGGGAGGGACGTTCGTGACTAAAATTTTTCAGGGTGAGGGATTTGAGGCGGTTTTGGGAACCGCTAGGCAGCATTTTGATCGTGTTTTGACGCGCAAGCCCGAGGCTTCTCGCCCCAGATCTCGAGAGGTTTATTTGGTGGCCACCGGCTTTAAAGGCCAGTAATAAAACAGCTCCTAGCGCTGTAGGGGTGATTATTCCGCGTAAATTGCAGGTTTTTGACCCCCAAAGGGGCTTGAAATCTAGTCGTGGCGCACCAACGTAAAGCCTTTATACTGGCATGCTGCACGTGTCTCAGATTTTGGAGTGAGGGAAAAATTTTGAACAACATGGCGAAAAATTTGCTTTTGTGGCTGGTAATTGCCGCAGTCTTGCTCTCTGTATTTAATAACTTCAGTATGCAGGGCGCCAGCGAGCAGGTGGGTTACTCCAGCTTTATCGAGGAAATTAACAACGATCGAATCCGCAAGGTGGTCGTGGACGGGCTCACAATTAGTGCGGAACGCTACGACGGCTCAACCTTTGAAACGATTCGACCCATGGTTGAAGATCCAAAGCTTATGGATGACCTGCTCACGCACAGTGTGGAGGTTGAGGGCAGGAAGCCAGAGCAGCAAAGCGTCTGGACACAGCTGCTGGTTGCGAGTTTCCCCATCCTCATTATTATCGCCGTGTTTATGTTTTTTATGCGCCAGATGCAAGGTGGAGGCGGTGGCCGAGGCGGCCCCATGAGCTTCGGCAAAAGCAAAGCCAAGCTGTTGGGTGAAGACCAGATAACAACGACGTTTGCTGATGTGGCTGGGGTCGATGAGGCCAAGGAAGACGTGCAAGAGTTGGTGGAATACCTTCGGGATCCCAGCCGCTTCCAGAAGTTAGGTGGCAGGATTCCTCGAGGTATTTTGATGGTCGGGCAGCCCGGAACGGGTAAGACGCTACTGGCCAAGGCCATTGCGGGAGAGGCCAAGGTCCCCTTCTTCTCAATTTCGGGTTCGGATTTTGTCGAAATGTTTGTTGGCGTCGGCGCCTCTCGAGTTCGCGACATGTTTGAGCAGGCTAAAAAGCAGTCGCCCTGCATTATTTTCATCGACGAGATCGATGCCGTTGGCCGTCACCGTGGCGCGGGCTTGGGGGGCGGACACGACGAGCGTGAGCAAACACTCAACCAATTGCTCGTGGAGATGGACGGTTTTGAAGTTAACGATGGTGTCATTGTTATTGCCGCCACCAACCGGCCAGATGTGTTGGATCCAGCGTTATTGCGTCCGGGGCGATTTGATCGTCAGGTGGTTGTAGGCTTACCGGATATACGGGGCAGAGAGCACATTTTAAAGGTGCACATGCGCAAGGTGCCCCTAGGCGAGGATGTCGATCCGTCGAAAATTGCTAGAGGAACCCCCGGATTCTCGGGTGCGGATCTTGCCAACCTGGTGAACGAGGCAGCCCTTTTTGCCGCACGCTCTGGCGTGCGCATGGTAGGTATGCAGCAGTTCGAACTGGCTAAGGACAAAATTATGATGGGCGCAGAGCGGCGCTCCATGGTCATGTCAGAAAAGGAAAAACTGAATACGGCATACCACGAGGCGGGGCATGCGATTGTGGGGCGTTTAATGCCCGAGCATGATCCGGTGTACAAGGTTTCTATAATTCCTCGTGGTCGAGCACTGGGTGTCACCATGTTCCTGCCTGAGGAAGATCGATACAGTCACAGCCGACGACATATTGTGAGTCAAATCACCAGTTTGTTTGGTGGTCGTGTTGCCGAGGAAATGACGTTGGGTCCAGAGGGAATTACAACAGGGGCCTCTAACGACATTCAGCGGGCAACGGAGATTGCTCGAAATATGGTCACTAAGTGGGGCCTCTCGCCGAAGATGGGTCCGTTGATGTATGACGAAGGTGGCGAAGAAGTATTCTTGGGTCGCAGCGCCGGTCAGCCGGCTAAAGCCATGTCAGACGATACTGCGCGCGCGATAGATCAGGAGGTGAGAACGATCATTGATGAATGCTATCAAGGCGCGCATCAAATCCTCGAGGAAAATCGCAAAAAGCTCGATGTAATGGCTGAGGCACTGATGCAGTACGAGACCATCGATGCCGAGCAGATTGACGATATTATGAACGACATCACCCCCCGCCCGCCTGCGGATTGGGGTGATTCCGGAGGCAGTCAATCAGATGGCGGTGGCGCCTCTTCGTCCACCGACTCCGTGGGGCCTATTGGTGATCCCGCTGGAGAGCATTAATCGTCTAATACCATGAAGAAACCGGGCTATGGGCCCACACGGCTAGTGTGCCCTGGCCGGGAATTTTCCTTGAGTCGTCCCTTGGTCATGGGAATTCTCAACGTCACTCCCGATTCATTTTCAGACGGTGGAGCACTGTTTAGCGCTTCAAGCCTAAACCTGGACGCCCTCTGCCGAGTTGCTGAAACCATGGTGGTTGCTGGTGCCTCGTTTCTCGATATCGGTGGCGAATCCACACGTCCCGGTGCACTGCCGGTCTCCGAGCAGGAGGAGATGGATCGAGTCCTTGGCGCAATAACCTGCGTTAAGAGCCACTTCGATGTTGAAATCTCATTAGACTCTAGTTCTCCTAATGTCATGCTCGCCGGCGCGGCGGCAGGGGTCGGCTTGATTAATGATGTCCGGGCACTGGGTCGAGATGGCGCTGTGGAAGCCGCGGCTAAGACGGGCTTACCTATTTGCTTGATGCATATGCAAGGGGATCCGCTCACGATGCAGCAGGGCCCTAAATATATAGATGTGGTGTTAGAGGTTACTGAGTTTCTCGAGCAGCGTGCAGCACTTTGTAGTGCTGCAGGTATCCCTCGTGAGCGCTTGATTTTTGACCCAGGTTTTGGCTTTGGAAAATCCCCTGAGCACAATTTCAGTTTGCTAAAACGTCTACCTGAGGTGACAGCCTTGGGGCAGCCTGTTCTGGTAGGGTTATCCCGGAAGTCCATGATAGCCTCGGTGATTGAACGCGATACGACGCAGCGTATGCCCGCGAGTTTGGCGTTGGCCGTGTTGGCAATGACTGGCGGCGCTCAAATTTTACGGGTGCACGATGTGGGTGAGACAATGGATGCTGTCGCTATGATGACCGCCTTTGCAGAGGCCTCACTATGAGTAAAAAGTATTTCGGTACCGATGGCATTCGCGGTCGCGTCGGCGTGGCGCCTATCACTCCAGAATTTATGCTGCGGCTGGGATGGGCTTGTGGTCGGGTATTCTCGGAGCGACTAGGAGAGAAAGTCTCGGTTATTATTGGCAAGGACACCCGAGTTTCAGGTTATATGTTCGAGTCTGCGCTTGAAGCGGGTCTCGTTGCTGCGGGAGCCAACGTAAAGCTGTTAGGTCCATTGCCTACGCCTGCCATTGCTATGATGACTCGCAGTCAGAATGCGGCAGTGGGCATCGTTATCAGCGCTTCCCATAACCCTTATTATGACAATGGGATTAAGTTTTTTTCGGGTCTTGGTGCAAAGCTATCTGACGAACTTGAACTGGCGATCGAAGCAGCGCTTGAAGGTCCCATCCAAACAGTAGATTCGGCACAACTGGGCAAGGCGACACGGCTAAACGACGCCGCGGGTCGGTATGTTGAATTCTGCAAAGCGACGTTACCTCGGCAATACACCCTCAAAGGCTTAAACATTGTTCTCGATTGTGCCCATGGCGCGACGTATAACGTTGCCCCTCCTGTATTTCGTGAGTTGGGTGCCAATGTCACGGTGATTGGCGCCGATCCGAATGGTTTTAATATCAACGAAGGCGTTGGTTCAACGGCAACCGAATTGCTCAGTCAGCAGGTAGTCGGGACCAGCGCAGACTTCGGAGTAGCTTTTGATGGGGATGGCGATCGTGTTCTCTTCATTGATGCTGATGGGTCTCTGGTTGATGGTGATGCTTTACTTTATGTTCTTGCGATGCAGCGACTCGCGGTCGGACAATCGGATCCGGGTGTTGTGGGCACACAGATGTCGAATATGGGTCTGGAAATTGCCCTAGGGGAACACGGTGTTCAGCTAGCTAGAACGAAAGTAGGTGATCGTTACGTCCGAGAGCGTATGGCTGCCGAGGGTTGGCAGCTAGGCGGAGAGTCGTCTGGGCACCTGATTTGTGGTGACGTCACCACAACGGGTGATGGCATTGTAGCCGCACTGCAGGTGATCAAGGCTATTGTCGCCAGTGGTCGGACCCTGTCGGACTTACTCTCGGGTATGAAACGCTTGCCCCAGGTTATGATCAATGTGCCGCTGCCAGAGACCGACCTTGATCTGGCAGGAGACAACCCGGTGTCTGCTGTTTGTCGAGAAGTAGAAAATGTTTTGGAAGGTCGGGGAAGGCTCTTGTTACGTCCGTCAGGGACTGAGCCCGTTATCAGAGTCATGATCGAAGGTGATGACGCCGCAGAAATCCAAGGGCTAGCCGAACAGGTCGCCGGTGTCATTCGCAGCGCTTGATATCGGTTGTTCGGGTCTGAGGAGCTTGCGGTCGCGAGGGCCTTCCGCTATCCTCGCGCGCCTGATCTGGCTGGAGCAAATCTGATGGCGGGACTAGTCATCGCCAATTGGAAAATGCACGGCAGCCTCGAGTTGATCGCAGAATTTGCACAGGAGTGGCGCGAGCTGCCTCAGTTGTCAGGCGTCAACGTGGTCCTTTGTCCGCCTGCGCCGTATTTGGGCGTTGTCAGCGAGGCAGTGGAGGGCATTGTACTGGGTGCCCAGAACTCTGCCGATCGGGTTGAGGGTGCGCTCACTGGTGAGGTGTCAAGTCAAATGCTCAGTGAACTCGGGTGTGGCTATGTGATAATTGGGCACTCAGAGCGGCGGTCACTTTTTAGCGAGACAGACGCTCAGGTCGCGGTGAAAGCTCAGTTGGCCATTGCTCAAGGGTTACACGCGGTGGTTTGTGTTGGAGAAACCTTAGAGCACCGCGATGCGGATCAGCAAGACAAGGTTGTCTCGGAGCAGCTTCTGGGCTCGTTGGCAGAGGTGCCGTGGGAAAAATTAGTCGTAGCGTACGAACCCGTTTGGGCAATCGGCACAGGACGTACGGCAACTCCGGCGCAGGCTGAGGCCATGCACGGGGTGATAAAAGGTTGCTTGCGGGGCCATTTTGGTGACGCTGGCGCGGACATCCCTGTTATTTATGGGGGCAGCGTGAAGCCTGAAAATGCAGGTGTGCTCTTTGAGTGCGATAATATTGACGGAGCTCTCGTTGGGGGAGCTTCTTTGAATGCCAATAGCTTTTGGCACATTGCCAGCGCAGCAAGCGCTGGGAGGGCGTAGTGGAACAGATTATTTTGGTGGTACACCTGCTGGTGGCCTTGGGCATAATTGGTCTCATAATGATGCAGCAGGGCAAAGGCTCTGACATAGGCGCATCCTTTGGTGCCGGCGGCTCTCAGACACTGCTTGGCAGCGTGGGTAGTGCGAATGTGCTGACAAAATTAACAGCTTGGTTGGTGGCCGCTTTTTTTGCCAGTAGTTTTGGCTTGGCAATGCTTGCTGACAGTCGGACCGCTGGTGAAGATGATTTGGGGTTCGAGTTACCTATGGAGGCTGTGGAAGCTGCACCTGTGCAGTCTTTTGAAAGCGACCTGCCTGTCGGCGACATCCCGGAAACGGCTTTTGAGAGCGATGGGTCTGATTTTCCCTCGCTAGATTCAGCAGAAGGCGATGTTATTGACTCGGGGCAGGATTTACCCGAGGGTTAAGAAAATGCGGGAGTGGTGGAATTGGTAGACACGCTATCTTGAGGGGGTAGTGGCCTATGGCTGTGCGGGTTCAAGTCCCGCCTTCCGCACCAACACAAAAAAGACCCCATGTGGGTCTTTTTTTTGTTTATTTAGAAACACGATTTAAACCTTATTTGTCTTACTGCATAGAAGGGGGGTGATCTATGGCAGGTAACCTGTCCAACAGGTTCTTTGGGGATTAGTCTGCAGTTCTGAGGCTTGCAAACCAAAGGTCTGAGCTTTTTTTGGACGAGGCTAGATTTTGAGTCGAAACCCTAGGCCTTTCTGTGGTGGCTGAGGGACTTTTTCTCGCACTTTGAGCCTCCGTCTTTTTATCGCAATTAATCAAGTGCTGAGTTGACGTTAAGGTGGCGCATCCCTATACTCCAGCGCCTCTGCTTAGTGGGTTTGGCTCGCTAAGGTGGCAACCAAAGGTAACGCGGATATTGACGGCGTTCCTCACAGGGGTGGTCACAACAGGTTTTGATGCGGGGTGGAGCAGCCTGGTAGCTCGTCGGGCTCATAACCCGAAGGTCGTCGGTTCAAATCCGGCCCCCGCTACCAAATCGATGGCAGCCATTGCTCAGGCAGCCATCACGTTTAAGCCCCTGTTTGGGGCTTTTTTGTATCCGCTGAAAACACACTTGAGATGCAACGTGTATGTCAGGAAAGGAATCGCGATTGTCGGAGTTACTGACGCCCACGGTGGAATCTTTGGGGTTCGAGCTATGGGGTCTAGAGCTTTTGTCGCCCAATCGGCGCCCGACACTTCGACTCTTTATCGAAGCGGAAACGGGTGTCAGTGTTGATGACTGCGCCAAGGTAAGCCGACATGTTGGCGGCGTGCTCGATGTGGAGGATCCGATATCAGGGGATTACACCCTAGAGGTGTCTTCTCCCGGGATAGACCGGCTTTTGTTCAAAGTCGAGCAGTATGCGCTCTATATTAACGAGCCGATTGAAGTGAAGCTGCGATTTCCTTTTGAGGGTAGGCGTCGCTTTCGGGGTTGGTTGATGGGTGTAGAGGGTGAGGACGTGGTAGTGCGTGTAGAAGATCACGATTATCTTCTTCCGCTTAAACAAATTGATAGAGCACGAGTGCAGCCTAGGTTGGATACTGGTGGGAAAAAAACAAAGTCGCCGGAAAAATCCGGACAGTAATTCAAGAGAGCAACAAGGGCACCTAGCGTAACGGGTCGCTGCGAGGAATACGATGAGTAAAGAAATATTGATGGTTGCGGAGGCAGTCTCCGCAGAAAAAGGTGTTTCGGAAGATATTATTTTCGAAGCTATCGAATTGGCACTTGCGACGGCGGCGAAAAAACGCTTCGACGAAGAGTCCGATATCGAAGTGGTGATCGATCGGGAGAGCGGTGAATATCAAACTCGCAGGCGTTGGCTGGTGGTCCCTGACACGGAACTGGCTTTGCTGGGGACGCAGTTCACCACTGAGGAAGCCGCAGAAGCTGATGCGAATTTGCAAGTCGGCGATGTACACGAGGAAATTATTGAAAATGCAGACTTTGGACGCATCGCAGCACAGACGGCCAAGCAGGTTATCGTGCAGCGAGTGCGTGACGCCGAGCGGGCGCAAATCGTCGATCTATATCGGGATCGTATCGGCGAGCTTCTCGCCGGGATCGTCAAAAAAGTCACTCGCGATAATGTGATCGTTGACTTGGGCAACAATGCTGAGGGGTTACTGCCTCGGGGAGAGTTAGTTGGCAGAGAGACGTTCCGCATTAACGATCGGGTGCGTGCAATCTTGAGTGAAATTAATACCGAGTCTCGAGGACCTCAACTGGTTATGTCGAGAGCTTGCCGTGAAATGCTGACCGAGCTCTTTAAAATTGAGGTACCGGAGATTTCAGAAGGCGTTATCCAGATCCGTGCTGCAGCGCGGGATCCGGGATCTCGGGCTAAAATTGCGGTGAAAACTGGAGATCAACGTATCGACCCTGTTGGCGCCTGCGTTGGTATGCGAGGTTCACGTGTCCAAGCTGTTTCCAATGAGCTCGATAACGAACGCGTAGATATCATTCTCTGGGATGACAATCCCGCTCAGCTAGTCATTAACGCTATGTCTCCAGCGGAAGTAGAGTCGATTGTTGTTGATGAAGACAGCAACACGATGGAAGTCGCCGTCGCGGAAGACAATTTGGCCCAGGCTATTGGCCGTGGTGGACAAAATGTCCGTCTCGCTTCAGACCTCACCGGGTGGACGATCAACGTAATGAGCACTGACGAAGCGGTTGAGCGTCAGGAAGCAGAGGCCGTTGAAATCATAGAAACCTTTATGAATGCTCTCGATGTCGATGAAGATGTGGCTGTGGTGCTGGTTGAAGAGGGCTTCACAACTCTTGATGAGGTGGCCTATGTACCCCTTGAGGAAATGATGGGTATCGAAGGCTTCGATGAGGCAATATCTGAAGAGCTTCGCGCTCGTGCCAAAGATGCGCTGTTAACCATGGCCATTGCGACTGAAGAAAAGCTGGATGTTGAGCCTGCGGAAGACCTTCTCACTATGGAAGGTATGGAGCGTCACCTCGCATTTGTACTCGCCAGTCGAGGCGTAGTAACAATGGAAGACCTCGCCGAGCAAGGCGTTGATGATTTGATGGACATAGAAGACATGACCGAAGAGCGAGCGGGAGAGTTGATTATGACCGCTCGAGCACCTTGGTTTGCGGAGGAGGAAGCCTGATTTTTATCGGGTTAAATCCATATCAACCAAGTCTGACGGATCAGGAGTAATACATGGCACAGACAGTAGAACAGCTAGCCGAGACGGTGGGTGCCTCCGTCGAGAGATTGCTGTCGCAAATGAAAGAGGCGGGATTGTCGCACTCGGCTGCAGAAGAAGAGGTGTCAGAGGAGGATAAGCAAACCCTCCTGGCTGCCTTAAAGCGCAGCCATGGCGAGGGTGAAGCTGCGCCTCGCAAAATAACGCTGAAACGCAAACAGCTCAGCACGTTGCGAACGGGCGGTGGCGGAAAGCGCACGGTCAATGTCGAGGTTCGTAAAAAACGCACCTACGTGAAGCGCGACGAGCAAGAAGAAGTTACTGGGGAAGAGCTCGAAGCAGCCGCCACTGCCGTGGAAGGCGCCAAAGACCCCTCCGGTACCGCTGACGGCGTTGCTGAAACAGCGCTTCATGCTTCCGAGTCGTTGACAGAGACCACCGCTTCGATAGAAGGCGAGGAGGCTGCCCTCGAAAGCACTGCTAGCTCAGATGCTATCGAGCCGGAGTCAGAGGGCGCTGTTGAGACTGTTGCCCCCGTTGAGCTAGAGGACGAGGATTTATCAAACCTTGATCCAGAAGTATTACGCCAGCGCGCTACTGCCCGTCGCAAGGCTGAAGAAGAACAGCGTAAACAGGCCCTAGAGGCCGCTGCTGAAGAGCGTAAAAAGGAAGAACAACGCAAGGTCGATGAGGATAAGCTTCGGCAGGCAGAGGCAACCAAACGGTCAGCTGCGCCTAGCGAACCCGATGCTGATCGCAAGCCAAAGCGCATGCATGATGCGCCCGCAAGTCGTACAACCCGAGAAGATACCGACCGCAAGAAATCCGGCCGTGGGCGCCTAGCGAGAACCTCAATTGCGGGCGCTAGAGGCAAGCAGCGTGGTCACAATCTGTCGATGAGTGATATCGAAGCCGCCGAGGGAGGCGCCGGGCGCCGCCGTGGTGGCCGCCGCAAGAAAGGCCATGAAGAGCACAGCAAGCACGGGTTTGCCCAGCCAACAGAAAAAATTGTTTACGACGTTAATGTTCCCGAGAACATCTCCGTTGGTGAGCTCGCGCAACAAATGGCGGTAAAAGCGGGTGTGGTCATTAAAGAGTTAATGCGATTGGGTGTTATGGCCACGATCAATCAGATGGTCGATCAGGATACCGCGTCGCTAGTTATTGAAGAGCTGGGCCATAAAGTTAAGTTGGTCAGTGAAGACGAGCTCGAAGATAAGCTCGAAGAGGCCATTGCCAATCAAGAGGGAACGCTTACACCGCGTGCTCCTGTTGTGACGGTGATGGGCCACGTCGATCACGGCAAGACGTCATTGCTTGACTACATTCGTGAAACCAAGGTGGCCAGCGGTGAGGCAGGTGGGATTACGCAGCATATCGGTGCGTATCACGTGCAGACAGGGCAGGGAATGATTACCTTCCTTGATACCCCCGGACACGCTGCCTTTACGTCCATGCGTGCTCGTGGTGCTCGATCAACTGACATTGTGATTCTGGTGGTTGCTGCCGATGACGGCGTAATGCCGCAGACTGAAGAAGCGATACAGCACGCCCGCGCCGCAGAAGTGCCTTTGGTCGTGGCGGTCAACAAAATTGACAAAGAAGCCGCGGATCCCGATCGGGTGAAGAACGAGCTTGCGGCAAAGGACGTCATTCCAGAGGATTGGGGTGGTGATACACAGTTTATCGAGGTGTCGGCTCAAACCGGCCAAGGTATTGACGCACTGCTAGATGCACTACTGCTGCAGTCTGAACTGTTAGAGCTACAGGCACCTAGAGACACCGCTGGGCAAGGAATCGTCATTGAATCCCGCCTTGATAAGGGTCGTGGTTCAGTCGCCTCTCTGCTGGTTCAGCAGGGCACCCTTCGTCAGGGGGATATCGTTCTTGCAGGACTACAGTATGGCCGCGTGCGAGCGATGTTGGACGAGTCCTCGCAGCCGATTGACGACGCGGGCCCTAGTATCCCTGTAGAAATTTTGGGGCTAGATGGTACGCCAGATGCTGGCGACTCCTTTGTGGTTGTCGAAAGCGAAAAACGAGCTCGCGAGATCGCTGAGAGCCGCTCTGAGAAGTTGCGCACGAACCGATTGGCACGCCAGCAGGCAGCCAAGCTCGATAATATGTTCGAATCTATGACTGCCGGTGAGCGCAAAGTCTTGAACCTCGTTGTAAAGGCTGACGTGCGAGGATCTCTTGAGGCCCTCCAGGGTGCCCTGGCAGATCTTGGCAATGATGAGGTCAAGGTCAATGTAGTCGCTAGCGGTGTAGGTGGGTTGACCGAGTCTGATGTCAGTCTCGCGCTGACCTCTGAAGCGATTATGTTCGGTTTCAATGTCCGAGCCGATTCGGGTGCGCGTCGTCTTGCCGAGCAAGAAGGCGTCGAAGTCCGGTACTACAAAGTGATCTACGACTTGATCGACGACGTCAGATCCGCGCTTAGTGGTTTGTTGTCCCCAGAGCTCCGCGAGGAAATTATTGGCATTGCTGAGGTCCGAGATGTGTTCCGGTCACCGAAGTTTGGCCAGATCGCTGGCTGTATGGTGACCGAAGGCACGGTATATCGCTCCAAGCCGATTCGCGTACTTCGGGACAATATTGTTATCTACGAGGGTGAGCTCGAATCGCTGAGACGCTTCAAAGATGACGCCAGCGAGGTCCGTAATGGTGTTGAGTGTGGTATCGGGGTGAAGAACTACACCGATGTTAAAGTGGGCGACCTCATTGAAGTCTTTGACGTCAACGAGATCGCACGAACACTCTGATCGCCAGTGCCTAAAGACTATAGCAGGACACAGCGTATTGGGGATTCTTTGCAGCAGGAGCTTGCTCGACTGCTGCAATTTACTCTCAGCGATCCGCGATTGAAAATGGTGAGCGTGACTGGCGTTGATGTCAGTCGTGACCTTTCTCATGCGAAAGTGTTTTTTACCCAAATGGGGGTCGATGACGCTGAAGCAGCCGCGGTGACAACGTCCACTTTAGATCGTGCCAGTGGCTTTCTTAGATCTGAGATTGCGAGGACTGCAACGTTGCGCACGGTACCCAAGCTGCGCTTTTGCTTTGATGAAAGTGTGGGGCGTGGTCGTGATATGGAGGCTCTCATTCGCGATGTGCGTGCTGCAGATATCGAGCTAGGAGCCGACTCAGATAGCACCGAGGAACAATAACGGTGGGGCGGCGCCGGCGGGGTCGTGCCGTCAACGGTATTTTAATTCTCGATAAGCCTCTGGGCCTCACCTCTAACGCCGCTCTGCAAAGATGTAAACGCCTATACGATGCTGCTAAAGCCGGCCACACCGGCAGTTTGGATCCATTAGCCACTGGTGTGCTGCCCCTGTGCTTTGGTGAGGCCACGAAGTTTTCACAGTTTGTACTCGATGCCGATAAGGCTTATACCAGCACCTTTGTGCTTGGCGTTGGTACCGATACCTTAGATGTCGAGGGCGACATCATCGCTCAGGAAGACGCCTCGTTTATCGATGTCAGTGCTGTGAAGCGGGCTGTAACAGGCCTGACCGGTGATATCGAGCAGGTGCCGCCCATGTACTCTGCAATAAAGCGCAATGGGCAGCCGCTGTATAAGTTGGCTAGAAAGGGTGTTGAGGTGGAGCGTGCCTCGCGTCCTGTGAGTATTCATGAGTTTGAATGCTTGGCGTTTCGCCCCGGTGTGGCCGCTGAGGTTGATGTGGCGATCCGCTGTTCCAAAGGAACTTACATTCGTAGCCTGGCGGAATCGTTGGGTGAAAAAGTGGGGCTCCCGGCCCACGTTAGCGCTCTGCGTCGCACAATGGCGGGCCCTTACGCTTTGCACGAGGCTATTCCTCTAGCAGGCCTAGAGGAGCTCGCGGTAAACGGAGTGGAGGGCTTGGACGACTGTCTGCGCCCAATGGATGGGCCGCTGTCTAATTTGCCCTCAGTAAGCTTAGTTGAGTCCTCTACTTTTTACCTACAAAGAGGCCAGCCGGTGCTGGTGCCAAATGCCCCTAAAAATGGTACACTCAGGCTTTATGCGGCAGACAAACGCTTTATTGGCATCGGTGAAGTACTCGATGACGGGCGTGTCGCACCCAAAAGACTTGTGAACGACTCCTAAGTTTCTCGTAAGAGTATCTACGCAAGAACGGATTTCATAACGGACCTGTCTGTAAGCCTGCACGGACAGAGCCCGATCATACAAGCAGGTTGGAGAAGAGAACTATGGCTTTAGATGCAGCCACAAAGGCCCAAATTGTCACCGACTACAAGCAGTCAGAAGGCGATACGGGTTCCCCAGAAGTGCAAGTAGCACTGCTCACAGCAAACATTGAACAGTTGCAATCCCACTTCAAAGAGCACGCACAGGATCACCATTCTCGGCGTGGCCTTATTCGTATGGTCAACCAGCGACGTAAACTGCTGGATTACTTGAAAAGCAAAGACACAGCGCGCTACGCAAATTTGATTAAGCGTCTCGGTCTGCGTCGGTAAAGACCATTTTCTTGGCCGGCCAACGCCGGCCTTTTTATTTGTTGGAGAAAGTTAGTGAATGTAGTCAAAAAAACATTCCAGTACGGTGACCATGAGATCACCCTGGAGACAGGTCGTATTGCTCGACAGGCGAGCGGTGCCGTTATGGTTACCATGGGAAATACCAGTGTGTTATGCACGGTGGTCGCGGCACGGGAAATGCGTGCGGGACAGGATTTTTTCCCGCTGTCGGTTCATTACATTGAAAAAAGATATGCAGTTGGAAAAATTCCGGGAGGCTTTTTCAAGCGAGAAGCGCGGCCCAGCGAAAAGGAAACGCTGACGTCACGGTTGATTGACCGCCCTGTTCGTCCGCTGTTCCCTAACGGGTTCATGAATGAAGTGCAGGTGGTTTGTACCGTTATGTCAGCTGACAACGAAACGGATCCTGATATTCCTGCAATGATTGGTACATCGGCAGCATTAGCTATTTCGGGCTGTCCATTCAACGGACCTATTGGCGGTGCCCGAGTTGGCTTTACTGAGGCGAAGGGTTATTTGTTAAACCCAAGCTACAGTGCTCTCAAGAGTAGTCAGCTCGATATGGTGGTTGCCGGCACTTCTGAAGCTGTGTTGATGGTTGAGTCTGAGGCTCAGGAGTTAACCGAAGATCAGATGTTGGGCGCGGTATTGTTTGCCCATCAAGAAATGCAAACAGTGATCAAAGCGATTAATGAACTGGTTGAAGAGGCGGGCAAGCCACGCTGGGACTGGTCTGCGGCGCCGGTAGACGAGGCGTTAAAAGCTGCTGTCGAAGCTGAGGCCAAGGCTGGCTTGGGTGAGGCATACCGCATTACTGAAAAAGCGGCGCGCTACGAGCGTGTTGGTGAAGTGCGAGATGCCACGATGGCCGCACTAGCGGTAGAAGGTGGTCCCTCTAAAGACGACATCAAGGACCAATTCAAGGCTCTCGAAAAGAACATTGTTCGGCAGCGCATCATCAGCGGTGAGCCGCGCATTGATGGTCGTGACGGCCGCACAGTTAGGCCTATCGTGTGTGAGGTCGACGTTCTCGACAAGGCACACGGCTCAGCTTTGTTTACTCGTGGTGAAACGCAGGCCATTGGTGCGGTGACGTTAGGCTCTAGTCGCGATGCACAGATCATCGACGCCCTCGAAGGCGAGCGACGGGATCCTTTTATGCTCCACTACAACTTCCCTCCCTACTCTGTGGGCGAGGCGGGTCGTATTGGTTTCACCAGTCGACGTGAGATTGGTCACGGTCGTTTGGCTCGACGCGGTCTTGCCGCGACACTGCCTACCGAAGAAGAGTTTCCCTACACGGTTCGCGTGGTATCTGAGATTACTGAATCAAACGGCTCTAGCTCCATGGCCTCTGTTTGTGTTGGCTCCTTGGCAATGATGGCTGCGGGCGTGCCCGTCAAGGCACCGGTAGCCGGCATTGCAATGGGTCTTGTGAAGGAAGGCAATCAGTTTGCGGTCCTTACGGATATCCTTGGCGATGAGGATCATCTCGGTGATATGGACTTCAAAGTGGCGGGTACTTCAGGCGGTATTACTGCGCTCCAAATGGATATCAAGATCGAAGGTATCAATGAGCAAATTATGGAGATCGCCCTCGAGCAGGCCATGCAAGCTCGCCTGCATATCTTGGGACAGATGAACTCAGTCTTGGCAGCACCCCGTGAGATCGTGTCAGAAAATGCGCCCAGCATGGTGCAGCTGAAAATTGACTCAGACAAAATACGCGACATTATCGGTAAGGGTGGAGCCACAATACGTTCAATTACTGAAGAATCTGGTGCGACCGTTGATATCGAAGACGACGGTACAGTGAAGGTCTTTGGTGTCACTAAAGAATCTCGTGATCACGCTGTTAACGCGATTATGGCGATTACCGCTGAAGCCGAAGTAGGTGCAATCTACGAAGGTACGATTGCACGCATTGTCGATTTCGGTGCGTTCGTCACCATCTTGCCGGGCAAGGACGGTTTGGTACACATTTCGCAGATCGCTGAAGAGCGTGTTGAGAATGTCACAGACTACCTGAAAGAAGGTGAGACGGTCCGGGTTAAAGTACTCGACGTGGACCAGCGTGGCCGTATTAAGCTCTCGATTAAAGAGGTTGCTGCTGATGAAGCGACCGATGCTGCAGAGCCTGCTGGGGAAGCCGAGCCTGAGGACCTTTCTGAGGAATAGGTTACTGAGCACCGATAAAAAAACCGCGACACGTCGCGGTTTTTTTATGTCTACCTTCAATGAAGCCGTAAAAAGACTACTGAGATGGCTAAGTGTCGTCGTTTCTGCGAGCCACCAGATCCTGAACCACCGAAGGGTCAGCTAGTGTTGAGATATCTCCGAGGTTATCAAAATCGCACTCTGCGATTTTTCTGAGAATCCGTCGCATAATTTTCCCTGAACGGGTTTTTGGCAGCCCGGGAGCCCATTGGATAATGTCGGGCTTGGCAATGGGCCCTATCTCTTTGACGCAAAGTTGGATGAGCTCCGCCTTTAAATCATCGTTGGCTGTAATGCCTGCTTTGGGGGTGACATAGGCATAAATACCTTGCCCCTTAATGTCGTGGGGAAATCCTACGACTGCAGATTCTGCTATGTCTGGGTGTTCTCCGAGTGCTGCTTCCACTTCGGCTGTACCCATGCGGTGTCCCGAAACATTGAGGACGTCGTCAACTCGCCCCGTGATCCGGTAATAGCCCTCTGCGTCTCTCAGTGCGCCATCGCCGGTGAAATAATACCCTTCATAGGTACTAAAATAAGTATCGAGCATGCGCTGATGATCGTTGTACACCGAGCGTATTTGTCCTGGCCATGATCGTTTTATGGCGAGATAACCCGCAGCCTCGCCTTCAAGCACTTGGCCATTTTCATCGAGCAGCACAGGTTCAACGCCAAAAAATGGGAAGCCGGCGTAGCCCGGCTTGAGGGGGTGAGCTCCTGGCAGCGGCGTGATCATGATGCCCCCGGTTTCAGTTTGCCACCACGTGTCGACGATTGGACAGCGTCCGTCACCCACAATCTTGTGATACCACTCCCAGGCTTCGGGGTTAATAGGTTCACCGACTGAGCCAAGAACCCGCAGTGTTGTTCTAGAGTGGCGATTGACCCACTCATCACCCATTCCCATCAGTGCGCGAATTGCGGTAGGGGCCGTGAAAAACAAAGTCACCGAATGTTTATCAACGACCTGCCAGAAACGGCCTGCGTCGGGATAGGTGGGAATGCCCTCAAAAATGACCGATGTTGCCCCGTTGGCGAGGGGTCCATAAACGATATAGCTGTGGCCTGTCACCCAACCTACGTCGGCGGTACACCACCAAATATCGTTGGCTTGATAGTCAAATACATAGCGGAAGGTCATTGCTGCCTGAAGTAGGTAACCACCCGTCGTGTGGAGTACCCCTTTGGGCTTTCCGGTGGAGCCTGAGGTGTACAAAATAAAGAGTGGGTCCTCTGCATCCATTGCCTCGGGAGCACATTCTGTCTCGGCAGCCTCGCAAGCCGAGGCATAGTCCATATCACGGCCGTCATGCCAATCGATCTCTCCACCCGTATGGGCCACCACAATGACGGACCTTACACAGCTGCAGCTCTCCAATGCGGTATCAACGTTGGCCTTGAGTGGGATTTTTCGTCCGCCACGAATGCCCTCGTCGGCAGTGATCACCATGGCGCAGTCGGCATCGTTAATTCGATTTTGGAGCGCCTCAGGTGAGAAGCCACCAAATACCACTGAGTGGATTGCGCCAATACGGGCACAAGCCAGCATGGCAAAGGTCGCTTCGGGTATCATGGGCATGTAAATACAGACTCGATCGCCCCGCCCAATGCCTTGTGACTTAAGAACGTTAGCCAGCCGGCAAACAGCGTTCTTCAGCTCCCCATAGCTGATACGCCTGCTGTTATTGGGGTCATCGCCCTCCCATATAAAGGCAGTCTGCTCAGCGCGCTCTGGGAGGTGTCTGTCGATGCAATTGACCGAGACATTGAGTTTGCCACCCACGAACCAATGGGCTTCTCCTGTACTTATGTCTGCGTCTACAACCTGAGTCCAGGGTGCTTCCCAGTCGAGGAATTCTTGAGCGCGGGCCGTCCAAAATGCAGAGGGATCATCTAGGGATTCTCGGTACCACTGCTCGTAGGTTTCGGGGCTGATGTGCGCCTTGGAAAAACTCGCAGGTACTGGGTACAGGGGGTGCTCAGACATACTGGATCGCTCTTGTGGTAGACAACCATAAATGACGCCCCCAGCTTACTATTATTGGGTTCAATGCTGAAGCCGACCGAGGTTATCTTTAAATTGATAGAGTGGTTGCAGGCTATCACCATGGCAGGATATTGCTGCGGCGCTGACCCTGCAGTGGAACGAAAGGAAATGGGTTAATAGCAGCAAGTAACAGCTCAACGGTGAGCTTAAAACCCTTAAAAAATTGTTTTCGTTACACGCTTATCACAAGTCACACTGGTTACATGGGAGTGAGTGGAAGCAGGGCTTAGGCACGTAGCTGGTCACGTAAAAGGTGTAGCCGTTAGATCCGTGCGACCCCATCACAGGTAAGTCGCACCTAGAGACACTCTACTTTTTGTGTGGCTCGAGGGTATTATTGTTTACGGGCTAGGACTCTATTTGCGCAGTCAAGCGGCTAGAGAATGGAGATTCAGGTAGTCTTAACCGCGGCACGTTTTTTGTCTGTTATGAGACGTGGTCTAAGCAACAAGACGTTAAAGGATGC
Source organism: Luminiphilus sp. nBUS_16 (assembly GCF_051201645.1). GTDB lineage: Bacteria > Pseudomonadota > Gammaproteobacteria > Pseudomonadales > Halieaceae > Luminiphilus. The sequence continues at coordinate 2,834,747 of NZ_CP179205.1, read as the reverse complement.
GAACTATGAGCCAGTTGTCGGAAGCGCAGGCTAAAGAGTATTGGAAGCGCAATCGCAGTTTGATGATTCGCCTGATGATCATATGGTTTGTAGTCAGTTTTGGCTGTGGGATTTTGTGGGTCGACACCCTCAATCTTATTCAAGTGGGCGGCTATAAGTTGGGTTTTTGGTTTGCACAGCAGGGCTCTATTTTTGTGTTTATTGGTTTGATTTTTTATTACGTGGTGGCTATGGCCCGTTTGGATCGTGAGTTTGGGGTGGAGGAAGACTAATGGATCTGGCCACCATTACCTACATCGTTGTGGGTCTGACCTTTACGGTCTACATCGCAATCGCCATCGCAGCACGGGCAGGCTCGACTCAAGAATTTTATGTCGCGGGCGGGGGTATACACCCGATTGCTAATGGTATGGCAACAGCGGCAGATTGGATGTCAGCAGCATCTTTTATCTCTATGGCGGGTTTGATTGGCATTTCCTACAACGGCTACGGGGGTTCGGTCTTTCTCATGGGTTGGACCGGCGGGTACGTGATTCTTGCCATGCTGTTGGCGCCTTACCTCCGCAAATACGGAAAGTTTACGGTACCCGAATTTATCGGAGATCGGTATTACTCGGACACGGCCCGGGTTGTTGCCGTTATTTGTCTGATTTTGTGTTCTGTGACCTATGTCATTGGGCAAATGAAGGGCATTGGTGTGGCCTTCTCCCGATTTTTGGAGACAGATTACGAGACCGGACTGTACACGGGAATGGTCATTGTCTTTTTCTACGCAGTGCTGGGCGGTATGAAGGGCATTACCTACACTCAGATTGCCCAGTATGTCGTGCTCATTCTGGCTTACACGATTCCAGCCATTTTCATTAGCTTTCAGTTGACCGGAAACCCCATTCCGCAGCTAGGCCTGGGTAGCACCTTGGTTGGTAGTGACACGTTCTTGCTTGATAAGCTCGACAGAGTATTGCTGGAGACGGGCTTTAAAGAGTACACGACCTCGGTACGACTGAGTACGCTCAATATGTTTGCTTACACAGCCTCGCTAATGATCGGTACAGCCGGCTTACCCCACGTGATTATTCGCTTTTTTACGGTGCCTAAAGTTCGTGATGCGCGTAAATCAGCGGGATATGCCCTGGTTTTTATCGCCATTCTCTACACAACGGCGCCGGCAGTTGCCGCAATGGCACGACTGAATATTATGCAAACGATTGAACCCAGTTCTGGGCAGCACTTATTGATTGAAGAGCGTCCCCAATGGTTTAAAAACTGGGAGCAAACGGGGTTGCTGGCAATACAGGACAAAAACGGTGATGGCAGGTTGCAGTATGTGGCCGACTCACAGCGTAACGAGCTGGTTAAGCTCGACAACGACATACTGGTGCTGGCCAATCCAGAAATCGCTCAATTGCCCAATTGGATCATCGCGCTGGTGGCCGCCGGTGGTCTCGCGGCAGCGCTTTCAACCGCGGCAGGGCTGCTGCTGGCCATCTCCTCGGCAATTTCCCATGACTTGCTGAAGAGCACTTTCTATCCGTCAATTTCTGAGCAGATGGAGCTCAATGCCTCCCGGGGTGCGATGGCGGTCGCTGTATTCGGGGCAGGCTACCTGGGTTTGAATCCCCCGGGGTTCGCTGCTGGCACTGTGGCACTAGCCTTTGGGCTTGCGGCGGCGTCTATTTTTCCGGCGTTAATGATGGGTATCTTTTCCAGTCGAGTCACTCGGGAGGGTGCCATCACTGGTATGGTGCTTGGGTTGGGGGTCACCTTGTTTTACGTTTTCCAGCACAAGGGGATTATGTTTGTCGCTGACTGGCGATTTTTACCCAGCCTCGGCAAAAATTGGTTTTTTGGTATAGAGCCAAATGCCATTGGTTGTGTCGGTGCCGCGGTCAATTTTATGGTTGCCCTAGGCGTTAGCCGTCTCACGGGTGAGCCGCCTGAGCGCGTTCGTAAACTTGTACAAGAAATACGTATACCCTCTGGCTCTGTAACTGTGCCGCTTCACCACTAAGCCCCCACCCGTTTTATTTGGATGATTTGTATGTCGATGTTGACCAATAAGCATGTACTCGCCGCGCTGCTAGTGGCGCCTATTCTCGCAGTGCTCGCCTGGTATGGTGCCGGGCAACTCACCGATGATGTAGAGCAGCAGGCCGCCCCAGCACAAGGGGGAGCCTCCTATCCTTTAGTTGAACGTCCGGGCTGTCGCTATCCGGGTGGTAAATGTGGGCTGTCTAACGAGGGCTTTAAGTTGGCAATTGTGGTTCTGCCAACGGGGCAATTGCGCATGACGTCTGCAGTGCCATTAGATTTTGTGCTGGTTGGACTAGAGTCTGAGGGTGATCAGGGCCCCGTGAAGGCCTTACCTGTGTCGGCTGAACAGGATAGGTGGGTTCATAACTTTATTGTAATGCCGTCGAGTGAAGATCGACTTAGAGTCGTAGCCGGTGTCAGTGGCGCTTCTCTATTTGGTGACGTCGCGCTCACTTTTACTGAACCCAGCGATCAGTAATGCTCTATGACGATATTATCGATGAGGCGCGTTCCCTCTAGCGAGGCCGCACAGAAAATAGCAATATTTGTATCGTCCTCCTGGGCGGGCAGTAAATCTGAACACCGCCTAGCTTCACAATATTCGCTGACAAAGCCAAGCTTGTTGAGGCGCTGGATGACACCGCTGCAAAGCCCTTCATAGTCTCTGGCCCCCCCCTGAATCGCATCGCTAGCAGCGATGAGGTTGCGATATAAGGCAGGGGCTAGGCCCAGCGCTTCTGAGGTCAGATAGTTGTTTCGAGAGCTGAGAGCCAGCCCGTCGGCATTTCGCTGGGTTGGAACACTTTCGATCCGAACGGGAATTCTCAGGTCAGCCACCATTTTTCTAATCACTAGCAGCTGCTGTAGGTCCTTCTCTCCAAACAAGGCGATATCAGCGGCAACTAGGTTTAACAGTTTACAAACGACTGTGGTCACACCGTCAAAGTGGCCGACACGCTTACTGCCACACAAAACATCGGTAAGGCCTGGAACGGTGACCTTGGTGTGGGCTTCTAAACCCGCGGGATATAGATCTTCTACGCCAGGCGTAAATACGAGGGCAACCCCCTCCGCGATCAAGAGTTCAAGGTCTTGCTCCAGCGTTCTAGGATAGGCGTCAAGGTCTTCGGTGGGGCTGAACTGCAGTGGATTCACGAAGATCGAAACAACGACATGCTCAGCCATGGTCAAGCCTTGCCGAACTAGGCTTAGGTGCCCCTCGTGCAAATTGCCCATTGTTGGCACAAAGGCAACCGTGCCGTCTCCACGCACCGACTTAAGGCGTTGACGCAGCTCGTCGGAGTCTTTGGCTATCTCCATTGACCTCTGTACCTCGGCTAGGAGTAGGTGTGCTGTTCTTTGGGGTATACCCCACTCTTTACGGCTTCTACGAAGGCGCGCAAAGCGACCTGTACGGATGCTGAACCGGTCATGAAGTTCTCTACAAACTTCGGAGGATGTTCGCTCAGCCCCAACATGTCGTGTAACACTAGCACTTGGGCGTCAGTACCTGGGCCTGCGCCAATGCCTATCACCGGAATATCAAGTTTTGAGCTAATGTCTGCCGCAAGGTGTGCAGGAATGCACTCAAGTACGAGTAAACTAGCCCCAGCATCCTGAATTTCAACGGCATCGGCTAAAATCGACTTGGCTTCTTTTGGGGTCCTTCCCTGTACTTTGTAACCCCCAAATACGTTCACGGATTGTGGCGTCAGCCCTAAGTGGGCACACACTGGGATACCGCGCTCTACCAGTTGATGGATGGTGTCACTCAGCCATACGCCCCCTTCGAGTTTGACCATCTGAGCTCCTGCTTGCATCAGCATCATGCCTGACGCCAAAGCCTTGTCGGTTGTGTCATAGCTCATAAATGGCATATCTGCGACAACGAGGGAGCGTGGTGCCCCGCGACAAACGCAGCTTGTGTGATAGGCCATGTCGCTGATGGTGACGGGTATCGTTGTGTCGTGCCCTTGCAACACCATGCCTAGTGAGTCGCCAACAAGAATTGTTTCAGCGCCTGCATCACTGATTAGCCGCGAAAAAGTGGCGTCATAGGCGGTCATCATGACGAACTTCTCGCCGTCCGATTTCATTTTATTCAGCGTACCGATGGTTATCTTGTCACTCATCTGCGCTATCCGATTGCCTTTGTGTCATCGTTGGGTTTCCTGTGGGTGCAAGGTTAACCGAAGAAGGTGGGATTGAAATAGTGCCGGCCACTACGAATATCGAGTAGGTAATCGACAAGTTGAGAAAAATCTTCGTGTCCCTGCGACAAATCGATCTCGTTAGCATTAACGATCAGTAACGGAGCGGCGTCATAATAAAGAAAAAACTCGCTGTAGACCTCGTTGATTTGCTCAAGGTACTCGCGATCGATTCTGCGCTCGCTGGCTACGCCTCGCGTCAATATGCGGTCAAGGAGGCGGTCAGGAGAGGCCTGCAGGTAGATGACCAAGTCGGGTAGGGGCGCATCTATTGTGAGCTGTTGAAACACCTTTTCGTAGAGAGCGTACTCATCGGGGTCTAAATTGATTCTGGCAAACAAAGGGTCTTTATCTATAAGGAAGTCAGACACCCTAACAGGTTCAAATATATCAGTCTGTCGAAGGTCGGCAATTTTTTGGCTGCGTTGAAAAAGGAAAAAGAGCTGTGTCGCCAAGGCAGCTTCTTTACGATTTTGGTAAAAACGCTCTAAGAAGGGGTTTTCATGGGCGTCCTCAAGCATCACCTGATAGTTGAAAGCCTCCGCTAGACGTCGCGCAAGGGTTGTTTTGCCTACGCCAATAGGACCCTCGACCGCGATGTATCCGGGCGGGTTGCGACCCCGCAAATCTAAATTTGCAGGTTCAAAACTTTGATGGGAATTGGCGTTCAAAGTGGATTTCCAGGTATCTCGCCGTTGTAAAGTTGTACTGAACTCAGCTTCAGGTCGTGTGTGGGGCAGCCCGCGAGTAATGTAACAATATCCACACCATTGGGCATCAGATATTCGTTGCCTAGAAGCTCGGCGAGGGGCTTGAGAACAAAATCTCTTTGATACAGGCCCGGATGTGGAAGGGTCAGCCGTTTGCTCTCTAATGAGGCGTCACCGTAGAGCAGCAGGTCGAGGTCGATGCAGCGTTCTCCCCAACGTCTTTTGCGGACCCTACCCATTGTGGTCTCTATTGCGAGGAGGGCCGTCAATAGATCGTTGGGACTGGTGGTTGTTGCAATCTGTGCGCAGGCATTTAGAAAAGGCGGTTGATCGCTGGGGCCCATAGGCTGAGATTCGTAAACCGATGAGACTGCGACAAGTTGGGTATCGGGTAACGCGGCCAAGGCGTCACAGGCCCGGCGAAGTTGCGTGGCAGGATCTTCAAGATTTGAGCCTAGCCCCACGAACGCCTCGGTCAACCCTCTCTCTTCCTTCTTGGCCTGCGGCGACGGGGGGATTTATCCTCTGTGCGTGGCGGTGCTGTCCCTACTAAGTCAGGGTACTCCAACTGTTGCTGCTCCCAGAATTCACCGGCGTTATTCAGCGTTTCCGAAGATTCCTCGCGTAAAAGCAATAGGTCGTAAGCAGCACGGAATCTACGATCTGCAAGGAGGTCTTTGACGCGCTTGGGCTGCCGTCTTTCGAGGCGAGTTTGTAGTTCCCAAATCTCTCTGACGGGGAAAGAAAACCGCTTTGGAATTGCCATTTTTTGGCAAGTTTCAGCAATCACCTGTTGTCCTGCACTATGAATAGCCTGTGCAGCCGCCTCTCCAGCCCTCACCAAGTTGTCAGCGCGTGTTTGCACGACAGGCCAAAGCAGGGCAGCTAGTAAAAAAGCAGGTGTTACGTGGCGCCCGTCTTTGACTCTCTGATCAGTATTGCCCATGGCTTGCGTCACCAGCGTCTTGAAGCGTGGCTCTTTTTCGATAAGAAAAGCCGCGTCCGGACACAAGCTGTCCAATAGCTGATACCGCAGAAGCAGTAAAAGCGTGGGGCGCCCGTGGCCGGCCATAAATAGTTTTAAGAATTCATCAAAAAGCCGCGCAGGTGGAATTTCTGCCAGTAGCGGACCGCATACGCGGATAGCCGCCTCGGTTTCTGACTCGATATCAAATTGTAATTTTGCGGCAAACCGAACGACTCTAAGCATCCGCACTGGGTCTTCGCGATAGCGCGTTTGAGGATCGCCCAAAACACGAACAAGGCGGGCATTAATGTCCTTTTGTCCATCCATTTGGTCCAGCACGGACCCGTCGATCGGATTGTAATACATAGCGTTAATCGTGAGATCACGTCGAGCAGCGTCCTCGGCTAAAGTGCCATAGACGTTGTCACGCAGCAGTAGACCTTTGTCTGACTGTTTACTGGCACTTTTGATGGAGCCCTCGCTCAGGTGAGGCCCTCGATAGGTTGTGACTTCAATGATCTCGCGGCCGTCTCTTACGTGTACGATCTGAAAGCGCCGGCCAATAATTCTTGCACTGCGAAAAAGCCCCTTTACCTCTTCGGGTGTGGCATTGGTTGCAACGTCAAAATCTTTGGGTTTGTTCCCGAGAATAAGGTCTCTAACCGCGCCACCAACGATATAACCTTCGTAATCTGCAGCACGGAGCTTCTCTACCACACGGATGGCAGCGGGGCTCACATATTTGCGATTAATCTTGTTCTTAGCCTGGGGGATTAGAGACACAGAATGTCCTCTGGGCACTTTGAGCCGTAGTGTACTATCCAGAGACGCTCAGGGGGAGTTTGTGTTTCTGACGGACGAAAAGAAACATGGGGAAGTACTCTTCCCCACCCAGGTCCGTTCTTGCTTTATTATTGCTTTTTGGCCGCTTATTATTATTTGGGCTCTGCCCGATAGTTTGCAGGCAACGTGCCAAGAGATAAAACCACATTAATAACAAGGGCTTAGTAATTTTTGCCCTGGCTGCAGCCCGGCTGATACCCCAAAAGTGTTACTTTTATACCCTGTGAGTGTTACTAAGGGTCGATGTCGACGCCCTCACTTAACGCTGACCGCGCTTACTGGGCTGACTGCGGGGTATGCCAAAACGTTGGCGTCGCTCCCAAAGACACTTACGACTCACCCCTAATTTTTGTGCAAGCTGGGTTTCACTCATTGAGTCTTGGTGCTCGAGAACAAAGCGCATAAAGTAATCCTCGAGAGAGAGCTCTTCGTCGGTTGCCAACGGGTCCTCGGGATCAATTTCTGTAGTTACACCCGCTACGATTGAGAGCGGCGCATCGTGATTGCTTGCCGCGATTGACGTCAGGCCCATATCGAAAGCTTCTACAAACTCTCCCTCTGCCATGACCAAGCCGCGCTCTACGGCATGCTCGAGTTCTCTTACATTCCCTGGCCAGGGGTGCTGCGCCACCAAATTAATAGCGTTTTCGCTCAAAGCACGCGGCTGTATGCCAAGCTTTTCGGCCAGCGTCGCGGCAAACCACTGCGCCATAGAGGCAATATCTACCGATCGCTGTCTCAATGGCGGAATTGTAAGGCCTAACACGTTGATTCGATAAAAAAGATCTTTTCGAAACTCGTTTCGGCTCGCAAGTGCCGATAAATCTCTGTGGGTTGCGCAGATAAGTCGTACGTCCACCGTTTTACTACTGACGGCACCGATTTGTCGGATCTCACCTTCTTGGATGAAGCGTAATAATCTGGCTTGTGCAGACTGTGGCAACTCTCCAATTTCGTCGAGGAAGAGTGTGCCTCCATTAGCGGCTTCGATGAGTCCCATGCGGTTACTGGTCGCGCCTGTGAATGCGCCTTTTTCGTAGCCAAAAAGCTCCGACTCGATGAGTGACTCGGGAATGGCTGCACAGTTAAGAGAGACGAGAGGGCGGCCGTTTCGTCGGCTGAATGTGTGCACACGCCTGGCGGTTAATTCTTTGCCTGTTCCAGTTTCACCTTGTATCAGCACCGTTGAGTCAGTGCGCGCCACCTTTTGTATCTGTTCATCAAGTTTTCTTAAGGTCGGGCAGTGACCCTGAAAAAATTGGCGTGTGGGTTGGTGATGTTGTTTGCTTGTGGCGTCGGCGCGGCCCTGCCGGGGGAGCGCTGCCGCTACAACGTTAAGCAAATCATCGTCAGAGCAAGGCTTCGCCAGATAATCGACAGCACCGGCTTTCATAGAATCAACCGCTGAGCGCAGGCTGGCGTAGTTGGTCATGACAATGACGGGGACGGGGCTTGCTGACCGGATAAGTTCAGCGCCACTGGCCCCCGCGAGCTTGAGTTCGGTGACAATCAAGTCAAACTCAGCGAGATTGTATTGAGTTTCAGCTTCTTGAACTCCGGACGCTTCTGCAACCTTATAGTCCCGCGTTTCAAGTACACGGCGCAGGGCCTGTCGTTGCGAGGGCTCGTCGTCAACTAGCAATATCAGTGGCATATCATCAGAATCCGTTGCGAAAAGAGGCAAGGCGCCTTTTACCTAGGTAACATTACTTTAAGTAACCCAGTAACAAAATGGGATTATTTGTTACCTGAGTACCCGAGAAGGGTCCCATTGAGCCAGACTCCATGCGAGCAAAGACGCAGGATCCTTGAGATTAGAGGGCGGACTAGGCTGACCTAAAGCTTTCACTGCGCCCCGTAGGTTGTTAATGGGGTGATCATCGTCTAGGGCTGTTGCGCCCTGTTGCTTGCTGAGTTTAAAGCCGTTTTGATCCTTTATGATGGGTAAATGCCCATATTGAGGGGATGAGAGGCCCAGCCTGCGTTGTAAAAAGACCTGCCGCGGAGTGGAGTCAAGCAGATCTCGTCCGCGAGTCACTTGTGTGGCCAAAGGGGCGGCATCATCTACTGCGGCAGCAAGCTGATAAGCGTACAAGCCATCCCGACGTCGAACGACGAAATCGCTGAGTTGTTGACCAAGGTGCCAGCTTTGGCTGCCTAAAAAATCGTCATCTAATGTGATAAATGTGTCGAGGGGTACTTTTACCCGAATGCTAGCGGAAGCGGCATCGGTCAGGTTTTCATCGGCGCAGGCGTTTTGACAACTACCCGTGGGGCTGAGCATTGCTCGAGTGCAGACGCAATAGAACACGTCACCTTGCTTGTTCAGGCGATTCAGAGCGTGCTCGTAGCGGACGGCGTGATGACTTTGGTACTGAACTTCACCATCAAACTGCAAGCCGTGGCACTTGAGGCTTTTTTGTATGGCAGTTGCCGAGTCGGGGACCGCTCTAGGTGGATCAATATCATCGATTCTGAGGTGCCAACGTCCATTCTGAGAACGTGCATGAAGGAAGCTGCCTACGGCGGCTAACAAGGAGCCTGCGTGCATGGGGCCCGTAGGAGACGGCGCAAAGCGTCCAACCACAGTGTGCTGGATACCCGCATCTGATGGATTGATCGTGATTTCCTAATGGCGCCCAAGACGGCTGGGTTTAACCCAGCTCTTGGCGCTCTTTTATTTCTGAGAGGGTTTTGCAATCAATGCATAGCGTGGCTGTAGGACGAGCTTCAAGCCGTTTAACGCCAATCTCGATGCCGCAGGCATCGCAATAGCCGTAGTCGTCGATCGTGATGCGCTCCAAGGTGCCGTCAATTTTTTTAATTAATTTGCGTTCCCTGTCTCTTGTCCTGAGTTCGAGACTGAACTCTTCTTCCTGAGTGGCCCTGTCAGCGGGGTCAGGAAAGTTCGAGGCTTCATCTTTCATATGCGAGACAGTGCGCGTGACCTCGTCAACCAACTCTGTGCGCCAGTGAAGCAACAGGCCGCGGAAGTGCTCAAGCTGCTCCTCGTTCATATAGGATTCACCGCGAGAGGGCTTGTAGGGCTTAAAATCATCAAAATTTTGCACATTGCCTACTGCTCTAGCTGTTTTCTTCGCCCCACTGGCAGTTTTTTTGGCGGGCTTCTTTTTGTCGGTCTTTTGGTCTGCGGTGGCTTTCGGGGCTTTGGTCACCTTTGCTTTGGTAGGTTTCGCAGGTGCTTTTTTGGCAGCGGCTTTGCCTGCTGCCGGCTTTGCGGCGGCGACCTTTTTGTCAGCAGTTTTTTTAGCCGGGGCTTTAGCCGCAGTTTTTTTGGTGGCAACTGCTTTTGCCGGTGCTTTGCTAGTCACCTTCTTGGTGGCGGTTTTCTTGGTGGCGGTTTTCTTAGCGGTTGGCTTCACAGCGGCCTTCTTAGTCGGTGCTTTTTTAACGGCGGCCTTCACAGCGGCCTTCTTAGTCGGTGCTTTTTTAACGGCGGCCTTCACAGCGGCCTTCTTAGTCGGTGCTTTTTTAACGGCGGCCTTTACAGCGGCCTTCTTAGTTGGTGCTTTTTTAACGGCGGCCTTCTTAGTCGGTGCCTTTTTGGCGGCAGCCTTTTTAGCCGGTGCTTTCGCGGCTACTTTTTTGGCGGCTGCTTTTGCGGCAGGCTTCTTTGCGGCGACTTTTTTCGCCGGCGCCTTCTTGGCGACGGGGCTCTTTGACTTGCTCTTGCTCGAGGGCTTCTTAGGAGCCGCAGTTTTTGTAGCAGATTTTTTCGCCGCTACTTTAGTCTTGGCTTTGGATTTTTTGGTGGCCATGGCAAGTTACCTGATTACCGAGTTGTTTATAGAGGCAGTCTAAACACCGCAAAAAGGACTGCGTGTGGGAGGCTTCTACAGCACGCTCCTGCAACGGGGTCGGGAAGCTACCAGATTAGTGGCGTTCATGCCACTGAATTTACCATCACTGCTCGTGGCACAATTAGCAAATCGGTAAGGAAAAGCTGAAGATATGGCGTGGCATTGGGCTTTTGATCAATTGCAACAGGGTACGTTGCAGCGGCGGTACAAGCGCTTCCTCGCCGATGTGCAGTTAACAAGTGGCGAGATTGTCGTAGCGCATTGCCCTAATACGGGCGCAATGCGTGGGTGTCAGCAGCCAGGCTCCACAGTATGGATATCACGTAGTGATAACCCCAAGCGCAAGCTGCCCTGGACTCTTGAGCTGGTTGAAGACAATGCCAGTTTGGTATGTGTGCACTCGGCTTTGGCAAATTCCGTGGCAGAGGCCGCATTAAAAGAGGGTGTTTTTCCTCAACTGTCGGGTTTTGATAGGCTGCAGCGTGAGGTGAAGTTAGGGGCCAACACCCGGCTAGATTTTAAGCTCGAAGCTGGAGCTGGCCCAATATGGGTAGAGGTTAAAGCGGTGTCTTGGTGCGTCGGCGGCGGATTAGGGCAGTTTCCTGATGCGGTGAGTGTCAGAGCGCTCAAGCATGTGCAAGAGCTGGCTAACCTTGTTAGTGCCGATTGCCGCGCGGCTTTAATATTTTGCGCTTTTCATTCAGGAATCCAGCGAATTGCGCCAGCCGCGGAGGTCGATCCGGCGTATGCAGAGGCCCTGGCCTGTGCTGTTAAGGCAGGTGTAGAGGTTTACGGGCTGGGTTTGGAAATCTCGCCGCAGGGTCTGCGCGCAACGCGACCCATCGCTATAGAGGAATGTGATCTTGGTAACAGATGACGCTAACGCTGCTCGGCCCTCTGCACTCTGTGCTGTGGGCCTAAGCTGTGAAGGCCTAGAAAATTTACCGGGGGTAGGGCTGGCCAGCAACTCGGCAGCAGCAGCATTGAAGCGACTGATGAAAAGAGCCAAAAACACAGGCTTAAACCTGTCGGTTGCATCAGGGTATCGTGATTATGGGCGGCAATTGGCCATTTTCAATGCCAAAATGCGCGGCGAACGTCCGGTCTACGGCGATACGGGAGCGTTAATATCAAAGCAAACGCGCTCAAGTGATGAGTGGCTTCACGCCATCCTCCGGTACTCAGCTTTGCCCGGTACTTCCAGACATCACTGGGGAACAGATTTCGATATTTGGGATCCCTCTGCGGTGTCTACAGGATATGCACTTCAGCTGCACGCCAGTGAATATACTGACGATGGACCTTTCGCCCCGCTGTCTGACTGGCTGACATCATTAATTAGCAAGGATGATGCTGAGGGATTTTATCGGCCTTACACCGGGGAGGCCGGTGGCGTTGCCCCTGAGCCGTGGCATTTGAGCCACCGCCCCAGTGCCCGAGGTTTTCAATCTCTCGTGGACAATGCGCCACTGATTGAGTTGTGGTCAGGACGAGCTAATAGCTTGTGTCAGCAAGGGGATTTCGAGGCCCTTTTAGGCCTCGAAGAGGTGGAACTTCAATTTGACGCCATAATGGCGCGATACGTTAGAAGTTATTGGGTCTAGCCTGAGGCTTGAGGTTGTGTCTACGACCCAGGCTACTGCCACTCCCTAAAAGTGGGCTTATTCGCTTGTTTGCAATAAATGCCCGTAGTGGTTTTGATAATCCTGCTGCGAGGCGGCAATCACCTTGAGCGCCTCTTCACGACCGTAAACTCCGTCAACTCGTATCTCAACGTTTTTACCGGGGATCATTTTATAGGTCGAAAAGTAGTGCTGAAGCCGTTCGGTCTTAATGGGCGGTAGGTCACTTATATCGTTGACTTCCCCCCAAATGTTATCACCTTCTAGCACCGCAATAATTTTGTCATCAGCCTCGCCCTCATCAATCATTTGAATTCCCCCAACAACCCTTGCGTTGAGGAGGATGTCGGCGCGGGTTATTAGACGCTCTGAAAAAATACAGATATCCAAGGGGTCACCATCTGCAACGTCGGCATGGGCACAACGGGCCGCTACCTCCTCGGCACAGTAGGTTCGAGGAATAAAGCCATAGAGCGCTGGGGGTGTTGCTGTTGTCCGCTGAGGGCGATCGACCACCAAGAATCCGGTGCTCTTGTCGAGTTCATACTTGACAGTATCGCTGGGTAGCATCTCGATATAAGCCCGCACAATGCCGGGTTCAACGCCTTCAGGTATGGGTTCAAGGCCATGCCAGGGGTGGCGTCTATATGCTGAGAAAGGTTCGTCGGTATACATCTGTCGGGGCCTCCTGCCCGGGGTTTAAAAAAGGTTTTTGGTAATATCCACCGCGCCTTGAGCACGTCCGAATTTAACTGCAAGGCACAGTTAATCCAGAGGTCTCATGGAGGGCGGCAGTTTTACATTTTGGTGCAGCGGATTATAGCTGCAGTTCGAACCCTTGGGCGAGCCGTTTTGTGACAGGTAGGTTTTTGAGCGTCGTATAAATTGGCATCCCCCCTTTGTATCGAGGGTACGCTTCACCTTGAACCAGAGGTTCAAAATAAGCGTGCCCCAAGGGGCTGACGCCAAAGCCATCGCGGCTTATGAACTTTCGAGGCACTCTCTTCTCTCGGTTGGCAACCTGTTTAAGGGAGGCTTCTCCAATCCGCCAGCGATAGCGTTTGCTAGGATCACGGACGATGGTTGGCATTACAGCGTTTTTTCCTGCCAAGGCCATTTCGACCGCTGCTTCTCCTACAGCGTAGGCTTGGTCGACATCTGTTTGGCTGGCGATATGACGTGCAGCCCGTTGCAGATAGTCAGAGACGGCCCAATGGTACTTATAGCCCAAGCGGCTTTTTATCAGATTGGCCAAGGTGGGTGCCAAGCCTCCTAGCTGTGCATGACCAAAAGCGTCACGTGCGCCACTATCACTAAGAAATCGGCCGTCAGCGGTCTGTGCACCTTCAGAAGCAACGATGACGCAGTAGCCGCAGCGATCCACAGTCTTCTGAACTTTGGCGAGAAATTTTTTCTCATCAAACGCGATTTCGGGAAACAGGATGACGTGGGGCGCTTCGCTCGCTTCGGTCTCTGCTAAGCAGGAAGCCCCGGCAATCCACCCTGCGTGACGCCCCATCACTTCGAGGATAAAAACCTTTGTTGATGTTTCGCACATAGAAGCCACGTCTAAGGCCGCCTCTCGGGTAGATATGGCGACATATTTTGCAACTGAACCAAAGCCTGGTGAATTGTCAGTGCAGGGAAGATCATTGTCGATGGTCTTTGGAATATGAATGGCCTGCAGGTCGTAGCCCAGCTTTTGAGAGAGTTGGGACACTTTGAGGCAGGTATCTGCTGAATCGCCGCCACCGTTGTAAAAAAAATACCGGATGTTGTGGGCCTGAAAGACAGCAATCAGGCGCTCATATTCGGCTCGGCTATCCTCGAGGCTTCGCAGTTTGTATCGGCAAGACCCAAAAGCGCCAGCGGGAGTTGTCAACAAACCCCTAATGGCGGCTTTCGTTTCCTTGCTCGTATCGATGAGATCCTCGCGCAGCGCCCCCACAATGCCATTGCGGCCTGCGTAGACTTTGCCGATAGCATCTTTCCTTTTTGCAGCAGCTTCTAGTACCCCGCAAGCGGAAGCGTTGATAACCGGTGTAACGCCACCAGATTGTGCATAAAATGCATTAGCTTTAGGCATAGAGATGTCTTGGGTCAGGAATCAGGTTGCTTAAAGTAGTGTGCTGGGCGGCTTAGTGCAATCCCCGTGCTAAGCTATATTTATTAACGGAGTTTGCTGTGGCACAACACATTCACATTGTCGGTATCTGTGGCACGTTCATGGGTGGTGTGGCCCTACTGGCTCGACAACTGGGCTATCAAGTGTCGGGTTCAGACGCCAATGTGTACCCGCCAATGAGTCAACAGTTGGCCGACGCGGGAATCGTGCTCACTGAGGGGTTCTCTGCAGAAAATCTCCAGCCGAGGCCTGATTTGGTGGTCATGGGCAATGCGCTCTCCAGAGGAAACCCAGAAGTCGAGGCGGTGTTGGACTTGGGTTTGCCCTACGTCTCTGGGCCGCAATGGTTAGGTGAAAATGTGCTTGCAGGGCGCTGGGTGATCGCAGTATCGGGTACCCACGGAAAGACCACCACCACCAGCATGCTGGCTTGGATTTTAGAATGTGCAGGGATGGAGCCCGGTTTTCTCGTTGGTGGCGTCCCCGGTAACTTTGGACAGTCTGCCCGTCTCGGACAGTCAGATTTTTTTGTTGTGGAGGCTGACGAGTACGACACAGCGTTTTTTGATAAACGATCAAAGTTTGTGCACTACAAGCCACGCACCTTAGTGATGGCAAACCTTGAGTACGATCATGCCGATATCTTTCCTGATTTGGCCGCAATCGAAACCCAGTTTCATCACCTTATCCGCTGTGTGCCCAGTCAAGGGCTTATCATTCACGGAGACGTGCCGGCGATTGAGCGGGTGTTCTCAAAGGGTGTTTGGACGCCGCGCCAAAGTTTTGGTAACCAAGCAAGCAACTCATGGAGTGTGCGGGCTTTATCGGCGGCGGGGGAGCAGTTTGAAGTGTCCTCTCCTGCGGGCGCCGTGGAGGTGATCAACTGGTCCTTGATTGGAGCGCACAACCTTTTGAATGCATGCGCTGCGATCGCCGCAGCACACCATGCCGGTGTGCCTCTAGACATTGCTGCTCGCGCATTAGAGGGGTTTACCGGTGTAAAACGACGACTTGAGCTTCGAGGGACACCGGCGGGAATAGCGGTTTATGACGATTTTGCCCATCATCCAACAGCTATTGCGCTGACTCTGCAGGCAATGCGTCAGCGTCTAGGTAAGAAGTCAGGTCGCTTGTTTGCCGTCGTTGAGCCACGATCTGCGACCATGAGAGATGGCCACCATCAAGCTGCACTAGCTGCTGCCACCGCTGAAGCTGATGCGGTATTTTGGTACGAACCTCCGGGTTTGTCGTGGTCTCTTAAAGACCTCGTCGCTGATAGAGCAGAACATTCGGTGTGGCGGCGAATTGATGGATTAATTGATGCCATTGCGGGAGCCGCACAATCTGGGGATGTTTTGGTCGTAATGAGCAATGGAGGTTTTGGTGGAATTCATGAAAAACTGCTGCAGCGCTTGGGCGCAACTGCGGCAACAGGCTGACCTTTTTTACTATGATTGAGTCTTACTTTCGTCAGATTACCAGCAGAGCGTGGTTAGTTCTCCTTTTCTTCGGTCTGCTAGTGACCCTCGCGGGTGGTCAGCTGGGGAAAATTCGGTTGGACGCATCTTCGGACTCTTTGCTGTTACAGGGAGACCCTGACCTGGCTTTTTTTCGGGAGACGAGTCGCCACTACGCGTCAAGCGAGTTTCTTATTCTCACGTGGCGACCTGCGGGAGATTTATTGGCAGCCAGCTCCCTAGAACCTCTTGCGGCTATGGTAACGGCCTTGCGAGAAATTCCCGGAGTCTCATCGGTAACCAGCATACTGGACGTTCCTTTGCTGGAAAGCCCGCCTTTGAGCCTCACGGATCTATCCGAGGCAGAGCAACTGCCTACCCTCCGCGACCCCGCAGTGGATACCGGCCTTGCTTTTGAAGAGTTTACGACCAGTCCGGTTTATCGGGATCTATTAGTGGGCGCTGCGGGGGATGTCAGCGCTATTCAGGTCAGTTTGGCGACTGATCCGAGTGGCCCACTGCTCCTAGATGAACGTGAAGCTCTGCGTGGTCGAGCGCTGGTAGAGCAATTAGATCCCATAGCGACGTCGCGTCTGCAGGAGGTTGAAGTGCTCTATGACGCTTTTTTAGCGGTTGAAGGCGAACGGCGCAGTGAGCTGGTAGCGGAGGTGCGAGCTGTTGCTGAGCAGTTTAAAAGTCACGCTGAGATTTTTGTGGGTGGGGTGCCCATGATCGCCGCCGATATGATTGATTTCATTCGCGCTGATTTGGTTGTTTTTGGCATTGCGATTATCGGCATTATGACGCTGGTGCTGGGTATCATTTTTCGTGACTGGCGCTGGGTTGTTATTCCCATCCTTAATTGTTCGATGACTGCGACAATCATGTTGGGTTTGCTAGGTTTTTTGGACTGGCGAATGAGCGTGATTTCGTCAAATTTTGTCGCTGTCCTTTTGATTATTACCCTGTCTTTGTCGGTGCACGTCGTAGTCCGTTACCGAGAGTTGGAGCAGGTAAGTCCAGATGAAAATCGTCGACGACGCGCTGCGAGTGCCGCGCAACTGATGCTAATACCCTGTGGTTACACGGCGTTGACGACTATCGTTGCTTTCGCGTCTTTGATGGTTGCGGGCATTCAGCCGGTGATTGATTTCGGTCTCATGATGACGGTGGGTATTGTGTTCGCGTTTGTCACTACTTTTATGTTGGTGCCGGCACTGATTACTTTACTGCCCGCGCCAAAAAGAATTATTCCCTCCTCCCTTAATAGTGGAATGACAGTTCGATTTGCCGGCTGGGTTGAACGATATGGCCTGGCGGTGCTGGTATTTTCAGGTGTTTTAGTCCTGCTTGTCGCTGTTGGTATCTCTCGGTTAAAGGTAGAAAACCGATTTATTGATTATTTCAAAGAGAGCACTGAGATCTATCAAGGCATGGAATTACTGGACGCACGACTAGGGGGCACGATTCCGCTGGATATCGTGCTCTATCCGCCACACGAGGAGTCGGCGGACACTGCTGCTGTCGGGAGTGTTGATACGGCGGAGCTGCAGCAGCTTGACGCTGGCGCAGCCACGGATATGGGTGGTCTATCAGATACTTTTGCAGACGATCCCTTTGGTGATGATGACTTTGGCGATGACGGCTTTGGTGGTGGTGACTTCTTTGCTGAGGCGGGTAGTGTTGCGCCTTCCTATTGGTTTTCACCTCAGGGGCGCGATCTTCTGGATCAGGCTCACCGGTTAGTTGAGGCTCGCACGGAAACGGGCAAGGTGCTCTCTTTATCGACGGCGTTTGAGGTGATGGATGGTTTGTACGGAGCGCCCTTGGGGGCTATTGAGCTGGCCCTCGTGCAAAACAGTATGCCGGAAGATGTCGCCGCTACACTAGTAAGGCCTTATTTTTATCCCGACACCGATGAGGCACGGATCTCGGTTAGAGCAAAAGAAACCAGCAAGGATTTGAAGCGGGATCAATTTCTTAGGGAGTTGCGCCGGGAGTTGGTAGAAACGCTTAACATCGAACCAGAGCGTGTGCAGTTTACGTCTTTGCTGGTGCTATACAACAATGTACTGCAAAGCCTTTTTAAGTCTCAGATTCTAACCTTGGGCGTTGTATTCTTAGTGATAGGGTTGATGTTTTGGGTGCTATTTCGCTCTCTACCGTTGGCGTTATTGGCCTTGGCTCCAAACGTTTTGGCCGCGGGCCTGGTGTTGGGGGTGATGGGGCTTTTGGGGATTCCCCTCGATATCATGACTATTACAATTGCAGCCATTGTGGTGGGTATCGGGGTGGACGATTGTATTCACTATATTCATCGCTTTCGCAGCGAATTTACGATCGACCAAAGCTATCATGCAGCCATGCACCGCAGTCACGGCAGTATTGGTAGGGCGATGTATTACACAACGCTTACTGTGATGGTGGGATTTTCTTTACTGACACTCTCAAATTTTACCCCTAGCTTGTATTTTGGGTTGTTGACCGATCTGGCGATGATCGCAGCGGTTGCGGGAGCGCTACTGTTGTTGCCCAAGCTTATATTGGTGTTTCGGCCGCTTGGACCTGAAGGTGGTCGATGAAACTTTTGCGTGTCGTGCCGGCTGTGGTGCTTGCTGTATAGCACCCGGAATAGCACGCCCATTCTTTGGTATGCCACAGGGCAAACCCCCGGGCACGCCTTGTGTTCACCTTGATGCGCAGCGGGGCTGTGCCCTTTTCAAAGACGCCAGGAGGCCGGCGGTGTGCGGTGACTTCAAACCTCATGCGGATGTCTGTGGTGACAGTGCCGAGCAAGCGTTAGAGTTATTGAACCATTTGGAAAGCGCCAGCCGCCCTGAGAGTCCATTATGACTGAGATACCGCTCTTCCCTTTATCTTCGGCCCTCGTGCCCTACGGTTACATGCCGCTTCAAATATTTGAGCAACGATATTTGGACATGGTGGCAGCTTGCATGCGCACGGACACCGGATTTGGCGTTGTCTGGTTGCGTCAGGGATCTGAGGTCAGTGGCGGCTCGCAAACCACCCCAGATGTTGGAGACTATGGCACCCACGCTCGAATTACCGATTTTGATCAACTGCCTAACGGCCTGCTGGGAATTACTATTCGAGGAGAGGAGAGGTTCGATATTGCGGAGGTTTGGCGTGATCCCTCGGGTTTGATTCGGTCTCGGGTAAGTATGGAGGGGCGTTTAGAGCCAGCGCCCATGACCGACGAGTGGCGTTCTCTTGAGGTCGTTCTGCGTGGTTTGGAGTCCCATCCGCATATCCAGCGAATGAACTTAACGATTGATTACAACAACGCCTGGGAGGTGGCCTTCAATCTGATCCAGTTGCTGCCTTTTGATGAGTCCATTAAGTATGAGTTGCTCGGTATGGCAACACTGAATGAGTTGATTGTAGAGCTAGATATATTACTCAACCAGATTTCAGGTGAAGAAGGATGATTTTGGAGATAGCGCGGGATTTGTTAAGTTCTACTCATGAGATAAACCGGAGACAGTAGCTATGTACGATTTAATCATCAGAGGTGGCACCGTCGTAGACGGGTCTGGCGACACGCCCTTTACAGCGGATGTGGCTGTCAAAGATGGCCTGATCGCGGCAGTAGGACAGGATTTGGGCGCTGCGGCCAAAGAGATCAACGCGGCGGGCTGCTATGTAACTCCGGGTTTTGTCGATATTCATACGCATTACGATGGTCAGGCCACCTGGGATCAGGAAATGGCGCCGTCGGCTTGGCACGGCATTACCACCGTGGTGATGGGTAACTGTGGGGTGGGTTTTGCCCCGGCAGCAAAGGACCGGCACGATTGGCTGATCGGTTTGATGGAGGGCGTTGAGGATATTCCGGGGTCAGCCTTGTCCGAGGGTATGAAGTGGAACTGGGAGTCTTTTCCTGAGTATCTCGACGCATTGGAGGCCCTTCCCAGAAGTATAGATATAGCGACTCAGGTGCCCCATGGTGCCGTTCGAGCTTACGTAATGGGTGATCGCGGAGCCGCCAACGAAGCACCTACTGAAACAGACATCGCGCGTATGTCGGCCATCGTTGAAGAAGGTTTACGAGCCGGAGCGCTGGGGTTTTCGACCTCACGCACGGTGTTGCACAAATCAGTCGACGGCGAGTTGGTGCCTGGGACGACGGCGACACCAGAGGAGCTTGTTGGTATAGGGCGAGCGATGGGTAGAGTGGGTTATGGCGTCTTCGAGCTGTCAAGCGACCTGATGCCCGAGTGGAATGAATTTGAGTGGATGGGTGACCTGAGCCGAGAGACAGGCTTGCCAGTAAGTTTCACAGCATTGCAGTCTCCCATAAAGGCTATGGCTCTCGAACACCAACTCGCCTCAATGCGGGATGAGAATGCTCGGGGAGCACATCTTGTGGCGCAGATTGCGTTACGGGGTACCGGGTTGATTCTGGGTTGGCAGGCGACTTTTCATCCCTTTTCCTTTAAACCCAGTTGGTTGGCTATTAAGGATCTCACTTGGCCTGAGCAGCTCGAGAAGCTCAAAGATTCAAAATTCAAAGAGCAGTTGTTGGCTGAGGAGCCCGATTTACCCGAAACAGATCTCAAACTGTTATTGGAGCTTATGATTGCTGCTTTCCAAATGCAGTACCCAATGACTGAAGGTTTCGACTACGAACCCACCGCTAAAGATTCAATTGCTGCGCTTGCAGAAGAGGCGGGCATGTCACCTGAGGCGTTTGCCTACGACGCCATGATGGCCAATGAGGGGCAGGGTTTTATCTATTTTCCGCTACTCAATTACGCTGACGGCAATCTTGATTTTCTGGAGCCGATTCTCGCATCCGATGATTGCGTTAACTCTTTGTCTGATGGCGGCGCACATTGTGGGACGATTTGCGATGCCGCGGCGACCACTTTTTTATTGCAACACTGGGTGCGTGATCGAGACAGAGGTCGCATACCCATTGAGCAGGCCATTCGACGCCAGTGTGCTAGCACGGCACAGCTTTACGGGCTCAATGACCGTGGTCTAATTTCTGAGGGGTACCTGGCCGATCTCAATGTCATTGATCTTGATGCTTTGGGGTTGAGCCAGCCTTGGGTCGCCCATGACCTGCCCGCGGGCGGCATGCGCCTGTTGCAGGACGCCAAGGGCTATAAAGCGACGATCAAGTCAGGGGTGTTGACCTTTAGCGATGGTAAGTTCCACGACCAGTATCCGGGGTCGCTTATTCGTGGCCCTCAGGAATCGCCGGCCACTGCCAGCCACCGAGTCGCTGCCACTGATTAACAATGCAGCAGAAAAGCTCGGCGGTTTTAGTCGCATCATAGGCGGCTGAGTGGGCTTCGCTATTATTGAAATCGATGCCGGCTCGCCGGCAAGCTTGTGCCAGTACCGTGTGCCCAAATGCGAGCCCCGCTAAGGTTGCGGTATCGAAATGTGAGAAGGGATGAAAGGGGTTGCGCTTAAGATCGCATCGAAGGCTGGCACTGTTAATGAAGCCAGCATCAAAGTGCGCATTGTGTCCTACCAATATGGCCCTGGTGCATCCTGCGTCCCGCACCTCCTTGCGAATCCGGGTGAAGAGCTCACCTAGCGCGATAGCTTCAGGCAACGCGGCGCGAAGGGGGTTCTCGGGGTCTATGCCTGTAAATTCAAGCGCAGACGGCTCCATGTTGGCGCCTTCAAAGGGCTCTACGTTAAAGCTGAGGGTGTCACCCAAGACAACTTCGCCTCGGTCGTCCACGTGGATCAGTGTGGCGGCGACCTCCAGCAGAGCGTCAGTTGCAGCATTAAAACCGCCAGTTTCTACATCTACGATCACGGGTAGAAAGCCTCTGAAGCGATCTCGCATCGAGAAGTCGCTCTCTGCTGTCACGTTACCAGCTCCCAGCGCAACATTTCGCCGGCACGAATAGGAATGACCACATCATCCTTGCCCAGGGACAACTGTGTCGGTACTGCATTGGCCTTCTGTACCAGCGTAATTGTCCCGTCGTTGCGAGGTAATCTGTAAAAATCAGCACCAAAGTGACTCGCAAATCCCTCCAGTTGGTCCAGTGCACCCTCGGCTTCAAAGACCTCGGCGTAGAGCTCCATCGCCGCATGGCCGGTGTAGCAACCGGCACAGCCGCAGCTGGATTCTTTGTCTGAACGGACATGGGGTGCTGAATCTGTGCCGAGAAAAAAACGGGGGTTGCCAGAGGTTGCGGCTCGGCAAAGCGCCATTCGATGTTGATCGCGTTTAAGGATTGGTAAACAGAAGAAATGGGGTCGAATTCCACCCACCAGCATGTCGTTTCGATTGTACAGTAGGTGGTGTGCAGTAATAGTGGCCGCGACACCGTCTCGTGCCGCCACAACAAAGGCAACGGCTTCTTCGGTGGTAATGTGCTCGAAGATAACTCGCAAACCCGGAAAGTGCTCAACCAGCGGGCCCAGGTGCTGATCGATGAATATTTTTTCACGATCAAAAATATCAATATCTGAGTCTGTGACCTCGCCGTGAATCAGCAGCGGAACATCATGCTTTTCCATGGCCTCAAAGACCGGGTAAAGACGGGATAGATCGTTAACACCTGCGGCGGAGTTTGTTGTGGCGCCCGCGGGATAGAGTTTAATGGCGTGTACCGTTGATGACGCAGCGATTTTAGCCACTTCTTCAGCCGAGGTATTGTCCGTAAGGTAGAGGGTCATCAGCGGATCAAAATGTCGATTCTCTGGCGTTAACGCGTTAATGATTCGCTCGCGGTAAGCGTCGGCGGCTGCAACATCGACCACGGGGGGGGAGAGGTTGGGCATAACTACTGCGCGACGGGCCCATCGAGCAATATCATTGGCGGTCCTCTCCAAGGCGGATCCGTCTCTGAGGTGAACATGCCAGTCGTCTGGCTGAGTGATAGTAAGTTTTTTCATGGCTAGCTCCGTACCTGGCCGTAAGTCTATCAGGGGTATGCTGGGCAAGCTCACACTCTAGGCGTAAACTTGTCACCTCTTTCCCTTCATTGTCTTAAAGGTTGTGTGTTCATGTCTGTCAATAAAGTCGTACTTGCCTACTCTGGCGGTCTCGATACCTCGGTTATTGTTCGTTGGTTGCAGGAGACCTACGACTGCGAGGTCGTTACCTTTACCGCTGATATTGGTCAAGGCGAAGAGGTTGAACCCGCCAGAGCAAAAGCGCAGGCACTGGGTATTAAGGAAATATTCATCGATGATTTGCGGGAAGAGTTTGTCCGAGATTTTGTTTACCCCATGTTCCGCGCCAATACCATTTATGAAGGCGAGTATCTGCTTGGCACGTCTATAGCCAGACCGCTTATTGCCAAAAGGCTGGTTGAGATCGCCAATGAAACCGGTGCAGATGCTATTTCCCACGGTGCTACGGGGAAGGGAAATGACCAGATTCGATTCGAATTGGGCGCTTATGCCTTAAAGCCCGGTATTCAGATTATCGCTCCTTGGCGGGAGTGGGATCTGGGGTCGCGAGAATCATTAATGGCCTACTGCGAGCAGCGAGCGATACCGGTTGATTTTTCAGGGGCCTCAAAAAAATCGCCCTATTCTATGGATGCCAATCTCCTGCATATTTCCTACGAGGGAGGGGTGCTTGAGGACCCGTGGGCTGACGCCGAAGAGTCGATGTGGCGCTGGACCGTCAGCCCCGAGTCGGCGCCTGATCAGGGTGAGGAGATAACCCTGAGTTTTAGCCGTGGCGATATCACGGCCATTGACGGAGTCGCCCACACCCCGGCGGAGGTGCTTGCCTTATTAAATCAACGCGGCGGTGCCCACGGCATTGGACGTGCAGATATCGTTGAGAACCGTTACGTGGGGATGAAGTCTAGGGGCTGCTATGAGACCCCGGGCGGCACCATCATGCTGCGCGCTCACCGGGCGATGGAGTCGATTACGCTTGATCGCGAGGCAATGCACCTTAAAGATGAACTGATGCCTCGATACGCTAAACTCATTTACAACGGCTACTGGTGGTCAC
Organism: Luminiphilus sp. nBUS_16; assembly: GCF_051201645.1. Classification (GTDB taxonomy): domain Bacteria; phylum Pseudomonadota; class Gammaproteobacteria; order Pseudomonadales; family Halieaceae; genus Luminiphilus. Next base: position 2,810,989 of record NZ_CP179205.1, on the reverse strand, counting down.
CAGAGCGGCTTATGTTGCAGTCAGCCATCGACGATAGTCAGCGCTGGGTGAATGGCGACGTTCGGTTACGTTTGTACAAAGGTAACGTGACAGTTTTGGGTCGGCGATCTGACGATTCATTATTTGATGAAAGTATTGCCACCTTCGAAGACGATGCAGGCGCATACAATCAACAGGACGCTGAGGGGTTTATCAAGCTCAATGCACTGCGAATGCGTATTGCGGCGCAAAAAGGCCGATCACAGCACTAGCGCCGCGGTGATGGGTGTCTGGAAATCACCCGCTCCTGTCCTTGGATGACCCCACAGAGGCGCGCCACTATGGTCTAATTCTCGGGTGAGTAAACCCGAACATAGAATATCGAGGTAAAGGTATGGAAAGCACCGTCGGGACAAGCAAGGCATTTTCTGAAGAGTCCGCGTATTTCGATGTCATCGTAGTGGGCGCTGGTTTGTCAGGTATTGGCGCTGGAGTGCGTTTGCAGCGTGATTGCCCGGATTCATCTTTTGCGATTATTGAGCGCAGAGAGGCTATTGGTGGGACCTGGGATATATTCCGATACCCTGGCATTCGCTCCGACAGCGACATGCACACTTTGGGTTATGACTTTAAACCGTGGTCAGCGGAAAAGGCGATTGCCGATGGGACCTCCATCCGCGAGTACGTGAATGCCACTGCAGATGAATACGGTGTTCGAGAGCATATTCGGTTTCAGCATCAACTTAAGTCAGCGAACTGGCATAGCGAGCTTGGCCAGTGGGTTTTGTCCGTCGAGTCAGCAGGCGCCATGGTGGAGTACCGTTGTAATGTGTTGCTCATGTGTGCGGGGTACTACAGCTATGACTCGGGGTATCAGCCTGAGTTTCCTGGCAAAGATAGTTTTGACGGTACTTGGGTGCACCCGCAGTTTTGGCCTCAAGATCTCGACTACAGTAATAAAAAAGTCGTGGTGATTGGCTCGGGGGCGACGGCTATGACGCTAGTGCCCAATATGGCGTCAACCGCAAAGCATGTGACCATGCTGCAGCGCTCACCCACCTACGTCATTTCGCGCCCCTCTATTGATGCTGGGGCGAACTGGCTGCGCAGGCACCTGCCCGAAAAACTGGCCTACGCCTTGACCCGTTGGCGCAACACGGTGTGGCAGCAGTTTTTTTACGGCCTATCCCGGGTGGCCCCAAGTATTTTGCGGCGTAGCTTACTCAAGAAGGTGAAATCAGAGGTTGGCGATATTCTGGATGTCGAAAAACACTTTACACCCGACTACAACCCTTGGGACCAGCGGCTGTGTTTGGTTCCTGACGATGATCTATTTGAAGTGCTTAAATCGGGAAAAGCCGATGTCGTTACCGACCACATTGCGCTGATTGATGCCAAGGGTATCTCGCTTAAGTCAGGCCAACATCTAGAGGCCGATATCATCGTCTCTGCTACCGGCCTAAATCTGTTGGTTCTCGGCGGTGCTGAATTCTCGGTAGATGGCGAACCGGTGGACTTCTCTAAGGAGTGGACCTACAAAGGCATGATGTGTTCCAACGTGCCGAACATGATTCAGACCTTTGGTTACATCAACGCCTCTTGGACGCTGCGGGCCGATTTGATCGCGCACTGGACAACTCGCGTGGTGAATCACTTGAAGGCGACGGGCAACTCCCAGTTCACTCCTCGCATTTCATCCGCACTGGCACAATCCATGCCTAAGCGCTTATGGATTGATAATTTTTCAGCGGGCTATATGCAGCGGGTGATGCACCTGTTTCCAAAGCAAGGTGATCAGAGTCCGTGGGTAAATCCACAGAACTTTCGCAAGGATCGACAAATGTTCCGCGATGAGCCACTTGAAGATGGTGCGCTGAGCTTTGAATCAGCGACCGGAGTGGATGCCAACGACGCGGTTGAAATCAAGAAGGCTAGCTAAACGTCGCATGAATAATTGGACATTGCAGGAGCAGACGATTTCTTGTCCCTACTGTGGAGAGGGCATTTCTGTTTTGCTTAACCCCGAGGATGTTGGGGTAGATTATATTGAGGATTGCCAGGTGTGCTGCAGGCCCATAGAGTTTCTGGTGACAGAAAACGAGCAGGGGGCGCTCGATGCGAGAGTTCAATCTGAGCTCGACTGTTGAGCGCGAGGCGGCTCAGCGGCTTTTAGGCACTGATGATGTGGGGGCGATGAGGAGGCTGCAGTTGGCACTGAAAAACTTGAATCAGTGGCTGTTTTTCATCGCGGGTCTGCTGGGCTTTGCGGCAGTAGCGGCCGATGACACCCTCGCTGGGATGGAATCCATCACGACAGAAGTTTTGATCAAATCAGATACATCTTGGAATGGCCACCCCCTCCCTTCTTACAGTTTGGGCGATCCTGAAATATCGGTGGTTCGCGTGACCATACCTGCTGGGGCTGCATTGCCTATGCACATACACCCCTATGCTACCGCTGGAGTTTTGTTACAGGGGCGCTTGGAGGTGAGGACACCTCAGGGGAAAACGTTAGAGGTCAATCCAGGGGATGGTGTTATCGAACTTGTAAACCAGCCCCATGGCGGCGTCAGTATAGGCGCTGAAGATGCCGTGATTTTGGTGGTTTACGCCGGTATTAAAGGTCAGCCGGTCACTGAGTTAGTGCTGGATTAATATTGCTGCTTCTGCGCTTTTTTTGTTGCGCAGCTGCAAATTAATCAACGAACCTGGCTAGTAGTGCTGATAGCGCCATGAGAATAAACAGCAGTGTGATGCTTAAGGCATTGGGTCGATGAAAAAGCCACTGATCCCGGCCAAGCAGTTTTTGCGTGACGGTTTTATTTAACAGAGGCTTCGGCCGTTCGGTTTGTAAGAGTAGTTGCCGGCTATTCCAGTCTTCAATCCATGGAATAACGCTCTCGGCAGGTTGCGCCCTACCCACAAACCAGCCCTGTACCTCGTCAACTTTGGCCCTTGCTACGGCCTCCCAGTCAGCACGGGTTTCCACGCCCTCGGCAACAACGTTTAAGCCCAGCCCGTGCCCAATGCGGACACTATTGCCCAGTAAAACAGCCGTCTCTTCTTTACCTGATGCGCCTGATACGAAGGATCGGTCAATTTTAAGTTCTGTGCAGGGCATGCGACTTAGCTGCAGAAGTGATGAGTAACCCGTGCCGAAGTCATCAAGAGAGACCCCTAAGCCTAGCTGTCTTAAGTGGGTGAGATTTTCCACTACCTTGCTAGCCGACCCCACCACTCGAGATTCTGTAATTTCAATAATTATCGAACTGGGTGCTAATTTATGACGCTCAAGCAGGTCTTGCAGCCAGGGAACAAAGTTATCGGAATCCAGTACTTCAACGGTAGCATTCACGGATACCTTGAGATTGAGGTTACTGCGCTTCCAACTGCTCAGCTCAATAATACTGTCAGAGATAAGCTTCCTCGTCAGCGGGATAATGACTTCAGATTCCTCTGCTGAGGGTATAAATACCCGTGGCGGTAACATCGAGCCGTCGGGTTCAACCCATCGCGCTAACGCTTCAAAGCCGGTTACGGCACCGTCAGCGATCCGCACTTTAGGTTGAAACCACGCCTGTATCTTTCCAGCATCAAGTGCCGAACTGACTTCCTCGGCAGACATGGGAGCACTGTCAACGCTGTTCTCATGGGATGCGGTAGTCAATCGCTCTACGACGGCTTCTAAGCGCTCCGGTGGGCAGGGTAGCGGCAGCACTGAAACTAGGTTCACGTTGAGGCGCCTGGCCTGTTGGTCTAATAACTGCGCATTTACCTCGCTATTAGCATCAAACATGACAAGGCTAGTATTGGGCTGATGGTTATCAATCAGCTCTAGCACGTCGCTGCTTAATTTACTGGGATTGCCAAGAATGATGACATCGTATCGTTTGGCGACTAAATACTGATGAAACTCAGATTCGCTGCAGGGTTGATAGTGGCCAGATAATGTTCGTCCCACCATCCTGCTTAGGCGGGTGCTTTGTGCCTGTGATTCGGCGATTACCAATACATCAATGTTATCCATAAGCACCATGGGCTTAAGATAGACCGCTAGTGATATATTTTGATACTACGAGCACGCTGCCACACTCCCAAAACACCAACTTTTCATTGGTAGCCGGTTACCGCTCAACACAGTTGCACTGTTGCGACAACAGGTAGCCAATGGCTTGACCTAACCCTTCTTAGCCAGCCTATAGTACCTGCTTTTATCCGAAAAGAACTGCTGCCATTCAGCCGTATCAGCGGCTGCTGATATGAACTGCTGATGCGGCTATGGCGGTGATTTTAAGTTGCTGCCCACCAGCGCAACCCCATGATTATTGGTTGGTTTCAAGTGCGCAGACGTCGGTAACGATCTTCAGATGATGATTCTTTGGTGCTGATATAAACGTGGTATCAGCGAAAGTCGCGCGATTTAACCTGCAGCTCAGTCAAGGCATCGCTATGGTCGAATAAAGCGCCGGCAATCACATGCATCACGCCATCACGACATTCGAGGGTTCCTTTCACAAGTAGTAGCTGTGCGGTCATCAGGGCCTGTCTAAACTGATCTTGTACTTTTGGCCAAACAACCACGTTGTGGTTGCCTGTCTCATCTTCCAGGGTCAGAAACACCACGCCAGACGCTGTTCCGGGGCGTTGGCGACAAGTAACAATACCGGCAATGCGAACGAAGCGATTGTTCCCCAGTGCTGAAAGCTCGCTGTACTTTCGGCATTGATTAAATGGAGCGTGTCCACGTAGCAACGCAAGTGGGTGGTCACGTAGTGTGACCCCGGTGCTTTGGTAGTCCGCCATCACGTTTTCAGCAACAGAGGGCATTGGTAACTCAATGTGATCACTTAAGCCTTCGGGTCTGTTTTCATAGGGCGTATCGCGTAGCAGGGGGCTGGGCGTTTGCAGTGCCATGACTTGCCACTGGGATTGGTGGCGATGCCCACTTAGACTCTTTAAGGCGTCAGCGCTGGCTAGTACCTCCATGTCACCTTTGTCGAGCTGTGCTCTACGCCTAAGGTCACTCATGCTTTTAAATGGCATCTGTCGCTGGGCATCGGCAACCCGTTGTCCCGCGCGTTTATTGAGTCCTTTTATTAGCCGTAAACCCAAGCGTATTGGTGGCTGCCCCTGATCGGTCTGACTGAGCAGTTGATGGTTCCAGTCGCTGTGATTGACGTCTGCGGGTAAGACGATGACACCATGGCGCTGGGCATCTTGTACAAGCTGTGAGGGTGTATAGAACCCCATGGGCTGGCTATTGAGTAGGCCCACGTAAAAAGCCGCTGGATAATGACACTTTAACCAGGCAGAAACGTAGGCCAATAGGGCAAAACTGGCTGAATGGGACTCCGGGAAACCATAGCCGCCAAAGCCCTTAATTTGATCGAACAAGCGATTGGAGTACTCGGCACTGTAGCCTCGCTCACGCATACCATCCTTGAGTTTTTTCTCAAAAGTTAAGAGTTTGCTGTTGCGACCCCAGTTGGTGATTGCTCGGCGCAGTGCGTCTGCCTCTCCCCCGGTAAACCCCGCAGCAACCATGGCGAGGCGAATCACTTGCTCTTGAAAAATGGGGACCCCTAATGTCGGCTCGAGTACCGACTTAATATCTTCATTGGGGTAGGTAACCACTTCGAGCCCATGCTTTCTACGTAGGTAGGGGTGTACCATATCGCCTTGTATCGGGCCTGGCCGGACAATAGCAATCTCAATGACAAGGTCATAAAAACAAGCGGGCTTAAGCCGTGGCAGCATCGACATCTGTGCTCGAGACTCAATCTGAAATACACCCAGGGAGTCGGCGGACTGAAGCATTTTATAAGTTGCCTGGTCTTCACGGGGAATATCCTGAATACGCTTAATTTGAGGATTTTCCCGGTTTACTAGCGCCAAAGTTTTACGGATAGCCGACAACATACCTAAAGCCAGTACATCAACTTTTAGTAATCCTAGGGCTTCAATATCTTCTTTGTCCCATTGAATAACCGTTCGTTCATCCATACTGGCGTTTTCTACCGGAACCAAATTGGAGATGGGACCGCGGCTAATAACAAAGCCGCCAACGTGCTGGGAGAGATGGCGTGGAAAGCCGAGTATCTCCTGTACCAGATCAAGGAAAAGCTGAGCCTGTTTGCCGGGCATCCCCATGCCTTGCTGCTCGAAGCGCTGCCTAAGCTCGCCCTCTCGGTTCCACCACGCCAGTGACTTAGCAAGATCTTCCACTAAAATGGCATCGAGACCTAGGGCTTTACCGACATCTCGAACCGCACTTCTGGACCGATAAGTGATAACGGTAGCAGCTAAAGCGGCGCGTCTCCGCGTGTATTTTCGGTAGATATATTGAATGATTTCTTCACGACGTTCGTGTTCAAAATCCACGTCAATATCTGGAGGCTCATCGCGTTCTCGGGATATGAAACGCTCGAATAGCAAGTTAACTTGCTCGGGATTGACTTCGGTAATGTGTAAGCAATAGCAAACAACAGAATTGGCAGCAGAGCCTCGACCTTGGCACAGGATATGCCTTTCCCTAGCAAATCGAACAAGGTCGTACACAGTTAGAAAGTAGTATTCGAAGTCGAGTTCAGAAATGAGTACTAATTCGTGTTGTATGCGATTCTGAATGCTATTGGGTACACCGTTAGGCCAGCGTTGCGCCGCACCTAGAGCGACCTGCTCTCGTAAATAGGTATTAGCATCTTGGCCGGTTGGAATAACTTCTTCTGGGTACTCATAGCGAAGTTCATCAAGGCTGAATTGGCACTGTTGACTGATGCGTAAAGTTTCGCCAATCAGTGATGGCGGGTAGAGCGGGAGTAATTTATCAAGAGTGCGCAGGTGCTGTTGGCTGTTAGCCAGTCTCCGCAGCCCCAGCTTACTAACCGTTGTGTTGTGGTGTAGGGCGGTTAGTACATCATGCAGTCGTTTTCGTGATGCGCTGTGCATCCGGACATCACCGCAGGCGACCAAGGGTAGGTTTAACTGTTGTGCTAAGTCCCAACGCTGGCGAAAGCGTCGTATTTCATCATTGCCTAGTAGGCGACTACTGCCAATCCAGATTCGTCCGGGACATAATCGTGCCAGTTGCTGCCCGGACCCCATTTCATGCTCAGAGTCGCCGGGTAGCCAGATAATAAGGCAGCGTTTCAAGTGAAAGATAATGTCACGCAGTCGGGTGGTGTACTCGCCTTTGGGGCTGCGGCGTCTAGAGCGACTGATTAGGCCTGACAGCTCGGCATAGGCCTCTCGGCTGGGCGCCAGTGCAATAAGGCGAATACCTTCAACCAAATTAAATTCACTACCAATAATAAGTTTTATAGCGCAGCGTTTTGCAGCGACATGTGCCTTTACAACACCGGCAAGGGAGCATTCGTCGGTAATGGCCAATGCGGAGTAGCCGCAGGCGGCGGCACGTTCCACTAATTCTTCGGGGTGGGAGGCTCCGAGTAGGAAGCTGTAGTTACTAAGACAGTGAAGTTCGGCGTAAGGCATACAATTATTATACTGTATATTTATACAGTATAATGGTGTGGTGCTGGAATTTAATGGCTTATTACACAGGCGGGTAACGGTTTGATAGCGGTAACGTTCTTCGACGTCGGAGGGCTGTTTTATGTCATCAGGAACCTCATCAAAGAATATTGATTGAGCAATATGGGTGGGCACATCTTCCTTCACAAATGGTGAAGCGGTTACAGTGGACACCGATGGCTGTGGTGAGGTTCTTCATGGCCCTGAAAACAACTATTTCATAAGGTTAGTGCCATGACGTTGAGCCGAATTATATTTAAATACCTGAGTTTTAGTTTGCTCATTTTGGTGGCGTTATCTGGGTGTACCGGTATGCCTGAGGGTGTCGAGCCGGTGACCGATTTTGATAAGTCACGCTATCTGGGCACGTGGCATGAAATTGCCCGTCTCGATCACAGTTTTGAGCGAGGTCTGGTTGATGTGACGGCGGAGTACTCGTTACGTGACGATGGTGCTGTCCGCGTTATCAACAGTGGCACCGACTCAGAAACGGGTGAGTATAAAGTTGCCGAGGGTCACGCTAAGTTTGTTGGCGATGAGGGCACGGCGCATCTTAAAGTTTCATTTTTTGGGCCGTTCTACGGTAGTTACATTGTCTTTGAGTTAGACCCTAATTATCGATACGCCTTTGTGGCGGGTTACAACACGGATTACTTGTGGCTACTAGCTCGAGACACCGATATCAGCGATGAAACTCGCCAGTCATTTACCGATCGCGCTCAGGCCCTGGGGTTTGCCGTGGATGACTTGGTCTGGTTGCACTAAAGGCATGCTCTACAACTTGAGCCTGATTTTTATTTGTTGAAAGACGTCTAATGAGGCGGGGCAAAGACAGCAGCAAACGCTAAAATCTGTTCGGTTGATGACTGAAACTTTGAGGCGCCTCGCTATGGTATGAGCTCTTTAAACCGTTCAGTCCTACTCACTGTGTTGGTTGTCGCAGCTAATTAGCGCGAACAGACTTTGAAGTTACTGTGCAAGGCGCTTGAAGTGCCTATGGCAGTATTCCCTGTACATACCATTGTTTGCTATAGCGATCTTCGAAAATCCAAATGGGTTGTCCTGCTTGAGTTTGGGCAATGTAGTAGTCTCGGCTGGCGGGTTTTTGCCACCAATTATCTTCAAGGCGCTCAGGTCCCAGCAAGATTGTTAATACCCCGTTCCAGTGCAATACATTGTCTTTAATCCGTATTGGGTGGGGCTCATCAAATAGCCAAAAAGGTCGTTGTGCCTGCCCCTGCAAGGTCGGCTGTAGCGGTGCGGTATCTTGACTTAAATACTGACTGTGTTCGGGTAAATGTGCCTCGCGTAGGGCGATCTGATTGATGGCTTGTAGTCCTAGCCGTGATCTGAGGCGATCGACCAGATTATGCAGGGGTTCACGATGATGGGTTTCACCAAATAAATCGGCAACAACGGCATGTTGGGTTTGGAAGTGATGAACATTAAGGGCCAATCCCTCGATACTGGCACCCAGTGAGCTCTGTTCTAGGCTCAGGCGTGATAGCTCAAACCAGAGCTTGGGATCAGCATGAGCTTCACTACTGCGAACTTCGAAGCGTTCGGTGCTGCCATGCATGCGCAACATCTGCCACTCGATATGGGTTGCCCGATGTTGAGTCGCATGGCAAAAGCGCGCCAAAGCTTGCAGTAATTGCTGCATAGCGGGATGCAGTTCGATCTGGTTGCGAATTTCAAAGCCGAACCATAAGGAATCATAAAACTGATGGGGCGGATGAAAATCCTGAGTAACGGTGTCAGAAGTCGCCGTGACATCTCCCAGCCATTTTTGAAATGCCTGGCCGCAGCGGCGTCCCAGTGCGCTTGTAGGCATTTCGAGTATCTCTCCCAGTGTTTGAATCCCCGCTTTTTCGAGGCTGGTAATGGCACTCAAGAATTGACCTGCTTGAACTTTGCGCAGTAGGTATAGAGGAATTTTATCAAGCCGCTTTCGTAGACTTTGATCCGATGGATATAAAAAACGTTCCTCCCAATGACTGAGTAGCCAAGCGGCAGAACGGTTAGGTGCTAAGCCTGATTTGACCGTAAAACCCCGTTTCTCGAGGTCATTTTGAATGTTGTCAAATAGCTTTTTCAGACCGCCGTACAGCTTTAAACATCGACCGACCTCAAGTTGAATTCCCTCATCCTGCCAGCGTTCCAGCGTGGGCGTGATGCTGTAAGCCCAGCACTCTAGGCGTTCCAAGGCGCGCAACTCTTGGCTTGGATCCCGTTCAAGGAGTTGTAGATGAGATGTATCGACGAGGGCACGAACGGTGGCAGTACTTTGTCCTAGTTTAAGGCCGGTTAATTGCGCTTCGTCGTTGACAGCGATTACGCGCTGTCGCTCTATGACAACGGCTGGGTAGTCCTGCTGTAGTGGTTGACACTCAAGGGGAAGCTGGGGAAAGCGAAGGTAGAGCCAGAGGGACATACCCCAATAATACTGTATATATATACAGTATTGAATAGCCTTTTGAGCGACGCCAAAGAATTTTCTTTATCGAAGCCTTAATTGCCCTAGCAGCCTTAATGGCTGTTATGCGTTGTGTGTATGGTAATCCGAGGTGTTACGCATATTGCTATTGGCTCGCATAGGTCTTGAGCGAAACCGAGCTTGTGTGGGGCAACCTTGAGTGTAGATGGTGTATTTTGTTGTGTTGTTGTAAGTCTAAAATAGCGCCGCTCGCAGTTTGTAAAAATTGGAAAAGAAGAAAAATTTTCCGCTTGTTTGAGGAGCAGCCCATGGTGCCGGTTTCTATGAGGTAAATGCGCCTTTAGACCGGGGCTAGATTTAAAGGCCGCCGCCTTCCATTAAGTACTGGATAGCCCCTTTAATGGCAAAGCCTAGCAGGCCCATGGCAAGTGCAATAAATAAAATAAAGGTGCCGTAACGCCCGGCATTGTTGCGGCGCGCCAGATCCCAAACAATAAAAACCATCAGTGCCATGAGTGCCGTTACACCGAGGGTAACGCCCCACTCACTGAGCCAAGTATCCAGTGCCATTAGGCTTGCTGAATATCGCTAGTCATGGACACAGTCGCACTTAGAGAGTTGGTGATTAAACAGCCGTCTTCAGCCTTTTCGAGAAGACGTTGTACGCGTTCTGCGCTGATATCGCCTTGTGGCGTTACGGTGACATGCAACTGAATCTCCGTAAATTGTGGCTTGCGGTCAATGCGATCAAGCGTGCCAGTCGCCTGACATTGAATTTGATCCCACTGTAGTTTGGATGCTTGAGCAATGGCACGAAACGTCAAAACAAAGCAGTCTGCTACGGCAGCCATTAATAGTGATTCAGGACTCCATTGATTGCCCGGGCCGCCAAATTCGGCGGGGGCATTAGTGGTGAGATCAGGCAGACCCGAGGCGGTTACCGTAATGTGACTATCGGCTTTGTCACCACTGGCGATGGCCGTGTAATGGTGCGGAAGAGGTTCCATGAAGTCGGCTCCGTAGGGGCTATCGGCTAGGCAAGTACGTGAGTGTAGCTTGCCTGTTCATGCGACGTCATGTGACGGTTTTTAATGGCTTCGTTTTAGGCAACGGGCGTCAGTATTTGCCCCGTATGAGTACGACGCATTTTGCCTGCAGAAATCTCCCAGGGTTGTGGGGTGTTAATGATGTCTTCTTCATCAGGAAGTCTGATATTACCTGTTGGCCTGCCGCCACGTTGCTTAAGAATATCGACGGTGTGATAGCGATCGACGGTTAGGCGCAAGCTAAACGGCGTATGTTGTTCTATAGCTTGATTGGCCCTAAAAAGAACGACAAGTGTGTCGTTTTCAGTGGCGGCTAACTGTAGCTTTCGTAATTCAGCATAACGGTAATCACTGGCTCCCAGCCAGCTGAAAACGATACTGCAAGTGGTGCTACGGATGGCTTGTTCTGTGGCCCATAATAACTCTTCACGATCTTTAGGGTGCACCATCAGAATTTGCTCGGTGGCAATCCCACGGGCGGCGAGTAGCGGTGCATAAGGGGCATGGGGTGGGGCAATAAAAGCCTGCCAACGGCGTTGTTCGCTGAGGGCTGCCATGGTGGGTAGGAACAAGCCCATGGAGTCAGTGCTGTTATCCTTACCTAGAACTTCAACGCCGCCGCGTAGTGGCCAACCTGCCATGGCGATTTGATCGTCGAGGGCTGTAAATCCCGTAGGCAGTGCGTCTACGCCGTGTAAGTCACTATTGGCAGATGTACGCATCGCGAATACATTTTCGCCAGTACTCATGCCGCGCCAGGTATCAGAGCGACTTATGATGTGTTCAAGTGGATCAGACATGTTGTGTTCCTCTGCGGCTAGGGACTTACAGCTAGATGCGTTGATGGCTGTATGTACTGCTGTATAAGATACTGTATAAATGAACAGTAGTCCTGTGGAGCGACAAAATCAAGGGGAGGTTATTTGGAGCGTCGTGAAAAGCGACAGGTACGGCGGTCAGCTTTAAGTGAGGTGGCATTTCGGCGTTATTTCCCTGCCAGCTGGTTTTCTAGTCTTGGGTCTTGGATGTTGCGCTTTTTATTGGGCTGGAGCGCCTGGGACCTAACGTTATCGGCAACCTGGGTCGGCATAACCGCCGCTTTAATGCTTGCCCCTGCGCTCTTGCTGTCACCTTGGTTCGGCATTTTGTCAGACCGAATCAATCCGCGTTCTGGTTTAGTGGCTTCAATGTTCATACACGGCTTTATTGCTTTGGCCGGGGTAGTAGCGTTGTGGGCAGGTGTCTTTGGGGTTCCCGTTCTGCTGTCTTTGGCATTGGCTATGGGGGTTGTTACATCGGGCCATAGCCCGATGCGACTTGCACTGATACCGCTTTTAGTTGAACGAGCGGCCTTGCCGAGTGCTGTAGGTCTATCTGCCACCACCTTCAATATTGCTCGTATCCTAGGCCCTGCCCTTGGGGCGGCCCTGATTGCCGGTTCTGGTCCCGAGCTGGCTTTTATGCTCGCGAGCATAATGTTTGCAATTGCGGCGGCTATCCTGCTCAAGCTCCACGGTGTAGGTGTTCGTGAGCCACGACCTAGAGAGCCCTACGTACAACAATTTAAAGCGGGTATTCGTTATGTGCGCGAGGAGCCGGCTATTCAATTGATCTTTGCTTTCACTATTCTCAATGGTGTCTTGGGTAGGACTGTCGTGGAGCTTCTGCCGGCCTTTGCAGGTGGCTTTTTAGGCGGGGGCGCGCGAGAACTGGCTGCGTTGACAGCGAGCGCGGGCCTAGGATCTATTGTGGGTGGTTTGGTTATGACCCGCCAACAGGCTGACACAGCCCGTTTGCTCAACCTAGTGGCAATGGCTATTGCCGCCGCTGCCCTGTTAATACTGGGCTTATTCTTGGGTTCTAATTTATACCGGCTGGGGGCATTAATTTTTGCGCTGAGCTTGGTCACGACTATTGCAGGTACCGGTTGCCAAACGATTATTCAGCTGCGCTTGGTCGAGAGTTATCGCGGTCGGGTATTGAGCCTGTGGACGCTATTTGCAATGGGGGCGCCCGCGATTGGTTCGGCGTGTTTGGGGATGCTCACCGATAGCTTTGGTTACACCGTCGTCTTTACCATAACCGCTGGTGCTGGCTGGCTAGTACTGTGGTTACTTTACGCGCGTCGCTCAAGTCTTTCGTAATCATGGCCTATTATCGAGTGCTGGCAGGTTTTGTAGCTTTGCCGTTAGGGCCCTGAGCCAAGAGCACAACAAGCTGATCTAATATGTCCCAAGGGTTACCTTTTTCAAAACCCTTCACCGTCGCATCGGCTTGAAAGGCCAGTTTTTGGAGTCGGCCAATCCCGTCGGCGTTTTGTCGTTCTGCTGCCCCTTGGACGAGGCCCATGCGACTGCGCCAGACACCCCGTTGATTCATGGCTCGGGATAAAGGCTGACCTTTAGCGCAGTCGTCATGCAGGCCGGCGAGTAGTGCAACATCTCGATTGAGAGGCCACAACACGGCAGGGGGTTGTGTGGACTCAGCTTCTAAGCCCCGCAGCGTTCTAATTGCGGCGGCGGCGTCACCGCTTAACGCGGTATCTGCTAGACCAAAGGTACTGTAGCGAGCGTTGGCCAGGACGCTGTTTAAGACCGTGTCTACAGTGACATGCTCTTCTGTGGCTAATAATTTGAGTTTGTCGACTTCCTGCACCGCGGCGAGCAAGTTGCCTTCAACACGTTCCGCGAGAAGCTGCACTGCATCGCGGTCTGCACGTAGGCCGACGCTTTTCAGTCGTTGCTGGAGGAAGCCGGGGAGCTCACGGCGCCCTACGGGCCAAATTTGCACGGCTAAGCCGTCCTGATCGATCCGTGTAAACCATTTGGCACGTTGCGATTGCTTGTCCACTTTACCCGCAATGACTAGCAGAACATCCTCCGTATCGAGGGCGAGGTACTCCTGAAGGGCTTTGCTCCCCTCGGTTCCGGGCTTCCCTGAGGGCAGTCTAATTTCAATAAGCTTGCGGTCAGCAAAAAGCGACAAAGCCCCTGCGCTCTGCAATAGCTGTTGCCAATCACCCGTGCCCGAAATTTCGATAATCTCGCGTTCGGTGCAGCCGGCAGCTCTGGCAGCGGCTCGTACGGTATCGGCGCATTCTTCGACGATTAGTGTTTCGTCACCGAACACCAAATAGCATCGCTTTAACTCGCGATTGAGATGTTGTGAAAGTTGTTCGGGCTTAACTGGCATTTATTGGCTGAGACTGTAAGTGATACGCCGAATAATTTGAGCCGCCAGATCTTGCCGCATTTCCTCGCGCAGCAGTCGAAGCTCTTCGGTCTTGCCCATCACATTCAACGGGTCGTTGAGAAACTGGCGTACCACCTGAACATCGGTATCCATGGCAAGTTCAGTGGCACCTTGGCTCAAGGCGAAACTAGCCACCATGGTGAGCTCTACTTCTGCGGCTCTCGCCTGAGCTGTTAGAGACAGGTTACGTTGTTGAAAACGTTCTTCCCCCAGCCGAAGCACCAAACCCTCGGTAGTTTCTTGGTTCAGTAGGGCGCCTTGCAGGCGTAATTGCTCCCGCAGCGCCGTGGTGAGTTCGCCCCGGGGCTGACGGCTGACGAGCACGACTTCAGTGCCGGTTAGAGATGTTGAGCCCAAAGACCCCGCGGCTCCCTTGAGTTGAAAGCCACATCCGACTAAGAAAAAGGTGAGTAGAAAAAGAAGGCCCGTATAACCCAGCTTAGACACTTTCATGGTTTGTACTCTCAGGGCCGTGGCCATTAATTCGCCACGACATTAACAAGTTTTCCGGGCACAACGATGACCTTTCGCACCGTTTTGTCTGCAATAAAGCGCATGACATTCTCTTCTGCCAAAGCTGTTGCCTCCAAGGTCTCTTTGTCCGCATCTACCGCAACGTTGAGTTTGGCTCGCACCTTGCCATTAACCTGCACCACAATTTCGAGCTCATCCCTGCTCAGCGCAGCGGCGTCAACCAAGGGCCATCGCGCCGAAATAATATCCGCGTCATTTAATTCGCGCCATAAATGTTCGGTGACATGAGGCACAATTGGGCAGAGGAGCAAAAGAGCCGCCTGCAAGGCTTCGCGCTCAACCGCTAAACCATTGTCAGTGCTGGTATCTAACTTACTGACTTCGTTACACAGCTCCATAACCGCAGCGATAGCGGTGTTAAAGGTTTGCCTGCGACCGTAATCGTCGTCCACTTTGCCAATTGTCTCGTGGGTTTTTCGACGGAGGTCTTTTTGAGCTTTGTTGAGTTCGCTGACCTTGATGTCGGGTACGGGTCCCCGGTTACTGTGCTCGGAGACCATTCGCCAGAGGCGTCGAAGAAAACGGTTGGCTCCTTCAACGCCGGAGTCTGACCATTCAAGGCTTTGTTCTGGGGGAGCAGCGAACATACTGAAAAGTCGAACGGTATCAGCGCCGTAACGATCTATCAGTTCTTGTGGATCAACCGTATTGCCTCGGGATTTTGACATCTTCGTGCCATCTTTAAGAACCATCCCCTGAGTCAGCAAACGTCGAAACGGCTCATCAGAAGTCACTAAGCCCTCATCGCGCATTAGTTTGTGAAAAAATCGAGCATACAAGAGGTGCAGGATGGCGTGTTCAATGCCGCCTACGTATTGATCGACTTCTAGCCAATAATTGGCTTCATCATCAAGCATGGCGCTGCTGTTGCCGGCAGAGGCGTAACGCGCGTAGTACCAAGATGACTCCATAAAAGTGTCAAACGTATCCGTTTCCCTTTCTGCGGCTTGGCCGCAGCGTGGACACTCTGTTTTGGTAAAGCTCTCTAGGCTAGTCAGCGGTGAGCCCACGCCTTTGAGCGCCACGTCAGTAGGAAGCAAGACGGGAAGGTCGTCAGCGGGCACGGGTACCGAGCCACAGGTTTGGCAATTGATGACCGGGATGGGCGTACCCCAGTAACGCTGGCGGGATACGCCCCAGTCGCGCAGCCGGAAATTAACGGTGCTTTCCCCTAAATTGCGCTCGGTGAGTTGCGCAACAATCGCTTCAAAGGCCGCTGTAAAATTGAGCCCATCAAACTCTCCGGAGTTAATCAGGTCACCTTTATCGGTATAAGCGGCCCGGGTGAGGTCTGCGGGTTGCTCTTCGGTACCCTCAATAACTTGAACTATTGGTAGGCCATATTTGCTGGCAAATTCCCAGTCACGCTGGTCGTGTCCCGGCACAGACATGACGGCGCCGGACCCGTAGCCCATCAATACAAAATTGGCAACCCATAGGGGTAGGGGGGCCCCGGTCAACGGGTGGGACACCGTGAGCCCCGTGTCCATTCCTTGTTTTTCAAGGGTGGCCATGTCGGCCTCGGCCACTTTTATGTGACCAAGCTTTTCAATAAACGCAGCCAGCTTTGGGTTGCCGGTTGCGGCTTCAATGGCAAGGGGATGTTGTGGCGCGACCGCAAGGTAGGTGACGCCCATCAGGGTATCGGGCCGCGTCGTGTAAACCTCGACTGCGTCGCTGTCGCCATAGGGAAACCTGACGTTGGCCCCTACCGAGCGCCCGATCCAATTGCGTTGCATAGCCACGACTTGTTCAGGCCACTGTTTTAAAGAATCCAAGTCATCTAACAGTTCTTGAGCATAGGCAGTGATCCGAATGAACCACTGATTGATGGCTTTCCGTTCTACCGGGTTGTCGCAGCGCCAACACTTGCCATCGACGACTTGTTCATTGGCTAAAACCGTTTGGTCAGTCTCACACCAATTGACGTCGGCTTCTTTTTTGTAGGCCAAACCACGCTCGAGGAGCCGGGTAAAAAACCACTGTTCCCAGCGGTAGTAATCAGGTTGGCAGGTTGTAACTTCTCGGCTCCAATCGTATGCAAACCCAAGCCTTGAGAGCTGGCTGCGCATTTCCGCAATGTTGTCTAGGGTCCAAGCTGCGGGGGGGACTTGGTTGGCAATGGCTGCATTTTCAGCGGGGAGGCCAAAGGCGTCCCAACCCATAGGTTGGAGAACGTTTTTCCCCTGCATACGCTGATACCGTGCAATGACGTCGGCGATCGTGTAGTTGCGCACATGCCCCATATGCAATTTACCACTGGGGTAGGGAAACATAGCTAGGCAGTAAAATTTCTCAAGCGTACTGTCTGGAGTGGCTTTATAAGTCTCTTCGGTCGCCCAGCGTTTCTGGGCAGCAAGCTCGATTTGCTGGGGACTGTATTCCTGATTCATAGGGGCTCTATCTGCTTGCCCCATCGTTTGATTGGGGACATTGGTTCTCAAAGGGTCAAGTGTACCAGTCTGAGAGAGGGCTTGGGGTGGTCAACGTGGTCTGCGATAGCCCGCAGCAGCGATGAATAAGCCACAAAAAACCAAAGTGGGTGCACTTCCCAGCCACATGATGGGAGTTAAGCCTGTTTTTGGCTGCACCACTCCGGTAATGACGTGTTCTTCAAATTGTGGCGCGGTAACGACGGGCTCGCCCCTGTGATCTATTATCGCTGACACACCATTATTAGTGCCTCTTAAAAGCGGCCTGCCAGTTTCGAGCGCCCTAAAACGCGCCATTTGCAGATGTTGTAAAGGCCCCATGGAGTGACCGAACCAACTGTCGTTGCTGACGGTAATCAGAATGTCTGAGGTGCGTGCACCCTGCCAGACGAAGTCGGGATAGACCACTTCATAACAGATAAAGGATGCCACACGTAAAGCTCTGGCCGACAAGATTGGCGGGACATCGGGCCCAGAGATGAAATTGGACATGGGTAAATCAAAAAATTGAATTAAGCCCCGTAAGCTATCCTCAAAAGGTACGTACTCTCCAAAAGGCACCAGCTTTTGTTTGCGGTACTCACCGTTTCCCTGACCTAAAGCAATAATACTGTTATAGCTGCCTTGTTCGTCACGGGTGGGAATGCCGGTAATCAATGTGGTTTCTGTTTCCTCGGCTGCGGCAGAAACCTGATTCAGGTAGTCGTTGATGCGGTCGCGATAGCCGGGCAGTGCAGATTCAGGCCACAGTACGAGGTCAACCGTTTCGAAATGGGGTAAAGAGCTGTTTATGTATTGCTGTTGGATTGCGCGAAAATAACGACGGTTCCATTTTTTTTCTAGGGGAATATTGGGCTGATAAATGGCGGTAGTCACAGGGGCGGCACTGTCCTGGGTCCACTGGATGGCACTTAGGGACAAGCCCATTAGAATCACAAGGGCCCAAATTGAAGTTGCTGCCCATTGGCTGCGGCGCCCGCTGTGCCGAGTGAACGCCCAAGAGCCAACGGCGGCTGAGAGTCCCACAATCATAAAGCTCAGCCCATAAACACCAATCACCGGCGCCCAACCGGCCGCCGGGGTGTCGAGAGCAATGTACCCCGCATAGAGCCAGGGAAAACCAGTCAGAAGCCAGCTGCGCACCCATTCGAACAAGACCCAGATTGCCGCAAAAAGTGCGGGCTCGGGGTTTTCACAATCGCCAATGCAGTAGCGGTATAGCGCCATTTGAAGCCCAGTGAGTAGGGCGAGTCCCAAGCAAAAGGCCGCGGTGAGGGCCCCGGCTAATGGCGGTGGCGCTTGACCATAAACATTGATGCTGACATAGACCCAGGAGACGCCACCACCAAAGAGGCCGGCGCCGTAGAGCCAGCCGGTGACAAAGGCAGAGTGATTTGATGGGCGATGGATGAGATACAACAAGGCAGCAATGCTGAACAATGTGGCCGGCCAAGCTGACAGAGGTGCCAGGCCCGGTATGAAGAGGGCGCCTGCGATGACCGGCAGCATACTGCTAGCTAGAGCTTTAACTCTAGACGTCACGTTAATCAGTCAGCAGCGTCATGGGGGGGTGTTACTCGGAGGCTAAGCAAGCGACGCTGATCTGCGTTGACGACCTTGAACTCGAAGCGCTCGAGGTGGGTCGTCTCGCTGCGGGTAGGCATGTGTCCAAAGGCGTTAACTACGAGGCCACCAATCGTATCGAATTCTTCGTTGCTAAAGGTCACGCCGAAGTGCTCATTGAAGTCCTCAATCGGCGTTTGGGCCTTCACGAAAAACTCAGTCGGACTTATTTTTCGGATATCCCGGCCTTCATCAACGTCTGTCTCGTCTTCAATTTCACCGACAATTTCTTCAAGCACGTCTTCAATGGTCACTAGGCCAGCGACTCCTCCGTACTCGTCGATTACGATGGCCATGTGGTTGCGATTTTGCCGGAATTCGCGGAGTAGAACATTCAGGCGTTTGCTTTCGGGGACCACCACTGCAGGTCGCAACAGGCTGCGCAGATCAAATGCTGGCTCGCGCTCCAAAACCAAGGGTAGTAGATCTTTAGCCAATAAAATGCCGGTTACGTTATCGAGGTTGTCATCGATAACGGGAAAGCGCGAGTGGGCGGCATGGATGATTTGGGGCAGAGCTTCATCGAGATCAGCATCGATTTTAATGACGGTCATCTGCGCACGGGGGATCATGATGTCCCGCACCTGCATGTCACTGACTGACAGAGCGCCTTCCATAATGGTTTTCGCGTCGTCGTCAATCAGCTCGTTGTCAACGGCAAGCTCGAGCAAGCCCTCTAGATCAGCACGATTTTGGGGGGTCCCAGAAAGAAACTGTGTTAACCGTTCAACCCAGCTGCGCTCATCACTTTCGGGGGTGTGTAGGTCGTTCACGGAAGTTCAGCTCGCGGGTCTTCAGCGCCGAAAATATACGGGTTAGGGTAGCCGAATTGCTGCAAAATTTGGGTTTCTAGAGCTTCCATATCTTGAGCCGTATCGTCTGAGTCGTGATCATAGCCCAATAAATGAAGGACCCCATGTACGGTCAGATGGGCCCAGTGACAGATGGGAGTTTTGCCCTGTTCCTGTGCCTCCTGCCATACCAGGGGGCTGCAAATAACGATATCTCCCAGTAGTTCGCAACCGACATCGGTCGGTATTTCAGCGGGAAAAGAAAGCACGTTTGTGGGACCGGAGCGATGTCGAAAGCGCTGATTCAGCTGGCTCATTTCGTCGGTGTTACTGATGCGGATACTCAGCTCTGGTCTGGCAGTTGAAGTTGCCTCTAGCGCACGGCAGGTTGCATTAACCCACCGTTCAAAGCTCTCGTCTTCGGGAGCCTCAATGTCGTCGTCGCGCTCGATGTGGAGTACGGGGATCATGGTTCCCTACGCTCTAGCTTGGGGCTCCTAGCCTCAAATTCGTCATAGGCTGAAACCACTCTTTGTACCAGGGGGTGGCGCACGACGTCTTTATTGGCAAACCAAGTAAATGTGATGCCCTCGACACCTTCTAAAACTTGTGTGGCGTGGGTGAGTCCAGATTGTTGGCCCTTTGGTAGGTCAATTTGTGTGGCATCACCGGTGATGACGGCGGTTGAGCCAAACCCAATGCGGGTTAAGAACATCTTCATTTGTTCTCGGGTTGTATTTTGTGCCTCATCTAAAATGATGAAGGCATTGTTGAGGGTGCGCCCGCGCATAAAGGCTAGAGGCGCCACTTCAATGATATTGCGCTCTATATATTTAGTGACGGTCTCAAATCCCAGCATTTCATAGAGTGCGTCGTAAAGCGGACGGAGATAAGGGTCCACCTTTTGGCTGAGGTCGCCAGGAAGAAAACCCAACCGCTCGCCGGCTTCTACCGCGGGCCGCACCAGTAAAATACGGCGCACTTGCTCGTCCAGGAGTGCCTGGACGGCGCAAGCGACACCCAAATACGTTTTCCCTGTGCCGGCAGGACCAATACCAAAATTTATGTCGTGCCGCTGAAGTGCCCGGACGTAAGATTGCTGATTTTTACCCCTAGGTTTAATGGATGTCCGCTTGGTCCGAATGACGGTGATGGGTTCGACATCGCTGCTGGGGTTTTGCTGACGGTGGTGTGCTAGATGCTCGAGGTCGGCTTGCTGCAGGTGCAAATGAACGCTTTCTGGGCTAATGCCGATGCCCTGACATGCCTCACTGTATAAAGTTTCTAGCAGTGCAACCGTTATCGAAACAGCGTCGGCGTTTCCCGAGACGGTGAAGTGATTGCTGCGATTGCGTATCACGACACTCAGTCGCTCTTCCAGTTGGCGCAAATGCGCATCCAACTGTCCGCACAGCGCGGCCAGGTGACGGGCATCATTAGGTTCGAGGGTAATGCTGAGTTGTGAGGCCGACTCCGTGGTGTCGCCGGGATCGGGGGCTGCGCTAATGGTATCCAACGCCTGTTTGTTCGCTCTTTTCGCAACTGGGAGAGAGAAGATACAGACCTTATCGTGGGAGTCAACTGCCTTTAACAGGTCAGACAAGCTGCGGGAGTAACTGACCTCTCAGTGAGTTGGGCAAAGCTTCGACAATCTTTACGTCGGCGAATTGACCAATAAGCCCACTGTTATCGCAGCTGAAGTTGACCACTCGGTTATTCTCCGTGCGCCCAGCGAGTTGTCCGGGATCCTTTTTAGACACTCCGGTCACCAAGATACGCTGCTCACTTCCCACCATGGCGACCCCAATAGCGGCGGCTTGCTGGGCGATTCTTCCTTGCAGGATTTTCAGGCGCTGTTTTTTTGTCTCCATGGTGGTTTCGTCTAAAAGATCGGCTGCAGGTGTTCCGGGGCGGGCGCTGTAAATAAAACTAAACGAGCTATCAAACCCCACCTCTTCAATGAGCTTCATTGTCGCGGCAAAGTCCTTCTCATCTTCACCAGGAAAACCGATGATGAAGTCTGAGGACAAAGAAATGTTGGGACGAATCCGGCGTAGGGCTCTGATTTTAGCTTTGTACTCCAACGCCGTGTGGCCTCGCTTCATGGCCATTAACGTGCGATCCGAGCCGCTTTGTACCGGCAGATGCAGGTGGTCCACCAGTGCTGGAATATCCGCGTAGCACTGAATCAGGGCGTCAGAAAACTCTACAGGGTGTGAGGTCGTGTAGCGAATGCGCTCTATGCCCGGCACTAAATTCACCAGGTGGAGGAGCTCAGCGAAATCGACATTGTCGCCCAAGTGGTTAGGCCCTCTGTAGGCATTTACATTTTGCCCAAGCAGATTGACCTCTCTCACACCCCCATTGGCGAGTGAGGCAATCTCGGCAATGACATCGTCGACCGGGCGGGAAACCTCCTCGCCACGGGTGTAGGGCACGACGCAAAACGTACAATATTTGCTGCAGCCCTCCATAATCGAAACAAAAGCGCTGGGGCCGTCTACTCGGGGCTCTGGAAGCCGGTCAAATTTTTCTATCTCGGGGAAGCTGACGTCAACAACAACGGGGGTGCCGTCCCTTGAAGCATCAATCATCTCGGGAAGACGGTGCAGGGTTTGTGGTCCAAAAATCAAATCGACAAAGGGTGCGCGTTTACTGATCTCCGCACCCTCCTGACTTGCAACACAGCCACCGACACCAATGATTAAGTCGGGCTTGGCTTCCTTCAGAGGCCGCCAACGCCCCAATTGATGAAAAACCTTTTCCTGTGCCTTTTCGCGGATTGAACAGGTGTTTAGCAACAGAACGTCGGCTTCCTCCACCTGATCGGTCATTGTTAGCCCGTGGCTTTCCCCCAACAGGTCGGCCATACGAGCAGAATCGTATTCATTCATCTGGCAGCCGTGGGTTTGTACGAACAATTTTTTCTGAGGTGGCGTTGTCAAAAAGGTGGTCTCACTTGCGATAGATAGAGCGGATGGTGGGAAGTATACCGTTATGAAACCACCTGTGCGCGAGAATCCACTGGCGGATAACCTCAGAAGTGGTACCATTCCCGCCCTTTTTTTCTTAACCGCGTCCAGTGCCCATGACAACTCAACCCGTCTACAAGGTTATTTTCCAAAACGGAGGCCAAGTCTTTGAGGTCTTCGCGAGACAAATATTCCAGAGCGACATGTGGGGTTTTATTGAGGTTGAAGAGCTGGTGTTTGGTGAGCGGTCAGCCGTCCTCGTTGACCCCTCGGAAGAGAAGTTAAAGAACGAGTTTTCGGGCGTGAAGCGAAGTTATATTCCGCTGCACTCAGTTATTCGCATCGATGAGGTAGAGAAGGAAGGCACGGTTCGCGTATCTGAGGCATCTGCTACTGGGGCGAAAATTTCTCATCTGCCGTTTAACGGCATGCCGTCTGCTCCATCAGGGGGCGATGACTGACTCGCCTTGCGCCCTTGAATTACGGGCTGCTTACCACCACATCTTGGATGAGCGTAAAAGAATGCCAAGTGACGAGGTAAGCTGTAATGAGCAGCGAAGACGATCATAGTTCAGACAAACCAGACACCACCGATGGCCACGGCTTTCTCGAGGGCGTGTCGGCGCACTACGAGTTGGGAGCCAGTGATGTCGTAGCAGAACAGCCATCGACTCCAGCAGTCGCCGCGGACGTGTTGCCCGAAACGCTAGTGCTACTCCCGCTGCCCGGGCGCCCTTTTTTCCCAGGTCAGGTGCAGCCGATTGGTCTCAATCTCGATCAGTGGCAAAAAACACTGGCAGCCATATCTGAGCAGGGCAAAGGATTGCTGGGGTTGGCTTTTGTCGGTGACGTGAATCCAATAGACGTCGTCAGCAGTGATTTTCCAGACATGGGCTGCGTTGTAAGACTTCATCAACCTCAAGGGCAGGCTGAGAATTCTGGGCAATTCCTGGCTCAGGGTATTAAACGGTTTCGTATTGTTCGCTGGCTACGCGAGGACGGCCCGTTTATTGCCCAGGTTGAGTACCCGCGCTCCAAAGGTGAGCGTGATAGCGATGAGGTTAAGGCCTACGCAATGGCAATTATTGCTGCCATTAAAGAGCTGTTACCGCTGAATCCGCTTTATTCCCAAGAGCTCAAGCAATACCTAGGCAATTTCAATCCGAATCAGCCGAGTCTGTTGGCAGACTTTGCTGCAGCTATGACGACGGCTTCCGGGGAGCAACTGCAAGACATCCTGCAGACTCTGCCTCTGGCTACGCGTATGAATCAAGTGCTGGAGTTGCTGCGACGAGAAAAAGAAGTTGCTGAGCTTCAAGGAGAAATTAGTCGAGAGGTCAATGCAAAAGCCTCCGACAACCAACGCGAGTTTTTTCTTAAAGAGCAAATGAAGGTGATCCAGCGAGAGCTGGGAATTTCCAAGGATGATAAAACATCGGATGCTGAAAAATTCGCTGAGCGCATGTCGACACGCAATCCTCCGGATCACGTTTCCGCGCGTTTTTCAGAGGAATTAGACAAGCTTAAGGTGTTGGAATCAGGTTCACCTGAGTATGCCGTGACACGAAATTACCTCGATTGGATCAGTTCCGTGCCGTGGGGTGTGTTTTCAGATGACAACTTGAATTTAGAACATGCTCGCAGTGAGCTTGATCGGCACCACGATGGCCTAGGTGATGTTAAGCAGCGTATTACCGAGTTTTTAGCTGTGGGCAACTTCAAGGGCACCATTGATGGTTCCATATTATTGCTTGTCGGCCCGCCTGGGGTCGGTAAAACCAGTATCGGTAAATCTGTTGCTGACGCTTTAGGCCGAAAATTTTTCCGATTTAGTTTGGGCGGTATTCGTGATGAAGCCGAGATCAAAGGGCACCGTAGAACCTACATTGGTGCGATGCCGGGTAAGCTGGTTCAGGCTTTAAAAGACGTCGATGTCGCGAATCCGGTAATCATGCTTGATGAAATCGACAAGGTGGGACGCTCTTATCAGGGCGATCCGGCCTCGGCACTTCTGGAGGTACTGGACCCAGAGCAGAACACCGAATTTCTCGACCACTATCTCGATTTACGTGTTGATCTTTCACGCGTGCTTTTTATCGCCACGGCTAATCAGCTAGACACCATTCCTCCGGCGCTGTTAGATCGTATGGAGACAATTCGTCTTTCGGGCTATATCGCTGAGGAAAAGCTAGACATTGCCCGTAACCATTTATGGCCAAAATTACTGCTCAGGCACGGGGCGAAACCCTCTCAGATACGCATTAATGACGCGGCGCTTCGCTTGGTCATTGACGGCTACTGCCGTGAGGCGGGTGTGCGTCAGTTGGAAAAACACCTGGCGGCCCTAATAAGAAAGGCGATTGTGCAGCTTGTTGACGGTGATGCTTCCCGTGTTCGACTGGGAAAAAAGGACATAGCGGGCTTGCTTGGTCAACCTCGCTACCGCAATGAACGACCCTTGCGAGGTAAAGGCGTCGTGACTGGCTTGGCTTGGACCGCGCACGGCGGTGTCACTCTCGCAATCGAGTCGAGCAGAATTCATACCTTAAATCGTGGTTTCAAGCTCACTGGGCAACTGGGTGAGGTGATGAAGGAAAGTGCAGAAATCGCTTACAGCTATTGCGTTGCCCATCTGGCTGATTTTGGCTGTGCTGAGGACTTTTTTGATACATCGATGGTTCATTTGCACGTGCCTGAGGGCGCTACCCCAAAAGACGGGCCCAGTGCAGGTATTACGATGGCGGCAGCACTCATATCCCTTGCGCGAGGTCAGCGGATAAAACGTCCGCTAGCCATGACGGGCGAATTGACATTGACCGGGCGAGTGCTCCCGGTGGGTGGCATCCGAGAAAAAATGGTGGCGGCTCGCCGAGCTCAAATATCAGAGGTCGTATTGCCTTCTGCTAATCGCGGTGACTACGAAGAGTTACCCGATTATTTAACCTCAGGTATGAAGGCACACTTTGTCGGCAGTTTTGATGAGGTGTTTGAAATTGTGTTTGCTGGGGCTGTGCCCAAACGCCCTCTACACTGAGGGAGGGTTGTCAGGGTGCGTTGGCTGTGAGAATTGCTCTAATAGGCGCAGGATGGCCCTCGGCGGTTAAGCTTGGGTCGCTGTTATCAAGGAATTGCTCGAGAGAGTGAAAGGTCATCCAAGGTGTTGTTCGCTGTTCGTTTGTGGTGGTCGTGTTGATATCCACTATGTCTGCGTTTTTAAATCCGACCTTTTCTAGCCAGCCGCGCAGCGTCACGGGACTGGGCAGACACCAGACATTACCCATTTTGGCGTAGCGATTTGGGGGCACGAATACCGTGTTGGGACCGCCCTCAACCACCAGTGTTTCCAAAACCAATTGACCGCCGGGCCGCAGCGTATTTCGAAGATCGATCAGATGGTCTAGCGGTGATCGGCGGTGGTACAAAACCCCCATAGAAAAGGTCGTATCGAAGGCGCGAAGTTGCGACGGCATTTGTTCTAAGGTAAGTGGAAAAATATTGATGTTGGGTTGCTGTAAGTAATGCTGCACAGCGCGAAATTGCAGATTTGAGAGGGGGCTTGGATCGATTCCGATGACTTCCTCCGCGTTAGCTCCAAGCATTCGCCAGCTGTGGTAACCGCTGCCACATCCCACGTCTAGCACTCGTCGCTGGGCAAGATCTTCCAGAGCGCCCTCAAGGCGGTTCCATTTCCAGTCAGAGCGCCACTCAGTATCAACGTGACAACCAAAAAGTTCGAAGGGACCTTTACGCCAAGGGTGCAAACCTTGCAACGCTGCAGTAAGTTGATCGCGCTCGCTGTTTGTGACAGCCCCCGAGCACCCCACTCGATCTGTAGACATATTGATGGCGTCTACCTTAAGTTTTGGCAGCGTTGATAGAGCTTGGAGCCAACGAGGGATATCGCCATAGCGGGCGCTTGAGAAGCCTTGGGCAAGTTGCGTTGGCAAAACCGCAAGCCATGGCTCCAGCGGCGTTCCCTCCCAGCGTCCCCCTAGCTGCTCCAGCTCCTGCGCTATGAGCTCTCTCATTATTGGTTTGTCCCTGCGAAAAACCGCAAGTCTAATACTTGAACGGGCTGTTTGGCGGTAAAGCTTTTGGTATTTCGTATTGTCACAGCAGGCCGGGGTAGATCTGGTTGCAAACCAAAGGCCTGATTCCCACTTACACAAGGCTAATTTAGGTCTGTCATCCCTCTAAATTCAATAGATCACCAGCTGTGTTTTTGCCCGCTGGTATATAAAGCCTTAACCAAACTTCCAAGAGGGGCCACTGTCCCGTGCATTTGTCTGTGGATTTCGAGGATATCAACCGGCGGTTGGCAGCGAGGTTGCTGCTGATCCATAATCCATCACCGCTCGCTAATGAATCTTGAGAAATCGTTATGTTTGAAGAATTACCCCTATTGCCGCCAGATTCTATACTCGGCCTGGCTGCAGAGTGCCGAGCTGACCCAAACCCCGACAAGGTAGACCTGACTATCGGTATCTACATGGACGAGTCAGGAAATTGCCCCGTCTTTAACGCAGTTCGCCTGGCGCAGCGCCAACTTGTCGATGAGGAACAGACGAAGTCCTATATTCCCCCACAAGGCGATCCCCAGTTTATCGAAGGTTTGGTTGAGCTGGTTGTAGGCAGTGATGCGCTGGGAGTACGGTCAGGCAATGTAGGGGCGGTTCAGGCGCCCGGTGGATGCGGCGCCGTTCGATTGGGTGCGGAAGTTCTCAAAGCATCGGGAACCAAAGGTAAAGTTTGGGTGAGTGATCCTACCTGGCCAGTTCATGTGCCACTGATTACCAGCAGTGGGTTGGAGTTGGGCCAATACCGATACTACGACCCTGCGACCCACGGTGTGGATTTCGTCGCCATGACCGAGGATCTCGCTGCTGCGGGGGCGGGGGATATTGTGCTACTGCATGGCTGTTGTCACAACCCCAGTGGCGCGGACCTTACACCTGAGCAATGGCGGGAGATTGCTGGCATGGCCGCGAGTCAGGGTTTTACCCCAATGGTAGATTTGGCGTATCAAGGGTTTGGTGAAGGTCTTGATACTGACGTCTACGGTTTGCGTTGCCTAATAGAACAGGTTCCGGAGGTGGTTGTAGCAGCCTCGTTATCAAAAAACATGGGCTTGTATCGAGAGCGCACTGGGATGGCTATTTTTGTGGGTCCCAACAGCCGCACGGCCGAGGCTACTGTCAGTCAGGCAAAAGCGGCAGCCCGACGTATTTATTCGATGCCTCCCGCTCATGGTGCACTTCTGGCCGGGCGCGTTCTGGGTGATCCCGTTTTGCGAGCCGATTGGGAAGCCGAGTTGACCGCAATGTGTGTGCGCATCAACGGGTTACGCTTGGAATTCCAAAAGCGGCTTGAAAACGCTACGGGACGAGATTTCGGTTTTATCGCCAAAGAAAAGGGCATGTTTTCGTTCTTGGGGCTATCTGAGGAGCAAGCAAAGCAGGTGAGATCCGAGCACGGCCTTTATATGCTGAACTCATCGCGCATTAACATTGCCAGCTTAAATGCTGGAAACATGGACCGTGTGGTGGCTGCGGTGACCTCGGTCCTTTAGACGCCGATAGTGCACCCGTGCACGATTTAGCCTTCCAGCTCTGACCAGCGCTCAATCGCAGTTTCAAGATTGCGATTGAGCTGTTCAAGATCGTCTAGCCGCTCACGGACAATGTCTGGGGGTTGCTGATAAAAGTCAGGCGCCGCGATCTGCAGCTCAAGTTCGGCTTGCTGCCCTTCTAGGTCTTCAATGTGGCCCGGGAGGCCCTCTAATTCCCGCTGTTCTTTGTAACTTAGCTTTCTTTGGGGTTTCTTTTGGGTTTCCTCTGGATCAATGACGGTAATTTTTCTAGAAGTGAGTGCTGTGCTGTCAGTCACGGCTTCGGCGGTCAGTCGCCCACCTCGGGCCTCCCAATCACTGTAGCCTCCCGCCTGCTCTTCGATTGTGCCGTCCTCGCCCATCACAAGGAGGCTGGTGACGACGCTATCCATAAAATCACGATCGTGACTAACGAGCAGGAGTGTTCCCTTAAAATCTGCCAATATTTCTTCGAGCAGCTCGAGGGTTTCTATATCTAAATCATTCGTGGGTTCGTCGAGTACGAGCAAGTTTGCGGGACGTGTAAAAAGCCTCGCGAGAATGGCCCGATTACGCTCGCCCCCTGACAGGGCTTTAACCGGAGTGCGGACCCGTTCTGGGGTGAACAAAAAATCACCGAGATAACTGATCGCATGCCGCCTGCGACCATTGATTTCAATAAACTCTTGCCCACCGCAAATGTTATCGATCAGGTTGGCCTCGGGGTCGAGCTGGCCTCTCAATTGATCCGAGTACGCGACTTCAAGTCGAGTGCCCACCTGAACAGCGCCGCTGTCAGGTTGCAGCTCTCCGAGTAAGAGCTTTACCAGTGTCGTCTTGCCAATACCATTACGGCCAACGATGCCCACGCGGTCGCCGCGTTGGATGATGGTTGAAAATTGATCAACGACGGGACGAGACCCCCAGGAAAAACTGACTTTCTTAAGCTCGGTGACCAGTTTTCCCGAAGCCCTAGCGTCTTCCACACTAAAACTGGCGGTTCCCTGCCGCGCCCTGCGCTGGGAGCGTTCCTCTCGTAACGCTTCTAAAGCCCGTACACGTCCTTCATTGCGTGTCCGTCGCGCCTTAATTCCTTGCCGAATCCAGACTTCTTCTTCAGCCAATTTTTTGTCAAATAGGGCATTGGCTTTGGCTTCCGAGGCGAGCTCTTGCTCTCTAAACTGCAGGAACCCTCTGTAGTCGCCCTGCCACAAAGACAAGTGCCCGCGTTCCAACTCAGCCATGCTGGTCACACAGTTTTGTAGAAAACGCCGGTCGTGACTGATGACAACGAGTGCGCCTCTAAAATTTTTGAGATGGCTTTCCAGCCACTCTATTGTCGGTATGTCGAGATGGTTAGTGGGCTCGTCGAGAAGCAGAATGTCAGGTTGAGTGACCAGTGCTCTTGCGAGGGATACCCTGCGACGCCAGCCGCCAGAGAGAGCTGCCATCGACGTGTCCGTAGGCAAGCCCAGCTGAGAAATTACTGTTTCAACGCGCTGCTGTAACTGCCAACCGTCTTCGGCTTCTAATGCCTGTTGAATGTTAGCCAGCTCATCCATGTCGGCTTCAGATCCAGAGGCAATAATTTGGTGGTATCGCGCTAATAATTGACCTGCGGCTTCAAGGCCCCCGGCGACCACGTCGTAAACCGTAACATCCTCACCATCGGGCAGTTCCTGTTCAAGCCGTGCCAAACGTGCGCCGGGGTTTAGCCACCGCTCGCCGCCATCCGGAGCTAGTTCTCCCGCTAAAATTTTGAACAGGGTGGTTTTGCCAGCACCATTGCGGCCAAGCAAGCCCACGCGCTGTCCCTGATCCAAGTTTAGACTCACGCGATCAAGGATGACATGACTGCCAAAGTGGAGTTCTACCTCGTCAAGGCGCAGCAGGGGCATAGTGTTGTTCCGAATTTAGGGGCGGGCAGTGTACGCCATCCCATTCCAGTCTCCGAATCGGTTAAAATAGGCGCCTCACAAAGGAGAAAACCGTGTACCCACATGTTACTGACAACAGCGATCGCTGGATCGCTCGCTGGCTCACCGTCTGCGCGGTTGTTATTTTCGGAATGATTCTCTTGGGAGGGGTTACGAGGTTGACGGACTCGGGATTGTCGATGGTGGAATGGCAGCCTATTATGGGGGCCATCCCTCCTCTAACCGCTGCTGACTGGGATTTGGCTTTCACCAAGTATCAGCAGTTTCCCGAATACCAAAAAGTTAACTACGACATGGATCTGGCGGGTTTCAAGGTCATTTTTATGTACGAGTATTTGCATCGCGTCCTCGGGCGTTTAATCGGCGTGCTGTACCTGTTTCCGATGGTGTTTTTCATGGTGAGGGGAATGGTACGACGGCCTTTAAAGCCTAAGTTGCTTTTGCTGTTCGTGCTCGGTGGCTGCCAGGGGTTACTGGGCTGGTATATGGTGAAGAGCGGGCTGGTCGATCGACCCGACGTATCCCAGTATCGATTGACAGCGCATTTAGGGCTCGCTGTGCTGGTTTACGGCTACATGGTGTGGCTCATCCTGCAGATAACCTCTCCCCATCGTCAAATAGTGGGTGAACACTCTGTCAAATTTTATGCACTCGCTGCTTTGGTGTACCTAATGATATTGAGTGGTGGGTTCGTGGCTGGAACCGATGCGGGGTACAGTTATCCTACTTGGCCCCTGATGGGGGACCACTTGATACCACCCTCGATATATGCCGAGGGATGGATATCCGCTTTTGAACAGGTGACAACAATCCAGTTCAACCATCGTTTATTTGCTTACGGGCTCGTTCTGCTAGTGGCCAGTATCGCCATTAGGAATTTTCGAGGAAGCTCGGATCCCCGTGTGAAGTGGGGCGCGGTGGCATTGGCTCTCGCGCTGGTATGTCAGGTAACGTTAGGTGTCTCCACCTTGCTGACTCACGTGGCAGTGCCCATAGCGGCTGCACACCAAGGCGGTGCCGTTGTGTTGCTTACGGCAGCCTTATTTTTTACCCACGCGCGCTTAACTGAACGCTCTCGCCTGTAGGCCGAAACAAATCAAGGGTGCCCCAGAATAGCAGCAGGGCAAATGTCTGGACTCTGAACCTTGCGGTGTGCGTTGCATATTAACAAACTACTGTCATACCCTGTCCCAAACGCGATTTAGCTTTTTTACCAAAATGGGGGGTTCATGGGGAGTGTCGAAGACGACGTGCTGCTTGCATGTTTGGTCATTTTGGCCAGGCACCACGGCCTCCCAGCTACTCCAGAGTCGCTTAGTGCTGGTTTACCGCTAACAGAAGCGGGAATCACAGCCAGCTTTTTGCAACGTGCGGCAAAAAAGGTCGGGCTGAACAGTCGCCTGCGCAAAATCGCGATCAAAGACATTCCAGATTCCGTCTGTCCGGCCATTTTGCTGCTGGAGGACGGCGATGCGTGTGTTTATCTGGGCCCAACTAAGGGCGGCGCTGTTGAGGTGATTTATCCACGCCTCGTTGACTCGGTTGTCGAGGAAGCACACGCAGATTTAGAGGCTAAGTTCTCAGGCTTTGCTTTGCTGGCGCGCCCCAAGTTTCGTTTTGACAGCCGCGTGGACTCTAGCGACACCAATCGCGATGGTCATTGGTTCTGGTCGGCAATCCGCGAGAATATGCCTGTTTACAAGGACGTTCTCGTTGCAGCATTTTTTATTAATTTATTTGCTTTAGCCGTTCCCATTTTCATGATGAATGTGTACGACCGAGTCGTACCAAACGCCGCTTTTGATACCTTATGGGTGCTTGCGACGGGTGTGGTTATCGTATTGGTCGCCGATATGGTGCTGAAATCAATGCGAGGGCATTTTCTCGATCTCGCGAGCCGTCGGGTTGATGTTGAGTTGTCTGCGAAAATCATGGAGCGCACCTTAGGTATGCGATTGGAGTACCGACCTGCATCCGTTGGTTCCTTTGCCGTTAACCTGAGGTCTTTTGAGACCCTTCGGGACTTCATCACTTCAACGACGATCACTACCATTGTCGACCTGCCATTTTCGGTTTTATTTTTAGCCGTTATCGCCTGGATTGCGTGGCCACTGTTGATTCCGGTTTTATTGGGAGTCGCCGCCATTTTGGTCTACGCGTTATTTGCTAGAGGGAGGTTGCAGCGCCTTACCGAGTCAACGTATCAAGCGGGGGCCCAGCGAAATGCGACACTCATTGAGTCATTAACGGGACTCGATACTTTAAAAGCGCTTGGCGCAGAATCAGTCATGCAGCGCAAGTGGGAGGAAACCACGCGGTTTCTCGCGGGTGTTGGCGTAGACCTCCGGTTGGCGACT
The DNA here is from genome assembly GCF_051201645.1 of Luminiphilus sp. nBUS_16. Lineage (GTDB taxonomy): Bacteria > Pseudomonadota > Gammaproteobacteria > Pseudomonadales > Halieaceae > Luminiphilus. The sequence continues at coordinate 2,778,509 of NZ_CP179205.1, read as the reverse complement.
TTATCGGTTACTCATTTCACAATGTTCGCTCAGCAATTGGTCACAGTCGGCGTGATCATTGTTGGGGTTTTCCTCATTTCAGAGGGGCAATTAACGATGGGTGGTTTAATTGCCGGGTCGATGCTGTCAAGGCGAGCCATGCAGCCCTTTGGGCAGGTCGCGGGGCTGATCACTCAGGCTCACAATGCTCGGATGGCACTAGACACCTTAAACGGTTTGTTTGAAATGCCGGCCGAACGGCGTGACGGCGGTGCGTTTGTTTCCCGAGATAGTTTCCGTGGCGATGTGACGTTTAACAACGTGTCCTTTGCATATCCTGGCAGCGAAACTGCTTCAGTGTCGGGCATTTCTTTTAGCATTAAGGCGGGGGAGCATGTCGCGATTGTAGGCCGTGTGGGTTCAGGGAAGTCGACGCTTACCAAACTCGCAATGGGGCTTTATGAGCCAACGGAAGGCGCGGTTCTCATTGACGGCATTGATCTCAGGCAGCTCGATCCCGCTGAGTATCGAAACGCCGTGGGCTATGTCCCACAGGACGTCACGTTGTTCCACGGTACGCTGCGGGAAAATTTGACGTTGGCGCACCGTGGTATAGAGGATTCAAGCTTGGTGCGCGCTGCCCAGCAAGCGGCCCTTATAGATTTTGTTAATCGCCATCCTCGAGGCTTTGATATGCCCATAAGCGAGCGCGGTGATTCCGTTTCTGGGGGACAGCGTCGTTGTATTGCTCTGGCACGTAGTTTGGTACATACGCCGGGAATCATGTTTTTCGATGAACCTACGGGGTCGATGGATAACACGACTGAAGCAGTGATCAAAAAAGAACTCACAGCCTATTTACCGGGACGCACCTTATTACTCGTGACGCATCGCAATGCTCTGTTGGAGCTCGTTGATCGGATTATCGTCATAGATGGTGGGCGCATCGTCGCGGATGGTGCGAGGGAGACTGTGTTGGACGCACTCAAGCAAGGCAAGATAGGGCGGGCGCGCTAATGGCAATTTGGGTTTTACGTCCTGGGACAGACGGCCAAGATATCGAGCCGCCACAAGAAGGCTCTAGACTGTTTTTGCCGGCCCCCCACTGCGACGTAAATCTATGTGACCTTGATGACATTGAGGTCATGCGCAGCACCCTCAAAACACTCAATCCCGGCTACGAGGAGCAGGTACTCGCGGCTGACGTGCAGGTCGCCTGGGCGTTTACTCACTGGCTGTCGGTTGCAGACCTTGTCATTGTTGCTAGTCGCGAGCCGGACGATGTTATTTCTGTCGCACGCATTGAGTCACGCTGCCACTACGAGGCGGGGGAGGCCAGTTTGGCCCACTTCTGTGAGGTAAAGTGGCTTGCCCAAGATATTGATCGTTCAATTATTCACAGCGAAGTGGCAAGCGTTTTTCTGGCCGGGGGTGATTTTTTCCAACTCCGGCGTGAGGCCGATCTCGCACACATTAAAGTCATTGATCAAAATGACTGGGAGCCCCTCCCAACAGACCTCGGCTATTCCGGTCGCGAACCGAAAGGGTTGTCGGAGGAGGCTCAAAAGCTAAGCTCAGCAACAGAGTCACTTACTGAGCAACAGACCGTGTGGGAGTTAATGGCTGAAGAGGCCATGCTTGAGCAGGAGCCCCTGAAGGCCCGACGTCTGCTGTATGCCATAGCGGTATCGGTGCTAATGCTTGTTGTATGGGCGTCTTGGGCGGAAGTCGATATTGTCACTCGGGGGCAAGGTAAGGTAATTCCCAGCCGGCAGGTTCAAATTCTGGGCTCACAAGATGGCGGTGTCATCACTGAGATTCTTGTTCGTGAGGGCGATCTCGTGCGACAAGGCGATTTGCTTTTGAAGCTTGATCAAACTCGCTCACAGTCAAGCCTTGGCGAGAATATGGCCGAACGGTCTGGTCTCATCGTGAGAGCCGCACGGCTGCGAGCGATGGTAGACGGTGAGGCCTTTGAACCCACAGAGGAGATGCTCAGCGATACACCAGACATCGTTTATCAAGAGCAGCAACTGTTCGACAATAGATTAAAAGAGTTAGAAGTTCAGAAGGGTATTGCAAGACAGCAGCTTAAGCAGCGGCGGGAAGAGCTGCGTGAGTTGGGCGTACGCCGAGCACAGCTTGGTCGAGAATCAGAGTTGGCTACTGAAGAGCTTTCTCGTACGACTCCGATGATCGAATCAGGTGCAGTTTCTCAGGTAGAGGTTTTGAGGCTGCAGCGAGAAGTCAACAAAGCGGAAGGTGAGCTTAAGCAAACCCGAGCGCAGCTGTCCCGTGTTAGTGCATCCATTTCGGAGGCTGAGGGCAAGTTGGCGGGGGTAGAGTTGGAGTTTAAGAATGGTGTGCGGGAGCAGCTAGCGGATACGGTAAATCGTATCAATGCACTGACTGAGGCAGGTGCGGGGCTTTCGGATCGGGTGCGGCAGACCAGCTTGTTGTCTCCGGTGACTGGCACTGTGAAGCAGCTTTATTACAACACCTTGGGTGGCATTGTTTTGCCGGGGCGTGACATCGTTGAGTTGATACCCTCCGACGACTCTCTTTTAGTTGAGGTACGTGTCAGGCCTCAGGATATTGCCTTTATGGCTCCTGGCCAGAAAGCCAACGTCAAGGTAACAGCCTACGATTTTGTCGTATATGGCGGCCTTGAGGGCGAGGTTGAACAAATTGGCGCCGACACTGTTCTTGATGAGGAAGGTAACGCTTACTATGAAATTGCGGTGCGGACAGCCACCGTTGATTTTGGTGAAAATAAACCCATCATTCCTGGTATGACAGTGGAAGTGGATATTTTGACTGGGAAAAAGACGGTGATGGCTTATTTAATGAAGCCCGTTCTTAGAGCGCAGCAGAGGTCGTTGTCGGAGCGTTGAAACATGTCTTCATAACCGCCAGCGAAATGCCATCTCAACGATGGTACCGAGCATTTCCAGATTTAACGCTATTCAACTCGGTTAAAGCTTACATGGTGCAAGCGCATAATCGTGCAGCTGTGTGTTGGCTAGACAGCCTAGGCCTCAGCGACTCTGAACTGTTAAAGGCAGCGGCTATTTTAGCGAAAGAATCTGCGCCGGTTGTGGTGCTCAGTGCGACACCCAGCGAATCGGAGGCTTTTAGTGTTTTAGCCTCAGGTGCGAAAGGCTATTGTCATGCCGAATCGGTACCCGAGCAGTTTGTTGAGGTGGCACAGGCTGTCGCTTCCGGGGGATATTGGGTGCCACCTGAGCTGGTACAGCGTTTTGCAGCGGCTGCACTAACTGTAGGTGCAGTTAAAACATCTGAAGTGCCCGCGGGTTTTGATCAACTTACCGAGCGCGAGTATCAAGTGGCGATGGCCGTTGGCAAGGGTTTTAATAATAAAGAAATTGCGTCGCAGCTTGGATTGGGCGAACGAACGGTCAAAGCGCACCTGACCACAACATTTGAAAAACTCCAAGTTCGAGACCGTGTGCAGTTGGCCCTGATAGTTAATCGACTCCCTCTGCACTGAATACCCACATTGGTTCTAGGAACCTTTCCTCTCCCGACCTGTGAGGTCCAAGATGGACAGGAGCCGCTGCCCCGGGATTTAGGCGAACTAAGACTGCTCAAACCCCCAGGTACTTTTATCCTGCTCGGCGCAGAAATGTGATAAATATCACATAAAATTTCCCGCGGCCTTTCCCTTTTGTCCATAGCGGAATGCTTGACTATTCCTGAATATGTAGCAATCACAGGTGTAATGAGTATAGGCAGCTTTCATGGCTAAGTTTGTTGGCACAATTTCGAAACTCACCGGAATGGTTTTGGCGCGCGCGGAGGATGGCAGCACGCGCGAGCTTAAGGTCGGTGATGACGTATTTGAAGGCGAGGTCCTAGTCACGGGGGACGAGGCACTTGTGGAGGTGATGTTTCAAAACGCTCCGCCGATTGTGGTACCCGGTAATCGTGAATTGTTGCTTAGTGGCGAGGTCACGGTAGACGGACGCAACACGATTACCGACGCTGTTTTAGCAGGCGAGACGCCGCAACTTTTAGCGACTGCAGAGGATGGAGAAATTGACTTCAACCTGCTGATAGAGGAAGAAGCGACAGCTGCTGGAGCGGGAGGCGAGGGCAGCTCCTTCATTCGACTGGGTCGAATTGGCTTTGGGCCCGAACCTCTGGAACTTTCTGATGCCGGTGCGCCAACGGGTGATGCAGCTGGGGATTCCAGCGCATTCGACAATGATCTGGCGCTGTTAGATGACGAAGACGATCCAGAAGACCCTATAGACCCTGAAGACCCCCCCATTGTCGTTGATCTCAATGAGGGACCTGATGCCATTGACGATAGGGTAGATACGCCCTTTGGAGAGTCGGTGACGGTATCTGTACTCGCAAATGACACCGATCCCGAGAATGACCCTCTTACCGTCACTGATGTGGGTGACGCTAGCTTCGGGGTCGCTACGATCAACGAAGACGGAACAATTACCTACGTACCCAATGAGGATTTCTCCGGCGAGGATCAGTTTTCTTACACAATTAGTGATGGCAATGGTGGCACTGATACCGCGATTGTTTTGATTAACGTTAACGACCCGCCACCGCCACGTAATTTGGCGCCAGAGGCAGTTGATGATAATTATGTGGTGGCTTTCGGGGGGGAGCTTAGCGGCAACGTCATGTTAGAAAATGACAGTGACCCAGAGGGCGATACGCTCACGATGACTAGCCATTCGGCCCCACAATTTGGGGACCTAGTGCTTAATGCCGACGGCAGTTTTATCTACGTGCCGGATGCTGGCTTTAGCGGCGATGATCAATTCACCTACACAATTACCGATGGAAACGGCAACCAGGACACGGCAACGGTGCGAATTACCGTCGGCGAGGAGTCTAATAATCCTCCTGATGCCGTCAATGACTCGGTGGCGACGGCGTTTGAAAGTGCCATCGATATTAATGTCTTAGAGAACGATTCTGATCTAGACAATGATGCTTTATCGGTAGTGAGTAACACGCAGCCCTCAAATGGCGTAGCCGTTGCTAACCCGGATGGGACCTTTACCTATACCCCCAATGCGGGTTTTGTTGGCACCGATTCCTTTGACTACAAAATCTCTGACGGCCAGGGCGGTGAAGATACTGCGACTGTAACCATACAGGTCGACGCGCTGACACCGCCAGAACCTGATCAGCCGCCCAACGCGGTTGCTGATAATGCAGAGACGTCACTGGATACTGCGGTGACGTTTTCGCTGACAGACAATGATTCAGACCCTGATGGTGACCTAGACGTCAGTACGGTTACGGTGGTCGACAGTCCATTGAATGGGTCGGTACAAGTGAATGCTGATGGCACGGTGACCTACACGCCTAATGCGGGCTACACCGGCGCGGACAGCTTTACTTATACCGTCGCCGATGCTGATGGCAGTGTTTCGAATTTGGCATTGGTGTCCATTGACGTGCTCGAAGTGGCGCCCCCGCCCCCACCGCCCCCACCACCGGAACCTGATCAGCCGCCCAACGCGGTTGCTGATAATGCAGAGACGTCACTGGATACTGCGGTGACGTTTTCGCTGACAGACAATGATTCAGACCCTGATGGTGACCTAGACGTCAGTACGGTTACGGTGGTCGACAGTCCATTGAATGGGTCGGTACAAGTGAATGCTGATGGCACGGTGACCTACACGCCTAATGCGGGCTACACCGGCGCGGACAGCTTTACTTATACCGTCGCCGATGCTGATGGCAGTGTTTCGAATTTGGCATCGGTGTCCATTGCCGTGCTCGAAGTGGCGCCACCGCCCCCACCGCCCCCACCACCGGAACCTGATCAGCCGCCCAACGCGGTTGCTGATAATGCAGAGACGTCACTGGATACTGCGGTGACGTTTTCGCTGACAGACAATGATTCAGACCCTGATGGTGACCTAGACGTCAGTACGGTTACGGTGGTCGACAGTCCATTGAATGGGTCGGTACAAGTGAATGCTGATGGCACGGTGACCTACACGCCTAATGCGGGCTACACCGGCGCGGACAGCTTTACTTATACCGTCGCCGATGCTGAAGGCAGTGTTTCCAATACCGCAACGGTGAACCTGCAGGTCAGCGCCCAGCGCGAGGTGGCGGCATTTACCGACAATTGGGTCAATGGCGTTGAATATTCGGCGTATGTGAATGAGGCAGCATACCGCAACGGTGGGGTGCCGGTTGCACAAGGTTTAACAGGGGATCAGGGCGGGGTGCCTGGGTCCTTTTCTTTTTTGACCGGTGAATTTATCGTTTTCAAAATTGGCGATGTCATCGTGGGGGAATTCGGTGTCGATCAGCTTTCTGGCGAGGTACTGTTTATCCATGATATCGCAGGCATCGCAATGTCCAACACCAACTCAGATCAGTTGGAAAACACCGCTATTTTTCTGCAGGCTTTGGACGATAACCTCGCGGGTGCCGTAGACGCTGACGGTGATCTGCTTACTAACGCCATTACTAACTCAGACACAGCATTTACAGACGGCATTACGATTACCGCTGCGGTTAGAGCTGCTTTTACGGGGTACATTGATTCGGCGACGAACTTGCCCCTCGACTTACAGGATTCAGGAAAAGTCCAAATTTCAGAGGCCCTCGCTACTCAAAATATTGAGTTTACTCGCCAGTCAGAGGTCGATCCAAACCCCGGTGATGGGCTGCAAAACACCTTCGAAACGGAAGCAATAGACCACGTCACTGACACGGTGACCCTGCTTGATGGAACCCCTGCCGGCGGCTTTGACGCACGAGAAGAGGACATACCGGTTGCCGGCCTCAATCCCATTGCTCAATACGTAGTGACGGGTCTTGACACGGAAGATGGAAATGATGGCACTGCACAGATCGCGTTTGACCGAGATGATTTGCTTAACGGGGCACAGCCCAATCAGGTGATTTACGAGAATCTAGAGATCGAATTTCGTGGCGCCAGTGCCGGGGAAGGAAGTGTTGGCGGTATTACATACCAAACGACCGACGCCCAAATTACTATCAATGGCGCTACCCGAACCGTAGGTACTGTGTTTTACAATGATGATACTGGTCAGGGCTTTATTCAACTTGACCCTTACGACCCGGTAACTGATACCGGAATAACAACCGCTGAAATTCAGAGTGGAGCGCTGTTTAATCTGGAGTTCGGTTATACGGTTTGGGACTGGACTGCGCCCTTCGACGTCATCATCGAGCCGACCCCCCTTGACAAGTCTTACCTCGCGGCTGAAATTACTAACGTTGTTGAGGGTGAGCTGATCGAATTTGAACTCACCAGTAGCGTGACGTTTAATACCGACGAAAAGTTAACCGTTAAATTCGCACCAGAGGGTAACGGCTTTAACTTCGCCGAATATGCTGACGACTTTATCGTGCCCATTCAATATTCCACCGATGGTGGTGCTACGTGGCAGTTTATGGATACCGCTTCTGATCCCTACTTTGCGCCTCCTTATCCTTTGCCCCTTCCCGTTTTTGAATTCACACTGCCCGCGGGCGCTGATTCAGTTTTAGTCAGGATCCAAACTTTCGATGATGTGATCGATGAAGACCCAGCAGGCTCAATAGACCCTGTTAGTGGTCAGGGCATAGAAGTCATTGACATGACGATAGAGGGGGCCAGCGACAATTTTTTTGAAGGTAATTTCGCAAATGGCGCGCCAGCCTCAGCGACCTTTCAACCGGGGATTATTGATAACGATCCCAGCGCACCTGCGCCTTACGTCGACGTCGATTTTGTGCAAGTTTATGAGCACGATGGTAACGGTGTATTTACCATTACCTTGTATGACGTGAACGGCAATGTTGCTGTTGCCGACAGCTCCGTGACAGTTGCTTACAACACAACAGATGGGAGCGCGAGGGCGGGCTTAGATTATCAGTCTGTTGCGGGCACTGCGATTATTCTTGCTGGGCAATCATCAGTCACCGTATCCGTGCCGATTATCGACGACGAAATTGACGAGCCAACTGAAAATGCGCTGCTTGATGTCACGGTTGTTTCGGGTCAGTTAGGTGGAATCAATGTCATTAACAGCGACCCCCAGGGCACTCTAAGAATTTACGATAATGACAAAGGCGTGTTCAGTGTAGCTGATGTCACTGTTGTAGAAGGTGATGTCGTGGCTGGTCAGGGTGCTGGAGTTCTTGTGACGGTTACTCGGTTTGGCGCGGGTCCTCAACAAGGCAACCAGACGGTAACCGTTTCTACATTACCAATATCAGGCTCTGATACTGCACAAGCCGCAGATTTTACAGCTACTACGAATGTGGTTTTAACGTTTACGCCGGGAGAAGCCACGCAAACAGTATTTATTCCGATTAACGACGATCTGCTCATTGAAACTCAAGAGACGTTTCGTGTTGAGCTGAGTAACCCAACGGGCGACGCTTCGATCGCCCAGCCTGGATTAGCGGCAGATGATGGTGTTGCAGTTGTAACGATCATAGATAACGACGGTGATACCGTCTTCGCGAAGATCACAGTCGATGATAGTGAGATACAAGAAGGTGGTGATATAGCGACATACACTGTGGCTTTGGTTGATCAAGGGGGTGCTGCGGTAACGGTTCCACCGGGCGCCACGGTGACAGTGGCCCTTAATTGGAGTGGCGTCGCCAATGCCGACGACGTTGATGGGGTGTTGCCCTCCACAGTAGACATAGTGGGTAATCAGCCAGCGACGTTCAAGGTCAAGGCGAGCGACGACTATGACCTTGAAGGTTCAGAAGCTCTGGTAGCGACCTTGACTGCGGTGACAGATAGCAGTGGTTCATTTGGCTCGGTTAAGGTCGCGACGATCGCTAATGGTTATAGCTCTGATGCGAATATCGCTGAGACGAACATCCTCGATGACGACGACGAGCCCGGGCCTAATGACCCTGTGGACACGGTATACACGATTATTACGGTGAACGATTCTGACATTGAAGAGGGTGAACAGGCGACCTTCACTGTGTCTTTGGTGGATAAAGATGGTGTTGCGGTTGTGGCGCCTACAAATATAGATGTGACGTTGGAGTGGAGTGACCCTGCCGCGAATGCCGATGATGCGAAGCCGTTGCCAACAACGGTAACGATTACGGCCGGCAACACTAGTGCTGATGCTGTTGTGACAGCAGTTGACGATGTTTATAAGGAAAGTGCTGAGGCGCTAACAGCTAGGATCACGGCGGTTGCTGATCAGAGTAGCCCGGAGTCTTTTGAAAACCTGATCGTTGGTGGTCAAGCCAGTGCCACGACAACGATCACGGATGAGAGTGCTCCCGGGCCTAACGATACGGTGACGTTGAGTATTGTCGGTCCCGCCTCGGTGACAGAGGGTGATCAAACCGGCAACTATACGGTGAAGCTAACCGATCCTGCGAATGCTGCTATTGCCGCAGAAGAGGATGTGGTTGTTACGATTACATACACGGGAACGGCAACTGACGGAGCTGATTACACTAGCCAGCAATCGGTGACGGTTGCTAAAGGTAGCACCGAGGCTAATTTTAAGTTGCTAACTGCAATTGACTTTGAGGCAGACAACAACGAGACGATCATCCTGACCATTGCAACTCAGGATGACGGTGGTTTTGAAAAATTAGCGCTGGGTAATAGCTCGGTGACCACAACAATTATTGAAGGTGAGCCGAATACCGTCTTCGCGAAGATCACAGTCGATGATAGTGAGATACAAGAAGGTGGTGATATAGCGACATACACTGTGGCTTTGGTTGATCAAGGGGGTGCTGCGGTAACGGTTCCACCGGGCGCCACGGTGACAGTGGCCCTTAATTGGAGTGGCGTCGCCAATGCCGACGACGTTGATGGGGTGTTGCCCTCCACAGTAGACATAGTGGGTAATCAGCCAGCGACGTTCAAGGTCAAGGCGAGCGACGACTATGACCTTGAAGGTTCAGAAGCTCTGGTAGCGACCTTGACTGCGGTGACAGATAGCAGTGGTTCATTTGGCTCGGTTAAGGTCGCGACGATCGCTAATGGTTATAGCTCTGATGCGAATATCGCTGAGACGAACATCCTCGATGACGACGACGAGCCCGGGCCTAATGACCCTGTGGACACGGTATACACGATTATTACGGTGAACGATTCTGACATTGAAGAGGGTGAACAGGCGACCTTCACTGTGTCTTTGGTGGATAAAGATGGTGTTGCGGTTGTGGCGCCTACAAATATAGATGTGACGTTGGAGTGGAGTGACCCTGCCGCGAATGCCGATGATGCGAAGCCGTTGCCAACAACGGTAACGATTACGGCCGGCAACACTAGTGCTGATGCTGTTGTGACAGCAGTTGACGATGTTTATAAGGAAAGTGCTGAGGCGCTAACAGCTAGGATCACGGCGGTTGCTGATCAGAGTAGCCCGGAGTCTTTTGAAAACCTGATCGTTGGTGGTCAAGCCAGTGCCACGACAACGATCACGGATGAGAGTGCTCCCGGGCCTGACGATACGGTGACGTTGAGTATCGGCGGGCCGGCGACAGTGGTAGAAGGGCAGGCTACGACCGTTTATACCGTTGCCTTGACCGATGAGAATGGTGATGCGGTAAGGGCTACTGAGGATGTAGTCATCGACATAAATTACACCGGTACGGCAAATGATGGTGTTGATTACGATAGTGTGGCTCAAGTGATCGTTCTGGCGGGTAACTCCAGCGTGACATTCGATTTGGCGACCCTTGACGACGCCATTCCTGATGACGGTGAAACGATAATCCTCACAATTGGAACTTCAAGTGATGCAGGGTTTGAGAAGCTTGAGCTTGGTACGGACTCGGTAACTACAACAATTACTGATGATGATGTCACCGGCGACGACGACGATGACGACGATGACGACGATGACGACGACGACGACGATGACGACGACGACGACGACGATGACGACGACGACGACGACGATGACGACGACGATGACGACGACGATGACGACGATGACGACGACGACGACGATGACGACGACGACGACGATGACGACGACGACGATGATGACGACGACGACGACGACGACGACGACGACGACGACGATGATGACGACGACGACGACGACGATGATGATGACGACGACGACGACGACGATGACGATGACGATGACGATGACGACGATGACGACGATGACGACGATGATGACGATGATGACGACGACGACGAGGATGATCCCATTGCTATTGATTTGGATGGCGATGGTGTTGAGTACCTGTCCAAGGAGGACGGCGTTACCTTTATTGACCAGGCCTCGGGAGCCGTCGTAAATACGGCTTGGGTGGCCCCTGATGATGGGTTGTTGGTCATCGATGCGGATAATTCCGGAACCGTTAATGAATCTAAGGAGTATGTCTTTACTGAGTGGAGTGAAGATGCTGAGACGGATCTCGAGGCGGTAGCAGAGGTCTTTGATACTAATGACGACGGTGTACTCGATGCGCAAGACGATCAATTTGATCAATTTGCTGTTTGGCAAGACACCAACTCAGATGGAATCACGGACGAAGGGGAGCTTCAGACGCTATCGGAACTGGGTATCGAGAGTATTGATCTCAACTATAGCGATGACAGTGAATCCAGCACTGCGGCCGGCGGTGATGTAACCATTCACGGTCAATCGGAGGTAACGTTTACCGATGGCTCGTCCGCGGTTGCTGAGGATGCGAGTTTTGCTGTCAGCGTGGAGGACCTATTTGGCGATGACGACAATCTTGTGCTCCCTGAAGAAAGCGATGAGGTACCGGCAGGGGCCGACTCGGCAACACCAAGAGGGGCCGGCGGAGTGTTTGATTATGATGCGGGGATGTTAGAAATCGACTTAATGAATTCTCAAAACCCTGACGACAAACCTGCCCCAGAGTCTGATTGACCGGAATTGAGGTGAAATAACGCCACATCGGAGCCTCGGTGTGGCGTCTTGCTCAAAGAAATGACAAATTCTTCGATGTAGGCTGTCTGTTTCAGAGGCTATTCTTTGCCCAGACGCCCGCTCCGGCTGATGCACCCGATTAGCGACAAAAGTCGCAGTATGGCTTGCTATGGGTCGCGATGGCGCCGCTGAAATGCGGTAGAAGACGGGTGCATTCAGCACCTTACTACGTCTCTTTTTGTGCGACCGCATAAAAACAATCAACATTGTTTGTAATCCCCTTGGACTTGTGCGAAGCTTTTGACTGGTAGTAGAAATCTACAAAAAAAAGGCTCCTAGCCCAAATAAGGGCGACGGCATAATAATATTGAGGAGATCCAGCTATGCGACTGAATAAGCGCCATCATTTCCCCCTAAGTAAAAAATACGTATCCATGGCTGCTGCAATTGCCACCGCCGGCGTTTTTGGTGGTCTGCCGCAGATTGCTCTCGGGCAAGACTCGGTGAGTCTTATCGAGGAAGTTGTCGTGACCGCGCGTAAGCGAGAGGAGTCACTTCAAAACGTCCCGGTCGCTGTAACGGCGCTATCTCCGACTCAAATTGAACAAAGTGGTGTGCAAACGCTCATCGATGTTGCCAAATTAGTGCCTAATGTGGAGCTGCACCAGGTGACGCAGTCGGGAGCAGCACTGGGCGCGTCTATCCGCGGCATGGCTTTTGACGATCTTGAGAAAAGTTACGAGCCGACGGTAGGTATTTCTGTGGACGGCGTGTTCATGGCCTCTAACGCCGGTGCTGTTGTTGATTTCTTCGACATAGAAGGTGTTGAGGTCCTCAGAGGACCACAGGGCACCCTCTTCGGTCGCAATACAATTGCTGGTGTTGTCAATATTAAAAGAACGCAGCCTACGGGTGAGTTTGGTGTGAAGCTTGAGGGGACTTTTGCAGATCACAACCGCCAAGACCTCAAGGGTGTTGTTAACGTGCCGCTAGGCGAGAAGGGCGGCGCCAAGTTCTCATACCGTGACCTAGAGATGGACTCACACCTCTATAACACCACCAATAATGAGCGGCCCTACAACCGGGACTCTCAAGTTTGGGGTGCAGCCATTCGCTATGATTTCACTGACAATTTCACGGCGACGCTTAGCTACGATGACTACGAGCACTGGACTCAACCGCCTGATGTCGTGGCTTCAGGTACAACCGATAGCGTTTTCTGCTCCTTGGCGGGCTTAGGTCTTCCCTTTGGTGGTGCCTGTAACGAAAACTCAGCGGCGCTCTCTGAGGCAAGCGGCTACAAAACATCGAATGCCTCTGAGCAAATTTACAGCTACATGTGGGGCGACAACCTGACCCTGAACGCAAAGTATTCAGGTGATGGCTTTGATGTTAAGTACATCTTTGGAAGAATGGCCTTTGAAGAGGAGGCTTACTTTAACTCTTGGGGAGCGCCTCAACCGCTGTTTGAAGTGCTGCGTCAGCAAGACTATGAGCAAAACTCTCACGAGTTGCAGTTTCTTTCAGACTGGGACGGCCCACTGAACGTAGTCGCCGGCGCCTATTATCTCGAGACAGAAGCCTTCATTACCTCTGGCCCTGTTTCCAACTTCCAAACGACCCAAGACGCGGATGCATTAGCCTTGTTTGGTGAGCTGAACTACGCCATCAGTGACCTCTGGTCAGTGACGGCGGGTGTGCGTTGGACCGACGAAAGTAAAGACCTAGATAACCGACAATACGGAAGCTCAGCCGACCGACTGGCAGGCGCTCCCATTGCGAATCAGCTGACGCCGAGCTACGAGGATTCGAATGTAACCTACCGCTTTGTGTTGCAGCGTGAGTTAAATGTTGGAATGGCTTACCTGTCTTATGCAACAGGGTATCGCGCGGGTGGTTTTAATAGCCGCGGCAATAACTCGGATACGATCGGTCCTTACGATCCCGAGGAGGTAGGAAGCTGGGAGCTGGGTATTCGTACGCAGCCCACCGATCGGTTGCAGTTAAACCTGACGGGCTTCTACGCGACTTACGAAGATAAGCAGCAGTTTGTTGTTACAGATGGTACTCAGTGCGATCAAGCGGCAACGGCGACTTGTACGTTCATTCGTAACGCGGCAGAGACGACCAACAAGGGTATCGAGTTCGAGGGGGTTTGGGTGCCCACGGATGGTCTGAACATCAGGGCCACTTACGGTTATCTTGATGCCGAGTTTGATAAATACGACTTTGGTGGCATTGATATTTCCAGCCAAGCTCAGGTGATTTACGCACCGGAGCACACGTTGAGCCTAATGGCTGATCATACGTCATCAGTACTTGGTGGCACACTGGTTCTCTCCGGAACCTGGAGCTACCGTAGCGATCTTTGGGGTGCCGCAGAATTTGCCTTTTATAACTACGACACAGGTCCTGATATCAACATCGATTCCCACGATCAGCTTGACTTAAGCGCGACCTACCTTCGTGACCTACCACAAGGTGCACTTAAGTTGATGGTCTACGGTACCGACGTTCTTGACGGCGACGGGCGGGTTGCACGGGCTTATGATGCGGGTGCATTTGCGTGGCAGGAATTGGTCCCCGGGCGACAAGTGGGTGTTACGATCGGATACGAGTTCTGAAGCTGAAGTTCTGTGTAAAGCCACCTTCGGGTGGCTTTTTTTTACCCAGATTATTACGGAAATCTTGACTTAGCGCCGTATTAGAGCAATTGGCGTGTGATTTCGGCCATGACGATTAGTTGGCTAAAAAGCTCTGCGCTCAAAGCGCCCGTAGAAAACCTCGGCTATGGGCGCAGGCCCACTTCGAAGCCAAATTTACAGTTCAGGGTTACTTTGATTTTGCTCGAGTTGCGAAAAGTGCAAAAAAGCAGAAATGTTGTGTTGTATGTAGTCGATTCGAACTTCCTGATCTCTGCGATCGCCCCCGCCCCGCGTAAAGGCACCGTCCTTAGTTTTAAACATCAGCTGTTTTGCTAGGTTTTCCTCAATGCATTTGAGGACGGCAACCTGGGTCAGACTGTCAGTGGGTTTAGGAGGGGTCATACGGACAAAGGCGAGTAAGCCCTCTGTACGGCAAGCTATTGGGGTACTTCTTCCCCATTCGAGGTAGGTGGGGTTATTAATGATTTCGGTGGCGATTTTTTCAGCGTGCGTGTAAATGTGCGGTGACGCGTCGAGATGTTGTAGCTGTTCCAGTGAATACAGCATCCAGTGCGACTGCTCCCGTATGCCATAACCCTGTTGCGCCAAATCAGCCTCGACTTCTCTAACAGAGTTCAACAATAGCGAATCACCCGTTATACGGTAGCACGCGAGCAGCGCGAGCAGCGCCTCTCCTACGTAGTACTCAGATCTAAAGCTCGAAACTTTACCTGATTTAAAATACCGCTTGTGCACGAAGTCTCCGTGAACATTGCGCTGTTCCAAAATAAAGTGACAGAGCTGGTGTGCGGTATCTAGCAGCACATCACTTTTGTTGGACTCGTAGAGCTTTGCCAGCGCAAGCGCTGCTAGGGCGTTGCCCCCTAGCTTGATGCTATTTTTCTCTAAAATACAAAAATTGTGATAGCCGCGAAAAAAACGCAGATGTTCATTAAATAAATACGTAATGGCTCTGTCTGCGGCGGAGAGAAGTTGTTCATCCTGCGAGACAGAAAATACGTCTAACATTGACCAAACGGTCCCGGAATGTCGTAGGACGTTATATCCAGAGAGGTCAGCGTTGCTGTTGGCATCATAGCGATACCTGAACCGCCCTGATTCCAAATTCAGCTTGGCGAGCTTGTTGGCGCCTATTTGAGCGACGGCCAAGGCATTGGCGGGTAAAAGATGGGGCATTGCTATGCAGTGTCCTTAAAAAGCTTGTGGTTGCTACCCGTGTTGATTAGGCCTCTTATCATGAAAGGGTGAGGCCTGTTGATTTTTTTATTAAGTATCGCGTTTTATATGGCTTCGAAAATTGGCAATGAGCAGTCCCAGTCTCGGCGGCAGTGGTACGTTGCCAACGCGCGGTCTAAGATTTTGCTTCAATAATTAACACCCTGCCCGCAGGCACCCGAGACACCTAACTCGAAAACGGCATCAAGCTCATCAGCGTTGCTGATTCCCTCGGCAATACAGGGTAAGCCAAGAGATTGTGCGATGCTGATATAGGTGCGCATTAAAGCAGCATTACCTGTGTTGTTGCTGAGGTCGCGACTGAACAGGCTATCCATTTTAATGTAGTCCATGCCTAAGTCTCCCAGCTTACCAATATCACTTATGCGATAGCCCATGTGTTCAATGCCGACCTTTACTCCTGCCGCATGGGCAACTTTTACCAATAACTTGAAATTCTCCGGTTGTGCGAATGCAGCCGCTTCGCCAATTTCAAGGCTTAGCATTTTCGCTGAGTCTGCGTGGCTCTGCAAAAATAGCTCAAGCCAGGTGCTAAATTGGTCATCAAGCAGCGCTGCAGAGGTCAAGTTGGCACAAGTATTTTCTGTTGTCTTGCTGATGTTGCCTATTGCCAAGCTAGTGGCTACCTGGTCAATTTCAAAGCTGAGATCTAGGCGATGCACCCAAGGCATGAATTCTCCTGCGTTACGTATTTGCCCATCGACGTTGATCCGCAACATGCCTTCGTGGTGAACGAGCTCTCCTTCAGGAGTGACCACAGGAAATGTTGCGATGAGAAGTTGATTTGTTTCGATCGCTGTAAGTAATTGCGAGTGCCAAAGACTCGCCTGTTCACGTATCGGGATGGCATTACCGCTGGCGAGGTTGGCAACAATAACCTCCGACTCTTCCTGCTCGTCTGATACAACTAAGGCGCCGTCCAAGGCCGTCATCAACTGGCCAGTGGTATGGCCTGCAGTGTAGCCAGCGCAAGCGCTGGGCAGCAGAGTATGATCGGACATCTCAAAGTTTGCGAGGACCTCCCAAATAACGCGCTGCAGTGTTTCTGCCGTAAATTTAGGTTCACTGGCAAGAGGAGCTAGTAAGCAAAAGTCAGAGCCGTTGAGTCGGCCTGCCACCCACTCTGCTTGATCTTGATTGAGACGCTTAATGGAGTTCCCGATTTCTGCCAGAACAGCATCCATGGTTTGGCGGCCAAAATTTTGATTGAGTCGCGCCAAGTTGCTAAGTCGCACGAGTGCAATACTGCCACTGGCGTCAGCATCTTCTGATTCCAGTTTTGCCCCTAAACGGGCCATAAAAGGGCCGCGGAGTAACAGGCCTGTGCCCGGATCTATGTCTGTGGCTTCTCGCTGCTTAGAGAGGCGCTGGGATTCTTTTGCTAGCATTTCCCCAACGCGCCGCGCGAGTTCATTCATGGCCCTGGTCACCTCTGCGAATTCACTCGTAGAGGGTTCTGGTGTTGTTATAAATCTGCGCTCGCCAATGGCTTTTGCTTGAATTACTACACCCTTCAAGGGTGCCAAAATTCTTTGAAGCAACACGGAGCCTATCAAACCTGCAAGGGCCACAGATGCCAAGAGGGCCCAAAACATATTCTGTGCAGTTTTCCAAAGTTCATCATAGGCGACGTCGTCGTGATGTTGTATTTCTAACACCCCCTGCTGTGTCCAACCCGGTTGCAGCATTGCTTGTCCGGGGGAGGACTCTATGGAAAACCAGGCCTTAAGAGCTGGCGGATAACCACTGCTGGTCCCGGGATCGCTCCAATCAAAGATGGCCGGCGCTTCTGGGTCCGGGCTTAGGAGCCTTATTCTTAGGTAAACGCCTTGGTTGAATTTGGCATTTAGGTAGGTCTCTAATTCAATGTCATCAAGGTTGAGATTGTTCAGGTGAAGGGCGGTACGATTGGCGTCGTTAAGATTTTCAATGGCCAGCTGTTCTTCAAGGTACTGGCTCGAGCGCTCTCCCATGATCACAAAAGAAATGACAAAAATGCCTATGATCATGGGTCCAATAAAGGCTAGCGCTAGTTTTTTATATAACGACATGGTGGTCCGCTCCTAAAATCCCGTGGTGAAACCTTCCAGGCGAATTTTTTCTACGACTTGGCCCCAGCGTGATAGTCGAGCTGTGGGCTGCTGTTTGGTGGGGCGTGGTCCTGTGCCCACCCACAACTGCTCTCCATTAAAACTGAAAACGGGCTGGAGGTCGCCTCGCTCGGTCGCGGGTCTGATGACGTAATCTAAGTTGTCGATGATTAACGGCACCGCGTTCGGCGTTTCGTACCATGCCAACACCATGTGGGCCTGATTGAGTCCACCCCGTTTGGCTTTGACATAGACAAGTCTGAGTGAGGATGGCGGCACGCCCATCAGCGTTAATGTGGCGTATTTTGCAATGGCATAGTCTTCACAATCACCAATACCTCGCCCCATTGTCTCCAGTGGCGTGGACCAATAATCTTCGGTTTCCCACTGGTAGGCGATGTTTTGGTTAAAAAAATCGTTAACTGCAGCCAGTTTTTTTTGCACATCTGCGTTGGCGTTGGTGCCAATCATCGACTCCCAGCGCAGCACCGTTTGCACGGCTTGGGCGCCAAATCTGACGCTCGCCTGAGCCTCAAGATTGGGTATTTGCATGCCCCAGAGATTGCCCGGCGCTAAAAAAACCGCGTGAAGCAGGACAAATACCAAAAACAACGGCACTAAGTGCACTTGCAATTTCCCGACAAAGGTCCACACTTTCCCATGGTAATCAGATACCTATCGAACCACTCGGAAGTGATTTATACGATGTGTAGTAGTGATCTCCAATATTTCTACTCCGCAAATGAAACATTACTCAGACGGCTCGGCACTACCAGTATTAAACCACGTCTTTGTAATGACAAACCGATATTAGGATGCAGTTATGATCAATGATCACCACAGAACTTTCTATCGAAAAATCCTTCTATCCTTGAGTTTGTTGGCCGTTTTCTCGGCTGGGCCCCTGGTGGCACAGGAAAAGATTAATAACTTTGGCGCGGCAGTGTCGGCTGCATTGGTTACCAATCCCACTGTGGTTTCTGCTTATTATGATTTCGAAGCTGCACGCGAGGGGCAGCGCTCAGCAGAGGGAGGCTTTTATCCCAGCGTCGATTTGGACGCGGATTATGCTTGGGAGGAGCGTGAAACGCCGCTTAACGACTTTGGTGATTACGAGCGTGATTCGGTTCGTTTCAGCGTGACTCAATTATTATTTGACGGGTTTCAAACCCGAGACCGGGCTCGGTCATTGGGATATGAAAAGCTGGCGCGGTATTACGATGTTCATGGTGCAGCACAGTCAATTGCTCTAGACGCCAGTGTTGCGTACTCCAATACGGTGCTTTATCAGAAGTTGGTTGGCTTCGCGGCTGACAATTTTGCCTATCACAAAGACATTTACAGCAAAATTCAACAGCGAGCGGCCGCTGGACGTGATGAGGGTGTTAACTTAGACCAGGCTAAGTCACGGTTGGCTCTTGCAGAGTCTAACCTGTTGACCGAGCGAACTAACCTGTATGACACGACCAGCGAGTTCCAGCGCATCGTGGGCGCGCTACCTGGTGATAACCTGCCCATGCCAACGCTCCCAAGCGACGCCATGCCAAGCCTCCGCAACGACGCACTGAAAGCGGCCTACAATAGTTCTCCAGAAATTAACCGTACGATCGAGGAGGTCCGGGCGGCTCGGGAGGCTCTAAACGCGACAAACGGCCCAATGTATCCGCGTCTTGATTTGCGTTACCGGAACGAGCAG
Organism: Luminiphilus sp. nBUS_16; assembly: GCF_051201645.1. Taxonomy (GTDB): domain Bacteria; phylum Pseudomonadota; class Gammaproteobacteria; order Pseudomonadales; family Halieaceae; genus Luminiphilus. The sequence continues at coordinate 2,758,960 of NZ_CP179205.1, read as the reverse complement.
GAGTCTAACATTGACGGGTTTCGCGGGGATTACGACCTGCAGGCTGTGGAGCTAGTGTTCACCTACAACCTCTTTCGTGGAGGCAGCGATAGCGCTCGCCGTAGGGAGTTCTCGAATCGTTTTTATTCGGCGGTAGAGGATCGCAAGCAAGCGTGTCTTAGTGTGCGTCGCGAGGTCACAATTGCCTTCAACAACGTGAGAGCTTTGCGAGAGCAGGTACGTTACTTATCAATCCAGTCTGATGCGCAGGATAAAACACGTCTGGCGTACGGCGACCAGTTCGATCTCAATCAGCGATCACTCCTTGACCTGCTTGATTCACAAAATGAATATTTTGACACTCAGCGAGCACTGGCGTCTGCCGAAATAAGTCTGCTTCAAGCGCAGGCACGCGTCTTGGCTGAAATTGGGGTGTTGACCGACGCGCTTGATGCTCAAGGTTTTAATGCGGACAAGATCGAGGCTTTAGATCTAGATCTGGTTCGACGAGACGACGAGCAAATTGCAGTGTGCGATTCGGGCGTTGTTCCTGAAATGGCTATTGTTCCAGACCAGTCCCTCGAGGCTGAGTCTGTCGTTTTCACTACGTCTACTACACCAATAAATGTGGTGGCCACGCCTGAACCGGCTGTCGCAGTGGTCGCAGCCCCCAAATCCGCCAGTGCTTCGATTCCAGCACCTATGAAGACTCTGGTTATTGCACCAGAGCCAGACATGTTGCCGACATATGACAGCGTTGAGACTGAGTTCGATGGCGCCGGCGCCGATGGTGCTGATTGGTTTATTAATATTGCGACATACGCCGATATGGGTTGGGCGGAACGCTGGAAGACATCACTGTCCGATGAAGGCTATCCGGCAGTTATTATTCCGTTTGAAAAAGACGGTATTACGCTTCACCGCATAAGAGTTGTAGGGTATGCCGATGAGGAAGAAGCGCAGTCCGACGCTATTCTCATTGAAAACGCGCTCGAGACCGGTCCTCTGTGGGTAGGCTGCATGTCCGAGGTCTAGTTGGGGAATTGCCTATCCGGCGCTTGATATATCGCGCCACTTTGGAATGCTCTTCACGGCTTCAGGTTTAGGGCTCAGTTGAAGGCGGGGAGAGGGCCTTGGACAAGGTTAGCTACGCCTGCGTTAGGAGCCAAACTCCCGCCCCTTGAGAAAATTTAGCAGTGCGTCAATGTCGATAGGCTTGCGCATGAGTGTTACCCCATCGCTGTTAAGGTGCTTGAGGTCTTCGTCAGCGTCCAAATGGCCCGAAATCATAACAAATTCAAACTCACGATCAGGCATATCCTGCAGAACTTGTATTAACTCTGCGCCATCGCGACCCGGCATGCGCATGTCGGTGAGAATTAACGAGATTTCGGCGTCAGTCGCAACAGTGCTTAAGGCCTCGTCTACGCTCAGTGCTGTTTTGCAAGGGAAGTCGAAAGACTGGATAAATTCGCACAGTTCTTCGGCGATTACGCTTTCGTCATCGACAATTAGAATTCCCGAGTGTTTCATCCAAACGCCTGCATTCTCTAAACGATACTAAGCATAGAATGCAAATTGCGAATCGGAAAGGGTTTGTTTGGTTATTCTGTGTACAATAGTGCCGTGACTGTCAGCTTAAAACCGTTGGAGTGGAATGCAGATTCGTATTAGAGCGAGCGCCGTTAGGTCACTGACCCTGTTGGCGATTTTGTGCTTTGTTCTCGAGGCCTTGGTTGCATATCGAGCTTTTGCCCTGCGCGACCTTCAGCATGCTGTTTTACAACTGCAGGTCGATGCTCAGCGTTTGGAGCGAGCTCTCCAGCCTGCTGCAGTTTTTGAAGACTTGAACGCGCCGGGGCTTATGGAGGTCACGCCCTTTCGAGATAGTGTTGGGCTTGACGCTTGTTGTGCGGTTGCCTTGCAGCTACTCGAAGAAGCCCACACTGACTCAAATTTAAACGATTACTCACGGGCTTATGATGAGCTTCTGCGAGGTCTGGACAACTACTCTGCATTGGGGCGAGACGAGATTGTAAACATGCGACGCACGAATGCGTGGCTGCCCTACATCGCTGCGGTTATTCTTATCGCGGTATTCTTGATCGCCTGGCAAATCCTCCAAAATAATTTCTTAGGCCCCATTAGCCGCCTTCACCGAGCCGTTCGGGAGGCCGATCTCAGTGGTGGGTTTGACTATCGAAACCGGGCAACAGACCCTCCGGAAATTGGAGATTTGGGCGTATCCTTTGGAAATCTACTATCGCGTCTTACTGGTCAGTTGGCAGGGCGTGAACTGGCCCTTCGCGAGGCTAGGGATATGTCGAGGCGGGAGACCGATAGGGTTGCGGTTGAGCTAAATGAACTGTTTGACGGCAGCCCAAACCCTATTTTTGTTATCGATAGGGCGGGGCTTATCGTGACATGGAATCCTAAGATTGTCAGTCTTACCAATCTGCCTGAAGCAGAGGCCATTGGCGGAGAATTTGCATCTTTGTGCCTGCCCTCTGGGGTCGAAGGCGAAGATTTTCATAGCCATATTGCTAGGGTGCTTGAGGGAAAAAAAGCAGATGGTATTCGGTTGCCGCTGGTTTGCCGTCGGACACAATCGACTGTTGAGATCAGAGCAAATTTGAGGCCTCGACGGGCATTCGGCGGAGAGGTTGTTGGGGTAATCGGATTCTGCCTTGAGTTAGATGAAAAATCACAGCCGACAGTACTGGAGGTTGAAGCCCAGCAATCAAGTTATTTCAGTCAATTGGCCTCAAGTGCAGCTCATCAGCTCAATCAGCCGCTCCAAAAAATGCGCTTGTATCTCGCCAATGCACAAAACCGGTTACGCCTGCCTGAGATTGATCGGGAGGTTTTAGTAGAGAAGCTTAGCGGTATGGATACTGAGTTATCGACGGTGTCAGAAATTATTGACCATCTGAGGGAGTTTGGTCGCCCCGTTGAACCGCTGCCCGACGGGTTTCAGATAGCTACGGTGATTGAGCGAGCCTTAGAACTGTCGCGGGGCAGTTTGGTAGAGCAGGGTATTGAGGTAACTTTGGATTGCCAGTTATCCAACGAAATCGCCAATGGTCACCCGCTTCAGATCGAAAAGCCGCTAATTGCGCTGTTAAATAACGCTAGAGAGGCTTTGCTGGAGGATGCCCCCAGTCAACCTCAGATCAATATTGTCGCAACCTCCGCTGGAAATGATGTCGCCAAAATTGTTGTGTCTGATAACGGCGGTGGTCTTGCGGAGGAGCTTCGCGATCGAATTTTTGAGCCCTTTTTTTCCACACGTGTCGGGGGAAAAAACGTGGGGTTAGGACTTGCTGTAGCGCAAGAAGCTATTAGTGACCTAGGGGGGCGGTTACGTCTAGACAGCGTCGATGGCTGGACGGAGGCCACGGTAGTGGTTCCGTTGAAAAAGGCTGACGATGGGGCAAACATATCTTCTATTTGAGTCCCGTCAATGCTCATCATCAGCCCGATCGACGAGTGCCAACACAGGTGCTGAAATAGATGCAGTTGGTGTCAGGCTAACTTTCGAAGAAGAAGCGTTTTTGTTTGGGGTGAAGTCCATGGGTAAGGTAAAGGTTTGGGCAGCTCAGAGAGATCCCATGTTGTTGAGCCAGCGGGATAGGGTCTGAGGTTTGAAAATGTACCCGCAGGTGGTCGAATCGCGGTAGAATCCTGGGTATTGCAAAGTAAGCTGCAAAATGCAACTAGACATATTGCGCAGATGAATGGAACCGGCTAGTGAAAGCACTAATTGTTGATGATGAACCTGATATACGTGAGGAGCTTGGTGAGTTCGTAGAACAGCTGGGCCTATCGGTAGCACTGGCTAGTAATGGCGAGGAGGCGCTGGGGAAGTATTTTGGGGATCCGGAAATCTCCATCATTCTAAGTGATCTTATGATGCCAGGGCTCAACGGTTTGGAAATGCTAGATAGCATCAATGATGCACCTGAATCGCGTCAGCGGGTGCGACGCGTCATATTTATGACTGCTAACGGTAATACTCAATCAGTTATCCGTGCGATGCACCTTGGGGCAAAAGAGTTTCTTCTGAAGCCTGTTGATCTTGATCAGTTAGAGCGCCATATAGTCAGCGCGATGCGTGAAGTAGCCGCTGATCAGGCTCGACAAACCGAAGAGATTTTGCTCAAGCAGCAGGTTACTTTAAACAGCGCAGAGATTTCCGCCTTAAATCGCGACGTCGAGGAGGCCTATGCTGAGGCCCTAGCTTGTTTGGCTGCAGCTGCTGAGCATAAGGATCCAGAGACGGGCCAGCATATTATTCGAATAGGGCGCTACGCGGCCGTGCTTGCTGCAGAGTTGGAAAAAGACAAGCAGTGGTGCGACATGATCAGATTGGCGGCGCCATTACACGATGTGGGTAAGGTGGGTATGCGTGATGCTGTGCTTTTAAAAGAGGGGCCGCTTGACGATGATGAATTACTTCACATGCGTGAACACCCAGAGACGGGCTACCGGATTTTATCAGGATCAGCGCATCCGACGATGAAGATGGCTGCCCGTATTGCGCGTTGCCACCACGAGCGCTGGGATGGTACAGGGTATCCCAGAGGGCTTAAGGGATCTGAGATACCCGTTGAGGCTGCAATTACAACACTGGTCGATGTCTATGATGCCTTGCGCTCCAAGCGTCCTTACAAGCCTGCGTTTTCTCATGAAAAGGTAATGGATATTATCCTTAACGGAGATGGGCGCACTGAGTCTCAGCACTTCAACCCGGAGGTGCTGGCTGCTTTTGAGTCTGCTCAAAGCAGGATGGCAGCAATTTTTGACCAGCTTGGCGATGATCGGGAATTTGCGACGCAAGCGGGTTCATTAAAGCGCGAGGTTTTGTAATGAAGACGCTGATTGTTGAGGATAGCTCCACACTCTGCGCAATTTACGAGGCATACCTAGACGACACGGGATATGAGGTTCACGCGGTCGAAACGTTCACCGGCGCGCTGATGGCTCTTGAGAGCTTAAAACCTGATCTCATTTTACTCGACATTGAACTCCCCGACGGTAACGGCCTTGACCTTCTCGCAGAGACGGTATTGATGGACCCTCAGCCAGCAGTTGTTGTCATGACGGGACACGGTATTGAGTTTGCTGATCAAGCTATTGAGCGTGGGGCTGATGATTTTTTGGGTAAGCCTTTTGATGCTTCAAGACTGAGAGTGACCCTTGCCAATGCGGCACAGCGGTTGGAGCTTACCCAAAAGCTCAGCAAGCTCGGAGAGCTACGTGAACGACTGGGCCCCATCATGGGCGCGTCCAGTGTCATGCAGGCGGTTTATACGACAATTGAATCTTTAGCCTCGAGTCGTGCGACGGCGTTAATTACCGGTGAGAGCGGTACGGGTAAAGAATTGGCCGCAAAAGCAATACACGATTTATCAGCACGTGCCCCCAGTGACTTTATCGCTATTAACTGTGCCGCGATACCCAATGATCTGATTGAGTCTGAGCTGTTTGGTGAGGCGCCGGGAGTGCGGGGTAATCTTCATGCTCGAGATGGGTTGATCAAGCAATCGGACGGGGGGACCTTATTTCTGGATGAGGTTTGCGACATGCCCTACGAATTACAATCAGTGCTACTGCGCTTCATCCAAAGTGGCTCTTTTAAGCCCGTGGGGAGTGACAACGAGTTTGTTGCTGATGTGCGAATTTTAGCGGCAACGAATCGCGATCCCCTGTTTGAAATGCGTGAAGGCCGCTTGCGGGAGGATTTGTTTTATCGCTTGCACGTCGTGCCTTTACGAATACCCCCACTGAGGGAGCGAGGTGACGATGTGCTGCTACTTTCAGGGCATTATCTGAAGGTATTTGCTGAGCAGGAGGGCCGTCAGGGTTTTGCATTTTCTGAGGATGCGCGACGAGAGTTGCGACGTTATCCCTGGCCAGGAAATGTAAGGCAGCTGGAGAATATTATTCATAGATTGGTGCTTATGTCTTCTGATCAGACCATCGACTATGAACAGTTACGCGTTGCTATTATGGATAGCGATACGCTAGACGCTGCACCTTCAGTGACTCGTGTTGCTGCTGCGCCTGCTGCCGATACCCGTCATGGCGGCGGTGTTGAGCCTCTGTGGCTCACCGAGAAGCGAGCCATTCAGACGGCGATCGATTACTGCGACGGAAACGTTAACCGTGCAGCTGGTCTGTTAGAGGTCGCCCCCTCTACTATTTATCGAAAGATACAGAGTTGGAAGTCTTAACGCCTTAGCTACAGTTACTGGAGTCATGCAATGTATGGAGTCATTAATAAGTCTCTGAGAGATATGATTGTAGAGCAATTTGGCGAGGGGAAATGGGAGGAGGTTTTGCAGCGCTCGGGTGTGCCCGATGATAGCTTTTTGGCGATGCAATCCTATGACGATGACATTACCTACAGTCTGGCCCAAGCCTGTGCCGACGAAATGAACATTGACCTCAGCGATGCATTGAGGGCTTTTGGGGTGCACTGGGTAGAAAATACAGTAGCAAGGCAGTACGAGTCACTTCTGCGTGCGGCCGGGTCAGATATGCTGAGCTTTCTTAGTAACCTTAACAATTTGCATGATCGTATCAGTTCAACTTTCCTTGATTATCGCCCCCCTAATTTTAAGGTGCGAGAGGGCGATGGCTCTCACGTGGATATCCTCTATGTGTCCGAGCGGGTTGGCCTAACGCCCTTTGTCGAGGGCCTATTACAGGGTTTGGCACAGCGGTTTAACCAGTCCATGGAGATTCTCAAAATCGACCCTCAAGCATCCGATGGCGGAGAAAAAACGCTCTTCACGGTGCGCATGGGATAAGGGCCTTCTGAGTGATCAAAACCAATCAATTTTGGGATAAGGTTCAAGGCCTCTTTACGTTAGTCGGTCAAATTGACAGCGATGGAGCCTTAGTGCGTGCTAGCCCACTTTTGACCCAAAAATGCCAGCCCAGTAATACCGCACCCATCCAATTTTTTGAGTACTTCAAATTTAAGCGCCCTACAGCGTTTGACGGATCTGTGGCAGCGGCAAAAGTAGCCGTCGGCGAGTTTTTTTTGGGTTTCAATGAAGAATCGGGATTTGCAATCCGAGGGCAGATTCTTGACTACAGTGACATGGGTTTAGAAGGGCTCTGCTTTGTTGGTGTTCCTTGGTTGTGGTGGATAGAAGAGAATACGGTTGATAGCAACCTGACAATGTCAGATTTTCCTGTGCATGACGTGCAGATGGACCAGCTGTTTTTTATGAGCACGCAGCAGTCGATGGTGGAAGACTTACAGGCGCTAAACGTCCAGTTGAAATCTGCAAAGCAGGATGTGGAGCGCGCCAACGAGGCCCGACAAAAATATTTTCATCATGTCAGCCATGAAATGCGAACGTCTTTAAATGGGGTGATTAGTGCAATTAGCTTGATGGGTGATTTCAAGCTTGATGGGAAGCTGCGAGAGTATTCGTCCCTCGCCTCTAAAAGTGCCGATCGCTTACTAGAGGTGATTAACTTTACGCTTGAAACCGCCTCCCTTGAATCTCACATGAATGAGGCAGAGAGCGAAGCGTTTCAACTTGATGAGTTGATTGACGAGTGCCTCATGCTGGCACGTTCCCGATCGTTGGAAAAAGGGTTAGAGCTGCGGCGTTCGGGAGAGCGTGGCTTTGCGAAAACCTACACCGGACGTCTAAAGCTACTACGGCAGGTGCTGGGCAATCTGCTTTCCAATGCGATTAAATTCTCAGAGTCTGGGACGATTACCCTCGGTGCGTCAACAGTTGGTAGCCATGGCCTGCAGAAAGAAATGATTGAGTTCGCCGTGACTGATCAAGGCCCGGGTATACCTGTTGATGCAATAGAAAAATTATTTGAGCCTTTTGCTACCGGTTTAAGCGCTGAGACCCGTCATGCACAAGGCACTGGCTTGGGATTGAGTATCGTAGAGCGCTTCGTTGAGGCTTTGGGTGGTGGTGTCACCGTCGAATCATCCGTTGGTGAGGGCACAATTTTTTGCTTCAAAATTCCACTGTCTTTGGCATCCGAAAATGACCTGTTGGAGAGCCGAAGCGATGTGGCCACAGGCGGAGGTGACGAATTTTCTGGCGCCGTGTTGCTCGTTGAGGAGCAAAAAATTAACCGCCAGCTCAATGGAAAACTGCTGGAATCAATGGGCTTGAGCGTAGTGATGGCAGGTTCGATCGAGGAGGCGGCTGGGCTGATTGAGTCAGAATCTAGGGCGTTTGATCTGATCGTTATGGATTTTGAGATGCTCGGTGCCGGTGTTGTTGAGGCTGCGTTGCAAAATCGTAAGGTTCCGGGGGCCGTGGCGACTCCCATTTTAGCGCTTGCAGCTCATGGCGATGGGCACGATCGGCAGCGGCTTGCACAGTCGGGTATTGTGGCTATTTTAGATAAATGCCTTGCATTGGGAGACCTGCGCACCGCTTTACTAGCCCATGTGCCCTCGATTGCTATTGTTCCCCGGTCTGATTTGGCTCGGGACTTCACCAGTAGCCGAGGAGCCACTGTGGACTTGGAGCCCGCAGTTTCGTCTGAGAAGAGTGCGATGGTAAATGAGGAAGATTATGGTATGACTGACAATGACAAATCACATGCTTGCGAAGACGGCAGCTCGCCACCGGACGCCATCGCGTTCGATAGACGGCCTATTGAACGTCTTGTGCGCGAGGTGGGCATTGGTGTGCTCGAAACGCTCGTCGATAAGTTTTTGGGTGAGTCAACGGATCGCTGGGAAAGGTTACGCAAAGCCATGGCCGATGAGGAGCGTAATATTATTATTCGTGAAGCTCATACCCTTGGGAGTGCGTGTTTGACCTTTGGCTTAGCGGCAGCAGGTGGTAGCTTTCGGCAGGTCGAGGCCTCGGCGCTTTCAGGTGGAGCTTTGCCGACGGCAGATCAGTTGCCCGCGATTTCAGAGCAGCTTGGACTTGGTATACGTGAGCTGCAGCAATTTCTATCTGAGCAACGCTTAAAGTAGCTCGGGATGCGCGTGGCTCTGGCTGGCTTTACGATGAAAGAGAATATGACCAAATAGACCATTAAAATAAAATCAGGTGGGGGTTAGTAATGCTTATATTGTCTAGGTTGTTATCGGGGTTGTTTGGGCTCCTGTTTCTCGCTGTGGGCACAGGCTTGTGGTTAAACACTGGAGATGCTGCTGCCAACATGGGTTTGGTGGATCTTGCGGCGGCGGGCTTAGGTACGGTGAGGGCAGACATTGCCGGATTTTTCTTGGGTGGCGGACTCATTCTGGTTGTTGCCGCTGGTCGCTGCGATCCCAGCCTACTGTGGCCCGTGCAATTGTTGGTGCTCATTGCTTTACTAGGCCGAACTCTGACGTTGGTCATTGATGGTCCGGTGGCGGCGGGGGTGCCTAGCATGGGAGTCGAGCTCGTGATTTTAGCCCTTCTTCTTTGGTGTAAACGGGTTTGGGCCACGCGGGCTGATTAAGCAGTTAACAGCTGGGCAAAGCCCTGCTAATAACTGACCGGGTATCAACGGGGTCAATCACACTGTCGAGCTCAAGAAAACTGGCGGCCTCAGTTGCTTTCCCGCGCTCGTAAAGTTTGGCTAGAAGCTCCTCAAAGTGGGCGTCTCTTTCAGGGCCCTCGGGCAGTTCGGCGAGTTCTTGTTTGTATCCCAAGTGAACGGCTCCCTCAAGCCCCATGGGTCCAAACTCTCCCGTGGGCCAGCTAGCGGCATAAACCGGGATTTCGAAAGAGCCACCTGTCATTGCCATCGCGCCAAGGCCGTAGCCGCGCCGAAGAAAAATAGCCACGATCGGCTGAGATAGTGTGGCGCCCGCCGTGAACATTTCAGACATGTACCGCGGTGCTCCGATAGCCTCGCTGTCGGGTCCCACCATGAATCCGGGTGTGTCTACGAAAGAAACAACGGGTAGTTTCCATCGCTCGGCGAGTCGGTAAAGGTCTGTGGCTTTGCTCGCACCTTCAGCGTCGATGGCGCCACCCAGATGTCGACAGTCGTTGGCTAATACCGCAAAGGGAGTGCCGTCTATTCTCGCAAGGCCGCTAACAATGCTGCGCCCATAATGACTGCGTAAAGCTATGAATGAATTTTTATCGAACACGCGCTCAAGGATTTTTACGGGATCGTAGGCCATTCTTCGGTTAGATGGCAGCGCGCTGCGCAAAGCGGATTGCTCAGCAAATTCGAAGTCAGCTGTTGGGCCCTGACAGAAGGCAAGTGCTTGTCTGGCTTTTATTGTGGCCTCTGCTTCGTCCGGTACGACAATATCAATGACGCCGTTTTTAGAATGTACTGATGTGGGGCCTATTTCGGTGGGTTTATAACGGCCCAGTCCGCCGCCCTCAATCATGGCAGGTCCAGCCATGCCAATATAGCTTCCTTGGGTGGCTATGCGAAGATCGGCCGCACCAAAAAGCGCGGCATTGCCGGCGAAGCAGAACCCATGGTTAACCGCAATGCGCGGTACCTTCCCCGTTAAGGCACACCATCGATGAAAAGTGGGTACATTGAGGCCACCCCCCGATATCAGCACATCGGTATCGCCGGGCCGACCACCACCACCTTCGGTATACATAATTACAGGAAGCTGTTGTTGCCCGGCCAAACCTAATAAGCGATCAATTTTTCGATGATGAAAGTAGCCTTGAGTGCCGGCTAGAACCGTGTAGTCGTTAATAATTAGCGCAGTCTTTGCCACGCTCTCGTTAAATAAGCTGCCATTAACAGGGCCGATAGCAGTGATCACGCCATCACCGGCTGTTTGTCGCTGCAGCTCTTCAATTTCCCTGCGGCTGCGCTGAGCAGCTACAGCGTGCTGGCCAAATTCGTTGATGGAGGCGCCCTCGACCAGGTCGTCCAAATTTTCTCTAGCGGTACGGCCTCCACGTTCGTGCCGCTTTTTAACGGCCTCATCGCGGGCCTCGTCTTGCGTATTGAGAAGGCGTTGTTGGAATTCTTCAAAGGGATCTTGTGCCATGCGTCAGTCCTCCTCAGGACCTGCGTGCTTACTGGTTGATCGTTCTGGGCACCACCGATGTTTTAACATTGAAACTTTCAGCTGGTGCACCTTTATGCCTTCGCGGGTTAGCCGTTTCTCTGCGAGATCAGCCCTAGGACAGGTTAAGGTTCCCTGAGAATTTACAACGCGGTGCCATGGCAGTTTTGTGCTCGAGGGAAGCTTGGACAGTACGGAACCTACCCAGCGAGCCCTTCTAGGATACCCTGACATATCGGCGAGGTCGCCGAAGGAAACAACCTTTCCAGCGGGTACTTGGGCGAGAACCGTGAGCACGTGAACTTTATCCAGTGGAGGTGGTTGATCTGCCTTTTTGGTCAAAGGTGGTCTCTGATTTTAGGAAGTGAATAAAACTTAGAAAGCGCCATGGTGTAAAAGTCTGTTGTCTTTTGCCGGAGCCAGTCTAACTGAGAAGCTGAAGGACTGCTGCTTTGGTTTTCCGGTTTGCTTTGTGCCATTGCAGTGCATGGGCTCTTATTGGGCTCTGACCTTAAAGGGTAAGGCCGGCATCATAAATCGATGGTGTTAATGTGTTGAGGGCTCGGTGTATTTTACCGGCCAGGTAAATCAGTAGCTTGTAAATCACTACCGACTGTCAGATGGGTTCGGGAAAGCTTTTAACACCTCGCGGACCAGACTCCATTGATCAAACGCCGCGCCGTTGTAGTCTAATCCGCGGCGAACAATGACCACGTCATGGGAGGGGACAACGGTGACATACTGCCCCCGACTTCCCGCGGCACTGAAAGCCTCGGCGGGCACTTCTTGTTTACGGGCGTCGGGCACTAGCCACCAGTGGCCCCCGTAATCATTGCCCCTAAAGGCTGATGCGGGCGTGGGCGTCTTTATGAAATCGATCCAGTCTTCGCTAATTAACTGGTCGCCAAACCAATTGCCCTTATTCAAAAAGAGCAGCCCGAACCGAGCTAGATCTCGAGCATTGCTAAAAGCTTGGCTGCTCAGTATGAAGTCACCGAAACGATCTGTTCCAAGAAGCGTGCTACGCATGCCTATTTTCTGCAGAAGTTCGACATAAGGAAATTGAAGATAGGCGTACTCGGTTTCAAAAGTTGTTTTAAATGCAGATACGGCCAGCAACGAATCATAATTTTCATAATCCCAATGACTACCCGGATCACGAATTAGACCGCGTTGACGAACCTGATTTTCGTAGCCACTACCGGCCCAGTAGGCAAGCCCGGAGCCTACAGCCGCAGCCATATTATTGTTGTCTACCGGGTAAAGTCCGGTGGTCATGTTCAACGCATGTCGTAGCGTAATGCTTGAACGAGGGTCGCTACCTGCGCCTGATTGTTCGGGTAACCAAACTATGGGGAGCGGTGAATCTAATTCCATATGGCCGGAATCCACTCGAAGACCGATTAGCGCTGCCTCGATACTTTTGGCCGCGGACCATGTTCGGGTGCGCGTTCGGTAATTAAAGCCAGGGGCATAGCGTTCATAAACGATATTGCCCCGGTGAACTACGAGAAGGCTAGTGGTGTCTTCGCCTTCGGCATGGGCTGTAAACGCCCAGTCAGCGGCCGCAGTTAGAGAGGTCTGAGACACGCTGTTGTGCGGGCTGTTTTGTTCGATCAAATCCCCGTGGGGCCAGGGTAATTGTTCGGTGTCCTCAATGGGGATCGTCGGCTCTACTTTGGGCAGTTGTGCGAAATTTTCGGGTGCCATACCTGGCGCCATGGCAAGGCAGCCGATACCCGAACGAAACACGGCAGTTACCGCAGGTCCATCATGGCCGCCTCCCACCTCAACTGACTGGGTTTGAGAATCTATGCGGTAATTTCCTTTTTTTGCATCACCAAGGCGTCGATTGCCTAAATAGGCTAATTCTTGCTCGAAAATTTGGCTCAAAGAACGCTGCGAGGTAAATAGACCATTACAGATAAACATGGATTGCATACCGTTGCGCACGGTTTTTCGTGTGGTCTCAAAGTAATCAAAATCTTTGGCGGCAACGGAGGTGCTGCACAATAGTACTGCGGCGAGATAGTAAAATAGGGTTGAAGGGTTTGAGCTTCTCGGAGTGTCGATAGAGATTGCCTCGTCAGAATCTAGGATCGTTTAGCATGCTTGTAGTCAGCGAACTAGGTGCTTTCACCGGGTGGGCGATTTTTTGAAAAACGTCCATTTAGCATAAAAATATTAAAGTCGCCGGCCTCTAAAGTAGCAAAAATCGGTATCATCGTGAAAAAATTAAATTCCTAGGGGGAAGTATGGAAAGCCCAACATTGATCGGCCAATTGGCTCACTGGGCCGAGGAGTGCCCAGATAGAGTTTGGCTGCGTGATCTGAATGAGGCCGGTGAGACGTCGTACTCATGGAGTGAGGCTCAGGATCAGGTGCATGCCGTGGCCGCGGCTCTAGAGAAGCGATTGGGGTCTGGTCATAGCATGGCGCTGCTATCAAAAAATCGCGCTCACTGGGTGCTTGCAGATTTAGCAGTCATCGCTTCTGGCAATGTTTCAGTGCCACTGTTTACGACGCACACCGCAGCGACCGCGCAATACATTCTGGAGTTCACCGATACAAAAGTTTTGTTTTTGGGTGAGACAACCAACTGGGATGCCGTGAAAGAAGTGATGCCTGAGGGTGGGTTGGTCATTACGTTGCCAGGTGTTAGCTGTGACGAAGCGCACGTTACCTGGGATACCTTGCTTCAGGAGGGTCAGGGTCAGCGGCCCTCACACCAAAGTGAGGCCTCAGATCTTATTTCTCTGGTCTTTACATCGGGCACGACGGGCATGCCTAAAGGCGTCATTCAGACCCATGAATCCAATTTGATTCCTGTGCGCCGGGGAACAGAGGCATTTGCCTCCCGGGAGGGGTCGCGCTTTTTTTCATATCTGCCTTTGTCGCACATTGCAGAGCGACAAATTGTTGAATATGGCTCGATGGTGGCTTGTGGTGAAATCTGGTTCAACGAGTCGTTGGACACACTGCTTCGTGACTTGCCCGCTTGTAAGCCCAATATATTCTTTGGCCCACCCAGAGTTTGGGAGCAACTGCAGCAGGCGGTGTTGGGTAAAGTAGGAGGGCAAGAGGCCCTCGACCAATTGCTGGAACAAGATGCTGAAGGTATGGGCGCTTTGGTTTTAGGTGGGCTTGGGCTGACTGAGGTGGATTACTGCCTGACGGCGGCTGCACCCACACCACCCGCTCTGATCCACTGGTGGGATAAGTTGGGCCTGCCACTTTGCGAGGGCTTTGGTCAGACGGAAGCTATGTCGCTGATTGTTACCAAGGTCGACGACCGCCGCATTGGCTCAATCGGCAAGCCCATATCGGGAGTCGAGGTCAAAATAAGCGATATTGGAGAACTGTTGATTCGGGCTGAGGGTTGTACTCCGGGCTACTACCAGCAGCCAGAAAAAACCGCAGAGCTTTGGCAGAATGGATGGCTCCACACCGGCGATAAAGCGTATATCGACGACGATGGCTTTATTTTTATAACTGGGCGAGTGAAGGATTATTTCAAAACTATCCAAGGAAAGTTTGTGGCGCCGCCGCCCATTGAAGGTTTGTTCGCTGATAACGTGCACGCCGAGCAGCAGTGTTTATTGGGCCGCGGCTTTTCGAAGACTGTCATGGTCACCGTGTTAAGCGACGCGGCGGGAGGTGTCGATCGCGGAGTCGTAGAGGCTTCGGTTCTTGATACGATTACCTCGATCAATAGTGAAATAGAAAAGCATGCGCGAATAGGTGCAGTCATTATCTCCAATGAGCATTGGACCATTGAAAACGAAATACTGACGCCTACCCTTAAAATCCGGCGTGAACGAGTTGAAACAGTGTTTGCCGAGAAGGCCGAACAGCTGGCGCGTCAATCTGCTGAGCAAGGTGAGGTGCTGGTTCATTGGTTTGATAATCTTTAGGAGGTGCTTCAACGATTATCAGTTCACATTTCAATAGACTGGGGTGCTCCACGATGCAGGCATATCTAAGTATTAGGGTTTTTACTTTTGTTATTTTGTCTGCGAGTCTCCTTGCTGGCTGCGGCGGGAAAACACCCCCCGCTCAAGCCACTATTGGAAGTCAGGGAAATACACCGCCAACACCTAGCACTCTTGCCATTAATCAGGCGGTGGCGGAGTCTCTTGACCTTAATAATCCGCAAGATTTCGATAATGCCACTCAAGGCCTGATTGCTCGAGCTGACGGCCTCAGGGTAAGCATGGCTGATGGCTCGATAGTCTGGAGCCTCAACGACTACGATTTTATCCATGGCGATGCTCCGGATAGCGTTAATCCCAGTCTGTGGCGACAAGAGCGTTTGAATAATATTCATGGGCTGTTTGAAGTTACTCAAGGTGTTTATCAGTTGCGGGGATTTGATCTCTCTAATATGAGCATCATTGAGGGTGAGCGTGGCTGGATCCTTGTCGACCCATTAACCACTAAGGAGACAGCGGCAGCGGCACTGGCTTTCGCTCGTCAAAAATTAGGCGATCGGCCCGTAACTGCAGTCATTATCACGCATTCACATATTGATCACTTTGGCGGCGTTCTCGCGGTTTTGGAGGGGAATGGCGAGACTGAAATAATTGCGCCTCAAGGCTTTATGAGTGAGGCCACCAGCGAAAATGTTATTGCCGGCACTACAATGAGCCGTCGCTCGATGTTTATGTACGGTAGCCAACTCGAGCGCTCTCCCTTTGGGCATGTAGGCTCGGGGCTGGGCAAGGGGCCCGCCTTTGGCAGCCCCGGCCTGGCAACCCCGACGCGCGTGATTTCTCAAACGGGAGAAAGGGTGACGATTGATGGCGTTAACTTCATTTTTCAAAACGCCGCAGGCTCGGAAGCGCCCGCAGAGCTGACTTTTTACTTGCCTGAAAAAAAGGCTTTTTGCGGTGCTGAGGTTGTGTCGCGCAATATGCATAACTTGTATACATTGCGTGGTGCCCATGTGCGCGATGCGCGCAAATGGAGCTACTACATAAACGAGGCGATTGAAATCTTTCCTGAGATGGAGGTTTATTTTGCCAGTCACCACTGGCCGCTCTGGGGCAATACCGAGATTGTCGATTTCTTAAAAAAGCAGCGAGATGGGTACCGGTACATACATGATCAAACTTTACGCCTTGCCTCTCAGGGGCATACTCCGAGTGAGATTGCCGAGTCTCTAGAGCTACCTACTGCGCTGCGAAACAGTTTTTCTAATCGCGGTTATTACGGAACGTTGAAGCATAATTCCCGAGCTGTATATCAACGTTACTTCGGGTGGTACGACGGGAACCCTGCCAATCTCGATCCATTGCCCGGGGTTGAGTCTTCAACGCGGTACGTCGAGGCGATGGGCGGAAGCAGCGGCGTCATGACAACAGCGAAATCCGCCTTTGACCGAGGGGAGTACCGCTGGGTTGCTGAGCTTCTTAATCACTTGGTGTTTGCGGAGCCCAATCATGTTGCAGCAAAGATGTTGTTGGCGCAGAGTTATGACCAGCTAGGGTATCAGGCCGAGTCGGGCCCGTGGCGCGATGTGTATTTGACAGGAGCCCTAGAGCTACGTTCGGGTGCGCCCTCGCAGGGCCTTGGTATTTCTAATGCAGCTGATTTGATACGGCAAACGCCAATCAGTGAATTCATGCAGCTTATTGCCGTCATGCTCAACGGTGAAAAAGCAGATGGCGAATCTTATGTTTTCAATTTTACCTTCACCGATTTGGCTGAGACCTACGTTTTAAGCCTCGAAAATGCAGTGTTACATCAGCGCAATGGCGAACCCGATGTAAATGCTAATGCGACGCTGCAAATTACCCACGAGTTGTTTATTGGCATGCTGGTAGGACAAGCAGGGATCCGAGAAACGTTATTTTCCGATGATATTTCTATTCAAGGGTCGCGGTTAGACTTACTGCAGTTCTTTGCGATGCTTGATCCACCCGATGAGGTTTTTAATATCGTGACGCCGTAGCGGTTTTTCGGAGCTTGGCTGACCTAGCTGTTGTGAGGCACTTCACTGGTTTTTTACCTGCCCGTATATCGCCAACAAAGGTTTCTGCTTTTGACGGTGAAGATTTCAGCCTGGGTACTAGCTTCTTTATCGAAATTTTGCGGCACTAGTCGCCGTAAATCGCTGTTTTACAAAAGTCATTGTGGGTTTTTTGGCTTGGCCTTGGCCTTGGCCTTGGCTTTGGGCTTGGGCTTGGGCTTTGCTTTGGCTTTTGAGATAGCTTTGGGTGGGGCTTTCAACTTGGTTTTTGTGGCCGCCTTGGGTTTTGCGACGGTTGTTGCCAAAGGCGTTTTTCGTTGAGCTTTTGGTTTTCTTGGAGTGAGTGCTTTGTCTTTTTCGGGTGGGCGCAATCCTGCTGCATCCTCAAGCGCGACCAAGGCCTCTTCCATGTAGTCAATAAAACGTTGCACTTGAGGTACCGACTTGCGGCAGGCAACAATCCCAAAATCTACATTTTGATCATAAGTAATCAGCGTGATGTTCATTGCCATGCCATCGGTAACAATGGATAGGGGGTAGGACCCATCCATACGAGCACCATTCCAGTACATGGTTTCCCGGATGCCCGGTACATTTGAGATTGCGACATTATAAGGCGGCAGTTTTGCCATTAGACCCAATGGCAAAAGTAGTAAGGTTGGCGCCTGTAATACGGCACTAACCAACTCTATTTCTTTGGGTGACATGCCCGCATAAAAAGCCTTGCTGGCACGGACCGAAGCGATGATGGCTTGGATGCGTCGGGCGGGGTCTGCGACGTCGGTGGCTAAGTTGGCGCTGATGGCCGCGACCGCATTGCCTGACTCGAGGTCGCCCTCTTGGCGTAGCGACACGGGGACCATGGATTTCAGAGGCTGTTCTGGTAACTCTGCATGGGTCTTCAGATATTGACGCAAGGCTCCAGAGCATATGGCAAGCACCGCATCGTTAAAGGTGCCGCCGAACGCCTTGCCAATAGCCTCAATCCGAGAAAATGGCCAAGACTGCGCTACGAAGCGTCTTGCACCATGAATGGAGTGGTTCAAGGAGCTTATGGGTACTTGCTGATGTGGCAGGCTAAGCGCGCCTCCTCGGCCTGCCCAGGTTTTGGAAAAAGCCGATAACGCCCTTACCAGATTCGTGCTGCTATCGAAGGTAGACTTCAATACGTCGGCGACGTTACGCAGCTCTTCATTGGAATGAGGGGGCTGTTTCCCCTTACGCATCGCGTCTTTATAGCGCTGCCACGATTGCAATGACAGCGGTGATTCCTCTAGAACATGATTGGGATCGGTAGAAAGCATGCTTCGAGAAATGTGTATCGAACGAGCTCCGTCGACGGCAGCGTGATGCGTTTTGGTATACACCGCAAATTGCCGGTTTTGAAGTCCCTCGATGACGTGCATTTCCCAGAGAGGCCGGGTACGTTCAAGCAGTGTGCCGTGAAGGCGAGATGTCAGATTAAAGAGCTCTCGGTAACGACCGGGTTTAGGTAGAGCCGAATGGCGAACATGGTAATCCATATCCATAGCGGCATCGGGCTCCCAGTAAGCCGACCCCGCTAATCCAAGGCGACCAAGGCGCAACCGGTCCCCGAAGGGAGGGAGCATTGCTTGTGCGTTGCGAACGTTACCCGCCAGCTCATGTAAAAACTCTTGCTCGTCAGCACCATCTGGCAGGGTATAAAGACCGAGACTGGCTACGTGCATAGGTGTTTCACGATTCTCTGAAGTCAGGAATCCTTTATCGATAAGACTAAGTTTTTTCATGGCTTAAGCTCACACCGCGACCTTCATCGACTCATTAAGTAAATTCTAAAGTGCTTGGAGTTCAGGGGTACCTTAACATTGCTATCTAGTGGGAGGTGTATATCGTTGCCGGGTGTCCGTAATAATGACAGCATCAACCAATATTGTTTCTCTCGGTCCCATGAGGATTTAAATCTATGTCAGAGCGCTATTTAGACGCCAATGGTATTCGTCTTGCCTACGATGATTTTGGCAATGCCGAGGATCCAGCAATTCTACTGATCATGGGTATGGCAACCCAGATGACGGCATGGCCGCTGTCTTTTTGTCAGGGTTTAGCCGACCGTGGTTTTCATGTAATTCGTTTTGATAACAGAGACGTTGGGCTATCAGAGAAAATGCTTACTGCTCGTATTCCTAGTACGGTCGGTATGATGCTGAGAGCAGCTATCAATCGACCGCTCAGGGTTTCCTACAAATTAGACGAAATGGCGACTGACGCAATTGAGTTGATGAATGCACTCAATCTGGAGCGGGCTCATATTGTTGGGGTTTCAATGGGCGGCATGATTGGTCAAATTTTGACAGCAAAACACGCCGATCGGGTGCATTCACTGACATCAATCATGTCATCAAGTGGCGCCCCCCATTTGCCTCGCGCGAGTAAAAAAGTGACTCGTGCGCTTTTGAAGCGTTACTTGGGGTTGGTCAAACCCAGCTTAGAGAGCACGATGGCGTTCCAAAGACTGATAGGCAGTCCTGGATTTCCTCAAAGTGATGAAGAGCTAAAGGAAAAAGTACGAGCAGCTTTTCAGCGCAGTTTTTATCCCCCAGGCTTTGCTAGGCATATGGCAGCAATTATGGCCAGCGGTAGTCGCGTTGATCTTCTCAAGACCATCACAACGCCTAGTTTAGTGATTCACGGTCGTGACGATGTGCTCGTGCCTTTAGCCTGTGGTATCGATACAGCGCGGAAAATTCCTAACGCTAGACTGGAGATTATTGAGGGTATGGGTCACAACTTACCTGAGTCACTGGTCCCAGTTTTGACTGACTTAACAGCAGGTCACGCCTCGGCGGTGACATCATCTCTGAGTCTGTCCGCAGCGAGTGGCGCTGCATAGCGCAGTCGCTGAGTGCGAGCTGTCTGGCGCCATCGAAGTGTAAATAGTATGAGACACCGTTTCAGTAAGGCTGTAGCGGGTTGTGGGCAATGGTAGAGCTTGATTTGAGTCGATAGCGCTTTGCTAAAACAACATGGCAATCGGCTGGCAAGCCCTAAACCCAATAGGATCGTAAATTTTGGGCTTAGGGCATTTTTGGTGGATTAACTCGCGGGAGCTGACGCGGTAGCAACAACCAGCCAAGCATCGCCCTGTTTCTGAATGACATGCAGGCTTGCATGAGGATCTGAACCCGCTGCTGTGTGGACCATCACCGCGATATCGTCGCTGAGAAACTTCACCTGGTATCCACTAACGACGTATTCCTCTCCGGCATTTGCGTTAGCCGCGGCGTCAGCAACTAGGTTGCCAAAATTAACAATCCCCGTTGGCCCAATGCCGATGACGTCCTCAGACACGTAACCTGCCGGCCCACCGGCTGCTCCCCACTGCTTGTCCATTGCAATTAAATCATCTGACACGTCCGCGAAGGTCAAAGATGAAAGAAACGTTAAGACCGCGATTAGTACAACTTTTGAAGTATTCATAAGTTCTCCTAGACCCCTTGGTTATGAGTTTTTTTTGGGGTGCTCAGGCATTACTGCACAAATTGCGTCGAGTGGCTATTGATTTTGTTTAGAGCCTAATGGTTTTAACCACCCTTGGTGGATGGATGATCGGAGTTTTTATCCAGCTGGCGCTGTCGATTTTTCACGCGCAATTTCGCCTGCTTCTTGTCGGCTATCGTAGCGTTCATCGATTGACCAATATGGGTTTCTCCTCGAGCCCGCGCCAGCTCAACTTGGCGCTCACGCTCGGAGTAACGTTGTCTTTGCTCGTCGGACTGGTTCTCAATGCAGTGGTGGCAGCTCAAGCCTTTTTGATAGTGGGGGCTAAGTTTGTCACTTTCGGTGATAGGGCGGCGGCACGCATGACATTGATCGTACTGGCCCTTTTCCAATCGGTGGTTAACGCTGACACGATTGTCGAACACAAAGCATTCGCCCTGCCATTTGCTATCAGCTTCCGTCACCTCTTCTAAATACTTGAGAATTCCGCCTTTCAGGTGGTAAACCTCGGAAAAACCCTGCTGCTTTAAATAGGCCGTAGATTTCTCGCAGCGGATGCCACCTGTGCAGAACATGGCAACCTTTTTATGCTTTTTGGGATTAAGGTGTTTGCTGACATAAGCTGGAAATTCCCGGAAAGATGAGGTTGCGGGATTGATGGCTCGCTCGAAAGAGCCGATGTCAACTTCGTAGTCATTTCGGGTATCCAGCAGCACCACATCGGGATCACTAATGAGTTCATTCCAGTCTTTAGGATCTACATAGGTGCCAACAATATGTTTGGGATCAATGCCCTCAACGCCCATCGTGACGATTTCTTTCTTTAATTTTACTTTGGTGCGGTAGAAAGGGTTTTTTTCAACGTAGGACTCCTTTGTCTCGAGGTCGGCAAACCGGGGATCACGCTTTAGCCAATTGAGCACGGAATCGATGCCGCCTCTAGAACCCGCAATGGTGCCGTTGATGCCCTCGGCTGCGAGTAGCAAGGTGCCCCTAACCTCATGCTTCGACATGAGTTGGTGTAGAGGGTCTCGAAGAGCTTCAAAATCTGGTAGGTCAGAAAAGCGATAGAGCGCTGCGACCACAACGTTACAAGACAGGTCTGTCATAAAATCCTCGGTGCGAACCAACCCGTAAAGCTGGCGCATAAACAAAAACGCAGTCTATCAAATTGCCGGTTTATGGTCTTTCTCTCCTGCTAGCCCAGCGAGAGAGGCGGCTCTAAGGGCTCTGATTCAATTTGGTCATAGAGGTGTTAGCGGTTCTATCGGAATAAGCACTGGCAGCACGAGGCGCTTATCTTGCATTTTTTTAAGGTTTTTGAGGATGGGTGGGAGCCCTACCTAATTGGATTTTGAGTGCAGCTCATCGAATTTTTGATGGATTGAAAGTTAAGACTGAGTCTTAGCTGGCATAGTTTGATGCATTACTGCATGCTTCATAACGCGGTGCATGTAGAGCAGTTAGTTGGGGCGATTATGTTGAAGGTCAAAGGCGAGGATGTCGCCGACGGACGTAGGTTACGTAGCGAGCGAAGTCGTCGAGCGATTATTGAGGCTGCGCTAGCGTTGCAGGAGGAGGGGGTGCTGGTACCCACTGCTCAACAGGTCTCGGACAAGGCCGGTGTCGGCATTCGTTCTGTTTTTCGCCACTTCGAAGACATGGAAAGTCTGTACGCCTCTGCAGACGAACAGATTCGCGATTCTTACGAAGCATTATTTCTAGGCGGAGATCGGGAGGGTAGCGCCGAGGAGCGCATTGAGCGGGCCGTGAAGCGCTACGCGGAGGCCTTTGAGAGCGGCAGTAATATTGTGCAGGGCACGCTCGTTCAGCTTTGGCGTTACGAGATTTTGCGCAAGAACTATGCTCGCAACCAACGCGGTTTACGCAAAGACTTGGAAAAATGGCTGCCCGAAATAGCCCAAAAGGCGCGCAGTGATCGCGAGGCGATTCATGCCACCATCTCTTTTGATATGTGGCACCGACTCCGGTATCACCAGGGGTTGAGTAGGCAGACGGCTATCAATATTTTGGTGAGGCTCCTGACACTCCAGCTGTTACACGGTGAAGCTTAGGCCGGTGTAGGGCTCTCCAAGTTAGCGCTTGTTAAAAACAGGCTTGCGCTTTTCAAGAAAAGCCAACATGCCCTCTTGCTGATCCGCCGTACCAAAGGTGTTTAGAACGGCGGCTCTTTCAGCTTTCAGCAAGGCTTCTAGATTGCGGTCTTCACTCCCAACGACAACGTTCATGACGCCTTTTACTGCGGCAGCGGGCTGCGCGGCCAATTCATGAGCTAAATCCATAGCACGCTGCTTGAGTTCATTGAGAGGCCACACTTCGTGTACTAGGCCAATGCTAAGCGCTTCTGGGCCAGTGACCTTCTTGCCCCGCAGGATCATATCCAGAGCATGATCTCGGCCCACACACTTGCTTAGCCTAGCGCTGCCTCCCCAAGCTGGAACCGAGCCAAGGTCCATTTCGGGTAATCCTATCTGCGCGCCTTCCTCCGCGGCTAACCGAAAGTGACATCCAAGGGGTAGCTCCAATCCTGCGCCCAAACAGTAGCCAAATAGCGTGGCTATCCATGGCTTCCCCATATTTTCAATGGCGGCAGTCAAGCGGAGGCGCCGATCAAAAAAGACGTTGGGGTCACCAGCCTGCTCAATCCCCCCGGCCAACTGTTTTAGATTCATTCCGACAGAAAAATTATCTAAGCCCTCCGCCGTTATCACCACTGCACGCACCTTGTCGTTTCTTGCAAGTTCGTCCACCTGAGCTTCTAGCTGGTCGACAAAGTCCAGTGTCATACGGTTATAAGGCGCATCATTCACAGAGATAATGGCCACTGCGTCATCAAATGTTATTAGCAAGGGTTCTGTCACAAGGTTACCTCTTTCATCACTGGCCATCATCAGGCGCGTCGACACAATGGAATGTCTCGTTAGGTGCGGCTTTCGCAAAGCCGGCTTTACTCTAATGTCACTTGATTCTAAGTTGTATTGGAGTATTACCTTTTAATATGACACAATCTATGTCAACTTATTACATAAGCTAAATGTTTGTTCTGTTGGTCAGAGAGTAAAGGGTAAAGTTTTATGAAAAAATTATTCACAGGCTTAATTGCTGCTGCCCTTCTGCTTGGTGTTTTTCTGCTTTCACTACCGGCAATCCTACATAAAGGAGGGTTGCATCCTGAATACCTAGGACCAACCCTGACGCTGCCGGGCCAGCGGGCGTTGATTATCACGACTAGTCATGGCGTTTTGGCGGCGCCCGGAGAACCTGAAGGTGCGGCCACGGGTGTTTTTGGTTCGGAAATGACCCATCCCTACTACACCTTTTTAGACGGTGGTATGGCGGTAGATATCGCCAGTATCGAGGGCGGTGAGATTCCCATTGATCCCAGCAGTTTCTACTTCATGATCAAAACACCTGAAGACGAGCGTTATCTCAATGACCCAATCGCGCAGGCCAAGGTGAAAAACTCCATTCCAATCGCTGATGTTGATATAGAACAATACGATGTTGTGTTTATTTCAGGTGGTTGGGGCGCGGCCTATGACTTGGCTCAGTCACCTGAATTGGCAATGAAGGTGAGTGAAAGTTACTACAGTGCCAAGGCCCCGGTTATCGGGGGCGTTTGTCACGGTGTGCTGGGGTTAGTTAATGCCCTCGACAGCGATGGTCATTTACTCATTGCTGGACGCCGTATGACCGGCGTAACCGATAAGCAGATACAAGAAATTGATATCGAAGTGACACCCCTGCACCCGGAGACGGAATTGCGTAAGGCGGGTGCCATCTTTGAAAGCCAGTCGGCGTTTCTGGATTTTTTTGCCACTCACGTCACGGTAGATGATGAGCGGCGTTTCGTCACCGGGCAGAACCAGAATTCGGGCTTGGAGGCGGCGCACACTGTGATGCGGATTTTGAGTGAGCGTGACTAGCGGTGTGATCCACTTGGGGGCATGTTTAAATAATGCGCATCCATTTCTGACTATAGAGAACACGCAATGAATAAAATTTTAAGTGGTGTGGTACTGGTTACTGCCATCATGTTTCTAGTGACCGGTTTACGCTGGCTAGTGGCTCCCGCCGGTATCGTCCCAATGTTTGGCTTAACCTTGGCTGAGGGTGTGGGATTAAGCTCTCAGATTGGCGATATGTCCGCTTTCTTTTTAACCTTGGCAAGCAGCATACTCATAGCCCTCATCAGTGGACGTCGCTGCTGGTATTACCCTCCTATTATGTTGCTATCATTTACGGCAGTGGGCCGTGTGCTGGCGTGGCTATTTCACGATGCGACCTTGGCGCTGGATTTGATTGGTCCAGAGGTGGTTGTTTCCATTATTTTACTTGTGGCATCGCGTCGTCTAGCGGATAAGGCGTGAGTCTGTGAAAAGCTGGGGTGTTTCGCATTGGAGCAGGCCCGCGCGGTTATTGTTGTTCTTGGCTGCGATGTCAGTGCAAGCCGACGAGGAAAGTCAGGCATCCGTCAATGCCGCATCTGTCACAGCTGCGGCACCTAACATTGTGTTTATTCTCGCAGACGATCTTGGCTATACCGATATTGCGCCTTACGGCAGCGAGGTGAATACGCCGACGCTTTCGAGCTTGGCAGAGCAGGGGTTGCGATTTACCAACTACCATACAGCAGCGAACTGTGCTCCAGCCCGGGCCATGTTGCTTACCGGCGTCGACAACCACCTTGCCGGGGTGCCCAATATTCCTGAAATGTTGGCACCTGAGCAGCGTACACAGGCCCATTACCAAGGCGTGCTGGGGGGCAACGTAGTGACTGTGGCTACTTTGTTAGAGGGTGCTGGCTATCACACGTATATGGCGGGCAAATGGCATTTGGGTGCCTCACCGGATAAGCGTCCTAGCAGGCGGGGTTTTGAGCGCACGGTGGCTTTGATGGACTCGGGCGCGGATAACTGGGAGCAGCGACCTTACCTGCCGATATACGAGCAAGCTAATTGGTTTGCTGACGGTAACAGGCTGAACTTGCCTGATGATTTTTACTCCTCACGCTACCTAATTGATAAGACGATTGAGTTTATCGATAGCAATATACAAGACGGCAGCCCTTTCTTTGCTTATGTGCCCTTTCAGGCAGTGCATATGCCGGTGCAAGCGCCCCAAGAATACATCGATAAATACATGGGTGTGTACGACACAGGCTGGAGCTCACTGCGTACTCAGCGACGGCAGAGGGCAGTGGAGTTGGGCATCGTAGGGTCGACTACCACGATGGTAGACATGATGACTACAGATGACTGGAATGCTCTGGATGAGCAGCGCAAGCGCTATGAAGCTAAGCGAATGGCCGTCTATGCTGGCATGATCGAGGCCATGGATTTTCATATTGGTCGCCTAGTGTCATATCTGAAGTCACGGGGGCAATACGAAAATACCATTTTTATTTTCACCTCGGATAACGGCAGCGAGGGTAGTGGTTCTCCCAACCCCACGGCATTTCCTGCACGCCTTGGTCCTAGCCAGTTGGGTTATCACATAGACTACGACCGTCTTGGTTTGAAGGGCAGTTTCAACACCATCAGCCCCAGTTTCGCCAGTGCCTCAGCGAGTCCTTTAGCGTTTTATAAATTTTATACGGGAGAGGGTGGCATGCGGGTGCCGCTCATTATTGCTGGCAAACCCGTAAAGAAGGCCGGTGAACTAAGTGCTGCATTTGCCTGGGCAACTGACATTACTCCCACTATTCTTGCGCTGTCTGGCGTGGCTCAGCCTAGCGACCGGTACGCAGGACGGCAGGTATTACCTATGACCGGTCGCGATCTGACAGCCATCCTAAGAGGGGAGGCTGATCACGTTTATACCGAGGATGATGCGGTAGGTTACGAACTCACGGGTCATGGGGCTCTATTTCAAGGCGATTATAAAATCGTGGTTAATCAGCCGCCTCTAGGCGATGGGCAGTGGCGTCTGTTCAATATTGTTGAAGATCCGGGAGAGACGGTGGATCTAGCGAGCACCTCGCCGATAATTTTTCAGCGCATGCTGTCACGTTATCAGCGTTTTGAGCAAGAAAATGGGGTGCTACCTTTGCCTACAGGCTATTCACAAGTCAAACAGTTAGTTTCCAACACCCTGCAAGCACAGTATCGCGAGGGAGTATTGATATTCCTACTGTCCGTGCTGCTGTTGTTACCCTTTTTTGTCGCCTATCGAATGAAAAAAGGAGGCGCTTAGATGACAAACCTGCACCGTTTGTATGCCCTTACTCACTCACTTTATTCGGGTCGGGCCCGCGCTTATCTCATTAAGCAGGGCATTACTTTTCAAGAATTCTCTACCGGACATGAAAGTTTTAAGGCTGAGGTGCTGCCCAAGGGCAAGCTCGCGACAATACCGACGCTAGTTACTCCCAGCGGAGAGGTTATTCGTGACGGAGCGGCGATCATTGAGCACTTCGAATCGGCCAATGGCCGCCCCAGCCAGCCACAGGGGGCTTGTCAGCAGATTATCAGTGCTTTATTCGACGTGATTGGGCACGATGGGTTGTTGAGGCCGGCTATGCACTACCGCTGGAATTACCCAGCAGAAAATCTTCAATTTGTGCACCATCATTTTTTGTACGCTCAGCGGGATACACCAGAGCGCGCCGAAAAGACCGAGCATATGATGAACCGAATGCGTCAGGTCACAGAAGTATTTGGCGTTACCAAGCAATCTCAGCCGTTAGTAGAGACGCTTTATACAGAGTATCTCGATGTCCTCAATAGGCACTTTGAACACTACCCCTATCTTTTGGGTTGGAAGCCCTGTATCGGCGATTTCGGATTGCTTGCGCCCATGTATGCGCACTTGGGAAGAGATCCCTATCCGGCGTCATTGATGCAGAAGCGTGCCCCGCGGGTGTACCGTTGGGTTGAGCGCATGAATCGGGCAGACCAAGATGTGCCAGAGTTTTTTACGCCCGGTACTGACTTTTTGGAGAACGATGAGGTACCCGAAACGCTAATGGCGGTTCTGCGCGCAGTGGCGGAAGACTTTGTGCCCGAGACTCGCGCTGCTGCTGAGAGAATCAATGACTGGTTGGGTCAACAGCAGCCCGAAGCAGGGGCGACTGCAGTGGGTCGGCTTGGCAATCTTGTGGGTAGGGCTGAGTTCAGTGTGCGAGGCCAAACGATCACTGCTTTAGCCTCGCCTTACCGTTTTTACCTGTTGCAGCGAGTGCAGGCGATTTATGCCGGCCTGCCTCTAGCTGAGCAGGCATCGGTGGAGCAAATGCTGCAGGCCTGTGGTATGCACGAGATGCTGTCAATCAAACTCGACCGCTCAATAGGCCGAGCAGATAATCTTGAGGTGTGGTTGTAACACCCCCAGGCTAAGCCTAAAAAACACCTTTGTTGTGGGTAGGTTTTTTTAGCCTATCTTTTTATTTTCCTTACTCCATTTATATGGCATATTGAATGTCATAATAATTAGTGGGGGCGATTGCCGACTGTTGCGCGGGTCAAAATGCCGTTGTTTGACGCGACGGCAAGATAGCAATCAAATGAGAATCTCGAAGAAAGTGGGCGTTAATATAAAGTCCGGCAGTCGGTTTTCTCGTCGCTATTTATTGCGTGATTCCACAGGGATTTTTATTGGATTCAGGTGGGCCACTTCACAAGCGATATGGCTTTGGCTTGCGCTTGAAACTCAAGGGCCTTCGTTATTTCAAAAGTATGTGGAGAGAATGAAGAAGTATGATTGAGCACGCTAAAGAGGACGGTCTCCATCTTATTACGATGGACGAGGAGTCCAGCACCATTTGCCCAGACTGGCAGCAGCGCATGCTGGAGCTGTTGGCTGAGGTTGAAGGTGATTGTGACCGCGGTGCCTCGTTAGTGCTTGCCGGTGCGGGCAAATTTTTCTGCAATGGCCTCAACTTGGAAAAGGTAGTGACACTTACTCCTGATGAAATGGCAGTTTTTAGCCGGCGTATGGGTGAGATCCACCAACGTTTACTTAAGCTGCCCTGTCCAACAGTTGCAGCGGTAAACGGCCATGCCTTTGCCGCGGGGGCATTCTTGGCGCTGTCTTGTGATTATCGCATTATGCGGCAAGATCGGGGTTGGTTTTCCGTTTCCGAGGTGGATGTGGGTGTGCCCATTCCACCTGCGATGATGGGCATTTTACATGCCAAGCTGCCCCCTAATACCACTCGCGATGCCGTATTAACGGGCAAACGTTATACGGCAGATGAGGCGATCGCGGCAGGGATCTCTGACGGCAAAGCATCCTTGGAAGAGCTATTGGAGCATGCCAAAGCTTTGGCCATGCAGTTGAGCACTAAGGAACCGGGCATTTTTAAAATGCTTAAGCAAACCTTGTTCGGGCCTGTGGCTGATGCTCTGGTGGCGAGCTAGCATGCCATTGTCGCCGCGATCGAGACGGATTTTAACAACCGAGCGTTATCTCTTGGCGGGTTGGGCGTCTTCATGATTAAGAAAGTTATTGCCGTGCTATTCACCGCCGCGCTTGGCTTATTGCTCTTTATTTTTTGGCTGGGATTTTTATCCTCGCGACCGCCACTGACTATAGATCCGGCTACTCTGGCAGGGGACGGCAGCCTGCTGAATTATTGTGAGCTACCAGAGCTTGACGGCAGTGGGCTACTGGCGGCCGATATACCGAAAGGCAATACCCCCAATTGTGGCTACACCCATTTCCCCTTGCCTATTTTGGCTCAGTGTACCGAGCCACTACCTGAGGGTGCCGACGATATCCGAGGTCTCTGGATTGGGGTGCAGGGTGGCCATGTGGGCCATGTGGAAAGGGTGGAGCAGTGCGGTAGCCGTGTCGTAGTGACTACCAGCGGAGTTATCCACGACTACGGCCCAAACAGTACGGCGGGTCTCAATACGAACGATACCGAAGGGTCGGTGTTGTTCAGTATTGGCGATAACGATTACTGCATGCGTTCCTCAGCCAGCATGATTTGGAATGACGGTGTGTTGGACTTTCATGCTTTTGGTTGGGGGCCATTAGTGGTTAAGCGTTACCTTCATCAAGAGCCTTCGGGTGAGCAGTTGGTGTGGGAGTATGCCGACGGCAGCACTACGCATATGAATAGGCTCTGCACCTTGCCCGAGGCACACAAAGTGCCAGAGCCCAGGGGCAAGAGGATGAAGTTTTTCGCCAACGCAAAGTAGTTACGGGGGACGAAACGGTGGTGGTTTTTACAGCACACGTGCGGGCCAGAGGTGGTCTCACAGGTTTAGAAAGCATTCGGAAGTGGCGCGGAGCAGCTAAGTCATGATGATGACAATTTGGGTAATAGCCTTGGTCGTTTATCTGGCATTTCGTCTTTGGTATGACGGGTTAAGGAGGCCGCTGACTCCAGATGAAATTTCCCATTTTTCAAAGGTCTTTCAGGAAAGCGCCGAAAACGGCTTGAGTACGGGAGAGGTTGCCACGCTTCGCAGGTTTATGGAGGAAGATGATGGCAAGGAGTTCATCATGGTTAACCTTGTTAAATTTAACGCCTCACCGGTGACTCATCCGGACACAGGACAGGACATCAAGGCTTCTGCGCTGCTCACTGAATACACTCAGCCGTTTATGGGCAAGATATTACGCAGAGCAGGACATCCCGTCATAGCGGGGCAAGCCGTGGGTGGTTATTTGGATGCTTGGAACACGCCGGAAAATCCCGGGTGGCATATGGCTGGGCTTGTGCGTTATCGCTCGCGCCGGGATGTGATTCTCTTGTCGTTTGCAGATGCCGAGTTTGCCAAGATCCACAAATATAA
The DNA here is from genome assembly GCF_051201645.1 of Luminiphilus sp. nBUS_16. Classification (GTDB taxonomy): domain Bacteria; phylum Pseudomonadota; class Gammaproteobacteria; order Pseudomonadales; family Halieaceae; genus Luminiphilus. The sequence goes on along the minus strand of NZ_CP179205.1, from coordinate 2,728,773 downwards.
GATTGCTGCAATGAAGCAAACCTTTGCCTTCCCGATGCAAAAGCGTGTGGCGCTGTACGCCTCACCACGGATAACAGTCGGCCTGTTGTTAGCGCTTGGCGCGACGTTATTGCAGCTGGCTTTGGCCTAGCGCTAATTAATGCGAGAAGAGGGAATAGCAATGGAATTCGTCAACAAAGTCTACCCCAACGAACAGCAGATAAAGGGCTTCCTTGAGCCAGGCGCCGAGGGCCCAATCTGCATGGTCAATCTCATCAAGTTCAAGGAAAAAGCTGAGTATGAGGATGGCCGAGAAACTGATCTCACCGGACGCGAGGCTTACGAGCTGTATGAAGCTGGCATCAAGAAATTACTTCATGGCATAGGCGGTGGCATTGGTTTCGAAGGTGACGTGGAACGCCTGGCCTTGGGTGAGGTAGAAGAGTTGTGGGATGTGGTAGCGCTGGCGGTATGGCCCTCACGTCAGGTCATGCTAGAGGTAATGCAGTCCGAGAATATGCGGGAAATTGGTGTGCACCGCACTGCTGGGTTGGCAGGCCAACTCAATATCGAAACGTCCGGCTTTAAGGGTCAGTGGGTGGAGGGTGTGTCCCGATGAAAAAACTCCTCATTTCTTTATTGGTTGTCGCCACAGTGGTTGGTGGTATCGCTTGGTCTAAGCGAGCGGACATTCTGATCGCACTGGTAAAATATACGACGAGCCAGAGATATGCCGATGTCGCCCCCAACCGAGAAATTCCCTGGCAGAAAGGGCCTGCAGTGCCGGCGGCAGCGGAGGATGAGCGACCGCCTAATATTGTCCTTATTGTGGCGGATGATCTGGGCTACAACGATATTTCCACTTTCGGCGGCGGCGTGGGCGGTATGCAAACGCCGAGCATTGACCGTTTGGCTGCCGAAGGGGCTGTTTTTACGCTGTCCTATTCCGGTGCCAGTACCTGTGCGCCATCGCGAGCGATGATGATGACCGGTCGCTATCCAACCCGCACCGGCTTCGAGTTCACCCCCACACCAGCCGGTATGATCAAGCTGGTGTCTGCCGTTGGCAAAAGCATGGACAGCGGTTTGCCTCCCTCTCTGTACGATCAGGCCCTAGAGGAAAGCCAGCCGCCCTATGAGCGCAAAGGGTTGCCGGCCTCCGAGGTAACCATCGCAGAAACCCTTAAAGCGAAGGGCTATTACACGGCCCATATTGGTAAATGGCACCTTGGTCGAGAAAACGGTATGGCACCTCACGAGCAAGGCTTTGATGACAGCCTGTTGATGCAAAGTGGTATGTATTTGCCGGAGAACGACCCTAATGTGGTGAACGCGAGGGTTTCCTTTGACCCCATCGACAAATTTCTCTGGGCGGGTATGGGGTTTTCGGCGACTTATAACTCTGGCGAGGCCGACAAATTTAAGCCCGGTGGTTATCTGACAGATTATTGGACGGACGAATCGATTAAGGTCATTAAGGCCAATAAGAACCGCCCCTTCTTTCTTTACCTTGCCCACTGGGGGCCTCACACGCCATTGCAAGCCACCCGTGAGGACTTTGATGCCCTTGAGGGTATTGAGCCTCATCGCAAACGGGTATATGCGGGCATGATTCGCGCGGTTGACCGCAGTGTGGGCCGCATTCTAGACACGCTGGAGGAGGAGGGCATCGCAAACAACACGGTAGTGGTATTTACTAGTGATAACGGCGGTGCAGGTTATATTGGTATCCCTGAAGTGAACAGCCCGTTCCGCGGCTTTAAAATCACCATGTTTGAGGGTGGCCTGCGGGTGCCGTTATTCGTGAGATGGCCCGCTAAAATCGCCCCCGGTATTTCTGTGAATGAGCCCGTTGCCCACATCGATGTGATGCCCACTCTGGCTGCCGCAGCCGGTGCTTCAGAGCCCGAAGGGGTCGTTATTGACGGGGTAGATCTGTTGCCGTTGGCTACAGGCGAGGGGGCAGACGACTGGACTCGTGACACCTTGTTCTGGCAAAACGGGCACTACCAGGTGGTGCGCCACGGTGACTGGAAGTTACAGGTTAACGATCGCCCCACTGATGGCCGACAACAATGGTTGTATAACCTAGCGGATGATCCTACGGAGCACATTAACCTTGCCGCTAGCCGCAGCGACAAACTCAATGAGTTGAGTGCGCTGCTGGCGGCACACCAAGCCATCTCTAGGGGGCCGTTGTATGAATCGATCACGCAATTTGCCGTGATGGTTGATAAGACGCTGGCGGAGAAATTTGTTGAAGGTGACGAGTACGTCTATACCCCCAACTAGCACTTTATTTCCGATTTGCAGTTCATCTGAGATACAGCGATGACATCGTTGAAAAATTTAATGCAGGTGCAATTAGCGGAGGGTGGCATTGCCGTCCCTTACGGTCGTAACTCTTATATGGAAGTTGTCGAGGTTGCCACCGGACGCGTATGGATGAGTGTCGAGCCGGCTACGCAGCAGGATTACGACTTGCTATTAAAAGAAATGGACGGTGCTTTTCGCGGCGTGGGGGTGGGCGACGCTTCTATGCTTCTCTATGGGGCGTTGGAAAAGCCACCGGCTTGGACAGTAACTTATGCCTTCGTCGTCGGAGCTTGGCGTGGGTACTGTGCTACGCTTTTAGCCTTAGTCGCAGTGGAGCTCTGCAATGGGTCGGTTTTTGAAATATCTTGCGTGGACTGTCGTTATTTTATTGATCATTGCGGCGGGGGCTTACGTCGTTACACGCGCCGGATTGAAGGAGTTAAACGCCGAGGCGCGCGAACAATTGGGTGGCTTATATTTGCAGACCGAGCGGGGTGCTCTGTCATACACGCGTGAGGGCAATCCTGAGGCGCCGTCCATTATTTTAGTCCATGGTTTTAGTACCCCTAAGTTTGTATGGGAGCAAGTCACGCCCTATTTGCTGGAAGCAGGCTATCAGGTGATCACCTACGACCATTTTGGTCGTGGTTTTTCCGATCGTCCGGCGGTGGCCTACGATTCTGCGCTGTACCAAAGTGAGTTAGCGTCACTAATTGAAGGCTTGAAACTTGCTACCCCCCTGACCTTGGTAGGCTATTCCATGGGCGGTGCCAATGTGGTCGATTACAGCGCTTCTCATCCCGAACAAATCAAGCAGCTGGTGTTGATCGCCCCTGCGGGCTATATGCCTGATAACGGTTCTCTCTCAATAATGGCCGCGCCAGTATTGGGCGAGTGGCTCTCCACCCTTGTGGGCAAACAATATGCGTACGCAGGCATTGAGGCGGAAGTGCGGGCAGGTAGAGCCCCGGAAGACATGCTCCCTAAATTTGAGGCGCAGGCTGATTATGTAGGCTACACAGACGCTATGCTGTCTACGTTGCGCAACTTCCCTATGGGCGATCTGTCTGAGCGTTATAAAATTTTGGGTAAAACAGATATTCCGGTCACCGCCATTTGGGGGACTGCGGATAAAATAGTCCCTTATTCGGGAGCCGTGCAAATGGCCAAGGACTTACCCCAGCTGAAACTTATTACGATCGAAGATGCGAATCACAATATGACTTTCGGGCAAGCGGCTGTCGTTGCGAACAGTCTGACGCAGGCTCTAGGAAACCCTTGACGAGGTAGGTGCTAACCTTGCGCGCAATGAAATCGCAACGTTCAAGACTCGATCGCTTCATCGTCTCCCGTGAGGGCATTAAACGCAGCCATGTGCACCAACTGCTGGCCCAGGGCCGAATCTTGTTGGACGGATTGGCGGCGGAATCAATCAGCCAGGTAGTAGGACCGTTTACACACGTGGTGTTAGACCATAGGGTTCTACAGGCTGAGCAGCCCCGGTACATTATGCTGCACAAGCCGCCGGGAATGGTCAGTGCTACATGTGATGAGCAGCATCCTACGGTCCTCGACCTGGTGTCGGCCCCCTATGCAAAGGCTCTGCATATTGTCGGTCGCTTGGATTTTAATTCCACTGGGCTACTGCTGCTTACCAATGACGGGCGCTGGTCGCGGGGTGTTTCCAGCCCGCAAAGTGGGGTTGTTAAAACCTATAGGGTGCAGCTGGAACAACCTGTTAGTTCGAATTACCGCGAGAGGTTTGCGGCCGGTTTGTATTTTGCATTTGAAAACATCACCACTCGCCCAGCTGAAATTAGAAGGCTCTCTGATTTTGAGGTCGAGGTAGATCTGGTCGAGGGTCGATACCACCAAATTAAACGCATGTTCGGGTATTTCAACAATCGTGTGCTGAACCTGCATCGACTGTCGATTGGCGCCTTATCCCTTGACCTAAAGCTGCCACAAGGTGCCTGGCGGGAGCTGACCCTGTCTGAGCTGAATGCTTTGGGTGTGCAGCACTGTTACCGAGAGGTCATGCCTTCAGGTTCAGGCTGCCCGGCCTAGTGCCTCACCGCTATGCCTTGGCTGTTAGCGGTGTAATGTTAGATGCCGTTTCTTCTTCGTTGTCGCGACCAATACCACCTAATAAATCCGGATTGCCCTTACAGGCGGCAATCAGGACGTGTTTATTCATAGAGAGCAGCAGCCCGATATTCTCGGCATCTTGTTCACTGATGCCCTCGATCTGAGTCTCAAACAGTGTGCGAAAGCCGTCTGCTAGCTCCAGCATTTTGTCATGGGCATCAGCGTCTTTTTTGCTACCGAACATGGCATCGTCCCGATCACATTTCCACATTGCTACTACGGCCACAAATCACCTCGTGTGTGAGTTTAGGAATGCACTAACTGTATATATGTACAGTATTAATAGCAAGCGATTTTATACCTGAACTTAGTTGGGTGCTGCTGCCATCGAGCTTTATTGGGTTGAAGTGAATCGCTGCTCTGAGCAATGACTGCCGCCCCTTGGGTCCTTACTGGCGGACGGGTTAGTTATAACCCAAAGGGTGGCGACCCTGCGGCGACCGGTAATTGCGGTATCACGATTAAAACACTCGACCCCGTCAGGGATGCTCTAAACATGGGGCCAGAGCGCAACACTCCGGTTAGTAGTGTCTATGTAAACGCAGACATGTCCGCTGGGCTCGCTGGATTAATTGATCACTGACGTTCCGCCGTCAACTGGAATGATCTGGCCAGTAATAAAGGCACCTGCGGGTGAAGCCAGCATAATGGCAACTCCGGCGATGTCACGCGCTTCACCCCAGCGACGCATAGGGATTGTCTGCAACTCCTCCTCGAAGGCCTCCTGATCATTACTCAGAAACTCGGTCATTTTTGAATAAAAGCGGCCGGGTGCGATGGCATTAACACGGATATGGTCGCTGGCCAGTTCTGTTGAGAGTATACGGGTGAGCTGATGAATGGCGGTCTTGGAAGTCGCATAACTAAAATTGTCGAGGGCGCTTCCGACGATGCCGGCAATCGAACCTATGTTGATAATACTGGCGGTGTGCTCAGCGGTGGCATTCTTTTTCAATAGGGGAGCCAAAGCTTGTACTAAGAAGAATGGGCTTTTGACATTAATATCCATCACCTTATCCCAGCCCTTTTCCGGAAACTGCCCAAACGCCGCGCCCCAACCGGCGCCAGCATTGTTCACCAATACATCGAGATGCTGTTCCCGAGACATGAGTTCGGTAACCAGCGTCTGCAGACCTTCAGCGGTAGAGAGGTCACAGGGGAGGGCAATACACTCACCGTACTGACTCAGTTCTTCTGCGGCGTCGATGCAGGCTTTGGCCTTGCGTGCAGTAATGTAGACGCGCTTCGCTCCCGCCTCAAGAAATCCTTGAGTCATAGAAGCGCCTAGGCCACGGCTACCGCCGGTGACAACGCAAATTTTGTCCTGCATGGAAAATAACGCTTCGATCATTGTTCGTTCCTTGTTGTGGGTGCTTGCGGTTTTAGACTGGCGTTGAAAAAGCTGCAGTGCACCGAAAGTCAGCTATTGCTGTGGACATGTCCCACAGCACGCCTCTATCGTAAATGATTCTCAGGTTTGAGGGGGGAGCCCCTCGGCTCAGCCTCGCTGTTGGTTAAGGGTGACCTGTTGCCTGCCGTCGAGACATTACGATGTTCTCGATCAGTGCGGTTAGTGCCAATAGCAAAAGCCCAAGAAGTAATCTGGGATCGCTAAGGTACAGGCTGGTTTCTATGGGAAAGGCGATTGTTTTTTCGAGGGCCGCCGTTTTGAACTGATGTTTTCCGTTGAAGGCTGGGTTGGTCACAATTTCAAGGAGCGCACGGCGACTCTTGTAGCGAAATAACGCGGCCTGGTCCCAGTTCTCTGCCCCCTCGATACCCACAAGATCCATCGACGGATAGACGGCGGAGCCCATTAATACAGGGTGGCAGGCCCGGGCGAGGAGCGCCGGTATCATATGCGCCATGTAACGCCCCATGAGATCGGCGGCACTTTCGCCGGGTTCGGCGCCCTCGACATCGGGTGGATTTTCGTTCATGTCAATATTGTTCACCATCAGGAACTGACGTCCGGTGTCTTGCTTGGCGAATGCTTTCATAAAGGCGACCAACTCGGCGGGTCTGCCATTATTCTCCATGGCGGCTACATAGTGATCAACCTCATCGTCGCTCAAAGGACCGCCAAAGTCGGTATACCAGGCAAAAAACAGGACGTAGAGCAGAGCCGGAACTAACCAAATTTTTAATCGCATGGACATGATCATTACCTTTGCTATTGCCGAGCTATCGTTAGGCCGCTGACGAACGTTTTTGGGGTGTCTTCGGCTTCAGCCTAGATAGTGTTCCAGGATCCCACGATTGGCAAACAGCGCCTTAATCGCGGCGTTTTCGCTTGCTCCTAGGCGCTGAAGCTCATCCTGCACATGAAGTCTCGCCACATTTAAACGTTTCTGAGTGCGTGCCCTTGTCGCACCAAAGCCGTAATCGAACGCGTAATATTTTTCCCCGGCAAGGCCAGCTGCAATATTGGCCGGTGCCGACTGATAGTAGCTGCCTTGGAGGTAGTCCAGCACGACGGGCAAGCTGTCCGGTACCTGGTCATCGGCGGGCCAGAGCGGGAGCTTGCTTTGCCAACTGTCAAAAAAGCGTTCTGTATATTTCAACAACATGTCACGGTGTTCTCCCAGCCAGCTTCTCGGTTCTGGATCACAGATAAAGTGCGCTTTACTGGCTCCCGCCAATGCAAAATCGGCAAGACAAGGCCTGTCACCCAGTAGGAACGGGTTGCTGGAAAAGTGCTGCGCTAAAGCGTGCAACATTCTCTTGAAATCGCTTTTTACGGCAACAGCCTGATCAGGCCCCACACCATTGATTTCGCAAACCCCTCTGCCAAAGCTCTCGAACATCATTGGCCCTATTGGGCCGAGTTGCTCCAGCTCTACCTCAGAAAATGGCACATCAATAGACCTATCAAGCATCATATTGGCCCCGAAACGAGGGCCGACCCAGGCTACGTTACTGGGATAGCACCAGCGAGAGTGCACGCAAACCCGGCCTAACCAGTGATTGAAGGCGTCTTCTAAAATGAAGCAGCAGGCACGCTGCAGTGGTGTTTCAGGGATAACCTCGCGCTCTCTGAAGCGCTCGTTGAGCATTGGTCCTATGGAAATGGTGTCGTGAATCAACCACTTGTCAGGGGTCATCAGTAAAGGGACAAAGTGAGTGCCCGCTTTTGCTTCTAAGGCGGTCCTGCGCTCTTCGGTTTTAAACAAATAATGCCAGGGTATCTGCTGGAATCGCAGCTGGGCTTCCAGCTTGCGCGTAAAAAAGCTCATTTCGCTGCCGATCAGTTTATAGTCGCCTCTGTACATGGCGCACTCCCTTCTTTTGCGGTCGCGTGTCAGTGTGGCTGTCGGAAATAGTGCATGGGCAAGTTACATAATGGCAGTATATATGTCAATATATACCCTAGGATCACACGCAGAATAGACTGACAAACTCAGTGAAGACCATGTGAGGGTGAATATGACGCAACAGCAACCAATTCGTTTAGTCGGGGACACAGGCTCCCCCTATACCCAAAAAATGTTGGCGCTCTTGCGCTACCGTCGCCTGTCTTACGCAATTACATGGGGACAGCCCGAGCAGGTGTGCGATGCATTGGGGGTTGAGAAACCCAGACCAGGCCTTCTGCCTACCTTCCTGTTTGAGGAAGAGAACGGACTTCGTGCCGTAACCGACTCTACGCCGATTATCCGCCGCCTAGAGAAAATGGTTTCCAGTCGCTCGGTACTGCCTGACGACCCAGCACTAGCGTTTATTGATTACCTGATTGAGGACTTTGCTGACGAGTGGTGTACCAAGTACATGTTTCACTATCGCTGGTATCCCAAGGTAGATGCGGACAACGCAGGCACACTGTTGCCCTATAGCTTTGACGTAAGTCTGCCCAAAGATGCCCATGACCAGCTCAAACAGTGGGTGGCAGAACGCCAGATTAGTCGTCTTTATGTGGTGGGTTCTAACGACACCACAGCACCGGTGATTGATGCTAGTTATCGACGATTTTTGGCCGCCATGGAAAATCATTTGGCTCATCAGAAATTTATGTTGGGGAACCGCCCTGGCGCAGGAGACTTCGGTCTCTATGGTCAGCTCACCCAGTTGGTGGGTTTTGATCCTACGCCTAGAGCCATTGCCCATGAGGTGTCCCCACGGACGGTAGCTTGGGTTGATCATATGGACGACCAGAGCGGTCATGAGCCGAAGGCACAGGACTGGGTTAAGTTGGGCGATCAACCTGAAAGCTTACGCGACTTGATGCAAGAAATAGGGCGTGTTTATGCCCCGGCTCAGCTGGCCAACGCCCAGGCTGTGCAAGCCGGTGACAAAACATGGGAGTCTGAAATTGATGGCGCTCGCTGGACGCAACAGACGTTCTCTTATCAGGCTAAGTGCCTCGCGTGGACTAACGAGCGTTACCGGGCCTTGAGCGATGTAGACCGTGCCGCTGTTGATAAGCTGCTGCAGGGAACCGGTGTGGAAATGATGCTTTCACTCGCGTGAATAAACACTAATGTATTTGAGGTAAAACATGACCAAAGCAGTGCCTATTAAAAATCGTGTGACGGCAATGACCGGCACGGACTACCCCATCATACAGGCCCCTATGGGCTGGATTGCGCGGGCCCAGCTGGCTTCCGCCGTCAGCAATGCCGGTGGCATGGGGGTTATCGAAACCGCCTCGGGTGAGTTCGACAATATTCGCAACGAGGTTGCAAAAATGCGCGATCTCACCGACAAGCCTTTTGGTATGAACGTTGCGTTGTCTTACGTTAAGGGCACCGACATTGTGGACTTTGTGATTAAGCAAAATATTAAGTTTGTGACCACCTCATCGGGCAGCCCCAATGTTTGTACAACGGCTTTTCAAGAAGCGGGCATCAAAGTGTTTCACGTGGTGCCAACTCTCGATATGGCGCTGAAAGCCATCGACTGTGGTGTGGATGGTCTTGTGGTTGAAGGAGGTGAAGGCGGCGGATTTAAAAATCCGAGCCCGGTGTCGACTATGGTGCTGTTGCCGCTCATTCGTTCGCGAACAGATCTGCCTATTATTGCCGCTGGGGGTATGTGTGACGGCTTGTCTATGGCCGGTGCCTTTGCCATGGGTGCTGAGGGTGTGCAAATGGGAACTCGAATGCTTAGCTGCGCTGACTCGCCGGTGCACGACAATTGGAAGCAGGCCGTGGTTGCGGCAAAAGAGACCGGTACGGTGTTCCTAAACCAGCAATCCCGTCCGGCTTTGCGGGCGTTGCGTACGGAACGGACTACAATGCTAGAGCCCATGGGTGCGTTTAATATTATGGAGCACATGGCGAAGATACCCGATCTCTACTTCGGGGGTGATATGGAGGCGGCGATTCCACTGTCGGGTCAGGTGGCAGGGCGCATTGATGAAGTTAAAAGTGCTGCCGACATCGTGCAGGACACCATCGGAGAATTTTACCAAGTGGTAAGCCGACTGGCTGATAGCTACAACAACTGAGGTTTGTGAGTATGGGATTTGAAGTTAACGAAAAAGTGTCGCTCATCAACGCGCAACTTCAAGCGTTCATGGAGGCTCACATATACCCTCGTGAGCATGACTGGAATACTTGGACACTGAATCAGGACAATCTTTGGCAAACGCCTCCTTGGTTTGACGAACTGCGGGCAAAGGCGAAGGACGAGGGTTTGTGGAATCTGTTCCTACCCCATGAATACCAGCCTTGGAGTCCTGGCCTTACCAACGTTGAGATAGCACCGTTGTTTGAAACTATGAGCAAGGTGACTTGGGCTCAGGCAGTTTTCAACTGCAATGCTCCCGATCGGGGCAATATGGAAGTGCTGGCTAAATACGGCACGCTGGAGCAGCAGGAGCAGTGGCTTAACCCTTTGCTGGCAGGCGAAATTCGCAGTGCTTATGCTATGACAGAGCCCCAGGTAGCGTCATCCGATGCCACCAACATGGAATTGGAAATTAGGCGCGATGGCGATGAATATGTGTTGAACGGCCGCAAGTGGTGGACCACTAATGCGATAAATCCGCGCTGTAAAATTATGTTGGTTATGGGTAAATCTAACCCGGAAAATGACCGTCACCGCCAGCACTCCACGATTTTAGTGCCCAGGGATACCCCCGGGGTAAAGCTGGTTCGAGAATTACGAGTGTTCGACAATCTGCACTCCCCCGGTGGTGAGGCCGAGCTTCTATTCGATAACGTTCGGGTGCCGTTAAGCAATATGATTAAAGGCGAGGGCTGCGGTTTTGAAATTGCTCAGGGCCGTCTTGGGCCTGGTCGATTTCAGTATGCGATGGGGCTGGTGGGTTTGGCGCAACGCTGCCTTGAGTTGATGTGCGCCCGAGCAGACGAGCGGGTAGCTTTTGGCGAAAAGCTGATTAAAAAGACCAGCGTGCAACACGAGATTGCCCGCTGTCGTTGTGACATTGAGCAGGCTCGACTGCTAACGTTACAGGCTGCCCACGTCATGGATACTCAGGGCATGGAAGCGGCGAGGCCCTATATCTCCATGGTCAAAATTGTGGCACCCAATATGGCGCAGCAGGTGGCTGATCGGGCCATGCAGGTGTATGGCGGTATGGGGGTTTGTCAGGACACCTTGATTCCTGAAGTGTTTACCTTGGCGAGGTTTTCCCGAATTGCCGATGGCCCCGATGAGGTGCACATGTCTCAGCTGGGCAAAATGACGGCTCGAGAGCTAAACGGCTAGTCGGTTAGAAAGTGATCTAGGTGCTCGGCATCGCTTTGGGCGAATAAAGATACCGGCGCGGCGTCGATTTCTGTGGCGGTAGGGAACGTGAAGTACCGGCCTCGGCCTTGCTGGGGTTTTGAGGTGAGTGGTATCCCAGATTTGAGTTGCGTAATGGCCTCAATCACGTTTCGACTGCCCTCGCGGTATAAGTTCAAGACATTCCACAAATAGGACTGATCAAATTGCGCGGGGGTTTGTGACTTGGCTATGACAGGCCCCCTGTCGATGTCAGCATTCTCGATGGTGTGAAGGGTGGTTCCGATGGTTATTTCGCGATGACAAAGGGCCCTAAACGCAGACATCACACCTTGGTAGTCGGGTAAAAGCCCTGAGTGTAAATTGAGCATGGCCAACTTGGGCACGGCGATGGCCGGCGCCTGAAGAATGGACATGTGCCGTATGCTCACGACGACATCAGGCTTCGTGGCAGCGTATCGGGAAAAGTCGTCGGTATTGATTGCATTCAAGGCGATAGCACCCAGTTGTTGGAAGCTCATTAAGTTTGACGTTGCCTCTAGCGCCTTGACCTCAAATTCACCGAGTTGCTTAAGGGCCGGGCACAAATCTGAGATTGATTTTTGGGTGTAAAAAATTTGAATGTTGTGTGCCGTGCAGGCGGGCACAATGCGATTTAGCGCCAGCAACGCCGGCAGATCGTAGTTCACCAAAAAGACGAGGTTCATGATTTTCCTTGCGTTACCCAAGTCGATGATTTCAAGGGCCCTGTCATGTCGGAACGCTTAGCGGCTTCCTTCATGTCAACCTCTCGCCCTAGCGTTCTTCCCGCGAAGCCAAGGCCTGAGCAGTTTACCGGTCATACGTTGATGCAGTACACGGCAGAATCCGTCATGCTGCGGTTCAAACCTTGAGTTTGGATTGCTGTTTTCCAGCAACTCAATTGCTCAATTAGGAATCTAAAACCTCCGTGAAAAGGCAATTTTTTGGTGGAAACGCCAAAGGCCGCTGACGCTGCGGGTGCACCGGATACAACGATTAAAGCGCGTCTCATTTAAAGGGGCAATTCAGACGTCTCCTTGATGACCTCCATGACAAAGCTGGCGGTGACATCGTAAAGATCAGCTTTTATTAATTCTTGATAGAGCTTGTCGTAACCCGACATGCCCTGCACTAGAGCTTTGATAAGGTAGTCGACGTCGCCCCCCATCCGGTAGACCTCGAGCACTCCCGGAATGTCCTCGACCGTTGCGCGAAAATTTTTTGCCCAGGGCTCATTGTGCTGATTGGTGCGAACTGAAATGAATACAGTGAGGTCTAGCCCAAGTGCGTTGGCGTTCAAAAGGGTGACCTTGCCGCGAATTACGCCGCGCTCCTCTAGCTTTTGAATTCTGCGCCAACAGGCAGACTTAGAAATACTCACCTTGTCGGCGAGATCTCCAACTGACAGCGAGGCATCGACTTGAAGGTAGGAAAGGATAGATCGGTCTGTCTTGTCCATAATTTCGCCGTCCGTATCGTTTTTACAGGATAATTAAAATATTAAACCATAAAAATGCTATTTAAAGAGACTGTGTTTCGATTTTTGCGCGAACCTTGCTTAAATTGGGCACAATGTTTTTCCCGATTCAGTTTAGTCTTAACGCATTCAAGCAATGAGATTGAGCTGTGAGCCAGTTGATAGAACTAATACGTCACTCGGTCATTGGTGCCGACCGCGAAATTACAACGCCCTTTGGTCAGAAGCCGCTGATTTACGCAGACTACACGGCCTCTGGACGGGCGCTAGGTTTCATTGAGGATTTCATTAGAGACCGAGTGCTCCCCTGGTATGCCAACACCCATACAGAAACGTCCTTTACCGGCGCGCAGACAACGGCGCTCAGGGAACAGGCTCGGGAAGAGATTCGTAAGGCTGTTAAGGGCACTAAAGAGGATCAGATTATATTTTGTGGCTCGGGAGCCACGGCTGCCATAAACAAAATAATCGATATATTGGGTCTGCGGCTGCCCCACGATTTGGCCAGTCGTTACTCGCTGCTGAGCGCTATTCCGGCCCAAGAGAGACCGGTGGTTTTTATTGGCCCCTATGAGCACCACTCCAATGAATTGCCCTGGCGCGAGAGTATTGCTGACGTCGAAGCAATTCCGTTGGATGATGAGGGCCAAATAAGCCTTTTGGCTCTGGAAGCAGCGCTGCATAAGTATCGCGACCGAGCATTGAAGATTGGAAGCTTCTCTGCCGCTTCGAACGTAACGGGTATAAAAAGTGATGTGAAGGCAGTCACCCGTCTGCTCAAGCGCCAGGGTGCTCTAGCTTTTTGGGATTACGCTGCGGCGGCGCCCTATGTTGATATCGACATGAATGGTTCAGCCGATGAGGGAGAGCCAGCGATTTTGGATGCGGCCTTCATTTCACCCCACAAATTCATTGGCGGTCCGGGTACTCCTGGCGTATTGGTCGCCAAACGTAGCATTTTGAAAAATACCATTCCTGCGGTTGTGGGTGGTGGCACGGTGAAGTACGTGACGCCCGAGGATCATCGCTACCTCGAAGATCACGAGCGCCGAGAGGAGGGAGGTACACCGGGCATCGTAGAGTCCATTCGTGCGGGGCTGGTGTTCAAGCTACAGCAAGATGTTGGCACCGCCGTAATTGAGAAGGTTGAGCAGCAATACGCAGAGCGGGCGATGGAATTTTTTGGCAATTGCCCGAATCTAGAGATACTGGGAAATACCCAAGCACCGCGCTTGTCTATTATTTCAATGCGCTTTAAACACGGCGAGAAAGACCTGCACTACGGATTTGTGGTTTCTCTGTTGAATGACCTGTTTGGCATTCAAGTGCGTGGTGGTTGTTCATGCGCAGGCCCCTACGGCCACAGTTTATTGGGTATGAACATGGCTTATAGTCGGGCGATTGAGGCTGAAATCGAGCGAGGTGCAATAGTATTAAGGCCAGGCTGGGTGCGACTCAACTTCAATTATTTTATCGATGAGGCTGAGTTCAGCTACCTGCTGCAGGCCATTGCTATTGTGGCAGAGTATGGCTGGCGTATGCTGCCCTGGTACCACTTCGATGAAGGTGCTGGGGTCTGGGGGTATGCGGGTAGTAGCGGACAGTTGGTGAGCAGTCTATCTGGGGTCAGTTTTTTAGAAATGGTTGGCGAAGCCAAAAATGATGCAGGGCTTTCTGTCCCCCTCGAAGGCGTTTTGGATGATGCCCGGCGCGAGATACTTTCCCATAAGCCCGCAGAAAGCGCTTCTTCTCTGGTGCTTTCTGATTCGGCTGAAAGACTGCGCTGGTTTGCTGTACCCAGGGCGGCCGCATAGTTTTAAAGTCTGTTGATTTTGGCTGCAGTTTCAACAACGTCGGTGCGAGCCTTATCCTGAATGTGAGGGCAGTCTCCCGTCGACAAGCCTTTTTTTGCTTGCTTGCAGACGCCTTGCCGGGCTACTGGAGCAAGACATAATCCTCAGGACCGGTCAGAGTTTCAGGCCACGAATAGGCAAGCCGACGGCTTCATAACACCGGTCAATCACCGTCATCTGGGCAACGGCATCGTCGCCATCCGTCCAAAGAGATTCGCCTGTTTCAATTGCCGCGATAAAGGCATCGAGCTGATAAGCATAGGTAGGCCTGCGATCAACACGTTGATGGGTTATTTTTTTCCCCACGTGGAGGGTTATAAGGTGACCCAACTGTGGTGCAATGACGTTGTTGACGCGCATTTCCCCGAGACTTCCCCTGACTGTGACTTCTGCCTTAAACGATGCCGAGGCCCGCATATCTGCCGAGGTGGTGATGGCGATGTTGCCGGCTTCCATTTTTGTTTCTAGAAAAAGGTCAACTTGCGGTGGGCCAACTTCAGCTGTCGCCGAAATAACGGTCGGTTCAGTGTCAGTTAAATGCCGAACCCAGGAGATCGGATAGCAGCCTATATCCATCGTGACGCCCCCGCCCAAGTGGTAGTTCATTCGAATATCACTTGGATCGGTGACTGGCGTGTGAAAGGCAGCATCGATGGATGAAATAGTACCCAGCGTGCCACTGGCAACAATGTTTTTCATTCGAGCGAATAAAGGGTGGTAGCGATAGTGGAATGCATCCATTAGCACCAACCCTTGATCTTTAGCCCGCTGATTCATTTCTCGCGCCTCTTTCGCGTTACAAGCAAGGGACTTTTCGCACAGGACATGTTTGCCTGCCTGTAAGGCCGCCATGGTCCACGGATGGTGGGCAGGAATATGAAGTGGAATGTACACAGCATTGATCTTTGCGTGGTTAATAACATCAAGGTAGCTGTCGCACACGGTGTCTATGTGATGGGCGGCCGCAAAGGTATTGGCTCTATGCCTGTCCCGTGCCGCAATAACACGGATATTGGCCAGAGGTTCATTTATGCATGGATAGATCAGTGCCTCTGGGGTTATCCGGGCCGCGCCTAGTACGCCAAATTGAATCATCTGTTGGTCTTCTTTCTCATTAAGTGCTTGGGTTATGTGTGCTGTGCAGGCTCGTGCCAGTGTACGCAATGTCTCAAAAATAACTCGAAGAATTAAGGCGGTTCCTTTTAGGTGCCTTTGCTGAGCTACTGCTCCCTAAATGAAGTAGAGGATAGAGTAAGCGAAAATAAAAGCGCTATCTGGAGCAAACCTCCCATGGGTTACACAGCAGGCCTAAAAGGTGGCTGAAAGCCCGATCGTCGTCCTCCTTGAAATCTTATTGAGGTTAGTTGTCGACCAGTTTGCATAGGTTCACAGATGTGACCTCGTGCCTGTGGGTGAATGCGGGCAGGCCTACTGGGCCTAGCGGCAGTACATAGTGTCGACTCCAGCAACATAAGATTGAGTGGCCTTTACATGTCATATGACATGTAATAGATTGCGAAGGGCCTTAGCTGAAGAGTGCTATCAATATTCATCACGAAACTGGGCTTCCACTCGAAGAATTTCTGGGGCGCTGTGGAGGTTGCCATCCCCACGAGAGCATCGTTTTTGTGTGGCAGTAGGCGGTAGAAAAGGAACTTACAATGACCCAATCAAATAAAGACAAAGTGCAAGCCATGTTTGATGCAATGGCTGCCGGTGACTTCGAACTTATGAAATCGTATTTGCATGCTGAGGTTTTTGTGACCGAGGCAGATTGCCTACCTTACGCCGGAGTGCATAGGGGACCTGATGGTTATATGCGGTTAGTCGATAAAGTATTGAGCACTTGGGATGACCTCCAGCTTTCTGTCAGTGCCATGGCTGAAGTTGGCGATATGGTCATGGTGATTTCTGAGTTTGCCGGTAAAAATAAGACTGGCGTCCCTTTCAATATGCCTATGACGGAAGTATTTCATTTTAAGGATGGAAAAATCAGCGAAGTCAGGCCCTACTATTTCGATACACACAAATTGGCTGAGCTAAGCATTCAATAAAACCGTTAGCAGAGACCCGCCGGCTCATGTCGGACAACACTAAATGAGGCGGTGGCAGGAAAGTTGCTGCCGCCACTCAGGTTTTTGATCCAAAGCGGATGCTCGATCAGCACTGATAACCTCAAAATTGTTGCACCTGTTTAGCAGCTAGGCGTCTGAAGTGCTTGGGCAGGTACGAGGAGGTTCTTAGTGGCATGTATGCCAATACGGCGCGTGGTTTGGTCTCGCAAGATCGCGTTACTGAAGGAACCAATACGAGGGAAATGATGGCTTATTCCAGATGGTCAAAATCAAGGGTTGCCGTAGCTTTACTAGTTACCGGCTCTATTGCGCTGTTTTCAAATCAGATGTGGGCCGATGCTGTCAGTGACCCGATACTACCCATTACGATACATAAGCATTTTCTCGAGGGGCAGGGGCTTGTTGTCACCGAAGCCGAGTCTGACGAGGCAATATCAACGGAAGGCACTATAAACAGCAGCTCCCATTTGTTTTTCGAGGGAAAAATATCGGCCTATGTATTTGATGTCGATCCTGGAAGAGTGCGTATCGATGGGCTGCCCTATGATGAATATATCCATATTTTAAAGGGGCGCTTAATTTTGAGCCCAGATAATAGTGCCGAGGTCGAATACAAAGTCGGCGATTCCCTGATCTTACCTGCGGGGTACACCGGTTACTGGACGATGCCTGAAAGGTATCGTGAATTTGTAATTATCAATACCGTATCTGAGCCATAGAGGGGCGGTAGCTAGGGGTTCACTTCAACCACTGACCGCGTAGCTTCAAAGTGGGTGTTTGCCGTGTAGCCTTTTTGACGATACGAAAAATAGGCCACGTGTCGGGTGTTATCCGACTGGTTGCCCAGGCCGCGATGCAATAAGCGATCATCAAAGATTAGACATGAGCCCGCCACCATAGCCTGAGCGCAAGCCTCGGGTATTTCAGTTTCAGTATCCCCAACCAGAGTCTCGGGTGCTGTGCCCTCATGCTGGTAGATAAGTTCTTTGAGCACCAGAGACGGATTGCTTAAATGATTGCTCAGAAAGTGGGAGCCCCGAGCACACTCGGTCGGCCCCATGGTCAACGGGATATCGTGTAAGGCGACTAATACGTTGATGGCGTGTGCTGGCAGGTGCTCCCTAGAATCGTGCGGGGAATCTGTGTGCCAATACTGTGCCGGGCTACCGGGGTCAGAAGACACTACACCGCTGAAGAGGTGCTCGGCATCTTCACCCAGTATTGCGCTGATAAGCCCCCACCAGGGCAGGTCCCGATCAACCACGCCAAACTGCTGCGGCGTTATTGGAACATCCCAGCGTCCCGGAGAGCGCTGGACAATTTCGTCGTAGCCAGCCGCACTGCCAATACCTATGTCTTTTGTCCCTAGCGCTGAGCGCATTGCCTGTAATCTCTCGCGGGATACGGCCAAAAGAGTCGCGACCGTCTCTGCGTCCAAGACGGGAGGCAATAGCAAAAACCCATCAGATTCTAGGCGTTGTACTTGCTCGGCCGGTGTGGCGCCGCCATTGTTAGATAGGTCAGATCGCGATTTTGACAATTTAAAGCCTCGTGTTTTAAGTAGTCAGGATCTAGCGCCCATAATCTCCGGCCGTCTGTCGGAGTATAAACGAGATAAATGGCGAAATAGAGAGCAACTCACTCGCGTCTCTCAGATCGAAGCCAAGACCATATAGAACTTTAAAGAGGGATGGTAGCTACGGGTGGACTTGAACCACCGACCCCAGCATTATGAATGCTGTGCTCTAACCAGCTGAGCTACGTAGCCACAAAGGGTGTGTTGCGAGGAGCGCGATTTTCTACAACTGCTGCCTCCAAGTCAACCGGTACCAATTACTAAACGTTGAATCGGAAGTGAATGACGTCGCCGTCGGCCAGGATGTACTCCTTACCCTCAAGGCGCCAGCGTCCGGCATCTTTCGCGCCTTGTTCCCCTTTATGCGCGATGAAGTCGTCATAACCAATCACTTCAGCGCGAATAAAACCTTTCTGGAAATCCGTATGGATAACGCCAGCACCCTGTGGAGCTGTGGCGCCAACTGGTACGGTCCAGGCTCTGACCTCTTTGGGCCCAGCGGTGAAGTAGGTTTGTAAATTGAGAAGCTTGTAGCCGGCACGAATGACCCGATTAAGCCCGGGTTCTTCCATGCCCATTTCAGCCAGAAAATCCTGCTTCTCGTCGTCTTCGAGTTCAATGATTTCTGATTCTAGCTTGTTACATATGGCAACGACCTCAGCGCCTTCGGCGGCGGCGATGCTCTGCACGGTATCGAGGTGAGGGTTATTCTCAAACCCGTCCTCTGCCACGTTGGCAATATATAGGGTGGGCTTAGTGGTTAGCAGATGAAGGGTGCTCAGAAGGGCTTGCTCGTTGTCGTCTAATGTCAGCGCTCTAATAGGCTGGGCTTCATTAAGCTGTGGCAACAGTTTGTCCTCTAACAACTGCTTCATGGCGATTGATTCTTTATCGCCGCCTTTCGCTGTACGAGTCACCTTAGTTAGCTGTTTTTCGCAAGACTCTAGGTCGGCGAGTGCAAGCTCTGTATTGATGATCTCTATGTCCGATGTAGGGTCTATTTTATTGGCCACGTGAATCACGTTGTCATCTTCGAAGCAGCGCACGACGTGAGCAATGGCATCAGTCTCGCGGATATTGGCCAAAAACTGATTACCTAAGCCTTCTCCCTTGGAGGCGCCAGCTACAAGACCTGCAATGTCGACAAACTCCATGGTGGCTGCAATCTCGCGTTCGGGGTTGATCAAAGCTGCAATACTGTGCTGCCTAGGATCGGGAATAGGCACCACACCCGCGTTAGGCTCAATGGTGCAAAACGGGAAGTTTTCCGCGTCAATACCGGCCTCGGTGAGCGCATTGAACAGCGTGGATTTGCCCACATTAGGCAGTCCAACAATGCCACATTTAATACCCATGTTTTTTCCTTTATCCGGTAACTACAGCGTTAAAAATTGGGTGGTTGGGAGCTATCAACACTGTGCAATTGTGTCATGGCCTTGACCGCGTCGCCCGCTAAAAGCAGTGGCAAGCTAGCTACGGCTTCATCAACAATAGCGTCGATAGCCTGTCGATCGGCTTTACTGGGTTTAGCCAAGACATAATTTGAGACCTCACTCGCGCGTCCCGGATGCCCAATACCTACTCTTAAGCGGTGAAACTCCCGGTTGCCGCCAAGGGCAGGAATAATGTCACGTAAGCCGTTGTGGCCACCGTGTCCACCGCCCTGCTTGAAGCGTGCTGTACCCGGAGCAATGTCCAGTTCATCGTGGGCAACCAAAATAGCTTCCGGCGCAATACGATAGAAATTTGCCAGCGCAGCCACAGCTAAACCGCTCTTATTCATAAACGTACTGGGACGCAATAGCCGCAGGTCATGTCCTGCAAAGCTTACGCGGGCAGTGTCGCCATGAAACTTACTCTCTGGCGTTAGTGCCGAGCTGCATTGGCGGGCCAGTTCCTCTACGAAAAAGGCACCCGCATTATGACGGGTGCCTTCGTAGGATTTGCCGGGGTTACCGAGCCCAACGATGAGCTGGATGGCCAGCAAAGGATCGACTCACTCTTCCGCTGCGGGCTCCTCGCCCTCAGCTTCGGTATCGTCAGCATCATCTTCTTCAGTTTTACTACCTCTAGGTGCGATAACCGACGCAATAGCAAGGTCATGGTCTTCGCCCAAAGCCAATGCCGTCGACTCTACACCCGCTGGCAGTGTGACGTCGGACAGGTGCACGATCTGACCCAATTCAACGGCAGTCATATCAACTTCGATGTAGTCAGGAATATCACCTGGCAAACACTGAACCTCTATGTCGGTAGCCTGGTGCTGCACCATGCCGCCGCCCATCTTGACACCTTCACAGACATCTTCATTGGTGAAGTGTAGAGGTACGTTAACCTTAATCGCTTTATCGGCTTGCACGCGAAAAAAATCGACGTGCATAGGGAAGCCCTTAGCGGGATGGCGTTGAACATCCTTGAGAATGGCCGTCTCCACATTGCCATCAACGTTAACGTTGAGTACTGAGGCGTAAAACGTTTCCTGCTCCATCATTTTTTCCAAATCCTTGCGGATCAGGCTAATGCTAATGGCTGCGGCTTCACCGCCGTAAACGACACCAGGCACTTTTCCTTCAAGTCGACGTAGGCGGCGGCTCGCACCTTTCCCTTCGTCAACCCGAACCTGGGCTTGTACTTCGAAAGAATCAGACATGGTCTGTCTCCTTTGTGTTCATCACGTTACCTGCGACCGGTGCGGCGATGAGTGGGTTAACACCGTTCAACGATTACTCGTCAAACAGTGCGCTAATGGATTCTTCGTTGCTGACCCGACGAATAGACTCTGCGAGGAGATCACTGATCGTGAGCTGGCGAATATTGAGTGCCTTGGCTTCGTCCGACAGTGGAATGCTATCGGTAACCACGAGTTCGTCTAATTCTGAATTGCGGATGTTTTCTAAAGCTTTGCCCGAGAGTACAGCGTGGGTGCAGTAGGCAACAACTTTAACAGCGCCGCGCTCCTTAAGGGCCTTAGCCGCGCTGCATAAGGTGCCTGCGGTATCTACCATGTCATCAACCATGATGCAGGTGCGGCCTTCGACGTCACCAATAAGGTTCATGACTTGGGCTTCATTAGCTCGTGGCCGGCGTTTATCAATGATCGCGAGTTCGGCGTCATCGAGTTGTTTGGCGATGGCCCTTGCTCGAACAACACCACCAATGTCCGGAGACACGACCACCAAATTTTCGTATTTACAGCGTGTAATGTCGTGGTTCAACACTGAAGAGGCGTAAACGTTGTCAACGGCACAGGTGAAGAAGCCCTGTATTTGCTCTGCGTGAAGGTCCACGGTTAATACGCGGTCCACGCCCACTGCGGCCATCATGTCGGCGATCACCTTGGCCGAAATAGGCACTCGCGCTGAGCGTACGCGCCTGTCCTGACGAGCATAGCCAAAGTACGGTACTACCGCGGTGATACGACCCGCAGAGGCTCTGCGCAAAGCGTCGATCATCAAAACCAGTTCGATCAAGTTGTCGTTGGTGGGCTGGCAGGTGCTTTGAATGACAAAGACATCCTTACCTCGAACATTTTCATTAAGTTCGACCGTAATCTCGCCGTCAGAAAACTTACTGACCTGTGCGGCGCCAAGTGTCAGGTACAGACGATCGGCCACTTGATGGGCTAGCTCGGGGTTTGCGTTTCCCGTAAAGACCATAATCTTAGATGACATGATCGACGCCTCGTTTTCCTGCAACTTCGGTTAGATGGCTGGGGTGGCAGGATTCGAACCTGCGAATGGCGGGATCAAAACCCGCTGCCTTGCCACTTGGCGACACCCCAATAAACGTTAGTCGTGCTCTGCAACAAATTGAGGCCTATGGTTAATGCCTCTCGCTACCACCGGAGCCAGTGACTCCGGTACTTTTGCCGCGATGGCTAGGGCCTGTGCTTGTGTCTCCACTTGGGCGAACACGCAGGCTCCGCTGCCAGTCATCATTGCAGGCGCTGAATTACTTAGTAATTTCAACGCGTTACGCACCTCGGGATGACGTATTTCAACGACGGGTTGTAAGTCGTTGTGCACGCACCCCTTGAAAGCGGCCGACATTGTGATCGGCGCTGTGTTCCTTGTCAATTCTGCCGCGTTAAAGATATCTGCAGTGCTCACATGACAGTCGGGTCTGAGAATGACAAACCAGTCTTCGGGTAGCGACATAGGCGTTAATATTTCGCCGATACCCTCGCCCCACGCACTGCGGCCTAAAACGAAAACTGGCACGTCGGCGCCTAGCTTCAGGCTCATTACAGCGAGTGTTTCCGCGCTGTGTCCTAGCGCAAACAGGTGGTTTAGCGCCAGCAAAGTGGTTGCGGCGTTGGAGCTGCCACCCCCTAAGCCTCCGCCCATAGGGATGCTTTTTTTGATGCTAATGCGTACCCCGTCCATACTTTGGTTTTCAGGCATCAAAAGGTTTGCGGCTCGCAGTATCAGATTTTCGGCGGGTGGTACCCCTTTAAAGTCAGTTTCTAAAGTGCAGCCGGGGGTATTTTGTCGCTCAAAGGTCATTGCATCGCCCCAATCTAACAGCTGAAAGACGGTTTGCAGGTTGTGACGACCGTCATCACGTCTTCCCGTGACATGCAGAAATAGATTGAGCTTGGCCGGTGACAGGCAGGTCAGGGATGTGATCATTGATGTGTGGTCTCAAAATCCCATGACAAAACGACGAGTCGAACTGATAAGTCGTCGCGATAGGCCTCGATCTTACGGGGTACCTGCCAACCCTCGATAACTTGCCATTGGGTAATTTCAACCGCCCAGCCAGCTGGGCTGTCGGGGTACCCTAAAAGCCAAGCACTGACCGAGTCTAGGGGGAGGAGGGCCACAATAGACTGCGCGTCCTCATTCAAGCGTAGCGAGCCTAGGGGTTCTCGCCTGCCCTCATTTAGCCAAAACAAATGATCGCCCTCTCGCTGTAAATCTAGCGGGCTGGTGCCCAGAGGGCCGCTCAAACGGATGCGGTCGTGAGTGATCCCGGGATGAGACCAGGCTAAATTAACGGTGCTGCTATTTTGATCTTTCTGGGTCACAGCAGCCTTGCCTTGCAAGGACCAACCAATGTGATCCCGGGCCGGTCTCTGCGCGATGGGGTCAGGGTGAGTGGGTTTGCTCGCACAGCCGCTAAGCATAAGTGCCATCGCTACCATAGCACTGGCAAATTTTAGCCCTCGTTTAGTCAACAGGGGCTTCTTCCAGCAACACACCTAAGCGCTCGAGTGCTTGTGTCACGTGGGTGGCATCTGGCTGTTGTTCAAGTGATGCTCGCCAAATGGCCAGTGCGTCTTGCTCTTTTCCTGAAACCCAAAGCACCTCACCAAGATGAGCGGCCACCTCAGCGTCAGGGAAACGCGCGTAAGCCTCTTTCAGTAAATCAGCGGCTTGAAGAAAGCGCCCCAATTTGAAGTAAACCCAGCCCAGGCTGTCTAAAATAGCGGGCTCACCGGGAGACAACTGGAGCGCCTTTTCGATTAAATCAGCGGCCTCTTCATAGCGGTTGGTGTGCACGGTTAGCGTATAGCCCAGTGCGTTGAGTGTTGTGGCGTTGTTCGGCTTAAACACCAAAATAGCGCGCAGGTCATTTTCCATACCCGCAATATCGCCCAGCACTTCAAAGGTCATGGCTCGGCCGTAAAGCAGTGAGACAGATTCGGGAAACAAGTCTAGGGCCTCTGTGTAGACTTCAATCGCCAGCTCTTTCTCGTCGATCTCTCCAAGAAGCTCGGCTTCCAAGCCGTAAAGCTGTTCTGCTTGCCCCGGATGATTTGCTCGTGACTGTCTAAAACCTTCTTGAAAATCACGAGTGTCGCCTGCGTTTAGGCGCAGCTCTGCCCCGCGGCGAGTTGCATCAAAAAACTCCCTGCTGGGCCCTACTTGATCGTAAGAACTTATGGCATCGGCGTCTTCGCCGCGATCCTCATAAACTCGGCCCAAATAATATTGTGCCTCGTCTGGGCGCTGTCCGAGATCAACCAGTGCTTGGAGATTCGCAATTGCCGCGTCCAACTGTTTTGCTTCAATTTCTATGAGTGCCAGAGAAAATAAATAATCACCATTTCTGGGTGAGAGCATTAATAGTGCTGAGAACTGCTCGCGAGCCTCATCGTATCGCTCGGTACTCGCTAGTAAGCGCGCGAACTGCAAGCGCATAGCCTCATCATCGGGAACTCGCTTCAATGCCGCGCGTAGCCGCTTAAACGGTTTAGAGGCATCTTGGTCCAGCTTAATTTGTGTCCATAGCAAAAGTGCCCGCTCTTCATTGGGGCTTGCAATTAAAACCGGGTCAAGTGTCTCCAGCGCAGCATCAGGTTTATTTTGTGCTCGGTATAAATAGGCGAGCGCAATCGCGATGTCCTGATCTTCGGGCCAGTCAGCGGCGAGGGCTTCAATGGCTTCAGCGGTGGCTCTTTGCCGAGTAGGTTCTAACTTGTCCCAAGACACCATAAGAGCTGGAGCGTTGATTCGCGCGCCGCGCTCCTTGGCTGTCCTCGCAAATGTCAGGGCGCGCTCAGGCTGTCCTGCGCGTATCAGCAAGCCCATAGCCGTTACGGCTGCAGCGCCGTCATTGCCGTCCTGATTGGTGAGTCTCATGGATAGCACAAGGGCGTGACGGTCGTTTTTTTGAAACTCTGCCAGTCTCAGCGCCCGGCGGGTCAACTCCGGATCCTGGAGTTGCATGGCCTCACGGGTCAGTATTTCTAAAGCTTCGTCGAGGCGTCGCTGGCGCAGGAGAAACTCGGCCTGCAGTAGCGGATAAAGGCTGGCGGCTGGAATCGGTGTTTCGGGAAGAGGCTCGAGTTCGACGACCTCGTTTGCTTTGGCCAATGCCGATTCTTCCGAAGGCGCTTGTGACGTCGGGTTGGGGGCTGTCGCTGTTGCAGGCGCTGTTGATTGACAGGCAGTGAGGGTCACAAGGAACCCAAGCTGCATCGCAAAAATGTAAATTTTATTCATCATGTCCCAATGATGACACAGCCGCGAGATCAAACCCATTAACGGGGCATCTTTATAAGCAGCAGAGTCCACGTATTCTGCTATTATGGCGACCCCAAATGAGAAAACTTTGCGCTCTGTGTTTCAAGAACTTATAGCGGTTGGCATTAATCACGATTCAGCGACTCTCGATGTCAGAGAGCGGGTTTCTTTTGCCCCGGAAAACATTGCCAACGCTTTGGGAAGTGCCCTCGCGACAGCACCCATTACCGAAGTGGTCATTCTGTCGACGTGCAACAGAACCGAGATATACGGCGTGGTTCCCACCTCTGGAGATCCGCTTGGTGCCAGTGAGGCGCTGGTGACTTGGGTTACCGAGCATCACGGTTTGCCCGCTGAGGCTCTATCGACCTGCACTTATCGACATCATGGAAAGCAGGCTTTGACGCACCTTGTCCGCGTTGCTGCGGGCCTGAATTCCATGGTGCTGGGGGAGCCCCAAATTTTTGGGCAGCTCAAATCGGCCTTTGCCGTAGCTGAGGAGGCCGGTGCGGTTGGCAGCCGGTTACAACGCTTGTTTCCTGAGGCCTTTAGAATTGCGAAGAAGGTAAGAACGGATACAGCAATTGGGGAGAACCCGGTATCCGTAGCCTATGCCTCAGTCGATTTAGCGGGGCACATTTTTTCCAATCTGTCCAAGCGCACGGCGTTGTTGCTCGGGGCAGGTGAAACTATCGAGTTGGTGGCACGGCACCTTTGCGATGCGGGCTTAGGCAACTTAATTATTGCGAATCGGACACTGGCACGGGCCGAATCGTTGGCACAGCAGTTTGATGCCAGCGCAGTCATGTTAGCCGACGTCCCTGACAGGCTTCCCGAGGCAGATATCGTCATCAGCTCAACGGCGAGCCAACTGCCGATATTGGGAAAAGGCGCGGTTGAGCGCGCGCTGCGCCAGCGGCACTATCGGCCGATGCTACTGATTGATCTTGCCGTGCCTCGAGATATTGAGCCCGAGGTATCCGAACTCTCAGATATCTATTTATATTCTGTCGATGACTTGAAAGATGTCATTGCTGAAAATTTGAGGCTGCGGGCGAGTGAAGCCAATAAAGCCGATGGCATCATTCATGAGGGTGTGGTCGGTGTCGAGGAAGATTTTCGGGGCCGGCAATCCGCCGACGTGGTGCGCACATTCCGCGAATCAGCGTTGGCAATACAAGAGGTTGAGTTGGCCAAGGCCATAAAATCGGTAGAGCGGGGTGAGACCCCGGAAGATGTTATACGACGGTTAGCTCGAGACTTAACCAACAAGCTGATTCATGCGCCGACCGCTGGCTTGCGTCAGATAGCACGGGAGGGGGATGACGGGCAGGTGACTCGCGCTAAAGCGTTGTTGGGGCTTAACGAAACGGCGTCTTCTGAAGACGAAAACCCCACCCTTCAGTGAAGAGTTCTTTAACCGCTAAGTTAGCCAGCCTCGTTGATCGGCACGAGGAAGTGGCAGCGCTACTGGGCGATCCAGAAACCGCTGAGGACACGAATCTATTTCGCGAGCTCTCGCGAGAATATTCGCAGCTTGATGAAGTTGTTGTGGCTTTTACTGCCTACCGTAGCGCATCAGCGGACGTTGAGGCGGCCCAAGAAATGCTCTCTGATTCTGATCCCGAGCTGCGCGAAATGGCGGCGGATGAGCTTGCCGTTTCGACGGAGCTGGTGGATAAGATTGAGGCAGATTTACAGGTGCTGTTGCTGCCTAGGGATAAGCGCGACAGTAACAACGTCTATCTCGAAATTAGAGCGGGCACAGGGGGTGACGAGGCAGCCATTTTCTCAGGAGATCTGTTTCGCATGTATAGCCGCTACGCCGAAAGTAAGGGTTGGCGACTTGAAACGATCTCTGACCGCGCTGGCGATCATGGCGGGTTCAAGGAGATTATTTCTCGGGTTGTCGGGGAAGATGTGTACGCTCACCTGAAGTTTGAGTCGGGTGCCCATCGGGTTCAACGGGTTCCTGAAACCGAGTCGCAAGGACGAATTCATACGTCGGCTTGCACGGTCGCCGTAATGGCGGAGCCCGATGACGTTGAAGCGATTGATATTCGAAAGGAAGATCTGCGCATCGATACATTCCGGTCTTCCGGGGCCGGTGGTCAACACGTCAACACCACTGATTCTGCGGTGCGGATAACGCATTTGCCGACTGGCGTCGTGGTGGAGTGTCAAGATGAGCGCTCCCAGCATAAAAACCGCGCCCGGGCCATGTCGCTATTGTCTGCTCGCCTGCTGACCGCCGCCGAAGAAAAAGCGCACAGTGAGCAGGCCGCAGAGCGTCGTGACCTTGTCGGCAGTGGTGACCGGTCAGAACGTATTAGGACCTACAACTTTCCTCAGGGCCGTGTGACCGATCATCGGATCAATCTAACGCTTTACAAGCTTGATGAGATCGTCCAAGGCCAGCTTGATGCACTGGTGCAACCGCTACGGACCGAGCACCAGGCCGATTTGTTGGCTGCCCTCGGTTCGGCGGAGTGACCACGCTTCAGACTCTGGTCAGAGAGGCGCAGCTGCCTCGCAAGGAGTCAGAACTACTACTTTTCCACGCTTTCGAATGTGATCGCAGCTGGTTGTATGCCCATGGCGACGATTCGGTTACCGAGTCTAGGGCGGCGCATTTTTTAGGCTTGGTGGAGAGACGGCAGGCCGGTGAACCCTTGGCTTATATTTTAGGCCAATGGGAGTTTTGGTCTTTGCCGCTAAAGATTACTCCCGATGTGCTCATCCCAAGAGTGGACACAGAACTGCTGGTCCAGTGGGCGGCGAGATTGCTGAAAGCGCGTTCACACCAGCGCTGTCTGGATTTGGGCACGGGCAGCGGTGCCGTCGCTCTAGCGGTTAAACATGAATGTCCTCGTAGCGAGGTGACCGCTGTCGATTTGAGCGCGGCTGCTTTGGGCGTAGCGCGCGCCAACGGAAAGCAACTGAGCTTGGACGTGGAGTGGTTACTTGGGTCTTGGTTCGAGCCAATACTGGCACGCCGCTTCGATCTTATCGTAGCAAATCCACCCTATATTCGGGAAGACGATGCCCACCTGCATCAGGGCGATCTTCCTGCAGAGCCTAAGATGGCGCTAACATCCGGTATTGATGGTTTGCAGGCGCTTCAACAGTTAGCCGCCGATGGGCAAGCGGCACTCGAGCCCGGTGGCTGGATGTTGTTAGAGCACGGTTGGGATCAGGGCCCCGATGTTCGAAATCTTCTTGTGACCCAGGGTTGGCAAGGGGTTGAAACACGGCGCGATCTCGCCGGGCGTGAGCGAGTGACGGGGGGTTATCGGCCTTTATGAACGACAGCGAGCTTGAACGATATTCCCGACAATTGTTGGTCCCGGGCTTTGAGCTAGAGGGCCAAGAGCGTTTGGGTGCCGCTTCGGTGCTCATTGTTGGCTGCGGTGGGTTGGGCGCCTTGGCTGCTCAATACCTTGCCGCAGCGGGTGTAGGCCGCTTGGTCCTAGTCGACGCCGATCGTATTGAGTCGAGCAATTTGCCGCGCCAAATAGCCTATACCGAGGCCGACGTTGGGCGGTTTAAAGCTGAGGTTTTAGCCCAGCGCTTGCATCAAATGAATGGCGCAGTTGATGTGCAGTGCCATCCGGTATTTTTTGATGAAACCTCTGGTGCTGACTTGCTGGCCGCTGTCGATGTTGTGGTAGATGGAACAGACAACCATGCTGCGAGATTACTGATTGATCGCCTCACAGCCGACAGAGGGCTGCCCTGGTTCATGGGGGCTGCAGTGCAAATGGCCGGTCAAAACATCGCTTTTACAGGGTCGCGTAAAGAGGGTTGCTACCATTGTTTCGCCCCTCAACAGGTGGGCTCAGACGCTGCTAGCTGCGGTACCCTTGGCATTTTAGGGCCGGTTGTGGCGACGGTTGCCCTTCGTCAGGTTTTGGATGTTCTGGGGGCTCTAACCGACGTTGCTAAGGTTCCCTGGGGAATGCTTCGCCAATACGACTTCAGAGCCGACACGACAGCGTCACTGCCTTTGCCCAAACAAGCTGGCTGTGTTGTGTGCGATGCTGATTTAAAGCCCCGATTGCAGTAGCGTCCGTGACACTATTCGGCCACTGCGCTGGGTAACTCCCGATGTAAAATCACCCAAATGCGAGCACCAATCAATACGGTACACACGCTGATTCCAGTAATAGTGGCATACCAGAAGCCTGCGGCACCGTCGTTGGGATTGTCGGGTAGCTCTATGCCTAGCCACCACCCCAAGGGTAAAGCGACCAGCCAATAGGACACGACCATCATAATAAAGGGGAACTGAGTTTCTTTGTAAGCGCGCAAAATAAATGAGCCCACGATTTGGGCGCCGTCAATGAGGATGAAAAATGCTGAAAGAGTGAGTAGCCGCGTTGCCAGCAACTGAATATCTGGCGCATCGGTGTAGATGCCAATAATTGCGCCGGGAAAACTCAATAAAATGAGCATAGTGCCTATCGCCACTACAGCAGATATGGCCCCCCCCACTATCATGGCGCGATAAATGCCTTCACGCCAACCTGCGCCAATAGCATGGCCAATGCGTGTTGACATAGCGGTGCCTATTGCCAGCATGGGTATGTAGTACAAATCCCACACATTGAAGGCGATCTGATGAGCTGAAATGGCGGTATCGCCCAAGCTCGCAACCAACAGCGCGATGACACTGAAAACGCCCATTTCCAGAAAGAAGGTGAGGCCAATTGGTGCGCCGACGGATAAAATTTCGCGAATTTTCACCCAGTCGGGGGCGACAGGTTTCCACTCGGGGAGATAAAGCCGAATTTTCTTGCTGCGCAGGACATAAGCGCCAATTAGAAAGACACTCAGCCACATGGAAATTGCCGTCGCAATGCCGCAGCCCTTAGCGCCGAGTTCTGGTGCACCCCACTCGCCAAATATGAACGCGTAGTTGAGAGGCACATTCAACAAAAAACCAGCAACCGCAGCGAAGGCAAACGGTTGTGTAATACCTAACCCCTGTGTGTGATACCGGAGGGCTTGGAAGATAGCCGTTGCCGGCATGCCCAGAGCAACCATTTGTGCATAATCGAGAGCGAGTTGCCGGGTTGTGGGGTTGAGGCCCAGCAAATCGAGAATGGGACCCGCGTACCAAATTGCGGGGCTCAAGGTGAGGCCAAGGAATACCGCGACCCAAAGAGATTGGGGCAGCTGCTGACGTATCTTCTCAATGCGGCCGCCGCCGAAGTCCTGAGCCACGATTGTGGCGGTGGCAAATACTGTACCTAAGATAAGGAGATAGACCGGAAGCCATATGTTGATGCCGATAGAAATCGCCGCAAGATCCTGCTCACCGTAGCGGGCAGCCATGATGGTATCGACGACACCGGTGCCCATTTGGGCGCTCTGGGCAATAAATAAGGGAAAAGCGAAGCGCAGCAATTGCCGCATTTCCCGTCGTAAGAGCGTGCCAGTCATTAATTTTGCTGCAGCCAATTTGTGGTGCCTCCTTGTCCGGCATAATTTAGCACGGCTTAAGCTGTGCTAGACTCCCCCACCGCACATTTTACTGAGTTCAATTTTGAGCAAATCTAACCGCGACGAAGAGTCCAAATCCTGGAGCCCAAGCGATTTTGTTGTCGAGGCTGTAGACGACAAGACCCGCTTTCATGATCTCGATTTACAGGACTCCCTGTTACGAGGGGTCGCAGAGCTGGGTTTTCAATACTGTTCGCCGATACAGGCAAAAATCCTGCCGCATACCCTGCAGGGACATGATGCCATCGGTAAGGCCCAGACGGGCACCGGCAAAACCGCTGCGTTTCTTATCACTATTTTCAATGATTTGCTGTGCAACCCACCCGAAGGTGAGCGCTATTTGGCGGAACCCCGCGCTGTGATTATTGCGCCAACCCGCGAGCTGGTGATGCAAATTGCCGCCGATGCGGAGGATCTTGGTAAGTTCACTGGGCTTCAAACGGTGACTATGATCGGTGGTGCAGACTATCAAAAGCAGTTGTCCAAAGTGCAATCCCGCGTGGTCGACTTGGTAGTCGCAACCCCGGGACGCTTAATTGATTTCATGCAGCGTCGAGATCTGTTCCTTGACCGCGTTGAAACCCTAGTTCTTGATGAAGCAGACCGAATGTTAGATATGGGGTTTATTCCTCAGGTTAAAAGAATTGTTAGGGCGACGCCGCGAAAGGAAGATCGTCAGACCTTGTTGTTTTCGGCCACCTTCACTCAGGACATTCTCAACTTGGCTCAACAATGGACCTTTGAGCCAGTCACCGTGGAAATAGAACCAGAGCGCGTTGCAACTGCGACCGTGGACCAGCGTGTTTATTTGGTGACTAGCCACGAGCGGTTGAAGGTGTTGCTCAAGGTGCTACGCGGCCCAGAAGCTGTCTCGACAATTGTCTTTGCCAATCGACGGGATCAAGTTCGATCGCTGCACGAAAAGCTGCGAAAGGCAGGTATTTCCTGTGGCATTTTGTCGGGGGAAATTACCCAGGCCCGCCGGACCAAAACTCTGGCAGATTTCAAGTCCGGTAAAATCGCCGTGTTGGTGGCAACCGACGTGGCAGGGCGGGGTATTCACGTAGATGGTGTGAGCCACGTTGTTAACTACAATTTACCCGAAGACCCTGAGGACTATGTGCACCGCATTGGACGCACTGGGCGAGCGGGGGCGACAGGTATTTCGATCAGTTTTGCGAGTGAAGACGACGCCTTTTTACTGCCAGATATAGAGACCCTTCTGGGTGAGCGCCTGAAGTGCGTGCCACCACCAGCAGACTTGCTCGACTGACCGCCGGCTGATTTTATTGCCGGTGCCGCAGTTCTTCGCACCACATTAGGGTTGCCCCAACAACTGCCGCTGGTATGACCACGAGGTTGACCAAGGGTATCCCCGCGACAAAAGCTACCATGCCCCCCAAACCCAGGCTGCTAAGGCGCCGAGAGGCACAGGCTTCTTTCACATCTGCAAAACTCATGCGGTGGTTGTCCATGGGGTAATCCATGAACTGCAATCCCATCATCCAAGCGCCCAAGGCAAACCAGAGCACTGGCGCGAAAGCCTGAAGGCCCGGAATGACGGTCACAATCAAAACAAAAATAGCCAGCGGAATGTAATAAAGAATCTTGCGAATTTCTTTAAAAATACCTCGGGGAATGGCAATGATGGCGCTACCAATACCTTCCAGTGCCGGTACGGCTTGTCCAGTGACCTGCTCTTCTACTTTTTCAGCAAGGAGCGCATGAAAGGGGGAGGTCAACACAAGAACTGTGAGGGTGGATAGGTATCCGGTGGCCAGGCTGCCCATAAGCCATAGCATGGGTGCGATCAGCCAAGTGAGAAAGCCCAACCAGCTTGGAAGGGTTTCTTCGGTGGTCTGAACCAAGCCGTCTACCAAGCTCCAGGCGACACTGCCTAAGAGAATGAAGAGGCTTATATTGGCAACCAGCGGCAGAATGACAAAAGCCCGCAGACGTTTGTCTGTAAGCATCGCTAGCCCACGAAAAAAATAACCCGCCCCGGTGATCACATTTCCGTTCATCGGTTTGATCCTCCATGATCCTTAAGCCAGTATAAAGTGTTACGCGATTAATTGTGGAGCTAGGTTGTGTCAGAAGATGAGTTTTTTCAGGCAGAGATGCTGGGAGTCACGCCCCTCAAGCGCGATGCCAGGGAGCGCCTGCTGCGAAAAGACCATGGCGGTGATGGGGAAGCGCGTAGGCAAGCCGCTGAAGGGGAGCCAGAGGGTCGTCTTAATTCACTGGTGGATGAGGGGGTCGAGCCTCTTGATGCCTGGTACGTTCTAGCCTTTAAGCGCCCCGGTATTCAGCATGGCGTTTACAAAAAGCTCAGGCAGGGTCGATACGAAATTGACGCAAGACTCGATCTTCACCGGCTTTCAGTCAAGCAAGCTCGCATTGATGTACACAGTTTTATTCAGGACGCCATGCAGTACGGCTTGCGCACCGTATTGATTCTTCATGGCAAAGGTCAGCGTAAGGCTGAGCAAGAGAAAACCGCAGTGCTAAAGGGCTACGTTAACCACTGGTTGCAAGACTCAGAGGAAGTTCAGGCGTTTCACTCTGCTCAGCCAGTCCATGGCGGCACGGGCGCTGTGTACGTACTGTTGCGTAAGAGTCTGCAGAAGAAACGTGAAAACAGAGAGCGCTTTCTCAAGGGGAGGGTGCCCTACGATCGACCGGCTGACTAACCAAGGGCAGTTAGCGCTTGTTTAGGATTCTCCAAGCTTCGATACCAGGAGTGTGTTGAGCAGCTGTGGGTTGGCTTGTCCTTTAGATGCCTTCATAACTTGCCCCACAAAAAAGCCAATCAGCTTTTTTTGTTTGCTTTCTTCGGCGGCTCGATATTGAGTCACTTGGTCAGGACAGTCAGCGATCACTTGATCGACCATGGCTTCCAAAGCTCCCGTATCTGTCACTTGCTTTAAGCCGCGGGTTTCAATAATGGCATCGGCAGTCCCTTCCTGCTGCCACAGCCCCTCGAACACTTGTTTTGCTAATTTGCTAGACAAGGTTTCGTCAGCTATTCGAACGATTAGTCCTGCAAGAGCCTCAGCAGAAACCGGCGATTGGCTGATGTCCAGATCCTCTCGATTTAACGCGCCCGCAAGGTCGCCGAGAATCCAATTGGCAGCTAATTTCGGTGCTTTACTTACGGTCGCTGCAGTCTCGAAAAATTGTGCCAAGGTAGGTGTGTCAGCGAGTAATGCAGCATCATATTGGCTTAGCTCATACTGGCTAATGAAGCGTGTTTGTTTAACTCTTGGGAGCTCAGGCAGCGTGTCTCTAATAGCCTCAATGTATTCATCGTCGATAATAATCGGGAGTAAATCAGGCTCGGGAAAATAGCGGTAATCGTTGGCGACCTCTTTTGATCGCATTGCGCGGGTCTCGTTTTTATCGGCGTCATAGAGGCGAGTTTCTTGGGTTATGGTTCCCCCGGATTCGAGTAGGTCCTGCTGTCGCTCGGTTTCAACGGCGATGGCTTTCTCAACGAACTTAAACGAATTGACGTTTTTGATCTCGGTGCGAGTGCCAAACGCTTCACTGCCT
This sequence comes from Luminiphilus sp. nBUS_16, assembly GCF_051201645.1. Classification (GTDB taxonomy): domain Bacteria; phylum Pseudomonadota; class Gammaproteobacteria; order Pseudomonadales; family Halieaceae; genus Luminiphilus. Next base: position 2,694,607 of record NZ_CP179205.1, on the reverse strand, counting down.
GAGGCTCGCAGCGAGATATTGATATCGCAGCGCATGGAGCCCTCGGCCATATTGCCGTCTGAAATTCCTAGATAGATGGCTAGGGAATGCAGGGCTTTCAGGTAAGCCACAGCCTGAGCTGCGGTTCGAAAGTCGGGTTCAGTAACAATCTCAAGAAGGGGAGTTCCCGCACGATTGAGGTCAACGCCTGTCTGGCCACTGTATAAGTCATGGACAGACTTTCCAGCGTCCTCCTCAAGGTGTGCCCGGGTAATGCGAATGGGAAACACCGAGCCGTCCTCCATTGGAATATCAAATTTTCCCTCGCAGACAATAGGCTCGAAAAATTGGCTGACCTGATACCCTTTGGGGAGATCGGGATAGAAATAATTTTTCCTGTCGAAAACGGATCGCTTGCCCAAGCGGGCATCGATAGCCAAACCAAACATAACGGCATACCGCACAGCTTCACTGTTAAGCACGGGAAGCATGCCAGGCATGCCAAGGTCGACTGCACAGGCTTGAACGTTGGGCTCTGCACCAAATTGATTGGCGGCACCGGAAAAAATTTTACTCTTGGTGGCAAGTTGCAGGTGTACTTCAAGTCCCATGACCACTTCCCAGCTCATTGGTTTGCTCCTGCCATAGCGGGTCTAGCAAGGTGGTGTTTGGTACGTAACTGAAACCGATGCCCCATTCTCAGCAAAGTCGTTTCATCAAATGCTCGCCCAATGAGTTGCAGTCCCACTGGCATGCCATTAATGAGTCCAGCAGGAACAGATAGTCCCGGCAGACCGGCGAGATTAACTGAGAGGGTGTATATATCTTCAAGATACATGGCAAGTGGGTCGTCGGATTTAGCGCCCAAGGGAAAGGCGGTACCGGGAGCAGCAGGCCCCGCAATGACGTCGCAGTGCTCAAAGGCTTTTTTAAAATCTTCGCTGATAAGGCGCCTAACTTGCTGGGCTTTTTTAAAGTAGGCGTCGTAGAAGCCCGCTGACAAGGCATAGGTTCCCACGAGAATCCGTCGTTGCACCTCCTCGCCAAAACCTTCACTGCGCGACCTTTCATAAAGATCATTGAGGTTTTCGGGGTTCTCACAGCGATGGCCAAATCTAACGCCGTCATAGCGGGAAAGATTTGTAGAGGCCTCGGCTGGGGCAATAATGTAGTAGGTGGCTATTCCCTGCTCCGTGTGGGGTAGCTCAATATCGACAAGCTCTGCGCCCTCCTTGACTAATTCATCCAGCGCTTCGTGGATTTTTTTAGCAACCTGCTCGTCTAGGTTGTGATTGAAATACTCCTTAGGCACGCCAATTCTCAGACCCGCGACAGGCTGATTGAGTCCGGCAGAGAAATCGGGTACTGCAAGATCTGCTGAGGTGGAATCTCCGGCATCGATGCCGCTCATGGCTTGGAGCATTAGGGCGGCATCTTCTACGGTTCGTGTCATGGGGCCGGCTTGATCTAGTGAAGAGGCAAAAGCAATAATTCCCAGCCGAGATACGCGACCGTAGGTTGGTTTTAATCCTGTGATACCGCATAGGGAGGCGGGTTGACGAATTGACCCTCCGGTATCAGTTCCAGTGCTAAGCGGGGCAAATCCGGCTGCAATTGCGGCAGCTGCACCGCCAGAGCTTCCCCCGGGCACACAATTAAGATCCCAAGGATTCCGCGTAACACCAAATACGGAGGTCTCTGTGGAAGAGCCCATGGCAAACTCATCCATATTCGTTTTGCCCAACATGACAGTTCCCGCTGAGCGGAGTCGGCTGACCACGGTGGCATCGTAAGGCGGTATGAAATCCCTGAGCATTTTAGAAGCGCAGGTGGTGGCCACGTTGCGTGTGCAAAAAATGTCTTTGTGAAGTAGCGGTACGCCGGTCAAAGGCCCCGCTGATCCGTTGTGTAGCTGTAAATCGGCGGCTTTAGCTTCTGCTATCGCGGCGTCCTCACAGAGCGTGATGACAGCGTTTACCTCGGAATTGTGGGTGGCAATGGCATTAAGGCAGGCTTCGGTGAGCTCAACGGCAGAGATTTTTCCAGCGTGTAATGCCGAGGACAGCTCAGATGCTGTGGCGTGTGTAAGAGACTCCAGCGACATTAATCAATAACCCTAGGGACCAAAAAAAACCCATCGGCAACGGCCGGAGCGGTTAGTTGGAGTGCCTCACGTTGGTTGCTCTCGGTGACACAATCGGGTCGCAGTCGCTGATGCATGTCGTGTGGATTAGACATGGGTACGACGCCGTCGGTGTCGATTTTTTCCAGCTCTGCAACCAAATTTAAAGTCCGACCAAAGCGATCTGTCACGTCGTCTAGTGCGGTGTTATCGATGTGCAATCGAGCGAGCTGTGCCACCGACAGCACGTCTGCAGGAATAGTGGGCATAGCGGGATATCCGCGGTGATGGAAAGGGGCGAAGCTACCACAGATTCACCTTGCCCAAAAACCCCCACGTTGATACATTCGCACCTTAAGACGACGCTAGAAGTTGCTGATTTAGCCCCTTTTTTGCCATTTTTTTTCAGCACTTTGCTTCGCCATAACAAAAACTGCACCCTCATTGCACTCTTACAAGTGCGATTTACAGGGGTTGCACGCATCGATTCCACGGGACCAAAGTATGTTCAAGCGCCTACGCGGCCTGTTTTCCAATGATTTGTCGATTGATCTCGGCACAGCAAATACGCTGATTTACGTAAAAGACAAAGGCATTATTCTCGATGAGCCATCGGTTGTGGCCATTCGCATGCACAACGGTCAGAAGACTATTGAAGCAGTCGGACGAGAGGCCAAACGTATGCTGGGCAGAACGCCCGGTAACATCAGGGCCATTAGGCCTTTAAAAGACGGTGTAATCGCCGACTTTCAGGTTACCGAGAAAATGCTCCAGCATTTTATTGCCAAAGTGCACGAGACCCAATTCATCCGACCAAGCCCTAGGGTACTGATCTGCGTCCCCTGTATGTCCACCCAAGTTGAGCGACGGGCTATACGAGAATCGGCGTTGAGTGCTGGGGCCCGCGAGGTTCGGTTAATCGAAGAACCTATGGCGGCGGCCATTGGGGCCGGTTTGCAGGTCGATGAAGCCACCGGATGTATGGTTGTGGATATCGGTGGCGGGACCACTGAAATCGCTATTATTTCTTTGAACGGCGTTGTTTATCGTGATTCCATTCGTGTGGGCGGCGATCGCTTCGACGAATCTATTATCGCCTTTGTTCGACGACGCTACGGGAGTCTGATTGGTGACTCCTCGGCCGAGCGAATTAAGCAGGAAGTTGGCTGTGCCTATGAGTCGAGCGAGCTTAGAGAAATTGATGTCAGGGGCCGACACCTTGCCGAAGGGGTTCCCAAGAGCTTCACCTTAAACAGCGACGAGATTAGAGATGCTTTGGCTGATCCGCTGCTCGCAATTTTGCGTGCTATAAAGGTCGCACTCGAACAGTCGCCCCCTGAATTGGCCGCCGATATCGCAGAGTCGGGTATTGTGTTAACCGGCGGGGGTGCGTTACTGCGAGACCTCGATAAGCGAATTATCGACGAAACGGGCTTGCCGGTTATTGTCGCAGAGGAACCGCTAACTTGCGTTGCCCGCGGTGGCGGCAAGGCATTGGAGCTGGTAGATCGACATGCCCTAGATTTGCTCTCCACAGAGTAGAGACTCCTTTTTCAACGTTGAGGTGAGGTGAGCGATCAAACCCCTATTTCTTAAAGAAAAGCATGTGGGTTGGCGTGCCACTTTGGCAATCGGTTGCAGCCTGCTACTGCTTTTTTATCTGCGTGACCATCCTGCGCTGGAAACCCCGCGACAATTCACCATTGATTCTGCGGCACTTGTATATCGCATTGCGGCGGCACCCGTATCGGCTTTCCACAGCCTTGGAGAGTTTTTTAAGTCTTACAGCACGCTGCGAGCAGACAATGACCGGTTGTCGCAAGAAAACTTGGTTTTAAAGGGGCAAACCCAAACCCTTGCAGCTATTCTCGCTGAAAATGGACGTTATCGTGCCTTGTTACGCTCGGCCGAGACACTCGAGCGTGAGGTTATGGTCGCCGAGATTATTGCGGTGACAGCAGCGCCATCTCGTCATGAGTTGATTATCGATAAGGGTAGTGCTGACGCTGTGTACATGGGGCAACCGCTGCTTGGGGCAGATGGTCTGATGGGGCAGGTCATTCAGGTTGGGCAGTACAGCAGTCACGCGCTGTTGATTACCGACGCGACTCACGCGGTTCCCGTTCAGGTGTTGCGCAGTGGCGTGCGGGGCCTCGCGGAAGGAACCGGGACATTAAATCGATTGGTGGTCAGACATATCGCAGCGACGACAGATATTAGAGAGGGTGACACCTTAGTGACGTCAGGCCTAGGGGGCCTTTTTCCCTCGGGGTATCCAGTTGCCATGGTAAAGACGATCGTGAAGCAGCCTGGCTCGTCATTTTCACAAGTTATTGCCGTGCCGATCGCGCATCTCGATCGCGGGCGCCATGTGATGTTGGCGCTGGACCTAACACCTAGTGGCAGTCAGTAGTTGTGATGGCAGAAAGAGGCTCCTGGGTGGTCTTGGGTTCGATTTTTGTGGCACTTTTGCTGGTCGCGATTCCAGTGCCCGTTATGTGGCGAGGGTACGTTCCTGACTGGCCACTGTTGTTTCTGTTCTATTGGGTCCTAGCACTGCCTACTCGTGTTGGAGTGCTGCTCGCCTGCGTGGTTGGAATACTCACTGACCTTCTTGACGGTTCTCCCGTCGGTGCAACAGCGATTGGTGCCGTATTGGCTGTGCTCGTCATCCTTGCTAGTTATCAACGCGTTCGCCAGTTTGATGGGCTAAAGCAGAGTCTTGTCATGGGCCTATTGATTTCGTTGGTTCATCTTGTGGAACAGCGTCTGGAAACGTTTCTGGGGTGGCAGCATGTCGGCACGGCCTTTCTCATTCCGGCAGCGACCTCTTTATTATTTTGGGTGCCAGTGCGTAATTGCCTGAGATTTGTACGACGGTACTACGAGGTTCAGTGATGAGGATAGTGCTCGCTTCCGGAAGCCCCAGGCGTCGATCGCTGCTAGAGCTCCTAACACCTGACTTCAGCTGTATGAACCCCGATGTCGACGAGACCCCTAGAGTAGGTGAAACCCCACGAGATTATGTTGCTCGCCTGGCAATTGCTAAGGCCTCGGCAGTGGATGCGCCGGGTGAACTCATTCTGGGGGCCGACACGACGGTAACGGTAGACAATGTGGTTCTAGGCAAGCCGGAGGATCGTGAAGATGCAACGCGGATGCTTTCGATGCTTTCGGGGCGGTCTCACGATGTGCTGACTGGTGTTGCTGTGCGTTGTGATGACGTTGTCAAGAGTTGCGTGGTGCACACTTTGGTCACATTCGCAAAACTTTCGCAGAGAGACATAGCCCGTTACCTGGATACCGAAGAACCTTGGGACAAAGCTGGTGCCTATGCGATTCAGGGGCGAGGAGGTGCCTTCGTTCTGCGTATTGAGGGCAGTTATTCTTCAGTGGTGGGGTTGCCTCTTGTTGAAACCAAGGCTTTGTTGGTTAATTTTGGTATGGGGTTAGATCAGTGAGACAGTATGTCGGCTGAGCGAATATACAAAGTCCTAGGAAGAACGCTTTGGCGCGCGATGCTTGTGTTGGTGGTTGTGCTGGCGGTGTATGTTGCGGGTGCTCGAGCACTTTTAAGTGCTTTGCCGGCGTACCAGACAAATATTGATGCTTGGGTTTCCGAAAGGAGCGAACTCAATTATGAAATCTCCAGTCTTCGTGGGGATATCAAAAAATTTCAACCAAGCATCCAAGTGACTGATCTGCGCATCACGCTGCCAAACGGTACGCCTATTATCTTTGGTTCGGCAGAGGTCACTGTCGATCCCTGGGCTTCATTGTTGGCTGGGCAAATTCGACTCGATACGCTTCGGTTAGATGGCCTTGGAGTTGACTTACCCGTGGGCGCTTTGCCGGTAATGAACGGTGATGGTAGCGGCGCCCGTTTAGCTGCTGAGCTGCTGGCGGCATTTCGTAAAGTCACTATTGAGCGCGCAGACATTGGGTTGGTGGGGGCAGAGGGCGGTCGCGAGCCGTTGAAATTGACCCTTGATTTGCGTCGTGCAGGAAGTGAGCGTCAAATAGCGGTAGAGGTGTCGGGTCCAAGCAATTCGCATCTCAGCATCTCCGGCTCGAGTGTTGGAGACATTCTACAGTTGGACCGGTTTGTCGGTGAGTTGTATGGCCATCTGAGTCTCCCTAATGCCCGGTGGCTGGCGAACCTGCTCGGCCGCGAGGTGAGCGTAATCGGTGAGCTGGATTTCTGGTATCACAGCAATAGCCAATCTCCCACTCTTGAGGCGTCACTGGCTGTCTCCGAGCTGACTTGGTCCCATGAAGATGGTCGCACGTCAAAGCTTGATAGCCTGGCCTTTGACGCGGGGGTCAACATTCAGCCTGCCGGCTGGACAGGCCGACTCCAATCATTTGCCATGAACTCGAAGGACTCTGATTTCTCCTTGGACCGACTGGAGATTGAGAACCGTGGAGGCAGCCTGCGGCTGCAAACCGAGGCGTTAGATGTCGGTAATTTGTTAGCAACGGTGGTTGCCAGTGATTTACTGCCCGGGAAGGTCTCTGAAGTATTGTCTGAGCTGGCCCCGACAGGGTCTGTCCTGGCAGTAGAAGCAGAGCTGGCAGATTGGCAGCAGCCGCTTTCAGACTGGTCCGCTACGGCAGAAGTCAAAGATATTTCCGTACAAGCACGAAAAAAAATACCGGGACTCTTGGGTATAGATGGGACGGTCGTGGCGACTCATATGGGCGCCACAGCTTGGCTCGATACCCAGAACTTTGCATTGGATATACCCAAGGCGTATCGAGAGCCGATCGAATTCACGCAGGTTATGGGGAGGCTTTCGGCAAATTGGGATGCAGACACGCTCTTCCTGACGGATGGTGTTTTCAAGGGTGAGCAAGCAGACCATCAAGCCCTCGCCCTTTTTGGTATGACCATTCCTCTGGTGCCTCAGGCTGTGCTGGGTCCGCCTTTAGCGATGTACCTAGATGTCGGCGTTCCTGTTGCAGGGGTCGACGTTCGCCAAAAATATATCCCCTACCGAATTCCTAACGTGCTCGAGGAGTGGTTGGATAGCAGTATTTTAGGTGGACGCTTATCGCAGACAGGTTTTTTGTGGCGAGGAGGCTTTAAAGGCTTTGGCTCAGGGCGTCAGAGTATGCAGATCGCGGCGGAGATACTTGATGGCAGTATCCGATTCCAACCTAACTGGCCGAGGATCGATGATTTTAGAGGAGTGTTACTGGTAGATACTGACCGAGTGAGTGTGTGGGCAAATACAGGCATCATCAGTAATGCCGTCGTCGAGGACGTTTCAGTGGAGGTCGATGCCGCTGGCTCGGCTGGGGAGCTGTTGGCCTTTGGCAGGTTTCAGGGGCGGGGAGCGGCGGCGTTAGATTTGTTGCGGAATAGTCCAATTTACAACCTCAGCCCTACGCTTTTGGACGATCTAGATTTTCAGGGCGTTGTTGCAGGCGCTTTAGACTTAGCGATGAATTTCCGATCACCGGATGCAGCGCCACAGGTAGCTGTGTCTGCTGAGTTGTCTCAGGCTAAAGTGAGTTCGCGCCTTTTGGCACTGACGTTGGACGATTTGCAGGGTGGGTTAGATTTCAATTCAAAGACCGGCTTTGCTAGCCGGAATCTACGATCTACCTTGTTTGGAGAGCCTGTTTCGACAGCAATAGGATCGGGTAGCTCTGGGCTCAACGACGCAGAATTATTTGATGGGCGATTTATTGCTGAGGTGTCTGGAGCTAATTTTTTATCATGGAGCCAAGGTCTGGCGAAGTATTCCTTGGTCGACGAAGAGCAAGCGCCGCCCCTGTCTGGCAAGACGCAGGTGATTGTCGATGCTGCTGTCGGCAAGTTAACTCAATTCCACTTGAGTACGACCTTAGACGGCATGGCAGTGAGCTTACCCAAACCCCTTGGAAAATTGGCGGACGAGGCCGCACCCTTGACCGTTATTTTTCAGCCGAGTGAGCCTATACCGTGGGAAGTGTTTTGGTTTGAGCGTGGCCAGGCACAAATTTATCAGGGTGAGGAAGGTCTTACCGGCCTGGCGCTTGACCTAACACCACGGACACAACCCATTGTTTTTCCTCGTGAGCCGATAACTTCTGGTGTGGATGCCTTTGGTCAAATATCGCATGTTGAGCTCGACCCGTGGTTGGCTACTTTACGTCAGTTCAAGCCTCCAGCGAGCGGCGCTCCATCCCAGTGGCCCTTGCGGATTAAGACCTTGGGAATAAGTGAGCTTGTCGTAGGCACGATTGCTGTCGAGGACGTGACGGTCGATGTGACGCCCTATACAACTTGGCACCAGGTTGGCATCAATACGTCGTGGCTGGATGCAGAGCTGACCATTCCAAAAGACGACCAAGGTATAGCGCTTATTATCAATCAACTTAACTATGATCAGCTCAGTGGCCTGAACACAGTTGCGACCGGTTTGTACCCCTCTGAAGATGAAATAAGCGCGCGTCAGCCACCAGAGCTCCCGGTTTCTCTTGATGTCACCGTGGCAAACCTTACGTATAAAAAACGGGCAATGGGTGCAGCGAAATTTCGCTTAAAAAGTGCGGCTGACGCCCTAGTCATTGAGGACATACAAGGTCAGCTAGCGGGATTGACACTGTTGGAGGGAAGCGATTTAACGTGGTCTGAAAACAACCAAGGTCGTTGGGTTACGGAACTCAATGTCTCAGCGGAATTGCTCGATTTTCAGCGCACTTTTACGGATCTTTCATTGGAGCCCTTGGTTACCACGCGCTCAGGCGTGATCGAGACGCATCTTGCTTGGCCAGGCGGGCCCACAGATTTGAACCTGCTCGCTTTAACAGGGTCGGCGCAAATGCAATTAACAGAGGGCTCTTTTTTACCCGTCTCGTCTGGGGCAACCGGCGCTGTGCGGGTATTTAGTTTGTTAAACCTAGCGGGGCTCTTCGGTCGAGCGGACGTGACCAGAATTTTTGATCCGGGTGTTGCGTTTCGCTCAGCGGTTGGAGAATTTGAATTCAGCCCGGGTAACGTCAAGATTCCACTGTTTGACATAAATGGCACGGGGGGCGGATTCAACTTTAAAAGCGATATTGACCTTGTCACCGAGATGATCGACGGGGAGCTAGTAGTGACCTTGCCGCTGGTAGAAAATATTCCTTGGGTGGCAGCTTTAGTGGGAGGGATTCCAGTAGCGGCGGGAGCTTATTTGGTTAGCAAGGTGTTTGAAGATCAGTTCTTAAGCTTAAGCAGCGGTGTTTATGCCGTAAAAGGTAATCTCAGCGCTCCAGAGGTCACTTTCATTCGAATATTTGATGCCGGGTCGCCGGTTGATTTGCAGCCCCCGACCGCTGACAGCCCACAAGAGAGCGCTCAAAAATCTAAGTCGGAAGAGTCCTGAAGCTCTCGGAGGTATTTAAACAGTTTTCTCGCATGCTCTTTGGCGCGGGGTCCTTTGGGGTCGCATTGACGGACAAGCTGGCGAAGCTGTTGACGATCTGCGTGGGGAAACGCCGCTAACGTTTCTGGCAGGGCGCCATCGCCGTCAGCGATTAGCGCGTCTCGTAACTGTTCAAGCTGATGCAGTTGTGCCCGCTCCTCCTGATGGACGCCGTCGAGCTTTGCGAGGGCGTTTTCTATGGGTTCGGGATCGATCACCCGCATGAGCTTACCAATGTACTGCAGTTGGCGACGAAGTCCCCCTCGCTGAGTGATTTTACGCGCTTGAAGAACCGCCTCCTGTAAACGGGGGTCTTCGATTGGAACTTGCTCGAGCTGACTCGGTGTTAGATTTACCAAGCGGGTTCCTAGCACCTGCAGTGCCGTCATAGCACGTTTTTTTGAGCTTTTACTCGGCGGGGCATCCTCAGGATTCCAGTCGCTGTCTTCGAGATCTGTTTTAGCCATAAAAAATTGCTGCCAATCCAAGAAAGGATAAAAAGCCCACGACGTCTGTGACCGTGGTGAGTACGACACCCCCTGCAAGCGCGGGATCAATTCCCAGCCGCTTTAATGTTAGCGGTATAACCGCCCCGGCTAAACCCGCGGTCATTAGGTTGATCATCATTGCCGCGGCAATGACCGCGCCTAGCGTCCAGTCCTCAAACCAAACAGAAGCCGCTGCGGCAACAACGAGAGCCCAAAGTATGCCATTAGCGATTCCTACTAGGGCTTCCCGTGCCACCAGCCAACGTTGGTTACGACTGTTTAATTGGCCCATTGCGAGGCCTCGAATTAAGACAGTTAATGTCTGGGTTCCCGCGACGCCGCCCATTGAGGCCACGATGGGCATCAGAACCGCGAGAGCGACCACTTTTTCAATAGTGTCTTGAAATACATTGATCACTGACGAAGCAATAAATGCGGTCAATAGGTTAATGCCCAACCAGACCGCGCGACGCGGTGCCGTTTGCATTACGGTGGCAAAGGTATCTTCGTCTTCTCCGATGCCCCCTAAAGAGGTCAGGGAGTGGTCGGCTTCTTCTCGGATCACGTCAACGACGTCATCAATGGTAATTCGACCCAACAATCGATTTTTTTCGTCTACAACGGGTGCTGAGATCCAGTCGTTTCGCTCAAATAGTCTAGCCACTTCAGCCGCAGGTAGCTGTGCAGGAATGGCATCGCGATTTGTGAGCATCATTTCTCTTACCGACTGGGCTGGATCGGCAACCAAAAGAATTCGTATCGGGAGAAGACCGACGAAGTGATCTTCACGATTGACGACAATAATGCTGTCGGTGTTTTGCGGAATCTCTGCGTGGCGTCGGAGATAGCGCATGACGACATCGAGTGTCAGATCAGCGCGAATCGATATGGTATCCGTGCTCATTAGGCCACCAGCAACATCATCTGGAAACGCCAGCACTGTGGCCAGTCGCGTTCGATCGGTTTCATCCATGATTCCAAGCACTTGCTCGGTAATGGAATTTGGAAGGTCGTGAAGAATGTCGGCGACGTCGTCGTCATCGAGCTGACCTACGATCAAAGCCAGAGCTTTAGGCTCCATTTCTACAAGGATTTGATTACGTAGGTCTTCGGGTAATTCGTTGAGAACGTCGGCTTCTTGCTCTGGCTCTAATAAGCTCCAGATCACCTGTCGGATTCGGGGAGGATACGACGTGATCAGGTAGGCCACGTCTCCTGGCGATAAATCGCCGACGATACCTGCAACGTCACCAAGTGTTCCCGCGTCAAGAGCGCGATCGAGCTGCGCGAGCTGCTTTTCTGTTGTAACCGAAGAATTCACCGCTAGCCTCCGTTCGCTGACTCAGATTATCGGTGACTATTTACTGAGGCGCACCCATGGAGAGAGTGAATATGTCCCTACCTATCGCGGTGGTTTACTCGGCCTCGCCAAAACGGTTGTTGATTAAGTCTAAGATTGCCTGATGCGCAGCGACGTCATCGTCTCCGTCGATAGTCATCTGCAAAGTCGTGTTTTGACCTGCCGCTAAGAGCATCACTGACATAATGCTCTTGGCATCAACCACCTGTTTATCCTTTTGCAAAGTAATTTGGCTGCTGAAGCTGGCGGCGCAGTCGACAAGTTTTGCCGCAGCTCGGGCGTGCAGACCAAGTCGATTAATAATGAGAACTGAGTCTTCAATCATGCGGTTACCATGGCTGAAAGTTCGCGATGACGTATTTGCATCCGTGGATGTTCAGCTTTCAGAGCGTGATAGATCGCTTCCGCAGTGTACACCGAGCGGTGCTGCCCCCCGGTACAACCAATCGCAATTGTCATATACGTGCGCTGGGATTTTTCATAGGCAGGTAGCCAGCGCAGCAACAGGCTTGTGATGTCATCTATAAAGTCCTGAGTTTGCGTGTGGCCCTCAAGGAACTGTGCCACAGCAGTGTCCTGACCGGTCAGAGGGCGCAAGTGACTCTCCCAATGCGGATTGGGCAGTAATCGGGCATCAAAGACTAAGTCGGCATCAGAGGGCACGCCACGCTTAAAGCCAAAGGACTCCACTAGCAGTGATAAACCTTGTGTGTTCGGGGAGCCCAACCTTGCGGAAATCAGAGCACGCAGGTCGTACAACGTAAGGTCGCTAGTATCGATAAGGAGGTCTGCATCCTGAGACAGGCCGCTCAGCAGGTTGTGCTCCTTGGCTATGGCTTCTGGTAATGAGTATTGGTCACTGCTCAGCGGATGCCTTCGACGAGTCTCGCTAAATCGCTTGGTCAGTACTGCAGGCTTCGCATCAAGAAATAGAATCTGGCTATTGATGGTCTTTGGGAGTGCCCCTATAACCTTTGTGATTTGTTGCAGGTCGTCGGCACTGTTACGAACATCGATACAAACGGCAATGCCTCGGAATGACCGATACTGCTCCCGCTCTAATTGCAGGGTAAGGGTGGGGAGAAGTGCCGCGGGCAGGTTGTCTACGCAGTAAAATCCTAAATCCTCAAGCTGATGCAGCGCGGTACTTTTCCCCGAGCCGGATCTGCCGCTGATAATAACGAGTTCCAAGTTCAGGCCGCCCTTGCTGCTGTTGCAGTTTGCAGCAGGCTTGCCGAGCTAGAGGCTTTTCGCAAACCTTGGCAGTAAAGAGAATCTGAGAATCTGCGCGCGACCTCAGCAAGAAGGTCCAAATGCTCTTGGGTTGCGTCTGGCGGAACCAGTAAAACAAAGAGCAGGTCTACAGGTTTTCCGTCCGGCGCATCATAGTCAATGGGGGACGCTAAAGTGATCAAGCAGCCCAACGGTTTATCCAAGCCGTTGACGCGACAGTGGGGTACTGCAACACCCGTGCCTAGGGCAGTAGACCCTAACCGTTCACGTTCTAGCAGGCTCGCATAGACTGGCTCAACCTCCAGCGACGCTTCAATATCTGCAACATGCTGCGCCACCAGCTCCAACACTCGTTTTTTGCTGGTCGCATGAAGCTGGCAGAGAACACGCTGCGAATTTAACAAATTGTCCAGAGAGCTCATCCCCTAACGGCCTCGCTGCTTTTCCTTGTGTTTAATGATCTGCCGATCAAGCTTGTCGGCAAGGGCATCAATAGCTGAATACATGTCTTCATTCTCGGCCGAGGCAAACAGATCCGCGCCAGCTATGTGTAAATTTGCTTCGGCCTTGTGACTGGCTTTTTCGACCACTAGTGTCACCTCTACATTGGTGATGTGGTCTATGTGCCTTTGCAGTTTTTCAAATTTAGCGGCTACGTGGTCGTGTAGACCTTCAGTAACCTCTATGTGATGTCCACTTACAATTAATTGCATAGTTTTTACTCCCTGCTTAATACCACTTCAATACTAAAATCTAGAGTAATCGCCGCCGCTCGTTGGAGGGTGGTATATTGAGTTGCTCTCGATATTTAGCCACGGTTCTCCTTGCAACAATGATCCCTTGTTCTTCTAACAGCACACCAAGTTTGTTATCACTTAGTGGTTTTTTAGTGTTCTCTCCCTGAACAAGCTTTTTAATCAATGCCTTGATTGCCGTAGATGAGCGTTCGCCACCCTCCGTTGTGGCAACATGACTGGAAAAGAAAAACTTTAGTTCGTAAATTCCTCTGGGGGTATGCATGTATTTACGTGTGGTGGCTCGAGAAACTGTGGATTCATGCATGCCGATTTGCTGTGCAATATCGGCTAAGATCAGCGGCTTCATGGCCTCCTCGCCCAACTCAAGAAACTCTCTTTGGTGTTCCACAATTTTACTGGCCACCTTCAAAAGTGTCTCGTTTCTATTGTGCAAGCTTGTCATAAAAAACTTCGCCTCTTGCAAATTTTCTCGAACATAACTTTTATCGCTGGCGGATCCTGGTTGCCCTAATAGCTCAGAGTAAACGGCATTGATACGAAGCTTTGGGGCAATGTCTGGATTGAGTTCTACCCGCCAGTGCTCATCTTTGCGGATAACAAAAACGTCGGGAATGATGTATTCCGTCGTGCTGTCACCAACTGATGTGCCCGGTGTTGGGTCTAATGAACGTATAAGGTTTAGTGCGCCAATGACATCCTCTGGGCTCGTTCTAAGCCGTCGTGACAGTTGCCGAGGATCGGCAGTTGCTATGCTCTCCAAGTGGCGATTGGCAATGGCGCCTGCGGTATTGCGGTGTGGCGTTTCCTCATCCATTTGGCGTAGCTGAAGTAACAGACACTCTCGTAAATCAGCGGCAAAGATGCCTGTCGGCTCAAAATGTTGCAGACGATGTAAAACAGCTAACACCTCATCGAGTTCAAGTTCAGGATCCCGCAGTGCTTCCAGAATTTCTTCCGGTGTCTGGGTCAGCCGACCGTTAGCGTCCACTGCATCAATTAAGGCGGTTGCAATCAAATGGTCGGTTGCTGAGAATCGGGTGAGATTTAACTGCCAATGCAGTTGGTCGTGCAGGGTTTCAGGCTCGGCATCCCGGTCTGCAAATTGCCCCATGTCATCGTCAGGTAGTGAGGGCGGCGGTGCGGAGGAGGGCATGAGGTCTTCCCAGCGAGTATCAACCGGAAGCTCGTTCGCGCTATCGGGACCTGAGACCTGTGCAGTAAAGTCAACGTCACTTTGACTCTCCTGCCCCCCTTCTAGCGCGTCGACGTCTTCTTCCCGCTCGAGTAGCGGGTTTGATTCTAGGGTCTCTTCGATGGCTTGCTGCAAATCAAGGGTGCTTAGCTGCAATAACTTAATGGCCTGTTGAAGCTGAGGCGTCAACGCCAGCGATTGCCCCATTTTTAACTGCAGTGATTGCTTCATTACACCTCTTGGAAGCTGATACTCGTGATGCTTCCTTTAGTGTAGCGCTGCCTTATGGCTTATCGCAACGGTTGGCGCATTACTTGCTTAGTTCTGCTTGAGCTTGGCTTGGAATACCCCGAGCAGGGGGGGGAGATTATCGGCCGTCTTCTTGACTCACAATTTACAGTGAAAAGTCGTCACCTAGATACACGGCCTTAACCTTTTCATCAGCGAGTACCGTTTCGGGCTCTCCTGACGCGATCACGTAGCCCTCGCCGACAATGTAGGCGCGTTCGCAAATATCGAGCGTTTCTCGTACGTTGTGGTCTGTGATCAAAACACCGATACCCCGTTCTTTCAGTTGATTGATGATGCCCTTTATCTCATTAATTGAAATGGGGTCGACCCCGGCGAAGGGCTCATCAAGCAGGACGAACGCGGGATCAAGCGCTAAAGCACGGGCTATTTCAACGCGTCGTCTCTCGCCACCAGATAATGCTTGTCCCAGTAAATGTTCTATGTGCCCGATGCTGAATTCTGCTAATAGGTCATCGCAAAGCTTATTTCGCTCTGCGCGATTGATGTCCTTGCGCATTTCAAGGATGGCTAGCAAATTGTCGCGGACCGACAAACGCCTAAAAATGGAGGCCTCTTGTGGCAGATAGCCGATACCTGCTCGTGCACGCTGATGGATGGGCAGTGGGGTCAGATCTTGATCGTCAAGGAACATACGGCCTTCGTCGGCCTTAACCAGGCCTAAAATCATGTAAAAGCAGGTGGTTTTTCCTGCACCGTTAGGCCCGAGTAAGCCAATAATTTCTCCCGACCTGACCTCCAGAGAGACATCTTTCACCACTTTCCTTCCCTTGTATGCCTTGGCAAGGTTTCGAGCGGATAATGTTTTTTGCATGCCTAGGAGTCCGATTTCTTAGGGCGCTCCATAGCGCTGGGTGGAATAATCATTTCGACGCGCTGCCCCGCTCCCTGGCCATCCGACGTTTCGCCTGTTGCGGTGACACGTTGCTGACTCAGTACATAGTTAATTGTGGCTCCGGTAACAATGGCGCCATCCTGCTCGATTCGAGCATTTTCTGTCAGGGTTACTTTGTCACCTTTTTGATCATAGGTGATGCGATTGGCCGCCGCTTTAACCGGCTCTTTACCTTCAGCAGGGGTTTGTTTCAGGGTCGCGGGTGTGCCTGTTGCCGTAACAAGGCCATCAGAATCCTGATGCTGATGAAGCGTCAGCAGGTCCGCCTTGATATGCAAAGAGCCCTGTGTCAGCTCCACAGCCCCCTCGTAACGTGTCTCGCCGGTTTGCTCATTACGCACGGCTGAATCGGCTGTGATTTTGATCGGCTGCTCGCGGTCAGTCGGTAAAGCCTGACTCACAGCTGCACCTAAACTCATTGATACCACTAGGAGTAAACGTGTCAAAGCTATGGTTCTAGTTCGCATAGCGAGTTTCAACCTCTTTCAGCAATGTTGCTTCACTGGATGTTAAATCGATCTCGAGCCCGGTGCCTGTTGTGATGCTATTTAATGTTGTCAGCTGCACTTTGGCATCGGTGACCGCTCGGTTTTCATCCAACAGCAGACGGATCCGGGATGTTGTCATATTTCCATCGCGCTCGAGCAAGTTTATTGCCACGCCCTCAGAGAGCAGAAGTTCTGCTATCCCCGGATGGTATTGACCGTTCGCTGCGGTCATCTTCCAGCGGTTGCCATTATCGTCAGCACTTAAAAAAATCAGATCTTCAGCATAGGTGACGGGGTCGTTGATGTAAGTAGTACCCGAACCAATTGTCAGATATTGAATGCGGGTCCCAGACGGGTCGTAGCTCCAGCGCTCAGCACTGTCTAGATAACTATCAGCGATTGAGCTTGTGGTTGCTGATGGTATTGGCAGAACCTCGTCACCACGGCCTAGTGTGATCCAAAAGAAGACGGCTATTGCCATCAGTAACAGCGAAGAGAAGGTGAGCTTCATAGGTCGTAAGTCTTTAACAAGGCCTGCCACTCTCCTCGCGCTTGAAGCAAGGTTTCAGCCCATTCCCGTACGGCCCCTTGGCCGCCTGAACTTGTTGTTACATAGTCCGCAGCATCGCGCACCGCGCCAACGGCATCAGCCGGGCAGGCACCGTGTGCGACGGTCCTGATGGCAGCCAAATCTGGCAGGTCATCGCCCATATAGGCAGCTTCCTCCAGCGTACAGCCAACAAGCGCTGTCATTTCTTTCAGGGCGGTCAGTTTATCTTCACGGCCTTGAATGACATCGGTTATCCCGAGCTCAGCGGCCCGTCGCTCGACCATGGGCGATGCCCTGCCAGTAATCAGCGCGACTCTAAGTCCAGCTTTTTGCAGGAGCTTTATGCCCAAACCATCTTTGATGCAGAAAGATTTGTGCTCGAGGCCATTGCTGTCGTAGGTGACTGCCCCGGTGGTCAGTACACCATCGACATCCATGGCGATTAATTTGAGTTTTGCGGCGACGGCATTGAGCTGAGTCATTAGTTGATACCTGCCTTGAGCAGGGCCATCAGATGAACAACCCCAGCGATTTGGTTTTGTGCGTCGGTGATAACCAATGAGGAGATACGATTCTGCTCCATGATATGCATGGCTTCGGCAGCGAGATGTCCAACTGGCAGCGTTTTCACCCCCGTAGACATCAGCTTGGTAATAGCCACGGCGTTAATGTCGGGTTGCTCCTCTAACGCGCGTCGCAAGTCTCCGTCTGTGAAAATACCTTTGAGGTGACCATTTTCTCCGACGATGGTCATGCCAAGTCCCTTTGCTGTGATCTCCATCAGAGCTTCTGCCAAGGTCGCATTGGGTTCCACCAGGGGCATGTCTCTGCCAGTGGTCATAAGATCTTCCACGCTAAGAAGTAACCGCTTTCCTAATGCGCCGCCCGGGTGCGAAAACGCAAAATCCTTCTCGGTAAAGCCGCGGCTTTCCAGCAGTGCAATCGCTAATGCGTCGCCCATGGCAAGGGCAGCCGTTGTGCTTGACGTTGGGGCTAAATCTAAGGGACAGGCCTCGGTATCTACTCCTGCATTGATGTGGACGTCTGATGCCGCGGCAAGTGCTGATTCCGACTGCCCGGTCATGCTAATGAGCTTTACCCCAAGCCGCTTGAGGAGAGGCAATAAGGTTAAAATTTCCGGCGTTGTGCCACTGTTGGACAAGGCCAGCACGGTATCACGTTGCGTTATCATGCCCATGTCACCGTGGGAGGCTTCCCCCGGGTGGACAAAAAACGCGGGGGTTCCCGTGCTAGCTAGGGTCGCTGCAATTTTGTGAGCAATATGCCCTGACTTACCCATGCCAGTGACAATGACCCTACCTTGTGTATCGAGTACCAGTCGGCACGCAGCGGCGAAGGACATGCTCAGCCGGTCGGCCAGTTGCCCAACGGCTTGTCCTTCAAGCTGTAGTGTGCGTCGGCCGGAATCTAGCAGTGCCTTATCATTCAGCATCGTCGTTAAACCTTTTGAATGTCATAGTAAAGCCACAGGCAGTAAACCACATAGGAGCCCAGGAACAAGCAACCAGCTAAGCGTCCTAGGTGTGCATGGTTTTTTCCACTGCGCCAGCCCAACCATGTGAGCACGGCAAGTCCGGCGGTTGTCGCGAAAACAGTCCCTAAGTCTCGTTGTAAATCAGCAACAGACAAACTCAGTGTTGAGAAGAACCCGGGTAGCGCGAGAACGATGAGCAAGTTAAACATATTGGATCCCACGACAGCGCCAATCGCGATATCGGCATGTCCTTTCACTGCGCTTACTATTGAAGCGGCCAACTCGGGCAGGCTGGTGCCCAGTGCGACAATAGTCAGGCCTATCACGAGCTCTGACACGCCAAATCCCTCAGCGATATTTACCGCTCCCCACACTAAAACTCGGGAGCTCATGATAAGAACGGCAAGGCCGAGAATAAAAGCGCCTGTCGCTCGGGTCAGGGGTAGTTCTTCAACTTGCGAGGTATCGTCATTGATACCTGGTTTGCGCAAATGCAAGGCGATGCGAACGAGGTATAAAAGCAAGGTGGCGAATAGTATTGACGCATCGAAAGCTGTCAAGTTGCCGTCGTGAAGTAACCAGCCACAGAGAATGGTGATGGCAAGTAACAGCGGTAAATCGACAAACGCCGTGGTTCTGCCCACTAAAATGGGTGAAATGATCAAAGTGGCGCCTAATACTAATCCGACATTGGCAATATTCGAGCCCAGAGCGTTGCCCACGGCCAATCCTCCAGCCCCCGCGGCGGCTGCCGTGGCAGAGACAAGGATTTCAGGGGCTGAGGTTCCCAGCGATACGATTGTCATACCAATAATTAAGGGTGGCATTCCCACGCGCTGGGCGATTGCGGCTGCGCCGCGAATAAACAATTCGGCGCTCCAAACCAGGGTGGCGACCCCTGCGGCAAGGGCAACAAAATTTAAAAGCATACAGCTCCTTCACGTGGCACGAGGTGACGCACCTGGGGTACAGGTATCTCATACGCAAAGCACGTAGATCGGTTATGATGCTGCGCACTGCGGTGTGTCCCCGTTCACCGAGGGGCAACAACGTATTGTATCCTAATGATCAAGAACGACGGAGGCCTTGATGGTCAACAGTGCACTCTTCGGCAGCACTATGAAAGGTTTGGTAACGGCTTTTGTAATTTGCACGCATCTCGCCTTTGCCAATCTAGCAGCTGCTCAGGACGATATCGCGAAATCAGGCCCGCGCGAGGTGGTTGCAGCGGCGACCGACAATATCATGACGCTTGCAAGAGAGGCGCCCGCGTATTTTGATACTGACCCAGAGCGATACACCAGTGCGGTCGGGGAGGAGCTTGATCGCGTCGTAGACTTTCGCGGTTTCGCTCGAGGTGTCATGGGGCGCTATGCCAGCAAGGATCGCTACAAAAGCTTGGATGAGGTGGGTAAAAACCAGTTGCGAGCACAGCTGGAGGAATTTACCGACGTGCTGCGCGTCGGCATGGTCAATACCTACAGCCGAGGGTTGCTCGCTTTCGGGGGCTCCCGGGTAGAGCTTGGTGAAGTGGATATGGCGCCAGGCAGTACGCGGGTTGCGTCTGTCACTCAGCGAGTTTTTGGTGATGATGGCAAAATTTACACGGTTAAGTACCAGATGGGGCAGTACCGTGATGGAAGTTGGAAGCTTCGCAACCTGATTATTGAAAATATCAATTTGGGCGAGATATACCGGGGCCAGTTTGAGGCTGCAGTGCTCGAGGCAGACGGTAATGTGGGCTCAGTAATCGAAAATTGGGATGACAATCGAGTGCAATCCCCCTCAACGGAGAAATAATGTGGACGTCAGTGAAGTGCGAGATTTAGTGTTGGCGGCATTCCCAGAGTCCGAAGTAGACGTTGAGTTAGCCGGCGGACACTACACGGTAAGCGTAATTTCTGAGGCTTTTGCTGGAGTCCGTTCGGTCGCAAGGCAGCAGCGTGTTTACGCGCCGCTCGCATCGGCTATCGCTGCAGGCCACATGCACGCGGTAAACATTCGCGCTATGACCCCTGCTGAAGCGGCGGGTTGAGCATAGGGCGTGGATAATTTGCTCATAAAAGGCGGTCGGACGCTGTCTGGTCAGCTGAGAGTTTCTGGCGCAAAAAATGCCGCGTTGCCGATACTAGCGGCAACGTTGTTAACCGATGCCAAAACAACCATCAGAAACCTGCCGCACCTGCACGACATCACTACCATGGTTGAGTTGCTTGGCAGCCTAGGTGCTGATCTCATGATTGATGAGAAGCTTGGCATTGAAGTAGACGGCAGTACCATTAACACCTTGCAGGCACCTTACGAGTTAGTAAAGACCATGCGGGCTTCCATTTTGGTCTTGGGGCCGTTGCTCGCGCGTTTTGGCGAGGCGGAGGTCTCGTTTCCTGGAGGTTGTGCCATTGGGTCTCGCCCGGTGGACCTCCACCTTAAAGGTCTCGAAGCGATGGGTGCAGAGATCTGTGTTGAAGGGGGTTACATCAAGGCGCGGAGCGCCGGGCGCCTCAAGGGCGCTGACATCACGCTAGAGACAGTAACGGTGGGTGGAACTGAAAACCTGTTGATGGCGGCAACCTTGGCGGAGGGCAAAACTGTGCTGCGCAATGCCGCCCGGGAGCCCGAGGTTGTCGACTTGGCCCAGTGTCTGTGCGCAATGGGGGCCCAGATCTCGGGCATAGGGACATCAACCTTGGAGATTGACGGTATGGCCGCACTGCATGGCGCTGACTACACCGTCATGTCTGATCGGATCGAAGCAGGCACTTATTTGGTTGCCGTCGCTGCGACGGGAGGTAAGGTTCGGCTCGAAGGGGCCATACCCCATCATCTTGATATTGTGTTGGAAAAGCTTCGCGAGGCCTCGGCCACTATTCGAACTGGAGATGATTGGATCGAGCTCGATATGCAGGGGCGTAAGCCCAAAGCCGTTGCCATTACCACGGCACCTTACCCGGGTTTTCCCACCGATATGCAGGCTCAGTTTACGGCACTCAATACGGTTGCAGAAGGTGTGGGACGGGTAACAGAAACCGTCTTTGAAAACCGCTTGATACAAACTCATGAAATGAACCGAATGGGGGCTAAAATCAGTATCGAAGGCAACACCGCACTCATTGTCGGTCAGCAGTGTCTCAAGGGTGCCCCGGTTATGGCGTCAGATCTGCGTGCATCAGCAAGCCTAGTCATTGCAGGGCTCGTTGCCGAGGGACAAACCAGAGTTGATCGCATCTATCACATCGACCGCGGCTACGAGTGTATCGAGGAAAAATTACAATCCTTGGGCGCAGATATTCGGCGTCAGCCCGGTTAAATTGAAGGCGTCTCGGAACGGTCATGACACAAAAATTAACGATTGCACTCACGAAGGGGCGAATTTTGCAGCAGACATTGCCGCTGCTGCAGGCCGCTGGCCTTTCACCTGTTGAAGACATCGAAAGTAGCCGTAAGCTCATTTTCGACACCCAGCATTCTCAGGTGCGGCTGGTTATCCTGCGTGGCTCCGACGTGCCGACTTACGTGCGTCATGGCGCCGCTGATGTCGGTGTGGTGGGCAAAGACATGCTGCTCGAATTTGGTGCTGACGGTCTTTACGAACCGCTAGATCTAGGCATCGCACGCTGTCGTTTAATGACAGCTGGATTTCCGGGGAAAGAAACTTCTAGGACACGGATTCGTGTGGCCAGTAAGTTCGTCAATATCGCCAAGCAGTATTACTCCAGCAAAGGCATTCAGGCGGATATTATTAAGCTCTATGGAGCCATGGAGTTGGCGCCACTCATGGATCTTGCGGACGAGATTGTCGACATTGTTGATACAGGCAATACGTTGCGTGCCAATGGTATGACGCCCCTAGAGCATATCGCCGACGTCAGTACTCGGTTGGTAGTTAACAAGGCCGCTATGCGAACCCGCCACCAATTGATCCAAGAAGTGATTGAGACTCTCGCACAAGCTGTAGGCCGGGATGGGTCCGCATGAGCAATCTATTGCGCCGATTTGATGCAGCTTCCGATTCGTTTCAGGCAGATCTGACAACATTGACAGCCCGGCATGATGAGCGTGATGGTGAGCTGACGAGTCGTGTGGCCACTATTATTGAGGCTGTGCGTAAAGGAGGTGACGCGGCGTTACTGGAGCTGACGCAAGAGCTAGATCAGCATCCGGGCGTGTCAATCAGCGATTTGTTAATTGAGCCGCCAGAGATGCAAGCGGCATTGAATGCTCTGGATACAAAGACTCGAGGGGCCTTAGAGGTTGCGGCGGAGAGAATTCGAGATTACCACCAGCACCAAGTGGGTGAGAGCTGGTCCTTCGAAGATGCGTTGGGTAACCGCTTGGGCCAACAGGTGACTCCCATGGCCAGAGTGGGTATTTATGTACCCGGCGGCAAAGCAAGTTATCCATCGTCAGTTTTAATGAACGCTATCCCGGCAAAGGTTGCGGGGGTTGCTGAGGTCGTCATGGTGGTCCCAGCGCCCCTCGGTGTGATAAACCCGCTGGTGCTGGCTGCGGCCGCTTTAGCCGGTGTCGATCGTATTTTTACAGCTGGGGGGGCTCAGGCCATTGCGGCTTTAGCCTTTGGGACCGAAACAGTGCCAGGTGTCGATAAAATTGTGGGCCCCGGTAACCGGTATGTGGCTGAGGCCAAGCGGCAGGTTTTCGGTGTCGTTGGGATCGATATGGTGGCAGGGCCCTCAGAAGTTCTCATTATTGCGGATGGCACCGCCCCCGCAACATGGATGGCCATGGATTTGTTCTCCCAGGCTGAACATGATGAGCAGGCGCAAGCGATTCTGATTTGTCCAGACAGTGCGTATCTCGATGCTGTGGAAGCTGCCATGGAAGATCTTTTGGGCACTATGGCGCGTGAGGATATTATCCGTGCTGCGTTAGCGAATCGTGGTGCGCTGATTAAAGTGGATAACCTTGACGAAGCGATTGCGTTGAGCAACAGTTTAGCGCCTGAACATTTACAGCTGGCTTTTGAAGATGCGGAGGCGAGAGTCTCGGAATTAACCGTGGCGGGCGCTATCTTTGTGGGTCAATTAAGCTGTGAGTCTCTCGGTGATTATTGCGCGGGCCCCAATCATGTGTTGCCGACTTCCAGCACTGCGCGATTCTCCTCGCCGTTAGGTGTCTACGATTTCCAAAAACGCAGCTCGATTATTCACTGTTCTACAGACGGCGCGATGGCGTTAGCCGAAGTTGCCTCGGTGCTCGCACGAGGTGAATCCCTCGAGGCTCATGCCCGCAGCGCGGAGTTGCGTTTATCAAACCCCGAGACCTAGCTCTCGGGTCGAGTTCCAACAACCGCTTGCAGCTGAACCAGTGACCGCTCACGACCCCGGGCGACCTCAATGTCAACGACCTCCCCGGGTCTAAAGCGGGCGATCTGATGCATAGTGATGCGCCCATCGTTCACTGTGTTGCCATTAATAGCATTGATGACGTCTCCCAGCCGCAATCCAGCCCGTGCAGCTGGGCCATCTTCAGCGAGTCCAGAAATCATTAATACTTGCTGCTGCACGCTGGTTTCTTGGGTCTGCAGCAGCTCTACACTAACGCCCAGCCAGCCGCGCACGACCGTGCCGTAGTTCACGAGGTCTTTCATGACAAAGTGCGCCAAATTGACCGGAGTCGCCAAGTTAATCCCAATGGCGGCATGATCAGCGCCGTCGCCGCTAGCGGTATAAATAAGCGTGTTGATGCCCAATAGTTTTCCGGATGCATCGATCAAAGCGCCACCAGAGCTGCCCAGCAGACTGCTGGCGTCGGTTTGGATGTAGTCCTCGTAGTCTGACGCTTGAAGTCCGTAGCGACTTAATCCAGAAATAATTCCCTGACTGACAGAGTGACCAAAGCCATAGGGGTTGCCGATCGCGAGGACTACATCACCCACCTTGGCATCATCAGAGTTGGCCAGGGTGATGGGGGTCAACCCCGGAAGATCAATTTGGAGTACGGCGAGATCAGTGGCGGGATCAGAACCTATGACCGTTGCCGTAGCTGATCGCCCATCGTGGAGCAGCACCTGAATGGCATCGGCATCTGCAATGACATGGTCATTGGTGATTATGTGTCCCTCGGGGGTGAGGATGACTCCCGATCCCAGCGATCGCTCAACCTGCTGGCGGCGCCCTGAATTGCCGAGAAAACGGCGTAACAGCGGATCGTTCAAACGTTGGTTTCGGCCTGAATCAACCAACTTGGCGGTATAAATATTGACGACCGAAGGTGTCGCCAAGGCGACGGCGTCACTGTAGCTGGTTCGGACCTGATTGCGATCTCGCCCCATAGGTTCCGGTAAAACCCATTGGTCTAAAATAATGGCTGCCGCTAGTATCCCTGTTAATGTCGGCCAAAAAAGGCTCGATAAAAACTCTCTCACTGTTTTATTCCTCGCATTGCAGAGATTGTAAAACAGACTGGGCCGGTTATCTTGTTTGATATCGAATCATTTGACGGGAGTTTTCATGGGAACATCGCGGCAGGAAATGCGGGCAGCGCTAGACGCATTATTAGAACCCCAGCGTTTTAAGGATTTTGCGCCCAACGGATTGCAGGTAGAGGGTCGAGAAAAGATTGAAACCGTGGTTTCTGGCGTCACAGCAAGTCAGGCCTTGCTTGACGCGGCCGTTGCCCTCGAAGCCGATGCGGTACTTGTGCATCATGGGTATTTCTGGCGGTCGGAAGACCCTTGTTTGGTGGGTATGAAGGGGCGCCGGGTGCGCACATTAATGCAAGCCGACATTAGTTTGTTCGCTTATCACCTGCCCTTGGACTGTCACCCCGAGTTGGGCAATAACGCGGGACTGGGGAGGGCTTTGGGCGTGGCCCAATTTGCACCATTGTTACCTAAGGAACCGACGATGCCTGTTTTTTTGGGTGAGTTGACCATGGAGACGCCGCTGAACACTGTTGCTGAGCGCTTATCAGAACAGCTTGAGCGTCCGGTCCTTTCAGAGGGCAATCGACCGGTTCAGCGGATTGCGTGGTGCACGGGAGGTGGCCAAGGCTATATCGACCAAGCCGCTGATGCCGGCGCTGATCTTTTCGTGACCGGTGAAGTGTCAGAGCAAACGATTCATATTGCCCGAGAGCGGGATGTCGGTTTCATCGCCGCGGGCCATCACGCTACTGAACGTTTTGGCGTGCAAAGCGTCGGTCACTGGCTTAGCCAAGAACTGGGTGTGGAGCACCACTTTGTCGACGACGACAATCCTGCATAAAGTTAAGCAGAGCGATCTATTCGATCGGGCTCCATAAGACGGTCAATCTCCTCGCTGGCTGGCTTATCAAGTCCAAAGGTTTCAGACAGCTGCCCTTTTTCACTGGGGCTTTTTCTTGGGGCGTAATCGAGGGGAGGTAATACATCGACCAAGTTACTGGGTATTTCCTGACTGCCAGCGTTTGCTCCTAGGAGCGTGCTTGCGTTGGGTATTTCTATGTCGCCATCGCACAGACTGTCCGCCCCGGCGGCTAGGTGGGTATAAACTTCCCGGTAGTCTTCGGTCATTCGGCCCAGCAGACGCGCGGTCTTGGCAAAATGCTCAGCAACGTCGGATTCATAGTCTGCGCGACTTTCAAGAGCGCGCTCTAAGCGCGCCTCTAGGTCTATAATAACGTCGCGCTTGCTCTTTTTGCGTATGCCCAACAACCAGCCACAGGCTAGGCCGACGCCGACTCCTAGTAGCGCTGTCGCGATGAGTATGACTCCGGACGGCATAAAAAACTCCATTTCGCCTGTCGATACGTAAGTAGGTGCTAGTGTACAACGCTTCCGTCGCGACACATAACTTTACAGGGTTCCTACCGTACCATGCAGCACTTTTCACCGAAGCAGCGCTACGAACAAGACCTTGCCAAACCTGGGTTTCAGCCCGATCCGGCTCAGGCACAGGCCGTTGATAAGCTTCAGGGGCTCTATGATCGCCTTATTGCACAGGAAGCCAAGCCGCGCGGGGTTGCTGCGCGATTGCGTCGGGTTTTTGGTGAAAAAAGTACCCCCGAGCAGGGATTGTATTTTTGGGGCGGCGTCGGGCGCGGTAAAACTTACCTTGTTGATGTTTTTTATGAGAGTTTGCCCTTCGATGCCAAGCTAAGGGTGCATTTCCATCGTTTTATGCAGCGTGTACACCAGGAGCTAACCACCCTTGCTGGGGAAAAAAACCCGTTAGAACAAGTGGCTGCCGGGATTGCATCAGAGACCCGAGTGATTTGTTTTGACGAGTTCTTCGTGAGTGATATTGCTGACGCCATGATTTTGGCTGGACTGATGACGGCCCTTTTTCAGCGCGGGGTGACACTGGTGGCGACTTCAAATATTGAGCCCTGTGACCTGTACAAAGACGGGCTGCAAAGGGCGAGATTCTTGCCTGCCATTAAACTCATCGAAACTTATACTGACGTTGTCAATGTGGATTCGGGAGTCGATTACCGGTTACGCACTCTTGAACAGGTGGAGTTATGGCACACGCCGCTTAATGATGAGTCTGAATTGGCGTTGACGGGGGACTTCGAGGCCTTAGCTGTCGGCATGGCCCCAGCGTCGGCGATCCTTGAGATTAACAACCGCAGCATCACAACTCGGGCAATGGTCGAGGGGATGGCCATCATTGATTTTCATGAGCTTTGCCAGCAGCCACGCAGTTCCAGCGACTTTGTTGAGCTTGCGCGGATTTTTCACACGGTTTTGGTGCCCGGAATCGAGGTGATGCGGTGCCATCAAGAAGATGTTGCTAGGCGTTTTGTGAATATGGTGGATGAGTTTTACGATCGTGGGGTTAAGCTCATCGTTACAGCTGAAACAGCGGCTGAGTCGCTTTATGACGGTAATTTGCTCGCTTTTGAATTCCGAAGGACCCTGTCGAGGCTGCAGGAAATGCAGTCTCGGGAGTATCTGGCCCGGGAGCACAAGCCGTAATGGGCTTGGTTGGACTTATTTCGCGAGTTAGTAGCAATTGAATCGACTAATAATTGCTTGAAAGCGTAGCCACCGTCCAGTATCATCCGCGCTCCCTTGAATTTGCCCCTTGAGGCGTCACAAATGAAAACATACAGCGCTAAAGCTAGCGATGTGCAGCACGACTGGTTTGTAGTCGACGCAGAAGATAAGACGCTTGGGCGTCTTGCCACTGAAATTGCACACCGTTTGCGCGGTAAGCATAAGCCTGAATTTACTCCCCACATGGACATGGGTGATTACATCGTGGTTGTAAACTGCGAGAAGATCAAAGTAACGGGTAATAAGCAGACCGATAAAATGTACCATCATCACTCAGGCTACCCGGGTGGTATCAAGTCCTACAGCTTTGAGAAGTTGATTGACCGCGCTCCAGAGCGTGTACTCCAGCGGGCTGTAAAGGGCATGTTGCCCAAAAACCCACTGGGGCGCGCCATGTTCCGCAAACTCAAAGTCTACTCGGGCTCTGAGCATCCGCACGTCGCTCAGCAACCACAAGCCCTGGCGCTTTAGAGGAAATTAGTATGTCTACGGCACAGTATTACGGCACAGGCCGACGCAAAACCTCGACCGCGCGAGTATTCCTTCGCACGGGTACCGGCAACATCCAAATCAACGGTCGCACGATCGACGAATATTTTGGCCGTGAGGTCGCACGGATGATCGTGCGTCAACCTCTGGAGTTGACCCAGCTCAATGACCGCTTTGACGCCTATGTCACCGTAAGCGGCGGCGGCAGTTTTGGTCAGGCGGGAGCTATTAGGCATGGCCTCACCCGAGCACTCATGGATTACGATGAGTCGTTGCGAGGCGCACTGCGCGCAGAGGGTTTTGTGACGCGAGACGCACGGGAAGTCGAGCGGAAGAAAGTGGGTTTGCGGAAGGCGCGTCGTCGTCCTCAGTTCTCCAAGCGCTAAAATTGGCCAAGAACCTCTGCAGAGAGGTTTTTTTGGGTCGATTCCGGCGTAAATCTGTCGCTTATTTGTCTACGTAATTAAATTCGGAATGCAGTTATGGGGTGCCGCCGCTTGCCGCGCACTCAGCAGAGCACTAACATTCCCGCGCAAGAAATTCCATGCCTCTACTAGCGCCACGTCGCAGTAGCGGTTGCCTCAATGTCGGAGAGGGTTCTCATGAGCGAAGTGCAATCTAGCCAAAATGATACGGCTCAGCCGGACGCAAAAAGTCAGACCCGTCGGCGGTTCCTGACCGCCGCAACATCGGTTGTCGGAGTCGCTGGCGTCGTGGGTGTGGCTACACCCTTTATGGGGTCGTGGAACCCTTCAGAGAAAGCTAAGGCTGCGGGGGCACCTGTCAAGGCTGACATCGGCAAGCTTGAGCCCGGCCAGATGGTGGTCGTTGAGTGGCGTGGCAAGCCGGTTTATGTACTTCATCGTACTGGCAGTCAGCTAGACGACCTCCCTAAATTAGACGGTGTTCTTAAAGACCCCTCTTCAGAGGGTTCAGACCAGCCCGGGTATGTTGCCAGTGAGGGTCGTTCGATCAGGCCAGAGTTATTTGTAGCAGTAGGTTTGTGCACTCACTTGGGCTGTGCACCCAAGTTTCGCCCGGAAGTAGGCGCGGCTGACCTTGGCGGCGATGAGTGGTTGGGCGGGTTCTTTTGCCCCTGCCACGGTTCAAAATTTGATTTGGCGGGACGTGTTTTTCAGGGAGTGCCTGCCTCTGCAAACTTGGTAGTTCCTCCCTATAGCTTTGAGGGCGATAACGTCCTTGTAATCGGTGTGGATGCGGAGGCTGCCTAATGGAAAAAGCGTTGAGTTCTTTTGTTGGATGGATCGATGCACGCCTACCGGTTACTAGAGCGTGGAATACTCACATGGGCGAGTACTACGCCCCCAAGAATTTCAATCTCTGGTACTTTTTCGGAGTTTTCTCGTTGTTGGTGTTGGTCAACCAGTTATTAACTGGGATTTGGCTGACAATGAACTACACACCATCTGCCGAGGAAGCTTTTTCATCGGTTGAGTACATCATGCGCGACGTCGATTACGGTTGGTTGCTGCGTTACATGCACTCTACCGGGGCATCGGCGTTTTTTATCGTCGTCTACCTTCACATGTTCCGCGCCCTGATCTATGGGTCGTACAAGAAGCCTAGAGAGTTGTTGTGGGTCTTCGGCATGATGATCTTTATTGTTCTCATGGCTGAAGCATTTGTGGGTTACGTGTTGCCTTGGGGCCAAATGTCCTATTGGGGCGCTCAGGTCATCATTTCGCTATTTGGTGCGATTCCAGTGGTGGGAGAGGACATCGTGACCTGGATTCGCGGAGACTATCTGCTCTCGGGCATTACTCTGAACCGTTTCTTTGCGTTGCACGTGGTGGCTTTGCCCATAGTGTTGCTTGCGCTAGTGGTATTGCACATTCTCGCGCTGCACGAAGTAGGCTCCAACAACCCCGATGGCGTAGAAATTAAGAAAAAGAAAGACGCGAACGGTATCCCGCTTGATGGCATCCGATTCCACCCTTATTACTCGGTCCACGATATTCAGGGCATTGCGGTCTTCTTATTTTTCTTTTGCGCCATTCTGTTTTTTGCCCCTGAAATGGGCGGGTTCTTTCTTGAGTTTGCCAACTTTGAGCAGGCTAACGGACTGAAAACCCCTGAGCATATTGCACCCGTTTGGTATTTCACACCGTTCTACTCTGTCTTGCGTGCTGTACCCGACAAGTTTTGGGGATTTGTATTCTTTGCGGCGTCAGTGGCAATTCCCTTTGCACTCCCTTGGCTGGATCGGTGCGAGGTTAAATCATGGCGTTACCGGGGCATGATCAACCGCGTGATGCTGCTGCTATTTGTCGTATGTTTCTTGATCTTGGGTGTTTTGGGGGTGAAGGCCCCGACCCCTGAGCGGACGTTTTTAGCGCAGATCTGCACTATTTTTTACTTTGCATTCTTCCTGGCGATGCCAATATGGTCGAAGATGGACAAAGTGAAGCCGGTCCCAGACCGGGTGACTATGGACGGTGGCATTGGTGTAGTGCGAAGTATAGGAATCCTTGCATTAATGGGGGCCCTCACGGTAATCCCGTTAAAGGTAGTGGGTGCAGAAACGGGGTTCGATTGTGGGACAATTCCTTGCGACCACATCGAGACAAATGCTGCTGACAAACCGTCGCTTCAACGTGGCGCAGCGCTCTACACCAACTATTGCATGGGGTGCCATTCACTACAGTACTCCCGCCATAATCGGGTTGCCAGAGATCTGGGCATTCCAGAGGACCTCTACAAAGCCAACCTGATGTTCGACCCCGAGACAAAAATCGGAGCCCTGATGGATAATTCCATGGATAAGGGCAATGCCAAAAAATGGTTTGGAGCGACACCTCCGGATTTAACCTTGGTGTCTCGGGCAAGGCAGCCAGAGTGGCTATATACCTACCTACGTACGTTCTACAAGGACGAGTCTCGGCCCTATGGCGTCAACAACAAGGTTTACCCTAAAGTTGGTATGCCCCATGTACTCATGGAACTGCAGGGGATGCCCGAGTGTGCGGCAGGCCCAGATTTAGAGCATGGCCAGATGGACCCATTGACCGGAGATGCTATGATGGCGGCGCCGTGTGGCCGGCTTGAAATCGCGGCTGCTGGTATCATGAGTGGGGAAGAGTACGATTCAGCAATTTATGATCTCGTTAATTTTTTGGCGTATACAGCGGAGCCTATCAAGCTGCAGCGGCAGGAGATGGGCATAAAAGTTTTACTGTTCCTCGCTATTTTCTTTGTATTCGCGTGGCTCTTGAGTCGCGAATATTGGAAGGACGTCCACTAACGTCCCACTCGACAAGCGCGACAGCTGCCCAAACAGCACTGTCGTTATTGTTGCTTACAACCCGGAGTTAACGAATGAAACTGTCTGACGACGCCTCTGCGGTAGTGTCCAAGCGCTCTTCCATGACGCTGTTTTCGGATAGTACTAACCACTATAGCCACCGAGTGCGCATTGTACTTGCAGAGAAAGGCGTAACAGTCGATCTCATAGAATCTGATTCGGGTATTGCACCCGCTGAGTTGGCCGATGTGAATCCTTACAACACAATGCCGACGTTGGTAGACCGCGATTTAGTACTTTACGAATCAAAGGTCATGATGGAATACCTTGATGAGAGGTTTCCGCACCCGCCCTTACTGCCCGTATATCCTGTAGCCAGAGCAGAAAGCCGCTTGCTCATGTATCGAATAGAACGTGATTGGTGCAGTTTGGTTGATGCTATTCAAAACTCACGATCCGACAATGTGGTCACGAAATCTGCGAAGGAACTGCGCGACGGCTTAATGGCGATCGCGCCTATTTTTGCGGAAAAGCCTTATTTTATGAGCGAAGAGTTCACGCTCGTCGACTGTTGCATTGCACCTATTCTGTGGCGTTTACCGTCTCTGGGCGTTGATATTCGGCCCGGTAAACAGTCGAAGCCGCTTTTGGCTTATATGGACAGTTTATTCCGAAGAGAATCTTTTCAAGAAAGCCTCACCGTCCATGAGCGAGAAATGCGTCTCTAGCCGAGTAGCATCTCTGTGAACTCTTCCAGGCCATACGTCATTCGCGCCATTTACGAATGGATTGTCGATAACGATTGCACGCCACATCTCCTTGTCGATGCCACAGGAGAGGGTGTGTTTGTCCCTGAGAGCTACGTTAGCGATGGGCAAATCGTACTGAATATTTCACCTTCCGCCGTGGTGTCTTTGCAGATGGGCAATGACGCTGTCGCCTTTAACGGTCGATTTGGGGGGCAACCTCAAGATGTGGCGGTCCCCATTGCCGCTATCTTAGGTATTTATGCCCGCGAGAATGGCCAAGGTATGGTCTTCGATAGCCCCATGGAGCCCGATCCAGATCCTGAGCCGCCCTATATTGGAGACCCTTCCTCGGCCGAGCGCGGTCACCGCCCAGCACTGAAGATTGTGAAATAAAAAACCAAAAAGCGCGGGGGCAGGGGGCTGGTACGCTAGATCTCCGTGAGCGTTAGCCTTGTTAAATCAGTTCGAAGAGGCGTACAACCCGCGCTACCCCGTCAACGTCGGCAGCTGCCGCCGCTGTACGGTTAGCCTCCTCTGTTGATAGCAGCCCCATCAGATAAACCACGCTGTTTTCGGTAACCACTTTGACTCGCAGTGAGGGTACTTCGGAGTCCGTGAGCAGGGCGGTTTTCACTTTCGTCGTGAGCCAGACGTCACTAGCCTCGGTTCCGCTTGAAGACTTTGGCCCTATTGCGAGTTCGTTGTAAATTCGTCTCACGCCTTCTATTTGGCGGACGATGTTTGCGGCTTGATCTTTAAGGCCTTGGTTGGGAACTTCACCGGCAATTAAGACATAGCCGTTGTATGACACAACAAGAAACCCCAAGTCGTCGAAATCGGAGTTTGCTGCCCTAATATTGACGACGGACTTTGTTTCTATACTTTCATCTAAAACTTGTTCTGCAAGGCTGCGTTCCCCGGGCTCATCTTCGATACTGTTACTTTCGAAGGTCGCGAGAACTGTCCCGCAGCCGGTCAGACATGCGATTAATAAAATGATAAAAGACCGTTTGAAAAAAGGGCTCATATTGCGTCCTCTAGCGTGCCGAATAGGGAAATATCGATCAATTTTGCGAGACATATGGAACAGCATTGGGACAGTGCCAGCGCCGTTGCGCGGTCTGCTCCTGGGAATGCCAGGCTAGGCCCTGTTCCCTGCGCGCCGACCCATACGGACGTCAGGTCACGTTTTACAATCGCCGAAGATAGAAATTCCAGATCCACTTGATTGAGTGATGTGGCAAAAAGAATGACTAAATCTCCAGGTTGTCCTAGGGCCGTTAGTTGTTGAGTTAACCAGCCCACTCCTGGATCAAGACTCGTGATGTGCCGGCTAGTGAGCTCTATTGCCGGTATTGCCGGCCGCTCTCTGTAGAGTCCTTGTTGTAACAATTCTGACAGCAGACTAGCTCCGGCTGCATCGGGACCGATACCGCATACAATGAGTTTTTTCTCGCTGATAACCGTCTGTGTTGCAAGGTCAGCCGCACTTCCCGTGACGTCTGCAATGTCGTCCACGGACAAACTTAGCTGCTCTATATAACCGCGGAAAAAGGTTGAGATGTCATCGTAGGGAATCATAGCCAGATTATTACCCGTTTAGTTAGACGCATCGAAAGCCTGCTGAATCCATTGCGCCTGTCGATTCTTGCTCGACGTATCGTAAGCGACGACATCGAATCTGATGGGGCGGTCCTGTAAAGCTGGCATACGTTGTATCACAATACTGGCTGTGCGAATAAGGCGCTGCTGCTTGTGGCAATTAACTGTGCCAGCGGCAGTTTGAAAACGTTTGTGTTTACGGGCCCGCACCTCGACAAAAACGACCGTCGCGCCTTGCTGCATAATAATGTCTATCTCGCCATATTTGCAGCATACATTGCGCGCCAGAGTTGTCAGGCCTTGAGCTATCAAGTAGCGCTCTGCACAATCTTCTGCTTTTTTGCCAATTTGCTGGTTCACATCTGTCACTGTTCATCACGATTTACAGGGTTAGCGTATCGGCAAGGCTTTAAGTTTGCCGCCATCGAAAGCAACTGAATTAAGCTCTCTCTCGATTTCGCCGTTAGGCAGCCGCCTAAGAAGCCCTGTCCTTCCTTGAAGTACAACGGCTTCAGTGGCCTCGGCTTGCTGCCAGTGGTCAACCATGGAAACGGCGTCGAAGCCTAAAGCTTGTAGTCGCGTGTAGCGGTCCACTTTTAAACCTTGCAGTACCGCTGGAGTTTCTACCAGAATGAGATCGTTCAGGTCTTGATTTTGGCCATGGTCATGGCCGCTGTAAACGGCTGAAGAACTGTAAACGGGCACGTCGCCACTATAGTGATAGATCAGCAGAGGACGGAGCCGGCGGGCTTCAGCGGGGTCCGCTGCCAGCAAAAACACAACATCGAAGTCTTGGCGACGTCGTGGCCGGGATGCGACGGGGGCGTCAAAGGCGACCTCCATCATTTCTATTCTGCGTTCTGATGGCACTGAGCCGGCGCTGCTACCTATTTGTTCGGAGACTGCTGCGGTGGTATCGAGGGTCAGTGTGTTGGCAATTACGCCCCCAATGCCTCTCCAAACCTGATTTAAAGCGATTTCCATTCGCCGACCCCATTCGCTGTCTGGGCGAATGACTAGTGCTCTTCTTTGGCCCCTCCCAAATGCGAGGCGGGCTATTTGGCGGGCCTCATCTTCGGGGGCCAAGCTCATAGCGCTCCAGTTCGATATGCCCGTGCTCGCGTAGACTTCAGGTCGGTTGAGGGCGATCACTGGAGTTGGTCGTTCCTTAAGGCTCTCGAGGGTTTGTGCCTCCGATTTAATAAGCGGACCAATGACGAGGTCAGCGCCTCCTGTCAGGGCTTCACGGTACGCTGATACGGCGCTGGGCCGCAGTTCGGTATCTATGGTAAATAGCCTTGGGCGCTCTTCAGGGTCTGGAAATCTTCGGTATAAACCCTCCGTTATGCCTTCAAGTACGGCGCTCCCAGCGGATTTTAGTCGCCCTGATAATGGCAGAAGCACGCCGATATTCTCAGGGGGCTGCGCATCTAGCCAAGTCGCTAAAGCCGCAGGGAGGGGGTTGGTAGCGGTGTGGCCCGGGTGAGAGGCAAGCCAGTTGTAGGTGGCATTTCGACCTGACCGGTAAGCTTGCAGTAAAGTTAGCCAGCCACGCCAGTCTGGGTCATCGGCCATGGCCGCCGCGCGTCCCAACTGTCCATCATCAAGATGCATGAGTAGCGTCCACAATCGATCACCTGGGGCAGCGACCGAATAGGAGATATTAGAGCTGTTTGGTGTTCTCCGTGGGGACGTCATGACTAGTTTAATTCGAAAGTGTGCCAGCTTGGCTGCGTCAATCCATCGACCTTGAATGCGGGCTCTTTCTTCGACGGTAGATAAAACAAAAAGTTGACCCTCGATGCTCGAAGTTTTAGCGCCTCTCATGAGGCGTTGTGCAACTTCGATATCGCCATTGAACCAAGCGATATCGGCATCGATGATGCTGGCCGTTGTTGCGTCAATGCCTTTGATCAGAAACGCGTCTCTGAGAATGCGCCCTGCGACGACACCTTCGGTAACGACCTTATCTCGCACGGCACTGATCGCAGCAAAATCTAGCTGCTGGTCTGGAGCGGCAGGCAGGGGCGCGGGCATTTCTTTTTGCCCAAGATTCTCCAAGGAGATTTTGGGTAACGATTGCTCCGGGGTGTTGGTCGTTTGACAGCCTGCGATCAAGCTACCTATTAGTAGGAGCAAGAAAGTGTCTCTAATGAGCAGACGAAGGGTAGGTAGATTTGCGATCATGGCGCAGAGTATAGAACGGAGTCGCCCTCTTGGAACGTGGTTTGTACATTGTACCGACGCCAATTGGTAATTTGGCCGATATCACCCAGCGTGCAGTTGAGACGTTGATGGGAGTTTCGCTGATTGCTGCGGAAGATACCCGTCACAGTCGGAAGCTTTTGGCTCACTACGAGATCGAGACAACGCTTTGCGCATATCATGATCATGTGTCTGAACAGGTGACCGAGCAGCTTTTGATGCGCATGGTAAGTGGCGAAGCGGTCGCGCTTATCAGTGACGCCGGGACGCCGTTGGTGTCTGACCCCGGGTTTCGATTGGTGCGTGCCGCACAGGATAAAAATATCCCTATCTTCCCGTTGCCTGGACCCTGTGCGGCGATCGCGGCGCTCAGTGGTGCCGGCTTGCCCACCGATCGATTTTTCTTTGAGGGCTTTTTACCAGCAAAGTCTCAGCAAAGGCGAAAGCGTTTAGAGTCACTTCAGCATCAAACAGGAACTCTGATCTTTTATGAGGCGCCACATCGTATCTTGGCGACGCTTGCCGATGCTGTTGAAATCATGGGGCCAGAGCGCGAGGCTGTTTTAGCACGAGAGCTCAGCAAGACCTTTGAGACCATTAAGCGTGATTCCTTAGCGGCACTGCTTAGTTGGGTCGAAGCGGATGCGAATCAGCAGCGCGGCGAGCAGGTTTTACTGATTGGCTCTGCGCCGGATCAGCTGGGTACAGAACTGTCGGAGAGAGACCGGCAACTGCTGTTTCGCCTGGGCGACGAGTTACCGCCCCGTAAAGTGGCGTCCATCGTTGCGGATGTAACCGGTGTAAAGGCTCGGGTTTTATACGAGCAGCTCATAAACCGTGAAAAAAAGTGACATTTCGAGCTTGAGTGCGGGCGGGCAGGGCCTTATCTTGGAGGAGAGCTGATTAGACGATCGCTGTCACCTTGGGTGATGGAGGAAAGTCCGGGCTCCAGAGGTCAGAGTGCCAGGTAACACCTGGGGGGTGTGAGCCCACGGAAAGTGCAGCAGAAAGGAAACCGCCTGGCATTGCTAGGTAAGGGTGAAATGGTGCGGTAAGAGCGCACCGCGCGGCTGGCAACAGGCGTGGCGATGGTAAACCCCACTCGGAGCAAGACCAAATAGGGATCCATTAGCCGTGACCTCCGGCGGATTCGGGTAGGTCGCTACAGGCGAACGGTGACGTTCGTCGCAGATGAATGATCGTCCAAGACAGAACCCGGCTTATCGATCAGCTCAATCTATGCACCCCCACACCGTGGGGGTGCTCCCTCTAGTAATTTTATGGTTATATAGAAAAATATTTTAATAACTATATATATGTCTTATTAAAGTCGTATCCACTATTTACGGCTAATTTGCTGTTTGAGCGCGTTTTTTAGGCGCCTGAAAATGCCTCGCATCAGGGGCTTTGCCGTCTAGGAAAGTTTCTCTAAGCGACTGAAATAGAAAGGAAATTTGCGGTCTGCTGCATTGACCTTTGTAAACCATGGGCTTATAGTGGGTAAAAGTGGGGCAAAGTGGAATTCACTGTGCTTAAGTGGGGAAAGCGGGTCAAGAGTGGGTTGAGCTGAATGTTTCGGGGCGTACAGCACATCAATATGGATACCAAGGGACGCTTGGCTGTGCCTGCACGTCAGCGCGAGAGTCTGTTGGACCAATGTGCTGGCAAGGTTGTGATCACGATTGATACCCAGAGCCATTGCTTAACGCTTTACCCGTTGCCCGAATGGGAGCGAATTGAGGCAGAAATTCAGTCGCTTCCCGCCCTTAACCCGGCAGTAAAGCGTTTTCAGCGACTCATGCTGGGTTATGCGGCAGATATCGAGCTCGATGGCAATGGGCGCGCACTGCTGCCTCAGTCTCTGAGGGATTATGCGCACCTAGAAAAAAAGATTGTTTTGGTTGGGCAGGGCAACAAGTTGGAGCTTTGGTCCGAGGATCGTTGGCTTGCAGAGCGTGATGCCGCTTTGTCCGTGGAGGCGGTTGAGGAGCTCCCCGCTGAATTGTTGTCGTTAAAGCTTTGATGGGTAGTGCTCATCAGGCTGTTTTGCTTGAAGAGGCAGTGGAGGCCTTGATGGCAGCTGAAACTGGAATGGGCGGTGAGGTCTTTGTCGACGGAACCTATGGTCGAGGAGGGCACTCCGCCGCAATTCTTGGTGAGCTTGCGGATGGTCAGCGTTTGGTTGCATTTGACAAAGACCCTGAGGCCATCGACAGCGCAATGTTAATGGCCAGCGAAAATCCCGCGTTCAGCTTTTTCCACGATAGCTTTGGCAATCTTGAGCGAGCGGGGTCGGGTTTAGCTGGCGTCCTTTTAGATTTGGGTGTATCCAGTCCGCAACTTGATGACGGCAGTCGAGGCTTCAGCTTTCAGCACCATGGTCCCTTGGATATGAGAATGGATAATTCTCGTGGCGAGACTGCCGCTGACTTTATTAATTCGGCATCTGAGGCAGAGCTGCGCCGGGTGCTTTGGGATTTTGGGGAAGAAAAGTTTGCCCGCCGAATCGTTGCCGCGCTGGTAAAGCGAAGGGCTGTGCAGCTTTTCGAAACCACCGAAGATCTAGCTGCGGTGGTAGCAGCGGCTAATCCGGCGTGGGAAAAGCACAAGCACCCTGCCACTCGCACGTTTCAAGCGTTGCGGATCCGCGTAAATCGCGAGTTGGATGATCTCGATATTCTGTTGGGCAAGGTCATTGATCTTCTGGCTGTTGGGGGGCGCCTCGTGGTTATTAGTTTCCACTCTCTTGAGGATCGGCGCGTTAAGACATTTATGCGACGGGAAGCTCGAGGCAGGGAGCTGCCCCGAGGCGTGCCTATTCGAGATGATGAGCGTGGAGAGCGGTTGCGCCTGCTAGGTAAGCCACAACGTGCTGGTGAGCAGGAGCTGGCGACAAACCCTCGAGCGCGCTCGGCAATTATGCGCGTGGCGGAGCGAATTGCATGATGTCTCTTCGGTGGGTGACGCCGCTATTAGTCGCGGCTGTGTTGGCGTCTTGTCTTGCGATTATTCATAGCACCCACGCGAGTCGGACCTACTACGCCGACCTGCAGAGAATTGAGGGGACACACTGGTATCTCCAAGAGGACTATAGCCGCCTCATGTTAGAGCGAAGCACACTTGCGAGTCCGCACCGCATCGCCAAGCTGGCTCGTGATGAGTTGGTTATGAGAACCCCTGACCTTGCAACGCTACACACCATTGTTGAGGGGGTGCACTAATGGCTAGGAATGGGGTTGCATCCGCCCCCGGGACGCCTTGGCGGCTAGTTACAGTTGTTGCCTTGCTGCTGATCTTAGCCGCTGCGGTGGTGGGTCGGTTGGTACTGATTCAGGTTGTTGACCAGGAGCGTGGCGCCGCATTCCTGCGGGAGCAAGGGGCGATGCGTGCTGTTAGATCCGCTGAAATTCCCGCTTATCGTGGCATGGTTACAGATCGACGGGGTGAGCCCTTGGCGATCAGCACGCCGGTCATTACGTTATGGGCCGATCCCCAACGACTTCAAGACTCGAGCCGGTTGGAGATTTTAGCGGATGCCTTGGGTCAGTCAGAGGTGGAACTGCAGCAACGGCTTGATCTCTATTCTGACAAGCGTTTTATGTACCTTGCGCGTCATCAAACGCCCGAGTTAGCACGTCGTGTGCTTGCCTTGAAGATCGCAGGCGTAGGGGGTAAGCGAGAATATCGCCGTTTTTATCCTGCTGGAGAGGTGGCGTCACAGGTTATTGGTCTGACCAACGTCGACGGCAAAGGCATTGCTGGTCTCGAAAAGGCGTATGAGGATGTTTTGCATGGGCGTGTAGGAAAAAAGCGTTATATCAAAGATCTGCATGGAGACGCGATTCGAGACGTTGGCGTCGTGCGGGAGGCTAGGCCCGGACAGCCCGTTGCGCTGGCCATAGATTTACGCCTTCAGTATTTACAGCACCGCGAGCTGCAGCGAGCCATGGTTGAAACTGGCGCGGAGGCGGGTGCGGCGGTCACCTTGGATGCATGGACGGGTGAGATCTTGGCCATGACAAATCATCCCGTTTTCAACCCCAATAGCCGCGCCGCCTTCGATTATTCGGCGACCCGTAATCGCGTGGTTACCGATGCCTTTGAGCCAGGTTCGACAGTGAAGCCGCTGACATTGGTAGCAGCTTTGGAGACAGGTGCATTTACCCTAGATTCGATTATCGATACTTCACCCGGAAGGATTCGGGTCGGCCGCAAAGTATTGCCTGATCCATTAAATTACGGCGCGATTTCAGTCTCCCGGGTGATCGAGAAATCGAGTCAGGTTGGCGTGACAAAAATGGCGCAGGCTATCGGACATGAGCCGGTGTTATCGGTATATCGCAGGTTTGGGTTGGGTGAGCCTTCCAGTATCGGGTTTCCCGGAGAGCGCTCAGGAAGTTTGCCGAATCGGGAGCGCTGGAGTGAGATAGAGAAAGTGACCCTGGCCTTCGGGTACGGTCTTACTGCGACGCCGCTTCAACTGGCGCAGGCCTATGCTATTTTCGCGAATCAGGGTAGGCGGGTGCCGCTGACGCTACTAAAGCGCAACGCTGATGAGCAGGTGTCCAGCGAGCGTGTTGTCAGTAAGGAAATCGCCAATCAGGTGCTGACCGTACTGCATCGTGTGACGGGAAGTGAGGGGACGGCCAAAAAAGCAAAAGTTCCTGGGTTCTCTGTCGGCGGGAAGACCGGCACAGTCCACAAGGTAGGTCCTAGTGGCTACTTGCACGATCAGTATTTGGCCCTTTTTGTGGGTGTTGCGCCTATGGCTAATCCGCGCTACGTCACTGCAGTTGTTATTGATCGCCCTAAAGGTGACAGCTACGGCGGTGGCGCCGCCGCCGCACCTGTGTATTCACGCATCACCGACGGCGTGTTACGACTGCGCAATCAGCCTCCTGAGGTCGAGGCAGAAATGCCGGCGCAGCTCGCCGGTTTTGGTGGCGGTCAGTGAGCCCCTTGGTGAGCCACCAGCAAACGTTGGATCGTATTTTTGCGGCGGTGCCCAATATTGTCTGGCCAGATAGCGGCGGGCATATGACGCTTAACAGTCGCACTGTGAAAGATGGTGATGTTTTTGTAGCCCTCCCTGGGGATCGGCAGGATGGTCGGGACTACATGGACCAAGCCCTAGCGCAAGGTGCGGCTTTGGTCTTGGCCGAGGCCGATGGTTTTGCAGCTCAAGGGGGCGAAAATACCGATAGCCGCATTGTGAGGATCGCCAACCTCAGAGATCTGTTGCCCGATCTGGCCAAAGACTTTTATGGGGATCCCAGTGCAACGATGGCGCTGGTTGCTGTTACTGGAACCAATGGGAAGACCTCAGTTGTCGAGTTTGTTGGTCAACTATTGAGATCAATGGGCGTGAAGGCTGGCTGTTTGGGGACCTTGGGCGCTCGGTTGGACGCGACTCCCCTAGAGGCCATCAACACCACGCCAGACGTACTCACCATCAATCATCAGCTGGCGGAATGGCGCACTCAGGGGGTGAAGCACGTCGCCCTAGAAGCGTCTTCCCATGCGTTGCATCAGGGGCGGTTAGCGTCGTTGTCGTTGCACACTGGGGTTTTCACGAACCTTACCCGGGACCACCTTGACTACCATGCGACTGAGGCAGAGTACGCCGCGGCTAAGCTGTCATTGTTTGAGAGGTTTGGTCTTCAGCGATCCATCTTTAATGCGGATGATCCTGTTGCAAGACAGGTGCTGGCAGTAGCGGAAGCATCGGCAATGGGTATTAGTCTTGAGGGTGCGGAGGCTGAAGTGCAGGTCGCTGTTCAATCGATGCGCCCTATGGTGCTTAGGGTTAAAAGTCCTTGGGGCGCTGCTGAGATAAAAGTTGAGCTCAGTGGCCGTTTTAATGCATTCAATGTCGTCGCCGCTATTGTAGCCGTAGCGGGGATGGGCTTCGAGTTTCAGCAAGTGTGCTCTGCAGCCGAAAATTTGCTCCCCGTTCCTGGACGAATGGAGCGCATCTTAATGTCGGGCAATCGCCTGGCGGTTGTCGATTATGCGCATACCCCCGATGCCCTTGAGAGTGCGTTGCAGACTTTGCGCGATGAGACAAAGGGTCGACTTTGGGTGGTGTTCGGTTGCGGCGGTGATCGCGACCCCGGCAAGCGATCGCTGATGGGTAGATCTGCGGCTCGATGGGCGGACCATATTGTTGTTACGTCGGATAACCCTCGTAGCGAGGAGCCCGGGAAGATTATTTCGGACGTTATGACTGGGTGTGGCTCGCAGGCAGAGGTGGTGGTCGACCGTGCGGAAGCTATTCGTCACGCACTGGCCATGGCTAAGTCGGGAGATACTGTCTTAGTCGCTGGTAAGGGCCACGAGGAATATCAGGATATCGCCGGGGTTCGATTGCCCTTCTCGGACCAGCAGGTGTTATCCGCGCTGCAGAGCGGAGAGGGGGTGCGACTGTGATTGCGCCGCTGTCAGTCGCTGACTTCGCCACAGAGTGCGGTGGAGAACTGCACCATGCTGTCGATCACTCATTGGAAGTTTCTGGTTTAGCCATTGACAGTCGGGAGGTTAAACCCGGGGACTTATTTGTGGCGCTACCGGGTAGCCAGGTCGATGGGCACGACTACGTGACAGCGGCCTTTGAGCGAGGGGCTGGCGCTGCGCTCGTGCAGCAAGCGGTGGGCAGTGATTTACCGCAAGTGCTTGTTCGCGATGCGGAGGCAGCGCTACTGACTTTTGGCACAATGAGTCGAGCGGCCTATGACGGAATTTTGGTGGGAATCACCGGCAGCGCCGGTAAAACAACTGCAAAAAATATGCTGGCTGAGATTTTTTCTCGAGCTGGTAGGGTCGTTGCGACGAAGGGCAATCAAAATAATGAGCTCGGCGTTCCGCTGACGCTGGCTGACTTGAGCGCAGACACAGAATATGCGGTTCTTGAGCTGGGTGCTGGGAAGCCCGGCGATATTGCGCGGCTTTGTGAAAT
Organism: Luminiphilus sp. nBUS_16; assembly: GCF_051201645.1. GTDB lineage: Bacteria > Pseudomonadota > Gammaproteobacteria > Pseudomonadales > Halieaceae > Luminiphilus. The sequence continues at coordinate 2,652,078 of NZ_CP179205.1, read as the reverse complement.
GGCTCGTCCTACGGTCGCGGTTTTGCTTAATGTCGCTCCTGCACACCTCGCACATTTTGGCAGCTTGAGCGCTATTTCGAATACGAAAGCGGCGTTGCTTGATGACTTACCCGAGGATGGCCTAGCAGTTGTTAATGGTGATGATCCTCATGTGCTCGATTGGCAGAAGCGGGCTGTGCCTGCGCGATGTTTAACGTTCGGATTAGGGCGTGATGCCGATTACCGGGCTTATGATCTAGTGCTTCAAGGTTTTTCTGGCTCGACTTTCGCGCTGCAAACACCTGGGCAGTCTTTCGAGGTCACCGTGAACGTGCCGGGCAGACAGGGCGTCTACAACGCGTTAGCTGCAGCAGCGGTGGCCGATGCTTTGGGCATCAGTGCCGTCACAATCTGCGAAGGCCTAGGTGCCGTGCGCCCTGCGCCAGGTCGGGGTTGCAGCAAAGCTATATCCACCAATGTGTCGCTTATCGATGACACGTATAACGCCAACCCTTTGGCTGTTAAAGCGGCAATCGACGTCCTCGCATCGGAGCCGGGACACCGCCGTTTGGTTTTAGGGGCAATGCTGGAGTTGGGTTTAGACGCAGAGAAGTTACACGCCGAGATAGGCAGTTATGCAAAACAAGCCGGCATTGACGAGCTGTGGGTCGTCGGAAGTGAGGCGGTACCCGCCGCAGCGGCGTTTGGTTGTGCAGCTCGTTGTTTTACTGATCCCAGTGCACTCCTCAAATTTTCGCCGAAGCTTACAGGGGCCAACGTGACCTTGGTCAAGGCATCCCGTGGAGCTCAGCTTGAGGTCTTGATCAATCAATGGTTAGCGGAGGGTGAGAGCATATGCTGACTTGGTTGATGGGTGAGTTAATCGCGATTGACGCCGGCTTTGCTGTCTTTCAATACATTACTTTGCGCGGCATTTTATCCGCTGCGACGGCCTTATTGATTTCGCTTTGGGTTGGGCCCTTAATGATCGCTCGACTCGAAGACATGCAGATTGGTCAGTCTGTTCGTGATGATGGCCCCGAAAGTCACCTCATCAAATCGGGTACGCCCACCATGGGAGGGGCGTTGATCATCGTGGCGATTGTCTCGGGAAGCCTCATGTGGGGGGATCTCCACAGTCGCTATCTCTGGGTGGCCGTGCTGACAACTTTGGCCTTTGGCGCTATCGGCTGGGTTGATGATTATCGAAAAGTGGTCGAGAAAGACTCTCGAGGACTGCCGGCTCGTTGGAAATACTTTTGGCAGTCAGCTGTTGGGTTTGTCGCTGCAATATTCCTTTATGGCACAGCCATAAACCCTGAGGAAACGATGCTTTATGTGCCGTTTTTTAAGGACGTGGCATTGCCTTTGGGTTTGCTGTTTATCCCTTTTTCTTATCTGGTCATTGTGGGCTCGAGCAACGCTGTGAACCTCACTGATGGTCTCGATGGTCTGGCGATTTTACCGACGGTCATGGTGGCAACCGGACTGGGAACCATTGCCTATCTCTCGGGACATACTTTCTTTGCCGGGTATTTGAATATCGCTTATCTGCCGGGGGCTGGTGAGATGGTGATTTTCTGCGGTGCCATCGCAGGCGCGGGACTCGGATTTTTATGGTTCAACACCTACCCGGCCATGGTTTTTATGGGTGATGTGGGCGCGCTTGCGTTGGGCGCGGCACTGGGTGTGGTCGCCGTTATTATTCGACATGAGATTGTTCTTTTCATAATGGGGGGCATTTTCGTCATGGAGACCCTCTCAGTCATTATTCAGGTGGCCTCCTTCAAAATCAGGGGGAAGCGGGTGTTTCGTATGGCTCCCATCCACCATCATTTTGAGCTCAAGGGATGGCCAGAACCCCGTGTAATCGTCCGCTTCTGGATTATTACGGTGATGCTCGTTTTATTTGGTCTAGCGACCCTGAAGCTGCGATGAGGGCCTGCCAATGACAGCGCGTCTTATTGCATCAGAGGAGCGTCGAGCCGTTATGGGCCTGGGCGTAACGGGCCAATCGGTGGCGCGTTGGTGGCGTCGTCAGGGCAGCCCCTTTATGGCCTTGGATACTCGGTCTGAAATGGCTGATTCTCTGTCCGTCAGGCAGGCAGTTGGTGCCGATACGCCGCTGCATTTCGGGGATATCGATCGCTCCGTATTAGACGGTATTACCGAACTGATTGTTTCCCCCGGTATCCCATTGGAGCACCCCTTGGTGCAATACGCACTGGAAAATGGTGTTCGCGTCATGGGCGATATCGATTTATTTGTCGAGGCGAGCACAGTTCCCGTCATTGGGATTACCGGATCTAACGGCAAATCCACGGTGACGGCACTGCTAGCCACAATGATAAGTGCCTGTGGTCGGCAGGTAGCTGTCGGCGGAAATTTTGGGACTCCCGCCCTTGATTTGCTGGATCAAGCTGCGGATTTTTATGTGTTGGAGCTTTCGAGTTTTCAGCTCGAGCGTGCCAAGTCGTTAAATCTTGCAGTGGCGACCGTGCTCAACTTGTCGGCTGACCACCTCGACCGTCATGGCAGTCTGCCTCGGTACCATCACGCAAAACATAAAATTTTCCAGGGCGCCCGTGCTGTGGTTGCCAACAGAGCGGATTCATTGACATTGCCACTTTTGGAAGATGGGGCGCGTCAGATTCTTTGGCGGCCAAGCGAACCCGATCTTGAAGAGTTTGGAATCCGATCCTTGGACGGTTCAGTGCATGTTTGTCGGGGCTTCACGCCATTGCTGCCAGTTACTGACCTGCAGCTTAAGGGCGGCCACAATCTCAATAATGTGTTGGCCGCTTTGGCGTTAGGTGCTGCTCTTGAGTTGCCTCTAGATGGACTCATTAAGGGTTTAAAGCAGTTTTCAGGGCTGCCGCATCGCTGTGAATTGATCCTTGAGCACGCAGGTGTCAGTTGGATTAATGACAGTAAGGGAACCAACGTTGGCGCAGCCCGTGCAGCGCTATCTGGGTTAGGTGGGCAACAGAATGTGGTACTCATTGCAGGGGGCGTCGGCAAGGGGCAGGATTTCACTGCGTTGTTGCCAGAGGTTCAGAATTATTGCCGGCGGGTTTTGACGCTTGGTGAATCAGCGCGAGAAATAGAGTTGGCTTTGGGGGCGCACACTCCGGTGCAGCGCATTGAGTCAATGGAAGATGCTGTTGCCAAGGCAGCAGCGATAGCGCAGCCGGGTGACGTGGTATTGCTGTCGCCGGCCTGCGCGAGCTTTGACCTATTCTCTGGATTTGAGGCGCGAGGTGAATCTTTTCGCAGGGCGGTGATGAATTGCGTGGAGCAGGCATCATGACGAGCCTATCTGCACAGTTTGATAGCCGATTGGATCCGGTCTTGTCGGGCATCAGCGGCGCACTGGTTTTGGTGGGCTTGGTGGCGATAGCCTCAGCGTCGGTGGGTTATGGAGAGTGGCATTTCAATGATCCTTGGCATCATACCATCAGGCATTCAGTTTACTTGGCGCTAGCCGTCTGCTTGGGTGGCGTTGCTTATCGTGTCCCTGTTGAGGTGTGGCAAAAAACCTCTGGGCTCTGGCTGTTGCTTGCCCTCGCTCTGCTAATGCTTGTTTTAGTGCCCGGAGTGGGTCGCAATGTCAACGGCAGTCAGCGGTGGCTGCCACTGGGCCCTCTTACCCTACAGCCCTCTGAGGTTGCGAAATTCGCCTTGGTTATTTACATGTCCAGTTTTTTGGTGCGGCATGCAGAGGCGGTGCAGCAGCATTGGCAAGGACTCGCTAAGCCGGTTGCTATTTTGGGTATCACGGGGTTGCTCCTGCTGATGGAGCCAGATTTCGGGGCTACCGTTATTTGCGCGGGCACTGTGTTTGGGATGTTGTTCTTGGCGGGCGCTCGCCTGTCTTACGTATTTTTACTGGTCGGCGCTGCCATTGCGGCGCTGGTAGTGATGATTGTGAGTGCCCCCTATCGTTTGCAGCGATTAACTGCCTATACGGACCCTTGGCAGGATCCTTTTGGTTCAGGTTTTCAGCTTATTCAATCTTTGATCGCCTATGGCCGGGGTGAGTGGTGGGGCGTTGGGCTGGGCAATAGCATACAAAAATTGTTTTACCTACCAGAGGCCCATACCGATTTTGTTTTTTCCATCTGGGCTGAAGAAACAGGCTTTTTTGGGGCTCTATTGGTCATTGGCCTGTACGGCGCTCTTATTGGAAGAATACTTTGGGTGGGGCGTCGGGTGGAGCGCGAAGGCGATCTGTTCCCAGCTTACATTTGTTACGGCGTAGCGCTTATTTTCTCCGGGCAAGCTTTCGTCAACATGGGTGTTAGCTCTGGTCTATTACCCACTAAAGGATTGACGCTGCCTTTCATTAGCTATGGTGGCTCAAGTTTGATGATGAGTTGCATCATGTTGGCGGTGGTGTTGCGTGTTGAGCGTAGCTCACGTGCTTACGAGGAGGGACAGATATGACCTGTGCTCCGCGTATATTGATTATGGCTGGTGGCACGGGTGGGCATGTCTTTCCGGCATTGGCAGTGGCACAGGTCTTAGAGGCTCGCGGGTGGTTGGTTGATTGGGTAGGAACCACAAGAGGGTTAGAGAATCGAGTGGTTCCTGCTCACGGTTTCACTTTACACACGTTGCCGGTACAGGGTCTAAGAGGAAAAGGCGTGTTATTCCGAGTCAGATCGGTCTTACGTTTGTTAGCTTCCTTAATTCAGTCCTTAAGTTTGGTGCTCAAAATAAAGCCGCAGGCTGTTCTAGGTTTTGGAGGCTATGCTTCTGGCCCCGCCGGCGTGGCGGCTTTCCTTTTACGCCGCCCATTAGTCCTCCACGAGCAAAATGCGGTAGCCGGTACGACCAATCGCTGGCTTGCGCCCTTGGCAAAACGCGTTTTATTGGGGCTCCCAGGCGCTTTTGGAATCGGTGCCGAGTACCGCTTGATCGGTAATCCAGTGCGCTCCGATATATCAGCACAGCACGACTTGAAAGACGACATTCCCAATAGGTTTTGCGCTGAACGCCCCCTTCGACTCCTTGTTATTGGCGGAAGTTTAGGCAGTGCCCCACTGAATGCTGGAGTGCCTGATGCGCTAGCCAAACTCACTGAGGTGGATTTGGCGCAGTTACAAATTCGACATCAGTGCGGTGATCAGCACGTTGAGGCGACGCAGAAGCAGTACGGGTTGGGTATCAACGGATCAATCGACGTCACCGCTTTTATCGACGATATGGCCGCCGCTTACCGGTGGGCCGATTTGGTGGTTTGTCGATCAGGCGCGTTAACGGTCAGTGAACTTATGGCGACCGGTACAGCCAGTATTTTAGTGCCCCTGCCTTATGCCATTGATGATCATCAGACCCAAAATGCGAAGATTCTCAGCGACTCTGGGGCGGGGTGTCTGCTCCGTCAGGATGCTAGTTTGGCGTCAAATCTCAGCGCGTTGCTGCGGGAATTAATGGCAACACCTCAGCGCCTAAAAACGATGAGAGAAAACGCGAGCGGACTCGCAACGCCAAACGCTGCGGTGGCAGTCGCTGACATCATAAAGGAGGTCTCTCTTGCCCATTGACACCTCCAAAGCAATGACCCAGCAAATGGGCGGTATTCAGCACGTTTTTATGCTGGGTGTTGGTGGCTCTGGCATGAGTGGCATCGCCGAGGTGTTAGCCCAGCTGGGTTACCAAGTCTCGGGTTCCGATGTTGAAGACAGCTCGGTAGTAGCTCGTCTTCGAAAAATGGGTATCGAGGTGCATATCGGGCATGACGCCAAAAATATCGAAGGCGCAGATGTTTTAGTAACGTCAAGTGCTGTGCCTGTTGATACCCCCGAATTGACTGCAGCCCGCGCCGCAAGAATCCCAGTCGTCCCCCGTGCTGAAATGCTGGCCGAACTCATGCGTTACCGTCGGGGGATAGCCGTGGCCGGGACGCATGGGAAAACAACGACGACCAGCCTGTTGGCATCGGTATTTGGTGAGGCGGGAGAAGACCCGACGTTTGTCATTGGAGGTTTGCTAAATAACGCAGGAAGTAATGCGCGCTTGGGTGCCGGCCAATACCTGATTGTCGAAGCTGATGAAAGTGATGCATCCTTTTTGCACCTGCTGCCCATGGTCAGCGTCGTGACGAACGTCGAAGCCGATCATATGGATCACTATGGGGGTGATATTGGTAACTACGAGCAGGCATTTCTCGATTTTTTACACAACTTGCCTTTCTATGGCTTGGCCATTCTCTGCCTAGATGATCCCGGTGTGCAAAGGCTGCTGCCGCAGATTACTCGGCGGGTAGTCACCTATGGTCGGCATAGCGAGGCTGATTATTGTGTGTCGTCCGTCGCAGTCAGTGGCTTGCAAACACACTTTTTGCTTAACAGGCCGCGGGGTCGATCCCCACTCAGTATCAATCTCAACATGCCCGGAGAACACAACGCGTTGAACGCTGCGGCCGCAGCTGCCGTTGCTACCGAGCTCGGGTTGTCCGATGACGCTATCGAAAATGGTCTTTCACAGTTTGCTGGTGTGGGCCGTCGGTTCAGCCCCCTTGGTGAGGTGGTGTGGAATGGGGGCGTTGCGCAAATGATTGATGACTATGGTCATCATCCCTCCGAGGTGCGTGCCACGCTCAATGCAGCCCGGGCGGCATTTCCTGAGCAACGCATAGTTATGGTTTTTCAGCCGCATCGATTTTCGAGAACCCGTGATTTCTACGAAGATTTTGTCGCCGTGTTGTCGGACTGTGATTTGTTGATTTTGCTTGATGTCTATTCTGCGGGTGAGGATCACATTCCTGGTGCCGACGCCCGCTCTTTGGCACGCAGTATTCGCCAGCGGGGAGCCGTTGATCCGATATTTGCGCCTGATGTTGACAGCGTGCCAGCAGTTTTGTGCGATGTGTTAGAGCAGGACGATCTTTTGCTGACGCAGGGGGCAGGGAATATTGGTCAACTCGCTAGGCGAGTGGCTGAGGCCGACTGTCTTGAGGTGTTGTTATGACTTCGGCGTTGCTGTCAGGGCCTCGATTCGCTGTTCTTATGGGCGGCACCGCTGCTGAGCGGGAAATTTCATTGCAAAGTGGTGAAAATGTCGCTTTGGCCCTTGAGGCGGCCGATTGCTCAGTGACTCGTATCGACCCCGCGGTGGAGCACTGGATCCAGCAACTGACTGATATCGATTTTGTGTTCAATTTACTGCACGGTCCCGGCGGAGAAGATGGCGTAGTTCAGGGGCTGTTTGAGTCAATGAAATTGCCTTATAGCGGCTCTGGTGTGCTGGGCTCTGCGCTCACCATGGACAAGGTTCGCACGAAAGAACTGTGGCTTGGCAGGGGACTGCCTACCCCTGAATTTAGCTTGCTCACGGCGGATACAGATTGGTCTGGGCTGATAAACAAAGGAGGCACGTTCTTTGTAAAGCCGGCCCTCGAAGGGTCTTCTATTGGCATGAGCAAGGCGAGTACCCCTGAGCAGCTAAAGGCTGCTTGGGAGCGGGCAAGGGCTTATGGAGGCGCAATTATTGCTGAGCAATTTGTAGCAGGCGCTGAATACACCGTGACGATATTGGGCGATCAAGCACTTCCGGCGATACGTATTGAGCCGGCATCTGAATTTTACGACTTTGACGCCAAGTATCTCTCTGAGGCCACGGGCTTTTACTGTCCATCGGGGTTGTCCGCCGGTGAGGAAGCTGAGCTGGGGGCACTTGCCCTGACAGCTTTCTCGGCGGTCGACGCCGCCGTGTGGGGCCGAGTCGATATTATGCAAGATGTCTCCGGCAGCTGGCAGTTGTTGGAGGTCAACACTATTCCTGGGATGACTAGTCACAGCTTGGTTCCGATGGCAGCTCAAGCAGCCTCAATGACGCTGATCGATTTTGTGGCTGAGATCTATCGACTTAGTTTGGAGGTGCGCCATGCCTCGTAAACAAGTACGACAAGCTGTCCGTAATAAGACGGTTGTAGACACTGTGACTTGGCAGCAGCGTGTGCGGCGATTGTTATTAAAAGTAGCTGTGGCCTGCGGTTGTTTAGCTGCGCTATTTGGCACTTTTGTCATGGGATCGCACCTCATAAATTTACGGGTCGAGCAGCTAGTTTTGGAAGGTGCCGTTGAGCACGTTGCGGTGACCGAATTGGAGGCTCAACTTGCGCCCACCCTTCAGGCAAGTTTCTTAACCCTTGACCTAGATGATGTTCGAGAGCAGTTGGAGCGCATGCCTTGGGTCTACCGAGCCGCGGTGCGCAGACGTTGGCCGAATACCGTCGTCATTGAAATTGAAGAGCAGCGACCTATTGCGCGCTGGGGTTTGGATGGTTTCCTCAACCACGAGGGCGAATATTTCTCCGGTGCTTTTGCCGATCGCTGGTCACAACTTGCTCGCCTTGAGGGGCCTGCGGGCTCTGAGCGCAACATGACTCGGCGCTACCAGAGCCTTGAAGCCTTGTTAGAGCCGACTGGGTTGCAGGTTGTGGCCTTGCATGAGGACCCCTTAGGGCAAGTCGGCGCCGAGCTTCATAACGGCGTATTGCTGCAGCTAGGTGCAGATAATCATCGAGAGCGCATTGGACGGTTTGTCACGCTATGGCGGGAGCGGCTCACAAAGCAGCCTGTTATGCGGGTAGATATGCGCTACGAACACGGTGCCGCAGTGGCTTTACTGCCGACATCGCAATGGGCCTTGGGAGATGTTCCGGCGGCCAACTGGCAGGAGACACCATGATGGTTAATACACCTGAAAAACGCATGATCGTTGGGTTGGATATTGGAACCTCAAAAGTTGTCGCCGTCGTTGGGGAAGTTGATGGCGAGGGCACTATTGAGGTTGTGGGCATCGGTTCACACCCATCTAGGGGTATGAAAAAGGGTGTGGTGGTAGATATCGAGTCGACCGTCAATGCCATTCAACGGGCCGTTGAGGAGGCGGAGCTCATGGCGGGCTGCCAGATTCACTCGGTTTATGTGGGGATTGCTGGAAGTCATATCCGTTCCATGAACTCTCACGGGATTGTCGCGATACGCGAGGGCGAGGTTGTCCCGGCTGATGTGGAGCGTGTTCTTGATGCGGCTCAAGCGGTGGCAATTCCTGCCGACCAAAAGGTGCTGCATGTGTTGCCGCAGGAGTACGTCATAGACAATCAGGGCGGTATTAAAGAGCCCTTGGGGATGTCTGGCGTTCGACTGGAGGCCAAGGTTCACCTTGTTACCTGCGCCGTGAATGCGGCTCAAAATATTGAGAAGTGCATTCACCGCTGCGGGCTTGAAGTGGACGGCATCATCTTGGAGCAGCTGGCTTCTAGCTTTTCGGTCGTCACCGCCGATGAGCGTGATTTGGGGGTCTGCCTCGTTGATATAGGCGGCGGAACTTCTGACATCGCCATTTTCACCGATGGCGCGATTCGTCATACCGGTGTTATTCCCATAGCGGGTGATCAGGTCACCAGCGACATTGCGATGGCTCTGCGAACCCCCACTCAGCATGCCGAAGAGATCAAGATTCGGTACGCCTGCGCACTGGCGCAATTGGCGGGCGCGGAGGAGACGATCAAAGTGCCTAGCGTAGGTGATCGTCCACCTCGTGACTTATCGCGTCAGTCCCTAGCGGAGGTGGTTGAGCCGCGATATGACGAACTGTTCACGCTCATTTTGGCCGAAATTCGTCGCTCGGGCTTTGAAGAATTGATACCGGCGGGAGTTTTGTTGACCGGTGGAACCTCAAAAATGGAAGGGGCGGTAGAGCTGGCGGAAGAGATTTTTCACATGCCTGTGCGACTGGGGGCACCCCAGCACGCGAAAGGTCTCAACGACATTATTAAAAATCCAATTTATGCCACAGCAGTTGGTCTGCTGATTTACGGCGCTCGAGACGATGAGTCCTCGGGCTTGGCGGCTGGCGGTCAATTTGCCAGCGGTTTGATTTCACGAGTACGTGACTGGTTTGGAAGGCACTTCTGAGAGTTTTTGGAATGCCTGACAAGGGGAGTGTCCGGGGAACACCGGGCTTTGTAAAAAAAAGGGGAAAATGCCATGTTTGAATTAGTCGATAACGCACCGCAAAGCGCGGTCATCAAAGTGGTTGGTGTTGGTGGCGGTGGTGGTAATGCCGTCCGGCACATGATCGAAAATAATGTAGATGGTGTGGATTTTATCTGCGCCAATACGGATGCTCAGGCTTTATCCGATATTGCCGCCAAAACCGTTCTGCAATTGGGGACCGGTATTACCAAAGGTCTAGGAGCCGGAGCGAACCCGGATATTGGGCGGGCCGCTGCGATGGAGGATCGTGATCGAATAGCCGACGCACTTCACGGCGCAGACATGGTGTTCGTGACAGCAGGTATGGGCGGAGGTACCGGTACAGGTGGAGCGCCGATTGTGGCTGAAGTAGCCCGAGAAATGGGCATTTTGACGGTTGCCGTGGTAACGCGCCCGTTCTCATTCGAGGGTAAATCACGACTCAAGATTGCCGAATCAGGACTTGGGGAACTTGAGCAGCACTGTGACAGTCTAATCACGATACCCAACGAAAAATTGCTGGAAGTGTTGGGCAAAAATACCAGTCTCTTGGATGCCTTCAGAGAGGCCAATGATGTACTTTTGGGGGCTGTGCAGGGTATCGCTGAGCTGATTATCCGCCCAGGCATGATAAATGTGGATTTTGCCGATGTCCGCACAGTGATGTCCGAGATGGGTGCTGCAATGATGGGCACCGGGTCTGCGTCGGGAGAAAACCGGGCGCGTGAGGCCGCAGAGCGGGCCATCAACAGCCCGTTGCTTGACGATATTGATGTGAGTGGTGCCAAGGGTGTGTTGGTCAATATCACAGCTGGAATGGATCTGTCGTTAGGTGAGTTTGCCGAAGTTGGCGACACGATCGAAGAATATGCGTCGGAAGATGCAACGGTAGTGGTAGGTACGGTGATAGACCCGGATCTAGCCGATACCTTAAAGGTGACAGTGGTAGCAACGGGTTTGGGTGGTGCCGAAGCACGAGCGCCATTAGCAGTTGTAGACCGAAAGCCCGTAGAGACAATGGGTGTCACTTCGCCAAATTATGGCGAGACATATGATCTGCCACCCGGCAAGCGAGCACGTGTTGCGCAGTCGGGGGGGGCACAGCAGGCGGTAGCGCCTGCAGAGAGCGGTGCAGAGGAGTATTTCGATATTCCAGCATTTCTGCGTCGTCAGGCGGACTAGGCCCTATGGGTGGTCCGCCCAGTTAACGCAGAGGGTGCGACCATGATTAGACAGAGAACGTTGCGAAATCCAATCAAGGCGACGGGTGTGGGTTTACACACGGGTGAGAAGGTCTTTTTGACGCTTAGCCCCGCACCTATCGACAACGGTATTGTATTTCGGAGAACCGACCTCTCCCCGGCGCAGGTAATCCCCGCCTGCGCTAAAAATGTCGGTGACACAACGCTCTCTACCAGTCTAGGGCTGGGTGATGCTCGAGTTTCTACCGTTGAACACCTGCTGTCAGCTATGGCGGGTTTGGGCATCGACAACGCGTTTGTCGATGTCACTGCTCCAGAGGTTCCCATTATGGACGGAAGCGCGGGCCCATTCGTGTTTTTGCTTCAATCAGCGGGTATTGAGGAGCAGGCGGCAGCCAAGAAGTTTATCCGAATCAAGCGTCCCGTCACCGTGCGAGATGGTGACAAACAGGCGAGCCTTGTGCCCTTTGACGGGTTCAAAGTGGCATTCTCAATAGATTTTGACCATCCGGTTTTCAATGACCGTTCAGCATTTGCAGAGATTGACTTCTCCACTACGTCCTTCGTGAGGGAAGTCAGTAGGGCGCGAACCTTCGGATTTATGCACGAGATTGAATACCTGCGAGCCCAAGGATTGGCCCGCGGAGGCAGCGTTGATAACGCTATCGTCGTTGACGAGTTTCGTATTTTGAACCAAGACGGGCTGCGTTACGAAGATGAGTTTGTCAAACATAAGGTGCTCGATGCTATTGGCGACCTGTATCTTCTCGGGCACAGCTTGATTGGAGAGTTTCGCGCGCACAAATCCGGGCATGCGCTCAATAATGCCGTGCTGCGAGAACTATTGGCACAGGAAGATGCCTGGGAGATGGTGACCTTTGAGGACGCTGAAAAAGCGCCAATATCCTATGGTCCTGCCCCGGCTTTAGTCACTGCCTAGGTTTTTGTCGAAGGCATTTGTGCTGTATTGACCCAATTTGCTGGCTTTCCCGCAGCGGCGCTGCGTGGCATAGTAGCGACCCCTTTACTTTGAGCCCCTGATTTGAAACTGATCTTCGTCCAAAAGACCGCCGCATCGCGAACGCTGGAGCTTGGTCGTTGGTCGTGGGCGGCCTTGTCTGTCATCTGTATTGGCCTACCTCTTGGGTTGATGGCAATGGGCTATGAGCTGGGGCAGCGCCAGGGCACATCAAGTGCTCATGAGGCTAGACTTTCTGAAGCAGAAATGACCGCGAGTCGCAGGGCTGGCGAACTGGCACAGTTGTCTGCTGATGCCCGCCGGAAGCTCGAGGCAATGACCCGCAGATTGGCGGAGCTGCAGGTGAGAATCACGAGGCTAGACGCCTTGGGAACCCACCTTACAGCCTTAGCCGGTTTAGATGGAGGGGAGTTTAATTTCACCGTTGAGCCAGCTCTAGGCGGACCGCTACTACCAGTGCAAGCAGAACCGCAAGGTGTGTTGCCGGGCCCTCTCGAGGGATCTTTCGATTTAATGTCAGCGACACTGAGCGATCGGGAGGTTCAACTTGAGATATTGGCTGGACTCCTTTTTGATGCTGAGGCGCAAACCGAGGCGATCCCCGCCGGCCGTCCTGTTCTAGCGGGCTGGCTGTCTTCTCGTTACGGTAGCCGCACTGACCCTTTCACGGGAAAGCGCGCTTGGCATCAGGGTATTGATTTCGCGGGCTCGGAAGGCGATAAAATCATTGCCGTTGCAAGCGGGGTGGTGAGCTGGAGTGGTGAGCGCACCGGTTACGGCACGCTCGTCGAAATATCCCACGGTGACGGGCTGGTAACACGTTATGGCCACAACCGGGAAAATCACGTTGAGGTCGGCGACCTCGTGCGTCAAGGTGACGTTATCGCTCTTATGGGAAATTCTGGGCGATCAACCGGGCCCCATGTCCACTTTGAGATCTTTAAGCACGGTAGGGCGGTTGATCCGTCTAGCTACGTGCGTCGCACCTTGCGTTAAGCCTAGGCATTTCCTGCTGGTTTAAGCTGACTCTCTCTCGAGTCGATTCCCCTTATCAATTCCTGAAGACTTAAAAATGATTGCTAACACGCTAAAAAAACTCTTTGGCTCCCGAAATGATCGGGAGCTTAAACGCATTCGGAAAATGATTGGTCGCATCAACGCACTCGAGGAGGCGTATGAGGCGCTAGAAGATTCAGCGCTGTTGGCTAAGACTGAGGAGTTTCGCAGCCGGCTGACGGCTGGGTCCTCCCTTGATCAGCTGCTTCCCGAAGCTTTTGCCACCGTACGTGAGGCTGGGCGTCGAGCCTTGGGTATGCGGCACTTCGACGTGCAATTAATTGGTGGCATTGTTCTTCACGAGGGCAAAATCGCGGAAATGCGTACGGGGGAAGGTAAGACGTTAGTGGCAACCTTGCCCGCTTATTTAAACGCGTTGGCCGGAAACGCGGTGCACCTGGTCACGGTAAATGATTATCTGGCGAGCCGAGACGCTGCATGGATGGCGCCACTGTATGAATTTTTGGGTATGACGGTAGGGGTGATCAGATCTGGAGCAGGACCCGCTGAGAAACGTGACGCCTATGCCTGCGACATCGTTTACGGCACGAACAATGAATTCGGTTTTGATTATCTTCGAGACAACATGGCGTTTAGTTTGGCAGATAAAGCTCAGGCAAATTTGGCTTTTGCCATTGTCGACGAAGTTGACTCCATCTTGATTGACGAGGCGAGGACGCCTTTGATTATTTCGGGGGCAGCTGAAGACTCCTCGGAAATGTATCGACGGATTAACAAGCTGATTCCCCAGCTGGTGGCTGCGACAGAGGTGGATGAGGGTGATTTCACGGTCGATGAAAAGCAGCGCCAAATTGAACTCACCGAAGCAGGCCATGAGAAAATTGAAGGCCTGCTGATTGCGCAAGGGTTGTTAGAGGACGACGATAGCCTGTATGCCGCCACTAACCTCGGCCTCCTGCACCACGTGCACTCTGGGTTGCGTGCCCACGTGCTGTATCAGCGAGATGTTGAATACATTGTTCAAGAGGGTCAGGTGGTCCTGATCGATGAGCACACCGGTCGAACGATGGCGGGACGGCGGCTCTCTGAGGGCCTGCATCAGGCAATCGAGGCGAAGGAAGGTGTCGATATCCAAAATGAAAGTCAAACCTTAGCCTCGACCACCTTCCAGAATTACTTTCGCCTCTACGACAAACTTGCGGGTATGACAGGCACTGCAGACACCGAGGCCTTCGAGTTCCGCCAGATTTATGGACTCGAGGTTATTGTTATACCCACGAATAAACCCATGCTTCGTAATGATATGAACGACCTGGTCTATATGACGCGGGAAGAGAAGTTTGACGCTATTGTGGAAGACGTTAAGTCTTGCATCGAAAATGGCGCCCCGGTGCTGGTGGGCACCGCTTCGGTTGAGACGTCGGAAGAGCTTTCCGCGCGTTTCAAACAGGGAGACATTGAGCACAAAGTGCTGAATGCTAAATATCACGCACAGGAGGCAGAAATTATTGCCCAAGCGGGACGTCCTGGCGTCGTAACAATTGCGACCAATATGGCTGGGCGGGGTACTGACATCGTTTTAGGGGGCAACCTTGAATCGGAGCTTGAAGCCGCGGGAGAGCTTGATGCTGAGGCTGAAGAGACGCTACGTGAAGCTTGGTTAGCGCGCCACGACGCGGTGCTTGAGGCTGGCGGCTTACATATTTTGGGCACTGAACGCCACGAATCGCGAAGAATCGATAATCAGCTTCGAGGACGTTCTGGGCGACAGGGTGATGCTGGAGTCTCACGCTTTTATTTGTCGCTGGACGACAATTTGATGCGTATTTTTGCTTCGGACCGTGTCAAAAGTTTCATGCAGGCACTGGGCATGGAAAACGGAGAAGCCATTGAGCACCGCATGGTGACCAACGCGATCGAAAAGGCTCAACGCAAGGTTGAAGGCCGCAATTTCGACATTCGAAAGCAGCTTCTCGAATACGATGATGTCGCCAACGACCAGCGCCGAATTATTTATCGGCAACGAGATTCGCTGCTGGGCGAAGAAGAGGTGACTGAAACGATTACCCAGATTCGAGCGGATGTGGTCAATGGATCTGTTGACAGTTTTATTCCTCCTATGAGCGTGGAGGAGCAGTGGGATATTCCCGGTCTTGAGCGACAGCTTGAGGCGGAGTTTGCGGTTACGTTGCCATTGCAGGCCTGGTTGGAAGAAAATAAAGGGCTCCACGAGGAGTCGCTGCGCGACAGAATTGTTGAGGAAGTTCAGGCGGCCTACGATACGAAAGCCAGTGTGGTTGGCGAGGGTATGCGCCAGCTTGAGAAGCAAATTATGCTTCAGGTTCTTGATACGCTGTGGAAAGAACACCTTGCCACGATGGATCAGCTTCGCCAGGGCATTCATTTACGGGCTTATGCCAATAAAAACCCAAAGCAAGAATATAAGCGTGAGTCTTTTGCGTTATTTGAATCATTACTCGACCGCTTAAAGCATGAAGTCGTGCGCTTTTTAAGTCAGGTGCAGGTGCAGCGTCCCGATGAGGCCGCAGAAATTGAACGCCGTCGTCGGGAGGAGGCAGCCCGCCAGCAGGTGGCTTTTGAGCACGCTCAAGCCTCATCGGTATCCAACGATGCAGCAGCCGGAGATACCTCCCCGCAGGCTAAGCCACAAACTGTCGTCAGAGAAGCGCCTAAAGTTGGGCGTAATGATCCCTGTCCCTGTGGTAGCGGGAAAAAGTATAAGCAGTGTCATGGAGCACTAAGCTGATGACGCGACCTGTTCCCGGTGTTCGCCTCGGCGTTGCGCAGGCAGGTATCAAGCAGGCTGGTTGCGATGATCTGGTACTTATAGAGCTCGCCTCGGGCAGCACCAGTGTGGGCCTTTTTACGCAAAACGCGTTTCGGGCAGCGCCCGTACAAATTGCTCAGGAACACCTTCAGGTGACGAGTGGCAGAGCATGTTACTGGCTTATAAACACCGGTAACGCCAACGCGGGCACAGGTGTGCCGGGCTATGAGACCGCAAAGAACACCTGTGGGGCTGTGGCTGAACTGCGAGGCTGTCAGGCTGCTGAGGTTTTGCCTTTTTCCACTGGCGTCATTGGCGAGCCTTTGTCCCCTCAGCTAATCAATGATGCGCTTCCTAGTGCTTGCGAGAGCCTTAACGAGGGCCACTGGCAGCGTGCTGCTGAGGCAATACTAACCACTGATACCCGAGCCAAAGTGGCATCACGCGTGGTCTCGATTTCGGGCGCGGACGTGACGTTGACGGGTATGGCGAAGGGTGCCGGCATGATTCGCCCCGACATGGCCACTATGCTGGCATTTATTGCCACGGATGCCGAAGTATCGCCTGCAGGCCTTGATGGTTTATTCAGGCAGGCAGTGTCGGCAAGCTTTAATCGTATTACCGTCGATGGTGATACCTCCACGAACGATGCTGCCATGTTGGTGGCAACGGGATGCTCGGGTATCGCCGTTGAAACCGCAGGTGCGGAGGCTCTTACGCTATTTACGGAGGCCCTTGAGAGCCTATGCTTAGAGCTCGCACAAGCAATTATTCGCGACGGAGAGGGCGCGACAAAGTTTGTCGAAGTAAAAGTGGATGGTGGCATCGATGCCGATGAATGTGATGCTGTGGCCTTTACCATTGCGCATTCTCCGCTTGTGAAAACTGCATTGTTTGCCAGTGATCCCAATTGGGGGCGTTTGCTTGCGGCCATTGGCAGAGCGGGCCTGAAAAATCTTTGTGTCGAAGACGTGTCCCTCTACCTAAACGACGTGCTGATTGCTGTAAATGGTGCAAGGGCTCCAGATTACACTGAGGCCAAGGGCCAAGCCGCTATGGCCTCGTCTGAGCTCGCCATACGGGTTGATCTTAACCGTGGCGCTACCAGCAGCCGTGTATGGACGACAGACTTCTCTTATGAATACGTGCGTATTAACGCGGAATACAGGACCTGAATCCTGTGAGTGAACTGCATGTTGCGGTGGGTGTGTTGACCGACGCTAAGGGGCGTATTCTCATCGCCCGCCGGCCGGCTGAGCTCCACCAAGGAGGGTTGTGGGAGTTCCCGGGAGGCAAACTCGAGCCGGGAGAGACCCTTGAGTGCGCTTTGGCGCGGGAGTTGAAAGAGGAGCTGGGTGTGACGGTAAAAGCCACTGAGCCACTCCTTGAGATTCGACATGATTATGGCGATCGCGAAGTCTTTCTTGATGTGCATCGAGTGATCGCATGGCAAGGGGAAGCGCAGGGGATGGAAGGGCAACCATTAGCTTGGACTTTGCCCGCTGCACTTGGGGACTTTGATTTTCCCGCAGCAAATGTGGCTATCGTTGAAAAGCTGCGGTCGACTTAATTTCAACCACCACCAACCACCTGGGTGCGCGAAGATGTTTTCTCCTGTTGCTGGCTGGTGGGCAGCAAGAGGCGAACTAACCATAGGTGCCGTGACTGCTCTGGATAGACTCAACGGTGGCGCGCAAGAGTCTAAATTATGGTGCGGTAAAAAGCCCTGTGTCTGCTAAGCGCTAGGTGTCTTAAGGCGACTGATTGTTATCGCGTTTCACCGTGAGCCTTTGCCAGCTTCAACATGCGCTGATGGAGCGCATCAGTTTGAGTGTTTAAATCGTTAAGATTGCTGGTGTTGTCAATGACTTCATCTGCCCGACTGACTCGTTCAGTTCTTGGCAGTTGGGCCGCCATGATATTTTGAATGAGTTCGGCACTGTTGCTATCACGCGCCATCGTGCGGTCTATTTGCAGCTCTTCGGTGACATCGACCACTACAACATGGTTCACAAAACTGTGCTGTTTTGCTTCGAGGAGTAGTGGGGAGCTGAGTACTACGTATGGGGATGTCGCGCTTTGCAACTGGTCTTCGATCTCTTGTCGTATTGCGGGATGGGTTATACCCTCTAACCACCTGCGAGCTTCTGGATCTTCAAAAACAATCTTGCGCAGTGCGGCACGATCTAAACTGCCGTTTTGCTGCAAAATATTTTTTCCAAAGCGCTCAGCAATGGCAGCAAGGGCTGGTTGGCCGGGCTCGACTACGACACGTGCCGCTAAATCTGCGTCAACGACATCAACTCCGAGAGTTTCTAAGCGTGCCGTGACCGCCGACTTTCCGCTGCCAATGCCACCTGTAATACCGACTACAAAATTCATAAGCTGTCGCTGTTCATAGACCAATAAAACTGAAGTAGGCGGCTGTTAATCGATCGCCAAAAAATAGGGTTATCAAACCGGCTCCCGCCAGATAGGGGCCAAAGGGCATGGGGACTTCGCGCCCCTGTTTTTTTAACAAAATAAGTAAAATGCCAATAAAGGCCCCGACAAAGGACGACAAAATAATGATGAGGGGTATTGTTTGCCAGCCAAACCAGGCACCCAATGCGGCTAACAATTTAAAGTCACCGAAGCCCATGCCATCTTTACCTGTAGTGAGTTTGAAAATCCAATACACACTCCACAGCGTTAGGTAGCCCGCCGCAGCACCAACAACAGCATCGTTTAGCGAGGTAAACGCTGAATTTATATTAAGTAGCAGCCCCAACCAAAGCAGCGGTAAGGTAATGCTGTCGGGTAGAAGCTGCGTGTCTATGTCAATGCCGGTTAAGACGACCAACGACCATATGAGTAACAACGCACCTGCCAGTTGCAGGGTCGGCCCAAATACCATGGCTGCGGCAAAAGATAGTAGGGCCGTACAGAGCTCTATGATGGGGTAGCGGCTGGAGATAGAGGCACCGCACCCCGCGCAGCAGCCTCGCAAAAATACATAACTTAAAACTGGAATATTGTGCCAAGGTTTTATAGCTATTCCGCAGTCTCTGCACTGCGAGTTTGGGGAGCTTAGAGAAAGCGGAGCTGTGTCAGCCGGCGTTTGTTCTAGCAATTCACAGCAGTCGCGCTGCCAAGCTTGCTCCATCATCTTCGGAAGTCGAAAAATCACGACATTGAGAAAGCTACCTACGATCAAACCCAGAAGTGTGGTGGCGGTTAACAAAAACCACGGTACCTGCATTGCGCTGCTGAGATTATCCAACGCCGGTTAACCTATTACCGAGCCCAGCATGAAGATAGGTAGGTACATAGCGATCATAAGCCCGCCCACCAAAACGCCCAAAACGGACATGATAATAGGCTCCACGAGAGAGCTGAGACTGTCGACGGCATTATCGACTTGCGCCTCGTATTGATCGGCCACTTTGCTCAACATTTCATCAAGCGCCCCAGACTCCTCGCCAATAGCGGTCATCTGCAACAGCATGGCTGGAAATAAACCTGTGCTGCGCGTTGCCTGGTACAAAGACGTTCCCGAGGTAACATCGTCTCTTATCTGCCGGATGCCTCGGGCATAAACCGCATTGCCGGCAGCGCCTGCTGTTGAGTCTAGAGCTTCCACCAAAGGGACTCCTGCTGCAAAAGTCGTTGAAAGCGTGCGACTGAAACGTGCGACAACGGCGTCATGAACAATAATGCCGACTACTGGTAATTTTAAGGTCAGTGAAGCGACGCGGGCATGGAAGCTGGGCGAACGCTTTAAACCTTGGGAAGCGCCCCAAATCCCCAGCACGATGGTGCCTGCAAAAAATAACCACCACTGTTGCATGAACTCTGAGAGGGCTAGCACAAACAATGTAAAGCCAGGTAGGTCGGCGCCAAAGCCTTTAAACGTCTGAGCAAATGTTGGTACAACCTTTACTAGAAGTATCCCCGTGACCACAATAGCGACTGTTATAACAGCGATAGGGTAGGTCATGGCTTTGCGGATTTTCGCTTTAAGAGCCTCGGTCTTCTCTTTATAGGTGGCAACGCGGTCTAACATAACCTCGAGAGTGCCCGAGTTCTCCCCGGAGGCGACAAGGCTGCAAAAGAGGTCATCAAAATATTTGGGATGTTTTGCTAATGCCGTTGCGAGCCCCCCTCCGGCGGAAACCTCACTCTTAATTTGTCCCACCATTTTATTCATTGCCGGATTTTCGAGACCTTCCTGCACAATCTCAAAGCTTTGCACCAGGGGTACACCCGCCTTCATCATTGTGGCCATTTGGCGTGCAAATATTGAAATGTCCGCGGCCTTTATAGCTTTGCCCAAATTGGAGAAAAGTGGCTTTGACTTTTTCTTTACGGACTTGGCGGTTATCCCCTGCTTGCGCAGCTGCGCCTTGGCCAGAGCTTGGCTGGTAGCGAGAATCTCTCCACGCCCTTTCTGCCCATTTTTGTTGAGCCCGCTCCATACAAAAGTTGAGTTCGTCGCCATACCGTTCTGAGTCTCCAGCTGTTAGTCCGTCGTGACGCGATTAACTTCTTCCAGACTAATTAGCCCTTGTGCGGCTTTTCGGAGTGCCGAAAGACGAAGGTCGGCAAAACCTTCGAGGCGAGCTTGTCTATCCAGATCGAGCGAGTTGTCGCCATCCATAATCAGGTTGGCTAGGCTTTTAGTCACCTTCACGACCTCGTAGATACCGACGCGACCTCGATACCCGTCTTTGCAAAGCTCGCAGCCAACGGCGCGTTTGATGGTGGCGTCTTCGAGCATTTCATCACTAAAGCCCAGCTCCATCAGTGCGTCGTGGGGGACTTCTGTTTCTGGGATGCTGCATTGTGTACACAAACGACGAGCAAGGCGCTGGGCTATTATGAGCGAGACCGAAGAGGCAATGTTATAGGCCGGTACACCCATGTTCATCATACGGGTGATGGTTTCTGCAGCACTGTTTGTGTGCAGGGTAGACAAAACGAGGTGGCCCGTTTGGGCTGCTTTTATGGCGATTTCAGCGGTCTCTATGTCACGAATTTCCCCCACCATAATAATGTCTGGGTCTTGGCGCAGGAATGAGCGAAGGGCCTCGGCGAAATCCAATCCAACCTTATTATTGACTAAAACCTGGTTAACACCTTCCATGTTGATTTCAACCGGATCTTCGGCCGTTGAAATATTGCGCTCATCGGTGTTCAAAATACCTAAACCTGTGTAGAGCGATACCGTTTTACCGGATCCCGTGGGTCCGGTTACCAGGATCATGCCTTGTGGTTTAGCCAAGGCTTCTAGGAATAATTGCTTTTGATCATCGTCATAACCCAAGGCATCAATTCCCATTTGGGCCGATGCAGGGTCGAGAATACGCATGACGATTTTCTCGCCAAACATGGTAGGCAGCGTATTAACCCGGAAGTCGATAGACCGGTTTTTGGAAAGCTTCATTTGTATGCGACCATCCTGAGGAATGCGTCGCTCGGAAATATCCATTTGAGACATAACTTTGATTCTAGCTGCTAGTCGCGGTGCCAGTGTTCTGGGTGGCTTGACGATTTCACGAAGAATCCCATCTGTTCGAAACCTAACGCGGTAGTTTTGCTCATAAGGTTCAAAGTGGATATCAGAAGCGCCTTGCTTAATGGCATCCAGGAGAACTCTATTCACGAAGCGAACGATAGGCGTATCGTCGACGGCACTGGTATCAGCATCATCTATCTCGCTCGTGTTTTCATCAACAATATCCAGATCAAACTCGGAATTTTCCCCCAACTGATCTATCTCAGAATTTAAAGAGTCTTGCTGGTCTAAAATCTCGGTGAGCAGTTTGGAAAGGGCTCGCTGGTCAACCACAACGGCTTCAGTACTGATGCCCGTGGCGAACTTTATTTCGTCTAGGGCTGAAATATTTGTAGGGTCAGCTAAGGCTATGAACAATCGGTTCCCACGTCGATAAATAGGTACAGCTTGGTGCTTAGTCATGAGTGCGGTTGACACGAGTTTGTCCGGAAGCACGCGGCGGTCAATAGCCGTCAGGTCTAGCAGAGGAACGCCAAACTCAGTAGCGGCTAGCTCGGCTAGTTCGTAGCTATCAACATCGAGGGCTTGTGAAAGGTAGTTGATGAGGGAGACTTTTTTTTTGCTCGACTCGCGGATAGCGGCCTGAGCTTGCTCAGTCGAAATGACACCATCAGCCACCAGCCGGGCTGATAAGCCGGTCAGTAGGGCTGGCTTTTGAGTGACGTCGACGTTCAAAATATTGCCTCTTGGCCGATCGTGTTGGTTAGGTTTAGGCCTGAGTATACAGTGAAAGTAGTCATCCTCCACACCAGCAAAGTGACCCTTGTGACTAATTTAATATGGGCAGAGTGCAGCAAGGTTTGTCCCAGGGAGCCGGCGAGCGATAGGCACGGCTGCATTTGGCAAAGCGGGGTCGCTAGTCGACCAATCTAGATCGGTAAGTCATCAGTTGGGGTAAGTGACGGTACAGGGAGGAGTGCTAGCAGGGTTAAAGTGCGAGCGTGCTGTGGAGAGCGCCAACACTTCAGCGGCTCTCCACAGTGCTAACGGTGTAGCAACTGGCTTATTAACAATATCCCGCCGCTACGCAAGTTCCGGTTTGTGTCCAGATAAGACTCCCTGCGCCAGGTTGTGTTGGGGTCAGGATGCTGGTTTTGCCGCCAGCTGCTGCGGTTCCTGTAACCGTGATAACGCCGTTGGTTACAGTCATAGCGCTGACATATTCCCCATTGATATCAACAGCCGGGATGCCATAGGCGCCTGCGTCACAATCGGCAATTGCTGCAATGCCTCTTTCAGTCACGCAAAGCGACACCGCAGTCTTATAGGCTTCTCCAGAAGATATAACTTCCGCAAATTTGGCTTTCGACACGTAGTCTTGGTAGGCCGGTAACGCAACCGCAGCCAAAATGCCGATAATCGCAATCACGATCATCAGCTCGATTAGGGTGAAACCTTTTTGAGTTGCTTTGTTCATATGTTCTCTCCTGAGAAATTAGACTCCATGGGATTCGCGGTGCAAGTCGCTAAAGTGCTCAACCTTGCCCCTTCTTACACCTGCACCAAGCACAGGCTGTGCCAAAATTTTGGTGAATTCTGGAAGTGTGGCGCAAATAGCTGAAAACAATAGATATTAAGAAAAATTCTTACTGAGGCCTGATGCTAATAAACTGAATGCCGCCCTCTCTTTGTCAAACTTGAGCTGACGCGCTGCGACTCCAATGAAAAAATTACGTCTAAATTTGACAAATATCGTCACTTCTAGTTTTTTGTGGAATGCCTCTTGCCGCCTATTCTGGGCCTCACATCACAGTTTCCCGCTAGCGGTGGGTAATGCCTCCATCACGGGGTAGCTGGTACTCTCCTGCACTCCGGGTAGCTGCATTAGGCTGCCGCCCAGAAATGCTCGGTAATCTGTCATGTCGCGAACCCTCGCTTTGATCAGATAATCAAAGTTGCCGGCAATTAAGTGGCATTCTTCAATTTCGGGAACGTCACGAACTGCGTCGGTGAATTCGCTAAAAGCATCTCCGGCAGTCCGTTGCAGTGTAATTTGCACGAATACAATCAACCCGCGACCCAGCTTTTCTGGGCTCAGGTTGGCGTGGTAGCCGCAAATGTAACCGTCGCGCTCCAGTCGTTTTACACGCTCTTTACAGGGCGTTGTGGTTAAACCTACCTGGCGGCCCAATTCCGCGAAACTCAGTCGGGCATTTTGTTGTAGACACCGAAGGATCTTGCGATCTATGCGGCTTAAATTTTGGTCTGACATTGTTAGAACTCTTAGTTATAAAAAAGGCGGATGGCTTGATTTTTGGGTGATAAGCTGGTCGGATTGGTTGAAAATAATCTTTAATGTAGTCGATTTAACTATATTTTTGCAAAATTTACAGCACAAATTTATTAAAATTAACGCTAACTTGGGTCGTTAACGCAGAGCCTCCAGCATCTGCAAGCCACTACCGGAGTTTTCTATGATCGTTGGCATACCTAAAGAAATTAAAAACCACGAATACCGCATTGGCATGACGCCCGCTGGGGTTGGTGAGTTGGTCAATCGTGGTCATCAGGTATTGGTCGAAACCGAAGGTGGGGTCGGTGTGGGTTTCGACAACGCCAGCTATGAGGAGGTTGGGGCGCAAATAGTAGCGAGCCCTGAAGACATTTTTGCCGCTGCCGATATGATTATTAAAGTTAAGGAACCTCAGCCCAATGAGTGCCGAATGCTGCGTTCGGGGCAGATTTTGTTCACCTACTTGCACCTCGCTCCAGATCCCGAACAAGCTCAACTATTACTGGATTCGGGTGTTTCAGCCATCGCCTATGAAACGGTAACCAATGCTAAGGGTGGGTTGCCCTTGTTGGCGCCAATGAGTGAGGTAGCAGGGCGTATGTCGATTCAAGCCGGCGCACACCACCTTGAAAAAGCTCAGGGTGGCAACGGCATGTTGTTGGGGGGAGTGCCGGGGGTCGAACCCGCCAGAGTGGTGGTGCTGGGCGGCGGCGTTGTCGGTACACAGGCCGCTAAAATGGCCGCCGGTTTGGGCGCTCAGGTGACCATTTTTGATCGTTCGATTGAGCGATTACAGCAGCTCGACGATCTGTTTCAGGGGCGAGTTGTGGGTCTTTACTCTACTCAAAACGCTGTGGAGCAATACGTTCGAGCGGCTGATCTCGTTATTGGTGCGGTCCTCATTCCCGGAGCGTCAGCCCCAAAATTAGTGACTCGAGACGATGTGGCCGCCATGCGCCCCGGCGCCGTGCTAGTCGATGTGGCCATTGATCAGGGTGGTTGTTTTGAAACCTCACAAGCGACCACCCATCAGTCGCCAACGTATGTGGTTGATGATGTCGTTCACTACTGTGTTGCAAATATGCCGGGTGGCGTGGCGCGCACTGCGACCATGGCATTGACCAATGCGACGCTGCCTTTTGCCCTTAAGTTGGCCGATAAAGGCTTGGCCGCACTTCAGGATGATGGTCACCTGCGTCAGGGCCTCAATGTGCACGGTGGGCACATTACTCACGAGGCGGTGGCTGTAGCACTTAACGCCGATTACCTGCCCGCAGATAAAGCGCTTAACCCGCTCATGTTAAGCGCTTAAACCGTAGGCATTTGTTGAGCCCTACCTCGATACCTTAGGGGAGGGCTCACAGGATTACTGACTGGCTTTGAATTCTTTGCGGCGCTGATGCAGTAGCGGTTCGGTGTAGCCGCTGGGTTGATCCGTTCCCATAAACACCAAATCACAAGCCGCTTGAAAGGCCACATTGTTGGTGAGATCTGCAGCCATAGGTTGGTAGGTGGGGTCGTTGGCATTTTGCTGGTCCACAATCGCCGCCATGCGTTCAAGAGTGGATCGAACCTGCTCCTCGGTAACAACCTCATGGCGAATCCAGTTGGCTAAGTGTTGGCTGGAAATTCGCAGCGTCGCTCGATCTTCCATTAGGCCGATATTGTCGATGTCAGGAACCTTGGAGCAGCCGACTCCCTGATCGATCCAGCGCACCACGTAACCAAGGATGCTCTGGGCGTTATTGTCGAGCTCTCGCTGTATAGCGTCTTGAGACATGCCCGCTGCACCTTTTAACGGAATCTGCAGAATCTGATCAATACCGCCTCTGGGATTGCCTTTCAGTTGAGCTTGAACCGCCATGACATCAACGTCGTGATAGTGCGTCGCGTGCAGTGTGGCTGCCGTAGGTGAGGGCACCCAAGCGCAATTGGCACCGCTTTTTGGGTGACCGATTTTAGTGGTCAACATATCCGCCATACGGTCAGGCATGGCCCACATTCCTTTACCGATTTGTGCGTGACCTTGAAGACCGCAGTTGAGCCCTACATCGACATTCCAGTCTTCGTAGGCGTTAATCCACGTTTCACCCTTCATGGCGCTCTTTGCAGTAAAAGCACCAGCTTCCATACTGGTATGAATTTCATCACCTGTGCGATCGAGAAACCCGGTATTGATGAACACCACACGCTCACTCGCGCGGTTGATGCATTCGGCCAGATTCAAAGTGGTGCGTCGTTCCTCATCCATAATGCCGATTTTGATGGTGTTCTCCGGCAGTCCTAGAACGCCTTCGACTTTGCTGAACAGTTCGACTGCAAAACTGACCTCATCAGGCCCATGCATCTTTGGCTTTACGATGTATATGCTGCCTTGACGAGAATTACGCGGGCCTGAGGTGCGCTTTATGTCATGCAGCGCGCAAGCTGACGTAAATAAGGCGTCAAGAATACCTTCGGGAGCCTCTAACCCATTTTTAGTCAGGACGGCGTCGTTGGTCATTAGGTGCCCAACATTTCGAACAAAAAGCAGGCTACGACCGGGAAGTGTAAAGGTACTGCCATCGGGTGCTTTAAATTCGCGATCGGGTTGTAATGTGCGTGTTTGCAGTTGCCCGCCTTTCTGAAAGCTTTCGGACAAATCGCCTCGCATAAGTCCTAGCCAGTTTTGGTAAACCACGATTTTGTCTTCGGCATCAACCGCCGCTACCGAATCTTCACAATCTTGTATTGTCGTTAACGCGGACTCTAGGCACACATCCTTGACTCCGGCGGGGTCGGTTTGGCCTACGGGATGGCTACTATCAATCTGAATTTCGGCATGCAGTCCATTATTTTTGAGCAAAATCGAATTGGGTTGAGCGCTGTCTCCCGTGTAGCCCACCCATTGATCATCAGTGTGTAACGTGCCGGTGCTGCCGTCTCTTTGACTGACTTTTAGCGCACCCGACTCAATGGTGTAGGCCGTCGCGTCGGTATGGGTGCCGTCTCGTAATGGGAAATTTTGGTCTAAAAATGCTCTCGCCCAAGCGATAACGCGATCGCCGCGAACGGAATTGTAGCCGCCAGCCCGCTCGGCGCCGTTATCTTCAGGGATGACATCGGTTCCGTAGAGTGCATCATAGAGGCTGCCCCAGCGGGCATTGGTGGCGTTCAATGCAAAGCGCGCATTCATGACAGGCACCACCAGTTGGGGACCAGCCACCCGCGCAATTTCCTCGTCCACACGAGTCGTTGTTACTTGCACTTGCTCTGGTTGAGGCAACAGGTAGCCTATTTCTTCTAGGAAGGATTTGTACTGCCCAGCATTGAAAGCATTTTTAGGGTGTTCTCGGTGCCAATGATCGAGCTTAGATTGCATGTTGGCCCTGATGTCGAGCAGCTCGGCATTGCGCGGCATCATATCGGTCAAAATAGCGGCCAAGCCGGACCAAAACTGATCGGGACTGACATCTGTGCCGGGTAAAATGTCGTGTTCTAAGAGCGCGTGCAGCCCAGCGTCGACTTGCAAGCCCGCGCAATCGATACGTTCAGCCATGGTCTTCTCCCCAAATAGATCTCGCTGCGGTCACTGGTGACAGGGGCAGCGCTAGTTTCTGTACTGTAGATTCCACATTTTAAGCGCATAGATGCCAGAAATGCATTTTATAAGTGGTATTGATTGTGTGAATGGCTTTGTCGGCGACTTAAGCCACTTGCAGTGCAGAATTTTCGATGCCTAAACACGCGTCAGGCATTTAATTCCCGAGCGATTCGAGTGATCGTCTGACGCACCCAGCGGTGCGCTGGATTGTGTTGAAGGAGGGGGCTCCAAGCCATTTTTAATTCAAGGGGCGGCACCTCAAATGGCACGGGCCTAACAACCACCCTGGGATTGTCGCGCTTGAGCCAAGTGGCCCGGCTGGGCAGGGTGACAATAAGGTCGTTTTCCTCTGCCAAAGTCATGGCTGCTTGATAGTGCCGTGTGAAAACGCGAATCCGCCGCTGCTCATTCATCTGGGCCAGAGCTGTATCCACCCAGCCCAGTCGCTGAACATCATCGGGATCTACCCCAACGCCAACCCCCATTCCCGTCTTACTGACCCAGATGTGGTCTGCGTTCAAATAAGCTCGGAGGTCAAACTGGCTGAGAATAGGGTTGTCGCGGCTCATCAAGCAGGTAAAGGGGTCTGACCACAGTGTTATTTGATGAAATGACTGGGGCATCTGATCAAAGCGGTTGATCACCAGGTCGATTTTGCCCCGTTCAACGTCTAAAAAGCTGACGTCAGAGGGCGTCATGACATCCAGAGTGAGGCCCGGGGCCTGCTCCCGAAGCTCCCCAATTACGGTGGGAAATAAGGTGGATTCTGCATAGTCCGACGCCATGACTCTGATTACCTGATTTGCGTCACTAGGGTCAAAGTCTGACGTCGGTTGAATAGCGCGTTCAACACCTGCCAGTACATCTCGAATAAGCGGTTCGAGCTCGAGAGCCCTAGCGGTGGGTGACATGCCGTCAGAGGTACGCACAAGGAGCGGATCGTTAAAAAGATCACGCAACCGGCGCAGTCCATTGCTCATTGCGGGTTGTGACAGGCCCAGTTGATTGGCCGCCTGCGTCACATTCCGCTCGCGGAGTAAAACGTCAAGGTAAACCAGCAAATTTAAGTCAATTCGATTAAGATCTTTCACGGCAATTTCTCGTGCAGATAAGGCACTACAGCACCACCCGGACATCCAATCATAACAAGTCGCTTTGCAGAACGCTTTTTACTAGTGTTTACCAATGTGAGCGCAGTCACCAACGAACGGAGTTTTCATGTACACCGCACCGCTTACCGATATGCAATTCCTTATTGACGACGTCATCAATGTTGCTGAGAAGCTTGGTTCACTCGAGCGCTTTGCCGATTTGGGCGTGGGCTCAGATCTAACGTCGGCTTTGCTCGATGAGGCCGGCAAGCTGGGAAGCGATGTCGTTGCGCCACTGCGCCGGGTGGGGGATACCCATCCCGTGACCTGTGCCGATGGCAAAGTCAGCATTCCACCTGGGTATGGCGATGCCATACGCGAGCTGGGAGCAGGGGGCTGGGTCGGTATTTCGGCTGATGCAGAAGCTGGGGGACAGGGTTTACCTGAAATTTATGGCACGGCGGCATCAGAGATCTGGAATGGTGCAGACATGGCCTTTGCCTTGGAGCCTTTTCTGAGCTCGGGGGCAGCTCTAGCCATCAGTGCGCATGCCAGTGATGACCTAAAAGCTATTTACCTTGCGAAGATTAACAGTGGCGAGTGGGCCGGCACGATGAATCTTACAGAATCGGGTGCGGGGTCTGATTTGGGGCCGGTCAAAACCCGAGCTGAACGCAACGGTGACCACTACCGGATTTTTGGCCAAAAAATTTACATCACCTGGGGTGACCACGATGCAACGGAAAATATTGTGCACCTCGTCTTGGCCCGATTGCCTGATGCGCCGGAAGGCAGTAAGGGGATTTCGCTTTTTCTCGTTCCCAAATTTTTGGTGAATGCTGATGGCAGTTTAGGCGAGCGAAACGATGCGTTTCCTGTTTCGACTGAGCATAAGTTGGGTATTCACGGCAGCCCAACTTGCGTTATGGCTTACGGAGACAAGGATGGCGCCATTGGCTACCTCGTGGGGGAAGAAAACAACGGGCTAGCATGCATGTTTACCATGATGAACGAAGCCCGTTTAAAAGTTGGTTTGCAGGGGGTTGGTGCATCTGAAGGCGCCTATCAAAAAGCGGTCGCCTACGCCCGCGAGAGAGTTCAAGGTGGTGTACCCATCATCGAGCATGCAGACGTCAAGCGAATGTTGATGACAATGCGAGCTTTAATCGAGGCGATGCGAGCACTCGCCTATAACGAAGCCGTCACGATGGACTTGGCGCATTACGGAGAGCCCAGTGTGAAGGGTGAACAGCGCCAGCGCATTGACCTGATGATTCCTGTGATCAAGGGTTGGTGCACGGAAATAGGGGTAGAGCTGACTTCATTGGGTGTACAGGTTCACGGAGGAATGGGCTTTATTGAGGAGACGGGTGCAGCGCAGTATTTGCGTGATGTTCGAATCACACCCATTTACGAGGGTACCAACGGTATTCAGGCGGCAGACTTGGTCAATCGCAAGTTGGCCCGCGATGGTGGGTCTGCGATGGAGGCGATGCATGGGGAAATAGCTGAGATAACAGACCAGTTGGCGCAGTCATCACACCCAGCGCTGATTGAATTGGGTAAAGCACTTGCCAGCACTTTGACGGAGCATCGCGTAACCACGCAATACCTGCTTGGCCAAATGAGCTCGGATCGATTTAACGCGTTTGGGGGTGCTTTTGACTACCTTATGCAAACAGGTTACCTCTTTGGCGGATGGCAGTTAGCTCGTTCGGCTTTGGTGGCTGCTGACAAGCTTGCGGCGGAGGAAAATTCTGATTTTTGTCGCCGCAAAATAGCGACGGCAGCCTTTTACGGTGCGCGTATCCTTCCTCGCTGTAAGGCCCATGCAGGCACTATTTTAGACGGTGGTGAAACGCTCTCTAATTTTTCCCTCGATTGGCTATGAGCGTTTTTAGTGAACCCTGCTAATTTTACGACGCCAGACCTATCTGACGCCCACCCAGAGTGCGAGGTTCTGCCTTTTCAGTTTTTGCGCTTTGGGCGTGTCGAGTGTTTTTCGGGGCCTGCGGCCACTGTTTCCTGCCATGAAGATAATTCACGGGTCGCTGAAGCGGTTTCCGAGCCGGGAGAGGGTCGTGTTTTGGTTGTTGATGGACAGCAATCATTGCGGCGGTCGCTACTGGGCGATAACCTCGCGCAAAAAGCCATCGACAATCACTGGGCAGGGATTGTGGTGTTAGGGGCAATTCGGGATGTTGAAATTATCGATACGCTTTTGTTAGGTGTCTGTGCACTAGGCGCCGTGCCGGTGAAAACAGAAAAGCTTGGGCAGGGACAGCGCGACGTCACGCTTACTTTGGGCGGCGTGCGCGTTCTTCCGGGTCATTGGATCTATGCTGATCGTAATGGAATTCTAGTGGCCCCCCGTGCTATCCACAGTCACGCTGAGTAGGGCGTTGACGCAGCCACGCTAGTAACCCTTGAGTGAGTCGGACAGAACGCGGCGCTGCACTGGATTGCAGGCTTTAATGAGAGTCTGTGGCTTGGGTTTTTAGTGTTCCAATCGCATCGAAAGGTCTAATGGCTCGACACGTTTAGTCAGGGCACCAATAGAGATAAAGTCGACACCGGTTTCGGCGATAGAGCGGAGGTTATGCTCCGCAACGTTGCCAGAGGCCTCCAATTCAGATTGCCCAGCGTTGGCGGCGACAGCATCCCTGAGCATCGCTTCGCTGAAGTTATCGAGCATTATTCGATCTGCTTTTGCCCCTAGAGCCAACTGCAGTTCATCGAGGGTCTCAACTTCGATTTCCACGACTTTTCCTGGAGCCGATTGTCTGGCTGCAGAGATTGCTGCGGCGATGCCGCCGCAGGCCTCGATGTGATTTTCTTTGATTAAAAAAGCGTCATACAGGCCTATGCGATGGTTATGGCAGCCCCCGCAGGTAACGGCGTATTTTTGGGCTAAACGTAGCCCAGGCACTGTTTTTCGAGTATCCAAAAGACGTACACCTGTCCCCGCAACGTGGTTGGCAAAGCGCTGCGCTAACGAGGCGGTGCCTGAGAGCAGCTGTAAAAAATTGAGGGCTGTCCGTTCCCCCGTAAGGATTTTTCGTGCGTTGCCGCTGACGCTGAACAAAGTGTCATTGGGTTCAAGCAAATCGCCGTCAGATTTAAACCACTCTATGGTTATGTTGGGGTCCAGCGTTGAGAAAACTGCATCGACAAAAATGCTGCCACAAAGCACCCCAGCTTCGCGGCTCACCACTGAAGCTTTGGCGAGGCTGTCAGGTTGAACAAGCGCTGCGGTGATATCACCACTACCAATGTCCTCTTCCAGCGCAAGGTCTACGAGTTGCTGGATGTACTGCAGGCTTAACATAACGACTCCGTTGTTTGGTTTTTTGGGCGATCTGCTTCTATGAGATAAGATACAGGCGTGATGACAGATGCTGACTATTGGACAATTTCTGAAGGGTGGCTTTCCGGGGCTCGAAAAGTTGCATCGCCCAACTTCAACGACCGCCCCGAACAAGAGACACCAAAGCTTATAGTCGTGCACAACATATCATTACCTCCGGGAGAATTTGGGGGGCGGCACATTGAAGCACTTTTCACCAATACACTAAATCCTTCATTGCACCCCTATTTCGAAAATATCGTTCATCTTCGCGTCTCCGCACATTTTTTGCTGAACAGATTGGGCGAAATTTTACAGTTTGTAGCGACAAGCGATAGGGCGTGGCATGCCGGAGAGTCTCACTGGTGTGGCCGCGACAATTGCAACGACTTCTCTATCGGTATTGAGCTTGAGGGTACCGACGACGAGGCCTACACTGAAGTTCAGTATGCGCAGCTTCGGAAATTGATCAATGCGCTCAGGTGCTACCACCCGTCGCTCGTCCACGGTGACATTGTGGGCCACTGTGATATTGCGCCGGGTAGAAAGACGGATCCGGGTGCGTGTTTTGATTGGCAACGGTTGGCGGAATTTACGAGTAGTGATTAGGCCCGCTACTCAATGCGCAGGTTGTAAAAGTAACCCATGTCAGCCGTATGATTGTTTGACGGTTTTTAAGGAGAGTCGCAAACCATGATTTATTTGGCATTTCTGGTCGCAACCGGACTGTATCTCGCGATGGGATCTGGTGGGCCACTGCATAATGATCATTGGTATCACGCCCTTCAGCGCCGCGTAGACGCTATAGAGCCAGATTTTTGGTTGGGATTTGTGCTGATGGTAGTGGTGCCTTGCGCAGCATTCACATTGGTTTACGCCATTTTCGAGGAGATTTTTGGTGCGGCAGCGGTACTGCTTTTGGGTACGCCCGCATTGTTTTTCAGCTTTGGGCGACGCCATTGGCCCGCCCTCATTGATCGATTTCGTGCCCGAGTAGCAGCAGGTGATATTGAAGGTGCACTGCTAACGTTGGAAGCTGAGGGCCATCGCATTCCAGAAATAGATGACGCTCAGTCAGCCGAGCGTGACGGTTCCCGTTTTTTGCTCTACGAGGGGTTTCAACGCTGGTTTACGCCAGTCTTTTACTTTTTACTCTTCGGTCCATTCTTTGCTGTGGGTTACCGATTGGTCGTGATGGGAGTGGGTGACCGAAAAGTTCCATTGGCCAGTTTGCTGCACATACTCGACTGGCTTCCCTCCCGGGTGATGCTTTTAACCTTCGGCGCTATTGGTAACTTTGAGGGTCTTCGGCCACTATTTTGGAATAAAGCATTTGATGCTGACATCAAGACCGATGAGCTATTGATGCAAGGGTTTGAGGTGGCGTGCCCACTAGTAGAGGCTGCGCCGGGCCAACAGGTGGAGCAGGTTCGAGAATTGTTGAAACGAGCTCTAGCAGTTTGGGTTGTGGTGGCTTCTGTTTTGGTGATTGTCTCCTGATGTTGGCGGTGCTGCGAGGGCAGTCATAAAATAGCGCTTAGGCCACTATGATCGTACGTAGCCAGCCCTAATCGGGTTGGTCGGGAGGTGGTCATGGCTGTGCCCAAGGACGTGGTGACGAAACCCGCACTCCGGACGTTAGATTTCCGCGAGGGGGGACATTCGTCATCGCTACGTCTCACCATAGTCTTTCACCCGGACCTACACCGTATTGGCCACTGGTCCATTTTAGGGGACTGGGAAGCTGAGCGCCCGGAGACCATTCCGAGTGAGGTGTCGATCGGGCGATATTTCCCCCAGTTTAGCGATCGGCGTAATTTAGAAGATGAGCATGTGAGTCGCTTGGCTTGTCGATTAAAGCCTAAGAGGCCAAAGCACGCAGAGGGTTGTTTTAGTCTACGAATAGAATCTGCAGAGCACGCTGAGGTTCGAGTTGGCGCGGGGGGGCATGCGGGCTTCATCGCCGACCACGAGTCGCTTGTTAGAGGTGTCCCGCTCAGGCTGTCGCACGGCATAGTTTTAGTGCTGCGCTTGATTCACAGCCACGCTGACGACGATAAATCACCTCCAGAGTGTCTAAACACAATGTTGCCGGGTGCTTCCTCTGAAATGGCGCGACTTAGGCATCAGATTGCTCTGGTGGCACCAACGACACTACCTATTTTGATTCAGGGCGAGTCTGGTGTTGGGAAAGAGAGGGTTGCTCTGGCCGTTCATGACTTAAGCGCACGCTCCTCGCGCCCTTTGGTGGTCATGAATCTGGCGGCAATTCCGCAAGATCTTGCGGCGGCAGAACTTTTTGGCAGTGTTCGAGGCGCGTATACGGGCGCAATTGACCGTCAAGGTGCTTTCCAGCGGGCCAATCAGAGTACGTTATTTTTAGACGAAATTGCAGATGCGCCGATATCAATTCAGGTGCAATTACTGCGGGCTTTAGAGCAAGGCGAGGTGCAAATTCTGGGCGGGTTGATGCAGACGGTGGATGTTCGC
The DNA here is from genome assembly GCF_051201645.1 of Luminiphilus sp. nBUS_16. Classification (GTDB taxonomy): domain Bacteria; phylum Pseudomonadota; class Gammaproteobacteria; order Pseudomonadales; family Halieaceae; genus Luminiphilus. The sequence continues at coordinate 2,617,824 of NZ_CP179205.1, read as the reverse complement.
ATTGTTGCTGCAACGGACCAAACTACTTCGGAGGAAAATGGCTTTCGAAAAGCGCTTCATCATCGTATCGCGGGCTTTACACTGGTTATACCGCCGCTGCGCCAGCGACCCGAAGATATCGCACCTCAGGCAATGGCAATGCTTGGTCGAGATGTCGAAGTTTCTGAGTCATTGAATCCCTCTAAATCCTCAGATTTTCCGGAGATAGCAGCCCATTGGGCGCGATTTTTCTTTGATGCATTGACCCATGATTGGCCCGGTAATAGCCGGGAGCTAAGGCATGCGGTGATGCTAGTAGCGCAGGATAAGGGTTCCCTTTTGCCCCTGAGTACTGACGCGAAGGACCGCCCCCCCAGCAAGGAATTCCAGTCGCTATCTGATCAACATCTAGAGGAGGTTTATCGAGCGCAGCACTATGAGATTGCTGCAACGGCAGCAATTCTGGGGCTGTCTAGGCCGGCGCTTTATCGCCGACTGGAGGCGCACGATAGCTTTGTCCTAGTGGATGACCTTGCAGACACTGACATACTCGAAGTTATGGCGCGTGTAAGCTCGGTTAAAGCCGCGGCGCTTGAGCTAAAAATTTCTCATCATGCCCTGCGGCGGCGACTTCGTCGTTTAGGGATCATTACCAATGTTTGAGGCTAACCCCAGCAGTGTTTGTTATGACTCAGTGAGTTTGCCACCGCCATTAGAAAATCTGGGTTTCTTGGGTTGCGGCGGGCAGGGTATGACCTGGCTAGCTCTTGATCCCAGGCTAAATCGCAAGCTTGTGAGTAAGCGATTTAAAACTGGGTCAGCGACGAGTCAGAACCCCAAAGTTCGGTTGGAGGCTACTTTTGCCGCTCAGGCCAAGGTGGCAGCCATGACACCGGTTGTGCCGCAGATTTATAGCGTTAAGCACTTTGAGAGTGCTATGTGGCTATTGCTCGAGTTTGTTGAAGGGGCGTCTCTGCAACGTCTGAAGGCGGATAAAAAAGTAAAATTAGGAGAGAGCCATATGCTCCTTATCGCCTTGGACCTGATCGGCGCATTAAACGCCCTTCAGAGCGTAGGTTTGGTTCACGGAGATTTGACGCCCAGTAATATTTTGATCAACGATCAAGGTAAAACCCGGTTGATTGACTTCAGTAGCAGCGTGGCCAACGGTACTCCGAGGACAACCCCTGGGACCCTAGGGTTTGTTCGAAGCACAGATTCTGCGGAAAAAACTTTACAGTATTCTGATGATCAATACGCCGCAGGGTGCGTGCTTTACTGGCTGCTGTCTGCAGAGCTGCCGATGACGATTTGTGACCCCGACGGTCGAACGGTCGTAGCACGGGCAAAAAAGCCCGAAGCGTGTTCGGCGTGTGCAAATCTTCTCTGGGATACGGCAAAAGTACTGACTGATGGGAGCGAAAAAAGTTTTGGTGTCTTAGAGAAATTAATCGAAGGCATGCGTTGGCAGGTACGCTTACTGCCTCCAGAGATTCGTAGTGTTTTGGGTGCCCATGTCGCCGATGCACGATGTCGAGCTGCCAGAGGGGAGGGGGGGACTAGGCAAACTGGCCAAGTGAAGAGCGCACCGAATCAATCGATTGCTGGGGCCTCGAATCATTCGTTGGGCAAACTGTGGCAGGGATTTTTTTCTCGTGCATTTAGCCTACACAAGGGGTTGGCACTACTCTTGTTAATCGCATTCCTTGGCTACGCCGGCTATCTGAATGTCTCCCGAATGCCTATTTTTATTTTGGATTCTGTCAAGGTTGCAGCCAATACGACCCTGCCATCGGGTTTCAGTCACAACTGGCTTTCAGGGCAACTGGAGCTGATGTTAAGCAAAACAATCCGCCCTCTAATGGTAAGACAGCCCCTGATTGCAGCGCTCGATTGTGATCATTACACCTGTGTCTTATCGTTGGACCATCAAGTCAACGGCATCAGCCACCCCCACCAAAAAAGCTTTACGGCCACTGCACAACCTGAAGTCTGGGAGTCAGTGATTATTGATCTGGGAAGGGCTGTCGAAGCGCGCTGAGCCAACTGCAAAGCAGCGGAGTTGATGGTTTTTCTTTAAGGCCGCTAGACCTCTCCAGTAGGTAGCCCAGTATTTCTTCATGCTCCGTCGTCGCTTGGCGCTGTCGGTCGGTTCGCATCGAAGAAGAGTTCTGAGCGGTATCTGAGATGACATGGCCCACTCTGTGTGGAAGGTTCTCAGCAATATCAGTGTGCCCCAACCCATTGAAAATAGAGGCCACTTCTTTAATGGCTGTAGCCAATGTTTGTTGGTGCGTGCTATCGAGAAGTTGGCCATTTGGAATGTTCAGTAACGCGGTCATCGGATTGATAACGCAGTTTATGGCTAACTTCTCGAGCAGAGCTTTCTCAATATTGGACTCCCAGGCACTGCACCAAGGGGTATCTTTGATGTTTGCAAACCAATCAGGGGCCGTTTCAGCGCCTGCCCACCAACCTAATCGAGTTTTACCTTCACCGGCTAATTTACGGGTTTGGGTTTTGGGTGAGCTGCACCCGGCGGTCGTTGATCCTGCAATAAGTCGCCCTGAGACAAGGGTAGATAATGCGTTGTGGTAGCCCATGCCATTCCCCAAGGTGACAATGACAGTCTTTGAAGTAAATCTGTGGCTAAGACGTGTTACCGCATCTAACGCCGCATAGGATTTTGTGGTGACCCACAGCAGGCTAATGGGGCTTTTGGTATTCGAACTTTCATAGGGAAACTCTAGAGTCTGTTGCCCTTGTAGTGTGAGCAAGGTCAGCTTTTGTTTTTTTGTTGCTTGATGCTGTCCAATTAAGGACACCTGAAAACCCGCTGCGGTTAATCGAAAAGCAAACAGTCCGCCCAGAGAGCCGGGGCCTAAGATGTGGCAATGGGGTTTCATAAGTTTGCGGCCAGACGCTGAATAAGGTTTTTTGGTGACTGTTCACCCTCGAATGTCTCACCAGCCGCCAAGTGCCAATTCCAATTTAGGGCGGCATACAGATGAGTCGCAATATGTAGCAGCGGTTTGGAAAACCGCTCCCCAAGAATTGCCAAGGCTAATGACTGCGTATTCATGGAGGGCCACCCGGCGCACAGTGTGGCGACCTCAAAATGTGGACTACCAGTGGCAGCATATTCCCAATCAATAGCAACAACATCGCGATTTCTGCGCCGGATGTTGGGTGGGGTTAAGTCGTTGTGACAGGTCACAGGTAATTCAGTTTCAAGGGCTTTTATGGCGGCGCCCAGTGCGGGTTCACTAGGGCTTACCAAATTCGATGCACTGTTTCCTCGTTCATGGGCAATCTGCCAGTAATGCTCGATTTGATGCTGTAGGTTTAAAGTTGGCATCTCAGGGGGCAAGCGATGAATTGATTTGGTGAGGTTTGCCAGCTCCTCCCGGGAGACTGGGCCAGGTTCTTGAAGGAACTCTATCACCATAGACTGGCACTCTTCATCCAGCCATACGACCTCAGGTGCTAAGCCCTTTGCCTGAGCTAATTCCATGCAGGCGACTTCCTGTTTAAAGCACAGGCCCAGCGACGATGATTGGTGGGTGCGATAGCGCAGGACAAAAGAATCATGGCCGGTATCGCTGTTAGCCGTCACAAGCATAGTGGTATGTCCAGAACCTTGGTTAAGTAACTGGGTAATCCGCGGTTTGGTGCGTAGAGGCGATTTTGTGGTCCATGCTCTGAATTCTGCCAGCGCATGTTTTTGCAAAAGCGCTTCCGACACTAACCGCACTGGGTTTGAGCTCGGTAATGTTGTCTCCAACTGAGCCAGCCGGCAATGGCTAGTACGACGTAGCCGGCAAATAACAATGCGGTCAGACCCAGTCCACGATTTAAGAACAACACAATCGAAATTACATCAATGCCAATCCACCAAAGCCAATTTTCCAGCACTTTGCGTGCAACCATCCAAGTGGCTAAAAGCGCCGCGAGGGTCGTTACGCTATCTGCTATGGGTAGGCTGGCATCAGTTAACTGGCTCAGTAAAAGCCCCAGAGCAGTACCCAAAAGAAGCACTCCCCCCAACAGCATCACGTGCAAGCGAGCGGGCCAGCGCTGTATAGGCAGCTGAACCTTACTGTGATCTCGCCCCCAAGCTATCCACCCGTAAACCGCCATGAGTATGTAAAACACTTGCAGGCTGGCCTCCATAACCAGACCCACCAAAAAAAATATCCGCAGATACAGTGCGGCGCTCGTGGCCGCTAAAACCCAGGCAATGCGCTTTTCCTTGATGGCAAAAACAACATACGCGAGGGCTAAGGCAACGGCGAGAGGTTCATCCCAGCTCATGATTTAACCTTCCGCGCCAATCTCGATTCTGTGGCTTGGTAAATATTTCACCACCAAAACTTGGCGATCTAGCCGCTCGCTACTGCGCTTGAGAGCGATATTAACGGCACTCATTACGGCATCCCATTCCCCGGAAATTTGCGTGCTCATGGTATTGGTGACCACTGAGATTTGGCCTGAATCGTGGAGGTCGTCGATAAACGCTAACACCGAAGTGTCCACGTCGCCTGTTAGCGGGTACAAACTCAGTTCAGCAGATAGTTCCATAGCGGCTGGTGTCCTTTAGAGGTTTTAGCGCTGGTAGTTCAGGGTAACGCCAAAGGTTCGAGGTTCGCCAAACTGATAATAAGGCTCCAGCACGTAGCCTTTGCGCGGGTCATTGCCAAAGCTACCGAAACCGCGAGTGTAATACGTTTCATCGAATAAATTACGTCCCCATACCGAAACGCGCCAGCTCTGCCATGTCCAATCAATGTGCGCGTTTGCTATTTGCCGTGCGGGAGAGCGGGCTGAATGTCGGTCAGAGAAGAAATAGCTGTCCATCGCGGTGAGCTCGGCCCCAGCTAACCAGTGTTCGGCTAAGTTCCATTTGACGCGAACACTGCCCATCCACTCGGGCGCCTGTGGCTGGGCTCGACCAGAGAGGTCCTGCCCGGTCGCAGTGAAATATTCGTCAAACCGCGCTTTCAGGAAGCCAAAGGAGGCCGAAAATTGCAGCTCAGGACTGAGAGCCCAGGCGCTCTGCCACTCGATGCCGCGGTTATGTCCTTTCGCGGCGTTATCGGTATATTCAATGAACTGCGTGCTGCCGTCTTCCCGAGCGATGGTTAAAGACTGCTTTACTTGCTGATCTTGCCGTTCCATCGAAAATAAGGTCAGCGCGCTTTGCAGGGTGCCATTGGCGTTTTGCCATCGCCACCCGACCTCGGTATTGATCAAAGATTCCTCTTCAAACTGGCCAAGGTTGCTCAGTGGGGTATTCGTGCTGGAGTGCAGCGAAGGTAGGTTAGATAACAGCGTGCTGTTTGGTCCCCCTGCGCGGACACCCCGGCTGATACTGAGGTAAAGGTTTTGTTGGTCAGAGGGAGCCCAGTCAACGCCAATGCGGCCACTCCAAAGGTTGTCTGTTAGGGCGTTGTTGACGCCAGCATTATCAGCGTAATCAGCTTTGCGCTGTTCTACTCGCCCGCCAAGATAAGCGGTAACTGTCTCCGACAGATTAATATCAACCTGTCCAAAAAACGCACCAGTGTCGATATCGAGTGCACTGCTGAAGTCATTTTCTAAGTAAGTATATCGGCGTCGAAGTGTTTCCTCCTCCTGCTTGAGGAAGCCACCTACAGCCCAACGCCAGTGTTGCTGATCGCTGTCTGCTCTAATCTCCAAGCTTTGCATATCTCGATCACGCCAGTAGCTATCGAAGGAGCTGTACTCAAGGGCGGGTGCAATACCCACGTAGGCCCAATCCTCGTCGTAGGCGTATTCAGTATCAGTCTGGGCAACGCTCAACTGTGTCGTTAGATTCACCGTCCCCTGCACGCTCCATTTCAATCTACCCGCATGGGTCAGCAATGCGTCACGCCCTGGTTCGTCTGACAAGGTTTTGCGATTATTGTCCAGTGAAAATGTGTCATAGCCATTATCGATATCAATAAAGTGCCAGTTGGCTTCCACGGTCTGGCTGATCCCCTGCCAAGCTAGACCACCTCGAAAGGTAACTTCGTCTTTACCTTGGGTATCTGTTCGATTCAAAAAAGTATTCGTCATAGCGCCATCAGCACGGTATTGCTCCAGAGCCAGTCTCCCCGAGGTGGTACTCGTGAGATTGCCCCCGCCAGCAGCTGCAAATCTGCGACCTCCGTTATTCTCAACCCCCACAGCAACCTTCAACCCTTTGGTGAATGCAGAAGTTGTATTGAGGCTTATGAGACCGGCCAGCGCATTGGCTCCCAGCAAAGTGCCCTGTGGCCCTCGGAGAATTTCAATTTGTTGGATGTCCCATGTCGTGGCTGCGGCACCTAGTCCAGTAAGGTCTATGCCGTCCAGCAACATGGCGACGGAGGCATTAACCGGCTCAACAAATTGACTGCGCTCTCCGACCCCGCGAATTTGAATGAAGCGCCCACGGGAAGCACCACTGGCACTGTTGACGTTGGGGGCCGCAGATAAAAGGTCCTCCAAGTGCTGAGCCGATCGAGCCTCGATCCGCGCTTGGTCAAAAATGGTGATTGACCGCTGCTCTCCATGTGCGGGTCTGAGTGTGGCAGAGACCAAAACCTCTTCGAGGTCTGCAGACGTGGCGCCGCTTGGCATACTGGTCAGCAGCGTGAGGGCGATAGGCACGGCCATAAGTTGGCCAGCTGTTAATGAGAAGGTCGACATCCCTAGTACTCGCTTATCCGGGACTGAACAAACTCACAACATCACTGCTAAGTTACGAAGCCTGTTCCTACGCCGGCGTTATCCGGTTCAGGTTCAACGGGTTCACCGAATGATTTTCGGTATCTCAGGCGCTAGCCACCCCGCAGGTTGGGTGGCAGTATAGGGAATAGATAAATAAATCACAAAAGCGACAGAAACTCGAGGCAGCCTATGAGTGAGCGAGGGAGCGGCAACGACGGTGACGGAGGTAGTGCCGGATATTCGGTAGAAGAGATCACTCCGGGCCTGCCCGTACAGACTCCCATGCCCGTGGGTTTGGATGAACACATCGAAGTGAGCCGCTATTTAGCTCGTGCGCTGACTTCGCTTCAAAGCGACATGCTGGAGTCAGATCGCCCCGCGGTCTTGCTCGAAATATTTTTTTCTGGGATTCAACGAATTTTGGGCTGTCAGCAGATTGAATTTTGGTTGCATGATCCCGTGGGTATGTTGGGAAATACCCTCGGTGATACGCCTGAATTAAACGGGTTGCTCGTGCTGACCCCTGATTCGACGAGGATTACGTCCATTTATAACGATCAGGTTATGCCGCGCCATGTTACTGAGCATGAACAGATCGACTCTGGAATATTGGCCAACAGCACAACGCGAAATAATATTTTTGCTGTGCCCGCTGTCGAGCAGGGTCACATTGTGGGCAGTCTGCATTTGAAATCCCCCCGGCTCGACTTGGTCAGTCATGGAGGGGACCTCGAATTACTTTTCGATTTTATGGGTTTGGTGCCCGTCGCCCTGCGCTTATCGGCTGGCGTTCAGCTGACGTCTGAGCTCATGCTGGTTGATCCCTTGACCCGGGTTGCGAACAGAGAGGGGTTTACTCGAGATCTCGATCGCGAGATTGGGCGTGCCCGCAGGGCGGGACGCCATGTCGCGTTGGTGTCTATCAGACTTTGCGGTCTGGAGGGAATGGCAAACTTATCGCAACAGCATATTCAGGGGCGGTTGTTGAGTGAGGTAGCACACAAAATTGCGGGTGGGTTGCGCGCAACCGATGCTGTGGGGCGCGTGGACGCCATGTGCTTTGGTGTTGTCGTGACTGAAGCTCATCCGAATTCCATTGAGGCAATTGGCGCTCGGTATCAAGAAGAGCTGAGTCGAGATTTGCTGGATGACGGAGCAGGTGGGGCCATTGAAATTAAACCTAATGTTAGTTGGGCCTCTGTCAACCCTAAGGAATATCCCGGGCGTGCGATTTCCGAACTATCGGGGATGATGCTTGATTCAGTGTTGCAGGCCAGCATTTGTAATATTTCAGGTGAAGTGCAGATTACTGAGGCTGCACAGCCTCAATAGGCGATTACGGGAACCACCTCGGTCTCCGAGGCGGGATGTGATAGCGTATTTTTGCGGGGTAGGCAGAGCGCCGAGAATTAAGTTAGGCCGGACCATAGTTTACCCTTGAGGGCCGTTGAGTTCTTCCGGGGCCTCGAAGGTTGTTGGCCTTTATGGAGTTGCATTGGGTACCGTGAATAAGCCTTATCAGCAAATCAGTGGATTAAAAGCTCAGGTAGTCGGCATTAAACTGCGCCTGACTTCGGTGAGTCCACCGGCGCAATTGCAATCAATTGTGCTTTTTTTGGTTTTGATTTGGTCTGCTTTGAGTGTTTCGGCACTTGCTTGGGCACTTTGGCCGTCCACAAAAATTTCCCCGATGCCCGGTATTGTTGTCAATCCGCCCATGCTCGTAACCGCGCGGCCGGGAGCGAGCAATGTGGTACTCGATCACATGCTTAATCCGGGGTTGTTTGGTGTGTCGGTCGATGAGGGTGGCATTGAAGAATTTGATTTGCAGCCCAGTAATGTGCCAGACGGTATTGAGAAGGGGGCCCGAGATACTCAGTTGGATCTACAACTCGTGGGCATTCTAGCGGGAAGCGAGCCCGACGCCGGCACGGCAGTCATTGAGGTCAAAGGCCGGCAGGAGACTTTTTCTGTGGGAGATGAACTTCCTATTGGAACACGAGTGCGACTCGCAAAGGTCTTACCGACTCGCGTGGTATTGGATAACAATGGGACTTACGAACTGCTAGAATTGTTCAAGGATTCGGCGTCTCTTTTTGTTCCTTACGAGAAGCCGAGGCCAACAGCCGCCGACCGTCAACCGAACGTGCCTAATACTCAGGCAGTGCCGGTTGAAGCGTCAGGAGCCTCCGACCTTGGTCCTAAAATTGCTGCTGAATATCGGAGAAAGTTTTATGAGACGCCGCAGTCGGTATCAGATCTGCTCTCCGTCCAACCTGTGCATGGGGAGGGGGGGTTGCGTGGTTATCGGGTGACACCCGCCAAAAACATTGATGATTTCAAGGCGATTGGCTTTGAGCCTAATGATGTGATCATTGGCGTAAATGGGCTTTCGTTGCTTGATGCCTCGAACGGAGCTCGCCTGTATGGATTAATGCGTGATGCACCAGAAATTATTTTTGATATTGAGCGTGACAGTGTCCCTCTTACGCTCACAGTTATTTTACCGGCGGGGGCTCAGCAGTAATGGGTAGGATTGCATTATCAGAGACAGTGCCGTTCGACTGCTATCAAGCAGGAGCCTCACGATTGCGTAGGTCGGCCAGACGATTTTTTGCGTCACTGATACTAGTGCTGGCCACGGTAATGTTTGCCGGTGTGCAAACGGTTTCCGCGCAAGAATACACTGTCAATCTACAGGATACCGACATACAAGAGCTGATTAAATTTGTTGCCGATGTCACTGGTGCAACGATTGTGGTTGATCCCGGTGTTCAGGGAAAAATCAAGGTTGTGTCCTCACGGCCGGTCGACAAGAGTGAATTGTATGACTTATTCCTGTCGATTCTGGATGTGCAAGGTTATACGGCCGTTAGAACAGGTAACGTCATACGTGTCGTTCCTAATAAAGATGCACGGTCATCACCGGTGGAGGTTCCTCCTACAGGCGAGCTCAGCAGCAGCGATGAGTACGTTACGCAAGTAATCCGGCTCGAGAATATTTCCGCCGCGAAGTTGATCCCCGTATTGCGACCACTTGTGCCACAACAGGCCCATATGGCGGCCTACGCACCAAGCAACGCCATTATTATTTCGGACATTGCTTCTAACATTCGTCGCATTGTTGAAATTATTGATCGTATGGACCGCTCTGCTATTCAAAGCACCCAGGTGGTGAAGCTTCGATATGCCGTAGCGGAAGATGTCGTGCAAATGCTTCAAACACTGGAAAAGCAATCCCGAGGTGACGGTGCGGAGAGCAGTGATGAAGTTACTTTGGTGGCAGATAAACGCACTAATAGCGTTGTGGTTACGGCAGATGAACTAAATTCTCAGCGAATTCGGGAGCTGGTGACCTACCTCGATACGCCGTTAGAGCAAAGCGGTAACGTTAAGGTTGTTTATTTAGAATATGCCGATGCGGTCGAGGTAGCTGAGGTCCTCACTCGCGTCATGCAAAACATGAGTCGACTCGGTACAGGGGGTGACCGTAAACAGACCGCAGGCACCAACTCAACCATCGAAGCTGATGAGGGCACCAACGCGCTCATTATTACCGCAGATCCTGATGAAATGGCTTCTCTTGAGGCCGTTATCGCGAGGCTTGATATTCGTCGCGCCCAAGTGCTGGTTGAAGCGATTATTGTTGAGATGGAGGTTACTGAAGGTCAGGAGTTGGGATTACAGTGGATTTTTGCTGATGATAGTGGAGCGTTTGGTAGCAATGTCAGTACCAGCGCTGCACAACAACAACGCAATGCGGCAATTGGTAACGCGCTCATTGGCGAGGATGGCAATAATTCGGATATCGGTGTCAGAGATTTAGCAGGCGCGTTATCTCAGGTGCCTGGAACGACATTGGGGTGGGGGGTCGTCGGTGACGACCTATCAATGTCCGTCATCTTGAATGCTTTGGAGACGCAGGGGAATGCCAACATTCTCTCAACCCCCAGTTTGCTGACCTTGGATAATCAGGAAGCCTACATTACCGTGGGTCAGAATGTTCCCTTCGTAACCGGGTCTTATAGCAATACGGGAGGCGCGAGTAATGTCCAGAATCCCTTTCAGACCATTGAGCGAGAGAATGTGGGCATTACCCTGAAGGTGACGCCGCAGGTCAACGAAGGTGACTCAGTGGTTCTCGATATTGTTCAGGAAGTCTCCAGTATCAGTCAGCAACTTTTGGCTGCAGCAGATGTGATTACCAATGAACGCAAGATTGAGACCAAAGTATTGGCGCAAGATGGTGATGTCGTTGTACTTGGGGGGTTGGTTAAGGATGACATACAAGACAGCCAGCAAGGTGTGCCGTTTCTTCAAGATATTCCGCTGTTAGGCCGCTTATTTAGAAACGACGTGGTCTCTGTCACGAAGTCCAACTTATTGGTTTTTATTCGTCCGACGATAGTCAGGGACGATGCCTCTTTGCGAGGCGCTACCGCTGAAAAATACCGTTACATTCGTGATCAACAGGCTGAAAGGCGCGCGCGCGGTATTATGTTCCTAGACGACGGCAATTTGCCGGTGCTGCCCGAGTGGGAGACACAGGTAAAGCAATTGCCAGAGGTGCCCGCTGAGGACGTCCCCCCAGGGGCAGATAAGGAAGATGGGCAGTGACAGAGAGTCAGTCGCTCGCGAAGGGTGATTCGCATCTCGCAGTATTGTCTGCCAGCGTTCAGCCGGTGGATAAACCACGGGGCTCAGTGGGTTTGCCCTTTAGTTTTGCCAAGGCTAATGCAGTCCTTGTTGAATGGGCTGATGACGCCTGCTTACTGTTACACACTGAGCCAGTAAGTCTTGAAGTGCTGTTGGAGATTCGTCGATTCGTCGGCGTCGGATTTAAGTTGCAGGCTATCGACAGTGAGTCGTTCCAACGAAAACTCACATTGGCCTATCAACGGACCCAAAACGAAGCCGCGCAAATGGCTGAGGATATTGGTGCTGACGTGGATCTTGCGCGCCTCGTTGATGAGATTCCTGATCTTGGCGATCTTATGGATGCTGAAGACGACGCTCCAATTATTCGTTTGATCAATGCGGTGTTATCTCAAGCGGTGAAGGATCAAGCGTCTGATATCCATATTGAAACGTTTGAAGACCGGTTGAGTGTGCGGTATCGCATCGATGGTGTTCTAAAAGAAATTTTGTCACCTAAGCGTATGTTGGCGCCGCTGCTGGTTTCTCGCCTTAAGGTGATGGCAAAGCTGGACATCGCAGAAAAGCGTATCCCTCAAGACGGGAGAATTTCTATTCGTATCGCGGGTCATGCGGTCGACATTCGTATGTCCACAATGCCATCGGCTCACGGAGAGCGGGTGGTGTTGCGTTTACTCGATAAACAAGCGGGACAGCTGGAGCTGGCCCAGCTCAATATGAACGAGCAGGTTGATAAAGCTTATCGCCAAATTTTGGCGCGGCCCCATGGCATAATTTTAGTGACTGGCCCTACGGGATCAGGCAAAACAACAACGCTCTACGCGGGTTTGTCCTCGATTAACCAAAGTTCGAGAAATATACTGACCATTGAGGACCCCATTGAATATATGTTGCCCGGGGTAGGCCAGACACAGGTCAACACCAAAGTAGATATGACCTTTGCCAGAGGGTTGCGAGCGATTTTACGCCAGGACCCTGACGTGGTGATGGTAGGTGAAATTCGCGATATTGAGACGGCTGAAATAGCCGTGCAAGCTTCGTTAACGGGGCATCTCGTTATGTCCACACTACACACAAATACGGCTATAGGAGCGGTAACACGCCTCCAAGATATGGGTGTAGAGCCGTTTTTGCTGTCTTCCTCGTTGCTTGGAGTAATGGCTCAGCGGTTGGTACGTCTTCTTTGTATCGAGTGCCGAGAAGCCTATCGCCCCAACTCTCTCGAGTGCCAACTACTAGAGTTAAGCGATACCAACAATGTCGTTTTGTATCGGGCCGCGGGCTGCCCCAGCTGTAACGAGACGGGATATCGCGGACGTACCGGGATTTATGAACTGATCGAAATCGACGAAATGTTGCGAGAGATGATCCATGATGGTGCCAGCGAGCAGGCGATGCTGGCGCAGGCGCGAAAGAATTATCAAGGCATTGACGCCGATGGCCGTCGTCGGATCATTGCCGGTGAGACCTGTCTCGAGGAAGTTTTGCGGGTTACCTCGGTTCAGTGAAGTCAGGCCATTGAAATGAGTGCCTTTCGCTACAAAGCTCTGAATCTTGAGGGCCGTTTAGTCAAGGGTGTTCTTGAGGCCGATTCAGAGCGTCATCTGCGGGCGCAGCTGCGGGCTCAGCAATTGCGGCCCGTTGAAGTTCTTGGTGTAGAGATGAAGGTGGCTAAGGGGCCCCGATCGCGCTTCGTTTTTTTCAAATCTGGCTTGTCTGGGAGTGAGCTGGCGCTAATAACACGTCAACTTGCAACGCTGGTGGCATCGGCTTTGCCGTTAGATGAATGCTTGCAAGCTGCCGCGGAACAAACACGCAAGCCAAGTATAAAGTCGATTCTCTTGGAGGTTCGGTCTCGTGTTTCTGAGGGCTACACTTTGGCAAGCGGCATGGCCCAGTACCCCCAAGCCTTTGGCGAAATGTATCGCGCTATGGTGCATGCCGGAGAGCAGGCGGGGCAGTTGGCGCCTGTCTTAGAGCAGCTCGCAGCGTATACCGAGAACCGACAACTTACTGCGCAGAAGCTTAAATTAGCGCTTATTTATCCTTTCGTTTTAATGGGTGTTGCGGTGAGCGTGGTTGCTGCACTTATGGTTTTTGTCGTGCCCGAATTAGTCAGTATCTTCACGCACACGAAGAAAGAGCTGCCGCCTTTAACCGTCGGTCTTATCGCAACCAGTGATTTCTTGCGCAACTGGGGTGCTTATTTGCTAGTAGGTTTTGTTTTAAGTGGCATTGGTCTTCGACGCCTCTTGCAAGAGCCACGGCGACAACTAGCGTGGCATCAGCTTTTGCTGCGAGTACCCGGTATCGGCAGGGTGCTGACCGGTATTGATACAGCTCGCTTTTCGTCGACGCTCAGTATTTTAATGGCCAGTGGTGTACCTCTGCTCGATGCACTCCATATCGCCGGTTCTGTCATGAGCAATCGAGAGTTGCAACAGGCTGCCACCAAAGTGGCTGTTAACGTGAAAGAAGGGTCCAGCTTGAACAAAGCCTTATCTCAAGGCGCGTTTTTCCCGCCAATGATGGTTCATATGGTGGCCTCTGGGGAGGTATCTGGAGAGCTTGAGGTTATGTTGGAACGCTCAGCAGTTAACCAAGAACGCGAATTGGAGATGACGTTGGGCACTGTTATGGGTTTGTTTGAACCACTGATGGTGATATTGATGGGTGGCGTGGTACTGCTTATTGTTTTGGCCATATTGCTACCGATATTCGATCTGAACACAATGGTGAGGTAATTCGATGAAACATCAGGAGGGATTTTCCCTAATAGAAATTCTGGTCGTCTTGGTGATCATGGGATTACTTATAAGCGTGGTCGCGCCGACAGTGCTCAACAGTGCAGACGACGCCCGAATTCAAAAGGTACAAGCAGACTTTAAAGCGATAGAGACGGCGTTAAAAATCTATCGCTTGGATAATTACGTCTACCCGACTACCGAGCAAGGCCTGATGGCCCTGGTAGAACCCTCTACCCTGACACCTGAGCCGCGCAATTTTAAAGCAGGTGGGTATTTACAGGAAATTCCCGTCGATCCATGGGGGCGCAATTACCTCTATCTGTTCCCGGGTGAGAATGGTGAGGTTGACATTTTTAGCTACGGAGCCGACGGCTTGCCCGGAGGCGAGGCTCAGAGTGCCGATTTGGGCAACTGGAGCTCGGAGCAACGCTAAATTGAAAAAATGCCAGCCGATCCTCCATGGTCGTAGTTTGCTTGCTGGACAGGGCTTTAGCTTAATTGAACTACTGATTGCTCTGTTGGTGATCGTTCTGCTGACGTCTGTGGTGAGCCTCAATGTCGGTCGTGGCGGTGGAGCCATAGCATTGAAGGAGGATGCCAAACATCTGCTGGCACTGATGAATTATGTACAAACAGAAGCAGAGATGTCTGGGGCAGATCATGGTTTATACCTGGAGCAGAAGTCCATAGGCGGGGTTGAAAAGACCACGGGTTATTGGTTGCGCCGTTACGATCAGGGGTGGGCCGAGTCCCGAGGCGGCCGTGAGCTTTTGGCGCCCTTTGTTTTCGATGGAAACACCGAGCTGTGGTTGACCTTGGCAGAGTACCCAAACGTTGAAATTGGCGAACGTGATCCCGACCTGCGACCCTCACCACAGATTGTATTTTTTGCCGGTGGTGAGGTCACAGAGGGACGTCTCGAGTGGATGACTAGAGATACCCGCGAGTTAGTTTTTAGCCTTGAATGGAGTTTTTTCGGTGATTTCAATTTGTTGCCATCAGGTGAGAAGCTGAATGCTGAACAACGGTAAACTGAGGGGCCACAGCGGCTTCACTTTAGTCGAGGTTATGGTGGCCCTTGCGATTGTTGCAGTTGCAGTTCCGGCACTGCTGTTTGCACTTTTCCAGCAACTCGATGGCACGGAGTATCTGCGGAATCGGAGTATTGCAAATTGGGTCGCAACAGATCGATTGGCTGAGTTGCGATTAGTCGCTGCGAAACACGGCGCCCTTCCCAAGGGGGAGTTGTTGGGGGAGACTCGCGTGGCAGAGCGCGACTGGTATTGGTGGATCGAGCAACAGACGACTGAGATTCCGGGCTTTATACGCATCGATGTCAAAGTTTCTATCGAAGAGGATAGGACACAGCCGCTGCATACCTTGACCGCATTTCTAGCGTCAGGTGGTCGTCCGTGAGGAACTGTCAACGCGGATTTACGCTGATTGAAGTGTTGGTTGCCATGGCGATTACCGCTGTTATTGCAGTGCTAGCGTATGTGAGTTTGTCCACGGTGATCGCTGGTGTTGACTCGGTGCGATTGGAAGCTGAAAAGATAAACACAATGAATCGAGCTTTTCAGGTGCTTGCACGGGATATTCGTCAAGTCGTCAACCGTCCTATCGTGGATGAATTCGGCGGCAGGGAGTCTGCTTTGGAGGGTGGGCCCTTGGCGAGGCAGATGTTGGCGCTGACGCGAGCAGGTTGGCACAATTCGGTCGACCTTCCACGGTCTACGCTACAGCGCGTTGCCTATTATCTGGAGGAGGATCGGCTGATTCGAGCAAGTTGGTCGGTGCTTGATCGATCAAGTTCCTCAGAGCCTCGTGAAGTCACATTGCTCGAAGGCGTAGAGAGCTTTGATCTGCTATTTCTTGATGACATCAGTGCCCTACGCATCAATAGGGGAATTGATCTAGACCGTCGCCTGTGGCTTGAAAACTGGCTAGCCGACGTTTCTCAACCGAATACGGTGATTCAACTTCCTGCCGCATTAATGATCCGACTGGAACTTATGGATTGGGGTCAAATTGAGCGATTTTATGTGCTGCCCCCCCTTTAAAACTCAGCAAGGTGGAGCTGCGCTTATCGTGGCGCTGTTGGTGTTTGCTCTCGCATCGGCACTCATTGTCGGGTTGCAGCGAGAGTTTACGCTGCAGCTGCAGCGGGGCACCAACATTTTTGTCGCAGACCAAGGATGGTCCTATCTTCTTGGTGCCGAGGCGCTGAGTGCAGTCGCACTGCAGTTAGATGCAACCTCAGATTCGGGTCAAGATAGGCCGGTAGATGATTTGACTGAGCTATGGGCAAGTGATGCACAACCTTATCCATTAGCCGAGGGGGGGTGGTTACTTGGCAGTCTTGAGGATCTACAGGGTCGCTTTAATCTGAATGGCTTGGTCGCGTCGGGTAACGCTGATAATCGCTCAAACGATGATTCCTCGACAGAGTCGGCGGAAGTTGTGGGAGCAGGTTCCACTGGTACCCTTGCCACACCTCAATACAGCCAGCCGCAGCGACAATTCATCCGCCTCTTGAGGGCGCTTGAAGATGTCCAAATCGACCGGCAGCGAGCCATTAGTATTATGCAATCGGTCGTAGACTTTTTAGATTCAGACACCCAGCCGCTGCTCAACGGTGCCGAGGATGGCGTGTACGAACGTCAAACTCCATCGTACCGAACTGCGGGACAGCCTTTGGCGAGTGTCAGTGAGCTTCGTAGTGTCGCGGGAGTCACGCCTGAAATTTACGCAGCGCTTGCCCCCTTCGTAACTGTGTGGCCTAGAGAGGGCAGTGTCCTCAACGTTTTAACCGCATCAGCTACCGTGCTGCGCAGCTTGCCCGTTGATGATTTGCTTGAACCTCTCCCTAAAGAGGAGGGGCTGCGTCTTGTGGAAGCTAGGGCCGAGGGTTTTATTTTTTCGGTAGAGACGTTGCTGGAGGACGCGCTTTTCTCAGGGCCAGGAGGTGATGACTTAGCTGCCTTGCTTGGTGAGCGCAGTGACTGGTTTCTACTCTCAGCCTCCGTGGAGATTGCCGAGAGAGAGCTACGCTTGTACAGTGTTTTAGAGCGGGAGCGTGGGTCAGTTTTTTCCCGTTACCGAAGTCAGGGCGAGCTTTGATTAGCACAGAGGTCTCAACGGTTGCTTTCCGTCAAGGCTACGACGAACCCACGTCGATAAGGAAAAGGTTCGACCAGAATGACGGCGTCTGAAAATCCAGGTGTTCTTAGACTTGATGCGCAGGGTGTGCAGATTTGGCGTGCTGGTCAAAAGCCGGTAAGCATCGATGAGGTAGCAGAAGGCCTGAGGGCCCATTGTATTTTTGCTGTGCCAGCAGATCGGGCCCGATTGACGCAAATAGAAGTCCGGTCAGATGAACACCGCCATCTCAAAAAGTCGTTACCTTTTATGCTGGAAGATGAGGTGATCGACCCGGTCGAATCGATGCATTTTTCCTATGCGCCCATTGATGACAGCCATTATTTAGTGGCACTGACCTCACATGCTGAAATGACTTCTTGGCTGGAGCGGCTGGGTGATCAATTTGAGGGGCCCTTTTTTCACGAGGCGCTGTTGTTGCCTTGGCAGCCCGGTGAAGTCTGCGCAGTGGTAGAGGCGCACTCTGTGCTCCTTCGGTGGGGTGAACACCAAGGGGCAAGGGTAGAATACGATCTGCTGGCGCCGTTGATGGATGCTTTGCCTGCACCACCCGAGGCTGTGATCGTATATGGCGGCGACCAGGAAAGAGATTTAGCGCTCCTGCCCAACCTATCGCAGGAACGTGCGCAGTGGCGCCAAGGAGATTTTGGTACGGCTTTGATGCTGGTCGATAGCGCCCAAGGCTTCATAGACATGCGCCAAGGTGTATTTGCACCGAGCCTGCCTTTGAGGCGTTGGTGGCAAAAATGGAAACCGCTGACGATTGCGCTGCTTGTCGCCGTTGTGTTGCAGGTTGCAAGTGACATGGCGCAATACTGGCGGTTAAAAGAAAGCAATATCGCATTGCGTACCGCTATCGAGGCAAGCTATCGCAAGGCAAACCCGCAAGGGGCTTTGGTCGACGCTGAAAAGCAATTAGATCGTCAGATTGCTGAATACGCGGTGGGTGCCAAAGGACTGATGTTTACCCGCGTTCTTGATCGTATAGGCAGAGCCGTTTCTATGGGCGGGGAACTGACGCTCAGCAATATCAACTATAGCGACAACACGGGTGAGGTCAGGCTAGATTTGCTGGCGCCTACCTATGATGAAATTGAAGCCCTTCGAGAACGCTTTGCTGCCGGCGGTATGGAAGCAATCTTAGAAACATCCTCACAGCGGGGGGTGCAGGTAAGAGCGCGCCTCAGGGTGACGCTATGATCGTGCGTGATTGGTTCAGCGACCGTCCCCGGCGTGAGCAACTCTATTTGCTATTGATGATTCTTGCTGTCGGTGTTTGGCTGATCGTGCAGTTGATCATGTTGCCTGCGTCTGCTGCAAAACAGCAGATGGCACGCAACAATGAATTGGCTTCAGAGGTTCTCACTCGTGTTGATGCGAAAGCGACTCGGCTTATCGCCCTGCGCTCTGCGACGGAGTCATCTGATCGAAGCAGCCTCACAGCTGCGATCAGTCGAATCAGCAAGCTCGAGGGACTCGTCGTCAGGCGCCTTCAACCTAACAGCCGTGGCGAGGTGCAGGTGCGCTTTGAGTCAGTAGAATATGATGTGCTGGTCAAGTGGTTGTATCGATTAGAGGTCACCGAGGGGTTGTTGGTCATCGACGCGGCGATTGTGCGAAGCAGCGGCTCGGGTGGCGTCAATGCAACAATCCGCGTTGCTGATCCGAGGTGAAGGTGACCAGGCGTTCCACCCTGATCTTGCTGGGTTTGTTGATTTGCTTTTTTGTGGGACAAGCACCTGCAAGGTTAGTGGGGGTATTGCTGCCTGAACGGTTGGCGCTCGATGCTGTTTCAGGCTCGCTTTGGACAGGTAAGGCCGCCCGAGGAGTTCTTCAGCTGGACGGGGGAGCTTGATTCTTGGGCGGGTGAGTTGGCAGTTGTCGCCGCTGTCTCTTGTGCTGTTACAGCCTACGATCACGATAAGCGTGGATTGGGGAGGGCAGCAACTGGCCGGAGCAGTAACGAGGACGCTAGCGGGCACCGTTGTAGTAAGAGATTTCTACGCAAGCTTTGACAGTGGCTTGGTTCGTCAGTTTTTGCCTCTTTATATTGGTGGGCGTGTGATTGCTGACTTTTCTGAAATAGCGATAGCCTCAAATCAGGTCCTATCACTTGATGGAGAACTTGTTTGGGAGAGGGCTGTTTGGGCTGCAGCAGCTGGTGACGTGCCTTTGGGCGATTACCAACTGGTGGTGTCGGACAGCAAGGATGCTTTGCAGGGGCGCGTCACGACCCTGTCAGGAGCGCTTATTGTGGCGGGAGATGTTGTGGTCGCAGCAAGCAACTATAAAATAGATCTCGATCTGTCCGGGCCTGCAACAAGAGATCCAGAATTAGCCAATGCACTTCAACTATTGGCGGTCCCTTCGGCCACCGGATTTGATATGGTGATAGAAGGTCGTTTGTAGGGTGCAAGGCTTTGTGGGTTACCCTAGTGTGACGTCACTCGTTGGACTTTTGAGCCTATGGGTCATTGATGTGGGTGTCTCCGTCAGCGGGCATGATGAAGATGGCGGGAGTCAGTCCCGTTATTGAAAAGACCGCGGCGACTCCAATAAAGCATGACCTATAAAACACGCGCAGATTATAAAAAAGGAAATTCAAACAATGACAGCTGCTAGCGGTAGTGCACACTTCTCCAGTCGTTTTGCCTTCATTATGGCGTCGGTCGGGTTTGCCGTGGGCTTGGGCAATATTTGGAGATTCCCTTACGTTACGGGTGAAAATGGCGGCTCTGCCTTCGTTCTAATTTACTTATTTTGCGCATTTTGTATTGGTGTGCCCTGCTTGGTCGCTGAACTCGTTATTGGTCGTCGTGGACAGAGCAGTCCCCCCGAGTCGATGGCGCGTGTTGCTGAGGAGTCGGGTCGCTCTAGGCACTGGCGCTTCGTGGGTGGTATGGGTGTTCTCACGGCATTTGCGATCGCGATAACTTATGCGGTGGTGGTGGGTTGGGTTCTATCGTACTTATCCAAAGCCGCCATAACAGGTTTTGTAGGTGTCGATGCTGGCACTTCATCTCAGGCGTTTGATGCCTTGTTGGCGAACAGTGGTGGCATGCTGTTTTGGACGTTATTGGGCAATCTAATTGTGGGTGCGATTATCTTCTCCGGGGTGAAAGGGGGTATTGAGCGTGCGGTAACGGTGATGATGCCCCTCATGTTCGCGCTGCTTATTGGACTGAGCATTTATAACGCTTTTGCAGGCGGTTTTGTCGAGACATTGGAATGGTTGTTCACACCTGACTTCAGTAAAGTCGGGCCTGACACCTTGTTGGCAGCCGTGGGGCAGGCCTTTTTCTCTTTAGGAGTCGCTATGGGAGGAATGATGACTTATGGGGCCTACCTACCCAAGGGTTTTTCAATAACGCGCGCCGCTATTATTGTCGTTCTCGCCGATACTTTGGTGGCGCTGCTCGCTGGATTCGTTGTGTTTCCTGCGGTGTTTCACCACGGCCTAGATATTGCCAGTGGCGTCGGACTTATTTTCAAAACATTGCCTGTTGCCTTTGCCCAAATGCCGGGCGGACATGTTTTTGCGACGCTATTTTTTATCATGCTTGCCGTCGCCGGAATCACCAGCATGGTGGGCTTGTTGGAGTCGGTCACGGCATGGGTAAGCGAACGATTTGCATTACATCGTCACCTTAGCTCTGCTGTTGTCGTCGCAGCCGTAACTTTTTGTAGTGTCGCCAGCGTGTTGTCCTACGGCGTTTGGTCTGATTACACCGTTGCAGGGTTTAACTTTAATGACGTGGCGTTTGCCATTCCCGATAAGGTCTTATTGCCTGCAGGGGGTTTACTTATCGCCACTTTCGCCGGATGGTTTATGCTCAGGGAGCACAGCGAGGATGAACTAGGCACTACGTCTTTCGTTTATTCGCTGTGGCGTCAACTTGTGCGTTACGTGGCGGTTCCTGCCATTGCCTTTATCCTAATTTCAGGCCTGATCTAAGGAACTTCGATGTTAGCGACGCTTACTGACTGGTTGTGGACCTACGTCCTCATAGCGGCACTTTTATTAGTCGGGTTACGTTTTACTCTCGCGTCTCGGTTCGTGCAGGTCCGTTTATTTAAAGCGATGTTCGCCCAGCTTTGGGTAAGTCGCGCAGTCGGCACTAAACAGGGGATCTCTGGATTCCAGGCGCTGTTGGTGAGTGTTGCGGGCCGTGTCGGCGGTGGCAATATTGCGGGAGTTGCGGTTGCGATTACCCTCGGTGGCCCGGGTGCGCTGTTTTGGATGTGGCTTATTGCGTTGCTGGGAATGGCGACGAGTGTATTCGAGTGCTCTTTGGCGCAACTGTTCAAACGCCGTCATGGCGATAATGATTTTCGCGGTGGGCCGGCGTTTTATATGCGCTACGGTTTAGGCTGGCGCGTAATGCCGGTGGTGTACTCACTATTGCTTTTGGTCACGCTAGGCCTAGGTTTTAACGCTGTACAGGCTTACGCCATTACACAGTCGGTAGAGTCAGCTTTTGGCGTTTCTGCCTGGCAGACCGGAGCCGCGCTAACCACTTTAATGGCATTCGTGATCTTTGGCGGCATTCGTCGCATCGCCGTCTTCTCTGAGTTCATCGTGCCCCTAATGGTTTTGGGATATTTCGGCGTGGCCATGACTGTTCTCATCATGAATATCAGCCAGGTGCCCTCAGCATTCGCGCTTATCATGTCGTCGGCTTTCGGTTTTGACGAGGTAATTGGCGGGGGGATTGCCGCTGCAGTTATGCAGGGCGCTAGACGCGGCTTATTTTCCAATGAGGCGGGCTTAGGCACTGCACCTAACGTAGCCGCTGTGGCAGACGTCGCCCATCCTATGTCACAAGGCCTTATTCAAGGTTTGAGCGTCTTTATCGACACCATTGTTCTATGTACTTGCACTGCCATGATCATCTTACTTTCGCCCCTGTATCAGCCGGGGGCAGAGGGGGTTGAAGGAATAGCGCTAACCCAACGCGCCCTCGCTACTCATATTGGACCGATCGGTGAGCCCCTAGTGAGTATTGCTTTGGTGTTATTTGCCACCAGTAGTATCGCTTACAACTGTTATTTGGGTGAGAACAGCATCGCTTATTTTGACATCAGTCCGAAGATCACGATTAACTGTTTTCGCTTGGCTGTTTTGGCGTTGATTGCTTGGGCGTCGCTGCAAGATATGACCACGATTTTCAGCTTTTCCGACCTCACGATGGGGCTGTTGGCCGTTGTAAATCTAGTGGCCTTGTGGGCCCTGTTCCCCGTTGGAATGTCGCTTCTGCGGGACTTTGAATCACGGGGCGGCGTCTCTAATTCGACGTTTGATCACTCTCGGTTGCCGCAGCAGAATTTGGATCCTGAGAGTTGGCCACTGGTAGAGACGCCGGCCAAAACTGAATAAAGGCGATGATGATCATGGCCACGGCGCCCAAGAGCCATTTTGTCGGCGTCATTAGCGGGTCTCTGACAGGGTGACGTTGAAACGCTTAATGTCATCGCCACGTTTAGCGGTCAGTGAAATTGAATCTCCCACCTTGTACTTTTCTAGCGCTGATAAGTAGTCGTCTTGGCTGCGAATAGGTTGATCTTCAATGTGGGTAATGATGTCGCCAAGAACAATTTCACCCCGTCGATTTCGGGTGGCCCCCTGCATTCCGGCCTCTGCCGCTGGGAGTCCGCGAAGCACTCTTATGATCGCAACACCTCCAATGCCGTAACGCCGTGTCCAGCGGTCGCTGGCTAGCTCAACCCCGAGGACCGGACGCAAGATCTTGCCGTAAGCAATGAGCTGTGGGACGACTTCTTTGACTAAATTCACAGGAATCGCAAACCCGATGCCGGCACTGCCGCCGCTGGGGGAGTAAATAGCGGTGTTCACGCCTACTAACTGCCCTAAGGAATTCAGGAGCGGCCCGCCTGAATTTCCTGGGTTTATGGCGGCATCTGTTTGGATAACGCCACTGATTGTACGGTTGCTGGGAGAGCGAATCTCTCGATCTAATGCGCTTACGATACCAATAGTCAGGCTGGTATCGAGGCCAAATGGATTGCCGATTGCCAGTACTTTGCGGCCGACGGATAGTTCTGCAGAATCACCCAAAGGTAAAACGGTGAGGTCATCAGGTCGCTCTGAAAGTCGCAGTACGGCAAGATCTCGCTCAGGAGCAACTCCTACGACCTCCGCGGAAAAATCCTCATCAGCAATGGTTACGGTAAGTTTATCGGCGCCAGAAATCACATGAAAATTGGTGACGATCAGGCCGTCCTTGCTCCATATAAATCCTGAGCCAGCACCTTGAGGGACTTCAAGAACATTGGGTGAAAACATGGTTCGACGAAGCGCACTACTGGTGACCGACACCACAGCTGGGCTTGCCTGGCTAAAAATATCTGTCGTGTTTTTTTCGTCGTTTGTAGCAAAGGTCAAATAGTCGACCTCGGGACCTGCCCGCGAGATGGCGCTGTAAATCACACAGCAAGTTAGCAATATTACTGCGGGCCAATGCTGCAGGGCGTGGAGGAAAATTCTCATGGGTTTTGCAGTGCCATAATACGATCCTCAAGCGAGGGGTGTGATCGAAATAAATCAGCAAAGCCTGCCTTGCCTGGGCGAATACCAAAGGCGGTGAGTTCACCCGGGAGCTCGCTAGGGTGTCCCTGATCGGTACGTAACCGTTGCAAGGCTGCGATCATATCCTGCTGCGTGGTCAGGCCAGCTCCTGCCGCATCGGCACGATATTCTCGCCATCGAGAGAATTTCATCACCACCATGCTGGCCAAAAATCCCAGTGCGATTTCAGCCACGATGGTCACGATGAAGTAACCGATGCCGTAACCACGCTCGTTCTTGAAGACAACTCGGTCTATGGTGTGACCGATAATGCGCGCAGCGAACATCACAAAGGTATTTACCACGCCTTGAATCAACGTTAGCGTCACCATGTCGCCGTTGGCTACGTGACCCAGCTCATGGGCAAGTACTGCACGCACTTCGTTGGGGGAGAAGCGTTGGAGCAGCCCACTGCTCACAGCTACCAGAGCATCATTTCGATTCCAGCCCGTTGCAAAGGCGTTGGCTGACTCTGAGGGGAAAATGCCAACTTCTGGCATTTTAATGCCCGCTTGTGTTGCCAAACTGCCGACAGTGTCGAGTAACCATTGCTCATCTTGAGTCCTGGCCTGTTCGAGAATGACCGTGCCGGTTCCTCTCTTGGCCATCCATTTGGACAGTAGCAAGGAAATAATGGCACCACCGAAGCCGAAGAGCGCGCAGAAGACCAACAGAGCAGAGAGATTGAGATCTACCCCATTGGCTTCGAGTACGCCACTAAACCCCAGTAAATTGAAAACCAAACCTACCAAAACTAAAACAGCTAGGTTGGTGCCTAAAAATAAAAGAATGCGCAATGTCAGGTTTCTCCGGTTTAATTCTCTTCTGTTGTAGACATCGGGGTCGATGACGCTTTTTCAAGGGGCGTCACATCTAATTCCTCTTGGCCATTTTGCTTCGCCTCATCCTCTGCATCCGGTAATGGAATGCTCGAGACTTCCAATTTGGGCAGCTTACCGTCCACAAGGTTCAATGTGAGAATGTCACAACGAAGAAGCACGTCTTTAGAACTCAACTCAAAGACGCTGTTAACAGCTTCATCGCGGTGTGTCAGAGCGAGAACGCGACTGCTGTCTTGCCCATCGACCCAACGCTTACCCCGGCCCCAGTAATGGCCATGGTGATTACTAACAACAAAAACGGAGCTCATGAGATACCTTGGTATTTGTGACGTTACAGAGATTTATTAGCTAACTGATTCTTTGATCAAAAAATCTTTAGCTTCGTTGATTTTGGCGGCCAGGTAGTCATTTCCACCACGATCGGGGTGGATTTTTTGAATCAGACTTCGATGGGACGACACAATATCGTCTCGGGTGGCATCTTCACCTAAGCCCAGCACAGCGAGAGCCTCACTACGACTCATGGAGCTGGACGGGGCATGTTGGCTTGTATCGCCAGCTTCACCTTGCTGCCAGCCATCAGGGAAGCGCTGCTCCAGGTAGCTGAGCAAGAGTTGCTCTGAATCTGCATCCTGTTCTTGGCAGTAGCTAAGCAGCGTCTGGAGTTGTTCTCGAGTCATTTCGGCCAGCGTCCAGTCAGTGAAAGGGCCGTTAAGCACCTCTCCTTGAAGTTCACCGCTACTGTGATCTAGGGTCATTCGAAGTAAGTTGGTTTTGACTTCAGAATGCTGGCCAGTGGGGGGGGGCGTCTTGCGCGACCACTGTTGTAACAGCGGAAAGGCGCGTATCAATATCGGTAGGCTTTGACGTGCGGCCACTAACAGCCCGGTAAGGGCAGCACCAACCCAGTGCATTTTCCCCATGGCAGTCAGTACGATCGCAGCAAGTGCTGCAGCACCGAGTATCAGCTGAACATAGCCACCGCGGCGCTTGTGGGGCGGCATGGACTGAATTCGGCGCACGAGAAGCACTAGGGCTATGACAATGGCGAGTAGTAAGACGATTCTTGGCACGGTTGCGGGGTTTCCGTATTGGTGGCGCTGCTCTACATTTATTTGGGCAGCTGGGAAAGCAGCATTCTATCACTCTCAGTGCCGGATTGAGTGAGCGCCTGCCGGCCCCCCGTTGCGTAACGCGCGACTGCTGCCAGTAATCGTTGCAGCGTCTCCCCGCTATGCCCACCAAGAGCAGCATAGGCACCGCCACTGATACGGGCAATTTCAGAAAAAATACGTGTCGCCGCCGGATCAGATCCCTCTTGGAAAGTAAAAATCGGTTGCCCTTTTAAGCGGCATTGGCCAGCCAAGCCCAGTAAAAAGTCGGGCTGCTCTTCTACAGCGTCTCCGATGAAAATTAGAGCCCTCACAGGTGTTGCGGGAGTACCTATCTCGAGGTAGTGGCTGAATAAGCGAGCAATTTGCGTAGGGCCGCCCTCGCAGGCCACTCGATCCATACGGTCGCACAGCTCTTGTCCCGAGGTTAACCAAGGGCTCGCGTGAAACTCATGGATACCCCTGTAATAACAAAGCTGAACAGCCAAGCCGGATGCTTCGGCCGTGGCATTGTATAGCTCACGATGATGACGTCGCGCTGTCTGCCAGGTCGCCTCTCGGCTAGCGGTGGCGTCGAGGGCAAAAACCAATCTCGACTGTCGACTGCTAATTGTTCGTATGGCCTTGGCTTTACCGACGAAGGCTGCAACGTCGGACCTAGAGATTTTAGAGGTGATATCTTTGCTGATGAGAGGTTATCTTTGTTGTGAAGTGAAGTGATGATAAGACATTGATCGGCGCCGCCGGTCAAGTTTAACTCCGCGGAGTTTTGGCTCAGAATCACCCTGCTTTGGGTGTTAGCGCTTGTGTCTGGAGAAAGACACAACGAGCTGTGCGCATTCATGGATCAGTAGCAATCTAGCTGGCCCGCAGAAAGGATCTTTCTCGAAGCAATAGGCTTTGGACGTTTGCCGACGGCAACGGCTGTCTGTATTTGTGGCATTGAGCGGAGATTCGCTACACTCGAACCTCTTACACATATCCACCAGAGAGCTTATGAGCCTTTTTGATATTCGCCGTAAACGCGCATTACCCAATGAAGACACTGCTTTGGCCGGAAGATCGACACCGATGCCGGTTACTAACAATCATGCGATAACCGGGCGCCCAATTTGTCCGCCGTTCCCGGGTCACCTCCAGAGCGCCATGTTTGGTATGGGGTGTTTTTGGGGCGTCGAAAAAAAGTTTTGGCAGGCGCACGGTGTTTACACGACCGCCGTGGGTTATGCCGCCGGTGTGACGCCCAACCCCACCTATAAAGAGGTGTGCTCTGGACAGACCGGACATAACGAAGTGGTTTTAGTGGTCTATGACCCCGAGCAAACAAATTACCAATCGCTATTGACGCTATTTTGGGAGGGCCACAATCCAACCCAGGGCATGCGTCAGGGGAATGACCTAGGTACTCAATACCGCAGTGGTATTTACGTATTTGATGAAGCTCAACGCGAAGCCGCGATGCAAACCAAGGACCAATACCAGTTGGAGCTTACGGCCTCTGGGTTTGGAGAAATTACGACGGAGATTTGCGATGCCCCCAGCTTTTACTTCGCCGAAGACTATCACCAGCAGTACTTGCACAAAAACCCTGCGGGCTATTGTGGTTTGGGGGGGACGGGTGTTGCCTGCCCTGTGGGGACAGGGGTTTAAAAAAGGGCCTCAACGGGCCTGCCCATTTTTTTGATTTCAGACCTCGGCACCTCTGCTTAGATCGAGGGGCGTGTTGAATGGGTTAGGGCAGCGCCCTGCCCAATATGGCTGGAACCGCTGTATCCACGCTCAGAATGCGCGGTCCTAAACTTCTAGGTTGTGCGCCAACTGAGCAGGCTAAATCAACTTCGTAGGGAATAAATCCGCCCTCGGGCCCGATCATAATTAACTGTGGATCGTTGAAGGCAGCCTCCATGGAGGGGTAATTTCCAGGGTGCAGAATAAATATGGGTTTCCCATTGGCAATTGCCTCAAGGTGGTCTTGAATAAAAGGCTTAAACCGACGATGCAGTGTGACGGAGGGTAGTCGGGTATCACCACTTCGTTCAAGACCCGTGAGCAAGGCCTGCTGTATTTTTCGCGGCTGTAGTAAGGGGCTCTGCCAAAAGCTTTTTTCAACGCGGTAGCTGTGCACAATGTGGAGGTGTTGAACACCGAACTCTGCACAACTTCGCAGGATCCGACGCAGCATTTTAGGGCGGGGCAGTGCTAGCACTAGCGTTGTGGGGTGGGGTGGTGACGGATCTTCTGCGAGTTCAACCTGCAGTTTTAGGCTCGCCGCGTTAGCGTCGACAACCTTTCCAATCCCTTTGCCTCCGTTAATGAGGCCAACCCTGACCTGATCACCCTCGGTGCACTTCAAAACAGACTGTAAATGCTCATAACGCCTGCCAGTGAGTGTAATAGTATGATCAGATGAGAGCTCGCCAGCCTCAAATAAGACAATGTTCACCGCGGACTCTCTAGGTCATCCATAGATCGTAGTCATCGGCAGCAGACACCTCGCCTTCAACAAGATCCCCGGGCTTTAACCCTGGAGGCGCTGTGAGATAGACCACGCCATCGATTTCTGGCGCATCGGCCATGCTGCGTCCGACGGCACGCTCACCCTCAACTTCATCGATGAGCACGGCCTGCGTCGTGCCCACTTTATTGGCCAGCTTGGCTGCGCTTATGGTTTGTTGTTTTGCCATGAAGGCATCCCAGCGCTCCTGCTTCACGGCTTCGGATATAGGGTTGGGCAGTTCATTAGCGGTAGCGCCTTTGACCGGGGAGTACTGAAAACAACCGGCTCGATCAATCTGAGCCTCATCGATAAAATCGAGAAGTTGCTGGAACTCATCATCCGTCTCCCCCGGATAACCTACGATGAAGGTGGAGCGTAACGTGATATCAGGGCAGACATCTCGCCAGCCCTTGATGCGCTCAAGCGTTTTTTCCGCGGCAGCGGGTCGTTTCATGCGCTGTAGCACCGTGGGGCTACCGTGCTGGAGAGGGATATCAAGGTAAGGCAGAATTTTTTTCTCAGCCATCAGGGGAATCAGAGCATCAACGTTGGGGTAGGGGTAGACATAATGCAGTCGTACCCAGATGCCGAACTCTCCCAAAGTCTTAGCAAGCGTCAGCAAATCCGATTTAAGGGGTCTGCCCTCCCAAAAATCTGTGCGGTATTTCAGGTCAACACCATAGGCACTGGTGTCTTGGGAGATGACCAGCAACTCGCGGACACCGGCTTTAACCAAAGCCTCGGCTTCGCGCATGATGTCACCAATAGGCCGACTCACCAGATCACCCCGCATGCTGGGAATAATGCAAAATTTGCAGCGGTGATTGCAGCCCTCTGAAATCTTCAAATACGCATAGTGCCTTGGGGTGAGCTTTATTCCTTGCGCGGGAATTAAGTCGTTCAAAGGATCGGGTTGGCGGGTCATCGGTATGACCTCATGTACCGCACCCACAACCTCTTCGTAGGCTGCAGGTCCGGAAATACCCAAGATATTGGGGTGGAGATCTTGAATGCGCTGG
This sequence comes from Luminiphilus sp. nBUS_16, assembly GCF_051201645.1. Taxonomy (GTDB): domain Bacteria; phylum Pseudomonadota; class Gammaproteobacteria; order Pseudomonadales; family Halieaceae; genus Luminiphilus. The sequence goes on along the minus strand of NZ_CP179205.1, from coordinate 2,588,510 downwards.
GCATCATCTCCTTTGCCCATGCAACCAGTGACAAGGACTCGGCCATTTTCCTGCACAGCCTCGCTTATCGCTTCGAGTGATTCAGCTTTGGCGCTGTCGATAAATCCGCAGGTGTTAACGATCACAACGCCCGCATCCTCGTAGTTCGGTGTGACTTCGTAGCCGTCAAAGCGGAGCTGAGTGAGGATGCGTTCAGAATCCACGAGTGCTTTTGGACAGCCGAGGGATATAAAGCCAACTTTTTCGGGGTTCGTGGTCATAGCGTTCTAGGCCGTCTGAGGCAGGATGTCTTGGTGTAAAAAGCGGCAGTGTACCTGTGAAGGGCTTACGACCTCAAAGCTGCCTCGAGCCCACTGCACTGTGCGTGCCAACTTTCAGCTCTTTTTTGACGAGAGAAAGTAACCGTAAACGGTCATCTCGGTTCAGAAAATTCCCTATCTCAACGGTTTGCTCACGGTTATGTATGGCCAGCGTGGGGCCCTCCCAATGGTGCTTTTCCGGCGTGACTGCCAGGGATGACTCATTCCGGTCGAATTGCCAGCTTCTCCGGGGGGCGTAGTGGCCAATGTCGATCTGTACGCTGCTTGGGTCCAGGGTAATGACGTGCCGGTACTGCAACTTCCAATTGACGTAGTACAGCGCGGCACCTAAAGCAATGAGTTCGGCGCCAGCAAAGGGCAGAATGGGCCATGCCCCCATAAAAGCAAAGCCTATCGCTGCACCTAGCGATGGAACGGCAATAGCTGCAAGCAGCCACAGGTTGTTCCGCCACGTAGAGGAGTGGTCAGGCCTGGCGATAATGGTGTGAACGTCGTCTTTTTGGGCACTACTCACCACGGTGATGTTCCTCTGGGATTGCCTAGATACTACGCAGGAAGATGCACAACTGGACTAGCCTGGTCGCGAGGTATACAGCCCTTTTACGTCAAAGGGTGTGGGGGAGTAGGCGCGCAAAAGCCCCTTTGTTTGCGGGTGCTGAAACGTTAGCTCGCAAGCATGCAGTAGCAGGCGTGGCGATGCTGACAACGCGTCTTCATGGGCATAAAGGTCGCACCCCATGATCGGGTGGCCCAGCGCCATAAGGTGTATGCGTAGTTGATGTGAGCGGCCTGTGACAGGTTTTAGCTCAAGCAAAGAACTGTTGGGCAATCGATCAAGCACGCGATAATGGGTGAGGGAGGGTTTGCCGGTTTCTACACATATTTTCTGCTTAGGGCGGTTGTGCCAGTCCTTAATAATGGGCAGGTCTATTTCGCCTTCATCATCCCGCACTTCACCGTAGACTAAAGCTCGATAGGTTTTGAGAACCGCGCGCTCTTGAAATTGCTGGTTGAGCGCTACCAATGTTGCTTTGTCTTTGGGGACAACCAGAATGCCACTGGTATCCAGATCTAATCGGTGAGCCGCGGCAACCCCCGGGAAGCGGTGTTCCAGGCGACTGATAAGACTGTCGCGATTAAGAGGGTGACGTCCGGGTACGCTGAGGAGAAGGTGTGGTTTGTCAATGATTAGCAGGGAATCATCGGCATAGAGAATACGAATGCTTTCACGGCTGTGGGGTACGAGATAGGGAGGGGGTTCCATGCCGGTTTCTGGCTCACAGGTCATGGCGTTTTACAGGTTCTTACCGAGGGCCTGTTGGTAGCGCGGTATGGTGTTAGCGATGCCCCAGCGAAGAGCATCCACGGTAAAGGCGTGGCCAATGGAGACCTCATCGAGGTGGGGAATTGTGAAGTCAGGTAAGTTGCTCAGATTTAAGTCGTGTCCTGCGTTTACCCCAAGACCTGCCGCAAAGGCAGCTTCAGCAGTTTCCTGAAACGCGCACAAGGTTTTTTCAAAATTGCCCGTCTCGTGCGCTCGGGCGTAACTTTCGGTATAGAGCTCGATGCGATCAGCGCCCAAATTCGCGACAGTGGCCATCACACTAGGTTCAGGATCCATGAAAAGACTCACACGGCAGCCTAGGTCCTTTAACACTTTAACGACCGGTTCGAGACGCTTACCGTCTTTTGCAAGGTCAAAACCATGGTCAGAGGTCAGTTGCTGATCGTTATCAGGGACGAGGGTCACTTGCGCGGGACCTACGGCCTGCACCAGGGCGACAAATCCTGGGTAGTCACCGACGTGTGACTGATCGCTGGCACGGGGCTCTGTGAAGGGATTGCCTTCGATGTTGAGCTCGACGTCTAGGGCAGATTGCAGGTCCAAGCAATCTTGTGCGCGAATATGTCGTTGATCTGGGCGAGGATGTACTGTGATTCCATCGGCACCTGCGGACACACACATGAGTGCATGGTCCACTACGTTTGGGATGGCGGTAACCCGTGAATTGCGAACCAGAGCAATTTTATTCAGATTGATGCTCAGTGCCGTCATTTTTTTTGCACGCGGACAATATTTTTAATGACAATCGCATCTACTGGAACGTCTTGAAAGGGACGCTGTCCCGCACTGGTGCTCATAAGGGTTGTGTCGGTATCTGCCGTCGCTATGAAGTCAACGACCCCCATGCCCTTAACGACTTCGCCAAAAACGGTATATCCCTGCTTTCCGGGTGCCCAATCGAGCTGCAAATTACTGCGTTGGTTTATGAAAAACTGCGCGGTTGCTGAGTCGGGGTCACTGGTTCTTGCCATGGCAATCGTTCCCCGAATATTGTGCAGTTTATTGCGACTCTCGTTAACAATAGGGTCACCAGATTCTTTCTCTGTCATCTCTGCAGTGAAGCCTCCGCCTTGCACCATAAAGTTGCTAATAACTCGGTGAAAGATCGTTCCGTTGTAAAATCCGGTGTCTACATAATTGAGAAAGTTTTCGACAGTGACTGGAGATTTTTCTGGGTAAAGCTTGAGGGTAATGTCCCCGGCGGAGGTCACGAGCTTTACGCGCACGGTGCTCGCGTTTTCTTGAGCCAATAAAAAACTAGAACTGGAAAACAGCCCCAGCAAGACAAATATTCTGCAAATGTATTTCATAGTAGGGAGTTCCAGTAGGGAGAACATAGGTGATTACGACCAGCCATCGTTTCGGCGTCGCTTCGGAATTAACTTGGGTGCAATGGCCATGATAATCACACCCAAAAGCACGGCGAGAGCACCGTCGATGATTTGATTGCTTTTAATGCGTTCTTGCAGACGTACATTTTCAAGTTTTAACAGTTCCGCCTCAGAGCGTTTGGTCTCTAAGTTCTTTGCCAGTAATTGGTTTCGTGAATCAAGCTCAATAGCCGCTCCGGATATTTGCTTTATTCGACTAAGCTCAGCTTCACTCACAGTCAGCTTTTCCTTGATTTCCAAGAGTTGGCCATCGGCTTCGTAGGCAACCGATTGTGAGTCGTCGAGCAAGCTTCGGAGTTTGTTTCTGTCTGCTTCGAGGTTGGCGTACGCCTTGTTTGCATCTTCAAGGAGCAGCTGGCTGGGCCGGTCGACTTGAATATACTGCGCACGCAGCCAGCCTCGGGTACCGCCTCGTGTCTCGACCTCAGCCCAGACGCCGTCCTCAGACAGTCCAAATTGGGTGATGGGTGTGCCTGATGACAAGCCTTTATTGACGATGCGGTATTCACCGCCGGCACCACTACGCACGGGCACGAGTATTTCATCGGTGATATAGCGTTGCTCTTCTCCAAAACTCGGCGCTGGCAGCAGTGCGCCTAGCAGCAAAAGTAGCCCAACGATGGCGCTAGGTGGCTGTATCAATGTGTTATTGGGGGTCATTAGTGGCTCTCCTTGTCTTTAACGTCCCTGGGGCGCCTGCAGTATCGCCTATTTTCGTGTTTCATGAGCCGTTGCTGTCGCTGCTGGTACTGTCGGCCTTCACCCAAGGCCCTATCATGACGGTCGTAATCACCATAATAAACAGGGTAAACCCAATGCCAGACCACAACTTATAGGAAACCCAAGTCGCCTCTGAAAATTGATAGGCCACGACAAGATTGAGTGTGCCTACCATGGCAAAGTGCATGGCCCATACCCAGCAAATTCGCCGCCAAACCGCTCGCGGAATTTGGATTTGAGAGCCCATGAGCCGCTCAATCAGGTTTTTTGTGCCCCAAAACTGCGACACGGCGAACGCGATGGCCATGCCCCAATTGAACACGGTGGGCTTCCACTGAATAAACAGCTCATTTTTAAAAAATAAGGTCGCGCCTCCAAAAACGAATACTGCCGCACTGGTCCATAACAAGCGTTTTTCAATGTACCCTGTTAGCCACCATTGGAGCGGTAAAATAAGAAAGGTCGCTATCAGCAAGCCCTTCGTGGCGCTGTAGATTCCGTCAACGGTATGCGTCCAGCCTGACACGGTAATGGTACTGCCATCCATTTGATAAATGACGAAAAAGATAATGATGGGAACAAATTCGGCCAGCTGTTTCATAAGGTATGCCTTACTTCTGGCAGGCGGGGGTTCGGGTACGTCGTCTTAGACATGTTCTCTGTTAACCTTGGACATTGCACAGTAGAGTTTAGAGCCCTTGTTGATTGACTTCCACACACACACTACGGCGTCTGATGGAGCGTTATCGCCCAGCGAGTTGTTTTCGAGAGCCGTTGACCGGGGTTTAACGGCGCTCGCTGTGACTGATCACGACACTTTGGCGGGTTGGCAGGCGGCCCAATCCCTGCAAAGTCATGGTGTCGCCCTTGTTTGCGGTGTCGAGTTGTCCTGCCTGTGGGGAGGTGCAACCATTCATGTCGTAGGCCTCAACGTTAACGCAAAGTCTGAGGAACTGCTGGAGGCCCTTGATCACCTTCAGCAGTTACGTCGCGATCGTGCGGAGAAAATTGCGGCTAAACTTGAGCGATTAGGCGCGGTTGGGGCGTTGGCGGGTGCCCAAGCGCTCGCGGGAGACGCGGCTATTTGCCGTCCTCACTTTGCACACTGGTTAGTTTCCGAGGGTTATATGCCCACTGTGAGCCGCGCTTTCGATAAATGGCTGGGTAATGGCAAGCCCGGCGATATCAAAACTCCTTGGCCAGCGCTGGCCGACACGGTTGCTGTGATTGTCGCGGCTGGGGGTGTTCCCATTCTTGCCCATCCATTGAAATATCGCTTTACCCGAACAAAACTAAGGGCGTTGTGTGACGCATTTTCTGTCGCCGGTGGCTTGGCGGTGGAGATTGTCAATGGCCGTCAGTCAGATGCTGAGATTACTCAGCTCAAACGTTTGGCTGTGGATAAAAATCTATCGGTATCGCTGGGCAGCGATTTTCATCGCGAATGGACTTACGGCGCCGACCTGGGAGTTGATGTCGCCATTGCAGGAGATATTTCAGGTGTTTGGGAGATGATTCTTTGAGCCAATTTTTTGCAATCCACCCGGAGACGCCCCAACTTCGCTTGGTCCGGCAGGCGGTGGAAATTTTGAGAGCTGGAGGGGTTGTCGCCTATCCCACCGATTCAGCCTACGCTTTGGGGTGTCGTTTGGGTGACAAGCACGCTTTAGAGTGTATTCGACGCATTCGAAAACTCGATGACAATCACAATTTTACGCTGGTTTGCCCAGACCTTTCGGTGTTGGGGACTTACGCCAAGGTCGACAACAGCGCCTACCGGCTGATCAAAAATGCTACCCCGGGGCCCTACACGTTTATTTTAGAGGCCACTGGAGAAGTGCCACGGCGCTTACTCCATCCCCGGAGAAAAACCGTGGGGGTTCGCGTGCCTGATAACGCCATTACCCAAGCGCTATTGGCTGAGTTTGCGGAGCCCATTATGAGTGTGACCTTGCAGCTGCCGGAGGATGACTACCCGTTAACTGATCCCTATGACATTCGGGCAACATTGGAGCATGACGTTGAGCTCGTAATAGACGGTGGCTATTGTGGCCTTGAGCCCACCACTGTCATTGATATGACCGCTGGCAGCTACCAAGTGTTGCGTGAGGGTTTGGGTGATATTTCGCGCCTCGCACTGAGCTGATATTGCCACTCTTTGGCAGACTCTGCGAGGGGACTGCGGTATACTTGGGGTGTGAATGAGACTATACCCCCTGATGCGCCAGAGTCTGTGGATGAGACCCCGAAACTTCGTCCTGCCGACCGTGTCGAGCGCCGCTTAAATAGCCCCCAGCAAGGTGAAATGCCTTTTGCTGTTGTCATGGGGCATGAGATGACTGAGCTTCCTAAAGATCTCTACATCCCACCCCAAGCGCTTGAAGTTTTTCTCGAAGCTTTTGAAGGCCCTCTCGATCTTCTGCTTTACCTCATACGTCGGCAAAATCTCGACATTTTAGATATTGGTGTGTCACAAATCACGACACAGTACATGGAATATGTCGAACTCATGGATGCGATGCAGTTCGAGCTGGCCGCTGAGTATTTGTTGATGGCGGCAATGTTGGCAGAAATAAAGTCGCGCATGCTGTTGCCTCGATCTACCGATATTGAAGAAGACGAGGAAGACCCAAGAGCTAATTTGATTCGCAGGCTGCAGGAGTACGAGCGCTTCAAACAGGCCGCTGAGGAGATCGACGGGCTTCCTAGGGTGGAGCGCGATACTTGGGTCGCCAAGATCGAGCCTCCTGACCTAAATCGTGATCGACCGCTGCCAGACCTAGACATGCGTGAGCTCTTGGTGGCTTTGGGTGAGGTGCTCAAGCGCGCTGATATGTATGAAAGCCATCAGATACAACGAGAGTCCTTATCGACCCGAGAGCGCATGTCAGATGTCCTCGAGGTCCTGCGGTCGAGTAATTTTGTGCCTTTTGTATCCCTCTTTAAAGCGGAGGAAGGGCGGTTAGGTGTGGTTGTAACTTTTCTGGCCATAATGGAGCTGATTAAGGAGTCTCTGGTGGAAATTGTGCAAACCGAGGGCTTTGGGCCCATCCATGTCAAGGCGAGGATCGATTGATGGCGGAGACGGGATTGGTTCAAATTCTTGAGGGCGCTTTGATGGTTGCTGGTGAGGCGCTGTCTATTCAGCGCCTGAGCCAACTGTTTGACGAGTTTGACCGTCCGGCCAATACCGACTTGCGAGAAGCTCTCGAGGAAGTGGGTAAACGCTGTGAAGGCCGCGGCTACGAGTTGGTTCAGGTTGCGACGGGGTATCGTTTTCAGGTGCGACAAAACTTGTCCACCTGGGTTGGTCGTCTTTGGCAAGAGCGGCCACCGCGTTATTCACGGGCGCTGTTAGAAACACTCTCGTTAATTGCCTATCGCCAGCCTATTACTCGAGGCGAGATTGAGGAAATTAGGGGTGTCGCGGTTAGTACGAACATTATCAAAACGCTGCAGGAGCGTGATTGGGTTCGTATCGTAGGGCACCGCGATGTGCCGGGTCGGCCGGCAATGTACGCTACCACGCGACAGTTTCTTGATTACTTTAACCTGAAGTCCCTCGAAGAATTGCCGCCACTCGCGGAGATTAAAGACCTAGAAAATCTTTCGGGTGACCTTCCGCTGGAAATTCTTGAAGTGGAAGCTGCAGCCGCCAATGACGAGGGGAGCGATGCGGCGGCCGCAGGTAACGATTTAGCCGCGGGCATTGCGGAATCAGAAGCAGAAGCGCCGGAGGGAGCCCTAGAGGAGCCCTCGCTGGCAGATCAGGCCACCGGCGATGCGAGCTCGGAAGAGGATGCGTCAGCAGGCGAGGCCGTTACGGCTGAAGCGGCAGAAGTGCCTCTGCCCGCAGCCTCGGCCTCGGAAGATAACGCTGTTGCCGAGAAAACCGCTGCCGTTGAAGAAACCTCAGATCAATTGGGCTCGGGACAGCCGTCAGACGCAGAGCAAGCCTCCAGTGAGAGTCATTCAGATGGAGAGCTGTTAGATGAGCAAAACCCAGCGCCCGCCAAGTAAAAGACCCCCAGAACCGCCGCCAGAGCCTCCCAAAGGCGATAAGTTGCAAAAGGCCCTAGCCAAAATTGGTCTCGGGTCACGCAGGGAGATTGAGCGCTGGATTGAGCAAGGCCGGTTAACGATTGGTGGGCGCAAGGCCAAGCTGGGCGATCGCGTAGTTGCTGGAGAGCGCGTCACTCTCGACGGTAAACCGGTGGAGCTCGATGACACCGAGAGGGTACGGTGTTTGCTTTACCACAAGCCCGTCGGCGAGGTGTGCTCACGTAAAGATCCTGAAGGTCGACGTACCGTCTTCGACTCGCTTCCTGAGCTTCAGGGCGGCCGCTGGATCGTTGTGGGGCGTCTAGATTTTAATACCTCAGGGCTTTTGCTCTTCACCACTGACGGCGAGCTGGCGCATAAAATGATGCACCCTAGCAGCACGATAGAGCGCGAGTACTTAGTGCGCGTTATGGGTCATGCGACGGATGAAATTCTCGATACGCTTCGAGCCGGGGTCATCCTTGATGACGGGCCTGCAAGATTTACCGATATTGTCGATGGCGGCGGAGACGGCATTAACCGTTGGTTCTATGTGGTGCTCATGGAGGGTCGCAACCGAGAGGTGCGCCGTCTCTGGGAGTCTCAAGGACTTACGGTATCGCGTTTAAAGCGTGTTCGTTACGGCGAGGTTTTCATACCTTCTAAGTTGAAGAAGGGTGAATGGACTGAGCTGCCTGACCGTGACGTTGAAGTTCTTTACGGCATGGCAAAGTTGCCGGCGAAGCCTATTATGCCGCTGGGAGAAAAATCTCGGGCCAAGCTCGAACGTCTCGCCAAAAAATCGGGAAAACAAACGGTGCGCCGACTGGCGAGCGGCAAGGGTGGGTTCCAGCGCAGGCGCAAGTAGCGGCTAACTTTGCACGCTTAACGCCTGACCATTGATGTCTTTACTGTCATCACTCATCAGAAATAGCCAGTGTTGCATTAATGCCTTGGGGTCCGGATTGGTCGTCGGGGGCTCCGCTGGATAAGCAGTGCGACGCATGGCCGTATTGATGGCGCCAGGATTTAGGCTATTAACCCTGATGTTGCTGATCGCACCTAATTCATCTGCAAGCACCTGCATCAGCCCTTCGGTGGCAAATTTTGAGACGGCATAGGCTCCCCAAAACGCTCGCCCTTGACGTCCAACGCCCGAGCTGGTGAAAACAACCGATGCCAAAGGAGCTTGCTCAAGCATTGGCAGCAGGGCTTGAGTCAGCATGAACGTTGCATTGACATTAACTTGCATAACTTGGTGCCAGAGTGCCGCACTAGTTTGCGCTAACGGCTTACGATCTCCAAGAATACTGGCATTGTGGAGCAAGCCGTCGAGTTTGGGGATTTCACTGGCTAGCTCTCCCGCTAGGGCAATCAAGTCATCGTGGCCGGCTTTTGCCAGATCTGTCGGGATAATGCCGGGCTCGACGCCCCCCTCGGCAACGATGGTGTCATAGACGGCCTCAAGCTTGGCTTCTGTCCTGCCTAGCAAAAGGACCTCCGCTCCATGCTGTGCAAATGACAGCGCGGCAGCTTTGCCGATGCCGTCCCCGGCCCCGGTGACTAGAATGGTTTTCCCCGCTAGTGCATCCGCTTGGGGAAGCCATTGATCAGGTAAAAAGGTCATTGAATTAACTGCCTAATAAAGGTTGCAAGCTCATGGCTCGATGACACGATGTGGTCGGCGCCCCACACAGCAGGGTCTTCTTCTGTGCTTAAGTAGCCATAGGCTGCCGCGATAGTGTAGCAACCGGCGCGTTTACCGGCTTCAATATCTCTTTTATGGTCACCCACATAAATCGCGTGCTCTGATTGACACTGCAGTAGGGCGCAACAACGTAATATTGCCTCAGGATGGGGCTTGGGTTCAGTGACCTCGCAGGGGGTTACCAAGGCGCCGGCAGGCGGGTCAAATACCATCGCAGCCATCAGGGGTTCCGCGAAACGCCGCATTTTATTCGTCACAACACCCCATGGAATAGCACTGTGGCTCAGGTCGGCAAGTAACTGTCTGAGGCCCTCGTAGGGTTGTGCTGAGCTGCCCAACTGATCCTCATAGTTATTCAGGAATTCATCGCGCAGCGTCTCAAATTCAGGCATGCCCTGTGTGCAGTTAAACCCCAATTCAATCATACCTGCGGCACCGTTGGAGACCACAGATCGGATGCTATCGTCAGAGAGATCAACGAGTTTTCGAGCGTGTCTCATTGTTTGTAACACCGCTACGAATTCGCTCGCGGTATCGACAAGCGTGCCGTCTAGGTCAAAGAGCACTGCCGCTGGTTTGCTCAGGGTTGGCATGGGTTCAGGGTGCCTTTGGTTTGGTTGCCCTAACCATATAGTTGACGGAGACATCTCTTGGGTGCAGCCGATAGTGCTGGCTGATGGGGTTGTAGGTGAGGCCGGACATTTGCGTGAGCGTCAGTCCGGCGTTGCGAATCCAGTTAGCTAGCTCTGAAGGCTTGATGAATTTGCTGTAATCATGCGTGCCCTTAGGGAGCAGATTTAAAAGGTATTCTGCTCCTACGATTGCAAACACAAAGGCCTTTGGGTTTCTGTTTATGGTGGAAAAATAGAGGTCGGCGCCGGGTTTTGCCAGATCTGCGCAAGCTTGAATAACGGCTCCGGGATCGGGAACATGCTCTAACATTTCAAGGCAAGTGACGACATCGTAAACACTACCCTCACGCTCTGCCAGCTGCTCAGCGGTTACCTTTTCATAGTCGATATCAAGGCCGCTTTCTAGCTGATGCAGGCGCGCTACGCTTAAAGGTGCCTCTCCCATGTCGATACCTTTAACCGCTTTAGCACCGCGCCAAGCCATGGCTTCGGTTAACAAGCCACCACCACAGCCGACATCAAGCAGCGTTTTTCCGCCTACTGCGGAATGTTCGTCGATCCAGCCTGCTCTGAGCGGGTTGATTTCATGGAGGGGTTTAAATTCGCTGTTGGGGTCCCACCAGCGTGCCGCTAGCGCTTCAAATTTTGCGATTTCTGCTGGGTCAACATTGGGTGTTGTGGTCATTGAGGGCTACTTCCAGTTAGTCAATAAAGCCCTGGTGGGCTCTGAATTTTTTAGGCCAGCTGGCGGCACGAGCTAGGATATCCGCCGGCGCCAGCGTGAGGGGCTGGCCATCACGGACCACCGCTTGTCCTGCGACCCAACTGTGCGTTAATTCGCTGCCGTTGGTCGCATAAACAACTTGTGAAATCACATTGTTCAGTGGCTGGGTGTGGGGCTGGCTTAAATCGATCGCAATCAGATCAGCAGCTTTACCGGGCTCTATTGAGCCCACTTCGGTTTCGAGTCCCAGTGCACGGGCTCCGCCGAGGGTCGCGATTTCCAATGCTGCCGTTGCTGAAAGTGCAGTTGCTTCCTGTGTCTCTACTTTAGCCAGCAATGCCGCCATTTGCAGTTCTGCGAGCATACTGAGTCGATTATTACTGGCGGCACCGTCTGTTCCCAAGGCGACGTTTATCCCCGCTTTGAGAAGCCGATCTACTGGGCTTATGCCGGAGGCCAGCTTCATGTTGGATCGAGGACAGTGAATGACGTGGCTGTTGCTGTTGGCCAATAGCCCAATATCGTAGTCCGACAGCGCTGTCATATGCACACATTGTGTCCGTGGCCCCAACAAACCCAAGCGATCCAAAAGGTTGATGGGACGTTCGCCTTGGGTTTTTAGGGCCGTCGTGACTTCGTTTTCTGTCTCGTGCAAATGAATTTGTAGTGGAGCATCGAGTTCGTGAAGTAGAGTGGCGATTTTCTGCAGTGTGGTTGTCGGCACGCTATACGTAGAGTGAGCGCCTATTCCCAGCTGAATTAGTGCGTGGTCTCTATATTCGTCACGAAGGGCCAGACCTTTATCCAAGCAAGCCTCGCTGTCACCCGCCCAGGCTGTGGCAACGTCAATAACGGGGAACACCAGTTGTGCTCGCAGCCCCGCTAGATCCGCCCTTTGAGCAGTGACTTCTGGGAAAAAATACATATCACTGAACGTTGTTGTTCCAGCCATCACCAACTCGAGAAGTGCAAGATCAGTCCCGTCGCGGACGAAGGCCTCAGAAACAAACTCCGCTTCCAAAGGCCAGATGTGGTCTTGTAGCCACGTCATTAACGGGGCGTCATCGGCAAAGCCACGCAGTAGGGTCATGGGGCTATGGCCATGGGCATTAATGAGCCCCGGCAGCAGCGCCTGTGTGGGTAAATTTAGGTGCTCAATTGCCTGAACCTTTCGGGCTTCCTCGGTGGGAACAATGCCAGTGATGCCGCCGTCGTTAACGATAACGCTATGACCTGTTAGGACAACGCCCTTCGGAACTACGGGCACGATCCATTCAGGATGGATAACCAGATCGGCAGCAAATGATGGGTTGTGTTGGGTCATCGTGGGAGTATAACCGTTGCCTTGTCCCCTTGCCCGCAATGCTTCGCGAAGATGGCCTCGAGGGGCTGAATTTGATATGCTCGGCAGCTCCAGCGGTGCTGGAAACTCCCCCGATCAGACAAAGCGGTTCTAATGGCAGAGACACCCAAGGAAATCGCACGTGAAGTGCTTCCTGTAAACATCGAAGACGAGCTCAAGCAGTCGTACATGGACTACGCTATGAGCGTAATCGTAGGGCGTGCGCTGCCTGACGTGCGTGATGGCCTCAAGCCTGTGCACCGCCGCGTGCTCTTCGCGATGAACGAACTCAACAACGATTGGAACAAGGCTTATAAAAAGTCGGCCAGAATCGTTGGTGACGTGATTGGTAAATATCACCCCCATGGAGATTCGGCGGTATACGACACGATTGTTCGCATGGCTCAGGACTTCTCATTGCGCTACACCCTCGTTGATGGGCAGGGTAATTTTGGCTCAATAGATGGGGACTCTGCCGCAGCCATGCGCTACACCGAAATCCGCATGAGCAAGCTGGCCCACGCGCTACTCGCGGACCTCGACAAGGAAACTGTCGATTTCGTCGATAACTACGACGGTTCAGAGCAGATCCCAGTGGTGTTGCCGACTCGGGCGCCCAATCTATTAATCAATGGTTCCTCGGGTATTGCGGTAGGAATGGCGACAAACATTCCTCCCCATAACCTCAGAGAGGTCGTGGCGGGCTGTTTAGCTTTTATTGACAACCCTGAGATAGATGTCGACGGGCTTATGGAATACATCCCAGGGCCTGACTTTCCGACGGGCGCGATCATTAATGGACGAGCTGGCATCGTTCAAGCTTATCGCACAGGACGCGGCCGGATTTATGTGCGGGCGCGAGCGGAGGTCATCACCGACGAAAGTCGCGGTAAAGACACCATAATCATCCACGAAATTCCCTATCAGCTGAACAAGGCTCGCCTGATAGAGCGCATTGCCGAGTTGGTGAAGGAAAAGAAGCTAGAAGGCATAACTGAGCTGCGGGATGAGTCCGACAAGGATGGATTGAGAGTCGTTATTGAATTACGCCGCGGTGAGATGGGCGACGTTGTTCTCAATAATTTGTATGCCCAAACTCAGCTGCAGTCGGTTGTCGGCATTAACATGGTGGCGTTGGTTGACGGTCAGCCCCGCACTTTAAACTTGCTGGAAATGATCGAGGCGTTTGTTCGCCATCGGCGAGAGGTAGTTACCCGAAGAACCGTTTATTTATTGCGTAAAGCGCGAGAGCGCGGTCATGTACTCGAAGGTCTTGCCATTGCTCTTGTCAATATCGACGAAATTATTGAGCTGATCAAAACCTCACCCACACCCGCAGACGCCAAAGCTGGCTTAGTGGCCAAACCTTGGCTGTCTGGCGAGGTTACTGGCATGCTGGAGCGTGCTGGAGAGGACGCTTGCCGCCCCGACGACCTACCCAAAGAGTTTGGTTTGCATGGCAGTGAGTACTTTCTATCACCCGCGCAGGCTCAAGCGATTCTGGAATTGCGACTGCATCGGTTGACCGGCCTTGAGCACGAAAAGCTCCTACAAGAATACTCGGACAAACTGGTCGAAATTGCCGGGTATTTAGAAATACTCCAAGATCCGGATCGCTTGCGTCAGGTGATTCGTGATGAGCTTAGAGATTTAGTCGAGGAATTTGGCGATGATCGACTGACTGAAATTACCGATTCCACCCACGATCTGAGCGTAGAGGATCTGATTACAGAAGAAGATCGCGTGGTGACAATTTCCCACGGTGGTTACGCAAAAACCCAATCCTTGTCGGATTATCAGGCACAGCGCCGGGGTGGCACAGGGCGATCAGCTACCGCTGTAAAGGATGAAGACTTTGTGGAGCACCTGCTCATTGCGAGCACCCACGCCACTATTTTGTGCTTCTCAGATCTCGGCAAGGTTTACTGGTTAAAGGTTTTCCATATTCCTCTGGCAAGTCGTAACGCACGGGGGCGACCCATGGTCAATTTACTGCCCCTCGATGAAGGTGAGCGCATCACCTCGATCCTGCCGGTAGAGGGCTATGAGGAAGGCCACTTTATTTTCATGGCGACGGCACGTGGCATCGTCAAGAAAACCGACATGCAGCAATTTGCGCGGCAGCGCAGCGTCGGCCTGCGAGCGCTTGAGTTAGAGGAAGATGATTGGCTGGTGGGAACCGCAGTCACCGATGGCAGCTGTGATGTCATGCTGTTGTCTAGTGAGGGCAAGGCCGTCAGGTTCCAAGAGCAGGCCGTTCGCGCCATGGGCCGCACGGCACGCGGTGTGAGGGGCATTAAATTGGGCGATGAACATCGCTTGATTTCACTTATCGTTCCACAGACGGAAAGCACTATTTTAACCGTGAGTGAGAAAGGGTACGGGAAACGCACAGACACCGCGGAATTTCCTTGCAAGGGCCGCGGTACCAAGGGCGTGATCGCGATGGCGACAACCGCAAAAAATGGCCCATTGGTTGGCGCCGTTCAAGTTTCTGCTGGGGATGAAATCATGTTGATTTCAGACCAAGGCACTGCGGTGAGAACGCGGGTTGAGGAGATATCAACTCTGGGTCGTAATACTCAGGGGGTCCGCGTCATTAAAACCCGTGAGGACGAAAAGCTGGTGCGCTTGAGTCGAATTGTTGAAGACGATGATGCGGTGTCAGACGCAGAGCTGGCCGAATCTGTGGCGTCCCCTGAGCCAGAGGTGTCGCCGGCTAGCGACGATACTGGAGAGTCTTAAATCGTGTCGCGAGTTCATAATTTTTGCGCCGGTCCCGCCGCTTTACCTGAAGCGGTACTGACCCGAGCTCAGGAAGAGTTGCTGGAATGGCAGGGGCAGGGTGCCTCAGTCATGGAGCTAAGCCATCGTAGCAAAGCCTTCATTGACGTTATGGAGCAGGCTGAGAGCCGCTTACGGCGCTTGCTTGGTGTGCCTGACGACTACGCGGTGTTATTTCAGCAAGGTGGTGCGAGTCAGCAGTTTGCTGCCGTGCCCCTGAATTTGAGTTCAGACACCGACAGTGCAGATTACTTGGTAACCGGGCAGTGGTCGAAAAAAGCATTGGCGGAGGGGGCTCGATTTGTCAACGCAAACTGCGTTGCAGATGGTGCCGAAGACAACTTCATGTCAATTCCTCCAAGGGATGGTTGGTCGCTAGGTGGAGGGCGTTATTTTCACTATTGCCCGAACGAGACCATTGGTGGACTGGAGTTTTCCGACGTGCCTGCGGTTGATTCGCCCCTCGTTGCCGATATGTCATCGACACTGTTATCGCGCCCCGTCGATGTCACTCAATTTGGCGTGATTTATGCTGGCGCACAAAAAAATATTGGTCCTGCTGGTTTGGCGTTGGTAGTGGTTCAAAAAGAGCTGCTGGGTCAAGCTCGCTCTAGCTGTCCTGCGATGCTGAACTGGGAGACTGCCGCCACTAATGGGTCGATGTATAACACGCCTCCAACCTTCGCCGTTTATTTGACGGGTCTGGTTTTTGAGTGGCTTGAATCTCTGGGTGGCCTTGAGGTCATGGGCGCAATTAATGCGCGGAAAGCGGCGCGTCTATATGGCCACATTGATAACTCAGATTTTTACAGTAATCCCGTGAGTAAGTCGGCGCGCTCTTGGATGAACGTACCGTTCACCCTGGCCGACTCAGCGCTAGACAAAGTATTCCTTGATGAGGCGGAGCAGGCGGGGCTCACTAATCTAAAGGGACATCGCTCGGTAGGTGGTATGCGCGCCAGCATTTACAACGCAGTGCCTGAGGCTGCAGTAGAGGCGCTGTGTACTTTTATGTCTCAGTTTGAGCAACGTTACGGTTGAACCATGGCGACTGATGAGCAACTAGAGGCCATTCGTGCTCGTATTGATGAGATCGACGGGCAGTTGCTGTCTCTGATCAGCGACCGCGCGCGTTGTGCTCAAGAGGTTGCTGAGATCAAACTGGCGGCCGTTCAGTCAGACACCCAAGCTTCGCCACTGTTTTATCGCCCTGAGCGTGAGGCGCAGGTGCTTCGCGCCATCCATGAAAAAAATCCCGGACCCTTGCCGGGGGACTACATGGTCCGTATTTTTCGAGAAATCATGTCGAGTTGCTTGGCGCTCGAAAAACCTTTGACGGTCGCCTTTTTGGGGCCCGTTGGCACTTACACTCAGGCCGCAGCCCGCAAGCATTTTGGTCAATCTGCTTTGCCTCAAGCTCAATCCTCGATTCAAGGGGTGTTTAGAGAGGTTGAAGAGCGTCGTTGTGACTTTGGAGTGGTGCCGGTTGAGAATTCAACTGAGGGGATGATCGGTCAGACGTTGGATTGTTTTCTCGAGTCGCCCTTGCATATTGTGGGCGAGGTAGAGCTGCCGGTTGTTCACCATTTGTTCGTGGGTTTGACCACGGGTGATCGTGAGATCATGAAAATCTGCGGTCATCCACAAGCGCTAGCTCAGTGCCGAACTTGGCTGGAAACCCACTTGCCGCAAGTACCGCTAGAGCAGGTTGCGAGTAATGGTGAGGCGGCCCGACGAGCACAGTCTGAGTCTGGTGTGGCGGCTATAGCCGGCGACATAGCGGCTGAAATGTATACTCTCGAGAAGCGCGAAGTATCGATTCAGGATTACGCGAGTAATACGACGCGGTTTTTAGTTTTGGGTCGTGACTTTGTTCCCGCCAGCGGACAGGACAAAACTTCGGTCATCATCGCCAGTCGTAATCGCCCTGGCGCGCTGCTTAATTTGTTGAGGCCGTTCGAAAATGCGGGCATCAGCCTGACGCGGATTGACTCAAGGCCTTCAAAAACTGAAAAATGGACGTATGTGTTTTACATCGAATTTGAGGGCCATCTCGAAGATCAAATCGTGGATAAAATAATGAACGAACTCGAGGAGCAGTCGATTATGCTGAAGCGACTTGGTTCCTACCCTTGTGCACCCATTTAGCGCCCTGACTTCATGGCGCCCATCAATACTGCGAACGTTGTTTTTTTAGGACTGGGTTTAATCTCGGGATCCTTGGCCCTTGCCCTCAAGCGTGGCGGCTGGGTGGGCCAGATTACGGCCTGGGGACCGCGAGCTCCTAGTCTGGAGCGGGGCCTAGCACTGGGCGTTATTGATGGCTACGAGCTTGAGCTGAGCGAGGCGATCAAAGGTTCTGACGTCCTCATTATTGGCGCTCCGCCGATTTCCACCGGAGAGTTGTTGGCCACGTTGCCGGCCTTGTTAAAGGCCGCGGATGCGACGCCTATTGTTACTGACATGGCCAGCATGAAAGGCTGGGTTATTGATCAGATGACGAACAGTTACTCACGCTTTGTTCCGGGACACCCCATAGCTGGGTCGGAAAACAGCGGTGTCACGGCGGCTAGAGCTGATCTCTTTGATGGCCGCGAGGCTATTCTGACGCCAGATGACACCACGGATCCTGAGGCACTGAAGTGGGTGGCCGCCATGTGGGAGAGTGTTGGATCTCGGGTAACGATTATGTCGGCCTCAGATCACGACGCTGCGCTTGCGGCAAGTAGTCATTCTCCTCATATGCTCGCCTATGCTCTAACAAAGGCCTTGGATGCTGACGCCTTAAGTCCTATGCGCCATGGCGGGGGTGCATTGCGTGACATGACTCGTATCGCCGCTTCAGATCCCGTGATGTGGCGCGATGTGGCTTTGACTAACAAGGAATCGCTTATTGACGCAATGACGGCGGTAGAGGCGCAGCTGTCATTGCTTAAAGCGCTCATCGCAGAGGGTGATGGGGAGCAGCTTGAGCGCTACTTTACGATCTGCCGTTCGGTACGACGAGCCCACGATGCAGTATTGAATCCTCTCGATTCAAGTGTGATTACACAGTTATCCGAAACCAACGACCCTGATAAAGGACAAGACACTCCATGAAGTTTGTTGTGCAACCCGGAGGCCAGTTGACGGGTGAACATCGTGTTCCCGGCGATAAATCTATGTCTCACCGAGCGGTGATGCTCGGATCGTTAGCTGAGGGCACAACCGAGGTAACGGGTTTTCTCGAGGGTGAGGACGCGCTGAGGACTATCGCAGCATTTCGGCAGATGGGCGTGGCAATAGACGGCCCGGAAGCCGGGAGTTTGACGATTACAGGCGTAGGTTTACACGGCCTAGCGGCACCGCAGCAGGCTTTGGATTTAGGCAATGCCGGTACGGGCATGCGACTTTTTGCAGGAATTTTGGCGGGTCAAACCTTCGATTCTGAACTGATCGGTGATGCTTCACTGATGCAAAGGCCTATGGGCAGGGTGATTAACCCCTTGTCAAAAATGGGTGCTCGCATCGAATCCTTGTCTGAGGGGCGCCCACCGCTGGCGATCTCCGGTGGACAGAATTTGCAGGGAATTCACTACGACTTACCGATAGCCAGTGCTCAGGTTAAGTCTTGCGTGTTGTTAGCGGGCTTGTATGCAAAGGGCAGGACTTCGATCACCGAGCCAGCACCCACGAGAGACCATACCGAGAGGATGCTGGGTGGATTCGGTTACGGTGTCGATTCTACCAATGGTGTAATTGGCCTTGATGGTGGTGGTCGGCTGGTAGGGACTTCTATCGATATACCGGCAGATGTTTCTTCTGCGGCGTTTTTACTCGTGGGCGCCAGTATAGCTCCTGGCTCAGATGTGCTTTTGAAGCATGTTGGTATGAACCCAACTCGAGTGGGTGTGCTCAATATATTGACCCTGATGGGGGCTGATATTTCGGTGCTGAATCCTCGAGAGATTGGCGGAGAGCCGGTGGCAGATTTGCACGTTCGCTATGCGCCACTTCACGGAATTGATATTCCAGAAGATGAAGTACCCCTCGCTATTGATGAGTTTCCCGCCCTTTTTATTGCAGCTGCTTGTGCCTCTGGCACCACGATATTGCGCGGTGCCAGCGAGCTTCGCGTTAAAGAGAGCGATCGCATTGCTGCAATGGCAGAGGGGCTGAGTACTCTCGGAATCAAAAACGAGCCCACTTCAGATGGCATTGTTATTGAGGGCGGTCAATTAGGGGGCGGCTCGGTAAACACGTTTCATGATCACCGTATTGCGATGGCTTTCGCCATTGCGGGGTTACGGGCCTCAGCTGCTATTGAAGTGCTTGATTGTGACCATGTCGCCACGTCGTTTCCGGGTTTTGCTGAGCTGATATCAAGTGCCGGCCTTAAGCTTGAAGCTCATCGATGAGTGAAGTGCCGGTTATCTGTGTTGACGGCCCCAGCGGTGCCGGCAAAGGGACCTTGAGCCAAAGGTTGGCCGAAACTCTGGGTTGGCACTTACTGGACAGTGGCGCTCTGTACCGCATAGTGGGTCACGCCTGTGTGCTACGTGATATCAGCTGGAAAGACGAGTCGCGTGTTGTTGAGGTCGCTGAAACCCTTGATGTGCGGTTTATGCCTTCGCCTGCAGGTGTCTCCGTGTGGCTTGCAGGCGAAGACGTAACAGCGCAAATTCGTTCGCAAGATGGTAGCCGTGGGGCGTCTGCGGTAGCGGTATTGGCGAAGGTCAGGGTGGCGTTACTCGATCGCCAGCGTTCTATGGCGACGCTTCCTGGGCTTGTGGCGGACGGAAGAGACATGGGCACTGTCGTTTTCCCCAATGCAGTGCTAAAAATTTTCCTGACCGCCTCTGCTGAAGCTCGGGCCCGCCGGCGTCAAGCACAGTTGCTCGAGAAAGGCGAAAGTGTTAGCCTGCCGCGCCTTTTGGATTCCATCAACGAGCGTGATGAGCGTGATACCAACCGCTCCGCGTCGCCGCTGGTCGCTGCCGAAGATGCGGTAATCATAGACAGCTCTACACTCACTGTAGACGCCGTTTGTGGCCGCGTTTTGGAACTTGCGGCGGGAAAAGGGCTTATAGCGCGGTCGCCGAACTGAAGGCCAGATACCTCGGCAACCGCTAATTTGAGCAGACCCAATCTTATCTGGAGATTGGCTAGGCATATTTATGCCGCAACAACAGGAACGTCCCATGAGCGAATCGTTCGCAGAATTATTTGAAGAAAGCTTAAAAACCGTCGATATGGAGCCCGGCTCGATCGTAACCGGTGTTGTCATAGATATTGATAACGAGTGGGTTACTGTTCACGCAGGCCTGAAGTCAGAGGGTGTTATCCCCCTCGACCAATTCACCAATGCTAACGGTGAGTGCACACTTAATATCGGCGACGAAGTTCAGGTAGCCCTCGAGACCGTCGAAGATGGTTTTGGCGAAACAAAGCTTTCTCGTGAAAAGGCCAAGCGTGCCGAGGCTTGGAAACGTCTTGAAGCAGCGCATGTTGCAGACGAAGTTGTAACCGGCATCATTAATGGCAAGGTTAAAGGCGGATTTACTGTCGATATCGAATCTATCAGAGCCTTCCTGCCCGGTTCATTGATCGACGTGCGTCCAGTTCGTGAGACGACGCATCTAGAAGGTAAGGAACTCGAATTTAAAGTTATTAAGCTTGATCAGAAGCGTAACAACGTGGTCGTTTCGCGTCGTGCCGTTATGGAAGCCGCTAACAGCCAGGAACGCGAAGAGCTGCTCGAAAATCTGCAAGAAGGCATGTCGGTCAAAGGTGTTGTGAAGAACCTTACCGACTACGGTGCTTTCGTGGACCTTGGCGGTGTGGACGGCTTGTTACACATTACCGATATGGCTTGGAAGCGCATCAAGCACCCCAGTGAGATCGTAGAAGTCGGTCAGGAAATGGATGTCAAAATCCTTAAGTTTGATCGTGAGCGTAATCGCGTTTCATTGGGTCTGAAGCAATTGGGTGAAGATCCATGGGTGGAGATCACCAACCGTTACCCTGAGGGTGCTCGGGTTAACGCCAAGGTTACTAACCTGACTGACTATGGTTGTTTCGCTGAAATTGAAGAGGGTGTTGAAGGTTTGGTACACGTCTCTGAGATGGACTGGACCAACAAAAACGTTCACCCCTCAAAGATCGTGCAGCTGGGCGATGAAGTCGAGGTAATGGTTCTCGACATCGACGAAGACCGTCGACGCATTTCTCTGGGTATCAAGCAGTGCACCCAGAACCCCTGGGACGCTTTTGCGTCTGATCATGCCAAGGGCGATCGCATCTCGGGCACCATCAAGTCAATTACTGACTTTGGCATCTTTATCGGCCTAGACGGCGCTATTGATGGTTTGGTGCATTTGAGCGACATCAGCTGGAATGAAACCGGTGAAGAGGCCGTTCGTAACTATAAGAAAGGCGATGAGATTGAGACAGTAATTTTGTCGATCGATCCAGAGCGCGAACGCATTTCCCTCGGTATCAAGCAGATGGAAGAGGACGCTTTCACTCTCTACGTAAGCGATAACGATCGCGGCACTATCGTCACCGGAAAAGCGATGGAAGTTGACGCTAAGGGTGTTCTGATTAAGCTGTCAGACGAAGTTTCTGGGTATCTGAAAGTGGGCGACATTAGCGTCGATCGCATTGAGGATGCGCGTTCGGTCATTAATGTGGGCGATGCGGTAGAAGCTAAAATCACCAACGTTGATCGTAAGAACCGTACGCTTGGGCTGTCAATCAAAGCCAAGGATATCGAAGACGAGAAAGAGGCTGTTGAAACACTCAAGCAGCAAGACGAGGCTGCCTCTCCTGGTACTATTGGTGACCTGATCAAGGCGAAAATGGACAGTCAGTAAGCGCTTTGTGCTGTGTCTGGAGGCCGGCTTTAAGCCGGCCTTTTTTTTGCCTATGGCTTTGTACTCGGTGCGCTAATAGACAGGAAAATCTCGGGTTTTGGCCTCTGCCGTCACTACGGATAGGTTGCCTTCGCAACCCGTTGCGAGTGCCCTCGAGACCTACTCGAGTTTGGTGGAGCGACTTTTGGACCTTTACTTCATCGTTTAGGGTCAAAAAAGTTATGAAAATTAGTAACTTGAAAAGATTTTGCTGGCGTTAGAAGATGTAGTTTTCCTAAGCGACGAATATAAGTCCATGACCCGTAGCGAGCTCATTGAATTAATAGCCTCCCAGCAGTCGCAGCTGAGTACCAAAGATGTGGAACTCGCTGTGAAGTTAATGATTGACCACATGGCCGAGACACTGTCTGGCGGTGAGCGCATTGAAATTCGCGGCTTTGGTAGTTTTTCTTTGCATTATCGAGAGCCTCGCCAGGGGCGAAACCCAAAGACTGGAGATAGTGTTGAGCTGGAAGGGAAACACGTTCCTCATTTCAAGCCGGGTAAGGAACTGCGAGAACGCGTTAACCGTTCACTAAAAGCGGGTTTCTGATCGTGGCACTTCTGCGCGTCCTGCTGAGTTTGCTTGTTATTGGCGCTGCCGTCGTGCTGGGAGCGCTGTTCACGCTCCAAAACACCGCTCCCGTTCCCCTTGATTTACTGGTTGTCCAGCTTTCAGAACGTGCCGTTGCCCTTTGGGTGCTTCTGTTTTTCGCGGCGGGGTGTGTCGTCGGTTTACTGGGTGGGGCGGCGGTGAACCTCAAACAGCGAGCGGGCAACGCACGTCTGCGCCGTCAACATAAAAAGCTTGAGCTCGAAGTAGACCGACTGCGGCGTTTTGGGCTTAGCGAGAGTGATTGACCTTCTTTTATTACTGACCTTAACTGCGGCCATCGCAGCTGGCTGGTGGCTGGGTCGGCGCGGCAACCGCCCCTTGGTTTGGGGCAGTTCAGCACAGCCACCCTCCGAATATTATCGGGGATTAAACTTTCTTCTTGACGGCCGGCAGGACAATGCAATCGATGCTTTTACCCAGGCATTGGAGGTGAATGCGGAGACCTTTGACACCCATATTGCATTGGGTAACGTATTGCGCCGCCGTGGCGAAGTGGAGCGGGCGATAAGAGTTCATCAGAATTTGTTGGCTCGTCCAAGTTTGCCCCAGACGCAGCTACATCTCGCCCACCTTGAGCTGGCTAGAGATTATATCTCTGCAGGGCTCTTCGACCGGGCTGAGAAGCTGTTGATCGATCTTGTGGCTGAATCGGGTAATCACCGCCGAGTAGCGCGGCGCCACTTACTTGAAATATACGAAGCTCAAAGCGACTGGTCAGCAGCCTGCGAGGTTGCTGAGGAGCTTCTCCCAAAGCGAACTTTGATGAAGTCTGCTGTCAACACAGCCGATGAGGTGGGCCAGCCTGTCGGCGTGCTTTTGGCGCACTATTGTTGCGAGCAGGCCGAGTTGGCGCGATCAGCTGGTGACTATGGAGGGGGACGAGAGCTGTTAGCGAAGGCCTTACGCTACGATAAGTCTTGTGCTCGTGCCACCCTATCACTGGGGGCCCTTGAGTTATCGGCGGGGCAGCCAGAGCAGAGCATTAAGGCGCTGAAAACAGTTTTCGATCAAGCACCTGAGTACTTAGCAGAGATCACTCCCCTAATGAGGGAGGCGATGGATTCGGTGGGCACTAGAAAGCATTTGCGGTCCTATCTTGAAGGTTGTTTTGAAAAAGCACCGACAACGCCTTTGGCGCTGGCGATTGTTGATGAGCTGCACGCGACAATTGGCAAAGAAGCGGCAAAAGATTTCCTGAGACTTAGCTTGAGAGATAAACCTTCGCTGCGCGGTGTGGCATTACTCATGAGCCTGCACGATTCGACAGAAGCAGGGGATGATGAGTCTTTGGAGCGAGAAACCATCGAGAAAATTATTGATCAGAGGTTTTCTTATCGTTGTACTCACTGCGGATTTCGTAACCAGCAGCTGCATTGGTATTGTCCGGGCTGTAAGCATTGGGGCACTATTCGCGACTTGGGAACAACAGGGGAGGCGTTAAATGGTTGATAACAAAGCTTTGATTGTCGCGCTTGATTTTGACGATATCGATAGTGTTTTGCGGCTGACCGATCAGTTAGATCCGTCACTGTGTCGTGTAAAGGTGGGGAAGCAGTTATTTACCAGGGTTGGCCCCAGCGCGGTCGAGCAGCTTGTAAAACGTGGCTTCGATGTGTTTCTAGATCTTAAGTTTCATGACATTCCCAACACGGTTGCAAATGCCGTATCTGCTGCGGCAGACCTTGGTGTTTGGATGACCAATGTCCATGCGAGTGGGGGCTCATCGATGATGAACGCTGCCCGTGAGGCGTTGGTGGGTCGCCAAAATAAGCCACTACTGACCGCCGTGACCGTTCTTACCAGTATGGCAGAGGCGGATCTTGCGGAGGTGGGTTTTCAAGGGGCAGCGTTGGCACGGGTTGTGGCGCTGGCGAAGCTGACCGAAAAAGCTGGGCTCGATGGTGTTGTGTGTTCTGCACAAGAGGCTTCGGAGCTGAGAAAAGTTGTAGATCCGGCGTTTGCTTTGGTGACGCCGGGCATTCGTCTAAAAGGGGATGCCATGGGTGATCAAAAGCGAGTTGTCGATCCTGCCGCTGCGATCGCCGCGGGTGCAAACTATTTGGTCATGGGACGTTCCATTACGGCGGCAACAGACCCCATAGCTGCAATAAAGCGTATTTTGTCATCTCTGGAGCCCGAGTGAGGGCAGCGGAGAGCGCTGATGTCCATGGCAGTGGCTTCATTTTATAGCCTGTTTGCGAGTCACCTAAGGCTCGTTACGTCAAACAACAGGAGTATATTGCGATGTCTATCGTCACCACTGTTTTCAACCGATCAATGGGTAGAATTTTGGCCACGTCTTACGCACGGTTCCCACTACACCAAATTGTGGGTGTTGGTGCGCTTTGTTTTGCTCTGGCAGTCTCGAGTCCACCAGCTTTTAGCCAGGTGCAATCGATCAACATCAACACCGCGTCCCCCGAGCTTTTATCCGAGGGCCTGTCTGGGGTGGGTCTGGCGAAGGCCTATCGAATTGTGGAACACAGGGAGTCCTACGGGCCGTTTGAGACGATTGACGAGCTCATCGAAGTTAAGGGTGTTGGCGAATCAATCATTGCACGTAATCGCGATCGCATTGTTCTTGAGTGATCTTTGTTATCGCAGTGAGGCGTCGGTGTGATTTTACTCACCGGGGCCTCGGGTTATATCGGTAGTGCTGTCTACGCCCGATTAAAGCGGCAGGGTATTCCGATTCTTACTGCAGGAAGACGTTCTTGTGACCGTTTTTTGGATTTGAACCAATGCGAAGGCCTGTCGGAACTTTTTTCTGATATCAGTACTGTTATTCACTGCGCGGGTATTGCGCACAACAAAGGCAATGCATCTGCCTACAGAGTGGTAAATGTCGAGGCTTGTGAGGTGCTCGCGGCAGCGGCTGAGGCTGCTGGTGTTAAGCAATTTATATTCTTAAGCTCGCTCAATGTGGTGCCCGCTGATAAATCCGATCCAGGGACGCCGGCTCTGGACCTACCAAAACCGAGGTCGCTTTACGCGCAGTCAAAATGGCGGGCAGAAATCCAGTTGTCGAAAGTGCTGCGAACAAGTCAATGCCAACTTGTGATACTCCGGCCAGCTTTGGTTTACGATCAAGCGCTGACCGCGAATCTTGCCGCCTTGAAAAAGTGGCAGGGAAGATTGCGGGTGTCGCTGCCAGCGACGGGCCAACGTAGTTTAGTGGCGCGACCCGACCTAGTTGCCCTGATCGTTTCATTGCTCCGGGGTGAGGGCGCTGATGATGCGGGATCGAATTACACATCTTGTGACCAGGTATTGGCAGTTACTGATGGTCAGTGTTACTCGGCATTTCGAATTGCTAGAGCGTTAGCAGTTACAGCTCCCTTCAAACTACCGGCACCCTTATGGCGAGCTATTTTAGTGTGCTTGGCAAAACTGCCGCTCCCTCAAACTCAGGCTCTAGCCGCCTCTATTGGTGGGCATTACTGGTGTGGTGAGACCGCTCAGCCCTTCGATGGTGCGAAGTGGTCATTGGAGCACCTTTTGAGTGTCACCAAATCCGAGAGTACAACCTGATGGCTTTTGTTTTGGCGTTTTCGCTATCACTCTTGCTCCTGTTATGTTTTCTGCGCGTAGCGGGACCTTGGGGTTTTGTGGATAGGCCCAACGCCCGAAGCGCGCATCAAACGCCGACTCCCGTTGGAGCAGGTATTTGCTTCGGTTTATCGGTTACCGTGGCTTTGCTGGTGCCTAACGGCTTTGCCGGTGACAGCGCATTATGGCTTTTGGTGTTACAAGGCTGTGGTTTAGGGGTTGCCCTTGTGGGCTTGATCGATGACCGGTTTGCATTGCCGGCCTGGCTACGCCTGTTCGTCTACCTCATCGTGGCAACAATTGCCGGGCTCACATTGCTGGGCACGGCCCACGTGCTCCTGTTGGGTTTGGCAATATTGGCTTTGGGGTGGAACATTAACCTCGTTAATTTCATGGATGGTCTCGACGGTTTTGTTGTCACCCAATCTCTTAGCGTCAGTCTTGGACTTGCGGTTATTAGCCTGTTTTTCCCGGAGGCATATGGCGTAACCCATCTCACATTGGTGCTGGTGTCGGCGTTATTGCCATTTTTGTGGCTAAATTGGCCGCCCGCTCGCATTTTTATGGGGGATAGCGGTGCTGTGTTTCTGGGCTTCTATCTGGGTTGGCTCGGTTTGTACGCTACAACGCAAGATAGCCGTTTGGGCGCTGCATGGTTGATTCTAATGATGCCTTTTCTGGTCGACGCAACCTACACCCTGCTCACACGGTTAGTGCGGGGACAATCTCCCGCAGAAGCGCATAGCGAGCACACCTATCAGCGATTGATGAGGGCGACCGGGTCGGTGCTCGCCATGAATACTGGGTTGCTCGCACTGCAGCTTTCATGGCAGATTCCAATGGCTTTGTGGGCAGCTTTTGGCGCTTATTCCCCAATTTTTGCGGTAATTTTCTCGACGATTCCTTCTCTGGTATTGGTGGCATACGGGCGTCGCTACTCGTAGACTGTACCGTTCCTGCAACACCGCTTGGCCCAGTTGTATCAAGCACGGCGCATTGCATTCAGGATGAAGCAGTAAAATGGTAAAGCACCTACAGCAGCGTCTTAATCAATCCCGCTCCCACGCAGGCCGTTCTGCCGCAGCAACATGGTCGGGTGAACGAGGGAGTCCGTCACGAGGCCTACGCTTTGCTGTGCTGCTGCTGACCGACTTGAGCGTGGTTTGCTTGGCTTTGATGGTATCTTCGAGTCTTGGCCACGATCGCACACTATTTCCTGCAAATTTATTAGAACTTCTGGTGCTGCTAGGCATCATCGCTTTTGCCGCTACGGTCTTTGTAGGTCGCGGGCTTTATCGCTCCCTCATTCGGCACATGGGCCCTCACGCAGTCTGGGATTTGGTGGGCGCGGTGACGATTGTGGCATTGAGCTTCGCAATAGCTAGTTTTTACTGGCAGTTAGATGTAGCGCCCTCGGCTCCTGGTATTTTTTGGCTGCTGTTGTTTTTTGGCGCAGGCGGCGTTCGCTTGGTCACACGTGCCTACTATCAGGCATCTGCCGAGCGAGGCTCGAGACGCCTCGTGATTTATGGTGCCGGCGAGTCAGGGCGTCAGCTTTTGCACGCGTTAAATCACGGGAGTCATTACGAGGTGTATGCATTCGTAGATGACGACATAGCGTTACGGAATACCGTTATCAACGGTCGACCTGTGTACCCATCCGATGAACTAGAGGCATTAGTCAAAGCGCAAGGAATTGCTCAGGTATTGTTGGCCGTGCCCTCCGCGTCCGCAGAGCGTCGGCGTGAAATCATTAACTCCCTAGTAGGCATTCCGGTGCATGTGCGCACTGTGCCCAAAATTTCAGAGCTTGTTGCGGGTAGGGCAAGCGTTAACCAAATTCAGGATGTGGACCTCGATGACCTGTTAGGCCGAGACCCTGTCCCCCCGCATCCTGAGCTGATCGATAGCTGCCTTCATGACAAGGTTGTTATGGTTACTGGAGCGGGTGGCTCAATCGGTTCCGAGTTGTGTCGGCAGATTATGGCTTCCGCTCCCCGTGAACTGATTTTGTTCGATATTTCTGAGTTCGCGCTGTATAGCATTGAGCAAGAACTTAGGGCGCTGTGCCAGCAGCAAGATTACCGTTTCCCGGTTGTGACGCTGCTAGGATCCGTTCGTGACGAGCGCAGATTGGAGTCACTGTATAAGACCTTTAAGGTGCAAACGGTTTACCATGCCGCTGCCTATAAGCACGTTCCGCTCGTCGAATACAACGTCGCAGAGGGTGTGGCTAATAACGTGGATGGTACCTGGTCGGCAGCCCTCGCTGCTGAGCGTGCTGGTGTCGAAACCTTCGTTTTGGTTTCTACAGATAAAGCCGTGCGTCCCGCCAATATCATGGGGGCATCAAAGCGCTACGCCGAACTGATCGTACAGGGGCTGGCGCAACGCGACACCCCCACACGGTTCTGCATCGTGCGTTTTGGCAACGTTCTTGGGTCGTCTGGCTCAGTGGTGCCCTTATTCAGAGAGCAGATCGAGTCTGGGGGGCCTGTTACGGTGACCCATCCCGATGTATCCCGGTATTTCATGAGTATTACTGAGGCAGCTCAGCTGGTATTGCAAACGGGTGCAATGGGAACGGGGGGTGACGTTTTCGTGCTGGATATGGGTGAGCCGGTTCGTATCGTTGATCTTGCGAGGCGGATGATTCGCTTGAGTGGTTACGAGCTAGAGGGTGATGCTATGTCCTCTGAGCACATTGATATTGAGTTTATTGGACTACGCCCGGGCGAGAAGCTCCATGAAGAACTGTTACTGGGCACTTCGGTGGCGGGCACGGGTCATCCTATGATCCTGCGGGCTGAGGAAGATAGTGTAGATTTTGATGTTCTGGAACTGGCAACGGCTGAGTTGATCGAAGCTTGCGCTGACCTAGATTGTGATGGGATTACCAAAATCCTACGCGACTATGTGAGTGGCTTCGAAGCTCACGAGATTCGTCATGACTTTGTTTGGTTGAAGCAGGGGCGTGTTGGTAAGCGCGCTAGGCAAGTCGCGCAAGCCGAAAATGTCTCAGTTCTTCCCGTTAGCACGAGTCAATCAGCGCCCAAAAGCTAAAACCCAGATGAGTCTTTTATGAGGCGTTTCGATGTTTTTAATGGCGATGCTGATGGCATCTGCGCCTTATTGCAGCTGCGCCAGCACACGCCTCGCTCTGCCACTTTGATCACTGGCGTTAAGCGCGATATCGCGTTGCTTAACCGCGTATGGGCCGCTGCAGGGGATTTCGTCACTGTTCTTGATGTTGCGGTTGAAAAAAATCAGCCAGCACTGGACCGATTGTTGTCCCTAGGTGCTAAGGTTTTTTACGTCGATCATCACAACTCGGGAGAGTTGCCCAGTGCTCCGGGATTGGAGCTGTTAGTTAACACGGCGCCTGAGGTGTGCACTTCTGCTTTGGTTAATGGTTATTTGTCGGGAGCGGGTGCTAGCTGGGCTGTAGTGGGTTGTTTTGGAGACAACCTTGATGGAACTGCAGAGCGGATTGCACAAACTTTAGCGATAACGCCTGACCTCAAATTGTGGCGGGAGCTGGGAATCCTCATCAATTACAATGCTTACGGGGCTCAGGTCAGTGATTTGCACTTTGACCCCGAAAGTCTATACCTGCGCTTATTACCTTTTGGGGATCCTGATGTTTGCATGGAAGAAGACCCAGATTTATACATGACCTTGCAGTCCGGGTATCGCGAGGACATGAGCAGAGCTGAAGCGGCTGATCTACTGATTAACGAGGACGCCGTAAAAGTGATTAAGCTACCGGATGAACCCTGGGCGCGCCGTGTCAGTGGTGTTCTGGGAAACAAGCTTGCCTTAGATGCGCCGCATCGAGCCCATGCCGTGGTGACGGAAATCCCCGAGGGGTTCCTCGTAAGTGTTAGGGCGCCCGTGAAAAATCGCGTCGGTGCCGATACCGTTTGCAAGCAATTTCCTACGGGGGGAGGGCGAGCAGCAGCGGCTGGTATTAATCAGTTGCCTCAGGAAGCGCTGGCGGTTTTCATCGACGCCCTCAGGCACCAGTACAACTAAACTGTTCCTCCCCTTTGAGGCCCACGTTATTTGGCTTCTCTTTCGACCAGTAGCGCCAGTTGCGCCTCAATTTTTGCAAGCCTTTCTGAAGTTGACGCGGCATTTTTCTCTGAATCAACTGCTGGGATTTGTTCTATCTTGTAGGGATGAAACATCACCAAAAGCTGTTTGACTACCGAGGCGTCGAACTGCGCCTCCCGCAGCAGCAGTGTCCTAGCGGAATACTCTAAAGCCCCATAGAAAGCGTCTCGGCATTGCCATAACGGCATCTCCTCAATGAATTCTTGACGACTGATGCCACGCTCGATGATTTGATCAAAAACGCGCACGTATTCACGAATTTTAGGTAACTGGTATTCGGGTTCCCCATGTCGAAGCCTCGCTCGATAGGTCAGGCCCACCATGTCGAATTGTTGGATAAGTGCCGTTAGGTGATAGGTTGCTAGCTGTTCTAGTTGCTCCATGACGGGGAGGCTGGCATCCACAGCGATAAGTGCGCCTTTCGTTAAATCTGCCCAAAAATTCCCCACAACAACAGCCAGCAAATCCTGTTTGTTTTTGTGGTATAGGTAGAGCGTTCCTTCGGCGATATGCGCCCTGCGAGCGATTTCGGCCATCGTAGAGCCGTCAACGCCCAGTGCAGTAAACACCTCGGTCGCTGCGTTTAAAATGCTTTGTTCTTTTGCTTCCAAGCGTTCGCGCTGGGTGTTTTTAGTATTGGGCGAACTTGCGCTCATAGCCTAAGGCTCCTATAGTGAGCATCTGAGGATCACTCATAATTAATGAGCTATCATCATAAACGCTAGAATTCCAAATAGGTAGGGCCCCCAAAAATATGTCTTTTTTTGGGGAGCACTCAGGGGCGGCGGGTGATTTTCCGCTAGAAATTTGAAGCGCTGTTACTTGTAGCAAGGGCAATTCCCGTTAACTGCTGAAGGTGGGGGAAGCCGCTGTCGAACTTTGCAAAGGAAATTGCATGAGCATTAAGTCGTCGATAAAAATTGGGGGAGCCACTGGGTTTTGGGGCGAAACTGACCTCGCAATGGCCCAGTTTCTGTCTGAGGGCGACTTAGACTATATCGTCTTCGATTACTTGGCTGAAATTACCATGTCGATCCTTGCCAGAGCTCGCTCAAACGATGAAACGCTAGGTTATGCGCCCGATTTTGTGACCGCCATGGTGCAGCCAAATCTGCAAGCCATCGCTGACTCTGGTGTGAAACTCATCAGTAATGCGGGTGGCGTTAATCCTCAGGCCTGTGCCCAAGCCATCACGAAGTGCATTGACGAGGCGGGGCTTAATTTAAAAGTTGCGGTCATAGTTGGTGATGATTTACTCCCCAGAGTCACTGAACTGTCAGCAGGCGGCGCCCGGGAAATGTTTTCGCATGAGGCTATGCCTGCCCCTGATAAAATCGCCAGCGCTAATGCTTACATTGGTGCTTTTCCTGTTGCCGAAGCGCTTCTTAATGGCGCAGATATTGTGATTACCGGGCGCTGCGTTGACAGTGCGGTAACGCTCGGTGCTTGTATCCATGCGTTTGGTTGGACCCCCGACGAGCTCGATCGATTGGCGGCAGGTTCCCTCGTGGGTCATTTGATTGAGTGTGGGCCGCAGGTGACAGGCGGCAATTACACCGATTGGGAAGCGGTAGCCGAGTCTCTTGTTGAGGTGGGTTATCCGATCGCTAAGGTATCGATGGATGGCGAGGCGGTGATCACAAAGCCTGCAAATACCGGGGGCACCGTTAGTCGAGGCACGGTTGGCGAGCAATTACTCTACGAAATCGATGACCCGATGCATTACGCACTTCCGGATGTGATCTGTGATTTTTCTTGCGTGGAACTACAGCAAATTGGTCAAGACCAGGTTCAAGTTAGCGGTGCTAAAGGACGGGGTGTGCCCACTGACTACAAGGTCAGTATGACCTGGGCCGATGGCTGGCGGGCAGGGACAATTCTTTGGTATCTGGGTCGAAAGGCGGCGGAAAAGGCTAGGTTTTTTGCAGAAGAAGTGCGCAAACGGGCAGAGCAAAAGCTAACCGCCCGCGGGATTTCTGGTTTCGATGATGTCACGGTCGAGATTGTGGGTGATGAGAGTCATTGGGGGGAAGCCGCCCAATACACTCGTAGTCGCGAAGTTGCTGTAAAAATTGCCTGCAGGCATCAGGACAAACGCGCGGTTGCGCTGTTGTTGCGTGAGGTTTCGGGCGCTGCCCTAGGGGCGCCACCGGGACTCGCCTTTTTTGCGGGTACTCGCGCAAAGCCATCCCCCGTGATTCGTTTATTTTCTATCAAGGTGCCCAAAACATCTGTGGCTTTATCGCTGATCGACGATAGAGGAACCAGTAAGTTGCCACGAATACCTGAGCCCTCGACGTTGTTCACTCCAGCCGAGCCTACGGATATTCCCTCGGTCGGCTTACAGGCAGACGATAATTTTATAACGGTCCCTTTAGAGCGCCTTGCTTGGGGGCGATCGGGTGACAAAGGAGACAAAGCAAATATTGGCATCATGGCACGTAATGAAGTTTACCTGCCCTGGATCGCTCAAGTCTTAACTTCAGATTATGTTGCTACGCGTTTTGCTCATTTC
Source organism: Luminiphilus sp. nBUS_16 (assembly GCF_051201645.1). Taxonomy (GTDB): domain Bacteria; phylum Pseudomonadota; class Gammaproteobacteria; order Pseudomonadales; family Halieaceae; genus Luminiphilus. The sequence goes on along the minus strand of NZ_CP179205.1, from coordinate 2,555,814 downwards.
ATGACTAGTCCCAGCATCAACAGATACTATTTACCTGGACTCCCGGGGCTCAACTTCGTTCTGCACAATGCACTGGGCGGTGGGGGTGTTGCGAGTTTGCGCAATGATCCTCAAGCGAAGAGTTTCGCGCAAATCTTACTCGATACCCCTATTGCCATCCCTGAAAATATTTTGGAAAGCTAACATGGCTACTATTGTTTCAACGCTGCAATCCGATTCAGAGACATTTAGTGAAAATCGTAACCGCATGCTGGGTTTCGTTGATCAACTAAGGCGCTATGAGCAACGCACCGAGGAAATCTCCAACCGTCGGCTCAAAACATTCCGTGCCCGTAATCAACTCACCCCTAAAGAGCGTTTAGACGCTTTAATAGACCCAGGTATGCCGTTTTTGCAGCTGCATTCTATGGCGAATTTTTGCGTCGAGGAGTCTGATCGTGAGCTCAGCGTACCGGGTGCTTCGGTCATTGTGGGTATTGGTTTTGTCAGTGGTGTTCGCTGCATGGTTTGGGTCGATGACTCGGGCATCGCGGCGGGAGCCGCCACTGATTGCACCCTTAATGTGACGACCTCACTGCTGAAGATATGCCTGCGCCAAAATTTACCCCTGGTGCATCTCGTTGAAAGTGCCGGTGCTAACCTCCTGAAGTACAAAGTTGAACTCTGGTCTGAATTTGGCAGCGTGTTTCGCGATTTAGCACGCCTCTCTGCAAAGGGGCTGCCAACGATGGTGGTGCTACACGGTGGGTCTACTGCCGGAGGCGCGTATATGCCCGGTATGTCTGACTACGTTATCGGAGTCAAAGAGAATGGCATGGCGGCGCTCGGTGGCGCAGCCTTGGTCAAGGCCGCCACTGGAGAGGATGCCGACGATCGGGAGTTAGGCGGTACCGAAATGCATGCCAGCGTTTCAGGGGTTGTGGAGTACCTCGTTGAAAATGATGCACACGGCCTGCTGAAGGCTCGGGAAGTGATGCAGTGCATTGATTGGAACAAACGACTGACGCCTTTTGCTAGACAACCCTACAGCGAACCCCGATATGCCGCTGAGGAGCTGGCCGGGGCTATCCCTACCGATCCGCGCACGCCCTACGATGTCAGAGAAATATTAGCCCGTGTGGTTGATGACTCATCCATCGAAGAGTTCAAATCACGTTACGGCGTGTCGACTGTCTGCGGTCACGCCACGATCACAGGCGTCGCCTGTGGCTTTATTGGTAACAATGGTCCTATCGATACAAATGGCGCGACGAAAGCCGCGCAATTCATCCAGCTGTGTGATCAGTCTGATTTGCCCATTATCTTCTTTAACAATACCTCGGGGTATATGGTGGGCACGCAGTATGAACATGCGGGCATGATTAAGCATGGTTCCAAGATGATTCAGGCGGTTGCCAACGCTCGGGTACCTAAACTATCTCTCTACGTGGGTGCCAGCTATGGCGCTGGAAATTACGGTATGTGCGGGTGGGCTTACGAACCGGACTTTTTGTTTGCATGGCCCAATGCGCGGACTGGCGTGATGGCGGGTCAGAGCGCTGCAACTACAATGACTGAAGTGGCTAAAGCAGGAGCCGCGCGTAAAGGTAAACCGATACCCGAGTCGCAGCTGGAGGCACAGGCCCAAACGATAAAGCAGCACTTTGACGCCCAGGAAGATGCCTTTTACACCTCGGGTCGCGTACTTGATCACGGAATTATCGATCCCAGAGATACCCGTAAAGTTTTGGCGTTCTGTTTGGAAACAATCATTGAAGGGCGTCACCGTAGTCTGCAATCAAACAGCTTCGGTGTGGCGAGGATGTAATTATGACGGCATTACCTGAAACAAAGTCAGTAGATCTCAATCTTGAAAATGGGTGGTTGACGGTCTGGTTTAATCAGCCTGAACGACGGAATCCGCTCACCGATGATGTTGTTGATGATTTGGAGATTATTCTGTCTTCGGTACGTGATGATCGCAGCGTCAGAGGGGTCACATTTAGGGGGCGGGGTGGTTTCTTCTGCGCTGGGGGTGATCTCAAGAGTTTTAACGCGATCGCTAGTGGCGCGCGGGAGCAAGCCATGAGAACCAGCACCCGTATCGGCGACATACTGGCAGACCTCAACGCCTTGCCTCAGGTGACCGTGGCCATGATCGAGGGCGCGGCCATGGCGGGAGGCTTAGGCCTTGCTTGTTGCTGTGACGTGAGCGTCGGTATGAACGATGCCAAGTTTGCCTTTTCAGAAACTCGAATCGGTATTACGCCGGCGCAGATTGCGCGCTATGTGTTGCAAAAATGCGGTTATGCAGTGGGTCGTCGACTCATGCTCACCGCAGCGAGATTCAAAGGTGCGGAGGCGGCAGCTTTGGGCGTGCTAGATCTCGCGGTGGATTCGGTAGAGGCATTGGAAGACACTGAGAGAGCCATTCGTTCTGACGTCCTCGGCTGTGCCCCGGGCGCGGTAGCCGCGTGCAAAGAATTAATCGTCGGCATGCCGCAAACTCCCGATGACGAAAAAGTAATATACGCCGCTGAAAACTTTAGCCGATGCTTACAAAGCGATGAGGGCAAAGAAGGCGTGTCATCTTTTATTGAGAAGCGTAAACCCCGTTGGCACGTGGAGATTGATGTATGAAAACGCTGTCGACTTTATTGGTCGCGAATCGCGGTGAGATTGCAGTACGGGTAATGCGAACTGCGCGTGCATTGGGTATTCGTACGGTGGCCGTTTACTCTGACGCCGATGAAGACGCCTTGCATGTGCGCGAGGCTGATCAAGCGATCCGACTCGGTGGCCCCATTGTCAGTGATTCCTACCTGAGCCAAGAGAAGGTTCTGGCCGCAGCAATCGAGGCTGGCGCAGACGCTATTCATCCGGGTTATGGCTTTCTGTCAGAAAATTCAGATTTTGCTGCCGCTTGCGAGCAGGCGAGCATTGTCTTTATCGGCCCTCCTAATCGAGCGATTGAGGTTATGGGTGATAAGGCTAGGGCTAAACGCGCCATGCTAGAGGCCAGCGTGCCTTGCATCCCAGGTTATCAGGGCGAGGCGCAGGACATCGAAACGCTGCTAGTAGCCGCAGAAGACATTGGCCTCCCTGTCATGATTAAGGCTGCAGCGGGCGGTGGTGGCCGGGGCATGCGCCTTGTCACTGATTTATCCCAGTTACAAGATGCCATTGGCTTGGCTCAATCGGAAGCCCAGAACGCCTTCGGTTCTAGCGAACTTATTATCGAGCGCGCTGTACTTCGTCCGCGCCATGTCGAAGTACAGGTCTTTGCGGATCAGCATGGGCATGTTGTGCATTTGGGGGAACGGGATTGCTCGATTCAACGCCGGCACCAGAAAGTGATTGAGGAATCTCCCTGTCCTGTTATGACGCCTGAGTTGCGCAGTGCAATGGGAGAGGCCGCGGTTAACGTAGCGCGAGCCGTTGATTATGTCGGTGCAGGTACCGTGGAGTTTTTGCTCGACGAGGAGGGGCGCTTTTACTTTTTGGAAATGAATACGCGCCTGCAGGTAGAGCACCCTGTCACTGAGATGGTCACGGGTTTTGATTTAGTTGAGTGGCAGATTCGGGTAGCTAGGGGAGAGCCGCTGCCTGCAGAGCAAGACGATATTGAGCTGTTAGGCCATTCGGTTGAAGTCCGGTTGTATGCAGAGGAACCTGAAAAGGGGTTTCTTCCCAGCACGGGGCCCGTGCGACTGTTCGATTTTCCGGAAGGTGAGGGCATTCGGATCGACAGTGGCGTGGCTAGCGGGGATGAGGTCAGCCCTTATTATGATGCAATGGTCGCTAAGATTATTAGCTATGGGGAAACACGAGAGGATGCACGTCGCCGTTTAGTCGCAACGTTACAAGATGGCGCTTTACTTGGCTTGGGCAACAATCGGGATTTTTTAATCGACGCCCTAGAGCAGCAAACTTTTAAGGATGGTTTAGCAACCACCGCGTTCATTGCAGAGCATTATGGCGACCAGTTCACCCCCCCCAAAGTACCCGGAGCTTTTGTTGTCGGTGCTGCAGTAATTCAGCACCTGCTCGCAATGGGTGAGGCTCATGAGCGGGCACCATTGGTTTCCCATGAGCTTCTCGACTGGTCTTCCCGAGGGCGGGCTATCTCTATTCGCGAATATCGAATCGACGAGGTGGAGGTTAGTGTCAAATTAGAAACGCTTTCAGCGGGGCAGTATCAAGTGGTGTTCCAAGGCGAAGAGTTCATGGTCGAATTCATGGGAATGTCTGACACCGACTGTGAGTTACAAATTAATGGCTGGCGCGAAAAGTTTAATTTTGTTCAAGAAGCGCCGGCGACCCTGCTTTTTGCTAACGCAACGTATTCGATGACGCTCACAGACTATACTCGAGTATCCCCCGAGGCTGTTGATGCCGCAGCGGGTGGCACTGTGGTGGCCCCGATGCACGGTTTACTGCTGGCTGTCGAGGTGTCAGAGAATGAAACAGTGGTCAAAGGTCAACGTCTCGCGGTCCTAGAGGCCATGAAGATGCAGCACGAGATTATAGCGCCCGCAGATGGTGTTGTTCTTGAGACTCCGGGTATGGCGGGACGCCAAATTGCAGCGGGAGATGTGATGGTAGTTTTAGAGCTGGATGAATAGAGGCTCTACCAGCGACTGAGTTATTTTAGCGAAGTGGTTGTTGCAGTGTGCTTGCTGATCGTCAAGGTGTAGTGAGCAACCTTAAGGTTTACTGGCGTGCAATTGGAAGGTATTGGACATGGAACAGGCTAAAGCTTTTCTCGAGGAGTGCCTAGACATCGATGCACTCTTAGGCGATGCCGGGAGTCTCGATCTCTCACGGCCCACGGGTTTCAAGGCCTGGAGCATTGAGACCATCCTGCGGCATCTGCATTTTTGGAACCAAATGGCTTTGTGGGCGCTCGAGAATACTGATCAGCTACAGCAGACGCTGGTGCCGGTCATGGAGGGGCTCACCCGCGGGGATAGTTTGACGCAAGTCGAAGGTCAAATTGTCTTGGCTGAGGGCGATGTGCTCCTGTCGGATTGGCGCGAAACCTATCAGCAGCTTGCACAGTCTTATAGCCAGGCCGATCCATCGCAGCGTTGTCCGTGGGTAGGGCCCAGTATGAGTGCAAGATCTTGTATTACGGCGCGACAGATGGAAACCTGGGCCCATGGTCAGGCAATTTACGACGAGCTGGGCAAGGTTCGCAGCAATACCGATCGTATTCACAACATCGTCATTCTGGGTATCAATACTTTCGGCTGGACGTTTAAGGTTCGTGGAGAGGCGGCTCCCGAAAAAATGCCTTATGTTGAACTGACCGCGCCTTCGGGTGTTCTTTGGAAGTTTGGCGAGGACGATTCTGTGTCAGCAATCAGAGGTACAGCGGAAGAGTTTTCTCAGGTCGTAACTCAGACACGACATGTCGAAGATACCGAGCTGTCCTATACGGGTGAGGACGCCAAGCGCTGGCTCTATAACGCCCAGTGTTTTGCGGGTGGCCCCAATCCACCCCCAACCCCGGGGTCACGGTTCATGCGCGTTAGTTGAGCTTGCCCCCTGGGTTATCGACCTGTCGATACGTTGTATCGCCATCCAGAACAGCTCTTCCTGCGAGTAGCCGCTAATACGGTCCTGTTCTTCGCACGTCTCAATTGCAATAAACGTAGGCGTCACGTCAACCGGCTTGGTTATGCAGATACTTTTTGGGTGGGTTCCTGCCTGCCAAGCGGCTAAGCCAATTTTGTCGATTGGGAGTCGTCGGGCTTCATCGGTATTTTTGTAATAGGTGAGAACCTCTGCATCAAACTGCTGACAGGCTGGACAGTCCGCTGAGTAAATGTACAAAAGCTCAGCGGCGTTACCCTGAATGCAAATTGACAGGCTCAGTGGAAACAAAAAAGCAGCAGCAAAGTGCCTTGCTGTATCCCGTCGCCGGGGCTTACGGGGGCAGTGGGATTGGAAGTTTGATACCGCCATAGTGTGTGCTCTTTAGTGAGCCTTCAATCTTCGCGACACTCGAAGTTCCGGCCTGCATCTTCTGGACAAGGTATTTCGACTGCTACCGGTGCTACAAGCCGCGAAGGTCGACATTTCTCTTCGTTCTGGCCGGCATCAGTTTATTGGAAAACCACGCTACCTTCGAGGCGGACTATAAAACACCGCCACGGCAATTCTACGGCCTGAAAAAGGTCGGCGATATTTTTGGTATGTACTGCAGGCATAAACGGGCTTTGAGCCTAACTGGACATGTCTTACCGAGACCTATTCACCGTCGGATTACGCGTTGTGGGCACCGGGGTATAAACACAAAGGCATGGCCTTAGGGTTTTGAGTTTGCAGTCGTGCTGCTGTTGTTCATACTGTTAGGCACTGTGGCTTAGGTCTAAGCTATGTATTGGGAAGCCTGATGGTGCGGGTCAATACTGCGGGGGGGCGGGCGGAACTGCGCGCTCCTTTAAGCGCCCTGTACTGGCCATACCGCTCAAGCGATACGCCACGTTGTAGTCGTTAAAGTGCGCTAGAGTTGTTTTTGGTTATATGTTTATATGATATAAGAATATAAAATAAAGATGGCTGCAAAGAGACTGAAATAACGCAGCCGCAATGTAAGTGCATTCACGGGGGTGGGGCAAATGCCAACACACGCCAGTCATCAGGAGGGTCGGTTGAGGCCGGCACCAGAGTCATTCCTGTCTGATGAGCTGATATCTGAGGTGTCACAAAAAGGTGTCGATACCCAGCGCAGACAGCTTTTACGGGGTGCTTTTGCGGGTGCATTGGCCGGGGTCTCCAGGCTTGCGATTGCCGATGACCCCAACATTATCGAGGTGCCCGAATGGAGCCGCAGTCTTGGTAAAGCCGTAGCGACAAACCCCTATGGCCAGCCATCGATTTTCGAAGCCAACAACATTCGCCGACAAAGCCCTGGCCTTACGCAAACTGATCAAGCGAGCGTGGCTTTCACACCTTTGCAAAATCTTTTTGGGTGCATCACTCCCAGTGGGCTGCACTTTGAGCGGCACCATCAAGGTTGGGTCGATATCGACCCTCGACGTCACCGACTGATGGTTAACGGGCTGGTGAAAGAACCCCTGGTATTTACCGTTGAAGACCTACTGCGTATGCCCAGTGTGTCGCGCATGCACTTCTTGGAATGTGGTGCGAATACAGCATTAGAGTGGGGTAACTCAGCTGTGCCCACCGTGCAATACACCCACGGTATGTTGTCAGGCTCTGAGTGGACCGGCGTGCCGCTGTCTTTATTACTCGAGCGTGCGGGCTACGACCAGAACGCTAATTATTTGTTAGCAGAGGGTGCCGATGGTTCCGGGATGACGCGAACCATTAATCTTGCCGAGGCACTCGAAGACGCGATTGTGGCCTACGGCCAAAATGGCGAAATGCTGCGACCTGAGCAGGGCTACCCACTAAGGCTAGTAGTGCCGGGTGTACAGGGTGTTTCTTGGGTGAAGTGGTTGCGCCGTTTAGAGGTTGGCAACAAACCCTATGCCACCAAGGATGAGGCCAGTCATTACGTCGATCTTATGCCCAATGGCCAGTTGCGCCAGTACACCGCCATACAAGAGGCTAAGTCGGTTATCACGGCGCCTTCTGCGGGTCAGAAGCTGCTCAGCCAAGGTTATTACTGCATTACGGGTTTGGCCTGGTCGGGTCGGGGCTCCGTGCGCAAAGTAGAGGTTTCTGTCGATGGCGGGCGCAATTGGCAGGAGGCGAGGTTAGAGGGGCAGGTATCCACAAAAATGCTGACGCGATTTAATTTTGACTGGGTTTGGCGGGGCGAGCCGGCATTTCTGCAAAGCCGAGTCCACGACGATACGGGTTACATACAGCCACAACGTGCCGCATTGGTGGCCCAGCGAGGCACTCGTTCGATTTATCACAACAATGCCATTCAGACGTGGCGGGTAAGTCCTTCAGGTGAGGTCGATAATGTTCAGGTGGGCTAGGTCATGGATGATCGGCCTGATTTTTTTGGGTAGTAACGCCTTTGCCGGCGACTATTTATTGGCTCTTAATGCGCTAGGAAGAACCGCAACCACTGCGGAACTCAGTGCCTGGGACATCGATGTGCGCCCTGATTTTACAGGTTTGCCCGTAGGTGCCGGCTCGGTAGAGCAAGGTGAGGTGCTGTGGCTAGATCAATGCGCAAGTTGCCACGGCGATTTTGGCGACTCTAATGAAATTTTCTCGCCTATTGTCTTGGGCAACATTACCGAGAACGATATTCAGACAGGGCGTGTGGCTGCGCTAACAGACCCTGCCGTTGTCAGGACCACTTTCATGAAGGTGGCGACCTTGTCTACGGTTTGGGATTACATCAATCGAGCAATGCCCTGGACTGCACCGAAGTCATTGGCTGTTGATGAGGTGTACGCATTGGTCGCCTACCTGCTTAATCTTGCTTATATTGTCGATGAAGACTTTGTGCTGTCTGATAAAAATATAAGAGATGTTCAAGCCTTAATGCCAAACCGCAATGGTATGACTGAGGACCACGGCCTTTGGTCGGTTAACGGCGTTCCCGACGTGGTTGGCTCGGCGTGCACAACCAACTGTGCGGTCAATACGACGGTTACGTCATCTCTTCCAGATTATGCAATGAATGCTCACGGCAACCTTAGAGATCAAATGCGTGATTATGGCCCCTTTCCCGGCGTGCAGACCGCACCTGCAGCACAGCGGTCGGAATCCCAGTCAACGCCGAGTGACACGTTAGATCAACGACCTGATGACCTTTTATCGGTTAGTGGCTGTACGGCTTGCCATCAGATGAATAAAGCGTTGGTGGGTCCCGGATTCTCTGAAATTCGAGACCGTTATGCGGGGCAGGATGCCGCGATCTATTTGGCCAACAAAATCAAGCAGGGAGGGCAGGGCGTATGGGGCTCGATGCCGATGCCTGCGATGACGAAGTTGGATGATACTGTCGTGGAGACACTGGCACTTTGGCTAGCCTCAGGGCAACTAAACAAGTAAAGGAGTTGACATCTATGGGTAATTTAGACCCTTTGGGATTAACACGGCGAGGCTTAATTAGAGTGAGTGGCGCGCTGTTAGTTGCTGCTGCCTTACCGCAAAAACTTTGGTCGGCAGCATTGCGACCGGAATCTGTTTTTCAGACGACAACCCTTGACGCTACCTTTGAGGCACTTGGCGGTGTCCCAACAATCAGTGAAGGAATTATTTTTTCGGCACCTGATATTGCAGAAAATGGCGCAGTCGTGCCCATTAGGATTGAGGTTGATGCATCCGTGTTGCCTGGAGTCAGCAAACTGTATGTCATTGTAGAGAAGAACCCGAATCCGGTTGCTGCCGTTTTTCAAGTTCCGCCCAATACCCAGCCTTATGCAGAAACTCGGGTAAAGGTGGCGCAAACGGGTAATCTCTATGCCGTCGCGGAGGCGGAGGGTGAGCTCTATATGATGCAAAGAGAAACCAAAGTTACTTTGGGTGGCTGCGGCGGCTAAGGAGAAATACGATGGCCAGTAGGATTAGAATTCGCGCTCAACTTAAAGGCGACTACTGTGAGGTTAAGGCATTGATGCGCCACCCCATGGAAACCGGCATGCGCAAGGATCAGACGGGTGCGTCGATTCCTGCAAATTTCATTGAGGATGTTCAGGTCGTCCATGGTGATACCGTCGTCATGCAGGCTTATTGGGGCGCTGCCGTGTCGGCGAATCCGTTTCTGGGTGTCCGGTTTAAAGGCGGCACCCAAGGTGATGTGGTCAAAGTGATCTGGCGTGATAACCAAGGTGCAACCGGTACTGGTGAGACGACGATTCGTTGATTAGCTGAGCGGGCAATTATGAATAACAGGTTTATCAAGATTATTTTTGCCATCGTCATAGGGCTTTGGTCTGCAACACTTCTGTCACAGGGAGAAGGTATTTTTGACGAGTATCGCGATATGTTGGGCGATGATAATCCAGCGATCTTCGTAATTTTTGATGGCGAGGAAATTTGGTATGCCCCCGCAGGTCCCAAGTCTGCCTCTTTAGAACAGTGTGATCTTGGTCTTGGGCCTGGCGTGGTGGAAGGTGCCTATGCGCAATTGCCGAGGTATTTTGCGGACGTCGATCGGGTTCAGGACATTGAGGCGCGCCTTGAGCATTGCATGATCCAACTGCAGGGTCTTGCCCCCGATGAGGTTAGCGCGAAACCCTACTCGCTGCGAGGTGACCTGGGTACTCAGCTTGAAGCGCTGGTTGCATGGATTGCCGATCAATCTAGTGGTCTCGCAATCGCACCGGGTCAGGCTCATGCTCAGGAGAAATCAGCTTACGCCTTGGGTGAAACCCTTTTCTATTATCGGGCAGGCACTCATGATTTTTCTTGTGCCACTTGCCATGAGCAGGCCGGGCGCCGCATACGGTTGCAAGCCCTGCCAAATCTGACCACGCATGAGGGCGCAGCTGCAGCCTATAGCACCTGGCCGGCCTACCGTATCTCTCAAGGTATTGTTCGCACTATGGGGTGGCGTATGCGGGACTGTATGCGCCAGCAACGAATGCCTGAATTGACAATGGGATCTGAGGCCTCGGTAGCACTGCAGACCTATCTCGCCGTTAATGGCGCCGGGGCCTCTATGACAGCGCCAGGGCTGAAGCGGTAACTCATGATGAAAGCAATCACTCTACTATTTGCCGTTATGTTTTCTAGCCCTCTTTACGCTGACGAGGTCTATGACGTGTTGCTGGATTCAATGGTCGACAAAAACTTTGTCACCGTCGAGCGACTGAAACAAGATGAGCTTCAGGCGTTTTGCAGCAAACCGCGCTCGGCGAAGGTTGATGAGGCTCGTGCAGCGGAGTTGAGAGAAGCAGCACTTGAGGGGGTTCCTAGCCCACCGGGGGGGGATTATTTGGGTGATTGGCAGCGGGGTGAAAAAGTCGCCATAAACGGCAAGGGGCTTCAGTATTCCGACGACCCCAACGCGGCTAATGGTGGTAATTGTTATGCCTGCCATCAACTCGATCCTGCTGAGGCGGCATACGGTACTTTGGGGCCATCGTTAAGCGGCTATGGTGCTAGAGGGCAAAGTGCTGCCATGCTGAAGTACACTTGGACCAAACTTTGGAACACCCACGCGTATAACGTCTGTTCCCACATGCCAAGATTTGGTGCCGCTGGCATACTAACGCCGCAGCAGTTACAGGACGTTATGGCTTTTCTCTTTGATCCAACGTCGCCAGTGAATCGCTCGCAGCCGTGACGGGACGGCCAATAAAAGGAAGCCGTCATCGAACGGCGTGAATTTGGAAAAATGCTGGCATTGGGTGCGGCGGCTGGCTTAGCACTGCCCGGTGTGTCAGCTCGAGCGGCCACAGCTAATCCCTACGATATTGCGCCGACTGGCAATGTTCATCTGTTACATATGACAGATGCTCACGCACAGCTCACGCCGGTTCACTATCGTGAGCCACAGGCGAATATTGGCGTTCACAGTGCGCATAATCGCAGCCCGCACCTTGTGGGAAAGGCTTTGTTGGAACGCTATCAGATTGCATCAGGCACCCGTCAAGCCCACGCTTACACGCACCTTGATTACACCGCGGCTGCACTTGAATTTGGGCAGGTTGGTGGCTTTGCCCATTTGGCGACCTTGGTCAAGCAGCTCAAATCTAGCCGCTCGAATGCATTGCTTCTCGACGGTGGGGATCTTTGGCAGGGATCAGCCACGGCGCTGTGGACTCAGGGGCAAGATATGGTCGACGCCTCTAAACTTCTCGGCATTGACATTATGACCGGGCACTGGGAATTTACACTTGGAACCGAGCGTGTGCAGTCGATTGTGAATAATGATTTGGCGGGGCGCACGGCGTTTTTGGCACAAAATATTCGCGATAAAGAATTTGGCGACCCCGTTTTTCCTAGCCATGTCATACGCGAGTTGAACGGTGTCCCCGTTGCTATTATCGGACAGGCCTTCCCTTATACGCCGGTCGCTAATCCGGCGTATCTCATGGAGGGGTTGAGCTTTGGTATTCGCGAGCGCGAGTTGCAAGAGAAAATTAATGAAGTCCGCCGTGAAGGGGCACAGGTTGTCGTTTTGCTGTCTCACAATGGCGCAGACACAGATATAAAGCTTGCCTCACGGGTTTCCGGACTCGATGCCATTCTCGGGGGCCACACTCACGATGCGATTCCACGGGCGTTGGAGGTAAAAAATCCGGCAGGCATGACGCTAGTGACCAATGCGGGATCCAACGGGAAATTTTTGGGCGTTCTAGATTTTGATGTGCGTGGCGGCCGTATCAGGAACTGGTCCTACCAGTTGCTGCCAGTATTTTCTAATATGCTGACGCCGGATCCAGAAATGTCTGCCTTGATCAATGATATCCGCGCGCCTTACGCTGAAAAATTAGGTGAAGTTTTAGCCACCACAGACGACTTACTCTATCGGCGGGGTAATTTTAACGGCAGCTTTGATCAGCTCATCTGTAACGCTTTGCGGGATGAGCTGGATGCCGACATTGCGTTTTCTCCGGGCTTTCGCTGGGGTACCACATTGCTACCCGGATCAGATATCACGATGGAAGACCTTATGGCTCAAGTGGCCATTACCTATCCTGCTGTCACAGTGAATGAAATGAGCGGAGAACGCCTAAAGTACGTTTTGGAGGATGTCGCCGACAATCTTTTCAACCCCGATCCCTATTATCAGCAAGGGGGAGACATGGTGCGCGTGGGGGGGCTTCAATACAGCATTGCACCATCCGCGGCGGCTGGAGAACGCATTGGTAATCTGCGCTTTAAAGATCAACCGGTTGACGCTTCAAAGTTCTATAAAGTGGCGGGCTGGGCTTCGGTGCGGCGCGTTGAGGGAGAACCCATTTGGGATGTGGTGGCTCGCTGGCTTCGTTCCCAAAAAGTCGTCGGTAATCTTTCCGTAGAGCAACCTGAGGTAAGGGGCTTGGTCGACAACTTAGGGTACGTCGATTGAAAATGCAGTCCAGTGCATGTGAGTGCCTGTGATTACGATATTTCAGTCGGCACCGGCACAGCAGCCGCTTTGGCAGTCGCGATGCCTGAGCTCCGTTCGGGAGTGGTGTGCCCGACAGGGTTACCGGTACCATTTTTTTGGCGATGAACTTTTTGACCGCGTGCCTAGCGCCCTGCGGAATAAGCTGGCAGGACGCACACCGATTATTGCCGATCTTGCGCGTTTAAGTTTGCTTAAGGATCACCTTGAGTCAGAGGGTGGCACTGCAGTGTGGTTGGATGCCGATACCTTAGTTGTCGATGCGTCATGGGCTCCCAATACAGAGGCATCAGTTTGTTTTGGTGAGGAGTACTGGCTGGATACTGACAGCCGAGGACGACTGAAAATATTTAAGCAACCTCACAATGCCTTTATGCTTTTTTCGGCTGACAACACCGTCTTACCTTTTCTGCATCAGGTTGCGCATTCGATTATTGAACGTGCTGATTCGGCAGCGATTTCGCCGCAAATGATAGGCCCCAAGCTTTTGAAGGCGCTGCACTCTCTGGCAGATTTCCCCCTTTGTCCTGAGGCGGGGGCGTTGAGCCCAATGCTTGCCAGTGAACTAGTGCGCGGAGGCGGGCCGGCGATCGATGCAGTGAGAGAAAGTCGCCGGCCCAAGACATGCCTTTGGAATCTTTGTGGTTCTCTGGCTGGCGAGGAGAGCCATGAAAGTAACCTTTTGGCTTTGACTCATGATCTATCATTATTGGAAGCGCTGGTTTGATGTGCTGGTCCAACCCTGCGCCGATTTCTTACTTCCACTGAAATAACCTTCCAGCCGATTGCCAAGGTGGCTTCACAAAGGACAATTAGTGGCAAGAAAATAGCTGTGGGAAAATTTATAAAGTGTAGCTTTCGTGTGTGAGCACATCTCGCGACTTGGCCGGCGCTGCTGTTGCGCATTCCATACTGTGTATTATCCGGCTCTAACAGCCTCCTACAGTCAGGACCCTCAGCGGTGTCGACAAAGCCGCCTTAAATGCTCAGTCCTCGAATAAAAACCATAGGGTAGGTGGGCCCCTGTAGTATTGGTAAAGTCAGGCGGCTCTTTAGCTGTGGCTATGCATGCTTTAGGTCAAAGGCGGTTTTGTCACGAAAAATCTGGTTAATGGCAGGGGTTGTGATTGCCAGTAGTTCAGTCAATCTAATGCCCACTCTCGTTATTCCCTAGTTACGTTTAAGTACTTTCCGAATTACCTGTTCGCTGTGTTCGCCCAATCTATCTAATTTTAGTCTCGTCAATGATTTTTGGTTCTCTGAGCCGCTGGGTTACTTGTGGGTCAATTTAGCAAAAAAATTGTCCGGAAATGATTTGCGCTGGCAAGGATCAGGCGTATTTTGGTAGGGCAGCTGCTAACCAACTGACGAGGTTTTTTAAAGCATGTTGGAGTCGACACCCCCTATCATCTGTATCTTAGGCATGCACCGATCAGGCACGAGTTGCCTGACGGGGTCACTTGAAGAAGCGGGTGTGAATTTGGGTGAGCGTCACACATGGAATCCCCACAACATTAAGGGGAATCGAGAAAATCAGGCGATCGTAGATCTTAACGACTCGGTGCTGGCTGCGAATGCCGCAGCCTGGGATCAGCCGAGCCATTTGGTACGGTGGTCGGCTGATCAGCTTAAGGAAGCACGCCGGCTTGTGACACCAGCAGCATCACCAAAATGCTTTGGTTTCAAAGACCCTAGAACCTTGCTCACCCTTGACGGATGGATCCACGCGCTCCCAGAGCTTCGTTTCATCGGTATTTATCGTAATCCGATGGACGTTGCGCAGTCCCTGAACAATCGCAGTGGCATGCCTATTGAGGCCGGGTTGGAGCTTTGGTACCAGTATAACCAGCGGCTTTGGAAACATTACTGTGTCCACCGTTTTCCTGTACTGTGTTTCGATGATGAGGAATCAATTTTCAAGCAAAAACTAAAAAAGATTCTCACCGGGTTTGGTCTTTACGACGAAAGTACAAAAAAAGAGTTTTATGAGGCGGGTCTTCGAACGGCGTCTGGAGATAGGGCTTACGAATTGGATCAACGCTTTTTAGAGCTGCTAAAAAAATTAAAAGAAATGGCAGAGTAAAACTTATGTTGAGACCTTGGTTTCATAGGTTTAAAAGAAAGGTGAGAACATTGAGTCGCCAGTCGCGCAACACGGGGGTGGCTTTGGTTGTTGTTGTCTACAATATGCCAGAGCAGGCGAAAAAAACGCTGTACTCACTGACGAGCCATTACCAGCAGGGCGTCACTGAAAGTGACTATGATGTCGTCGTTGTGGAAAATCGCTCATTGAATAATTTGCCCGCCGATTTCGTTCAATCACTACCGAAAAATTTCAGCTATCACCTGCGCGACGAAACAAATCCCACCCCTGTTTTTGCGGCAAATTACGGTGCAGCGCTGTGCCGCCGCAGCCACGTGGCGCTTTTAGTCGATGGTGCGCGAATGGTGACTCCGGGTGTCGTCAAAAATATATTACGCGGCCACCGCTTGCATCACAATTACGTGGTGAGTGTTCCTGGTTACCATCTGGGGCGGCAGTTACAGCAACGTGCTGTAGAGCAGGGCTACGGTGTTCTTGAGGAGTCTCAGTTATTGGCGTCTATCGATTGGCCGCGCAATGGCTACAGCCTCTTTGACATCGCCTGTTTTAGTGGATCTTGTACCGCTGGGTTATTTAAGCAGCACAGCGAGAGCAATTGCATCAGTGTTCCTAAGTCTTTGTGGGACCATCTAGGAGGGCTTGATGAGGGTTTTGATCATATGGGCGGCGGCTTAGTTAATCTTGATTTTTACAAGCGCGCCTGTGAGGCGCCGGGTTTCGATCATGTCCTTCTCATGGGTGAGGGTACCTTTCACCAGTTTCATGGCGGTGTCACCACAGGTGGTATAGAACGGAGGGCGAGGGAGTCTCTTATTGGTCAATTTCAGAGTCAATACAGAGCGCTTCGCGGTAGTTCCTTCGAACCCCCTCGAACCACGCCAATATTTTTAGGAGAAATACCAAAGCAATTGATGCGTTTTATAATGAGTTCAAGCCAAGCGCCAGATCAAACGAGCACACAGCCTGATGCGGGTGAACCCCTGCGTTCTGTGCCTAGGATAAGTTGAGCTCAATGGAACCTCGCGTCTATTTCCCCGCGTCGCTACAGCGCTTTGAACCCAAGCGAATGGTATTCAGTACTTGGGTTGATCATCTACCCTTTGCTTACGACCTGGTTGAGGCGCTCTCTCCCAAAATGGTTGTCGAGTTGGGCGTTTATAACGGATTATCATTTTTTACGTTTTGCCAGGCCATGGTGGAGCACGATATTGATGGTGTTGCTTATGCCATTGATAGCTGGGAGGGTGATGCCCACACCGACGGATATGATGATTCGATATACAACGACGTCGCGACTTATGCCCGAGACCATTACCGTGGCATCGCTTACTTGATGCGTACGTATTTCAACGAGGCATTGGTGCACTTTAGTGATGGATCGATAGATTTGCTTCATATCGATGGTCTGCACACCTACGAAGCGGTTAAGGAGGATTTTACAAATTGGTACCCTAAGGTAAGGCCAGGGGGCATTATTTTATTCCATGATGTTATGGCCCGAATAAAAGATTTTGGGGCTTGGAAGTTTTTTGATGAGTTGTTGCTATCGGAACAAGATATCTTTCGATTCAATCATGGTTTTGGCCTAGGTGTTCTGCGAAAACCTGGTGGCCCAGATACAAATAACCAGCTCCTCCAACTGCTGTTTTCTGGAACAGAAGACGAGCAGCAAAAATTAAGGCAGTTATATGTTCATGCTGCGCACTTTCTTGAGGCAAGGCGGCAAGCGACAAAATTTAAAGCGATGGCTGCTGGTAACAAAGCGAAAGGCGGGCAGGGCAAGGCCGCTGAGCCTGTTATAAATGGTGAGGCTTGAGCGTGGCGTTTGCCGCGTTTTCTCATGAATACCATTCACACTTTGAGAATCCGCTTTTCTGGACGGCCGATGTTCGCACGCTTTTTTTAGAGAACGTATTACCATACTTCGCCTTGCATCAACTGATAGTTAGAAACTTCCGCAGACATACAAATAACCCGTAATCGATTGCAGCCGCTACAGATGAAGTCTTGGTTCTAGCCCTTGAAATAGCGATGAATTCGAGATTTTTCGGTAGGAAGATGCCCCATATATATCACGGGCTTGTCCGAGGTGAGCGCAGCGTCTTTGCGAAGAGCATTGTACTGCTCTTGATAGGATTGGGTGCGATTCTGCCGCTGTTCCATGGTGACATTAGTGGTGGTTCCACCGTGTATCTGGTGGAAACTGCCTTCACCGATCAATTGAACTGGCGTTGCGCCCTTGCTATCGCAGGCTCGCTTGTAAAGGTCGAGGTTTAAAAAGCCGCCACCCGGTAAGTCAAAAGCTTCGTCGGCACCCCCCAACGCTTCAAACTTAGTGCGACGCATGAACAGGCAATTAGACTCAAACATTTTGTGCAGCCAATTAGCGCTGGCCGCACCGGCTCGAAAGGGAGCTCCAATTTCGAACAAACGGTAGCCCTCGGTTGGCCATTGTACTGAGTTTAACAGATTATCCTCTACAGCTTGGCAGTAGCCCTTCGCAATTGAGTGGTTTTGCTCATCAGGACCCAAGAAAAAATAGCGGACCGCGACGACCGCCTCGACAAAGGCGTGGCCTGCAGCTAACGCAAATTTAAAAACCCCGGGGGTTACTAAATGGGCTCCGTCAACCATGAGGCAAAGCCATTCGCCACGTGCGTTCTCCGCGGCATGGTTAATGGCAATCGCTGGAGAGGGCTTGGCGTCGTCAATGCGTAAAAGTCTTACCGGCGCATCAATGTGGCTCCAACTATTCTCATCGAGTGGCTTGGGAGACCCGTTATCAACGACAATGATTTCGTAATCGAGGTTTTCAGCCTCTTGCTGGTAGGTGCGCGACAGTGATTGAAGGGTTCTCGGAATCTCTCTCGCCATGTCGTAGGCGATTACGATGACTGATAATGTAAGAGGTCGGTGGTTATCGTTATATTTCAATGGGTGACCTCTTGAGAAAGGCTTCGGTTTAAATCGTCGTGTGAGTTTATCCGGTGTAGCCAAGAACAAGAAATCCGTTAGTTTTAAAAATGGCAAGGAGTTGAATGTTTCGCTGGTTTTCATTGCAGAGTGGTATCAGAGGTGGCGGTTACCTTCGTCAAATTGACGCGCTCCGTGGATGGGCTATTTTACTGGTTTTCTTTTTCCATGCTTGGGGCATCAGTGGAGGCAGCTCAGCATCAGAGCCTTCGCTTTGGTTTTCCTATGTCGCTGCCGGAAGGACAGGTGTCACGCTTTTTTTTGTGATCAGTGGCTTTCTGCTGAGTATTCCTTGGTTACGTGCCATGCAATCGCCCGATATCGCTACGCCGAGCTTAAAGAATTATTACGCGGCTCGGGTTTTACGGATTGTGCCGCTGTATTACCTCGCCGTGTTGACGGCCTGTATTGGGTCGGGTTCTTGGGACACCGGATTTAAAGCGTTTACCTTTCAGGTCGTTGGTTTTGAAGTGTTTCCGTTTAGCGTTGTTTGGTGGACGCTGGTTACTGAGGTTCAATTTTATCTACTACTTCCCCTATTAATATGGCTTCTTGCTGGTGGGGCTAAGCGGCGGATGATTTTTTTATTAGTTTTCGTGTTTTGGGCGGCTACGTATGTATCTCAGGTGCTCGATAATCCTTCGGATGAAAAAGTCAGGTCTTACCTGCTTACTAAGTCGCTGTTTGGCCGACTACCCGCATTTTTGTTGGGTATGTTTTCAGCGTGGATCTTTGTGCGTGCAAGACAGGTGCCAATGTTGAGCGCTAACTGGATTTCTGGGGTAGGCGCTGTAGCGATATTGCTTGCTTTATACGTTAACGGCATGGTGTTGCAACACAGCGTGTCGCTGGGGGAGTGGCGGTCAGAGTCCAATTGGCACCAGCATCATACTTATGAGGCGATACTTTGGAGCATCGTGGTGCTAGTGCTTACACTGACCAAGCCTTTTTTTTACGGAGTGTTGATCAACCCAGTACTGGCTGTAGTAGGCAAAATTTCTTACTCGCTGTACCTTTGGCACGTGCCTATTTTATTTTATCTAATGTATCCCGCAAAAGAGCGGCTTGGCGCCGCCTTTTCTCAGTCCCTAACATTTTATCTTTTGACGTTCGCGGCTTTGTCACTAAGTTTATTGGCGTCGCTATTTACCTACAAATACGTCGAATTACCTGGCCTAAACTTGAAACGTCGGTTGCCCGTGTAGCTAAAATGCGCCTTTTTTGGCTTGGATATGGCAGGTGCTGTAGCCTGTTTCGGGTTACCAGCTTAAGGGTATTTGATTGCTAGGAAAATTTTTTGAGCCAAAAAACCAAGTTTCGATGGCATAACGTGGCCTTATAAAGTCGCCGCCGTATTGCGTTCGGTGTAAGAGAAAATGGTCAAAAAATAACGCGTCCCCAGCTTCAAATACCGGCGTGGTGATTTCATGGCTGGATTGCGATGTTGTCATCGCGTCATCACTCACGGACCAGTCAAAAACAGCTTCTCCTTCCCCTGCGCCTAGAATTTCTGTGAGGCGCTGGGGCAGTAAATCCATTCCCGGAGCTCCCGACTCGCCACCACAACGATTAGCAGCGATCCACATATTTAGACTGTTGATGCCCTCGCCCATAAACGCCCCGTCCTGATGCCAGCCGTTTCTATTGATCGGTAAGGTTGGGCGCCTCAACACCCACTTTAAAGCAGAGAGGCAGGGTGCTTCCCCTAGATAATCAGTGACGAGTTGTTTGATGCCCACCGACTTATAAAGTTCGAGTAAATGCTCGCTGACACTAGCAGACTCGACACACATGGCTGAGCCACCGTCACGGTGGAACTTTCGGGCATAGCTCAAATTGGGTTCTGGTAGGCGTGATGCCAATTGGGGGGGGGGATTAGAAAAGATCGTAGCCAGGCGTGCTGAATGTTCCTCCTGCGTATCGCTGTGTTTTGCAGGCTCCATTGCGAGATCAATGACCCGGCAATAATCAGTCATGGTCGTGCTGTTAAAGAGCTCCCTTACAATAAGGCAGCCTCGGGAGGCCATAGCAGCCCTCAGGTGGTTAACTTCAAATTCCGAGGCATGCACCTCTGGAACTTGTTGACCTTCAGTTAAGGTGTATCGAGGTGCTTCGATATCAATGGCGCGCTGAGTTTGTATGGGTTCTCGGTGAGCATAGTCCAAGAGACGTTGATTAATGCGCCTAAGGTCTTTGGCTGCGTCGCGCTCTAGCAGCGCCGCTATCACCGCATTTCGATAGCGTGATTTTTCTGCGAGCTCTCCTGTCGACATGGTGGCTATCCAGGGTTGAAACACGTGATCAGAGTAACGGCTCATTCCGCCACAAGCCACCATACGTTAAGCGTATCTGGTTTACCCG
Source organism: Luminiphilus sp. nBUS_16 (assembly GCF_051201645.1). Lineage (GTDB taxonomy): Bacteria > Pseudomonadota > Gammaproteobacteria > Pseudomonadales > Halieaceae > Luminiphilus. Next base: position 2,535,397 of record NZ_CP179205.1, on the reverse strand, counting down.
TTAGTGATTGAATCTTATTTATAAGCGGGCACCTTTGGACCGGGGGTTGTTGACGCGAGCCCGAGCAGGACGTCTTGCTCGGGCTCGCACTGCCTTTGCTTATTGCGATGGCACGAAGCCGTTACTCGCCCGTTTTCAGGTACTCAAGCAATGTATCAGCATCAGACACAGTAAATGGGTCTTCTTCAAAATTGTCAGCGAAGCCAGGCTCTTCGAACAGCTTTTCAATGACGCCATCGCGAACCAACATTGAGTAGCGCCATGAGCGCATGCCAAAGCCAAGGTTAGATTTGTCGACCAGCATGCCCATCTTTCGAGTGAACTCACCGTTGCCGTCGGGTAGCAGCCGCACTTTCTCTGCGCCCTGCTCACGCCCCCATTTGTACATAACAAAAGCATCGTTTACCGATAGGCAAACAATCTCGTTTACTCCGGCGGCATAAAACTCCTCACAAAGTTCCTCATAACGGGGCAAGTGACTGGTGGAGCAGGTCGGTGTGAAAGCGCCGGGCAGCGAAAACAGAGCCACTGTCCGCCCTTTGAAAATAGCGTCCGACGACACTGTTTCCCAGCGGAAGGGGTTGTCTCCGCCTATTGATTCATCTCGCACGCGGGTCTGGAATGAGGTGTTAGGTACTGATCGATTCACTGAAGGACTCCCTTTTCTTAATAAATTTCGAGGGCGCTAAGGATGATCAAAAAGTCATGATCGTAAAACTAACTTTTTTAAGTAAATTAGATCGATAAAAGCGATTGGCTTGCCTTCATGAGTGCCGGGATGGGTGGCAGCATGAGTGGCTGGGTGATTGCCAGCACGGTTGTTGAGATAGCTGGCTGACGCGAGGGCAGGTGTGCAAGCCGCTGGTTTCGCTAGAAGCCATGCCTCTCACTGCTGTCATTCAATATTTAATAGACGCCTGACTAAGCGCCATTAGGCTGCCGATGACTGCTGTTTGTGATTGCTTGGTGACTTGGGTAGGCTCAGGGCTCGAATAAAAAAACCCGTGCCGAAAAAGGAAAATAATAATGAAAATAATGATTCGATTACTGATTGTGGGTTTAGCTTCAATAACCGCACTGGCATCTGCCGAAGATGAATCGGCGTTTGGACAAATGAAGCAAATGGAGGGTTCCTGGGAGGGCATGTTGACGCGCTCTACGGGTGAAGTTGTTGAGACACGATCAACGTTTCGCTTGATCTCTGACGGCAACACTATGGTTGAAACCCTGGTTGAAGACGGCGTTGAAATGCTGACGACTTACTCGGAGCAAGACGGCCAACTGAAAGTCACGCATTATTGTTCTTTGGGTACTGAACCTGAATTTACCGCTTCGATCGCAGACGGGTCGGTGGATCTCACCTTAGCCGCTGATACGGGGCTTCATGCCGAGCATCATAATTATGTGGCTTCTATGAACTACAACCTCGCCGACGTCGACAGTGGCTCTGTGGTGGTTAGCAGTACCATCATGAATGGTGGTGCCATGGAGTCGAATCGGGCGGTCATTAGCCGAGTGGAGTAGCGGTTTCTCATAACGGCGGGTCTTGCGCTCGCCGAATCTGCTCAGCCGGATAATCCGCGCCCTATGGTTAACATAGCCCTGATGTTCGACAGGCGCGACCTGGCCGCAACACAGCGCTTCTTTTTGCGGGTGTAGTTCAATGGTAGAACGAAAGCTTCCCAAGCTTTAGACGTGGGTTCGATTCCCATCACCCGCTCCAATTCAGAAGCACCGAGCGTCGCAGGCGACTTTTTTGGGAGCCTATCAGGCGGTCTCAACTCTGTTTATTCTCAATAGGCATCTGGTCAGAACTCACCATGGTTGTGACCTCATGATAGGTGCGTTCGATAAATGGAGTAGGGGATAGCTTGATGAAGCCAACTGAATTTAGCGTCACCTTACAGACCTAAGTTGCCAGAACCCTATTAGCATCTAAGGGTTGATGCGTTCGCAGAAAGGAGCAGGCGGTAGCGTGAAAACTCAGCTCAGATTTCGGCATTCTGGAACACCTAACCCGCCGATACCGATATAAAACCTGCAGCTGGATGCGAGATTGTTACTTGGTTTAGAACGGCTGTTTAATTGTCATTAAAGTGGCCGCTCTTGCAGATACAAAAAAGGACCAACGCCGTAAGCCGTTGATCCTCTCTGTATTATATGGCTCCGCCTGCTGGGCTCGAACCAGCGACCCATTGATTAACAGTCAATTGCTCTACCAACTGAGCTAAGGCGGAAATGCTTCCGTAAGGAAGGCGCGAATAGTAATTAGCAGCCCGCGGAGTGTCAATACCCCGACGGCTGTCACGGATGTGTCGTCAATGGTTTTCCTGCAAAGTCTGCAAATCATTCATACTCTGCCGTGTCGGCAAGGTTTGAAGGGTTAAAGAGGTGTTTTTTGTCAAAATTGTTTGAGATTTCATCCAGCTTCGAGCCTGCAGGAGACCAGCCGGCCGCGATTGTGCAGCTGACCGAGGGTATTCAGGCAGGGCTAGCCTCGCAAATTTTGCTCGGTGTTACCGGTTCGGGTAAGACTTTTACAATGGCGCACGTCATCGAAAAGCTGCAGCGACCTACGATTGTTATGGCGCATAACAAGACCCTAGCTGCGCAGCTTTATGGCGAGTTTAAGGAGTTCTTCCCCAACAATGCGGTGGAGTACTTCGTGTCGTATTACGATTACTTTCAGCCTGAAGCCTATGTGCCGTCCTCAGACACGTTTATTGAGAAAGATGCGCAGGTCAACGATCACATTGAGCAAATGCGACTATCGGCTACCAAAGCCCTGCTAGAGCGTGAGGATTGCCTGGTTGTAGCAACCGTCTCGGCAATTTACGGTCTGGGTGACCCTGAGTCGTACTTTAAAATGGTCATGCACCTGTCACGGGGGGAGATCATTGATCAGCGGGGGGTTCTGCGGCAGCTGGCCGAGCTGCAATATACCCGCAACGATATTGATTTTCGGCGCGGCACCTACCGTGTGCGGGGGGAAATTATCGATATCTTTCCTGCAGAGTCAGATGAGCTAGCTATCCGGATTGAACTCTTTGACGAGGAAATCGAAAACATATCGAGCTTTGACCCCTTGACCGGGGAAATTCACGATAAGTTGCCTCGGGTCACCATATTTCCCAAAACCCATTACGTTTCATCTCGAGATACGATGATGGGGGCGATTGACCTCATTGAGGAAGAGCTGGAGCAACGCGTTAAGCAATTTAAGGAAGCGGATAAGCTGCTCGAAGCTCAGCGTATTCAGCAACGCACCCGCTACGACATAGAAATGATCCGTGAACTGGGGTTTTGTCAGGGGATCGAGAACTACTCACGCTACTTATCGGGTAGGGCGCCGGGTGAACCGCCGCCGACATTGTTTGAGTACTTGCCCAGTAATGCACTCATTATGGTTGATGAGTCTCACGTGACTGTGCCGCAGATCGGCGGCATGTATAAGGGTGATCGCTCCCGTAAGGAGACGCTGGTTGAGTATGGTTTCCGCTTGCCCTCGGCGTTAGACAATCGTCCCCTACGTTTTGAAGAGTGGGAGCACCTGCGGCCACAAGGTGTCTTCGTCTCAGCAACTCCAGGAGCCTATGAGCTTGAGCACACGGGCCGAACTGTAGAGCAGGTTGTGCGCCCCACTGGGCTGGTTGACCCCGAGGTGGAGGTAAGACCCGCTAGAACTCAGGTTGATGATTTACTCAAGGAAATTCGTGAGACCGTAGCCATCGGTGATCGCGTATTGGTAACAACGCTCACCAAGCGAATGGCCGAGGACCTTACGGAGTTTTTGAGTGAACACGATGTTCGGGTGCGCTACCTACACTCGGATATTGATACGGTCGAGCGGGTAGAAATCATTAGAGATTTACGCTTGGGTCAATTCGACGTGCTGGTAGGCATCAACCTATTGAGAGAAGGCTTGGATATGCCGGAAGTCTCACTGGTTGCGATTCTTGATGCCGATAAAGAAGGGTTCCTCAGGTCAGATCGGTCGTTAATCCAAACCATGGGTCGAGCGGCACGCCACTTACGCGGTCGCGCCATTCTTTACGCTGATAAAATCACTGGGTCCATGGAGCGTGCCATGGACGAAACGCAGCGCAGGCGCACCAAGCAGATAGAGTTCAATGAAGCCAACGGCATTACGCCTAAGGGCATTGAGAAAAGCGTGCAGGATATTTTGGAAGGTGCGCGCCGCATGCCAACGAAAGCCCGATCGGCTAAAGATCGTCGCGCCGCCGAAGAAAAGGCGGCTTATGCCGCTGAAGTGGTCAATTTGACGCCCGCAGCGCTGGCTCGAAAAATCGCCCAGTTGGAAGGGCAAATGCTTGAGCATGCCAAAAATCTTGAGTTTGAAGAGGCCGGGCGGATTCGCGACCAGTTGGCAGAAATCAAACAAGTCGCCTTTGTGGGTTAGCGGCAATGAGAACCCGTGTCTGTTGGCCAATGAGCCAACGGATGGCCGCGGCAAAAGGGGCGAATAATAGTAGTGAAGGTCAGGCTTCGCTAATGTACCCTAAGCTAAGGACGAACAATAAAGTTATGGAGACTTTTATGATCTTACTAAAGCGCTGCCTCGGTGCAGCACTGCTTCTCACTTCTTTTTCTACTTCTGCTGCCGATAAACCCAACTTCTTGATGCTATGGGGTGACGATGTCGGGTATTGGAATGTCAGTGCCTACAATCAGGGCATGATGGGTTATGAAACCCCCAATATCGACCGAATTGCGAAAGACGGTATGTTGTTTACACACGCCTATGGCGAGCAAAGCTGTACTGCAGGGCGCGCCGCGTTTGTAACCGGACAGTCAGGATTTAGAACGGGCCTTTTAAAGGTTGGCCTTCCGGGTGCTACGGAAGGTATGGATGTGCGTGACCCCACGATTGCGGAATACCTGAAGTCAAAAGGTTATATGACGGGCCAGTTTGGGAAGAACCACCTCGGCGATCGCGATGAACACCTGCCTACCAACCACGGCTTTGACGAATTTATTGGCAACCTCTACCACTTAAACGCCGAGGAAGAACCTGAGCATCCTGACTACCCGAAGGACCCAGCATTTCGAGAGAAGTTTGGCCCCCGAGGTGTCATAAAATCCTCCTCAGATGGACGTATTGAAGATACCGGTCCGCTGACCAAAAAGCGCATGGAAACTATTGACGAAGAGGTTACCGCCGCCGCGTTGGATTTTCTTGAAAGGGCAGTAAAGGCCGATAAGCCTTTCTTTCTTTGGTACAACACGACGCGTATGCACGTGCACACCCGCCTAAAGCCCCAGTCAGAGGGCGTTACTGGGCTTGGTGTATTCCCCGACGGGATGGTAGAGCACGACGGAATGATCGGCCAAATGCTCGATAAGCTTGATGATTTGGGCATCACCGACAATACGGTAGTGATGTACACCACTGATAATGGCGCCGAAAAGTTCACCTGGCCCGATGGTGGTACAGCGCCTTTCAGGGGAGAGAAAAACACCAACTGGGAAGGTGGATATCGGGTACCACTGTTGGTTAAGTGGCCCGGTTTAATCGAGCCAGGCTCGCGCTCTAACGGCATTATCAGTCATATGGATTGGTTTCCCACTATTGCGGCGGCACTGGGTGACACTGACTTAAAAGAACAGGTTAGCCAGGGCAGCGCCTTTGGTGAGGGGAATACCAAGGTTCATCTCGATGGCTACAATATGCTGCCATATTGGGGGGGCGAGACAGACGAAAGCCCTCGCTCTGAGTTCTTCTATTTTAGCGATGACGGCAATCTTGTAGGGATGCGCTACCAGCGTTGGAAAGCAGTTTTCGCTGAACAGCGGGCCCACAGTTTCGATGTATGGGCAGATCCTTTTGTGCAGTTGCGGGTGCCCAAGATTTTCGACTTGTACACCGATCCTTTTGAAGAGGCCGAGCACGAGTCAATTCATTACAAGGACTGGTGGTTTCAGCATGTGTTCTTGCTGTTGCCAGCCCAAACCTACGTTGGAGAGTTTTTGGCAACTTTTGTCGAGTACCCTCCCAGACAAAAGCCCGCCAGCTTTTCCATCGACCAGGTTTTGGAGAATATGCAGCGCTCGGCAACCAACTAATGCGCTGGATTTCGGGGTAATTACTGCTAGTGACTGCTACTGCCACGCATTGGCGGTCGCCTGATAGGTTGATGTGTTGGCAGTGATTGTCATGAATTAAAAATAGGGCCGCTCCAAGGAGCGGTCTTTTTTTTGTGCAAAAAGGAGTGGTCCAATGTTTCATATTTTATTCGTCTGCACACACAACCGGTGCCGCAGTATTCTATGTGAAGCTATTACAAGGGCGAGGGGTAACGGATTTTTAAAAGTGAGCAGTGCGGGCAGCCAACCTGCTGGTGTTATTTATCCTGAAACGCTTTATCAATTAGGTAAGCACGGGTATTCGGTGGAGGCTCTTCAAAGTGCAGGTTGGGAGCAGGCCGAGGAAAACCCACCTAACTTAGTAGTGACCGTTTGTGACAGTGCTGCTGGAGAGGCGTGCCCACTTTGGTTGGGTGATGCGAAAAAAATGCACTGGCCGTTGCCGGATCCCTCTAAGTTATCGGACCCTCAGCAGGCTACGATGGCCTTCAAAGCGGTAATCGCAACCATCGAAGCACAAGTGCCCGTTTGGCTGGCCATGGCAGACGAGTCTTGATGAGCGCTAGGTTGCGTTAAGTCAATAAACCGGTGAAGCCCACTTCTACGCCCGTGCCATCGTCTAGATTGTGTGCCCAGGGTTCACCTTGGTGGTGGCGAGCTACCAAACTCACAATATACAAACCCAATCCGAGAGAGCCTTCAGTTTTTTGATTCCGATCGCGCAGCGAGACCATGGGGGCAAAAAGCTTGTCGGTGTCAGCGGGAAGTGGCGGTCCGAGATTGATAACGGTTAATCGCCACCAAAGCCCTCGACGGCCCAGTTTTATAGCAATCGTGGTTCCCGGCTGGGCGAATGAGGTGGCATTGGCCACCAGCTTGTCTAGTGCCTGCGCAATAAGATCGGGGGATATGTTGGTAACGAGAGCAGTTTCGTCAGCAAGCACTGCGAAAGTCCACTTTGGAAATGTGATGTTATAGGCCCCTGCCAGCTCTTCAACTAGGGCGCTCATGTCGGTTGTTTTGAGGGGCTCCTGCCCCAAAATTTGCTCAAGTTGGTTAGCCTCATTCATTGTGGCAAGCAGTTGAGTCAGGCGACCAATACCGTCCTCGGCTCTGGCGATGATTTGCTGACGCTCAGGGAACGATTGCTCACCGTCTGTCAACAAGGCAATGGCTGACCGGATAATGGCGAGGGGTGTTCTAATTTCGTGGGCGAGGCTTTGGGGTAGGGCTTTTAGGTAGGCCTGTAGCTCTTGCTGCTTGTAGATTTGGGCATTAAAGGCGTTGGTCAGCTGTGTGAGTTCGTCGTCAAATCGATCGAGAGGAAGCGCCATGTCAGTGGCCGTTAAATTTTGAGTTGCCTTTGACAGTCGGCTGATCCGCTGACTCAGCACAATGGCAAAAATAAGCACGGTGAGGTAACATAAAATCAGTGCGCCAGTACCACCCACTAACAAGGCCTCGAAGGCGGGTGCACTGACCGATAAATAGTGATTCCTCCTGCTCTCAGTCACCACAATACCAATAACACCTTCTGGGCCCTTAATCGGTGCGCTGAAGCGGGTGGTCATTCCCTCATCGGTGACAACTGTCTCATGCGCTTGAAGTCCTCGCCGCGCCGCCGAGATGCTTGAGCTGACAATTTGCCCCGTGTCTGTCATTGGTTGAGTAGCGGGTATGGTTGGTGTGCCAAGTATTTGGCGGTATAGCCATGGGGTGAGCCAAAAGGTTGTGGGCTGTTGAGGTTGTTTTGCCGCTGCAACTGTCGCTAGGGGCCATCCCCAGCGATCTAAAATTTGCACACCAATTTCTCGATTTTTGTACCGGTCTGTCCACTGATCTAGCTCGGCAGTGCTATGGATAAGCCAGGGTGGCGCATCGGTATCGAGGGGAGTCACGTTGCCCCTGACGCTGATGCCACCCTCATCTGCGTCGAGGTAATAGATACCTAATCGTTGGCCGGTCAAGGCGAGTGGCATCGTTAATTCCAGTTGGTATCCAGTGCTAGTGTCTACCCAGAAGCCTGCGATTGCGCTGGATTGAGCCGACATCAATTGTCGACTCAGAGGGCGCGCGCCAACTTTGCCCGGTGCGGCGGTACTGATGACGTAACGTTGTCGCTGATTGCCCAGCCAAGTCACTAAGACTAGGCGGTCACCACTGGGTTCTGTAGCGGGCGAGGAGGTATCGTAGGTTTTACTGCCGTCAACGACTTTTACGGCAATGAAAAGCTGTTCATCACGCTTACTGAGATCTAAGTCCAGGGGCCGACGCGCTGTGCCAAATCGTCGCCAGTCAGTTTCAGGCCAGTCGTCAAAGTAGCCATCGAGAATTGGGGTTGAGGGTAGAGCGCGAATTTGCAGTGACCGATCGTTAAACGGGGCGGAGGCTCTTTGCGGCTCTGGATAAAGTAAACTGCTGTCGTTGTAGAGTCCGTGAGCGATAGCCCGCCCTGTGGCTTGGAGTGACTGCTCCTGCAGCAGGCTCAGTGTTTGCTCATTAGATCTGAGGAATTCACACCCCGCCCAAGGAATGGCGAAAAACGTCAGCGATAGAACGACAAGTTGATGGCGTAGCTTCACACATCGCCCCGCCAGCGGTAACCCAAGCCGTAAGCGGTCTCAAGGTGATCAAATGTGTCGTCAACGGTTTCAAATTTTCGCCGGATTCGGCGGATATGCGAGGTAACCGTACTGTCATCTAAAACGACCCGGGCCGCCTCCATCAGCTGTTCTCTACTTTTGATGTGCCCGGGATTTTTCGCCATGACGTAGAGCATCCAAAATTCGGTGTAGGTAAGGGAAATCTGTGATTTTCCCCAGGTTGTCGTCAGGCGTTCGCTGTTCAGCTCGAGTTCTCCCCGTTTCAGAACTTGCTCGCGATTTTCTGGATTTCTCAGAGCTACCACGCGCCGCAGAAGCCCGTTGATTCTCGCAAGAAGGTGTGACCGCGAAATATCCTTAGTGAGGTAGTCGTCAGCGCCTAGCCGCAGTCCCGAAATGATATCAACCTCTTCATTACGAGCGGTCAAAAATACGATGGGTACGAGAGGGTCACTCGCTCGCAGAGTGCGGCATAGCTCAAAGCCAGCCTCAGGATCGTGCCCCAACCCAATATCTAGAAGAATCAAATCGGGTCGAAGATTTTTAATCCCGGCAATGGCGTCTTCCGCAGATGCATACAGGGCTACGCTGTATCCAGCTTGTTGCAAAAACTCTTGATAACTGGCGGCCAGTGCGAGTTCATCTTCAACCAACGCCACTCGTTGCTTCATGGTTTTCCTCAGTGTTCTCGATCGTATCTACGCTAGTAGCCGCCGCTCTCAAGGTTCAGGCTTGGTTGAGTAGAGCCACGCGGCAAGTGGCTAACATACCTTCTTATTATCAATTAAGCCTGGGGTGGCTCAGTGGCCGTTCGCTCATCATTACACAATGTGAGAAGCGCTTCTCATGTTCAGTTGGTCACTGGAAGTGAAAATCAATCTGGGTTTTTGCGCCTTTCGGTGGGGGTTGTCACGTTGCAGTCTAGACTTGTAGAGCCTAAAGCGCGCAATGTTATTTTCGGCTCGGGAAAAGGTTTTATGCGAGCTTAGCGAGCTCATTGATGAGTTCACGAGCCCGTGGTGAGCCTAGGCCAGTGCAGGCGTCGTGCCCTGCACGGGCTGTATAACCTGGATAGTGGGGCGTGGGCTTATTGTGACCTTGCGTAACGCTGACAAAGCCTTTTTTAGCCGTGGCTATTTCGTAAAGTTTATCTGTGATGAATCCAAGCCTCGATTTTCCGATTAACTCGCGTTTTTGATTAGCGAGCACCACTAAAGAAGCCATGAGGGGAGCAACGGCACTGGTGCCCCCCGCGATTTTGCTTACTGAGTTTTCAAACATCAGCCAATCTCCTCCAGCCGCGATGGCTGATACGTCAGGCACAGTGCGTCCCGATTCTCCTGAATTGACTGACGTAATATCGACCCCGTGGGCGTCTTGCCATGAAGGCCGGGGAAATAATCTGCTGACGCCTCCTCCGGTAGCGCTGCTTTTATAGATGGGGTCACTGTTATTCCAAACGACTTCTTTAAAGCCCTCGCCATCAGCCAGTAACTGTGTGCCTCCACAAGAAAGAACATGGGGGCTGGACGCAGGGTATTCCACATGAGCTTTATTGTCGGGCGCTGGAATCGCATGCAGACCTTCGCGGTGCCCTGAGGAGCCCCCATCGCCAGCGGAGACACATACCGTGATACTTAACTTCCTTGCGACTTGGAGAATTTCTTCTAGCGCGCAGGTGTCGTCGCCATCTAATTCCGGTCTTCCCCATGAGATGGAAATAACTGAATTATTAGCTTCAACTGCTGCGGCTAGCGCCTGCGCAAATCCCGGGCCACCATTGTTCGCTCCGCGATAGATGTTAATGGCTGCGTTAGGACAGATGCTACCAATGACCTCGAGGTCTAAGTGGGTCTCTGTTGTCGGGGAATTGTTTTGTTCATGTCCAATGCTATCACTGTCTACGTCATAAATTTTGAGTGATGGGATAGGGGCGCCCATGTCAGTGAAGTTTTGGCGCAGTTCATCAATATTCAGTTTGCCCCCTAGTGAAATAATCGCCACGCTTTGCTTGCCGCCATCGAGTTCGTTCAGGGGGAAGTCGTAGTGTTCAGCAACTTCTCTCGGCAACCATTTAGGGAAAGCTTGCTTTTTCATTTTGTTGGGCCTACCTTATTCGTCGCGAGTTGTCCTGCAATAATATGTGATGCAGCACGCAAAAACAGAAATAATTTGGCCAATAACAGAAGGAAGACATCGGATGTCGAATAAGCATTTTGAGTTACATAGAGCTGGCGTTGTGAAAGAAGACTTGCCCGACTCGGCAAAAGCTGCGCTCGAAGCCCTTGACGACGACGAGCACAAGGAGTTGGCAAGAATACTCAAAAAGGTAAAAGATCAGGTTCCTGATGAGGACTCTGCGCAGGCTTCTGCCTCTTTCATCTAAACTTCAAAGGCGAGCCACCTTGCCTTTACGTCCGCCATGAGAGCGTGAAATCTCTCATGGCCTCTAAGGGACTCAAGCAGAGGGTCATGCTCATTAAGGAGTGGATAGTTCATCCACCCGTGACGAACTGCGTTGTTTAGCCAGTCAATAGCCTCTTCGCTGTTACCGGTAACCGCAAAGCATTGAGCAAGAGTCCAAGAATACTGCCAGTCAGATTGCGCTTCTGATTTGAGTTGATCTGAGGCCAGCCGCAGTGCGGTTTTTGAGTCTCCTTCGAGACTAGCAGCATAGAGCTCGCCAAGTCGCGAAAAAAAAGTGTCAGGCAGCAGGGTCTTGAGAGAGCGAAGCACAGGTATAGCAGCGGAACTATTTCCCGTCATGGCGAGGGACTGGCCATATACGAGCGTTGTTATTGGGTTGCCAGGATTCATTTCATGGCTGTAGAGAAGTTCATCGGTTGCTTGAGTCAGATTGCCGTCGAGCATGCTAATAAAGCCGGGTAGTACGAGGTTGACGGTAGTCAAGGGATCAATGTTCAGTAAATGATTGGAAAGCGACTTGGCAGCGGTAATCTGTCCGGCAGCGGCAAATATAAGCGATAACCACAGCAGTGTCTCTGGGTCGTTCGGGTGAGCCTCTAGGGCGACTCTTAAATGCTTTACGGCTTCGAATATGCTGTCCGGGGTTTTGGCCTTGAGTAATCCAGAGAGTCTGTTTCCATCGACGGAGTTGGGATCAAGGTCAAAAAGCCTCGCGACACAATCCTCCGCGGCATCGAGATTATTCGAGTCAGAATCTATGCCGGCATTGTGAAACTGCCAATAAATCTGTCCCATCGCCGCAATAATGTAGGCGTTTTCGCCAACAATTGCCTCGCCTTGCCTGAGGTAGTCCAGCGCTTCTTGTAATGCGGCTTCGGTAAAGGTCTTGGACAACTGTCTGGCACGTAAATAATATTCGTAGGCTTGAATGTCAGGTATATGACGCTCAACTAGGTGCGCGCTTTCCGCAGTACTGAGTTGAACTTTAAGCGCTTTTAAAACACTGATTGCAATTGTTTCCTGCACGTCAAATATTTGATCGATTGTGCAATCCCATCGCTCCGCCCAAAGTATTTCATCGCCCTCAGTGCTGGGTAACTTGGCGGTAATTCTCAGGCGTTGTAATGACCTTTGTATGCTGCCTTCCAGAATATATTTCACGTTTAGCTGTGAGCCTATTGTTCTGATGTCGATGGCCTGCTGATCCACCTTGCTTGCAGAACTGCTGGAAATTATCCTGACCCCTTCAACATCGGACATTGAGGTTATAATCTCGTCCGCGATTCCCTCGCATATAAAATCTATGTCCTCATCAGACGACCTGTTTTTGAACGGCAATACTGCAATTCCGGGACGGCTCGATGGGGTTGGTAGAGCAGTACTGATCCGCACTGTGGGCTGACTTGTTCCTGCAGGTTCGTTTGACGAGCTGTTTGTTAAGTTAAGTTCCTTCGCGGCTGAGAGTGATGCGATCTTTTTTTCATAATCATTTTCCGGCAGCTCATACTTCATGATTGCCTGTCGATTATTCAAACTAAGTTTCAGGCCCGCAGGTAAGGTGGTAGGTTCCAAATAAATGGGGGTTACCGCTTTGGCACAGCTATGCGCAAAATTAATTTCTCGTCTACAGTGCTCTGACTGGGCAGAGTTTTGAGTCACGAAGAAAATAAACGCGGTGCTTTCAGCAATAGCGGTGGCCACGGAGTCAGCCCACTCGTCACCGCCTCCAATACCTTCGTCGTACCAAACCCTGATGCCCGCTCGTTGAAATCGCTGAATTTCCTTATAAGCCGTCGATGCATCTCGGTGCGAGTAGCAAACGAAGGCAAACGGGCCACTACCGTCTGTCACCGTGGAATCAGGCTTTCTCATCGCATGTACATCGCCGTTGGGTCCATTGCTTCAATCAACTGAAGTCTTCCAGTAGGTATTCGAGGGTGTTCGCAGCGTGCTCAGTCGTTAGCATCGAGTTTAAGCCTAGCAGATTTGTTTGTTTGTGAGTGAGTGGCAGTGTATCGATGAAAGCCCAAAGCTCCTGACTGTGATAGCGATCTATGTCTGCGTGTTTGTAAAAGCTTCGCATCGCCTCTCTCGGAATCGCGGTATTGGTCACCAGGCGGTCAAGCTGATCGGCCATCGGTGGAGAGCCTTCCACAACCGCCAGATAAGCAATGACGGCCAATGGGTGGGCATACTTAATGTAGTAGTACTGGCTGCCTATTTGTGTTGCGACCACAGAGGGTGGAATTTGTTCAATCACACTTTTCCTGTCGATACCAAAAACTGCAAGATCTTCCAGCACCCACACATCGTGATCTTTTTCTTCTGCGATGTGCTTTTCTAGGTAGGGAATCAGCGCGCGTGCTACGGGACAGGTTAACTCGAGTCGCTGCGCCTCGGAGAGCGCTGCTTCAAGCAGAGGTACACTGGCGTGCACCGTGTGATAGAGAATTTCAAGGTGTTTTGGGAAAATGTCGCCAATGCGGGGGTGATTCCAAAATTGGTACAACTGCTCGTGCAGTCTCGGCATCACCATTGCTATTTTGCTGCGCAAAACTTGACTGTGTGACAGCTGAGTGCTGCCGCGTTTCCTGTTTTCTTCCATGATGGCTGTCCCTGTTCATCATTGCTCTGTAAACATTACGATACCGTACGAATCCCAGGCGCATACAGATGATATAGCTTGTGTCCGTTAGATTTGGCCTCGACGGCACTTGCGAGCTCGACTGTTTTGCAACCACAAGGCATGAGGGCACTATGACCAGTTGGTAGCTGGGCTGGATCAGGGCACTGTGATCTTAGGTCATTGGTGCTGTGGGTTAGCGAGGTTAAGCCCTAAAGCGTCAAGGCATTTGGAAGTGACGTGACTACAAGGGTGATTCTGCTGCTATGCAATCGCCATCAATCTCCTTGCTGAAAGGCTTGTTTAGCGCGAGCACGTCGGCTCGTGGAACTCAGAGACCCTTCGATAGTGATGTATTTCGATTTCCTCGCGCTCACTTGGTGCGCCGTGTATACGGTTGCGATACTATGGAAAATCCTCAGGGTTTCGCTACTACGATGTTCGCTAATCATTTCGAATGTTGGCAACCGGCTCAGAACTTCTCATTGGTGGGGGGTTGGTCGTGTAAGTGTCAAATAACTCGTCGGTGAGCCGTCGCTCTGGGGCTAATTATTACTTCAGCGTATAGCCTCCTCAAGGCGGTGGGGCTGTTAAAAGGATTGCCAGCATGCCAGTTATTAATCTTCCAGATGGGTCTCAGCGCAGCTTCGAGCACGCGGTCTCTGTGGCCGATGTGGCATTCGATATCGGCCCGGGTCTTGCAAAAGCGGCCTTGGCGGGCGTAGTTGATGGCCGCGAGGTCGACACCTCTTACATGATCGATGGTGATGTTTCGTTAAGCATTATTACTGAGCGTGACGAAGCGGGGGTTGAGATCATTCGACACTCCACCGCGCACTTATTAGCTCAGGCGGTACAGCAGTTATTTCCCGGCACACAGGTCACGATTGGCCCCACCGTCGAAAATGGCTTCTATTACGACTTTGCCACAGGCCACAACTTTACCCCTGAAGACCTAGAGCGTATTGAAAAGCGCATGGAGGAGCTCGCGAGTGCCGACCTTTCCGTGGAACGGGTTGTGTACTCGAGGGATCAAGCGATTGATCTTTTTCGCAACATGGGAGAGCACTTCAAAGTTCAGATTATTGAGGAGCTTCCAGAGGGAGAAGAGATTTCTATCTACAAGCAGGGTGAGTGGATGGATCTTTGTCGCGGTCCCCATGTGCCCACAACCAGCAAATTAAAAGCGTTTAGATTGACTAAGGTTGCGGGCGCCTACTGGCGCGGTGATGCCAACAATCAGATGTTGCAGCGTATTTATGGCACCGCTTGGGGCAACAAAAAAGAACTGAAGGCGTACCTCAATAGAATTGCTGAAGCAGAAAAACGCGATCATCGTAAAATCGCTAAAAAGCTCGATCTTTTTCATACTCAGGAAGAAGCCCCCGGTATGGTGTTTTGGCATCCTCCCGGCTGGACGATTTATCAGGTGATTGAAAGTTACATGCGCAAGCAGCAACTGCGCTTTGATTACGAGGAGATAAAAACACCCCAAGTGGTCGATATATCCCTGTGGCAGCGATCAGGACATGCGGACAAATTCGCGTCAGGAATGTTTACCTTAGATGCCGATGACCGACAGTTTGCGGTTAAACCCATGAATTGCCCGTGTCATGTTCAAGTGTTCAATCAGGGCTTAAAGTCTTACCGGGATCTGCCCCTAAGGCTTGCAGAGTTTGGCAGCTGCCACCGTAATGAGCCCTCAGGCTCCTTGCACGGCATTATGCGGGTAAGAGGATTCACCCAAGACGATGCGCATATTTTTTGCACAGAGGCGCAAATTCAGTCTGAGGTCGCCACGTTTATCGACATGTTGCACGAGGTGTATGCCGACTTTGGTTTTACCGAAGTAATCTATCGGTTATCCACACGCCCCGCCGAGCGGGTGGGTTCCGAGACAGACTGGGACAGAGCTGAAGCAGCGCTGGCAGAGGCTTTAGATGCCAAGAAGCTCAATTGGGAGATGCTTCCCGGCGAGGGCGCATTCTATGGCCCAAAAATTGAGTTCTCTCTTAAAGACTGTATTGGCCGAGTTTGGCAGCTGGGTACGATTCAGGTTGATTTCTCAATGCCAGGCCGCCTCGATGCACAGTATGTCGCGGAGGATGGCAGTAGACAGGTTCCCGTCATGCTGCATCGCGCTGTGTTGGGATCCTTTGAGCGGTTTATCGGTATTCTCATAGAGCACTACGAGGGAGAGTTTCCGCTGTGGCTTGCGCCTCAACAGGCAATCGTGGCGCCGATTACAGATAAACAGGGGGCTTATGCCCAGCAGGTGGCAGCCGACCTCAAGGAGGCGGGTTTCAGGGTGGGCACTGACCTTCGCAATGAAAAAATTGGCTTTAAAATTCGTGAACACGAGTTGGCAAAAGTGCCGTTAGTTTTAGTAGTTGGCGACAAAGAAATGACCTCGGGTACCGTGGCGGTAAGAGGGCGTCATGGTTCAGATCTCGGCAGCTTGAATTTGGCAGAACTTATGCAGTTAATGGACGATATGTCAGCAAAGAAGGGGCGTCTGAGCACTTAGTGCGAGGCAGATCGAGGCAGATAGGACTCAAATTGACAGTAAAGATACTCCCTACTGCATAAAGGTGCTGTGTGGGGCGTTCGGTTTCGCGCCCTCGAATCAATTGTTCGGGGGGCGGCTTGGGAGGTTGGCGCGAAAGCCGCTGTTGCGAGGCACCCTTGGATCGGTGGTGCCCTTGCGGGTGCTTGAGGACCATTAATCTGTAGCAAGCGGTTTGGGTTTATTGCTTAAGAGCTCATGCTAGGCAGGTTCAGCTGGCCGATCCTGAATTATCATTTCGTGACACCCTTTACACAATTTGGTGCGGGCTTTAACAACATTGTGGCCTTTGACTTGACAAACGCTGCTCCATGGCGAACATGCTGAGAACGTAACGCATTCGGACTAACCAAATGATTCAAGGTGTCGTCGAAACCGCTGCCCTTTGGGGAATGCCAAAGTGGTCGCCTGACCACAAATGCCAGGAAGCCATTCTTCAGGCATCCGCTGCTGGCCCGTACACGATGAACCCCGAAATTCCGCTTTCTGATGTCTGTCGGTTGCTTTTGCCCATGGCTGAGGAAGGCTCGGAGTTAATTGCGGGTTGGGTCGATGATCAAGTAGAAAACCACGCCGGAGTTCTCGGTTCCCTATTTAAAGAGGCTCCCAACGTGGGTGCGATGCTGTCCGTGTTGTTGCGGTACAACCCGCTGCATGCAGCCCCCATTGTTTGGCAGGTGAGGCCTCAAGGCGATTATATTTTTCTGTCATTGTGGGTAGAAATAGACAGCACTCAGGACAAGCATGCCGCGGAGGTCGTTGCCGGAACAGCATTGATGCAAGTCGTCTCGGGTTTGGGCGCAATTTCAGAGGGCGCCTTTAAGCCTCATTCTATTAATTTGACGCCATCGAATGTGGGTTTGCGTTGGCCCAGCCATTTTCAGTCCATTCCTGTCAATGTGGATAGCCCAGATACGGGAGTGCTTATTCACCGCGATGTATTAGCTAGGCCTAACCCGGGCTATCGCAAAGGACTGACGGGGTTTACCCAACAGGCCAACAGCGCATTGGATGCCTATAAACAGGGCGACCTTAGTGCCGTGCTCAAGAGTGAAATTAAAGGTTGGATTCGGGCAACCTTGCCGACGGGTCGTTATCAGCTCACCCGTCTAGCCGAGCGCATGCATTGCGACAAACGCACGTTACAACGGCGTTTAGCACGTGATTTGGGCGTTACATTTCAGTGTTTGCTCGACGAATCTCGAGATGAAGTTGTGTTGCCTATGCTGCGTAGCGGGGTTTTTTCGGTCAGTTTGATTTCAAATCACGCTGGATTTTCAAACACTGGAAATTTCTCGCGGTACTTCTCCCAGCGCTTCGGTTGCTCTCCTCTGAGCTGGTGCGCCGAGCAGGATCTCGTGAGCTCTATCAAGTAGCCAGTTTTTTTGGAGTGAAAGAGGGCCCCCCCAGCATTCAGTGCTGCAGGGTGGCAGCATTTTTATCATAGTGTTTTTTGACATCGCTCAAAGACGTGGTTCTGATGATATTGCCTTGGGAATCTAGCTGATCTGCGAGCAATCCATCATTGGCATACAGGCTAAAGTACACCAAAGCACCCTGTGGCCCGCCCCATTCTCGATGAACCTCATCGCCCTCACCGAAGGCGCGATGCCCCTTTGGCCTCACCCATGAGTTAGTGACTTTGCCATTGACGTAGTCGGCTACATTGAGCTCGCCTTGCAAAACGATCGATGTTGTCTCTGCGCGATGGCGGTGAAAGTGGCAATGCGCATTGGGCTCCCAACGGTATAGCATTTCTAGGCGCCCACTGTTGCTAATGGAAAGTATCGAGCTCCAGTAATCGATGGGGGGCGCGCCCGCAACAATTTCTTGGTGGTGCTGCCACTGGAATTGATCGATGTCGAGCAAGTTCATGTTGATGGACCTCTATTTCATTGAGCCCTGACGTTATCGAGATCTCAGTAAATTGTCAGTAGCCTTTCATCGAGAATTAATGACTTGCCGCGAAAAGATAGGTTTTGGCCCGAACTAATCGTGGCTTAGTTGGAGATTTTTATGGTGGTCCGCGGGGAGGCGCGCACAGACTTTATCCCTGCCGGGGGCACAGTTCAGGGCCGAAGCGGTCAAGTCTGAGTTCGCTGTTTTGCCCTCTGGTGAAACCACAGGGGTTAACCCGACGAATGCAGGATTTGGGTCGGTTATTTATACCAACGAGGCATCTTGAGCTTGGCCTCGCTTGCCTGTACTATCCGCGCTCTTTACTAACTGGAGATCGAGGGTATTAAGAGCGACAGCAAAAGCAAAAAAGCCATTACGAATGAGCAAATTACAGCCTCTCAGGTGCGTTTAGTCAGTGCTGAGGGAGAGCAAGTGGGCATTGTACCAATCGCCGAGGCTCAAGCAGCTGCAGAAGCAGCAGGCATGGACCTCGTGCTGATGGCAGAGTCTGATCCGCCAGTCTGTAAAGTTATGGACTACGGAAAGCATATTTTTGAGGCCAAAAAGCAAAAAGCTGCGCAGCGAAAGAAGACCAAACGAATCCAAGTTAAAGAAATGAAATTTCGTCCAGGGACGGACGAAGGGGACTACCAGGTAAAACTACGCAACCTGGTGCGTTTCCTTGAGAACGGCGATAAGGCCAAAGTCACCCTGCGGTACCGCGGGCGTGAAATGGCTCATCAGGAAATCGGCATGGAGCTACTCAAGCGAGTAGAAGCCGACCTGAGCGAACTCGGCAACGTTGAGCAATTTCCGAAAATGGAAGGCCGACAGTTGACGATGGTTATCGCACCTAAGAAGCGGGGTTAATGGCCAGTGAATGCCTCTGGCCCCGATCAATGAAAAACTCGCCTGCGTAAGCGGGCCAAATGCGGAGTTGTATCCATGTCCAAAGCAAAAATTCACAGTGGTGCCGCCAAGCGGTTTAAAAAAACGGCCGGCGGTTATAAGCGCAAAAGCGCTCATAAAAGCCATATTCTTACCAAGATGACGACCAAGCGTAAGCGTCAGCTGCGCGGCACGTCTATGGTTGATCAGGCAGATAAAGTGCTGATCGATCGTATGCTTCGTGCTAAATAACCGTCCTCATCACTTGGAGTAAAAGACTATGGCTCGTGTAAAACGTGGTGTGACGGCTAGACGTCGTCACAAGAAAATCTTAAACAAAGCGAAAGGGTATTACGGGGCGCGCTCACGTGTGTTTCGGGTAGCCAAGCAGGCAGTCACCAAAGCAGGTCAGTACGCTTATCGTGACCGCCGGCAACGAAAGCGTCAGTTCCGTGCACTCTGGATTACCCGCATCAATGCGCAGTCCCGTGCCAATGGCCTGACTTACAGCCGGCTTATTAATGGCCTGAAGAAAGCAGATATAGCGCTGGATCGACGTGTGCTGGCCGATTTGGCCGTGCATGACAAGGCTGCATTTGCAGCGGTTGTGGAGCAAGCGCGCTCAGCTCTGGCAGCTTAATCAGCGGCCTGCGTCTTGCAGGCCCGACTGCAGTATCCTATGAGGGAAGGCGCACTTGCTCCTTCCTTTTTTTATGGTCAGAAGTGGCCGGCGTTTGCATACGGTTGAGATGGAAAGCATGGAATCCCTAGAGGCAATTAAATCAGCAGCCATAGCCGCGGTAGCACAGGCATCAACACCGCAGGAGCTAGAGCAGCTTCGCGTTGAGTATCTGGGTAAAAAGGGTGCTTTGACTGGGCTTTTGAAAACGTTAGGAGGGCTGTCCGCCGAGGAACGTCCCAAGGCCGGTGCTCTTATCAATGCGGTGAAGCAGGAGCTTTCCGGGGTGCTTAATGAGCGGCGAACCGGGCTTGAGCAGGCGGCTTTGCAGCAGAAGATTGAAGCTGAAAAAATCGATGTGACGTTACCTGGGCGCGGTGTTGACCTTGGAGGACTACATCCCATTACTCGAACCATCCAGCGGGTAGAGGATTTTTTTACCGGAATGGGGTTTAGCGTCGCTGAAGGCCCTGAAATTGAGGACGATTATCACAACTTTGAAGCCCTCAATATTCCAGCCCATCACCCCGCGCGGGCTATGCACGATACGTTTTACATTGACGAAACGCATGTGCTGCGCACCCACACTTCGGGTGTGCAGATTCGAACTATGGAATCCCGCGAGCCGCCGTTAAGGATTATCTGTCCTGGGCGAGTTTATCGCTGCGATTCTGATTTAACGCATTCGCCCATGTTCCATCAAATAGAGGGCTTGCTTGTTGATGAGCGATCCAGCTTTGCCGACCTTAAGGGCTTGCTGGAAGCGTTTATGCAGGCGTTTTTCGAGCGCGATGATCTCGCGGTGAGATTTAGACCTTCCTACTTTCCCTTTACTGAACCTTCGGCCGAAGTTGATATTCAGTGTGTGAAGTGCGGCGGTGAGGGTTGTCGGGTGTGCAGCCATACGGGCTGGCTCGAAGTATTGGGCTGCGGCATGGTGAATCCACGGGTGTTTGAAATGTCGGGCATCGATACCGAGCGATTTACGGGTTTTGCTTTTGGTTTGGGCGTGGAGCGTTTGGCTATGCTGCGCTATGGCATTGGCGATCTGAGGCTAAACTTTGACAACGATCTGCGCTTTTTAAGCCAGTTTCAGTAGAGGACGCGAACCATGATTTTTTCAGAACAGTGGTTGCGCGAATGGGTTAACCCCAGTTTGTCGTCTGAAATGTTGGCCGAGCAGCTGACAATGGCTGGCTTGGAGGTCGATGCCATTACGCCGGTTGCAGGGTCTTTTGAGGGGGTGGTTGTTGCGGAGATTGTAACGGCAGAGCAGCACCCCGACGCCGACAAGCTGCGTGTTTGCACCGTAAACGCTGGTGATGAGACGGTACAAATTGTTTGTGGTGCGCCCAACGCTCGTGTGGGTTTAAAAGCACCTCTGGCACGTCTTGGCGCAGTGCTCCCGGGCAACTTCAAAATTAAGAAAGCTAAATTACGAGGGCTTGAGAGTCAGGGCATGTTGTGCGCTGCTGCAGAGCTGTCTCTGTCGGATGAAAAGGACGGACTGCTTGAGCTTGCTCCCGATGCGCCGGTGGGACAGGACTTACGTGACTACCTCGCTCTGAATGACGTCACCCTTGAGCTTGGCTTAACACCTAACCGCGCGGATTGTCTTGGCATTGCTGGTGTTGCGCGGGATGTCGCAGTTCTCAATCAGTTAATGGCCTGCGAGCCTCCCGTAGAGCCGGTTCAACCGACTATTGATACCACTTTCCCTGTTGAGGTGGTGGCAAGTGCACAATGCCCACGGTATCTCGGCAGAGTTATTGAGGGTGTTGATCTTGGCGCGACCACGCCTTTGTACATGGCTGAGCGACTGCGCCGGTCGGGGCTTCGTACGATAGACCCGGTCGTAGATGTGACTAACTACGTCATGTTGGAGATGGGCCAGCCGCTGCACGCTTTTGATTTGGATACGTTGTCAGGTGGTGTTGTCGTTCGTGAGTCAACGCCTAATGAATTCATGACGTTACTGGACGGTTCGGAGATACAGCTGACCGATGGGACTTTGGTCATAGCGGATCAACAGCGACCCTTGGCGCTTGCGGGTATTATGGGTGGTGCTAACAGTGGTGTTACCGCTGAGACGCGATCTATTTTTCTAGAAAGCGCTTTCTTTACGCCAGCCCTAATCGCCGGTCGAGCGCGAGGCTACGGATTGCATACCGATGCTTCTCATCGTTACGAGCGAGGGGTAGATTGGCAGTTGCAACGGCGTGCAATTGAGCGGGCAACAGAGCTGCTGCTGACCGTAACCGGCGGCAGCGCTGGCCCTGTTATTGAAGTGGTCAGCCCTGAAGATTTACCCGAACAGTCGACACTCGTGCTGCGTGCGGAGCGTATTGAGCGTGTTTTAGGCTTAGCACTGCCAGAGGATGAAGTGACGCGCATTTTGCAGGGGTTAGGGTTCGATGTGACCTACGATGAGTCAAATTCCTGGACATGTGTTGCCCCCAGCTGGCGCTTTGACATGAGCCAAGAGGTCGATTTAATTGAAGAGTTGGCTCGAGTCCATGGTTACAACCGTTTGCCGACTGCCCATATTGAGGCGAAGCTTCAGATCACACCCGTCAGTGAGGCGCAACGATCGCTGCGTACACTGCGACAAGGCCTAGTATCGCGAGGGTTTCAGGAGGCGATTACTTTTAGCTTTGTGGCGCCAGAGCAGCAAGCGGTGTTCTGGCCTGAGGGTCAGGCGATCAAAGTAAAGAATCCTATTTCTAGTGAGCTGTCTGAAATGCGCCTAGGCCTTCTGCCTGGGTTGGCGGCTGCGGTGGCACACAACGTTAAGCGTCAGAACTCTCGAGTGCGACTTTTCGAGACGGGAAACCGCTTCACCACCGGGCAACCCTATGCTGAGCAGTCGATGCTTGCGCTGGCAATGTCTGGTACCAAAGCCACAGAAAACTGGGCGGATGACAGCAGTCGAGTTGATTTCTTCGACATGAAAGGGGAGCTAGAACAACTGCTGGGACGCACCGATGCTGGCGTCACGTTTATCTCGGCGTGCCATTCGGGGCTGCATGATGGTCAAACGGCCAATGTCGCCCTCGATGGCAAAGTGATTGGGTTCTTGGGGACAGTGCACCCTCAGGCGGCGCAGCAGTTGGACATACCCGCGAATACCGTATTTGCTGAACTGGATCTGAGTGCAGTGCGTCAAGGCAGCGTGCCAGCTTACGCGGATATTTCGCGTTTTCCCGAGACTCGGCGGGATATTGCGGTTGTGGTTGGGCGCGACCTCGAGGTCGGCGCGTTGTTGGACGCTGTTCGCGACGTGTCAGGGCCGGCTTTGGCTGACCTGAAGCTTTTCGATGTCTACACCGGTAGTGGCGTTGGTGATCACCAAAAAAGTATCGCTCTGGGTTTGACTTTTCGAGACGGCTCGCGCACTCTTGATGATGAGGAAGTGTCTGCGATTATTAACCAAGTCGTTGATTTCCTGAAAGAAAAATTCAATGCGGAATTAAGGGCATAGCGAAATATCATGTCTGCACTGACAAAATCTGAGATGGCCGACAAGCTCTTTGAGGAGCTTGGCCTCAATAAGCGTGAGGCCAAGGAACTGGTAGAGCAGTTCTTTGAAGAAATACGGATTTGCCTTGAGAACAATGAGCAAGTCAAATTGTCAGGCTTTGGAAATTTTGATCTCAGAGACAAGCGTCAGCGACCCGGAAGAAACCCGAAAACTGGCGAGGCAATACCTATTTCGGCCAGAAGAGTGGTGACTTTTCGGCCAGGGCAAAAGCTCAAGGCAAAAGTTGAACAGGTGACTGAACAGGGAGGATTTGATAATGCTTGAACCCACGCACAACAGTGAACTTCCTCCAATTCCCACCAAGCGCTACTTCACCATTGGCGAGGTCAGTGATCTTTGCGCCGTAAAGCCCCACGTTTTGCGCTACTGGGAGCAAGAGTTTCCTCAGTTAAAACCTGTGAAGCGCCGTGGAAACCGTCGCTACTATCAGCGCGTCGATGTTGAGATGATTCGTACGATTCGGAGTTTGCTGTACGAGCAGGGCTATACCATCGGCGGTGCTCGGCAACGTATGACCCAAGAAGACGAGGTACCGACACCCGTCGAGATTCAGCAGGTGGCTCGAGATTGCATTAGCGACTTACTAAAAGCCCAAGCGCTGCTAAATCCTCCGCTCTGACACTTACCACCACGTCTTTACCCATGTATACTCTCGCCGCTTCGGGGCGTAGCGCAGTCTGGTAGCGCACCACACTGGGGGTGTGGTGGTCGCAGGTTCAAATCCTGCCGTCCCGACCATTTTTTTGCGAAGACAGTGCAAGGCGCTTTGAAAGAGCCTTGTTCTTAATTGAGTACTTGCAAATAAGAAACCGCGTACCGAGCCTGCCTTTTTGCTATCCCTTTGATTGGTGAACGCCCCTAGTCTGTTGTTCCAGCCAACGAAGCTTACAAATCAACACCGTTGCGATCAGAATAAGTCTTCCTTTGCGAGGCAGGACGTTATCGTTAATGCTTTAACTGGCGCCGCCTTTTTTCATCGCTTTCGGCCGGATCGGCATTGCTAGTTATGGGGCAGCCATGACTTCCATTCGTTATATCCCGTCGCCACCGAGGTCATCGTCTAATCAGGCGATTTGAGTGCCCGGATCGCCAGCAGACCGAGGAAAAGTCCCTGAAAAATTAACCAGATAAGCGATACACCCTAATCGCTACGCCCTGACAATCTATTATTTAAGTGTTGCAAATTTGCATCTTATGACATCAATTTAATATATATCGTTGCGATATTTGCTCATGTAGTCTCGCTTGCTTCACTTAGTGCTCTTTAAAGGAGAGGCAAAAATGAAGACAGCAAAAGGTGCAGTAACTCAGTCAGCAATGGCGGCTTTGGTGGTGTTAGCGATGGGCGTCATATCACTTTTCTCGACATCGGTTTCGGCCGAAAGCCAGAGTGATCATCTCAAAATTTGCAAGCTAGAATTGAAGGCCCTGTACGGAGACGATGTGCGGATTAGAATGGTGAAAGCCAAGCAGTATCAAGGCCAGCATAAGATGACGCTCAAAGTTTACCCCGCTGGTGAGGCCATGACGGTTGTTGAGTGTGTGAGTAACGATGCGCCAGAACCAGGCATTGTGCTGATGGCCAAGGACGGGTCTATATTCAACGCATAGCGTGAGGATGTATAAGCAGTCGAAGTGAATTGGGATGACTTAAAAATTTTATTGTCATTGAGTCGATATGGCTCTACTCGAAAAGCTGCTGCGCAACTCGGTGTTAGCAACACCACGGTAATGCGCAGGCTTGATGGCTTGGAAGAGGCACTTGCGGGTAAGCTTTTCGATCGTACTCCTGATGGTTTTCAAGCAACGGCACTCGCTGCTGAACTGCTTCCGATAGCTCAGGGGGTTGAGGAAACACTCGACGAGGCCGAGCGCCGCCTCGTGGGCATGGATGCCCAACTGACCGGGGGGATCAAAGTTTCACTACCCCTGTGGTCGGCGCACCCTATATACAATGCGCTCGCTAATTTTTCACAGCGATACCCCGGTATTGATTTAGACATTTCAGCCAGTGACGATCACGTGGACTTGGCACGTCGTGAGGCCGATCTTGCGATTAGAGGAATGCCCAAAGATAAGCGCCCCCCAAAAGATATTGTGGGCATTAAGCTTATGCCGATTTCCATCGGATATTATGTGCATACAAACTTGCTCACTGAAGCGGCAAAAGGGCTCAGAGAGTTAACTTATATTGGATCCGCCCCGCGTCATAAACAGGGTGAGTTTGTAACGGCAGGAAGCTTGGGTTTGTCGGGCCGGCATCTTTTCCATAGTCTCATGCCGCGCCTCATGGCAGTTAAACATCAGCTGGGGGTAGCGGTGTTGCCTTCTATGATGGCAGCCGAAGACCCGGAACTTCTACTCCTACCCAATGTGCCAGCGACACATTGGGGGTATATTTGGGTGTTGCACCACAAAGATCTCCGGCAGTCGGCTCGCATTCGTGCGCTATTCAAACACCTGTCTTTGCTTGAAAAAGTTTGATCTGAGCGCGCTGGGGCATGGGGTGATCGCGGCTTTGCCTTCTCGGCGAATGTGCAATACCGGATAGGTGCCCGCTTCAGTCTTCGGCCTTCTTTTTAGCCTGGCCAGTCCCAAATGCCATTGCGTGCCAATCTCTAAAGGGGCCCAGCGTATTTTGTAAGAATGTTCGATAGTGGCCCTGAGTTTCAGGGCCCAGTCCCCAGGGGGTTGTCTCATCCTTCTCAGGAATATACAGCGTCCCAAACAACCGATCCCAAATGCTGGTTACTGCAGCGAAATTTTTGTCCCAGTGCTGTGGTAGGTAGCTGTGATGAACATGATGCATGACGGGGCTGTGTAGCCACTTTGATAGCCAGGGTGGGTAGTGAAAAGCCACGTGGTAATGCCTAAAAGATCCGTTAAATCCAAACAAAAGTGAGAAGAAGCCAATATTGAACAGCGTAGCCTGTGTTATGCCATCGACAAAAATCCAACCGAAAAGTCCGCCTGCAAGGCCGTAAGCGAGTGCAGCCCCTACGGCATAAATAGGCCCCTCAATAAAATGTTCGCGATAACGGGTCAAAGGCGTGAGTACCTCGGCGCTGTGGTGGATTTTGTGGATCGCCCACAGGGCTGGAATCTTATGTTCGGAGTAATGAATGAGATAGAAAATGGTGTCGTAGAGCAGCAGGGTGATCAAGCTGTACAGCAGCATCCAACTGGGGGTGGAGGCTAATCTGGGGCTAGGTCCCAGTAGGTTATTCATCGCGGCGATGACAGACTGCTCGACTGCAGGGGCCAGCACTATTAAAACGGGTACCACCCATAGGGGCCTGAGTGTTCGCTCAAATACATAAAGTGCAATATCGACCCGGGCGGATACGTGAGTGTAAATATCTTTTGGTAGCAAGAACTGCAAAAGGGTAGTTTTTCGTTCCCGCCCGTCAGCATTTTTGGCGCCGTGCCCTTGGCGTGTCAGCCAAATTCCTGTGGCCAGCAGGGTTGTCATCAGTAAGACAGGCCAGGTCAGATCTCTAGGTAGGTTTGCCAAAATTACTTGCCAGAGCTGGGCGACGAGTTCGGTAGTTGGCCCCACTGGTTGGTCTGCAGAGATGTTCATGGGCGTGCCGCAAACCCCGAAAGTGGAATCATTAAAACCGTGTTCTTCTTTATTGCGATCATGATTTTTGAGGGGTTATGGGTTGGGGAATGACTCGAGGCGCGAATGGTATTGATGTGTTCGTTTCTATTGATATAACCATATCAGTTGGCCCCCACCGTCTTACCCAGATCAATGGACGGTCTGGTAGACCACCCAATACAGATCAGCAATAACACCTGAACAAACAACCTTACGCTGAGCGCCGTTTCCGAGACGTCGGGAAACAGCTCGGGATGCATCCACATATGGATATTGGCTGGGGTGACTGCCAATGTAAGGAGAATTAGACAGTTGCCCGCCCACTTGCGAGTTGTTGGAACCAAAATGCCCAGAGCCCCCAGTATTTCCAAAATACCGCTGACATAGACAATTTCAAGATGCCACCCTACATACGGCGGCATAATGTTGACGAAAAACTCAGGGGAGGTGAAATGGGAGATGCCGCCAATCATGAACCAGAGAAAGACAAGGCCTAGCCCGAAAAACTGCCACCTAAACATATTTTGTCCGCCACTGGTTGCGATCGAATACAGTACCGCAAATATTGAGTTCGGTCATACGCCTGTTCGACTCGTCACCAGTGTAAAGGTGTGCCAAAGTCAGTGTTGTTAGAAAACCACCGTCATAGAAAGTGGGTGCTACAGGCAACCGAGCCATAACAATTATAAATTGAGGGGGTAGCGATGACCGATCTTCTGACACTGTCGGCTGACGTCATTGACGGTAGGCTCGAGCTTGATCGCGCGGGCCCGCTTAATCGTATCAATCACGAGTTGTCAGAAATCAACGGCAGCTTGGCAGTCGTTGAAGCGTTCTCCCATTGCATTGTGTTCAAAACAGATGACGGCTTAGTGGCGTTCGACACGTCCAACGAGCACGGGGGGCAGCGATGCGTAGATGCTGTCCGAGATTGGAGCAATTCGCCGTTTAATTCACTGGTTTTTACTCATGGTCATATCGATCACGTTGGGGGTGCTGGGGCCTTTGTTGCCGATTCTAAGTCTGCCAAGGTCGTTGCCCATGAAAATGTTGCCCGTCGGTTTGAGCGCTACCGGCTTACCAATGGCTATAACCAAGTGATTAATGAGCGGCAATTTGGTCAGTTCAAGCGACGGGGCTACGACTTGGCAGGTACCCGACAGTTCCTGCCCACTGCCACGCCCGAGCCACATCAAACTTATCAATCGACCCTCGATTTGGATGTGGGTGGCACCGCTTTTGAGTTACACCATGCCCGGGGAGAAACCGATGACCACACCTGGACCTGGGTGCCTTCGCACCGCGCTATTTGTGCCGGTGATTTTTTTATTTGGGCGTTTCCGAATGCCGGCAATCCGCAAAAAGCTCAACGCTACCCTAGAGAGTGGGCGCAGGCGCTCCGTGACATGGTGGCTATGAAACCCGAGCTGTTTCTTCCAGCCCATGGGCTACCAATTGCAGGGGAAAAGCGCATTCGTCATGTTCTAACAAGCGTTGCCGAGGCTTTGGAGTCGTTGGTGCAACAGACGCTCCACTTAATGAACGAAGGCGCTCGGTTGAATGACGTTATTCACAGTGTGAAGATTCCGAGGGCGTCTTTGGACTTGCCATGGATGGCGCCGGTCTATGATGAGCCTGAGTTTGTTGTGCAAAATATATGGCGCTTATATGGCGGCTGGTATGACGGCAACCCCGCACATTTGAAGCCTGCGCAAGAGGCGCGTTTAGCCGCTGAGGTCGCTAGCTTGGCAGGGGGTGCCTTAATCTTGGCTCAGCGAGCGCTAGATCATGTAGAAACAGATATCCGGCTGGCCTGTCATCTTGTTGAGATGGCAGCGCTGGCGGAATCCGATAAGACGGCCGTGCATGCCATCAGAGCTGAAATTTATCAAAAACGCAGGGAGGGTGAGACGTCTCTTATGGCCAAAGGTATTTTTGGTTCTGCAGCCAATGAGTCAAAGGCGAACCTGTCTTAGCCAATGTAAAAGCGCATTCCGCGACCGTAAAAATCCGAAATGAGTGGAGTAGTTTATGCGACGGTGTTTGGCCATGCTGCAAACTTTAGCGCTGTCGTCGTCATGCCTTGGTTTCCCTGCGCAACGCGGAATCAAACTGCAGCCGCACACGGGCGTTATAAGTTCAAATGTGGGCTTATTCTGCGGGTTAGTGGGGCTCAAGTAGCTAATTGAAAGATGAGAGAGCTGCGGCGCTCTATCATCTAAGTATGTGTGGGCAGAGCGGTGTTCCGGCCTAACTAGTTATTGGCCGCTGCAATCAGAAGAAGGGTCGCATATAGCAGTGCAAAAGCGATCTCTGCTTTTCTGGGTGCCACGTTGTGCACATGGATGACGCCTCTTGAGACCACCCACCAGGCCCAACCGATGCTGACGATCATCAGCGGTAAAACGCTGAGTAATTGGCTGACGGGCATTAAAACTGCGGCAGAGGCCGCTATGTGGAAGCTGTCACCAAAGTCACCCTGGCTGCCTAGCGCTTTGCATAAGACATGAATGATGCCTGCCATAACGAACGTGACTAGCACACCAGCCAAAGGACCCATGATAAGAGCTGGGACCAAACCAAAAGAGTTGTAGTGGCTGCCTGCACTGCCCATAACGATGCCGAGCAGTGTGGCCAATGCAGCCATGATTGCGACGTAAACGCTGCCATCGCCAAAATCTAAAAAATCATCGTCACAGGTAAAGTAAAGGTGGGGTTGCAGCAATATAGCCGCGCTGCGGTCAATGACAGATCTAACGATCACTTGAGTTGCTCCCTAAAAGATCAGGGTGAAAGGTTAGCGTGCAGGTTCTTCAATGTCTCGTTAACATTTTGCATGGCGCTGCGATCGTGCCATCCTTTGAGGTCAAAGTTATTAAGGGGGAGAGCAATGTTCCAATTGCGACGGCTATTATTACTGTTGGGCCTGCTGGGCTTGGTGCCCGGGGCTTTTGCTGACCCTATTGCAATAGCAATTCATGGAGGCGCGGGTACGCTGACTCGCGACTCTATAACGCCTGAGCAGGAGCGCGACTACCTCGCGATACTCAACACGGCCGTGCAGCAGGGCCATGCGCGACTTCAAGATGGCGCTACCGGCTCAGATGTTGTGCGAGAAACCATCCGGTTATTGGAAAATTCGCCGCTTTTTAACGCAGGACATGGAGCGGTTCTTACGTGGAATGGCACACACGAGCTCGACGCATCCATGATGTTAGGGCACAACCTCGCAGCAGGAGCGGTTGCGGGAGTGACCCGGGTTAAAAATCCTATTGAAGCGGCCTATGCCGTGCTCGAATACTCGCCTCATGTGCTGTTATCGGGTGCTGGGGCAGACAAGTTTGCTGAGAGTCAGGGCCTGACTATGGTCGATAATCGTTACTTTACAACCCCCAGACGGGTCGAAGCCCTTGAACTATTTCGAGCTAAATACGAGGACAAAAAAGCGCAGAATGGTGATGAGAAGTTTGGCACCGTTGGTGTCGTGGTTCTCGATACTTCGGGCAATTTGGCCGCGGGGACATCCACTGGCGGCATGACGGGAAAGCGTTGGGGGCGGATCGGAGATTCCCCGCTGATCGGATCAGGAACGTTTGCAGATAATCGTAGCTGCGCGGTATCGGCGACAGGACACGGTGAATTTTTTATTCGTTGGCAAGTAGCCAGCGATATTTGCGCACGTGTCAGGTATCAGGGCCTTGATTTATTGGTGGCCGCGAATCAGGTACTTCATGATGAGTTGGCTCTGGCGGGAGGAGAGGGCGGTGTGATCGCCATTGACCCCAAGGGCAATGTTGCGCTGGTCTTTAATACCGAGGGCATGTACCGCGCTAGCATTAATGCCGCAGGTGAAAAAGTGGTGGGTATTTATCGCAGCCATGCTGGGACACAAAATAAAGAACAGGATTTGAGCGATGGGTGATGGTGGTGGAGATCGGCAGCTTAACGTTTTGGGAGCGCCATTAGAGGTGTGTTGTAAAAAACCTATGACCGGTTTTTACCGAGATGGGTACTGCAATACGGGACCCATGGATACGGGCACGCACACCGTTTGCGCGGATATGACCGAAGACTTTTTGGCTTTTTCTGCACGGGCGGGCAATGACTTAAGCACGCCTCGTCCAGAATATGATTTTCCGGGTTTGCAGCCCGGCGATCGGTGGTGTCTTTGTGCTCGGCGCTGGGAAGAAGCGGAAATGGCGGGTTGCGCCCCCAAAGTTTGGTTGCGCAGGACCAATATGAAAACGCTACAAATCGTCGCATTGGAAACACTGAAAAAGCATGCTCTGGACGGCACCTAGTATTATTTCAATTGCTATCAGTGGTAAGCCGCGCTTTACTGACGACGCGCAAAGCCATCTGTGCGGTGGCGCTTGCACCCTTGGCGTATTCAAAATTTTATGACGACTTTGTGCCCTATCACCCCGTTTATGAGGAGCAATCTATGACCACTCCAACCAGCATTAGAGATTGTATGCATCGCAATCCCCTCACAATTGATAGATCTGCGCCCCTTGTTAAGGCGATAGAGTTACTGGTGGAATTCCGACTGACAGGGTTGACGGTTATTGGTCATGATGCAGTTCCTTGCGGGAAGATTACAGAGCTAGATTGTATCCGTGCAGTGCTCACGGCTATCTACAATGACGGCAGTCCTGAAAACATTCAGGTGGAACAAGCGATGACTGAGCATATTGACGCCTGTAGTCCTGATGAGACGATCGTGGAGGTGGCTCAGCGAATGATCGACTCTAAGCAACGACGGAATGCCGTCACACACCAGGGAAAATTAGTGGGTCAAGTGAGCTCCAGTAACATCTTGTGGGCGTTAATGGAGCACGCTAGAAAGAAGCTCGACGCCTAGCTTGATCGGCTCGTGCGAGCACCTGCATATTTGACACGATAGAACTGCGCGACTATTGGCGGCACGGTTGTAAGAGTCGTTGAAATTTGGCGGTTTACTCGTGCTGGTCCGAGGTAATTGGCTTTCAAAATTCGGTCTCACGCCCAAGAAGAATGCCTGGCGCACTAAACCTGTTCGGACCATCACTCTGTGAGCGAATAGCGGTCTTAACAGGGGTTTAGCAGTGTAAGTCAGCAGCTTTGTGAAGCCTGGAATGAGCAGTGCCAGGCAAAGGCTTCCATGGGTTTCGTCGGCGGCTACCGCTGTGCGGTAATTAATGCGCCTTTGATGAAGACCAATCCTGGGCAATAAGAGCGGCTTCTTGATCTGCAGATAATGCAATATCGGTTGCTGTCTGATCAATGAATTGCTCGATTGGATGGCTGGTTTCAGCACTAGCGGTGCGATATCCGCCTTGCTGCTCCAAAAAGACTTCCCGACCGATAACCTGTGTTACCCAGCTTTTTGCCCCTTTACAGGCCACGCCCCTCCAATGACTGTCATCCGAGGCCAGCAAAAACTCACGACACCACTGCCCGTCGGCTGCGGGAAACGTAAGGACAACTCGCAGTGCCCGTTCATCGTCAACGTTGCTCCAACCATCGGCCGCGGAGGGCTCTGTGCTTAAAGCTTTTGCGAGTACGGCATCGATCTGGGGTGTGTCAGAGAGAGGAGACGTCCAAAGGTTGCTAACCGTCACAATGGCAGTGGCTAACAATAACGTCGCTGCCACCGCAAATTTATAAATCGGTGAAGACGCTCGGTCGTCCCTGGCAATGTAGTTTGCCAAGCGGTCAGAGACACCGGTGTTCACAGTGCTATCTTGAGCCCCTATGACGGCTTTGAAGGCGGCATCATTGGCTCGAAATTCCTCCAGTCGCGCACGCAGAGCCGGGTCTGTTGCGAGCCGTACTTCGAGATCAAGGCGCTCGTCAGTTGAACACTCTCCATCTATGAGTCGACTGAGAAGCTCGTCGTCCCGTTGTCCAGCAATGTCCAGCGTGTGAATATCCGCCACCAAATATCTCCTTACCTTACCTACCCATCACTGGGCTTCCTAGCTCCGACGCCTCCTGAGTTTAAATTCAGGGGGCACTCAGCCGATTTTTTCAGCGAGGCTGCGCCGCGCCCGAGCCACTCGGCTCATTACTGTCCCTATGGGAATGTTGAGGACCTCCGCCACTTCCGCGTACGACCTGCCTTCAATCGCTACCAGTAAGAGCACCGTTCTCTGCTCTTCGGACAGGGTATTGATGGCCTGCTCAACGCGTTCAAATTCCAATCGTTCAAGGCCACCTGCATCGCTAACGCCCAGATCCCCGTTACCCGTGGCTTCGGCTTTAGCGAAGCGGCTCCGAACCTCCCGAGCGCGGAGTTCGTCCAACCACAAATTGCGGCAGACCCGATAGGCCCACTTCCCAGCGTGAGCGTCTTTGGGCATGCCGCGTTCCAGTACCCGTTCTACGGTAAGTTGCAGTAAATCATCAGCGTCATGACGGTCACCCGTGAGTGACGTACTGAACCGTTTTAAACCGGTCAGTTCATTCATCAATACAGCTTTTTGATTTGCGGTAAGCTGACTCATAGAGGGCCTGTTACAATGATGACGTACCAAGCGTTGGTTTTATTCCCACTCGTTTGGGGAATGTAGGTCAACGCTGAAACGTCTCTACACTATTAAGGCCGTTTTCTTGGCCAAGGATCTCAATCATGCCCACATTGCTGGTAATGACGCAACGTAATAGTGCCGCACGGATCTGCGCACTGCTTTTACTGACCCTCGCCCTTTCACTGGCTGCGGTACCCGCTCGTGCGCAGTTAACGTTCGGAGGGGAGAGTGGGGCAGACGAGGTTGCTGAAGAAGCCGCAGAGCAGGAAGTGGAGGAGCAAGTCGAAGATCAGATAGAGGAATCAGTGACCGAGGAGGCTACTGAAACAACCGAAGAACAGGTCGCCGATTCTGTGGAAGAGCAGGTTGTCGACGAGGTGGTGGATGCGGTTGAGGATGAATTAACGTTTGGCGGACTCCCCGACCCTGTTGAAGACGAAGTTGAGGAGCAGGTTGAAGAGCAAGTTGAGGAGCAATTAGAACAAGAGGTTGCCGAGGGTGCTGAAGAGTCGGTAGAGGAGACGATCGCCGATCAGACCGAAACGGCACTGACGGATGAAATCGAGGAAGCCACTGAGCAGCAGGTTGTTGACGTTACTGAAGAGACTGTTGAAGAGGAGGTTGAAGCTGAAATTGAAGAGTCAGTGGTTGCCGCCGCTGAAGATTCGGTGTCTGAAAGCGTTGAAGATGAAGTCGGTGTCGTTGTTGAGGATGCGGTAGAGCAATCAGTCACTGATACAACAACGGTCGCTGTTGAAGAGGAAGTCGCCGAATCGGTTGAACAAGTGGCAGTGGAGACAGCGGAAAGCCAGGTGGCTGACGCGGTCGATGAGGTTGTGGAAACATCGGCTGAATCGCAGGTTGCAGAGTCGGTTGACGAAGCTGTAGAAGCCTCTGCCGAAGAGCAGGTGGCCGAGGTGGTTGAGCAGGCTGCAGAGGCCACCGTTGAGGAGGAGGTAGCAACTGCCGCCGTGTCTGACGTCGAAGCTGAAGTTGCTGAGACAGCGGAGGCCAGTCTCGAAGGAGTTCTTGCGCAGCAGGTTGAGTCAAAAGCAGTGGCAGCGTCAGAAATTTTAGCCATTCAGGGCGCCGAGGCACGTCTCACGGCTGAAGTCGATGAGATGATAGATGCGATTGAAGTCGGCATTGATGTCGATGCTCGTAGAATTCTACAGGGCCAATGGTTGGTAATGGCCGAACCCAAAGTTTTTGTAGAGCTAGCCAGTGAGGGTTATATCTTCGATGAATTCACTGAGCTTCCGGGTTTGGGGCTTCGGCTGGCGGAGGTTGCTGCTCCCGCGAGTTTCGATATCTCAAAAACTCGCGACGGCATTATGGACGTGGTGGGTTCAGATCGTGCCGAAGTTGATTTAAATCACATTTACACGGCAGGTGCGCCTGAGCCACAGAGTTATGAGATCGGTATTGCTCCCGTTGACGCCATGTCTTTTCCCGAGGGTTTAGCGACTGAAGAGCTTCGCATCGGTATCGTAGATAGCGCGGTTGACACAACTCACCCAGTGTTTGCATCAGCCAAAATTTTGTCACGGCCCTTTACTGAGGCCTCTAATTTACCCAACTTCCATGGCACGGCAATAGCGTCGATTATCGCTGGAAACGTTGCGCCCCTGCGTGGCTTGGCGCCTAAAGCAGAGCTCTTTGCGGCTGCTGTGTTTGAACAAGATGATGCACGGGGCGAAATAGCGAGCACGGTTAGTCTGGTGCGCGCACTTGATTGGTTGTTGTCCTCGAAGGTTGACGCTATCAATCTAAGCTTGGCGGGCCCGCCAAACCGTCTGCTTGAGGTGGCACTCAAACGTATCGCGGAACAGGACGTTATGGTTTTGGCTGCGGCTGGTAATGGCGGACCTATGGCTAGGCCTCAGTATCCCGCAGCTTACCCTAGTGTGGTTGCCGTAACCGCAGTAGATCAGCGGGGAAGAGCTTTCAGGCTGGCTAACCGCGGAGATTATCTGGATCTGGCGGCCCCTGGCGTTAACATGCGTCATGCGGTGGCGGGTGGCGGTTATGCCTCTTCGTCGGGTACGTCCTTTGCCGTGCCGTTTGCAGTAACCGCTGCAGCGCTGTTAAAGCATCAGGAGCCGGGTATCGATGTCATCGCCCGATTGTATGCGGGGGCGACGGATATTGGCCCACCCGGACGTGATGACATTTACGGATACGGCTTGCTGACCCTTTGAAGGGTTAAAAGGTAAGTTCTACTCGGGTCCCCACTACAGACTGGTCATAGTCAGCTGAGGGCAGATTGGACTGGTAGTCACTGTAGCCGCCATAGACCTGCCAATTAAGGCGTTCGGTCAGGGGGAGTTCGAATTCAATTGTTGCCCTGATTCTGTCATCGCTTCTTCGTACGCCTATACTCGGTGTTGCCTCTTGGTAATCTCTGTCCTCGTACCGCAACCCAAGTTCCAGTTTCGATAGCTTGGAGAAAATCTCATACCGCTGCACAAACCTTAATTTAAGCTGGTGAGCGGTGTATTTGAAGCGAGCAGCCTGACTATCTTCCTCGCGGTAGACATAACCAAAGTTAATGTAGCGGCGTAAGCCACGCCAAAAATAATAAGCGTCGAGCTCTGCGCCGTGATTCTGAGCGTCTCGGCCGGGTCTTCTGGCGATTGTTTTATCACCGAAGACGTAAGCTCCGCGCAAGAACCATCTTTTACTGACAAACCCGGAAAGTGATGGTGATGCTCGGTGGTAGGTGAGAAAGTCATTGCCATCGAGCCGCGCATTAATATAAAAATAATTTATGCCCGCAGTGACATTTTCCAACTTTGAACTGATGTTGCCCCCCAATGTGTGCGTCTCTCGACTCAGAAAATCAAAATCCTGATAGTCAACACGCGAATATCCATAGGAAGCGGAAGCCGATGTTTTATCGGTGAGGTCATGATCTAGCGAGATGCTGCCATTCAAAAGAAAGCCACCGTCACCCACATTGGTATCACGATCTACTTCATCCACAGTGACATTACTGTCATATTCGTACCCCACACTGAGTTCGCCCGACACAACCGTTTCTGCAGATACTTTGGTGCAAAAAGACACAAAGGCAGCGAGTGCAAGGCAAAGCAGCGGCCTCATGTTTTGTCTTGACGATGTTGGGTTGGTTGAATACATGGATTGGGATCAAGTGGGCCACGTCGGAGAGGCTACAGCATGCCCATAGGCACCACAACAAACGGGTTCGGTGCATGAGGAGCCACGCCAGCTCTGATACAATTTCAATTCAAACAAAGGGAGACTCTGGAAAATGTCTGATCAAGATCAACAAATGGACGCCACTAACCGGTTCATCAGCTTAGCGAATGAGTTGAAAGACGGAGGTGTTCCCGTGCATGTTATTTCATGGTCAATGCTCACCGCGGGCGCGGTTTATTCGACATTTTCAGTGGCAGGAAATACCGGGGGCCTCAATCCGTCGGGTGTAGACAAAGTTGTCGACAGCTTTCGTGATTGCATGAATCAGGTGCAGGAAGCTCGCAAAGCCGAATTAAGCGCGGCGGGGGCGGAACTGGAAAACGAGCAGCCCTAGAAGACATTGTGTATGAGCTCTGAGGTGCGACGCATGGAATACTCGCACCCCTCCAATTCCTGCGTCGGCTCAACTTCTGGGGCAAAGTAAGTTTAATAGTCGAACCCATGAGAGGGTTCCAAAGGTCAGCGTTTTTGCGCTGGCTGTCCACGTTGACCACACAAAGTGAGCTGCAGCACTGGCAGCCCTGAGGTCGGTAGGCGTATCCCTATGAGCACAACGCGGCTTGGACAGCTGGCCGCACTCAACGCAATAACGTCGCTAGGAAGAAAACAGAATTGTATTGGGGGCTCTAGATTCGCGTGCCTCAATGAGCGCAGATTTGGCGGCACTGATAAGGCCCTCGGGGGTTTTGCTGTGCTGAGGTGCCGTGGCAGCACTAGCTACAACGCTGAGACTAAAGGTTTCGTCAGCCAAGGTGACGGGCAGTCTTAGTAGATCCAGCAGCCGCTCTGCTGCGGCACCAACCCCCTGAGTATTATCCAGACTATGAAGGACGATACAAAACTGGTCCGCGTCCAAAATGGCCTTACCATCGGCATCGTAACCACGG
Organism: Luminiphilus sp. nBUS_16; assembly: GCF_051201645.1. Lineage (GTDB taxonomy): Bacteria > Pseudomonadota > Gammaproteobacteria > Pseudomonadales > Halieaceae > Luminiphilus. The sequence goes on along the minus strand of NZ_CP179205.1, from coordinate 2,497,841 downwards.
CTCGCCAAATCGGACCGGCGGATTGACGTCAAGATGCGCGATGTTATTTCTCTTAAGATGTCATCGCTGACGTCCCGGCCCTTTGTTTGAAGGATATTTCGGATACTGCAAACCTCGATGAGCACAAGACCTACGCAGCGATGCTCTGCTTCTGCAACACCCATTACTTTTGCCATATGCTCCAGCAACTGTTGACGATCAGGCAAACTTGTCACTGGATCGACAGTAGCGGCGTCGGCAAAATGGGAGCGAGTTGTATTTAACGGCAGCCCAGAGGGTCGACCTTTAGGCGCTGATATTCTCTCACCGTGAGTTGGTAAACCATGAGCTGATACCACTCTTTGTGGCGGCTTCTTTTGATCAAATTGCGCCAACCGTGCTGTGAGCTGGGCAGCGCTTGCCCTTGATCGGGCCGCGAAATAGTAAAATGCCAGCAGCACTAGGGCGCTGATTATCATTGACATAACCAGTGCCTGCCTAAGCGTCGGAATCATGGTTTCGAGAATGTCGCCCAGAAAAATTCCCTGCTCAATGTAGCCTACGACAAACTGCAGCGGCTGATCAGTCGGCTGTGACATGGCTTGTTGATAAGCTCGCCGTGGTACGTCTGTGCGCAGTGGATCAATAGGGGAAAAGACGGGCGTAGATATTTTGAACTGCGCATCCATAAAGGGAATGGCCGCCAATGCCCCTCGATAGTGCGCTGCGCTGTTGTGGGCAAACAAGTCTACGCCGGTTAGCAGCGCCAATCTGTTGCTGTATGTTCTGACAAATTTGGTTGTGCCGCTATCACTCTCGCGCTGCGGTGCCTTAGCCAAAACCTCTCCATCAACATGAAGCGCGCGAAACCATATTTTTTTGGGGTTTGTTTCAAGGCGCAATTTTAGCGCTAGTGCTTTTCGGATCGCAGATTGGTCTCTGAAGTGCAAAAGCGGAGAGAGCGTCACGTTGATCGACACCATGTCTTGAGCAGAGACTGCCAGCAGTGTTTTACGCTGCTCAAGTGCGCCAAAACTTAGCGCTATTGTTAAAATAACAGTCCCCAGCAGAGTAACCACGGTAGGGATTAAAAATTTTGGCAAATCTGGAGGCAAGCGCAATGGATTAGTCGAGGCGCTAGGTGGCAGTATCGGGGTAGCGATCGGTCAATCGCTGGGGTAGGCCATTAGCAGTTACCAGATAAGCATGCTCTCTACCTAGCTCGTAAGGATTAACCACGCCGCAGCTGTGGGCAACAACCTCGACCTCATGCAAAAGATTTCTCGCGTAGTTCGCCACTCGAACAGCCTTAAGCTCAGGATCAAGCCCCTTCTGCAATTTTGGATCATGGGTTGTAATGCCTGTTGGGCAGGTATTTTTGTTGCATTGCAGAGCCTGAATGCATCCTAGGGCAAACATAAATCCTCGGGCGGTGTTAACACTGTCAGCGCCTAAGCAAAGTGCTGCAGCCACACCAGAAGGTGTACTCATTTTCCCCGATGCCATAACTTTGATCCGTTTCCTGAGCCCATGCTCAATGAGCTTGTCTACGACCCATGGCAGGCTGCTGTCAGCCGGCAGGCCCACATTGTCCATCAAGCTTTGTGGTGCCGCGCCCGTGCCACCATCCGCACTGTCCACCGTCACGAAATCTGGCGCATGGTCGAGACCTCGAGTCTGAATAGCCTGACACAGATCATCGAGCCACTCGGGTTGCCCCAAGACAAATTTAATACCCACGGGTTTGCCAGTTACCTCTCTGACTCGATGGATCATACTTAGCAGGTCGTTCACCGAGCTGATATCGATGTGTCGATTGGGGCTCAGTGAATCTTGTCCCATGGGTATCCCTCTTGTGCTGGCAATAACCGCAGTCACTTTTTCGCCCGGTAAAATGCCGCCCTTGCCCGGTTTTGCGCCTTGTGAGAGCTTAATTTCGAACATCTTGACGGAAGCATGGGCGGCAACTTCTTGGAGCTTTTCGTTACTTAATGTGCCATCAGTGTCACGTACGCCATATTTTGCGGTACCAATTTGAAAAACAAGGTCGCATTGCCCTTGAAGATGAAAAGGAGCGAGACCGCCTTCTCCTGTGTTGAGCAAAATGCCAGCTTTGGCGGCACCCATCGATAGGGCTTGAATGGCAGGTGCCGATAGTGCGCCATAGCTCATGGCCGAAACGTGAAATACCGAGTGGGTTTCGTAAGGGGCACGGGCATAACCCTGTCCAAAGCACAGTGGGGTTTTCGCTGACTGCTGGGTTTCTTCATCAAGCTTCGGAAATGCACTGTTGAGAAATAGTATGTCGCCTGGTGTATGAATGGGTTTGGTCGAGCCGAAGGCAATGGTGTGGTCAATATCTTTAGCGGCTCTGGCAATCCAGCCGCGCTGTGCTCTGTTAAATGGCAATTCTTCCCGATCCATAGCGAAAAAATATTGTCTAAAAAAGACGCCCAAATGCTCGAACAGATAGCGGAAGCGCCCAATCACTGGATAATTTTTACGAATTGCCTGTTGAGACTGAGTGACGTCTATAATGTAGACCACGACGACGGTGACGAGGCCCACCAGAATTAAAGTGGCCATGAGCAAGGCGCTAAATTCAATAACCTGCATTAGGAAGTCGTGTATTTTGACCATATGTACGGCCCCTCCAGCTTTTTGTAAATGACCAAAGATGTTGTTTTAACATGAAACCAGAACTGTTGATGTTGTTTATTCCCACCATTGCCATTGTGTCGCTTACCCCCGGTATGTGCATGATGTTGGCTTTCTCTTTGGGCATCTCAGAGGGCTATCGACGCACCTTGTGGATGATGCTTGGCGAGCTTTTCGGTGTGGCGCTGGTGGTCAGTATCACCCTGTGGGTGCTGCAAAATATGATGCGGTTCGACCCCTTGTGGTTTCGGGGGATTATGGTGGTGGGAGCCCTTTACCTGTTATATGTTGCTCGCGGCCTGTGGCTGTCTGAGCCGGCAATCAAGGAGGGCGGGCCCGAAGGAAGCCTCTCGGGGCCGACCTTAGTGGTACTGGGTTGCACCACGGCAGTAATGAACCCCAAAGGCTGGGCATTTATGCTGGCGCTACTGCCCGGATTTATGGTGCCTGATGAGCCTATAGCCAATCAGCTGACCGGATTTTTATCGGTGATCATGGTGACCGAGTTTTTATCCATGAGTCTTTACGCCCTCAGCGGGCAGTGGTTGCGTAAGCGTATGAGCACGGGTGCTCAGCTACGCTGGCTTAACAAGCTGGCTGCTATGCTCATGGTTATCGTTTCGACGCTGGTGCTTTTCTAATCCCAACGGGGGCAAAAGCGTGGGGCCACAAGATCACTGATTAACGTTGACAAGCAGTCGCCCACGAATTTTTCCTGCGAGTACGTCAGGCCCGACATCAAGCGCGTCAGCTAAGCTGATCTCCTTGACCATACTTGCCAGCCGGGTTTTGTCGAGATCATCGGCTAAGCGCCGCCAAGCCCCCACGCGGGCCGATAAAGGCGCCATGACACTGTCAATGCCATAGAGCGTCACCCCTCGCAATATAAAGGGCATAACGGTTGTTGGAAGCGATGGGCTTTCGGCGAGCCCGCAAGCGGCAATCGCCCCACCATAGCGAGTTTGCGCGCAGGCATTGGCAAGGGTTTGTCCTCCAACGGCATCAACAACACCGGCCCAACGTTCTTTTTGAAGTGGGTTTCCAGCAGTGTTCATCGTGTCACGATCAATGTGCCCACTGGCACCCAGTGCCTCGAGATACGCGCCTTCGTTGGTTTTTCCCGTCGAGGCAACAACGTTAAAGCCCTGAGCTGCCAATAGAGCAATCGCGATGCTCCCCACGCCGCCGCTTGCCCCGGTGACTAGAATGTCACCATCTGCCGGCGTGGTGCCGTGTTTCATGAGTGCCTCAACGCACAGTGCCGCGGTGTAGCCCGCGGTGCCGATGCACATGGCCTCTCGAGTTGAAAGGGCATCGGGTAACTTGACCAGCCAATCACCCTTGACTTGCGCATACTGAGCCAAACCGCCCCAGTGGCCTTCTCCCATGCCCCAGCCATTAACGACGACACGATCGCCCACCTGCCAGCGTTCGTCTTGACTACTTTCGATCACGCCGGCCAAATCGATGCCGGGCACGAGTGGGTAGTTGCGGATGATGGGTCGGGTCCCGGTCAGTGCTAAGCCGTCTTTGTAATTGATCGTGCTGTAGTCGACACGGACAAGGACTTCGTTGTCGGGTAAATCTTTAAGTTCCAGGGGCTCAAGGGACACGGTTTGCCCTGCATCAGTTTGTCTGGCGATCAAAGCGTTAAACATCCTTGGTTTCCTTTCGTTGTTAACTCATAGCTTCGGTACCTTTATGGGCCGCCCGCCATAGAAATAAAATTGGTGAATCAACTGCCGGCCTAACGACATACATCGTGTGAAACTGTCGTGACCTTCTAAGGCTATTGCAGTTCAGGGACTGCCAACTTCTGAAACCTTTTGAGTGGATTCCCTGCTGGGGGTGACTGTATTACAAAAGGGTTGGCCGAGGAAATTTCGGTCACATGCCTAATCCTGCAGCGACCAAGTCAACAGACAGTGTCGGCTGCGATTGACCTCACGAGTGGCCCCTTTATTTACGGTAGGGCAGGTGGGGGCTTGCTGAGTGTTAGGCAGCAGCGGTCTTCTCGCAACCGGCTAACGGCAGCCCCCCCTCGGATTTATGGTCATTTGAGGCGTCACCGCTGCTCTCGACGACAAGGTCAGCTGGGACGTATTCGCTCATTTGCCTCGGCATTAGGCCCTTGACCATCTCGCCGATGGTTTTTAGCTGATCGATATCAAGCTCCATTAGGTCATCGGCAATACGGCCCACCCTTACCGAGTGTCGTATTTGATGAGCTCAGTACTCTTTATGCTGAATGATCATGGCATCTACGCTGACCGCGCTGCATACCTGCTGTACGGTGCTATTAGACGGGGCCACTTTACCTGTAAGGCGGGACCAAACGGCTTCCTCGGATATCGTGCCGAACCTGCCAATCGCATGAGCGGTAATGTTGTTGTGCTTAAGGTAGGCCTCTAAATTTGCTGCTAACGCCTCATTGGGTTTCATCTTGTGGTTCTCCCTCAGATTTTATCGTGACTGTGATGACAGTCTGAGTGGGCGAGGCAAGCCCGTGATGTGCCGTAGCCGCCAAGGTGTTGGCTAAGAGCGACACATTTCACCCAAAGGAAGCATGCCACCCTGCAATGAGGCCTGACGCGTTCGGCACGTACCTTGACGCAATCTGCCCATCAATCAATCCGCCCATCTTTAATACTAGATGTTCAAGGATGAATCGCCTGCGGCCACGGATGGCGCACTACTTAGCGAGGACGAGACGATGAAGAATATAGCGGCAGCAAGTCCCATTAACCCTGGCTTTTAATTTATGGCGCAGTGGCTGGCGTGGGCCTAATGATGGCGTTCTTTATCGCCCGCAATGAGCCCTAAAGGAGCTATGGGGTCATTGGGCGAGGTTGTTAATGAGTGAGAATAATTAATAACGTTTGATAAGTTAGCAATATGTGACAAGTCTCTGTGAGACTGTATATCCTCGTTGTCAGATTCGCTACCGTGACGCCGCTAGAACCAGAGAACCTGCATCCATTGTTAGTGGTGCTGTGCTGCACCCTCCGTCCAATGGCGGTAAATGCAGCACTTGGCCTGTATCTGCAAAGGCAAACGCTATCCACAATTAGCGGCTTTTGCGACCGCGCACGTAAACGGAGTAATCGACCATGTTGTTGAATTCAGTAAGACCTACAGCTGCTGCTTTTGTCTCAGGCACTCTTATTGCATTACTGTCGGTGACCGCCTATGCGGAGACCGTTGTTGACGTTTCCAACAAAATAGACGCGCTAGGACTGGGAATTTATGCGCCCCTAGACGGCGGTAATGGGAAAATTGAGGGCAGCGAAAAAGAGGGGGATAAACGCGGCGGCAATGGTGCGATCGTCATGTCCCTAAAGAATTGCACCACGGGAGAAAATAATCCCTGCCAACGTTCACGGTCTGCGGTTGCCTATGATATTGGCAAACTAGAAAAGGAGGATTTAGAGGGTCTAGGAACCATCAGCTACGATTACTATACGGATGACTTGCAGGGCAAAGACACTGCATTCAAATTCTGGTGCAACAACAACACATCGATTAACGCGAACCATAAAGCCCAAGTAACCGGCAGCTGGACAACTCGGACGGTGGACCTTGCGACAGCCACCTTCTACCGATCAATTAAAAATGCAGACGGTATTTACGAACCCAGAACTCAGACGCTTGCTGACTGGGCAGGCGACGAAGATTGGTGCTCGGGCATCTTTAAAGTTACTGCGATGCAAATAGGGGCGGGTGACAAAGAAGGCATCGGGGCAGATGCGCAGGTATACCTCGATTACCTCAATTTTGGCGGCGCAGTGGGCCTCGTTGGAAACAGCGTCCAGCCGGGCGAAGTTTACAATTTTGAATACCCAGCGGTCGAGTCACCGCCAACCGAAGAGACCATTATCGTCGACTCAGCAGATGACGGCTGGGCTATTGCCGGTTGGTCGAAGCCCTTACCGCGCCCCATAGTCGGCATTGCAGACAAAAATGGCGGCGCCTCCTCCTCACTAGATTTAAGCCTCGGTGGCGGCATCGAAGGGGGCCAAGTGGCGGTTACATTAACGCCAGAAAAGTTCCCCGATGGTATTCAGGTTTTAGGTGACCTAAAAAGTCTGAGTTGGTGGGCTCATCACGATCGCGAATTTGGCTATCCAAAAGTCTCGGTCGTCGTAAACTGTCCGATAGACGGCGCTTGTGGAACCAGTGGCCACGAAAATATCTATTTCTCACCGCGCAACCAAGGTCTTGTGGAAAATGTTTGGGGCAAGGTTGAGGTGGACTTCGATGGCAGCATATTTCGTAATAATGGTGGGCTTAGTGTTAATGGGGAGCCCGTAGACCTCACCCTTGACCAATGGATTCAGGAATACCCCAACGCCGAGATTCGTAGAATCCAGTGGACCTACGGCTCGAGTGGCAGCACCACTCCCTCCGAGGGCATTGTGTCTTATATTGACCACCTCGAGATTAACAGCACGACCTACGACTTTGAAGGTGAGCTTACAAAGGCGCCACAAAGTCCCTCGAACCTGAAAGCGACCCCGGGCGATCAGTCGGTGAGCGTTGCGTTTACGCCCGGTGCGGATAATGGCGCTGCGATAACGGATTATGAATGTCGGTTGGACATCGTCGGTGGTGCTAGAGGCGATGACTATTTTTCTTGCGGCGCGGCCGTTTCACCCTCTATTTCTGAGCCGGAGAAGATTGACCTCTCCGGCTTAGACAACGGTATTGACTATAACTTGCGCCTCCGCTCGGTGAACAATCAGGGGACCAAGAGTGGCAAAAGTGAGGTCATGTTTGCGCCCAGGGCGCCCGCGACTTCAGACGATGTCACCGTTAATTCCCCAGACCAGGGATTTTATCTTTCTGGGTGGACCTCGAGTTACGCACAAACTAGAGATCCCGCGGGGGGCGAGTACGAAGCGCCAGGAACGGCGAGCCTCAATGCTGGCCTTGCAGGAGACGGTGGCGATCGTTGGGGGTTAATGATCAAGCCTGAGAGTATTTCTGAGCGCAAGGTTACCCGCCTGTATGACTTAACGAGTCTGAGTTTTCGTTACCAAACCGATGACGTACGCAATTACCCACGGCTTGGTATACGGCTGGTAGGCAATGGAGATCTAGGCAATGGATTGGTTGAAGAGGACGTTGTTCAGCTGGACGTTGCGATGAATAAAGCGCCCCAAACCACGCCCGGGACCTGGAACACGTTCACAGTGGACTTTGATGAAACCCTGTTCCGCCGCGGCAGTGATGGCTGGCTTTTAACGTTGCAGGAATGGATTGATATCAAAGGTAACAGGGAGATTTTTCTCTTCCGCTGGCAAACGGGTAATGGAAATGAGCAAATCAAGACGACCCAAGAAACGTACCTCGATTTTATTGAAATCAACGGTTTAACGCATAACTTTGAGGTAGCAAAGCTTGAGGTGAAGCCAGAGGCGCCAACGATTACCGGCGTTACCCCCGGGGACGGTAGTGCGGTGGTGGACTTTACCGGAGGAGCTGACAACGGGGGAACGATTGACCGATACCAGTATCAAGTCAATAAAGAGGGATGGGTAAAGTCTACAAATGGAACTGCTTCACCTATTACCGTTACGGGCCTCACAAATGGCGTAACGGTCGATATAAAGATTAGGGCATTTGCTTCGGCTAATTCTGACGGATCTGTGGCGTCATTGCCCTCTAGCACGGTCTCGGTGACGCCAGCGGGTGTGCCGCTGCCGCCAACGGCCTTAAGCGCTTCAGGCGGTGATCAGCTTGCGGTGGTGGACTTCACTGCTGCGGGCACGGCTAACGGCGCCGAGATCTCGAACTATCAGGTTAGTGTTAATGGCGCTGGTTATGTGGCGCTTAGCCCTGCCCAAACGTCGAGTCCAGTGACCGTTACAGGTCTAACTAATGGCCAAACCAGTACACTTAGCTTGAAAACAGTCACGAGTGTGGGTGTGAGCGATGCTTCTGATGCAGTCAGTGTGGCGCTCTCACCGCCTTCATCGGGAGGCGGTTCACCCGAACCCGAGGCGGCAGTCCCTGGTGCGCCCGTGATTGGCGCCATCACCACCAGCGGTAATGGGTCCGCGACGATTGCCTTTACTGCGGGTTCCAGTAATGGTGCCGACATTTCTAATTATCAGTATCGCCTTAATGGCGGAGATTGGGTGGCGCGCGCACCCGCATCAGCCGCCAGTCCGCTCACTCTGGAAGGGCTTGAAATTGGGTCCGCCTATGAGGTTTCTCTTCGTGCAGTCAATGCACAGGGAGCCGGGGCTAGTTCCGAAGCAGAGTCGTTCAGTTTGCCTCAACAGTCTATATTCATTGAGGCGCAAGAAGGCAACCTCACGTTGGCCATCGAAACGGTGGCTGGAAGCACCTGCTCGATAGACCCTAACAATATCGGGCTAACAAGTGCCCCGGCGATAGAAGATAATGTCGAGCTCGCTTACCCCAATATGCTGGATTTCTCGCTTGTAAGGTGTGCTACCGGTGAATCAGTCGACGTCAGTATTACTTTGAGCGAAGACCCCCCAGCCGGGAGTGTCCCGTACAAATATACAGACGGTCAGTGGAGTGTCATTGAGGGCGCCACACTGACTGACAGAGTGGTCCGTTATACGCTGGTAGACGGCGGTCCGCTCGACAGTTCAAGTATTGCCGGGCAGATTGACGATCCCGCAACGGTCGCTGTGCCTTCCGGCAAGCCAGAGGCGCCTGATGATCTGAGTGCGACCGCAGATGACAATGGCGACGCCACGGTGTCGTTTACCCCCGGAGGTGATGGTGGGTCGGCTTTGATCAATTATTTGTACAGTGTGGATGGCGTGAATTATCTGGCGCTTGACCCTGCTGACACGACCAGCCCAATTACCATTTCTAATTTGACTAACGGTGAGGGGGTGAGCATTACCTTAAAGGCGCGCAACAGCCTAGGAGATAGTCCTGTATCCGAGCCTGTGGTGGTAGTGGTGCCCGATGCGCCCGTCGCGCCTGTCGTGCCGGTGGTCCCGGTGCCATTACCGCTGTGGCTACTCGGCATGCTGACTGGCCTCATCAGCTGGTTAGGTTATCGACGCCTCAAACTGGCTTAAATCACGGTAAACGGGCTCCAGAATATGGCCCGAAGTGATCAGGTAAACCCCGCTTTAGCGGGGTTTTTTTTGTGCAGGAACTGAGGCTGAAAATAAAAAACGGCACTGGGCATGGTGCAATTACAGGGCGCTACTGCTGGGTATCTGTTAGTGGTTGCTGTTTTGGCCTGGTAAAAATTTTAAGCAGACCTTGAGAAGCGTTATACATGTGGCTGGTGGTCAGATAATGACGACAGGTCCCTAAGGATGTACTTCCCCATCTCAAAGACGGCCTGAGGCAACGTTTTTGCTGACTTGGCTCATGATCAATCGGCCGTGCTTGATCCAAGCTCGATGAGATGCCGGGTGAGGCGAGCAGGTAAGTCCGCTACCGGTGGTTAGCGCCAAACTTTGCTTAACACAGAGATTCAACGGCATCCTTGTGCCACAACACCAAGTCGAACAACACCGGTTATTGCAAATATGGGATGGAAAAATTTTACGTCAGCCTCCTCAGGCCCGTGTCGCGCGGGTAACTGCCACCTTGCTTACTGCGTGGTTCAAGCCAAAATCTACCCCTAGGCTTGCAGGTTTTAGCCTGCAGTTGAGGTGATTGACTGCGATGCCAGCGTCAAGACTATGCGTCGCCACTTTGCCCTCGCGGCAAGTGACTGCCGAGGGATGACTAGGCGCGTTCAGCACACTGATTGGCGCTTTCTGCCCAGCGCTTATCTTTTACATTCAGCAGAATAACTCAGCTGGTCACTTTACGGAGGCCCTTCGTAGCCTTGGTGAGTTTGGTAAAGGATTGAGCCGTCTACCAGCACTACAAAATTGGCGAGTGAAGCCACAGCGCTGTTGGAACTTTCTATTCCTGCGCGTGACCAACTACGCAACAACCACCCCTATTCCGGGTTGGCGTTACCCAAAAATGGATTGACGTTTAATGACAAGGCACTGAAGGCCTGTCTTTACGATAATGTCATTAGCCAAGGAGAAGCCACCATGAAATCAATACGTTTAAACGCATTCATTTTCGCAACTGCGTCTATCGTCATGCTTTTGCTGGCCGTGGAGAGCGGGGCAGCGCAAGAGAGGGCTTTAGCGTGCAAAGGGACGGGGCACGAAGGCGCGGCAAAGGTTTGTCTACGGGGTAATAAGTAGCTACTGGATCGATCTTCAGGGGCTATTTTTAAATCTACGAAGAGTATTAAGACTCGTACATTGGGTGATTATGTACTGAGGAATATTTGCTAGATGACTTTGCAGTCATCACGAGCGTTAAGCGACGCGACGGGGCTATTTAGCCTACCGGTAAAAGGTTAGCTCACTGACTTAGGCATGTGTCACCCCACTAAAAAAGTTGTTTCTGATCATCTATGCTTAACCCGTACCCAAAGACTTCCAACTGGTCAGCCCTCGACGAAAGCGGCAGGCATGTCGGCAATATTATCCATCAACATGGATCGACATTGTGGAGCCTGCAGCGCCGTGGTGTGGATCGCCCGTTTAAGCGGGATATTCCCTCACTGGACGCGGCAAAAGCATTGGCCGCTGCATACCCGCAGTTTTGGGCGGGCAGGAATTTTAAGCTGAGCCAGTCGCTCAAAGCTTACGCGTTTTGGATAGCCCTGCGCGCGGCTTTTGCTGTCGCAGTTCACTTTGTTGCGGTGAGTTAACGGTTCCTTAGAAAACAAGCTTAGAAATTGATGCCAACAGTGATACCAACTACGGCGACTATGTCATCAGCCACGAAGTCCGCCATTGCGTGGGGCGCAACGATTAAATCATCGACTTCAAACTCATATACAACCACCGCACGAAACAAAATTCGCTCTTAGTTTCCACACCCTTCTCCTGCTTAGCCCACTCGCCGGGGCTAGCATAAACTGCCATTGATTAAGCCGGTAACCCAGCGTCAAGGCTGCAATGCTAAAATCCAAATCACCGAAGACATGCTCTATTGCGGGTGTAATAAACCACTCATCACTGAGACGACGCTCGTACTCCAAGCCCAGCGTACTTGCTCCCTGACGACGGCCCTCACTCGTTACGCCAAGAAAGGCCGAAACACTATTTAAGTGATGGCCTGGTTCGGCACCCTTGACTGGAGCGGTAAGCGCCAAGCTGATCAATGCTAAGATCGCTTCGTTTCTCATGGGCTGTTTCCGATCTAGGGTTCATGAGGCTATACGGGAGGTACGATTAGGTTTTTAGCAAAAAGCGTCAACGATGGATTCGCTCTGGCGGAAACTCAGGTAGGCGAGAGGTAGAAGTCATTGTTAGCGACAGGTGAGGCAGCCAAACAAGTTATAAGAAGGCACTGATAAGGGTTTTGGCTTTCCTCCGGGCGGCTTAACCAGATGCCTCAACGAGGGCATCGGTGTCACTCTGGGATGCCGTTAAGGATTGCAGGTCCGTAACATCAGCAACCGCGTCTCTTGCAGTGCTTCTTGTGAAAATACTTTGCGATACGTTTGAGGCATAGTAGCGCGCGGCCTGCCGTTTGTAGTCCAACACGACACTATCAGCATTCCCATTAGCTTTCGCACCAGTGATGAGTAGCACAACCATTTCGGATTCGGTAACGCGGCCGCTGGTGAGGTCTGATGACCAATAAGCCACATCGGAGTTGGTCGCAGAACGAGCGAATAAATTTAGATACATCGCCCTCACGATCGCTTCGGCCCCCGATTGTGCAAGTCCATTATTGGCGCCGATGCCCGATGCCCACTCAGCGCTGAGGGTCATATCATTGGTAAGCTTTTTTAGCGCAACTCCGGAGTTCTGTCCGGCAGCAACTGCTTCGTCGAGTTCTGATGCCCAATACTCCAACCCATTAGGGTCGGGCGCGCGGCCATGTAAGCCGATGTAGGCCTCACTTATTTCATTTAAAGAGCTTTCTGAAGTGAAACTAACATCTGCTACGAAGCTGGCTACCGCCCAGCAGTCTCCATAAAGGGGCGCTGCTGTATACACGTTGTAATGCAGTGATCCCGGGCAAGTTCCCGTTACTTCATCCAGCTTGTAACCGTCGGCTGGTTGAAACGTAATCTCTACCTCAGCATCTACTCTGGCGTGCATCGAGGGATGGCGAGCGACTGAGCCACCGGCTCCAGCCGCAGCTCGGACTATGCCGTAGTCGCCATCGTAATCATCGTCGAAAAAGATGTGAGTGCCTTCCACCTCCTCACCCGTCTCAGGGTTTTTGTAGGTGAAGAAGGCTTCAGTGATTTCTGAGCCAAACGGCTGATCAGCCCCTTCGCCACAATAACCCCGGCCGGAGTATCCACCGGCCTCTAAAACAAACTCACCGGCTTCAAAAGTGCCAGTGTAGTAGCTCGATCCGTCTGCTCGCAAAAACGTTTGCGACATCACCTCCACAGCATACTGCGAGGCGTTAATCATGTTTATCCCTTGGTAAGGCGTTTCATCTTCGCAAGAGGAATATACGGGTTTCTCTTGAATTGCGGCATAGTCGAACCCTCGGCCCTCATAACCTGCAACAATAAATTTTGTGTTACTCAGTGTTCGTTTGTTGTCTGCTGAATCAGAGTACGCAGGTGACACACCACAAGGGTAACCAAGGCAGTCGCTGTCGGGATTGGAAAATACAGCAACAGTTTCTTCATAGGCATCTCTGTAGGCCCCCATGATCGTATTGAACACTGCGGATCGTCCCGCACCATAGCTGTAGTTATAAGCGCCACCAGCATAAATATTATCGTCACCACGGTGGTGCGCAGCGCCCAAGTTGTGGCCTATTTCGTGGGTGAAAGCGTCTTCGCTACAGTAACTTCCATATCCCTCTTGGGGCTTCCACTCAGTAATGCCATTTGTTTCATCACGATAACCTAAGCCTTCGTAGATGCTGTAAGACGCCAGCCCACAGTTTGGCAGCTCATCCTCTTCACTTTTATCAACTCTTACGACATGAACGAGGTCGGCATTGAGTGCGGCTCTGTCTTCATCGGCCAGCGTAAAGGGGGCTTCTCTGTTTTTCAGTAAATCCAGAACAGCAGTATTGTCCTGGGCACTGCTGATCGCTACTGGTATTAGCCCAGCGAGGTTAAGCGTTAGTGCGATTCCGGTTCGTGCGTAGGCTAGGTTGCTGTATTCAAACAGGTAGTCGACAGTAGCTTCTGAAGTAGCCATCTTGCTGTCGTAATAAACTAAGACATCAATAGCGGTATCAGCGCTATAAACCGGGTAAACCGTTCCAGTGCCCGAAGCTGAAGTTGTGATTTCGCCCTGCTTAAAAAGTGATCGAGTTTTTACATTGGTGGGATTTAGTTCGAGCAAATGCCGGCTTGAATCTGATGGATGAAGCTCTGGAGCTACTCCAGATTTATCAATAGGGCTTGGCATTGCAGAATAATCCCGCTGTTGTAATGCGGGAGATCCGCCCTCAGAAAAAATTCTGTAAAAGTCAGGACCTTCGGCTAATGAGCCTTGCAGCTGACCGTCGGCGGTGATGACCAGCACAAACGTGCCGTTGCCTTCTGTAGTGCCCGACAGAGAACGATTACCTAATGAGGAGAATGTAGACCGCGCAATTGTGACGTCGTACGTGCGCCCACGGCCATTTGAAACCTGAAGCACCTCACCCACGGGGAAACCCGCGCTATACAGTTCTGCGGTCGAGAGATTACGCCCCTCATCCCAAGCGAAGGTCACGGAAGACTCTGCCTTCGCGAGGGAGGCAGTCAACATCAGAAAAAATACAGGCCATAACCTCATAAGTCCCGACACGCTCAGTCTCTGTCCTCTCAGTAATTGTTTAAACATTAATAAATGCCATTGTGATAAGCAATATTCCAGGGCTACCTGGGGTGATGATTTTCATTAACCGCCAAGCAGCAGACAGGTAGCGACAATTGCAAGATCAAAAAAGCCCGCACGGAGCGGGCAAGGGACATCCAAACCTTTAGTGCGTGCATTATTGAGCGATGGGCTTTCGGGGGATTGGCAGGTGGCGCCAATTTATTTGCTGAGATCGCCAACGAATTAATACTCGCGATGTGGGCAGGCTGGCAGCGCGATATTTCGTTTTTGGCACCCGTGCGGTTCAATTTTCATCGGGAGTAAGTGCTTTCAGCTACAGCGCCGCACCTTAAACAGTATGTTTCGAACAGCTTCAGCCTCCGTTTGGAGAAAGCGAGTCGCAGCGGGTTATCCAGCAGCTTTACCTCAGCAGATTCAGGCCACGCTTGTTAGGATGTGTCGTAAATCACCAACATCGGGCAATGACAATGAAAGCTGAACTTCAAGAGGTAATGAACATGTTGCGAAAGCTTCAAGGATCGATTGACTTTGGCGCCACGCCCGCCGCAGAGCGAGAGGAGCTAGCCGGGGACGTGTCCGACATTATGGACGCCCTGTTCGAGGCCATGAAAAAGATTCCCTGACAATTAATTCTTTAGTGTTAGTTGAGTCCTGCATTGACCGCCAACAAGGCCAGCCCAAGATGACGACCGAGCTGACTGATCTCCGAGATTGCGGTAAGACTGGCGAGAACAGCTAAATGCGTACTAAGACGGCTTGGGTGCAGGCTGTGTATTCCTCCTAATGTCCCAACCGCCGCATGAATCCTTGCCCTTGCCTGTGAAATGACAGGCAGGGACGTCCTGACTTATGGTTCGCACTGTAACAATCAGTAGGTTGTGTCATCAGCGACATGGGTTGTTTGGTGGAAAGTGTTGAGGAAGCTGCAAACCGTGTGGCTACGGAGGCAGCGAGATGTGCGGATGTTGACTGATCGGGAGCTGGCGGCAAAGTTGTTTGGGTTATCTTCATGGCTCAATTTGCGGCGCGAGATGACTCAACCTACTCAGGACGCACACTGGCAAACTCAGACCGCCCCAGAGGTTAATCGGCAGTTGAATTCAGTAGATTAAAGAGTTGGTAGCGAGAGGCTTCTTGTTGTGCACCCCCCAGAGGGGGAGTGGTACCGGAGGACGGACTCGAACCGTCAAGCTTTTAAGGGCGGGGGATTTTGAATCCCCTGTGTCTACCAATTCCACCACACCGGCTTAAATCAAGCGAGCGGAGTATAGCAAGGCCAGAGCAAACGGCAATAATTTGCTGCGAAGGTTGCGTTATTAAGTTATGCTGCTTCGCGAATCGGATAGCGCGCGTTTATAAAGCATCCGCGACTGAGTATCTCAAGGGGAGAAAAGACATGGCGATGAACCTCATCAAAAAAACCAATGAATACAAAATTTTCAAGCGCGGCGACGAGCGCTTTGCCGTTCAGGACGCCACCGGCAAGCCCGTCAATGGCGAAGAAAAAGTCAACATCTTGCTGGCAGAAGAGCTGATTAAGGTAACTCTACCCGGCGCCGAGCCCGTGGAAGAAGCGCCAGCTGAAGAGGCTTCTGCCGAAGAGGAAGCGCCGGCTGAGGCAGCTGGCGAAGAAGAGGCCACAGACGCCTAATTGCAGGGTCTCGATCGAAAACCGGCTGTTGCCGGTTTTTTTGTGCCCAAATTTGCAGAGGTAAAGGGTTTAAGGCTATGCGGCGACAGGACTTTTATTACGATTTGCCTGAGGAGTTGATCGCGCAGGAACCTCTGCCACAACGCACTGGCTCGCGCCTTCTTGTTCTCAACGGCGTCAACGGCGACATACAGCACAGCCAGTTCAATGACTTAACCGACTGGCTAGAGCCCAACGACCTATTGGTGTTCAACAATACTCGGGTAATACCGGCGAGATTGTATGGTGTTAAGCAAACCGGGGGTCGTGTTGAAATATTAATTGAGCGATTTCTAGAGGGCGGTTCAGCGCTGGCCCACGTCAGGGCAAGCAAGTCTTCGAAGCCGGGTACTGCTATTTTGATCACCCCTGACGAGACGTCAGACGCCACCGAATTTTCAGTTCGCGTTGAAGGTCGCCGAGAGGCACTATTCGAACTGGTTGTTGAGTCGGGATCTTGGCCCGAAATTTTAAAAACCTTCGGTCATATTCCTTTGCCGCCTTATATTGAGCGGTCAGATAATGCTAAAGATCGTGAGCGCTATCAGACAATATTCGCCCAGCGCGATGGTGCCGTTGCGGCACCAACAGCAGGTTTGCATTTTGACGCCCACTTACTTGAAGCTATTCGCTCTCAGGGTGTAAAGACAGCTGAGGTCACCTTGCATGTTGGCTCGGGCACATTCCAGCCAGTACGGGCCGAAGACATCACCGATCACCACATGCACAGTGAGTGGTTGGAAGTGAATGAAGACGTCGTGGCGGCCGTTCAACGCTGCCGAGAGTGCAAAGGCCGGGTGGTGGCCGTGGGCACTACGGCCGTTCGTTCTCTTGAAACAGCAGCCCGAGGTGGCATGCTAAAAACCTTCTCGGGTGATAGCGATATATTTCTTTACCCGGGTCAGCCCTTTAACGTCGTTGATGCCATGGTGACTAACTTTCATCTCCCTGAGTCGACGTTAATCATGCTGGTGGCGGCGTTTGCAGGCCACGAAAATACCATGGCGGCGTATAAGCAGGCTGTCGACCAGCGTTATCGCTTCTTTAGTTATGGTGATGCCATGCTCGTGACGGCTAACCCTGACAGCAGATCTGGAGGTTAGGCTAGCTATGAAATTCGATATCCAAGCCCGGGATGGCCAAGCTCGATGCGGTGAGCTGACCTTTGCTCGTGGCAGTGTCTCGACACCGGCTTTTATGCCAGTGGGAACCTATGGCACCGTCAAGGGCATGTTGCCCCGGGACATTGAAGCGATTGGCGCAGACATCATTTTGGGCAATACGTTTCATCTCTGGCTGCGACCCGGAACTGAGGTTATTCAGCAGCACGGCGATTTGCACGACTTTATGGGCTGGCAGAAACCGATATTGACGGATTCTGGTGGATTTCAAGTCTTCAGCCTGGGTGAAATGCGGAAGGTTGAAGAGCGTGGCGTTACCTTCCGTTCTCCCGTTAATGGTGACCGTGTTTTTCTAGACCCTGAAATTTCAATGGCAATTCAGCGGCGGCTTGGCAGTGACATCGTGATGATTTTCGACGAGTGCACGCCCTTTCCTGCAACTGAATCAGAAGCCGCCCAATCGATGAAGTTATCGCTGCGTTGGGCCGCAAGAAGTAAAGCGGGCCACGGTGATAACCCTGCGGCTTTATTTGGCATTGTCCAGGGTGGCATGTACGAATCTCTGCGCTTGGAGTCCATGGCGGGCTTAGTGGACCTCGATTTTGACGGCTACGCTATTGGCGGTTTGTCAGTAGGGGAGCCTAAAGAAGACATGCTGCGGGTGTTGGATGGTGTCGCTTCTGAGCTGCCGGCAGAGAAGCCGCGCTACTTAATGGGTGTTGGTACGCCAGCTGATTTGCTAGAGGGTGTTATGCGGGGGGTGGATATGTTCGATTGTGTCATGCCCACCCGTAACGCTCGTAACGGCCATCTCTTTACTGATCAAGGCGCGATTAAATTGCGAAATGCGCGGCATAAGAACAGCACTGAACCTGTAGACCGTTCTTGTGATTGTTACACTTGCCAAAATTTCACCCGGGCTTACTTGCATCACCTTGATAAATGCAACGAAATCTTGGGATCCCAGTTGAACACGATTCATAACCTGCGTTTTTATCAAAAGCACATGGCCGACATTCGTCGCGCGATACGTGAGGGGCGGCTCGCAGAGTTTGCCGCTGATTTCTATCGCCGGCAATCCAACCCTGAGCCTTGACGCGTAGACGCTGAGAATACCTAAGATGACTGACTAGCTCATGGACTTACCCGCGCCCGCTTCTCCTTGCGTTTCAATTTGCGCACTTGATGCCAATGACATTTGCCTCGGTTGTTTTCGTACCGGTAATGAGATTACCGACTGGTTTATCGCTGATGATGTCCGGAAACGCGAAATACTGCGCAACGCCGAGACGCGACGCAGCGAATCCAGCACGATTAAACTGCTCTGACGCCTTCCTGAAGTGGGCGCCGCCGTTGTTACGGCGCTTGCCACCTACGCGGGGAGGGCACCTACGTTACTCTGCGGCAGCGGTCTCTGGCGTCTCCATGGGTTTAATTTTCACCTTGCTGAGCGTCCGGCCCTCAATTGCGAGAACCTGAATGAGATAGCCAGGAATTTGCACAGCGACTGCTCCCGAAGGGAAGGCTTCCAGCGCCTCTAGCGCCAGCCCGCTGATGGTTTTAGGGCCGTCTGTAGGTAGCGACCAATTTCGATGCCGATTGAGCTCTCTGATGTGAACTGTTCCCGAGCAGACAGTGCCGCCATCGGGGTCAGTGTGCATTTCTTCGCTGTCTTCAATGAGGTTGGAGGTAAATTCCCCAACAATTTCTTCAAGAATGTCCTCAAGGGTCACCAAACCCAAAAGGTCACCGTATTCGTCAACGACAATGCCCATTCGAAGCTTTTTGAGTTGAAACTGCCGAAGTTGGGTGTGTAATGGCGTATTTTCAGGCACGAAGTAAGGTGTCTGGAGTTCTCGATTTAGCGTGTCCCGACACAAGCCGCCGGACACAAGCACGCGTGATAGGTCGCGCATGTGCAGAACACCTTGAATGTTGTTGATATCTTCATGCCAAACGGGGAGCAAGGTGTGGGTGCTGGTTTGCAAGTGCTCGAGGATGATTTCATCACTGTCGTCAAGATCGATGCCAAAGACCTCGCTGCGCGGCACCATGATGTCGTCCACGGTGACCAGCTCCAGATCCAGTATGTTCGTCAACATGCGCCGGTGGCGGCTTGGAATCATGGTGCCAGACTCACTAACGATGGTCCGCAGCTCCTCTTGCGACAATGCTTCGTCATTTTGTAGATCGGGCCGGAAGCCCATGAGTTTAAGTAGGCCATTGGTCACGCTGTTGATGGCCCAGACCAGAGGCATAAACAGCTTGAGTAAAGGAAGTAAAATCAGGCTGAACGGAAATGCCAGTTTTTCCGGGTGGAGTGCAGCAACCGTTTTCGGCGTTATTTCTGCGAATACCAGTATCACAAGTGTCAGAGCGACTGTTGCGACGGCAATGCCAGCGTCGCCGTAAAGGCGTATGGCGATGACCGTTGCAATGGCGGAGGCGAGTATGTTGACCAGATTATTGCCGATCAAAATGATGCTGATGAGCTGGTCGGGGCGCTCTAACAGCTTGCTCGCTCGGCGAGCTCCCTTGTGGTCCTTACCGATAAGGTGTTTCAACCGGTAGCGGTTTAGCGACAGCATGCTTGTCTCTGAGCTCGAGAAGAAAGCTGAGATCAGAATCAGAGCAGCGAGTAATGTAAAAAGAAGTCCCAGCGGGGCGTCGTTCAAGGAGGTTCGTCAATTAGAAGTAAGGTCCACCATGGTGGAGAAAAACAGCGCCGCTGACAAGCGTTTCGGCACCCCTGAGTGTCGACCTGCCTAGAGCAGTAGCTCAACGACCAGTTTTGACCCGAAGAAGCCGATAGCCATGAGGCCGTAACCCAGAAAAACCAGTGACAATGCCGTGCTGATTCGCAGGCCACGCTGCCAGTGAACGGCAAGAGTCAGAGTGAGCAGTACCCAAGATAGCGTCGTCAGGACCGTTTTGTGGACCAGCTGTTGGCCTAGCAGATCATCGACGAACAGCGCCCCCGATACGACCGCAACCGTTAACCACAACACGCCTGCGGCAAGAAGCTCGAAGAACATTTGGCCCATAGTGTCCAGGGCGGGAAGTAAGCGCACGATACCCCGGGTATTGTGGCTGCGTAAGCGCTGTGTTTGCACCGACAGCAACGCACCCTGTAGTGAGGTCAGTGTCAGTACGCCAAAGGCCAACAGCGAGCTGACAATATGGGCCAGCAAGCCGCTCTCGAGGCCCGCTAGTGGCTGACCTGTCGGCGGGGCAAAAGCGCTGACAAGAACTGCTAGCGCCGAAAAAGGAAAGGTTGCAATGATCACCATTTGTAGGGGGCGAACCAGCAGGCTGACTACACTAATCACCCCCATGATCAAAAAAATAAGGGAGGAGATTTTGTAAAAACCTAAGTCCAGCGCACCTTTCTGCAGATCTATGGCAAAAATAGCCAGGTGACAAGATACCGCCAGAATCGCCAACGCCGTGACATCCCAAGGCGCCCGGTGGCGTCGTCCGTCCAGAGTCAAAAGCTGTCTGGCAGCGGCACCGACATAGACCAATGCGGTAGCGACTGCGAGGGCGGCCTGAAGTAAATCGGGAGTGGTGGTCAAAAAATCCTCGCTATGTGCTGACTAGGTCATTGGGTGCGTTTGCTTCAGCACGTATACTACGCTCTTTATCACCGTTTGAGGCGTCCTTTACGGCGCCATTCGAGGTTCCATGTTTGAAGGATTAAGCGATCGTCTGTCCGCCAGTTTAAAAAGTATGTCTGGGAAGTCCAGACTGACTGAGGACAACATTCGAGACACGTTGCGCGAAGTGCGTATGGCGCTGCTTGAAGCTGATGTTGCTCTGGAAGTTGTGAAGGCATTTACTGAAGCCGTCAAAACCCGCGCAGTTGGAGCAGAGGTGGCTCAAAGCCTGTCCCCGGGTCAGGCTTTCCTTAAAATTGTGCAGGCAGAGCTGACCGAAACTATGGGCAGTGCCAACGAGGCTTTGACCCTAAATGCTCAGCCCCCTGCGGTGGTCATGGTGGCGGGGTTGCAGGGTGCGGGAAAAACGACGTCTATCGCCAAGCTAGCGCGATATTTGATGGAGCGTGAAAAAAAGTCAGTTGCGGTAGTGTCAGCCGATGTTTATCGACCTGCTGCGATCAAGCAGTTGGAGACCCTCGCAGGTGAGGTTGGGGCGCGTTTTGAGCCCTCCTCGGGCGAGGAAAAACCCGTCGATATCGTAAATCGTGCACTCGACAATGCGCGGCTTAATTTCACCGATGTGCTGTTGGTAGATACGGCAGGCAGGCTTGCGGTTGACGAAGCCATGATGGCGGAAATTCGGGAACTTCACGCGGCGGTCACTCCTATTGAAACCTTGTTTGTTATAGACGCCATGATGGGGCAAGACGCCGTGATGACTGCCCGGGCCTTTGGCGAGACTTTGCCGCTGACCGGCGTCATTTTAACCAAGGTCGATGCCGATACCCGCGGCGGGGCGGCGTTGTCGGTAAGGTCGGTGACCGGGAAGCCCATTAAATTCCTAGGTGTTGGCGAGAAAACAGATGCCTTAGACCCGTTTCACCCCGATCGACTGGCCTCGCGCATTTTAGGAATGGGCGATTTGCTGTCGCTTATTGAGGATGCTGAACGCAAGGTTGATCAGAAAAAAGCCAAGCGATTGGCCAAGAAAGTGCAGAAGGGAGGCCGATTTGATCTTGAAGATTTTCGAGAGCAGCTGCAGCAAATGAAAAATATGGGTGGCATTGGCGCCATGATGGAGAAAATGCCCGGTATGGGGAATATGGCGGCCATGGCCCAGCAAAACGTCGATCTTAAGCAGTTTGCGAGGATGGAGGCCATGATTGACTCGATGACCCCGCTGGAGCGCCGCAAGCCAGAGGTCATTTCAGGCGGGCGCAAACGACGTATCACACTGGGCTCTGGCACTCAGGTGCAGGACCTAAATCGGCTGTTGAAGCAGCACAAACAAATGCAAAAGATGATGAAAAAAATGAAAGGCGGAGGCATGCAAAAGATGATGCGTGGGCTCGGCGGTATGATGCCGCCCGGTGGCGGCATGTCAGGTGGTGGTTTTCCACCTCGCTGAGGTGGGTTGACGGCTAGTATTAGCGGAGCGTTTACTGTATTCTCCGCTCCCTTATATTTCGGGAACAAGGCCTCTGGGTCGTGTGTCCTTTACAAAATTTTACAGAGGAATCAACAAGATGGTAGTTATTCGGCTGTCACGAGGCGGGTCCAAAAAGCGGCCGTTTTATCAGGTCACGGTTACCGATCATCGCCGTTCACGGGACGGACGCTTCATCGAGCGTGTCGGGTTCTTCAATCCAGTCGCTCGCGGACAAGAAGAGCGTCTCAGATTGGACCTTGAAAAGATCGAGTCATGGGTAGCCAAAGGCGCTCAGGTGTCACCTCGAGTGAAGGCCTTAATGAAGGACGCTGTCGCGGCTCAGACTGAAGCTGCCGCTGCATAACACCGAGAATTAGAGACTGTCAGTCCCTTGACGGAGTCGCTGGTACTGGCGGAAGTCTTGGGTGCCCATGGCATCAAAGGCTGGGTAAAGATTCGGCCACTGCTAGAAGATCCGACTTTTTTAGTAGGGCTTCAGGGCCTAGTTATCGTGCCAGGATCCAAAATGCGTGCTGGCGCATCCCGAGACATTAAAGTCATCAGCTTGAGGCCTCAAGGGCGCGGGTGGGTGGCTCAACTCTCCGGGGTAGACGATAGGACACTAGCGGAAGGGCTGAAAGGCATGGAGTTGCGGGGGCCCGCGGCGCTGTTGCCTGAGTTAGAGGATGGAGATTTTTACTGGCGTGATCTCGAGGGATTGCGCGTGTGGTGCGAGAGCTCAGACGGCCTTTGTCTTCTGGGTGAGATCGACTACTTGCTAGAGACAGGTGCAAACGACGTCCTAGTGGTGCGACCTTGTGAGGGAAGCATGGACGACAAAGAGCGCTTGATTCCCTGGCTGGTTGACGATGTCGTTCGGGAAGTTGATATGCAGGCAGGCACTGTACGTGTGAGTTGGTACACCGATGTCTGAGGCGCAACACCGGTTTGCTGTGATGACGCTGTTTCCGGAAATGTTCAGTGCCGTAAGTGACTGGGGCGTAACCAGTAGAGGCTTGAAGGACAACCTCTGGAGTTTGTCATTACACAACCCGCGGGATCATGCGTCAGATCGTCACGGAACCGTGGATGACCGACCCTACGGCGGTGGACCCGGTATGGTAATGCAGGCCCCGCTGCTGGATCGAGCATTGGAGGCGGCTAAAGCCGAGTTGGGGGGAAGCCCCAAAGTGGTGGCTATGACACCACAGGGGCGACAGTTTACAGACAGCGTGGCAAGGGAGTTGCTCGCTGACAACGCCATCATTTTTGTGTCAGGGCGTTATGAGGGAATAGACGAGCGTTTTATTGAACGTTCAGTCGATCACGAGATCTCCGTGGGTGATTTTGTGGTAAGTGGTGGAGAGTTACCGACGATGCTGGTGATTGACGCTATGGTGCGTTTGATCCCTGGTGTGCTGGGGCATAGCGCCTCTGCTGAAGAGGATTCTTTCGCAGACGGGCTATTGGACTGTCCCCATTACACCCGACCCGAGTCTTATCAGGGGCGGGCGGTGCCGGCGGTGCTTTTGAGCGGTGACCATGGGGCCATTGCACGGTGGCGCCGGGCCCAATCGATTCGCAGGACGTTGGATCGAAGACCAGATTTGCTAACGCCCGAGAGGGTTGTGGCAGAAGATTGGAAGCTCCTTAAAGAGTGGGAGCTGGACTGAAAACTAGCAGTATAGAAAACTACGCGGCATTAGCCGCCGCCGCGCAAACTGCGCAGCTTGATGGGAGAGTGTGATGAGCACCAACAAAATTATTTCGGAAATTAATGCCGAACAAATGACCAAGGAAATCACTGATTTCGCCCCCGGCGATACCGTCGTGGTGCAGGTCAAAGTGAAGGAAGGCACTCGTGAGCGTTTACAGGCCTTTGAAGGCGTTTGTATTGGCAAGCGAAACCGTGGCCTGAACTCTGCGTTCACACTGCGTAAAATTTCACACGGTGTTGGTGTTGAGCGAACCTTTCAAACGTACAGCCCGCTGCTAGACAGCATTACTGTCAAGCGTCGCGGCGATGTACGGCAGGCAAAGTTGTACTACTTGCGTGAGCGTAGCGGTAAGGCAGCTCGTATTAAGGAAAAGCTCTCTCGCTGAGCATGTTGCAAGACGGGGTGATTTGAAGTGCCCGCGTCTCCCGAGGTCGAGCGGTACCTTGACAGTTTGTGGATGGAGCGGGGGTTGAGTGAAAACACCCTCGCGGCCTACCGCCGCGACCTGAGCCTCTTCGACGAATGGTTAGCCGCCACGGCCGATCAGCCCCTGCTGGCAGCGAATGCCAGCCATATCCAATCCTACTTGGGTCTTAAGCTCCGTCAGGGGGCTTCTCCCAGATCTAGTGCTAGGTTCTTATCTGCGGCACGCAGTTTTTATCGTTGGGCCCTTCGAGAGGGCCAGATCACAGAAGACCCCACACTTCGTATTGAGAGCCCTAGACAGGGTCGACCGTTACCGAAATCGCTTTCGGAGACCGATGTGGAACAACTCCTCAATGCGCCTGACCTTGAATTGGCGTTGGAGTTTCGTGATCGGACAATGCTTGAACTTCTTTATGCTTGTGGTCTACGGGTGTCAGAACTTGTGGGTCTTCAGGTTGAACAGGTGGGTCTTAATCAGGGTATTGTTAGGGTCGTGGGTAAAGGGGGAAAAGAGCGGCTTGTCCCGATGGGGGAAGAGGCTTTGGATTGGTTGATGCGGTACATGCGTGGGCCGAGAACCGAGCTGCTTAAAGGTCAGTCGAGTAATGTTCTTTTTCCATCTAATCGGTCCCAGCAGATGACTCGCCAGACCTTCTGGTATCGTATTAAAATATATGGGAAACGCGCGGGTATACGGACACACTTATCACCCCATACCCTAAGGCACGCCTTTGCCACGCATTTGTTAAACCACGGCGCTGACCTGAGGGTGGTGCAAATGTTGTTAGGTCACAGTGATCTTTCAACAACGCAAATTTACACCCACGTGGCCAGTCAGCGAATGCAAGCATTACACGAGCAACACCACCCGAGAGGCTAGATGCTGAGGCCTGTTAGTTAGAACCCCTGGAATGGAGCGAAATGGATATGAGCGAATTAGCTC
This sequence comes from Luminiphilus sp. nBUS_16, assembly GCF_051201645.1. Classification (GTDB taxonomy): domain Bacteria; phylum Pseudomonadota; class Gammaproteobacteria; order Pseudomonadales; family Halieaceae; genus Luminiphilus. The sequence goes on along the minus strand of NZ_CP179205.1, from coordinate 2,472,387 downwards.
GCAGCAGTAAAGGTTTTGGCGCAAAGCAGGTGAAAGCTTCTTCGAGCGTGAGCGCTGTGCTGCTAATGCTTGTTGCACTGTTAGCCTCCGCCTTGGCAAATGCGGAAACCTACAGTTCTAATCCGCACAAGACCCTCGAGGAAAAAATTTCAGCTGCGCTCAGCAGCGGCAGCGGTGCTCCCGTAACCGTGCAGAGTGTCAAAAAGACGCCGGCAAGCGGCTTGCTTGAGGTGACCCTCGATAACGGTCTGGTGCTGTACGCCACCGAGCAAGGGGACCACTTTGTGGTGGGTGATCTCTATGCAGTGCGTAAAAATGGCCTTGTCAATCTCGCGGAAGAAAAGCGAGAGCTGGATCGTATTGCTTTGATCGATGGCGTCGACTTGGCTCAGATGATTGTATTCACCCCCGAAGGCGAGACTCGCGACTACATTACGGTGTTCACCGATGTGACCTGCTTTTACTGCCAAAAGTTGCACAAGGAAGTGGCCGATCTTAATGACATGGGGATAGAGGTGCGCTATTTGGCATATCCTCGGGGCGGTCCTGATTCCGAGGGCGCTCAAAAGTTAAACACTGCCTGGTGTGCCGATGATCCGCAAAAAACCTTGACGCAACTTAAAGCCGGTGTGGCTCTGCCATTGTCAGATTGTGAGAGTTCACCCGTGACCGCACAGTTTGAATTAGGTGCAGCGATGGGGGTTCGGGGAACCCCCGCTATTGTGACGAGTAGCGGACAAATGATTCCCGGGTACAAGCCAGCAGCAGAGTTGGCCGCTGTGCTAGGACTGCAATAGTCAAATTGTTCTCTTCTCGAGGCCGCAGAGCAAAGTAATCCGGAGTAGCGAAACGTTGAACCACAACTTCCAGCGCATTGATCGGCTACCGCCGTATGTTTTTAATATCATCGGCGAGTTGAAGACCGCGGCCCGTGCCCGCGGGGAAGATGTCATCGACTTTGGTATGGGCAATCCCGACCAGCCGACACCGAAGCACATTGTTGACAAGCTCGCTGACACAATTCATCGCGGCGACACCCATCGATACTCTCAGTCAAAAGGCATTCCTCGGTTACGCAAAGCCATCTGTGATTGGTATCAGCGTCGTTACGATGTAGAACTCAATCCCGAAAGTGAAGCCATTGTGACTATGGGTTCCAAAGAGGGGTTGGCGCATTTGGCATTAGCGACAACTAGCACGGGGGACTCGATTTTGGTTCCCAACCCGTCTTATCCCATCCACCCGTACGGGTTTGTCATTTCTGGCGCCGATTTACGTCATGTCCCGATGTCAGATGAAGACACTTTCTTTGAGGAGCTGGAGCAAGCAATTCGCAACAGTTATCCCAAGCCAAAGATGTTGGTGCTCAATTTCCCCTCAAACCCCACGGGCCACTGCGTCGAATTAAGTTTTTTCGAAAAGGTGATTGCAATAGCGCGAGAGGCAGGTATCTGGGTCGTGCATGATCTCGCCTACGCAGATTTATGTTTTGACGGTTACGTGGCCCCCAGTATTCTGCAGGTGGAGGGCGCTAGGGATATCGCAGTAGAATTTTTCACGCTGTCTAAAAGCTACAACATGCCCGGATGGCGCGTGGGGTTTTGCTGTGGCAATCCAGAGTTAATTGCTGCACTGACTCGCATCAAGTCGTATCTGGATTACGGTATCTTTACCCCAGTTCAGGTGGCAGCCATTGCTGCCCTTGAGGGCGATCAGCAGTGCGTCTCGGATATTTGTGAAATGTATCGCAGCCGCAGAGATGTGCTCTGCCAGGGCCTTAACGAAGCGGGATGGCCAGTGACGCCGCCGAAGGCCACGATGTTTGTTTGGGCACAAATCCCTGAGGGCTTTAGGCATATGGGATCTCTGGAGTTTAGTAAATTGCTGCTGGCAGAAGCTGGTGTTGCGGTGTCCCCCGGTATTGGTTTTGGTGAATATGGTGAGGGGTACGTACGCTTTGGTTTGATTGAAAACGAGCACCGTACGCGCCAAGCATTGCGAGGTATCAAAAAGGTACTTCGAGGTGGCCCCCCTAACGATAGCAGCGGAGTTTAAGGACCATGAGCAGTCTGAAAATTGGAATCTGCGGTTTGGGCACCGTTGGCAGCGGCGTCGTCAATATTTTTAATGCCCATCACGGTCTAATCCAGCAACGCTGCAATAATGACTTGGAATTGCTACATGTTGGGGCGCGTCGAGACAATTCTGACTGCGATACCAGTGATTACCGCGTCAGCCGCGATATCTTTGAGGTCGTTCGCGACCCTGAAGTCGATGTCGTGGTGGAATTGATTGGTGGGACCACCGTCGCTCGTGATTTGGTAACGCAAGCTATTGAAGCTGGGAAACATGTCGTCACTGCCAATAAAGCACTGATTGCAGAATTTGGTAACGAGCTGATTGCACTGGCTGAGCGTGCTCAAGTTGCTCTGCGGTTTGAAGCGGCGGTAGCCGGTGGTATTCCGATTATCAAGGTTTTGCGAGAGTCCCTCGCGGCGAATGTTGTCAGCGGCGTGGCTGGAATTATCAACGGCACCGGCAATTTTATTTTGACCGAAATGGCCCATGAAGGTCGTAGTTTTGAGGACGTGCTGGCCGAGGCGCAGGCTTTAGGGTACGCAGAGGCTGATCCTACCTTCGATATTGATGGAACCGATGCTGCCCACAAACTGGTGATCTTGGCGTCACTGGCCTTTGGTATTCCATTAGACGCCAATGCCGCCGTTACGGAGGGCATTGACACGGTCACTCCTGAAGACCTCGATTTTGCCAAGGAGTTGGGTTTCAGCGTTAAACATTTGGGGATTGCCCGACGCAGCGGCGACGCCCTTGATTTGCGGGTTCATCCCACTCTAATTCCCATTAACCGGCAAATAGCCCGGGTCGATGGTGTTTTGAATGCCATTATGGTCGAAGCCGATTCTGTTGGTGAAATTGTGCTCACGGGACCCGGAGCTGGGTCTCTTCCCACGGCCTCCTCAGTTTGCGGTGACCTTATGGACTTGGGGCGCGTCTTAAATCATTCGCTTGTCGATCCCACCCCGACACTTGGCGTACCCAGTGATCAGCTGCAGACATTACCCTTAATACCTCGTCATGAGGTAGCCGGTGTTTGGTATTTGCGCTTGGTGGTTGAAGACCGTCCGGGTGTTATGGCGGAAATATCCGGTTTGTTGAGTGCCCGTGGCATAAGCATTGAGCAGCTGGTTCAGCGCCCTCCAGCTGAAGGGTCTAGTCATGTTACCGTCGTTATCCTCACTGATGCCGTCATGTGTGGTCATCTCGACTCGGCAATCCTTGATATAGAAACACTACCGGCGCTCAGTGGTTCCGTGGTGCGACTAAGGGTCGAGAGTTTTAAGGAGGCATAAGTTGCCGATAAATTACATAAGCACCCGTGGTAATGCACCCGCCCTCGATTTTGAAGGGGTATTGTTGGCTGGACTCGCGGCGGACGGCGGGTTGTATGTGCCCGAGCAATTACCACAGTTTTCAAGTGATCAGATAAAGGCAATGCGGGGAATGGATTACCCCTCTCTGGCTTTTGAAATTCTGAAGCCCTTTGTCGAAGGCTCTATTGAGTTTACCGATTTACGTCGGCTAATCGACGAGGCCTATGAAACCTTTCGCCATGACGCCATTGCGCCACTTGTGCAGCTGGACCAAAATCAATGGGTTCTTGAGCTCTTTCATGGGCCTACCCTTGCGTTCAAAGACTTTGCGCTGCAGCTGTTGGGACGGCTCCTAGATCACGTTCTTGAACGGCGGCAAGAGCGCGTTGTGATTATGGGTGCGACCTCGGGGGACACAGGCTCGGCCGCCATCGAGGGGTGCCGACACTGCGAATTTATCGATATTTTTATCCTGCATCCCAACGACCGTGTATCCGAAGTACAGCGGCGTCAGATGACCACGGTACTGGGGGAAAATATCCACAACCTCGCCATTGAGGGTAACTTTGACGATTGTCAGGCAATGGTAAAAGCCAGCTTTGTGGCCGAACCCTTTTTGCCTGATGGACGAGCGTTGGTTGCCGTGAACTCAATAAACTGGGCCAGAATTATGGCGCAGATCGTGTATTACTTTTATGCAGCCCTCGCCCTTGGTGCGCCAGAGAGAACCGTCAATTTCTCGGTGCCTACGGGTAACTTTGGCGATATTTTTGCGGGATATTTGGCTCGCAGTATGGGGCTGCCGATAGATCAGTTGGTGATCGCAACAAATCGTAATGATGTTCTTCATCGTCTGCTGAGCTCTGGAGAATACGCTAAGTTGCAGTTAGAGCAGTCTATGTCTCCGAGTATGGACATTACGGTGTCCTCGAATTTTGAGCGCCTTATGTTCGACCTCTACGATCGCGACGGTGCAATTGTTAATCAGCTAATGGCCGACTTTCAAAAGGGTTCCATTCAACTATCTGTCACAGCCATGTCCAAAGCTCGAGCGCTGTTTAGTAGTTATTGTGTGTCTGATGAGGAGACTTGCGAGGAAATTGCCGCAATCTTTGCGCAATGTGGCTACTTACTCGACCCTCACAGCGCTATTGGAACCCTTGCGGCACGAGCTTGCCAGCGAGATACCACGCAACCCATGGTAACTCTTGCGACCGCTCACCCTGCCAAGTTTCCAGCGGCAATTGAGGCGAGTGGTATTCAACGGGCTCCTGAATTACCCGCGCATTTGTCGGATCTATTTGATCGCGCCGAGCGGTTCACCATACTGCCCAACGACCTTGCCACCGTCCAGCAACACATGGTCAATGGCATTGCTAAGTAATGTTGCCCGCGCTTAAACAGCGCGCCAAGCCGGTAACTCCGGCCATGGCGTCTTCAGGTTTGTCGCCGCTTATGCAGCGTTTGTATGCGAACCGCGGTGTGACGACTCCAGACGAGATCGAACTTGCATTAAAAGGATTACTTCCCCCGCAACAATTACGGGGCGTTGCCGAGGCGGCCGAGCTGCTGGCAGACGCCATCGAGGGTGAGGCTAGAGTTGTAATCGTGGGCGATTTTGACGCCGATGGAGCCACAAGTTCAGCTCTGGCGGTCTCAGTCTTGCGGCAAATGGGGCTGAAGGAAGTCTCTTACCTCGTTCCAAATCGCTTCGAATATGGCTATGGCCTGTCTCCAGAGATCGTGGCTTTGGCAGCGGATCGCGAACCCGATCTTATTGTCACTGTCGATAACGGTATCTCCAGTCTTGCAGGCGTAGCAACGGCGCAGGGCTTGGGAATCAGTGTGCTCATCACCGACCACCATTTACCGGGCGATGAGCTGCCAGCGGCAGATGTCATTGTGAATCCTAATCAGCCCGGGTGTCCGTTTCCCAGCAAGTCTCTCGCTGGGGTGGGTGTCATGTTCTACGTGCTCACGGCTCTGCGGGCCGAACTTCGTAATCGCGAATGGTTTGAGCGCTGCGGTATGGCAATGCCTAATTTGGGTGATGCGCTCGATTTAGTCGCTCTGGGAACCATCGCTGATGTTGTGCCACTTGATCGGAATAATCGTATTTTGGTTGCTGCGGGTCTGGCGCGTATCCGAGCTGGGCGGGGTCGTCCCGGTATTGATGCGCTGCTGGAAGTTGCAGGTCGCAGCGCCGATGAATTGAGCAGCAGTGACCTTGGATTCATTCTTGGCCCGCGTCTCAACGCGGCGGGGCGGCTTGAAGACATGGCTATTGGTATTGAGTGCTTGTTGGCGGAGAGTGCGTTTGAGGCAAGGCCCCTTGCGCAGCAATTGGATGATCTCAATCGCGAGCGACGTGACATAGAAACCAATATGCAAGAGGAGGCGTTGGCCCAACTCAGTGCTTTAGAGGTGGACGATGAGGCGCTTAAGTTTGGGTTGTGTGTGTACAACAAGACTTTTCACCAAGGGGTTGTTGGCATTGTTGCCGCGCGTCTAAGAGAACGATATCACCGTCCCACCATTGTCTTTGCCGATGCGGGCGATGACGAGTTGAAGGGTTCTGGGCGGTCGATTCCCGGGGTACACATCCGTGACGTGTTAGATCATGTGGCGACGATGCATCCAGGTTTGATCGGGAAGTTTGGTGGTCACGCTATGGCCGCGGGCTTGAGTCTGAGTTGTAAGGACTTGGATCAATTTCAGGAGGCCTTTGATACTGCCGTAGCGGTGGCCCTTGAGCACGTTCCTCCGGAGCCCGTTGTAATGACTGATGGTGAGCTAGCACTGGACGAATTAACCCTACACAGCGCTGAAGTGATCGCCGCTGGAGGTCCATGGGGACAGCATTTTCCCGAGCCTGTATTTGAAGGCTGTTTTGCTGTTGTGGGTCAGCGTTTGTTGAAAGAGAAGCACCTCAAATTAACTCTGGAAGCACAGGGGCAAACTTTTGAGGGCATTGCGTTCAATATTGATCGTGAGTGCTGGCCCAACGAGCAGGTGCTGCGGGTGCGTATTGCCTATCAGCCCGATATCAACTCCTTTCGCGGTGAACGCAAATTGCAACTGATGGTCCGAAATCTGTGGCCTGAAACCTGATGGCAGCTTCTTAGCCGATTTGTGCGAGAGGTGGGAGTGGTGTTAGTGGCGCCATGTTCGTGTAAGTAGTGTTGCTTTACCTGTGTGATCCTGCGTCATTTTCTGTGTCGAATTTAAGCGATCGTGGGATTCCGCTATGGCGCTTGAGGTTAGCCTTGGTTAGACTTTGCGCCGTTGACAGCTGATACGCGAGACCCCTGTGGAAGTCGCCCCTATTTTCAATCAGATTAAAGATATTCGCGAGCGTACAGATGTGCTCCGGGGGTACCTTTGACTACGCTGAAAAGAAAGACCGCCTCGCGGAAGTAGAGCTGGAACTGGCAGAGCCCAGCGTTTGGGATGAACCCGAGCGTGCACAGTCTCTCGGCAGAGAGCGTGCCTCCTTAGAGTTAGTTGTAAAAACCATTGATGACCTCGATCGTGGCAGCACCGACTCCCATGATCTCTTAGAAATGGCGGTTGCCGAGGACGATATCGATACCGCCGATATGGTGGCCTCAGATACCAGCGAGTTGATTGCGCAACTGGAAAAGCTCGAGTTTCGTCGCATGTTTTCTGGCGAGATGGACCCTAATAATGCGTATCTCGACGTTCAGTCTGGATCTGGGGGAACGGAGGCTCAGGACTGGACTGAGATGCTGCTCAGAATGTATTTGCGCTGGGGTGAGAGTAAAGGCTTTAAAGCGAGGGTGGTTGAAGCCTCAGCGGGTGAAGTCGCGGGCCTCAAGAGTGCCACGGTACAGTTTGAGGGGGAGTATGCGTTTGGTTGGCTGCGCACCGAGACAGGTGTACACCGACTGGTACGCAAATCACCTTTTGACAGCGGCGGTCGACGTCATACGTCTTTTGCGTCGATTTTTGTTTCTCCTGAAATTGATGACAATATTGAAATTGACATTAACCCCGCTGACCTTCGGGTCGATACCTATCGCTCTTCCGGCGCTGGCGGCCAACACGTGAATACAACCGACTCTGCGGTGCGTATTACCCACGAGCCGACCAATACGGTGGTGAGTTGCCAGACCGAACGTTCCCAGCACCAAAATAAAGACAATGCGATGAAGCAGCTGCGAGCCAAGCTTTATGAGCTTGAGGTGTTGAAGCGCTCCGCAGACAAACAAGCCCTCGAAGACAGCAAGGCTGATATCGGTTGGGGTAGTCAGATCCGTTCCTATGTTTTGGACGATGCGCGTATTAAAGATTTGCGGACGCAGGTTGAAACGCGCAATACCCAAGCCGTGTTGGATGGAGACTTGGATAAATTTATAGAAGCATCCCTCAAAAAGGGATTGTGATGAAACTTCAGGAACAACCCTATGAGTGACTCCGAATTAGCTGAAGCAGGGGGGGCAGACCCCGCAGAAGAAAATAAGTTGATCGCTGAGCGGCGATCGAAATTGGCATCGTTACGTGAGGCTGGAGGACAACCGTTCCCCAACGATTTTCGGCGCACGGCGGAAGCTGAGACGCTTCAGCAAGACTTTAAAGCGATCAGCAAGGAGGACCTTGAAGAAAAGCATGAGGTCTTTGCCGTTGCTGGACGCCTGATTCGTAATCGAGGTGCATTTCTCCTCATTCAGGACGGCTCCTCTAATATTCAGCTCTACATCAATCGAAAAGTGTTAGACGCCGCGACCCTCGAGGCGATTAAGACTTGGGATCTGGGTGACATCGTTGCGGCATCAGGGCCCATTAATCGTAGTGGCAAAGGAGACCTTTATATAAATATGGAGAGTGCGCGTCTTTTGACCAAGGCGCTGCGACCTTTGCCCGACAAGTATCATGGGTTGTCAGATCAAGAAATGCGCTACCGGCAGCGTTATGTCGATCTCATCGTAAACCCGGATAGCCGCGCGGTGTTTCGAATGCGCTCGGCGGCGGTCAGCTTCATCCGTCGCTTTTTAGATGAACGAGGCTTTATGGAGGTAGAAACCCCCATGCTTCACCCTATCCCGGGTGGTGCAGCGGCCAAGCCCTTTGAGACGCACCACAATGCCCTCGATATGCCTATGTACCTGCGTATCGCTCCAGAGCTTTATTTGAAGCGCTTGACCGTTGGCGGCTTTGAAAAGGTGTATGAGATTAATCGCAATTTCCGAAACGAAGGTTTATCTACGCGGCATAATCCCGAGTTTACTATGCTCGAGTTCTACTGGGCCTATGCCGATTACAACGATGCCATGGACCTCACTGAGGCGTTGCTGCAGGAGTTAACGCAAAACCTTTTGGGCACAATGACAGTGCCTTATGGTGATGCGCAGCTTGATTTTTCTCAGCCCTTCGCACGATTGTCAGTGCTTGAGGCAATCCACAAATACAACCCCACAATAACGGCAGAGCAAGTCGCTTCCCGAGAGGCCGCTGCGGCGGTCGCTCATGATCTAGGGATCGAAGTAAAGCCGAGCTGGGGCTTGGGTAAAATACAGATCGAAATATTTGAAGCTACGGCCGAGCATCGGCTGGAACAGCCTACCTTTATTACCGCCTATCCAACCGAAGTGTCGCCACTTGCCCGGCGCAATGATGATGACCCCTTCATCACCGATCGCTTCGAGTTTTTTGTCGGTGGACGCGAGATTGCTAATGGCTTTAGTGAGCTTAATGATCCGGAAGATCAAGCGGAACGCTTCAAAGCGCAGGCCGCAGAAAAAGACAGTGGTGATGAGGAGGCCATGCACTATGATTACGACTATGTGCGGGCGTTGGAGTATGGCATGCCACCTACGGCCGGGGAGGGTATTGGTATCGACCGATTGGTGATGCTTCTCACTGACGCGGCCTCTATTCGCGACGTTTTGCTCTTCCCCCACATGCGACCAGAAGATTAGCACTAGGCGGTGGGTTGAGCGGGTGCTATCCTCGAATCATAAATCTAAGAGCCTGACTGTTGTGCCTCATACCTGCTCACGCTTTCTCATCACTATTTTCGCGACACTCGTCGTTAGCGGCTGTGCGAGCCCCGAATCTGCGGCCCCTGAGCCTCAGCCTGAAGTTTCGGCGGCTGAACTTAACCTCCCGGATCCCCTGGTTGCTGACTGCGATTGCGAAGAGCTGATTGTCGTCGAAGAAAATTATTTTGACCGAGGCGTACGGGCCCTAGCAGCGCGGGATTACGATCAAGCCGCCACTTATTTTGAACGGCACCGTGATTCTGAAAGTTCTGAAGCCCAGCGAGAGGCCGACGTTGGCATCGCTTTCGTGACTTTAATGAGCGAGGCGAGCATCGCTTCAGCCGATAGTGCTGCGAGTGGTGTTGATGAGCGTGCTGAGGTGATGATTTTAGCTTTGGCTGCAGTGCAGACGCTTGAAGGACGCCTCGAGGCACTCGATGCCCTAAATAAGGCAATCTCAGAAGACTTGGAAAAGCGCGAAGAGGCGCTTAAGCGGCTTCGGGATTTAACGCTGGGCCAATAGTCGGAAGCGTCACTGTAAAACAGGATCCTGCATCAGGCGTGCTGGCCAAGCTGATCTCGCCACCTAACATGGTGCAAAAATCCTTCACAATCGAAAGCCCAAGCCCCGTGCCACCGTATTTCGTCCCGGTTGTGGCCTCAGCCTGAACAAAAGTGTCAAAAACTCGCCCCTGTTGTTCGAGGGTCATGCCGATACCGTCATCAGTTACCGTTAACGTGAGTTGGTCATGGCTAATCACTGCAGCCACAACAATAGTACCGTTGTCGGTGAACTTGCAGGCATTGCTGAATAAGTTGGTCACAATTTGCTGCAACTTACCGGGGTCACTGTGCATGGTGTGGCCTTCGGCGCCGGCTAGATTGAGCTCTAGCGTGTTTTTATGCTGCGACAGCAGGGGCGAAAGTGCGTCGCACACCTGCAGGATATGGTCGGCTGGCTGAAAAGACTCCAGATTGATTTGCATTTTTCCGGTTTCAATTTTCGATAAGTCGAGAATCTCGTTGATCAGGCCCAGTAGTTGTCGTCCGGAAACAATAATGGTGCCGAGATCGTGCTGTACCTGTGTCCGGTTAACCTCGCCGGGGTCCCCCAACTCGTCCTGCAGCATTTCGCTGTAACCAATAATCGCGTTGAGCGGTGTTCTCAGCTCATGGCTTACGTTAGCTAGAAACATTGATTTGGCCGCGTTCGCTGCGTCTGCATCAGCTTTCGCACTATTAACCTCCTCAATCGCCGTCGTTAGTTTGCCGGACATGTCATTAAAAGTTCGCGCTAGATCCTGTATCTCCCCTGCGTCACGGTTCTCATCGATGCGATAACTTAAGTCACCTGAACCAAAACGCTGTACCCCTGTTTTTAGGCGCAGCAAGCTGGAGTTTGTGGATCGAATGAGCAAAATAACAAGCAACATAGTCACCGCAATGGTGGTTATAAAACCGATGACCGTAATCTGATCTGTCAGGGTGATAGTGCCGTCAATCGTGCGTGAACGCTCGATGGCAAGGGCTTCTTGGCGCTGGTCCAATTCATCGAGCTTTTGCCGACTGTCGTTGTATTGAATGGGTGACTCTACCGCTGACTGACTGCCTGGGCGGTTGTAGTCGTTGTAAAAGTACTGCCACTCGTCGAGAAGCTGTGAGGCACTGTCAAAGAGTCGGCGGTAGTAGTCTTCGGTTGACTCCCCCCCTAATGCGCCCAACTTACCCAGCCGTTGACGCAGACTATCGAGTTCTGCCGTCGCCGTTTCGCGCTCAGCGTCCCCAAGAGGTTCGTCTGTCGTTTCTCTAAGTGTCGCCAAAACCAGGATTTGCTGCCGGGCTGTTTCCAAGCCCTGTTGCAAATCGTTAACAAGCTGTGCCGCTATTGCGGCGTCGCGGTAGGCGACCAAGCTTTCACTGCGCGCAAAACTCCCCCAAAGATGGGTGGCCACGTTCACGACAAACAGCGTCAAAATCGCCACTGAAAATAGGTATAAGCGGGCTCTTAGACTTAGGGATGTTTGAGAGAGCTTCATGTTTTCAGCAAACTCTTTATTTTGATTAGTAGCTCGGGAAAGTCGATGGGCTTGGTTGCGTAATCTTGGCAACCCGATGCCAGTGCCTGCTGGCGATCACTCTCCATTGCATGTGCCGTGAGGGCGATGATGGGTATGTCTTGAATGTTAGAATCTGAGCTAGCTTCTTTAGCAACTGTCCAGCCGTCTTTAACTGGAAGGTTTATGTCTAAGAGCACCAGGGCGGGTTTTATATCGCGCATTTTATCCAGGGCTTCCTGTCCATCTGCGGCACAATCGAGCGTGTATCCCACCCGCTGCAGTCGCCGCTGGAGCATTTCACGATTGACTTCGTTATCCTCCACCAACAGCAGACGCTGGCTTGTATCCTCTGTCATTGCTGTTCTCCCAATACGGCGTACACCTTTAGCTCTTCCTCAATACCTTTCACTGATAAGGCGCGAGAGTCACCGAATTGATAGTCCCCTTCAAGCTTCTCATGGGTGGTTTGTGAAATAAGGATCTCTCGGGAATCGGCAACATCTTCAATTCGTGAAGTCACGTTCATAGCATGGCCGACAAAACCATATTTTGAGCGTCTTTCACTGCCAATATTTCCAGCGACCACTGAGCCTGTGTTGAGAGCAATGGCCATTTCAACCTCGGGTAAATCATCAGCAATATTCGCCGCGTTAATGTCTGCCATCGCGTCCTGCATAGCCAGGGCACAGCGAACGGCTCGATCTGGGTCATCGTCATTGCGCCGCGGTGCGCCAAACACCGCCAATACGGCATCCCCTAAGAACTCATCAATAGTGCCGCCAAATTCAAGGATGATTTCGGTCATACGACCGAGGTAGCGATTGAGTAGCGTGACGACCTGCTGCGGTGGAAGGTGTTCCACCAGCGTTGTGAATCCCCGAATATCGGACATCATGATCGTAACTTCTCGCAGGTCCCCGCCAAGTTCGAGCCCCTCGGGTCGTTCTAGGATCTCATCAACAATATCGTCGGATAGGTAGCGACCAAAGGTGGCTCTAATAAATTGCTCTCGTCGTTCCAGCTGCTCGCGGTAGAGCTCTTCGCGATCATGCCAGCGTTTCCGTTCTATGCCCGCAGATATTCTCGCCTGCAATAAGACAGGATTAAAAGGTTTCAGCAAGTAGTCGTCTGCACCGGCTTCAATGCAGCCGACGATTTGATCCATATCTTGCTGTCCGCTGATCATCACGACGGGTGTAGCGCGCAGGCGCTCGTCCTCTTTGAGGCGCTTGAGAACCTCAGCGCCGCCGATGCCCGGCATGACGAGATCAAGCAAGACGACGTCGACCCCCATAGTATCGAGTAGCTCAAGGGCTTCCTCTCCCGATTCAGCAGAAATAACGGTGTGGCCGGTTTTTTGCAGCAATCGCGATACCAGCTCCCGATTTTCAGGCAGGTCGTCAACAGCGAGTATCACTCCGGGTTCGTCGCTGGGGAGTAGGGTCACTGAGGGGGTTTTTGTGGGTGAGTGAGGTTCGGACGTAGGCTCGGTTTTGGCTGCGGCTAATATTTGAAGCAGATGAGCTCTTACAGCTGAGGGCAGTGTTTCGCTGTCTTCCAGCAACATTTCCGAGTAGCCGCGAATTGCGCCGATGATATTACGTCGGTCATGACGAGCTTCGGAGGATGCTATACCGACCTTTTCCTGCAGTTTTTGGCTGGCTCTGATGAGGGAAACTAGATCATTTTTTACCACTTCGCTGGTTATTACAGGGTCGTAATACCGTTGTGGTCCCAGCTCTGCGACGGCAGCAAGGACTTTCAGTGCCCAGGGATCTTCAGTAATGGAGCTCTCAGCCACCGTGCCACCTCGTTTTGGTGAACTCATTTCACGTCACATAGTAAAGCTAGCGGCATTTCATTGCATTCCCGCGTCTTAGGGATGGTGGATTGCCTACTTTTTGCGGTAATATTGCAACATTAAGCAGCTTTCAAGGAAAGAATATCAATGCTGAATCAAGTGGAAATTTTTCACGGGCTCAACGACGGCGAGCTTCAAGCGCTGGAAAGCAGTTCTAGCACACGCTCGTTTCCCAAAAACACCGTCGTGATTCATGAGAACGATCCTGCTGATTCACTTTTTGTGATTGAAAGTGGCAAGGTCAAAGTTTATTGCTCCGATAAAAACGGCAAAGAATTTATTATGAATACGCTAGGCGCTGGAGATTACTTCGGTGAGCTGGCTCTGCTTGATGACTCAACACGCTCCGCTTCAGTTCGCACCGTTGAGAAGTGTGAATTTCGCGTCGTCATGAAGGAAGACTTCAATGGTGTTCTCGACGAGCATCCTAATATCGCGCGACAGCTGATCAGCAATTTGGCAGGCCGAGTCCGCAAGCTAACGGCCGATGTAAAGAGCCTGGCCTTGCAAGATGTCTATGGCAGAGTAGCCAACGTGCTGATGGATCTGTCTGAAGAGCGCGGTGACGGCACGCTGTACATTCCCGAGAAACTCACGCAGCAAGACATCGCTGATCGTGTGGGAGCGTCACGGGAAATGGTGGCCCGTATTCTTAAAGATCTGACGATCGGAGAATACATTCGCTTTGAGGGTCGGCATATTATTATCAATACTCGGCTACCCGCTAAGTATTGATGTCGGTCTAGTCTGACGCTCTATTTTTTTGGGGTGTCAACAGCGATCACTTCAGCTGCAAGTTCGCCTTTTGCTAACCGTATTCGCACCTCTGTTTGAGGGGGTGCCTTTTCTGCGTTGCGAATAATTTGGCCATCAGGCCCTGTGACCAGCGCGTAACCTCTCGCCAAAGTATTCTCTGGCCCTAAGGTACGAATTATCTGTTCCTGTTGCTCTAAACTTCCTCTAAATCTGCGCATGCTGCCTTGAATCAGCTGCTGCAATTCGCGCTTGCGTTGCGCGAGTAGCGACGTCTGATGCTCGATACCCGTTCGTGGGTGGCGCGACTGAACCTGCTTGTTTAGGTTCGTCAGCGCCGAGCGCTGCAGTCTTAGCCGATTTCCCATTAGTAAAGAGAGCTGCTGCTTGCGGCTTTCGAGTAATTGGCGTTGCTGTCTCAAGGTGGTGCCCGGGTGACGCAAACGCGCTCGCCAATGCCCCAAGACTGAGCGTTCCTGCTTAAGGCGTCTAGCCATGAGGCCTTGCAGAATACGTTGCGCATCATCGAGGCGCTGGCTCCATTCAGATTGGTCAAGACTGACCAGTTCGGCGGCAGCAGAGGGGGTTGCAGCGCGCTGGTCTGCCACAAAGTCTGAGATGCTGAAATCGACTTCATGACCTACCGCCGAGACGATGGGGAGCTTTGAGTTTGCGATGGCCCTCGCGAGGGCTTCGTCATTAAACGCCCACAAGTCTTCGGCAGAGCCTCCGCCACGACCAACAATCAACACATCGAGGGGCAGGAGTTGCTGCTGATGCAAGGCATTGGCCTGATCAACGGCTTGAACTAATGCCTCTGGGGCATCTGCGCCCTGGACAGGAACTGGAAACAGGAAAACTTCCGTCATTGGGCTTCGACGCTCTAGAACCGCAAGAATGTCATGAAGTGCTGCGCCGCTCCCTGAGGTGATGACGCCAATACGCCGGGCAGTATTGGGGACCGGCTGCTTGCGCTCGACGGCAAAAAGCCCTTCTTCGAAAAGTTTGGCCTTCAGTTGTTCAAAGGCCTGCTGCAGTGCGCCGTCGCCTGCAGGCTGTATGTGTTGCGCAATGAGCTGAAATTCCCCGCGGTTGGTATACAGGCTCACTCTAGCCCTAACCTGAACGCGATCGCCTCTGCTGGGCTTAAAGCGGAGTTTGGCATTGGCCGAGCGGAACATCGCGCAGCGCACCTGTGATTCGCTATCTTTAAGGGTGAAATACCAGTGTCCTGAGCTCGCGGCGGTGAAGTCGCTGATTTCACCCTCGACATCGACACGGGCAAAGTGGCCCTCCAGCAGGCTTTTTGCCCGTTGGGTGAGCTCGCTGACGCTAATAGTCGTCGATTTTTCGTTGATATCGATCAAAGTTCTTATGCTCGACCTTATTTACCGAGTTTGGCTGCAAACGTTATACTACCCTGTTTACCAGACACCGGACCCAAAACCCCGGTTGCTATCGAGGATTTTATGCTGCGAATCGCCCAGGAAGCACTGACATTTGATGATGTACTCCTGCAGCCGGGTTACTCAGAGGTAACGGCGAAGGATGTGTCCCTTGCGACCCACCTGACCCGCAACATTGCCATGAATATTCCCCTGTTGTCAGCTGCCATGGATACCGTGACCGAAGCGCGTTTAGCTATTGCGCTGGCTCAGGATGGTGGGGTGGGTATCATCCATAAAAATATGACCGTAGCCGAGCAGGCTGACGAGGTTAGGCGCGTCAAGAAATATGAGAGTGGGGTGGTTAAAGACCCTATTACCATTCAGGAAAGCGCCACTATTAATGAGTTATACGAGCTCACTCGTGCCAACGGTATATCAGGCGTGCCTGTACTGCGTGGGAGCGATCTGGTGGGCATTGTGACGCGCAGGGATGTGCGTTTTGAGACCGATCTGACCAAACCCATCTCCGCGATTATGACCCCACGCGATCGATTGGTAACGGTTCGTGAGGGTGCGCCCTCTGATGAAGTTCAGCAACTTTTGCATCAGCACCGTATTGAAAAAATCTTAGTGGTGAACGATGACTTTGACCTTTGCGGCATGATTACCGTCAAGGACTTCGACAAAGCCGAAAGCTTCCCTCTGGCTTGTAAGGATCATTTAGGGCGTTTGCGCGTGGGCGCTTCTGTAGGCACCAGTCCCGATACGGATGAGCGTATTGATGCGTTGGTGGCTGCAGGTGTCGATGTGCTGGTGGTCGATACGGCTCACGGCCACTCAAAGAATGTGATCGAACGGGTTCGGCTGATTAAAGAGCAGTATCGCGGCGTTGATGTTATCGGCGGCAACATTGCGACCGGTGAGGCGGCCTTGGCCCTTTATGAAGCCGGTGCTGACGGAGTGAAAGTGGGCATAGGCCCCGGCTCGATTTGTACAACACGAATTGTCACCGGCACGGGGGTTCCGCAAATCACCGCCATCTCTAATGTTGCCGAGGCATTGGGCGATCGTGACATTCCCATTATCGCGGATGGCGGCGTTCGTTTTTCTGGAGATATTGCAAAAGCGATCGTGGCTGGCGGGCATGCTGTCATGATGGGCTCAATGTTTGCCGGTACCGAAGAGGCGCCGGGTGAGGTAGAGCTTTATCAGGGCCGAACCTACAAGGCCTACCGTGGCATGGGCTCGATTGGGGCCATGGCGCAAAAACAAGGTTCCTCTGATCGGTATTTCCAAGACTCCAGTGTGGGTGCCGAGAAGCTCGTACCTGAGGGTATTGAAGGTCGCGTGCCTTACAAAGGTCCTGTTTCCCAGATTATTCAGCAGCTCATGGGCGGTGTGCGCTCAGCCATGGGTTATGCGGGCTGTGCCACCATTCCTGATATGCGCACCCGTCCTACCTTTGTTCGTGTGACGACAGCTGGCATGTCAGAGTCGCACGTGCATGACGTCTCCATTACCAAAGAAGCACCCAATTACCCTGTTCGTTAAACGGTTCTGACATCGAGGCTTTTGTGACTGCAGATATTCATCAGCACCGCATTCTTATATTAGATTTTGGTTCGCAATACACGCAGCTGATCGCACGACGTGTACGTGAAGCTGGGGTGTATAGCGAGATTTATGCTTGGGATATCACTGAGGCTGATATCCGCGCCTTTAATCCCAGCGGTATTGTGCTGTCGGGTGGCCCCGAGTCGGTGACCGAGGCTGACTCTCCCAGAGCGCCTGAGGTGGTGTTTGAACTGGACGTGCCGGTATTGGGCATTTGCTACGGCATGCAAACCATGGCCGTGCAAATGGGTGGGGAAGTTCAAGGCTCAGACACGTCAGAATTCGGCTATGCCCAAATACGTCGCAGCGCAGACGGTGGGCTTCTTCAAGACATTAGCGATCATCAAGATAACAGCGGTCAAGCACTGCTCGATGTCTGGATGAGCCACGGTGACAAGGTCGTTTCTTTACCGCCCAATTTCCAGTGTATTGCTGAAACCGACAGTTGCCCCATTGCCGGTATGGCTCATAACGCCAAGCCATGGTTTGGTATTCAGTTTCATCCTGAAGTGACTCACACGGCGCAAGGCGAGCGAATCTTTGAGCATTTTGTCTTGGAGATTTGTGGCTGTGAGGCGCTTTGGACCCCCGCAAATATTGTCGAGGACGCGATTCAGCGTGTGCGTGCGCAGGTCGGTACCGATCGCGTACTACTGGGGTTGTCGGGCGGTGTCGATTCTTCCGTTGTGGCTGCAATGTTGCATCGTGCTATTGGTGATCAGCTCACTTGTGTGTTTGTAGATAACGGCTTGTTACGCCTCGACGAGGGCGAACAGGTAATGGCTATGTTTGCGCAAAACATGGGGGTGCGTGTGATCCGCGCCAATGCCGAAGCGCGTTTTTTAGGAAAGCTGAAAGGGGTGAGTGATCCCGAGGCTAAGCGCAAAGCTATTGGTAATACTTTTATTGAAGTCTTTGATGAAGAAGCGACGAAAATTACCGATGTGAAGTGGCTTGCTCAGGGCACAATTTACCCCGATGTGATTGAGTCGGCTGGGTCAAAAACTGGCAAGGCTCACGTGATCAAATCACACCACAATGTAGGTGGCCTCCCTGACGACATGGCCCTCGAACTCGTGGAGCCCTTGCGGGAATTGTTTAAAGATGAAGTACGTCGCATTGGGCTAGAGCTGGGCTTACCTAAAGACATGGTCTTCCGCCATCCATTCCCTGGGCCCGGTCTCGGTGTGCGCATTCTCGGTGAGGTGAAAAAAGAATACGCCGATTTGTTGCGCCAGGCCGATGCGATTTTCATCGAAGAGTTGCACCGGTCGGGGTGGTACGACAAAACCAGTCAAGCTTTTGCGGTTTTTCTGCCTGTGAAATCTGTGGGAGTAGTGGGCGATGGTCGCCGCTATGAATACGTTATCGCCATTCGTGCAGTGCAAACCGTTGATTTCATGACCGCGCGCTGGGCACACCTGCCTTATGAGTTACTCGAGGTAGTTTCCAATCGCATCATCAATGAGATCTCCGGTATCTCGAGAGTCACCTACGATATTTCAGGAAAGCCGCCGGCCACTATTGAGTGGGAATAAAGTGAATAAAATCAATAACTTAGTAAATATTGAGTGGGAATGAAAAGGAGAAATTAATATGAAAAAAATTATGATTAGTCAATCGATCATGTGGGCAGCAGCTATCCTTGTTGTTTCGATAGTTGATGAAAAACAGTTTGCTATTTTAATGCTTGTCATATTAGCAACAGTTTCTTTAATGAATTTAGGAAAAGAAAAATGAAATTGCGTTACAAAATCCTAAATGGAGCAATTGCATTAACCCTCGTTACTGTTTCTACCCTAGCAGTCACACTTGCCTATACAAAAAATTGTGAGTCGCCAGTCATAAGAGAGATTAATAATCCCATGAAGGCCATAATTTACCGCTGTTATGGAGGACCTGAGGTGCTTGAGCAGTCCGTTATTGAAATCCCTGAGCCACTTGCACATCAAATTTTAGTGCGAGTTAAGGCCGCCGCGGTAAACCCAGTGGATTGGCATTACATGCGCGGCTCACCCTATATTATGCGCCTGATGACTGGAATCGGTGCGCCGAATGATCAGAGAATTGGCACTGATTTTGCTGGCATAGTTGAAAAAGTTGGTAGCGATGTAACTAAATTTAAAATTGGTGATGCTGTGTTTGGCGGTGGTGGCGGTCCATTTGCTGAGTATGTTTTGGCCAATGCCAGCAAATCAGTGGCCCACAAACCTACAGATGTTTCGTTTGAGCAGTCAGCAGCCATGCCGATTGCAGCCTTAACAGCATTGCAAGCTTTGCGTGACAAGGGCCAACTAGAGCCTGGGCAAAAAGTTTTAATTAATGGAGCATCTGGGGGCGTTGGTACATATGCAGTACAAATTGCTAAGTCATTTGGTGCTGAAGTACATGGCGTATCCAGCGGACGAAATATCGAGATGGTTACTTTATTGGGTGCTGACCATATGTTCAATTATAAAACTGAGAGCTATATCGAATCAGATGAGCGATATGATTTGATTGTTGACATGATTAGCAATCACTCAATATCTGATAACCTTAAGGTTTTAAAGAAGCAGGGAAGAATGGTTATCGTCGGTGGAGGCAAAGGTAACTGGATTGGCCCGCTTATACCCTCCATTAAAGCAGTCATTATGAATAATTTTGTTGACCAGGAGCTACAACAATTTGTTGCCCAATTTAACAGTAAAGATCTCGAATCCTTAGCTGAGTTGATGCGTCAGGGTCAGCTAAGTTCTGTGATTGATCGTCGGTATTCGCTTGATGAAATTCAAGACGCAATAAACTATTCTGAATCAGGTCGTACAAGAGGCAAGATTATTATAACTATTTCAAAATAATAACTAGGCTAACCATACTCAATTACCTGCGATTTTGAACGCCTCAAAACTTGTTTATACCTTTTTCGGTTCCCGCTACTTTGGCGTTCCTTTGGCGTCAAATTTCCTCAAAGTCTCCGTGCCGACCTAAACCGCCGGTGAATCGAGCCGCGCCATCGAAGCCTTCATTACTCACTGCAGCCAGACCATTGGCCCATTCAATTTTCAGCGCCTCTCGCACGGTTAGGCCATGGGTTTCGACGATCGAACGGCGGTCGGCCAGCATGGCTTGTTGAGGGAATTTGGCGATCTCATGCGCCATGGCTTCAGCGGCCTGAAGCGCCTCACCCTCGGGAACCACTCTTTCACACAGGCCAATACTGTAGCATTCACCGGCCGGTACTTTGCGGCCTGTCATGGCGATTTCCAGTGCTTTTCCTTGACCTATAAGGCGTGGCAAGCGAACGGCCCCTCCATCTTGAAGCGGAATGCCCCAGCGTCGGCAAAAAACACCAAAGTAGGCAGCCTCCGACATCACCCTGATGTCACACCACATCGCCAGCTCCATGCCCCCTGCAACTGCCGGCCCCTCTACGGCTGCAATGACAGGCTTTGTTAACTCCATTCGGGTGGGTCCTAGGCTGCCGCGTGGTGCCGGCGCTGACCCGATGGGAAAATCAAATTCTCGTATGTTCGCGCGCTCGTCTGCTGACATTGAAGCAGCGTACTTGAGGTCCCATCCGGCGCAAAAACTTCCACCGGCTCCCCACAGCACTCCAACTCTGGCATCGCTTTTTTCAAAAGCCTCGAAAGCCTCAACTAGCGCATCAGCAGAGTCAGGATCCATGGCATTTTTGGCTTCTGGTCGATCGTGAATTATCGTCCAAACGTTGGAGTTTTTTTCGATCCTAACAGCCATAATTTCTTCCTTTAAATCGGCATCTTTATCTGACGGGGCGTGCGCATAATCAATGCAAAGTATCGAAATGTCATATTTTTAGGAAGATTTTTTATGCGGGTGATGCATGCTTTTAGCGTCAAGCCCGAATTTTTATGTCTAAATATCAATGTGAATCAGAAATTATCGAGTCATGGCTTACGCCCTTGGTTCGCGCGTCGTACTTGACAGGGGGTGTCGGTCAGAGCTTCCATAACCAGACAAAAGGCTGTTCGTC
The DNA here is from genome assembly GCF_051201645.1 of Luminiphilus sp. nBUS_16. GTDB lineage: Bacteria > Pseudomonadota > Gammaproteobacteria > Pseudomonadales > Halieaceae > Luminiphilus. Next base: position 2,451,326 of record NZ_CP179205.1, on the reverse strand, counting down.
GGCGCAAAGGTGCGTGTCTTTGATAATCTGCGGTACAGCAACGCTCAATTGAGGAGTGATGACATTGAAAGCGATCAGTATCGTCGTAGTAGCTCTATTAGTTCTCACTTCAATCATTATCTATCAGCGCGCTAACATCCTCATTTATTCAATGACCTCAACGGAATTACCCCAGCTACTCGATCCGCGTGATGAGGGAGAAGGGGCTGTTTGGTTCGATGATTACTACACGATTCACAAAATCGATGAGAGAACATTTGCGATAGGTGAGACGAGGTATTACCAGCTTAACTTTAATTACTTGATATTGGGTGACAGCAGGGCTGTTGTTTTCGATGCGGGTACCGGTCAGCGCAATATTGGTGCGGTTGTTGCGAGCCTAACGGATCTTCCGATAACGTTTATCCCTTCACACTTACATTACGATCATATTGGCAATGATGTGGTCTTTGATCGCACGGCACTTGTGGACCTGCCACACCTGAGAGCGCGTGCGGAAAATAACAAGTTACAGCTGACCCGATTTGAGCACTTGGGTGAGGTGGAGGGCTATCCACTGCCTGAATTGACGGTAAGTGAATGGTTTGCTCCCAATGAAACGATCGACTTGGGTGGTCGCTCTCTGAGGGTTCTGTATACGCCGGGGCATACGCAGGATTCTATTTCGCTGCTCGATGAAGAAGCACGCTATTTATTTGCCGGGGATTTTTTGTATCCGGGACAACTGTATGGCTTTCTTCCAAACAGCAATATGGGAGATTATTTACAGGGTGCGCGAACCATTGGGTCCGCGAGTGGCGTTGAACTTCGCGTATTTGGGGCACATAGAGATGACGCTTTGGGCGTTCCTGAGCTCACTTTTGAAACAGTTGTTCAGCTGCAGGATGCTCTGAATGCTATTCAGTCGGGTGCATTAAAATCTAATGGAATTTATCCGGTCGCTTATGCCGTAAGTGAGCGTGTTCAGCTCCTCGCAGAGCCAAAGTGGTTACAGAAGTGGAAGCCTACCTATCCCGAGCTAAACGTGAATAAAAAGTCAGATTAAAAACCGCGAAAAGGTCGCGTTTAACCGGTGAGTGGGTGTCAGAACTGCTTAGGACACTGGGCGGTATAGGCGGCTTGGGGAACACATATAAAAAACAGAGATCTGACTTTTGGCATCAACGCTTGTGGCACTAGCCTGATTTCCAATACATAGGAGAAGCTGAATGGGTCGTATCGCAGGGTGTAAAGCTTTTTTGGTTGGCGCTGCGTTGTTGGCTGGCTCTCAGGTCAGTGGCGCCACTTTAACCGTCGTCATCAGTGACGTTCGCTCGGACGTCGGTGCGCTTAACATCGCGATTTATGACAACAAAAATGATTGGCTGGGCAGCAGTATGGTGCATAAGCGTAGCCTGACCGTGCTAGAACATAAGGTGGGTGGCGTGGTTACGACAAGCTTTGAAGTTGAACCCGGAGAATACGCGATCTCTGTTCATCATGATGACAACGATAACGGCAAGATGGACACCAATTTCATCGGTATACCCAAAGAGCCCACAGGCTTGTCCAACGGTGCTGTCCCCAAGTTTGGGCCCCCAAAGTATAAAGACGCCGCGTTTCGTGTGGGTGACGAGGATCTTGAAATGCCTATTAAATTACTCGACTAGGCAGTGGAGTTCATTAATGGCGTCACTAGCTCGTTTGAAGCCTATTGGCGTGTTTGCTGTCGTTACAGCGTTTTCATGCGTGATGAGACACTAAAGTGACTTGTACTGGCTTGATAGGCGCGCAAGCTCAGAGCCAAAAAACATGTTCTGGGAAGAAAAGAATTCAGTTGTTCTAAAGCTCCAGAAATGCGCTCTGTGAAGCCGTGAGGTGTTAATATAAGCACATGTTTCGAGTACGCCGTTGTCGAGAGAAAATGAAACCCCTGATGCCAATTACGTTCTACCCGGAACCAGACCCCAAGGCGTTTATTTCAAAGCTTTTTCAAATTTTTATGGTAGTTGTGCTGTGTTGCAGCGGCGCGTTGCTGGCTGACGACAGCATCCAAAACTCGGCTGTTATCAGCAAGGAGGCGCTTCTCCTTCAGCATCCAAAATTTCAAGAAGATTTTGATCAATACGAAGTACTTGAGGACGCCGCCAAGATACCCGCTGATGTCAGCGTGCTGATCTTTTTTGGAACCTGGTGTCACGACAGCCAGCGTGAGGTTCCTCGAATGCTGAAGATTTTGGAGGCTGTTGGCCTACCTGAAGCTCATATAAAAATGGTCACTCTGGATTTTTCTAAAACAGACCCGGGGGGGCTCGCCGTAGCCAATGGCGTTGAGTTTACCCCCACCTTTATTTTTTTTCGGCAACAAGAAGAGATTGGCAGAATTATAGAAAAGCCTGCCAAAACCCTCGAAGAAGCAATGGTTGAGTTGCTGAGTGAATGATTGGTAAGTCGGCCGTCTGTGCTGAGAAGTTTTTAACACGCCGTGGTAATACGCTGCATCATCTCGCGCTGCCAGCTTCTTAGTTGGTAAAGCCGTTCGAACATTGAGCTGGAGAGTTTTTAAAAGTGTCTCAAGAAAATAGCACGTCGCAATTTCAAGGAAAGACCGCAATTATCAGCGGAGGAGCCGAGGGTATTGGTCTGTCTATTGCAAAGGCCTTAGGCGAGCAACAGATGAACGTTGTCCTTGCAGATATCGATAGAGACAACCTAGAGCGCGCACGATTAGAGCTGCAGTCACTGGGGGTTTCAGTGCTGGCTGTGTCTTTGGACGTGGCCGATGAAGGGCAGTGGCAATCAGCTGCCGAGGCGGCTGTAGAGCGCTTTGGCAACATTCATATGGTGGTGAACAATGCTGGCGTGGGTGGTGATTCAGGGCCGATAGAAAGTCAGGAGAAAGAGGGGTGGCAGTGGGCGCTAGACGTTAACCTAATGGGCGTGGTCTACGGTGCTAAGGTTGTGGTGCCCCTGATTAAGGAGCACGGTGAGGGCGGATGGATTGTCAATGTCGCGTCAATGGCGGGAATGGGCGGCGTCCCCTACAGTGGCGCCTACAACGCGACCAAGGCGGCCGTTGTTGCCTTGTCTGAGGCTTGGTCTGAAGAGTTGAAGTCGAAGAGCATACATGTGGCCGTGTTGTGCCCGGCGTTTGTTCAGACACGTATCTACGATTCAGAAAGAAATCGCCCGGCGCAATATAAATCCAAAACGCTGAGTCCCGGCGATGAAAGCAGCTTCTCAAAAAGGGCGCGGGAAATGGTTCAAAACGGCATTGATGTGGATCTTGTCGGCAAGCGAGTTGTTGAGGCGCTGAATGAGGGTGAGCTCTACATTTTCACCCACCCTAACTATCGTCCTGTGACGCAATATCGATCGGCGCGAATTGATGAGGCCTTTGTTAATGCTGGCAAAAGTCCCTTGCTACAACACCTAGTGGATCAAAAGCTCGATATGTTGTGAGGTAAGGCTGTGAGAGCGCTGCTCACCGTCGGCCACAAAATATGTAGACAGGCTGCGATCATAGGCATGATTGGCACACGGTATCAGCAATAGTTTTTCCAGCGGGGTGAAAGCCCTGTGTGTGAATGCACTGTGCAGTCCGGCAGTGTTGAGTTCGCCAATGCTTATCCCACTTGGCTATCTTTGGATATCGACTGCATAAGTTCTTTGTTTTCAGTGCTCCATTTACACAGCGATTCCATTACCGGCATAAAGGATCTCCCGAAGTCAGTCAGCGAGTATTCAACCTTCGGTGGAATCACTTCATAGACTTTTCGATGGATTAAACAGTCGCGTTCCATTTCGCGCAGCTGTTTGGTCAGCATTTGTTGCGTTATCGGGGCGAGAATTCGCTTCAGTTCACCAAAGCGCACCGGTTCTTGCCGAAGGTTATAGATGATCGCTATCTTCCACTTGCCGCCGATTAGGCTCAGGGCGGTGCTCACAGGGCTTTTGCATTCGCTCATGGTGTTCACTTTTTTTACGGTATGAATTTATTGCCTACTTGAAAAAAAATACTAACAACCAATATCATACCTCAAGTTTGGTAACCGCCCAATACAGACATCATTTTTAGCACCTGCCACCTAAGAGAGAGACTCCATGTCAGCGAATAGCTCAAGAGAAATACGTTCTACAGTCACCAGTGAAGGGACATTAGAACTGTCCATCGCAGTTCAAGAGCGCCCTGTCCCGGGTGACAATGAGGTGCTTCTAGAAGTCGGGGCAGCCCCGATTAACCCCTCCGACCTTGCCCTGTTGATTAGCTTTGCCGCTAACCTAGACACACTGTCGGTCTCTGGCTCGGGTGATCAAACCGTGACTTCTATGGAATTGCACCCAGCGATGATGGGTGCGCTGAAGCCCCGCATGGGTGAATCTATGCCGGTGGGGAACGAAGGTGGTGGCGTTGTTGTTGACGCAGGTGTCAATGCCAAGCATCTGATCGGCAAAACTGTTGGGGCCGCTGGTGGCGCTATGTATAGCGAATACCGCTGCTTGCCAGCACAGAGCTGTCTGGTAATGAACGAAGGCACCACCCCAACTGAAGCGGCGTCTTCCTTTGTAAACCCACTGACTGCTTTGGCCTTTATTGAAACCATGCGGTTGGAAAATCACAGCGCGATTCTCAACACCGCTGCGGCCTCAAACCTTGGCCAAATGCTTGTGAAGATTTGCCAGGAAGATGGGGTCCCCCTCATTAACGTAGTGAGAAAGCCTGAACAGGTAGAAGTGCTTAAAAAGTTGGGAGCAGAATACATTTGCGATACCAGTGCCGATAGTTTTATGGCTGATCTCGTGGATGCACTGGTTGCAACGGGCGCTACTTTGGGCTTCGACGCTACCGGTGGTGGTAATGGCGGAAAGCTGCCGGGCCAAATACTGGCGGCCATGGAGATTGCAGCCAATAAGACTGCCAAGGAGTACAGCCGCTACGGGTCCGATGTCTATAAGCAGGTGTACATCTACGGTGGTCTAGACATGTCGCCTACTATTTTGAACCGCTCCTTTGGTTTGCAGTGGGGTTTAGGAGGTTGGCTGTTAACGCCAATGATTGGTCGTATCGGCATGGAGAGGTTCCAGCAAATGCGTGAGCGCGTGGCGCGTGATATCAACACGACCTTTGCCAGCCATTACACGCAGGAAATTTCTCTGGCAGAAATGATGCAGCCGGAAATCATTCGAGGCTATGCCAAGCAAGCGACGGGTGAGAAGTATTTGGTAAATCCCAATAAATAGTGTGGTTGACCCCCTCTGGGCATGACCACCTCGGTGGGGGAGCAGGGAAGGTGGTCATGGGTAGACTGGGTTTGCTAGTCAGTTGTAGCATTAGCAACTTATCTAAAATACCTTCCCAGTCACGACGTACATTCTTATGAAAAAAGAAGAAGATAGTCGAGAAAAAAGCCTGCAAGCGTTGACGGCTATATTTCAGCGCGGGGATTTCGGTCTCGCGATAACAGAGGCCAAAAAAGTAATAAAAGATCACCAGAGTGCAACCGCCGTTAACATCCTGGCACTAGCGCATAAGCGTCTGGGCGAAATTGATCGGTCAGTTGAGATTTATGAAAACCTTCTGATCAACAACCCAAGCAACACCATGTTTTTAGCAAATTTAGGCAATATTTATTCCGATCAAGGGCGCCTAACAGAGGCCCAAGAGCTTTTCGAAAAAGTTTTGAGTGTTGATGCCAATCACATTAACGCCTACTTAGGGTTGGGCAACGTCTATGTCATGCAAGCTAAAAATGATTTGGCCCTCCGACTCTATGAAAAGATGCAGAGTGAGGTGAGAGACATACCTGCAGAGCAGCTCCAAAAAATTAACTACAGAGTAGCCGAGATTTACAGGAAGGGTGGCGAGGAACATTTCGATGCCGCTATTAAGCATTACGGGCTGAGTAATCAGCGCCTTAGCATGTCACATCGTTTGGAGTGCATTTACCGATCGAAAAACAAGGCAGTCTATGAGAAAGAGGCGGCGGCGCTGTCTGAATTGGGGCACATTGACCCACTAATAGCGGCAGTTCAAACCCACGCGTCGATCCGCTATGGTTTTCAGGACAGAAATGCGTTTTGCACCGATTCATTTCGCTTCATCAGCCATTCAAAGCTTTCCGCCTCTGAAGGGTTTGACCGCGGCTTAACAGATAGGTTACTCACCCTTGCACATGAGCTTGAATCCTCACCGCAGGCTTTAATTAATAAGGGTGGCCAGTCAGCCGGTAATTTATTCCTACTGAATGACCCAGCTATTAGCAAGATCAAGGCTATTATCGAGTCGAGAATTGCGCATTACAGAGAAAAATATCAGCAGTTTGATGCCGGACTGATATCGAAATGGCCACCGCAGACGACCCTGCATGGCTGGTTCATTGATTTAAAAAAGGGCGGAAGCTTGGGTTCGCATATGCACAAAGAGGGGTGGCTGAGCGGCAGCCTTTACCTGAAGCTTAGCAAGCCAGAGGGGGCTAGCGAGGGGAATATTATTTTTGATCTTGATGGAGGAAATTACCCTGCCGACGACAGAGATTTTCCGAGCAAAGAGCTCGATATTGAAGAGGGTGATATTGTTCTTTTTCCTTCCTCGATTTTCCACAAAACTGTACCGTTTAGCGCCACAGAACGGAGAGTGACACTCGCTTTTGATGTCAAACCCGACCTTTTAGTTCGTGCTTGAGATTCTTTTTGTTTACACGCTTACAAAATAATGACCGATTGTGCTTTGTATTTCAGTGGATAAGCGCGAGCGGCTTACTCGCAGTGTCGCTCGATTTTGCTGAGACTCGTCCAAAAGCGCATTTGGCCTTGAGTCGCGAAAACGATAATTGATAACTATGCCGCCGCTATGCTGCTTGGTCCGCTGGCAATGCTTAAATTTACATTGGATACTGATCATGCAGAAACGAACTGGCCTTAGAGATGGTGTTTAAGAGTCCTCCTGAAAAGCTTAGGGCAGAATATTTATCTTTGATTAAAACGGAGGAAAATCATTTTGAGGCGTTATACGAGGTTGCCAGCGACCCGTTAATTTGGGAGCAGCATCCGGCTCAAAATCGCTGGAGGCGAGAGGTTTTTGCCGCGTTTTTTGCGGATGGACTGAGTAATGATCTTGGCTGCTATACCATTGTGAACAGCGAATCTCAGGCTGTTATTGGTTCCACACGATTTTACGCCCACGACCCCTTAGATGCTTCGATTCGGTTGGGTTACACATTTCTTGCCAAAAAGTACTGGGGCACCGGAGCCAACCAATTGATAAAAACAGCGCTGCTCGATTATTGTTTTCAGTTTGTTGACTCAGTTTACTTCGACATTGGCGCATCAAACTGGCGGTCTATTAAGGCCACCGAAAAATTGGGTGCGGTTTTTTGGCAGCAGGCGGAAGAAGGAAAATCTGTATATGTACTGTCGCGAGCAGCATTTCGCGTGCGGCGGCCATTACTCGTCACTATTTAACTGGTTTGTGCCGAAGGAAAACCTGCGCACAAAAACTGGCGAGTCAGATGGGGTTTTGGCTCAAGCCAAAATTGTTACGCGGCCCTGAGCTGAGAAGCGTCGTTGTGAAGGACGTCATTTTTGACGCGTGTTCTCACGACTATGGCTTTTTGATCGCACTCAATCTTGCTGTAACCGTATTGTCTGGGCAGGTGTGGCAAGTTCAACGCCAGTCTGTTTTAAGCGGTCTTGGAGTGATTGGTTGATTGCATACTTAAAGTAAAAGTACTGCGCGGTTGGTACCCAAATTCTGCCAGTGATTTCGACGCCCAAGCCACTGAGTTGGCTTACCCCAAAAAGAGCCCTGATGTCATTACCAAGGCCTTCGAGGGCTTGAACCGCTCGAAGACTGTCGTCAAGGACGCCTTGAATATTGCTATTCGAACGGATGACGAAGTGAGTTTCCACTAGTGACATCGCGCCGGAGTTGTGAATAATTTCGCCGACGATGTGCCGGTTGGGGATGGTGATCCGCACATCATCTTCATCGACCAAGATAGTGGTAGACAGCGTTATGTCCTGAACGATCCCACTCACACCTTGTACGAGAACCGTATCACCCACCACAAAGGGGCGGGTCAGGATGATATTGAGTCCCGCCCCATAGTTTGAGAGCAGCCCTTGCAGCGCTAGGCCGGCACCCAGAGATAAGGCACCAATTGCCGCGACAAAAGGCGTCACGCTGATCCCAAGATTACCCAAGGCAATGATCCCTACCATGAGAATAAACAGCAGCTTTACAACGTTCGCTATAAACTTGCTGAGGGTGACGTCGAGGCCTTTTGATTGACAAAATTTAAATAGCCAGTTTGACACTTTACTGGCTATGACAATTCCGGCGACGAAGATGAGGATCGCACCGACGATTTGAAAGCTGTAGTTAATGAGGAACGTGACGACCAGATCGTAGATTGCAGAGGCTTGTGCTAATTCTTCTTCCATGTTGAAGGTCTCCATTACCGCCTTATTCCATTAGGCTAAGCGGTTCAGTCGAAGCTCAAGCGTAAAAACGGTGAGAGCCTAAAACCGCCTCTACACGATACCTGCGTAATCTTGTTTTGAAAATGGTAAAGACACACGAGGTGAAACGTATAAGGTTAAAACACCCAGGGGTAGTGTTAGTCAGGTTTGGAGGCGTACAAGCCAGGTTGCTCCATGTCAAATATCTGCCGTAATCGTTATAACAGCGACAGCTGCAGTGATGGGGTGGCGGCAAATACCGGGCCAAGGATGGAAATAGGAGAGGGTTTTCCTCTCCTGTCAGATCGACAACTAGGGCAGTTGAAACAAGTCATCGACCGTGCATCTTAGCGTTTGAGCGATTTTTAGGGCGAGCACCGTCGAAGGTACATAGATGCCGTTCTCGATGGCATTGATACTCTTTCTGGAGACGCCTGCACTATCGGATAATTGTTGCTGGGTGAGGTCTGCAGATTTTCTCAATTGCTCAAGATTGTTTAGCAAATTTTTGTGGTGTTTTCCCAAGACCTAGTCGCCTTCAAACCGTTCCACTGCATTGGTAATCTCTTGGCTGGTTTTGGGGTAAAGGTAACCCGCAATCAGCGTGCCTACACCGATGACACCCACTAGAAGCCCAACACCCTCAAGCAGTGCGCCTAGCGCTGTTGCTCCCAATAGGTACAAACCAATGCCAACGAAGATGGTGATGACGCCACCTCTTCGGTAGTCGATGGGCTCTTTTTTTCGCTCATCAAAGAGGGTCAATAATTGTTCGGTTTTTTTAGGGTCGTCCATGTGTTTGGCAATTTCTATCACGGCGTCTCTTTTGCTCTTTTCATCATAGTAGAGCCAGATGAAAACAGAGACTGGAATAATAATGCCAGCGAGTATTCCAAATAGGGGGATTAAGTTTTCCATGTGTAACGCGTCCTTGTGTATGTAACCTTTACGTATCATATCAGGATTTTTGAAAAAGGGAAGTAAAGGTTACTTTTGTACGGTTGCAACTTCGTAATGTCTGTCTTTTTTTTTGGGGGGGCTTACATTACTAATCCGACTTTCTGCGGACAGCTTTTTTATTCGTTTATCTATGCTTCGTTATCAAGGGGCTAGTGCTGGTTAAACAATTTGCACATTTTTTTTGAAGTTGGTGAGTGGTTTAGCGCCCGCAGGGAATGGGCTTGCGTGGCTTTTGCAAAGCTTAAGTGCGGAGAAAAATGATTTAGAAAGCAAGCTTTGGCAGGATAGAAGCCCAGTAGCAGATTGAAAAACGACGCAAGTTCAATCGTTAGGCGAACAAATTTAGGAAGTGGGGCTATTCCTAGTTAGCCTTCAACCTCTGCACCCAGCAGGGTTCATGATGCGCCCAATGAGGCGGAGCCATATCGCCACAAAAAGGCAAGCCACACCCCGGCTGCAAAAAGGAGCGACAGTAGAACAGCCGCTGAGCCCAAATCCTTGGCAAGCCCTGAAAGTTCATGATGCTCAAGTCCAATACGATCAACGACAGCCTCAACTGCCGTATTTAAAATTTCAACCACAAGAACAAGGGCGAGAGTCAGGAGTAACAAAATCAGTTCACTCAAGCTCTGGCTGATTAAAAAAGACAATGGCGCCAGAAGGATGGCAAGCACGAGCTCCTGTTGAAAAGCGGCCTCGTTTTTGATCAGAAATTTGAAGCCTTTCCGTGAGTTTTTAAAAGCAAGTAATACCCGAGTGACACCAGTATTTTTCTTCATGATTGGATGGTCCCTAAGCAGCGCTGGTATTCACTAGTGATTTAATTCCACTTACTCACCGGAATCTGAATGCATGAGTTTTTCATTGGTCAAGAAGCAGCGACAACACCGGATAGCACTGCATCTTGGGTGGGAGCAGTAAACAGAGTAAAAGCAAGAGTGGCAAGTGCTAGGCTCTAAAAACGGTTGAACTGCTGATGGGAAGCACTATGAGCTCTGCACAAAGGGGCGCGCTACGGGGACGATTTTTTGCGCTACGTTATCATTGTGTGGGGTGTTGGCAAAACAATGGGCCTGTTAAAGCATAAAATGAAAGGCTTGTTGGAGTAATGTTTTCAGTGGGAACTCGGAAGATCACCAATAAATATAGCGGGAGCCGCCGGGAGCATAATGCTAAATGTGAATGGAGCTAAAAATTTGTATGAATGAATTGAAGCTTTTTTATGATGGCAGCTGCTATTTCTGTCGCAACTTCGCTCTGATGTCAAAACTTCAATCCAAGGTCCGTGTTGAACTCATTGATTTGCGAGAACATCCCGATATCCAGCGTGCTTTGCTTGCTGAGGGCTGCGATATTGACAGCTCATTTGTCGTTGAAACTAATGAACAGCGTCTCTTGGAAAATGCAGCGATGAGTTACCTGCTGGTGCAGCTTGGTTATCATCGATTGGCATGGCTTTTTGACGTACCACTTCTGGGGCCCGCACTGTACAAAACCCTAGTTATTCTTCGTCGCATCTATTTATTTTTTGCGCGAAAAAAGCCCTTTAAAGACGTCGTCTAGCGGGTTCTATGCCCACAGATAACAAGCCTTGATTAGAGCGGCGCTGAGTTGGCGGTCATGGACAGACCCGTTGTTCAGCACGCCCCCTGGTAGATCAGCGGCGACAAATCACGTGCATTTTTGTGTAGCCTTTTACAAAGCTGGAGAAGTTTCTCTGTGGCTCTTCGATCACTTCAATTTTGGAAAAACGCTTCAGCATTTCATCCCATAAGATTTGCAATTGCATCTCAGCCAAGCGATTCCCAAAGCAGCGATGGATGCCGAAACCAAAAGAAATATGGTTTCGAGCATTGTCACGGTCAAAGATTAATTCGTTGGGCCGGTCAAATTTTCGCTCATCACGATTTCCCGACGCATACCACATGGCCACTTTGTCGCCACGCTTTATTGTTTTGCCGTGGAGTTCAACATCCTCGAGTGCCGTTCGTCGCATATAGGCTAACGGTGTTTGCCAGCGAATAATCTCTGCCACCGTATTGGGAATCAGGTCTCGATTCGCGCGCACTTTTTCCCACTCTGCAGGAAATAGGTGCGAGCCGTAAACAGAGGCAGACATGGAATTTCGGGTCGTATCATTGCCACCTACAATTAGCAGTACGAGATTGCCCAGATACTCCATGGTATCCATATTCCGGGTTTCTTCACCGTTTGCTAGCAGAGTGATTAAATCATGGCCATCGCCACCGACTCTTTGCTGCCACAAGTTCATGAAATACTCGACGCATTCCATCAGCTCTGCTCGGCGCTGTTCTTCGCTTTCAACGATGCCTGTTTCTGGCCCCGCTGTAGCGACGTCGGACCAGCGAGTTAATTTTCGTCGATCGTCAAAGGGAAAATCGAACAAAGTTGCGAGCATCATTGTGGTGAGTTCAATCGATACTGTGTCGACCCAATCAAACTCTTCGTCGAAAGGCACGCGATCGAGAACATACTGGGTCCGCTCGCGGATAAGCTCAGACATCCTGGCGAGGCTGGGTGATGAAACAACGGGCCCTACGGTTCGTCGCTGAACATCGTGTTTGGGTTGGTCCATGGCGATAAACATGGGCAGTGGAAAATCTTTGCCCGGATTCGGTAAGACAATTGCGGGCTCGGAGGAGAATCGATGATGGTCGGTATCGATAGCCATGATGTCCTCAAACCGCGTCACAGACCAATACGGACCGACAGGTTCATCATCGGGCGCGCGTGCGCCTGAATCCCAGCCCGCCTTACAATAATGCAGTGGTTCCTCGTCTCTAAGACGTTTAAAAACCGCCCACATTTCCTCGCTTGGCCACAACCGAGGGTGCGAAACGTCTAAATCTTCCAATGGGGTGTTGTAGGCGTAGTCATGGCCCGACTTAAAGACGTCACTCATAGCTTGATTCACTGAAAAATCTCCGCTTTACGCTGGCACACAGAGTGGGGCATGTTTCCGAAGTCTGGGGCCGCTGTTTAATTATTAGAATGAATCGTGATCTTATAATATGCCTAATGATCCGCTGAAGGCGAGTACCAATGTCAACCTTTGGCGCCTGGGCTGCCCTAATTTCAATGGCTAAGTGACATTTTCATGTGCCGGCTGGGCCGATACCGATAAGATGCGCACGAAGCAAAAGCATGGAGCCTTGTTCTAGACGGTTTTAAGAGGCGTTTTTGCTCGGTTGTTAACGATTCGATTGAGGGTTCATGAATACAGCGCTTGAGGTATTACAGACGACGTTCGGCTTTGAGCATTTTCGCGAGCCTCAGCAGGCAATTGTGGAAGCCATCATTTCTGGTGAGGACGCGTTTGTTTTGATGCCAACCGGCGGAGGTAAGTCACTTTGCTACCAGATTCCTGCCTTGGTTCGCCCGGGCTGCGGCATTGTTATTTCACCGCTGATTGCGCTGATGCAAGATCAGGTTTCAGCGATGCAGCAGCTGGGTGTTCGAGCGAGCTTTTTAAACTCGACGCTCGATACGCGCAGTGCGGCACAAGTTGAAGAGGCGCTCCTGCGGGGCGAGCTTGACCTGCTTTACCTTGCGCCAGAGCGACTCAGCCAACCCCGAACCCGGGACCTGTTGCGGCAGGCAAATATCTCACTGTTTGCGATTGATGAAGCACATTGCGTTTCCCAATGGGGGCACGATTTCAGAGCTGACTATTTGTTACTTGAGCAGCTGCAGCAGAATTTCCCCGGGGTTCCTCGCGTGGCGCTCACGGCTACTGCTGATCCCAGAACACAGCGCGAAATTATTGACCGGTTGGGTCTGGAAAACGCTGCGCAATTTATTGTGGGTTTTGATCGTCCAAATATCCGGTATCGCATTGCCCTCAAAAATAATCCGCGACATCAACTGCTGCGTTTTTTGAAAGATGAGCACGCCGGCGATGCGGGAATTATTTATTGCCTGTCGCGAAAGAAGACCGAAGACACCGCTGCATGGTTGATTAAGCAAGGGTTTAATGCGCTGCCGTACCACGCAGGCCTATCTTCTGAACTGAGATCGACACATCAGGCCCGATTTCTTCGAGAAGAAGGGGTGATTGTTGTTGCCACCATCGCCTTTGGTATGGGAATTGATAAACCTGACGTGCGTTTTGTGGTGCATTTAGATCTGCCTAAAACGATAGAGTCTTATTATCAAGAGACGGGACGAGCTGGGCGCGATGGGCAGCCAGCGACAGCGTGGATGATCTATGGACTGCAGGATGTCATTAAGTTGCGACAAATGTTGTCTGAGTCGCAGGGCGATGAGCTGCACAAGCAGGCAGAGCAGCATAGACTGAACGCCATGCTGGGTTTGTGTGAATTGACCAGCTGTCGGCGCGTAGCACTATTACACTATTTTGGTGAGGTTTATCCTAATCCCTGTGGTAACTGCGACAGTTGCCTGGAGCCGGCAGAAACCTGGGACGGTACTGAGGCTAGCCGAATGGCGCTGAGTGCAGTTGTTCGAACAGGCCAGCGGTTTGGAGTCAATCATTTAATCGATGTTCTGCGGGGTGCCGAGACCGACAAAATCTGGCAATTTGATCATCATCACTTACCGACCTATGGGGTTGGTAAAGCTCTCGACGGCAACCAATGGCGGTCTGTTTTTCGCCAATTAGTCGGTCGTGGTTATCTATCAGTTGATCTGGATCGCTTCGGTGCGCTGAAGCTTCAAGAGCAATGCCGCGCTCTCCTTAAAGGGGAAGAAGAGATTGCTTTGCGGCAAGATCAGGCGCAAAAAACCGTACGGCGACAAACCAAGTCAGCGCTTCCCGATGATATCAACGTCGAGCTTTGGGAGGCACTTCGAGAGTGTCGCCGGTTGCTGGCAGAAGAGCAGGGGGTGCCTCCCTATGTGATTTTCCACGATAGCACCCTCATGGAGATGTGCTCCCTGTTGCCCCAATCGATGCAAGAGTTTGCGGGGCTTAGCGGTGTCGGTGAGCGCAAGCTAGCAAAGTATGGCGATAAATTTTTACAAGCGATCCGTGAAACAGCTATAGCATCCTGAAAACTGAATGTTCCGGTTAGTGCATTTGGATTCAGGGGCTCTAATTCGTAAAAGCTAGCGGTTGCCGTCTTTCTGTTTGCGCTAGGCCCTAAACCCTAGACCCTAGACCCTAGACCCTAGACCTAAGCCCTTACCCTTGTGGCGGCAACGCTGCCCAATCATTTCTCAGCTTGACCTCCTTGCACAAAGCCACGTAGTTTCGGAATTCCAAAATTTTGCTGTCCAGTTTCAGGAGATTGCCATGCCAAATGCTTACATTGTTGACGCCTGTAGAACCCCCCGAGGTATCGGCAAGGTTGGAAAAGGGGCGTTGGCCCACCTTCATCCCTCTTACCTCGGTTCCACCGTACTCAAAGCGTTGGCTGAACGTAACGAATTAAACACGTCAGAGATCGACGATGTGATCTGGGGAACATCCTCCCAAAGTGGAAAACAATCGGGCGATTTAGGTCGTATGGCAGCGCTAAATGCCGGCTATGACATCCGCTCTTCGGGTGTGACCCTCGATCGCTACTGCGGTTCGGGTATCACCAGCGTTAGTTTGGCTGCGGCGCAGGTGATGTCGGGCATGGAGGATTTAGTCGTAGCGGGGGGCACAGAGATGATGAGTTATTACCCTTCAATTGGTGAGCCGGGCGTGCCACCCATGCTGGACTCCGGAAATTTAGACCTACGTGCAATGCACCCGCAATCGCAGCAAGGTGTCTGCGCCGACGCTATTGCTACGATGGAGGGTATCGACAGAGCTGCGGTTGATAATTTGGCGCTGACGAGCCAGCAACGCGCGGCCCAAGCCATCGCCGAGGGGCGTTTTAGCCGTTCACTAATAACCGTGACTAACCCTGACGGGTCTGTTGCTCTCGATCATGAAGAATTTCCGCGTCCTGAAACAACGCTTGAGAGCTTGTCTGGTCTGAAGACGGTCTTTGATGTCGTTCGCGATGTGCCGGTAGAAGCCTCAGGCACGACCTATGGCCAATTAATCCAGCGTAAGTACCCCGACTTGAAAAGCTTTAACCACATTCACCACGCGGGCAACTCATCTGGTGTGGTAGATGGTGCAGCGGCCTTGCTGCTCGCCTCTGAGAATTACATACAGCGAACAGGCCTAAAACCACGAGCGCGAGTCGTTGCTACAGCCAATCAGGGTGACTGTCCAACGCTAATGCTCAACGCCCCCGTACCTGCTGCGCGCAAAGTCTTGGCCAAGGCGGGGCTTGAGGTCGCTGATATCGATCTTTGGGAAATTAACGAAGCCTTTGCTGTGGTTGCTGAAAAATTCATCCGCGACCTGGGTCTCGATCGGGACAAGGTAAACGTGAATGGCGGAGCTATGGCTTTAGGGCATCCCATAGGAGCAACCGGCTCTATTTTGATTGGCACCGTTTTGGATGAGCTGGAGCGCCAACAAAAACGTTACGGTCTTGTCACGATGTGTGCAGCAGGGGGAATGGCGCCAGCGATTATTATTGAACGGATCGCCTGATTGCGTTAGTTGCTGGTATTGCTTCGCATCCCGAGGCAATACTGCCCTGCAGGCGCGGGCAGTCTGCTATTGTCTGCGTCCGCTTGCGCCTGTGACTTGTCATGACCTCATCGCTCTTTTCATCGCTTCCCCTGAATCCTGCTCAGCTCGACGCCCTGTCAGGGCTTGGGTACGCCCATATGACTCCGGTGCAGGCGCAAAGTATTCCGCCCATTCTGCAGCGGCAAGATGTCATTATTCAGGCAAAGACGGGTAGCGGTAAGACCGCCGCTTTTGCCATTGGGTTACTGCACCACTTAAACCCCCGATTTTTCGGTGTGCAGGCGGTAGTGATGTGCCCAACGAGGGAACTGGCAGAGCAAGTAGGTCAAGCCATTCGCCAACTGGCTAGCCGAATGTCCAACGTCAAAGTTGTCATGCTCTGTGGGGGCAAGCCCTTTGGGGCTCAGCGAGATTCGCTGCAGCACGGTGCGCACATTGTGGTGGGCACGCCAGGACGTATTCAGGATCATTTACAGCGCGGCACCTTGGAGCTCAAAGGTGTTACGAGCTTTGTCCTCGATGAAGCTGACCGCATGCTAGATATGGGATTTGCCGACGTTATGGCGGAGATTACTGCGAAATTGCCCGCAAATCGACAAACGCTGTTGCTGTCTGCGACATTTCCAGATGACATAAAAAAGATAAGCCGATCGATACAAAAAAATCCGATTCAGATTACCGTTGATGCAGAAGTTGCGCATGACGAAGTTGTATTAGAGCAAGTCCTCTTTGAAGTTCAAAAGCATGAGCGCAATGTGGCATTGCTGGCGATTTTTGAGCATTACCGTCCGGCCAACGCGATGGTTTTTTGTAACACAAAAAAGCAATGCGCTGAGGTGGCGCGTTTCCTTCGTGAACACGACATAGAAGCCGCGGCTATTCACGGTGACCTCGAGCAGCGGGAACGCGATCAGGTGCTGCTGCAGTTCGCCAACAATTCATGCCCGGTTTTGGTGGCCAGCGATGTCGCGGCGAGAGGACTGGATATACCTTCTTTAGAAATGGTCGTTAATTTTGAGCTGCCTCGAGACGCAGATACCTATGTCCATCGTATAGGGCGTACCGGTCGAGCGGGTGAGTCAGGGCAGGCGTTCAGTATTGTGACGCCTCCCGAGGCGCCAAGGATGCGCGTTATTGAGGACTACCTAAAAACTCATTGCGTTTGCGATGTCTTAGCGTCGCTAGATAGAGATCCTAATTATGAACTGCAAGGTGCCATGGTGACTTTGCAGCTCGATGCTGGGAGAAAACAAAAAATACGCCCGGGCGACATTTTGGGCGCCTTAACCGGCGATGCGGGGTTGTCCGGAGGGCAGATTGGTAAAATTAAAATTCTGGATAATGGCAGTTACGTGGCCATTGAGCGTTCGGCGCTGCGTCAAGCGATGAATTATCTGGCCGAAGGTAAGGTGAAGGGGCGCGCGATTAAAGTTCGCCGAATGAAAGCGCAGCGCTAACAGTTGGCATGCTTTTGTCGATAGGCAGCTCTGAATTTATCTGAATGCCCTCGGCCTAGAGCTAACGATTACTTTCTGGCAAGGCCTTGTCGTGGACGTCAGCTATCGCTGGGATTAAACAGCGCAGGGCACCAAGACAAAAATTTTCGATGTAGGCTCAAAGCCCAAAGCCCAAAGCCCAAAGCCCAAAGCCCAAAGCCCAAAGCCCAAAGCTTTCCGTTTTGTTTGATGCGGTTTGCCAACGTGTTAGTTACTGAGGGTAAATAATCGCCAAGAGAAGGCCATTGTTACCGTGAATTCTTTTTGCTCTAAAAGCTCGGCCTTTTTCTCGCGGTGACCGCCAAACGCAAGTGGCGTTGCGGCCACTAATGCTTGCAGCTGTGCGTTATTGAGTTGCTTGTCGTAACAGACCTCGCCGTCTTGAGCGAGCGTACTGCCTTCTACGGAGCGTCTCAATTGACTGTGTTCACGGGGCTGATCGTAAAGCGCTGTCTTGAGCTGCCACAGGTGGCGAGGTGCAGGACCGACCTCTAGATAATGCCCCCCGTTTTTCAGCACCCGAGCAACCTCGTTATCTGTTGAGGGGGAAAAAATGCACATGGCTAAGTCAATGCTTGAGTTTGCCACTGGCAGATGGCGAGCACCCGCCACGGCAAAACGCTGATTGCGGTATGTTTTAGCAGCCAACCTTACCGCGGATTTTGCGATATCAATCCCATAAATAGTAATCCCGGGAACTGATCTGGCGATAAAGCCACCGTAGTAGCCTTCGCCACTACCAATATCGAGCAAGGTGCTGATGTGCTTACAACCTGCGACGACATTCGTTAAGGCCTCAGCCAAAGGCTGATACAGGTGTGCTTCATGAATAGTCCGGCGGCCCAGCACCATCTCAAGATTGTCCCCTGGATTTTTACTGCGTTTTTGGTGGGCTGGCAGTAAATTGACATAGCCTTCTTTGGCTTGGTCAAAGCTGTGCTGGTTGTCGCAAGACCAGCCCTGCGGAGTTTTCTCAAGACCTAGCTCGCAAATAGGGCATATCCAAACCATGATGGGGCTCTACACTTCTGTCGTTGATAATCTAGTGTGGCAGTTGAAACCCCTGTTATTGTACCTCCGTGCACAAAACAAGGCGGTTGCTCACTGGGGCACCACCATAGCATTGATACAAGCGAGGGGATGAGCCAATCAAAGCACAGATCGACATTACACAGCAGTGGATTCAGACGTTTGTTGTTGAGCTTAATCTATGCCCGTTTGCAAAACGCGAGGTTATGCGTAGTACCATTGACTTTTGCGTTTATGAGGGCTGTGATCAGGAGGGCATCCTGCACGCGCTGACAGATGCAATCATGGTTCTGGATAACAATGAAAATATTGAAACTAGCTTTTTGATACTGCCATCAGCACTTCCAGATTTTAGAGATTTTAATGACTTTCAAGATGTCATTCAGAGGTTGCTTGAGTTATTGGATAGGGTGGGCATTTATCAATTGGTGGGTTTTCACCCGTACTATCAATTTGCCGGGACTGCCGTCGATGACGCTGAGAATTACACCAATCGTTCGCCTTACCCCATGGTGCACATACTGCGAGAGTCTAGCGTTGATCGCGCCGTTGAGTCGTCTGCGGAGGCGGCGTTGATTGCTGATCAAAATATCACCACGCTAAATCAATTGGGCGCGGCAGAGCTTCAGGCCCGCTGGCGGGCATGCTTCGGGTAATGGTTTCCGTCGAAATTTGGTCGTTTGAATTTTGATGAGACTTTCCTGTTGTGTAAATAGAGTAATCAGCAGATTGATTTAATTGGCACGTGTGTTTCTGCAATTACAGGGCTTCACTATGATCAGAGCGCGAATGGCAAACGATACCCGTAGGAGGCAGGGCATGCTCAGGATCTTTGGAATTTTTCACCTGCTTCTGCTATTGGGTTGCGGGGCTGAAATAGAGCCGATGCAGGCGGTGTCGTCGCCACAAACCGTGTTTGTTGAGCAAGGTGCTGTGCAAGGCGTCGAGTCGCCTTATACGCCTGCGTCGGGGGCTTCGGTCACTGTGTTTCGAGGTCTGCCGTATGCGCAACCACCGGTGGGAGACTTGCGCTGGCGGCCACCTGTTGCGCCAAGCTCGTGGCAGGGTGCGCGTAAAGCCGACACCTTTTCTGACAGTTGTTATCAACTACAACACACCTCTAATTTTGTCTGGCGTAGGGAAGCCTTTGCGGTGTCTGAGGATTGTTTGTATCTCAATGTTTGGACTTCGCAGCCGGCAAAAAAACAGCCAGTTATGGTGTGGTTCCATGGTGGCGCGCATACTAGTGGGCAAGGTCATTCGCCGATTTTCGACGGATCTGAGTTGGCCGGGCAAGGCGTCATACTAGTAACCATCAATTATCGTCTGGGGCCCTTTGGCTTTCTCGCACACCCGCTGTTGGCGGGTGAATCGACGCACAGCAGTGCAGGCAACTACGGACTCTTGGACAAGATTGCGGCCCTTAAGTGGGTGCAAAACAATGCCGCAGCATTTGGTGGCGATCCCAATAATGTCACTATTTTTGGGCAATCAGCGGGTTCACAAAGTGTTTGTGCGCTTATGGCGTCGCCCTTAGCCGAGGGGCTATTTAGCAAAGCGATCGGTCAGTCAGCAGCCTGCGTCAATACAATCCCGGAACAAGATGCCAATGGCTACGAGCGAGGCCGCGCACTGGTAAATACTTTGGATGCGACGACGTTGGTGGCTTTACGAAAAATAGAGCCGGAAACGATATTGGCAGCTTCAGAGTCCACTCAATGGGCAGACGCGAGTCGCATTACCGTTGATGGCTGGGTACTGCCCGAGCTGCCCGACGTCACGTTTAAGGCGGGACGGCAGGCAAAAGTGCCCTTGCTTCTGGGCTTTCTTGCCAATGAAGGGGAAGCGTTATTTCCGGTTGATTTAGCCTTAACCGATGAGGGTTTAGACGGTTTTTTAACGATGCTTTGGGGCAATAAGGGCCTGGGCTTAAAACCGTTTTATTTCCAGCCTGGTTTGACTCCGGGGGAGGTTCAGCACGCTGTTGCTACCGATTATTTTATGGCCTTTGGTATGCGCCGTTGGGCGGGCTATCAGCACGCCGTTGGCCAGCCGACATTTTTCTATTTCATGGATCATGTCCCTCCGGCATTTCATTTGTACATGTCTGAGCCCCCCGAATTAAGTTTGCCGGGTGGACCGCGTAGCGGCGGCGCTTACCATTCGGGTGATCTAGCCTTGGTATTCGGTAATACTGATAAGGTTGGCTTTGATTGGACTGATGCTGACCGCAAGGTCTCGCAAAATATGATGCGTTATTGGGTCAACTTTGCGCGTTCAGGGAATCCTAATGATGATCAATTGCCTCCGTGGCCAGCCTTTGATCCTGTGTTACAAAATACTCAGGTCATCAGGGAAGTTCCGACCACGGTTCAGGGCGTACGCAGGCCTCAACTAGATATTATGGAATTGCCAGCGCTGCAGTAGTGCCGGCCTTCGGGCTGGGGTAACAATTGCTGGATGAATGCCTGGCAGCAGGTGTTGCCCTCTTGTCGAGGATGTACGTTAGGAGGTACGTTAGGTTAACGGTTGGGAGGGATTCCCTAAGGATAAGCGATGAACGGTTTGCTCGCGTTGCATATTGTCGCAGGGTCGCTTGCCTTAGTCTCTTCGGGTGTCGCACTGGCAGTCAAGAAAGGCGGTCGCTCACATAAGCTGGCCGGCAGCACTTTTTTTTATTCCATGGTTGTAATTTTTTTGACGGCTGTGATCATGGCTGTGCTGACGGCGAATACTTTTCTGTTTCTTGTGGCACTGTTCTCTTTTTACCTCGCATTTTCGGGTTGGCGTTTTGCTAGAAATCGAAGTGGTGAGCCTCAGTGGCTGGACTGGCTAGCAGTAATTATCATGGTGTCCTCGGGTCTTTTGATGGGATTGCTCGCCTTCAAGGATTACCCGCAATTCACCAGCACATCCGTGACCTTAAGTGTTTTTGGATCTATCGCCATTGTGTTGGGTTTAGCCGATACAAAATCTCACCGGGATCGTGCTGCAACGGGTAAAGTTCGAATCGCCAAGCATCTCACCAATATGTTGGGCGGCACCATTGCTGTTGTGACTGCGGTGTTAGTGGTTAATGTCAGCATGACGCCACCTTGGTTAGGCTGGATTTTACCGACAATTCTCATGCTACCTGTGATCATCTGGTGGAGGAGAAAAGTAAAGGCCTAAGGAAAGGCTGATAGCTCATGCTGAGAGCTTGCGGGATAATTTTGGCGCGTGTGCGGCAAAATTTATTGCCCGATAACGCGGGGTTGATATGACTTTGGGTAAATCAGTGCCCTATCTGTGGAGTGGTTAAATATGGAACTCGCGGTATTCACCACGGGCGGTACGATCGACAAGATTTATTTCGATAAAAAAAGCGATTATGAGATAGGTGATGCCATTGTCGGCCCTCTCCTTGAGAGTATGGGGGTGGGTTTTGAGTTCGTGGTTGAGGAGCTGATGAAGGTCGATAGCCTCGATATGACCGACGAAGATCGAGGCTACATTGTTGAGCGCGTTAGCGCCTCCTCTTGCAACCGCGTGCTCATTACCCACGGAACCGACGGCATGATCGCAACATCCCGAGCCCTGTCGGCCATTCAAGGTAAAACGATTGTTTTGACAGGAGCTTTGCAGCCCGCCGCCTTTGCACACAACGACGCTGTTTTTAATATTGGCGGGTCGGTTGCTGCGGTACAAACCTTACCTAATGGTTGTTATATCGTGATGAACGGGCGGGTGTTTACCCCAGAAAATGTGAAAAAAAATCTCGAGAAAAATCGGTTCGAGTCGCTGGGAAACTGACTTCATCACCCCTTTAGCCCTACCGGTTAATGCACCGTCGACGGCACGCATCAGCAAACACGCGTCTTGATGGGCTGGGGTGGCGCAGCACTGTGGCCAGCGGTTGTAGGCCAGTCCTGAGAAAAAAACGGGAAAGACGGTGCAACTGAAATGGAGCCATTACGGTGCAGGCAAGTTATGGTGTTTGATAGTGAGTTGATGAGTTAAATCTTTCAGGGGGTCGTTGTCGTGCAGTGGGATGAGTTTTCCGAGTGGGGCAGAAAAATTTCTGAATGGGCCTCTGATTATCATCAGAACATTCGGGCTCTACCGGTGCGTGCTCAAACGGCACCCGGTGCTATCAAAGCGCAGCTATCGTCGTCCCCCCCTGAAACCAGCGAAAACATGATTACTATCATGGGCGACTTTGAGCGCATCGTTATGCCCGGTATGACGCATTGGCAGCACCCACGATTTTTCGCCTATTTCCCAGCAAATGCCGCACCACCTTCAATGTTGGCGGAAATGTTGGTTTCTACCATTGCGGCGCAGTGCATGCTTTGGCAAACATCTCCTGCAGCCACAGAGATGGAGCAGGTGATGGTGGATTGGCTGCGACAGGCTTTAGGTATTGCTAATGGTTATACCGGCGTAATTCAGGACAGCGCGTCCTCGGCGACGCTCTCTGCAGTGCTCACTATGCGAGAGCGAGCAACGGGTTTTACTGGCAACGCACAAGGGCTTTCAGCGCAGGGAAAAATTCGAATTTATTGCTCCGAACAGGTCCACTCATCCATTGATCGCGCGTGCTGGATAGCCGGTATTGGGCAAGCCAATTTGGTGAAGATTCCCACCCAGGGCCCACTCCACAGTTTAGACGGCGACGCACTGCGTAGCGCTATTAGTGCCGATCGAGCCGCCGGATACCACCCCGCGGGTATTATTGCGGTCACTGGGGGAACGAGCATTGGAGCCTGTGATGATCTTGAAATGATTGCAGCTATTGCCAAAGACGAGAATCTATATACTCATGTCGATGCGGCTTGGGCGGGTGCGGCGATGATTTGCGCTGACTTGCGACGCGGTTTATGGGAAGGCGTCAGCAGCTTTGACAGCATAGTATTCAACCCGCATAAATGGCTTGGAGCTCAGTTTGACTGCTCCGTACAGTTTCTCAGAGACGCGAAAGCACAAATTGATACGTTGAAAATTCAGCCTGAATATTTAACGACTAGTCGAGAGGACATTACGAATTTTTCGGAATGGACCATTCCTTTGGGACGTCGATTTCGGGGCCTCAAACTTTGGTTTTTAATTCGATCCTATGGTTTGGAAGGGTTGCGAACTCGACTGCGCAACCATGTGGTTTGGGCGCAGGAGCTGTGCGAGGTTATACGGCAAACTCCGGGGTTTTTTATTACGAGTGAACCTGTGCTCAGTCTTTTTTCTTTTCGGTGCGAAGGCGACGACAGTGTGCAGCAGCAGCTGGTCGATGCGATTAACGACGATGGCCGTATTTATTTGACCCAGAGTATTTGGCAGGATCAGAAAGTCATTCGATTTCAGGTGGGGCAGTTTGATACCACTCACGAAGACGTCATGATGGCGCATGCAGTTATAAAAGAAATCTACGCCGGAATGGCCTAGTGCCGGTTTAGCCCATTACCTAGTGCGTATTATCTCGGGCTCAGGGTGCGTCGATTTTGAAGACGGTTTCACCCGCAAAGATCGTCTCAACCACAGCGGCATCAGAGATTTCATAAGGTTGCAGCTCGAAAAGATTGTTATCCAGTATCACTAGGTCTGCTCGTTTGCCCACCTCGAGGCTGCCTTGCTGCTGTTCGAGGCCCATCGTGTAAGCGCCATTAATGGTGTAGGCCTTGATCATGGTGGCCAAATCCACGCCCTCGCTGGCATTAAGAGGCGTGCCACTGTTGGTGTAGGGGTCTTGGCGGGTGATACCGACTTCGATCGCCAGTAACGGGTTCATGTCGGTCACAAAATAGTCACTAGCCCCGTTGATGCGGCCCCCGCTGCGATGGACGCTGCCAATTGGGTACATGCTGTGCGTGCGTTCGGCGCCAATCGCGGGAATATCGAGTTCAATCGCGGCGGGATCATAATAGGCCCACAGGGGCTGAAATGTTGCGCCAACATTATATTGGGCAAAGCGGGGCACATCCTCCTCGGAGATGAGCTGTAAATGGGTTACGTGGTGACGGTTGTTTGAGGGACCATTGGCTGCTTGCGCAGCTTCATAACCGTTGAGGGCAATCCGCACCCCAGCATCGCCAATGGCATGAACATGAATCTGCAGCCCCATAGCGTCAAAACGGCTGAAGTAGCGATTGACTTGCGCCTGACTGTAAAAGCGCGGCCCCCTCTCATGGTTTGAACCCTCATAAGGCTCGAGTAAGGCGCCCGTGTAGCTTTCGATCACGCCATCCATATAAATTTTTACGGAATCGACGCCAATATTAGGGCGACGCCACTGATCTCGCTGTTCTAGCAGCTCGAAAATGGCATCGTCAAAAACACCGGGTTGCCAGTTGATTGTGGAGAGGGAGGTGAGCGCTCTTATTTTGAGTTCGCCCCGATCAGCCAGAGTTACCAAGGGGGCCAGAATGTCCGCATCAACACCGGGCTCAATGACCGCGGTTACACCCAGCTCATGGGCCATGGCGAGTGCTGCACGGACACTGTCCAGCCGATGCTCCTCTGTCATTTCCGGAAGGAAATTCTTCACGAGCAGCATGGCGGCGTCGTGCAGGGTTCCCGTGGGCTCGCCGGTCTTGGGATCGAGCACAACAACGCCATCGGCACCGGGGTCGGTTTCAGCCGTAATGCCTAAGAGCTCCATTGCCTTACTGTTGACCCAGGCAGAATGGCCAAAGCTTGATGACAGGTACACGGGCCGGTCTGGGAATAACCGATCAAGCAACGCTTTATTGGGCTCTGCCTTAGGCCAAAGATAGGGGGCCCAGCCTGAACCAATGATCCACTGGACATCGCCAAATCCTGAAAGGCCCTGACACTGAGTAAGTTTTGCTTCGACCTCAGCGATGCTTTCAAGCCTGATAAGGTCACATTCCGTATCGGTAGCAACGCCGATGAGTAGGTGAGCGTGGGAGTCGTGAAAGCCTGGTATGACCATCTGCTGCTTAAGTGTCGTCACTTCAGTGCCTTCACCGATCCAGCGGCGGCTGTCTGACTCGTTACCCACATAAACGATGACGCCATCTTTCAGGGCAATCCCTTCTGCCCAGGGCTGGCCTTCATTGACGGTATAAATACTACCCAAAATAACGCGGTCGGCCGTTTGGTGGCTTTCATTGGCGAGGGTTTGCAGAGACAAGCAAATAGCAGCAAAAAATGGCAAAACCGCGAGAGACCTTTCCATATTGAGCACCCAATTGGTGATAAAACTTATGCTTGTGTAGCAGGAGCTTACCGCTTTTTTGGAGTTTGAGCTCCAGCGATGGAAATGATGGGAATCAGCGGTCGATTGAGGTCAAAGCGGTTCTTGCAGGTTTTGGTTGTTTGACTTCTTGGGGCGCCTAATTGGTGCGAGAGTGAGGGGCCGCTGCCGCCAGGCCTCTGAAAGAAAATTGAGCGGGTTGGGAGGCAGTATGGCAAGCCTCGGAGCATGGCCCGAGGTCTTTTTTCCCTAGGTTATCGTGAGGCGCTAGTGGAGCTAGACTCAGCCCAGCCGGTCATTTGATGGCTAACGAGGGCGCAAACGATAACGGCGCCTAGCAGCGCAGCAATAAGCAGAAGTCCCTCTGCCATGCTCAGTCCGAACAGCATTTCCGGGGTAAAAGAGCACAAATTTCGTACCTCAAACAACGAGGGAAGCCATTGATCAATGGCAAACCAATCGGGCATCCCTAGCTGGAATTCGCAGCTGCCATTGCCAATGCCATTTTCTAACTGATAGAGGAACCAGGCGCGCTCGCCAAGCCCGACGGCGCAGATCAGTGCCAAAAGGTTGCCGGAGAGTCTCAAGTGACGGCTTTCCGGGAGGGTCGCTAGAGTCACGCTGACTAGCAGTAAAGCAAACACCCAAAGGCGAGCCTGAATACAGACCTGACAGGGCTCTTCACCAAGGGCGTATTGGTAGTACAGCGCGATGACCAGCATGGTTAGACTGGTCGCAGCTATCATTAGCCAGTAGCCGCGAGATTTAAACAAGGTTTCCAAACTGTGCATTTACTTCCCGGCGTGGTCAACGCGTTAGCGGTGGAGGTCTGTCTGGTAAGTATAAGACGAATACTCAGTAAGGTGGCATCCTCTGCGCCATGACGCCGGTTTCATGTGAGGTCTAAAATGTCACTTTTTGAGTTCAAAAAGCCCATGGAAGCATGATAGCTTCAAACAGTGCAGCAGTTTGCAGATGCGGCGCAAGTCGGACCACGGTCTTACGTTGAGCGCATCGGGCCAAGCGCTTTTTAGACAGGGAGCCAAATAATATCCCAGAGCTACCGTGTGGGACTGCTCAACTGCGGCTGTGCTAACCCTGAATTTGGCTTTTATTTTTTGTTGATTTAAAAATTAGGAATTTACCTATGCGCGGCACCTTTTCTCTCATAATGACTCTCCTGTTTGCTTCATTTTTAATCATTGCACCGGGAGTTCAGGCGCAAAAAAAAGGGCAAAGTGTGACCGTTCAGTATGGAACGGTCATCCAGAAAGAGACGGTCAATCTCAACAGCGGTGCGGTCCCTCGGGGCGCTGTTGTCGGCGGTGCCCTCGGATTGGCGAGCGCCGGAGGTAAAAGCAAGAAGAAGAAGGCGCGTAATGCCCTTGTCGGTGCGGCAGCGGGCGGTGCAATCGCCTCAAGCTCCCAAGGAAGTACGCAGGGCATGTTATATACCATCGACATGGGGTCTATGGGAATGGCTCAGGTCGTCACCGATCAAACGGAAATTGTGCGAGGTGATTGCGTAGCCGTTGAAAAAGCGGGGGAGACCGCTAATGTCCGCCGTATTTCTTCAGGCTACTGTCAGCCTGCCAACGCAGCAGCGGTTGCGGCGGTAGCACAAGATGATGCAGAGGACGCCGATGAGTGCTTTCAAGCAAAGCAGATGGTGGTAAACGCAACAACCGCCGAAGAGTTCGAGTTTGCCAAAGCAAAAATGTCATTGTTGTGTGACGACTAAAAATGGGATGTTTCAACTAAGTGGACGGCTATCATAATGGGTCGAATCAAGTGCCCCACAGGCCCCCAACCTCAGTCGTCATAGCCGGGGGGCGGCACAAACATCAAGCCCTCCTGCTCTAAAAGTTTGGCAACTTGCAGCACCTTTAAATCGCCAAATTCGGGCCCGATGATTTGAACTCCCACAGGCAAGCCTTCACCGAGAGTTCCTGTGGGCACAATCGTGGCAGGCAAGTAACTGTTAATCGCAAGCCCGGCCCAAAATAACTGCTCGAAATAGGGCCGTGGTGCGCCATCAACTTCAACGGTACGTTGCCCGAAGGGTTGATGATCGTGCGGGAAGGCGGGGGTGGCCATTATTGGCGTCACCATCACGTCATACTCTTGAAAAAATTGATGCCACGCCCAGCGTTGATGCGTTCGGGCCTCATTGGCGGTGCTGTAGTCGCGGTAGGTTGCAAATCGTGCCCTGAGATTTTGCGCCCGTGCTGATCGATCATCGGGTTTGAGTGCCGCGACCTCCAAGGTCAATTGGGCATAAGTTTCGTCATCTGAACGGGAAGCCATCACGGCCCACAGTAAATTTTGGTAGACCTCATGTCCTTCACCCAACTCGAAGTCAGGTCTGGCGTCGTAGTTTACCTGGCCTCCAGCATGCCGAACGATGTCTAGCACTCCCTCAACCCGAGCCTCACAAATTTGCGACACCGGCGCGAGTGGGTGGTTGACCATGGCTGCGATTCGTAATTCCTTTAGACCTGAAAAGGTGGGACGGGATAAATCCAACCGATAGCCGCCAGCCATGATTTCATCGGGGCCTGCCTCTGCCAGCAGTAGGGCCTCCAAATCTCGAGCGCTGCGCGCGATCGGGCCAATAACGGCCAGGTCAGACTGTGCCAAGACCCCTGGCGCTGCATGTCCTCTCGGTGGCAACAGTCCCCAGGTGGGTTTGTGGCCGAACACCCCGCAATAATGGGCTGGATTTCGAATGGAGCCGCCAATATCTGAGCCGTTTTCAATGCCGGATAAGCCGGCGGCCATCGCGACCGCGGAGCCCCCTGAGGAGCCCCCGGCGGTGCGCTCGATATCCCAGGGGTTATTAGTAGTCCCGTAAATCGCGTTGTATGACTGAAAATCGGCGAGGTCCAGAGGCACGTTAGTTTTGCCAAAGATATTGGCACCAGCTTTTCGCAGACGCGATACAGCTAGGGCATCGATTTTGGCGACGTGGTGCTCGAAAGCCGGGTTGCCACGTGTTGTGCGCATGCCTGTGACATCGAAACTTTCTTTAATCGTCATCGGTACGCCGTGAAAGGGTGCTAGAGACTCTGCGGGATGCCCAGCTCGTGCCTTGTCTGCGGCGTCGGCCCACTCTCTGGCCTTTTCTTCTTGCAGTTCTATGACGGCGTTTAGCTGCGGGTTAAAGCGACCCACCCTGTCCAGGAAATAATCAAGCAATTCAACGGCGCTAAGGTCTCCTTGCTTTAGGCGCTCGGCCAGCTGGAGGCCGCTTTCGAAGGCGAGGCTGGTCATGTCTATCCCTTAATCGTTGTGGTTATTGCTGACACGCTAGATCAGGTGGCGAGGCCGAGCAAGTTTTGTATCGCTATGTCCAGTGCTTTGCAGTGCAGTTAGGGAGCAATTTTGGAAATGCTTGCACGAGTACGTTGTGGAGCGAGTGGATATCATCAATCGGATCCTGTGCGGGGTGCGGGCTCAAATTGAACCCGGTGGATTAGCAAAAAAAGGAAAATGGTCGGTGTCTCCGGGCGAGTGCCGATTGCGAGGGACAAAAAGGCCCAAATTGGCATTTTTGGGAAAGAAAACCGTATTTTTTCCGCTTTGCCCACCTTAAATGGCGGCAGCCCCTTCAGCTGAAACTCCGGATGTGGTACATAGCGCACCACGAATTGCACATGGGTCGGCAGCAAGTTGCTGGCACGACTCTGTGACGACGTCTACGGCCTCTTTTTGGTGACTGTACCGCGCAAGCGTTGCCGATGTGTTCCTGCATCGAGCGGTGCACTGTACAAGGGGTTTGGGTGTAGGCAACCAAGAACTAATTCCGACTGGGCGACAATTACCATGACAGACTTATCCATCTATCGAAATATTGGCATCTTTGCGCACGTTGATGCCGGTAAGACCACGACGACTGAGCGTATCCTCAAGCTAACCGGTAAAATTCACAAGACCGGTGAAGTCCACGATGGTGCCGCCACCACCGATTTCATGGAGCAGGAGCAGGAGCGTGGTATCACCATTCAATCGGCAGCAACGACCTGCTTCTGGGATGACCATCGCTTAAACATTATTGATACACCTGGACACGTTGATTTTACAGTTGAGGTTTACCGGTCGCTGAAGGTTTTGGATGGCGGCGTCGGTGTTTTTTGCGGATCTGGGGGCGTTGAGCCTCAGTCAGAAACTAACTGGCGCTACGCTAATGATTCAGAGGTTTCTCGCCTTATCTTCGTCAACAAACTTGATCGCATCGGTGCTGACTTTTACCGAGTTGTAGATCAGGTACGAAACGTACTGGGTGCAAACCCGTTAGTGATGACGCTACCTATCGGCACTGAGGACGAGTTCACCGGTGTGGTCGATATTTTGACTCAAAAGGCATACATCTGGGACGACTCGGGCTTGCCAGAGAACTACGAAGTGACCGATATCCCCGCTGATTTGGTCGACGACGCTGCAATGTACCGCGAACAGCTCATCGAAGCCGCGGTGGAGATGGACGATGACGTCATGATGGCCTACATGGAAGGTGAAGAACCCTCTATGGACGACATCAAGCGCTGCATCCGAGAGGGCACGCGTAGACTGCACTTTTTCCCCACTTATTGTGGTTCGGCGTTTAAGAACAAGGGCATTCAGCTGGTACTCAACGCAGTTGTTGACTACCTGCCAAGCCCCACGGAAGTGGATCCGCAGGATCTGACCGACGAGGAGGGCAATGCCACCGGCGAAAAGGCGATAGTCTCGACCGAAGAGCCGTTTCGAGCGCTAGCGTTCAAAATCATGGACGATCGATTCGGTGCACTGACTTTCATTCGGGTCTACTCGGGGCAGATTAAAAAAGGCGACACCATTCTCAACTCTGCGACCGGGAAAACCGAGCGCGTCGGCCGAATGGTTGAAATGCACGCCGATGAGCGCAACGAAATTGATAGGGCGCAAGCGGGTGACATTTTTGCCTGCGTAGGCATGAAAAACGTCCAGACGGGTCACACCCTGTGCAGCACCGCAGAGCCCTGCACTCTTGAGGCAATGGTATTCCCAGAGCCCGTTATTTCTATCGCGGTGGCCCCTAAGGATAAGGCCGGTACAGAAAAAATGGGTGTTGCAATCGGTAAGATGATTGCAGAAGACCCCTCTTTCCGCGTCGAGACCGACGAGGATTCAGGAGAGACCATTCTCAAGGGAATGGGTGAGCTCCACCTAGACATTAAAGTCGATATTTTAAAGCGAACTTATGGCGTCGAGCTTGATGTAGGTCAGCCACAGGTGGCTTACCGTGAGACAATCACCAGCGCGATCGAAGATTCTTACACTCATAAGAAGCAGTCGGGCGGTTCAGGTCAATTCGGAAAGATCGATTACAAAATTATTCCTGGTGAGCCAGGCAGCGGTTATCAGTTTACGTCAAGCGTTGTCGGCGGCAACGTACCCAAGGAATTCTTCCCAGCAATTGAGAAGGGCTTCCGAGTTATGATGGAAGAAGGCCCTCTGGCTGGATTCCCCGTACTCGACGTTGCAGTGGAGCTTCATGACGGTGGTTTCCACGCAGTAGACTCCTCGGCGATTGCTTTTGAGTTGGCGGCCAAGGGCGCTTACCGGCAGTCAATGCCGAAGGCGAGCCCTCAGCTGATTGAGCCCGTGATGAAAGTCGACGTGTTTGCCCCTGAAGATAACGTTGGAGACGTCATTGGTGACTTGAATCGACGTCGAGGCATGATCAAGGATCAAGACTCAACGCCTACGGGTATTCGTATCAAGGCCGATGTGCCGCTGGCAGAGATGTTTGGATATATCGGGCACCTGAGAACGATAACCTCGGGACGTGGTCAGTTCTCTATGGAATTCTCCCACTACCTACCTTGCCCTGCATCTGTCTCGGAGAAGGTGATTGTGGAAGAGAAAGAGCGACGAGCCGCTAAAGCATAATAAGCGCCTTATAGCCGGAGGACCTGTTCGGCAAGGTCCTACAGTAAAAAAACCCTGCGACGAAACTCGTGGGGTTTTTTTATGGTCGGAATCTGGTGATGATGGAATCCGTTTCGGATGGCACACTGAGCGCTTGGTTTCAACCGCACAGGCGCTCTTCAACCGCAGAGGGTTAGAACTTGGACGATCATGACTACATGGGTTTGGCGCTTGAGGCCGCAAGTACTGCTGGCGCAAGGGGTGAGGTGCCTGTCGGTGCAGTCTTGGTCGCAGATACTGGAGAGGTTTTAGCCGTGGCGAGTAACGCACAGATCGCGGGTTGCGACCCAACGGCTCATGCAGAAGTACTGGCACTCAGGTCAGCGAGTCAGAAGGTCGCTAATTATCGACTGCCGGGCACCACGCTGTACGTGACCTTGGAACCCTGCACCATGTGTTGTGGTGCTCTGATTCACGCTCGGGTTCAGCGGTTGGTGTTTGCTGCTCGTGAGCCTAAAGCGGGGGCCGTGGTCAGCACGGCCTCAACCTTCAACAATCCAGCCCTGAATCACCGTGTGGAGTGGACAGAGGGTGTCGCCAGCGACGCGTCTGCGAATTTACTTCGACAGTTCTTCAAAGGCCGGCGAGATCGTCACCGGAAGAGTAAGTCGGGTTCTTCAATTTAAGTGCCGTGAGCAGTGGTCTCTACGAGAGTCATGGGAGTGCGGCTGCGGCTTGAGTGTTCCGTGCTTACGCCGTAAAAGGGCTCGGGGCCCAAAGGTGCGACATCAGATATTGAAAAATGAACAAAAATCCGTTGCCAATGTTGGTGCCTAGGGTCAGGCTAAGCCTCATTCTCAAGTGCCGTGCTCGGGGTTTATAGCCAGTGGAACGCGTTGCCAATTATCGACTGACCGATGCTCATATTAAGAAAGCGCTTAACGCGGCAGCAGATAGCGATAGCCGCGTTGCGGAAGCCCTAAATCTTGTTGGCTTCCCCCCCGCTCGGAAGCGAGCCCATGGCTTCGATTCGCTGGCTAAAATAGTGGTGGGGCAACAGGTATCGACTCGAGCTGCAGAGGCAATCACGCAACGTTTAATGGCATCACTCAACGGTCAACTCGAGCCCGGAGTGCTTTTGTCCCGTGATGAGGCGGCCCTGCGTGCCGCAGGTTTGTCCCGTCAAAAAGTCTCGTATCTGCGCAGTTTAGCTACTGCTGTTGTCGAGGATGATTTACCGCTACTAGATTTACCGAAAATGTCTGATGAGGAGGTGTTAGAGCGCATCACTGCAATCCGCGGCTTCGGTGCTTGGTCGGCCCAAATGTATCTGATGTTTTCTTTGGGCCGCACCGATATCTGGCCTAGCGGTGATCTTGCCGTGCGGGTTGGTTTCGGGCGCCTTTTGGGTCTTTCCGAGCGGCCAACTTCGAAGCAAACTGAGCGTTTGGCAGAGCCTTTCTCTCCCTATAAAAGCGCGCTGGCTTTGTTGTGTTGGCACTATTATTCGAACGTGCCTCAAGACGCTGCTTAGGTATTGAGGTTTGGTGGTTGGGGGTCACTTCGCACTGGTCACTACAGGGCGATCGGCAGCGCCAATGCTGAGTTATTCCCGGCCATCTCCGCGACATTGAGCGGGGGCTGGATGCGTTCATCCGCCACAGCCATCAGCTGCAGGGTAGAGTAATACTGACGAATGTTGTCGACATAAGTGACCGCCTCATTACCCCGGGCAAAGCCAAATCGTGTGCTGGGATAAACGTCAGGGTTTTGGAGCTTGGGTAATTGCGAGCGTACATCGGACCAGATATGGGGGTTAAGACCCCTTTTTTCGGCGATCACTCTAGCGTCTTCAAGGTGGCCTAGCCCGATATTGTAGGCCGCGAGTGCCATCCACAGCCGATGCGGTTGCTCGATGTCGGCAGGAAGGCGCCTCAGGAGGTTTTTGATGAAGCGCGCACCGCCTCGCAGGCTTTGTTGTGGGTCTCTTCGGTCAGCAACATTTAACTCTTTAGCCGTATTGCGTGTCAGCATCATCATCCCCTCAACCCCTGTTGGGGATCTGGCGGTAGGGTTCCAATGTGACTCTTGATAAGAAACAGCGGCTAACAGGCGCCAATCCATTTGATATTCAGTGGCAACCCTCTCAATAAGGGGCTGCCACTTGGGGAGCACGCTCTCGACCCGCCGGTTGAAGGTAAACGCGCCCATCCTCGATGAAAAGCGTGTCGTTCCAAAATGCCGTTCACGGATTTTCTCGAGTTCCCCTGATTGTTGCGCTGTTTCGAGAAACAGATTGATATCGGTCTGCAGCACGTCTGCCCCTGCGATATTGGGTAGATACCAGCCGATAGATTCTTCCACCTCAAGGTCAAGTGCCGCGACTAGACGTGGGTAAAGCTGTTGTTGAAGTCGAAATTCTGCCGCCCCTAGCACGGCGAGCTCGGCCTTTTCCTCTGTGACCAGCTGCATCAGTTCTAGAGTGTCGCCTGTCTGTACCTCGCGCCAAGTAAGCAATGGTACTTGCTCTTTCAGGTTTTCTAACACTTCGATATGGCTACTGCCGCTCAGAACAATCACATCTCTACGACTCAAATCTGCCAAGCGGCGAGGGCGCCGCTTACCGCTTTTATAAATGACCACTGGCTGCTGCTGTAGGTAGGGAGCCGTCGCTAAAAGTGTCCCAGCTCGCTTACTGTTAATGGCCATTCCGGCGGCACCGAGGTGAACTTGACCCCGATCGAGTTGAAGGGTGAATTCCTCTAAGGTAAACGCCACTTCGACGCGCAGGGTGTAGCCCCGGGCAGTGGCGTAGGCCTTGATCAGGTCATATTCAAAGCCAGAGGCCTGATCACCGTCAAAATAATAGGTCGTTGGGCTGTTTCTCGTCACCACAATAAGCTCACGATTTCCGGCAAGCTCTTGGAAAATGTCATCCTCGCTACAGCCCCACAGCAAGATCAACACCAGCGACATGGCAATGATTTTAAGAAAACTCATGGCCCTAGTGTAACGTGTGCGATAAACCGGTGTCTGATGTGTTGATGCCTCGCCGCCACAGGTATACTGCTGCCTCCCAAAGCTGGAGGTACACCATGTTTATTCTTCCCGGATCTTCCGCACTGACGTCGCCGCGATTTATGGCATTGGCGAACGCTTTGAGGGCTCTCGATCCAGGGCTGCAGCTTGAGGATGCCTATTTTGTTTATGCGGTTGCCCATGAGGGAGAAGTCAATCGGGCAGAGCTAGCGCGGTTGCTACAACCCAGCACGGCCGAGATCGCACGAGAAACGCTTGCCGCAGATGAACATTGTCTGATTGTTGTCCCTCGATTGGGCACCATCTCTCCTTGGTCGAGTAAAGCGACGGATATTGCTCACAATTGCGGTTTTACCGGCATTGAGCGTATAGAGCGCGGTATTTGCTACGTTATTCAAGGCTTGTCCGAGCTGCCCCAGACGCACCTAATTGAGCTCAATGGTTTGCTGCACGACAGAATGGTGGAGTCCGTCTTGGCAAGTTCAGCGGGGTTAGAGCAGCTGTTTCAAAGCGCCCAACCCGCTCGGTTTAATCGAGTGGCCATTCTTGAGCGGGGACACGAGGCACTACGTGACGCCAATGAGCAACTAGGTCTTGCCCTTGCAGAGGATGAAATTGACTATTTAGTCAGCGCTTTTCGGGACCTCAATCGCGATCCCAGCGATATTGAACTTATGATGTTTGCTCAGGCCAATTCAGAACACTGCCGGCATAAAATTTTTAATGCGAGCTGGACGATTGATGGTGCAGATTGTGAGCATTCATTGTTCGGCATGATCAGACATACCCACCATGTCGGGGGGAGGGGGTGCTCTCTGCTTACTCTGACAACGCCGCTGTTGTAGCGGGTCACGAGGGTGGACGCTGGTTTCCCGACCCGGACAGTGGCGAATACGCCTATCACGAGGAACCTATTCATCTTTTGATGAAGGTTGAGACCCACAACCACCCGACCGCTATCGCTCCTTTTGCGGGGGCAGCAACCGGGTCAGGTGGCGAAATCCGAGACGAGGGTGCCGTGGGGCGAGGTTCAAAGCCCAAGGCGGGCCTCGCCGGTTTTACGGTCTCGCACCTTGAACTACCTGATCAGCCCCAACCTTGGGAGCTGGGCTATGGTCGCCCCGGAAGAATCGTCTCGCCCCTGCAGATCATGCTTGACGGTCCTATCGGGGCAGCGGCTTTTAATAACGAGTTCGGACGACCCAATCTTGCAGGATATTTTCGAACGTTTGAGGTGGCCACTGATCAGGGCGTCAAGGGCTACCACAAGCCCATTATGATCGCGGGTGGCTTTGGCAATATCCGAGAAGAACACGTTCAAAAAGGCGATTTTGAGCCGGGTGCCCACTTGGTGGTGTTGGGTGGTCCTGCTATGTTGATTGGTCTTGGCGGTGGTGCCGCATCGTCCATGGCCAGCGGCGAAAGTGATGAAGCTCTAGATTTTGCTTCCGTGCAGCGCCATAACCCAGAAATGGAGCGACGCTGCCAGGAGGTGATCGATCGTTGCTGGGCGCTGGGAGAAGACAGCCCAATCGCTTTCATCCACGACGTGGGCGCGGGCGGGCTCAGTAATGCCCTGCCTGAATTGGTCAAAGATGGTGGGCGCGGTGGCAGTATCGATCTGCGCAGTATTCCCAGTGATGAGCCGGGCATGAGTCCTCTAGAAATTTGGTGTAACGAAGCGCAAGAGCGTTACGTTCTCGCTGTTGAGCCCGAGCACTTAGCTCGCTTTGAAGCCATTTGTCAGCGTGAGCGGTGTCCTTACGCGGTTGTGGGTCAGGCCACTGAAGATCTGCATCTTGAAGTGGCAGACAGTCAATTTGAGGATAGCCCTGTTGATTTGCCGATGGGGCTGCTTTTTGGCAAGCCGCCTAAAATGCATCGCGAGGCGCGAAGGGGCGCTTCCTGCGGTGATGATTTTGTGCCGGAGTTGTCCCCAGCTGAAGCGTTGCAGCGGGTGCTGCAGTTCCCCGCAGTGGGATCAAAAAGCTTTTTGATAACAATTGGTGATCGATCGGTTACGGGCTTGGTCGCCAGAGACCAAATGGTGGGTCCATGGCAAGTTCCTGTTGCAGACTGTGCCGTGACGACGGTGTCCATGGATTCCCATCTCGGCGAAGCTATGAGCATGGGAGAGCGCACGCCGGTAGCTTTGCTCAGTGGACCGGCTTCAGCGCGGCTATCCATCGCCGAGGCCATTACCAATATTCTCGCTTCCCCCGTAGCGAAACTGTCTGATATTCGGTTGTCGGCTAATTGGATGTGCGCTGCTGGTCACGGTAATAATGACGCGATTTTGTTCGACACTGTAAAGGCTGTGGGCCTGGAATTTTGCCCTCAGTTGGGTATTACAGTGCCTGTTGGTAAGGACTCTATGTCCATGCGAACCAGTTGGCAGGAGCAGGGCGCAGAGAAGTCTGTGACAGCGCCTGTGTCGCTTATTGTCTCTGCTTTTGCTCCTGTTGGAGATGTGAGGACGACGCTCACCCCTGAACTTGTAGCTGATGAAAATACTGAACTCCTGCTGGTCGATTTAGGTCATGGCCAAAATCGGCTGGGCGGTTCTGTGCTCGCCCAGTGCTGGGGTGCATTGGGTTCTGAAGTGCCCGATGTTGATGCGGCAGACTTAAAAGCGCTTTTTGAGTTTATCTCTCAGCTTAAATCTAGGGACCTCATTCTTGCTTACCATGATCGCTCGGATGGCGGTTTAATAACGACCTTGGTAGAGATGGCTTTTGCTGCGCGTTGTGGACTCAACATAGCTGTCAAAGAGGAGGGTTCTGCGGCGTTGGCAGCGCTGTTCAGTGAAGAGATTGGTGTTGTATTACAAGTTCACAGCACCGATGTGCACGCCATTGAGGCGCTGGCGATTGAAGTGGGCTTGGGTGGGTGTGTACAGAGCATCGCTTCGCCGCGTTTGGACCAACGTATAGTCGTTAATTCGCCTAGGTTTGAGTTGATTGATAGTCAGCGAGGTGCGCTACAGCAACTCTGGAGCTCTACCAGCCATCAGGTCCAACGGCTACGCGATAACCCCGAATGTGCGGATCAGGAGTTTGAAAATATCCTGCAGAACGATCCGGGGCTGTCAGCGGCACTTACCTTTGAGCCCGGTAATGATCCCGCCGCGCCATTTATCGCGACCGGTGCCTCGCCCAGGGTGGCTATTCTTCGAGAACAGGGCGTCAATGGTCAGTCTGAAATGGCGGCTGCTTTTCATCGCGCCGGTTTCACCACTGTCGATGTTCACATGAGTGACTTGCTACAGGGCTCCGTTAGCCTAGATGGATTTAGAGGCTTTGCTGCCTGCGGTGGGTTTTCCTATGGTGATGTCTTGGGCGCTGGGGAAGGCTGGGCGAAAACGATTTTATTCAATTCTGAACTGCGTGAGGCGTTCTCGACATTTTTTGAGCGCCCTGACACGTTTAGCCTCGGGGTGTGTAACGGTTGCCAAATGTTGTCCAATTTGAGCGAATTGATTCCGGGAGCCAGCCACTGGCCGCGGTTTGCTCGCAATACCTCTGAGCAGTACGAAGCACGGCTCACTATGGTGCGGATCGAGGAAAGCCCTTCAGTGCTGTTATCAGCAATGGCAGGATCGATGTTGCCTATCGTGGTAGCTCATGGAGAGGGGCGCGCTCAGTTTGCCAGTGACGAACAATTGACTGCAGCCATCAGCTCAGGTTCCGTGGGTCTGCGCTATGTTGATCATTCGGGCTCGGTGACCCAGCGCTATCCATACAATCCCAACGGCTCGCCCTCGGGTATCGCTGGCCTGAGCAGCATGGATGGGCGCGTAACGATTATGATGCCGCACCCCGAACGTGTGTTTCGAACATCTCAGATGTCCTGGGCGCCTAATGAATGGTCAGAAGACTCAGGATGGATGCGACTATTTCGCAACGCCAGAGCATGGTTAGGTTGAAATATCCCACGGCCGTCCCCACCTCTGCCTATTAATAAGGGCGCACAATCGCTAAACTGCGCGCCAATCAAGTAGCGGCCCTGCGAATCTCGTAGGACCCGCCACGACACAACTTTACGAGACTGCGATGCTCAATCGTTATTCCCTTTGGAAAAACCTTTCAATACTCTGCGTGGCACTGTTTGGCTTGTATTACGCCGCACCCAATTTGTATGCCCCTGATCCCGCCCTGCAAATTGGCGGAGCGAGCGGCTCTCAGGAAATTGACTACCAAGTGCTGGAGCGTGCGAGTGACGCGTTACAGGCCGCAGACATTGAGCACTTTGGTGAACAAATACAGCCCTCGGGTAAAACAGCGCTGATACGCCTGCTGCAGCGAGATGATCAACTTCGGGCTCAGGCAATATTGGGTCGCGAGTTGGGTGACGCCTACATTATTGCTTTAAACCTTGCGCCAACCACGCCTGAATGGCTCAAGCGTGGCGGTGCACAACCGATGAAGCTGGGACTTGATCTCAGCGGTGGTGTGCATTTTAAACTCGAGGTAGACGTGGCTGCGGCCAAGGAGCGGCGCCTGGAAACCTATGAATCCGGCATTAAGCGTGCGCTCAGAGAGGCGCGCGTTCGCGGGTTGGTGCGCCTTCAAGGGCAGCGGGTTGGCATGAGTTTTTTGAGTGAAGCCGTTCGTGAAGATGCGCGGAAAATCACCGCAGATCTTTATCCCGAGCTGTTGCTGGATCGTGTTGATGGTGTCGATAAATGGGAGCTGTTTGCTGAGGTGACCGATGCGACGATGAAGGAGGTTGTGGATTACGCCGTTGACCAAAACCTCACAACCATTCGCAATCGGGTAAACGAGCTTGGGGTTTCCGAGCCCCTGGTCCAAAAACAAGGGTCTAACCGCATTGTGGTTGAGTTGCCGGGTATTCAGGATACCGCTGAGGCTAAGAGAATTTTGGGCAAAGTTGCCAATCTCGAGTTTCGACTGGTCGCAGAGACCAACGCCCCTGTCACTGAGCGGCAGCGCTTTGAGTACCGAAGTGATGCTAGGGAGGGCATGACAGAGTGGCTTGAACGCGAGGTGATAATCACGGGCGAGCGGGTCTCCAATGCGGCGGCAGGTTTTGACCAGAATAATCAGCCTAATGTTTCCATTACATTGGATGGCGAGGGCGGCATGCTCATGTCCCGCTCTACGCGCAACAACATTAAGCGAAGAATGGGCGTTTTATTTATTGAGCGTAAATATCGAACACGGTACGAGCAAGACGAGAAAGGTGACGAGGTTGTCATCAGGGTTCCATACGACGAAAAGAAATTGCTCACCGCTCCTGTTATTCAATCGGCTCTCGGTGCATCGTTTCAGATCACCGGCCTCGACTCACCCGGGGAAGCCTCGGAGCTCGCGTTAATGCTTAGAGCGGGTGCTCTTGCCGCGCCGATTACCTTTGTTGAGGAGCGAACAGTGGGCCCGTCTTTGGGGGCTGAAAATATCGCGTTGGGTGTGAAGTCGGTGCAGATTGGTCTCGCCTTGGTTGTCATCTTTATGGTGCTTTACTATCGGGTCTTTGGCATTACAGCGGTAATAGCCCTTACCACCAACCTCGTATTGCTGTTAGCGTTCATGTCTCTCTTGGGGGCTACGCTGACCTTGCCAGGCATCGCTGGTATTGTGTTAACCGTGGGGATGGCGGTCGATGCTAACGTGCTCATATTTGCGCGAATACGAGAGGAGTTAGCTCGACGCATGTCGCCTCAAATGGCTATTAATGCAGGTTTTGAGCGCGCTGTAGCAACGATTCTTGATGCCAATATCACCACGCTTATTGTTGCGGTCATTTTGTATGCTGTCGGCACAGGGCCGATTAAGGGCTTCGCCGTCACCTTGTCTCTAGGTATTATTACATCGATGTTTACGGCCATCTTGGGCACCCGAGCCCTCGTCAATCTTATCTATGGAGGTCGTCGAGTCGATACTTTATCGATTGGTCCCCTACCAAAACGCGATGCTGAGGAGGCTCAAGTATGAAGATTCTTCCCTTCATGGCGTGGCGGCGCTTTGCTGCTGGCTTTTCTCTATTGGCAATGCTGCTGGCTGGCGGTGCTTTGGCGACTAAATCTCTGAACTGGGGGCTGGACTTTACTGGCGGAACCCTCGTCGAGGTCGAGTATGGCAACACCGCAAACTTATCAGAGGTCCGTAAGACTTTAGAAGCAAACGGGTATGAGGGCGTTGTTGTTGTCGCTTTTGGCACAGATCGAGACGTGTTGATACGGCTGCCAATTAGCTACTCCGATGAGCAAGGGGTGGCCATGGTGGATGTACTACGCAGTGCTTCAAGTTCCCCGATCGAATTGCGCCGCATGGAGTTTGTGGGTCCTGCTGTCGGAGAGGAGCTGCGTGAGCAGGGGGGGCTGGCAATGCTGCTCGCCCTTGGCCTGGTAATGTTGTACGTAGGCTTTCGATTCCAATTCAAATTTGCTGTGGGCGCTGTGATGGCACTGGCGCATGATGTTTTGTTTGTGCTGGGCTTCTTTTCTCTGATGGGGCTAGAGTTTGATCTGACGGTTCTTGCTGCGATTCTTGCGGTTATCGGCTACTCGCTCAATGACACAATCGTTGTAGCCGACCGCATCCGAGAGAACTTCCGCAAACTGCGTCGAATGGGGCCGACTGAGGTCATCGATATTTCTCTGACCGAAACTCTAGGCCGAACGCTAGTGACATCGTTAACAACACTTCTGGTGTTGCTTGCATTAGCCATTTTCGGTGGGGAAATGATTCACGGTTTCGCCTTGGCGCTACTCGCAGGTGTCGCTATTGGTACGTACTCATCAATCTACGTGTCGGCGACAATTTTGTTGGCTATGGGCGTCAGTAAGGAAGACGTAGCCATTCCTATCAAAGAAGGCGGCAGCGAAGACGGCTCACAAGTTTAGGCTTAACGCGCTAACGCAACACTGGACCCACGGTGGACAGCAGTTGTTTGAAGACTTTGGGATTGCCGCACACTACTTGCCCATTGTCTAGGTAACGCTCTGAGCCATTGAGGTCAGCAATGAGTCCGCCAGCTTCTTTTACCAGCAGTGCGCCTGCGGCAATGTCCCAGCGTTCTAGGCCTGTTTCCCAAAACCCGTCGAACCGTCCTGCAGCAACGTAGGCTAGGTCTAGTGCCGCTGCGCCTGCTCTTCGGATGCCCATACATTGGCCGGCAAGCTCAGCCAGCGTTTGCGTGTATTGAGGGAGCCGCTGTTGTTCGTGCCCCAAAAATGGAATTCCGGTGCCTAACAAACATTCGCGCAGGTCAGAGCGACTGCTGACACGCAGGCGATGGCCGTTCAACTGCGCGCCACGCCCGCGAGAAGCGGTAAATTCTTCCCGTCGAACTGGGTCGAGCACCACCGAATGCGACAAACGGCCATTTACGATACAGGCAATCGACACGCAATAATGGGGTATCCCTCGCATAAAATTACTGGTGCCATCGAGAGGGTCTATTACCCAGAGATGATCTGACTTTGCATTGCCGGTTTGACCGCTTTCCTCAGCTAAGAATGCATGGTCTGGATAGGCTTTGCCCAGCTGATAAAGTATTTCTTGTTCTGCCGCGATGTCGACTTCGGTGACATAATCAGCGACGCCTTTCGCCTGATGCCCCACGCGATCAAGTTCATCTGAGGCTCTTACGATTAGGTCGCCAGCTTTGCGGGCGGCTCGTAGAGCGATGGTGACCATCGGTTCCATGGTGATTTCTCCAAAGACGGGTAGATTACCGACCCGTAACGGGGGCGAAGCATAGCAGGGGCAGCGTGACCTGTTCAGTGCTTTGTTACACTCTGCGGCCTTTTTTACTTTCGAGAACAGCAATTTCCATGGCAATAAATAATATTCGGGTCGTTCTTGTGCATACGAGCCACCCCGGCAACATCGGTGGCGTCGCAAGAGCTATGAAAAATATGGGCCTCACGCGACTCACATTGGTCAAGCCTAAAGAGTTTCCGGCACCCGAAGCGCTCTGGCGGGCAGCTTCTGCGGAGGACGTTTTGGCAAACGCGACGGTCGTAGAAACTGTCGAGGAAGCCGTCAAAGGGGCTCAATTTGTTGTCGGTACCAGTGCGCGGGAACGCCGTATTCCCTGGCCGCTTCAAGATGCTCGTCATTGTGGTGAGCGACTCTATCACCACGCGATACAAGGCGAGGAGGTGGTGATTCTTTTTGGTCGAGAGGACCGTGGATTGCTCAATGAGGAGTTAGAGCTTTGTAATCTCCATTGCCATATACCGACTCACGAATCTTATCCGTCTTTAAACTTAGCCATGGCCGTGCAGATTGTGGCCTACGAAATACGGATGACTCAGTTGGCGGGGAGTACCGCGACCGAGGAGGATGCCGCTTGGGATACGCCTTTTGCGTCAGCAGAGGATATGGCTCGCTTTTATGTGCATTTGGAGCAAACGCTCATAGATATTCAGTTTCTTGACCCCAAAGCGCCCCGCCAGCTAATGAGACGTTTGAAGCGCCTGTACAACCGCGTGCGCCTGGATGACATGGAATTAAATATCTTGCGCGGTATTCTCGCTGAGACACAGAAACAGGTGCCAAAGGAAGGTAAGTAAAGCCCCACCAAATTAGTTGGTTTTTTACTTGAGTGTTTTAGTGGGTTTTGTCAAAATGCACCCAAGGAGGGCGCATGAAACTTACAACCCGAGGACGATATGCCGTGACGGCGATGCTCGATCTGGCGATAAATGGCGAGGAAAAGCCGGTTTCATTGGCGGATATCTCCGGTCGCCAAGAAATTTCGCTATCCTATCTGGAGCAACTGTTTGCCAAGCTTCGACGCGAGGACTTGGTCACCAGCGTGCGGGGGCCCGGTGGGGGTTACCGCCTAGCCCGTGACCGAACGACGTTGTTCGTGGCTGAAATCATCGATGCCGTAGACGAGTCTGTCGATGTGACAAATTGTAACGGCAAGGGTAACTGCCATCATGGCGAGGTCTGTTTGACCCACGACCTATGGCAGGACCTCAGCGATAGGATTCACGGCTTTTTAAGCGGTATCAGTCTGGCAGATCTCGTGGACAATCGAGCGGGTAAGGCAAGGCTAGGTGCTAACGAAACCGTGCAAAAATTAATTCTGCAGTAAGGACACTTTTGTAATGAATGCGCAAGTCAATACGCCCATTTACCTCGACTACCTGTCAACTACTCCGGTAGACCCTCGCGTTGCTGATGCCATGTCAGAGTGCTTATCTATGGAGGGTACTTTTGGTAACCCGGCATCTCGTTCCCATGTATTTGGTTGGAAGGCCGAAGAAGCGGTCGAAAATGCCAGGGCGCAAATAGCTGACCTGATAAACGCCGACCCAAGAGAAATTGTATGGACCTCAGGTGCAACTGAGTCTGACAATCTCGCTATTAAAGGAGCTGCGCACTTTTATCGTAAGAAAGGCCAACACATCATCACCTCCAAGATAGAGCACAAAGCGGTGCTTGATACCTGCCGTCAGCTTGAGCGCGAAGGGTTCGAGGTAACTTATCTTGAGCCCAATAAGGCTGGTTTGACCACACCAGAATCCGTGCAGGCAGCCATTCGTCCCGACACGGTCGTAGTAAGCGTTATGCACGCAAACAACGAAATTGGCGTCGTTAATGACATTGCTGGTATTGGTGAAGTCTGTCGCGCGGCGGGTGTTATTTATCATGTAGATGCGGCTCAGAGCACGGGTAAGGTGCCTCTCGATATGGAGGTGATGAAAGTTGATTTGCTCTCCATGAGTGCGCACAAAATGTATGGCCCTAAAGGTGTAGGGGCGTTGTATGTTCGCCGCAAGCCAAGGGTTCGGCTCGAAGCGCAAATGCACGGCGGTGGCCATGAGCGGGGTATGCGCTCAGGGACACTGGCAACCCATCAGGCGGTTGGATTCGGTGAGGCGGCGCGAATTGCCAAAGAAGAAATGGTTGATGAAACCCAGCGGCTGATGGGTTTGCGGGCCCGCTTTTGGGATGGCCTGAAAGACCTGCAAGAGGTTCACATCAATGGTGATGTAGATCGCCGCTTGCCCGGCGCACTCAACGTCAGCTTTGCCTTTGTCGAAGGTGAGTCGCTTTTGATGTCGCTGAAGGACTTGGCGTTGTCATCAGGGTCTGCGTGTACCTCTGCCAGCTTGGAGCCGTCATACGTTTTGCGCGCCCTAGGGCTGAATGATGAGCTTGCCCATAGCTCACTGCGCTTTAGCTTCGGACGATTT
Source organism: Luminiphilus sp. nBUS_16 (assembly GCF_051201645.1). Taxonomy (GTDB): domain Bacteria; phylum Pseudomonadota; class Gammaproteobacteria; order Pseudomonadales; family Halieaceae; genus Luminiphilus. The sequence goes on along the minus strand of NZ_CP179205.1, from coordinate 2,406,543 downwards.
ACCTCCGAGGCAGATATTGATCACGCGATTACGCAGGTACGACGCGCGGTCGAAAAATTACGGGAATTGTCGCCGCTTTGGGATATGTACCAAGATGGCGTTGACTTAAATTCTATCGAATGGTCAGCACACTAGATTTCACACTAGCATTGCAGTTTTAAAAGGAGAGCGTCGTGGCTTACAGTGAGAAGGTTATAGATCACTATGAGAATCCCAGAAATGTGGGAAAGTTTGATGATGAAGACGAGAGTGTGGGCACAGGTATGGTGGGTGCCCCGGCGTGTGGTGATGTCATGCGTTTGCAAATCAAGGTGAATGATAATGGGGTCATCGAGGACGCCAAGTTCAAAACCTACGGCTGTGGCTCAGCGATTGCATCCAGTTCATTGCTGACTGAATGGGTCAAAGGACGTAAGTTAGAGGACGCCGAGCAGATCACAAACACCGAAATAGCACAGGAATTGGCACTGCCACCGGTGAAGATTCATTGCTCGGTGCTCGCGGAGGACGCCATTAAAGCGGCCGTAAAGAATTTTCGAGAAAAGCAGGACGACTGATGACTATTGCAGTCACAGAACAGGCAGCGGGGCATGTGCAGCGGCAGCTAGCTGCTCGTGGTCGTGGAGAGGGCATCCGAATCGCGGTTAAAACGTCTGGCTGTTCGGGGCTAGCCTACGTGCTTGAGTTCGTCGATGCCGCCGAGAGTACAGATACCGTTTTCGAAGATTTTGGCGTCAAGCTATTCATCGACCCCAAGAGTTTGGTGTATCTCGACGGCACGATCGTTGACTATGCTAAAGAGGGGCTCAATGAGGGGCTGGAGTTCCGCAATCCTAATGTGGCTGGCGAGTGCGGCTGTGGTGAGAGTTTCACCGTCTAGGTATGTCTGTAGTCGCCGCCGGGTTTTCAGGTGCACCGAAAGATTACTTTGAGCTTTTTCAGATTGAGCCTAGGTTTGACGTGGATGTCGACGACTTAGGGCAGAGGTTTCGTACACTTCAGCGGCGCTTTCATCCAGACAAATACAGCGGTGGCAGCGCGGCTGAGCAGCGCCTTGCGGCTCAGGTATCGGCTGATATCAACGCCGGTTATCAGGCGCTCAAAGACCCTATTTCTCGAGCGAGGCATCTGCTGGAACGTCAAGCTTGCGACTTGCGAGCTCTGGAACGTCGGCCTGTCAGTGGTGATTTTTTAATGCAACAGATGCAGCTTCGTGACGAGGCAGAGTCCTTAGACCCCAACGACGATGGGGGGCGGGAGGTTCTGAAAGCTAAGGCGCAGGCGCTGATGACATCCGAATTGCTTTCATTTCAAGAAGCGATCGAAAAAGAGGATTACGAGTTGGCGGGATCTGCTTGGGTGCATCTACTGTACTTGCACAAGTTAAACAAAGAGGTCGCTGGTAGCAGCGACCTGGTTTAGGCGTCGCCATGGCTTTGCTACAGATATCCGAACCCGGTGCGGTCGCCAATCAGCCTGCGGAGCGAAGGTTGGCTCTGGGTATTGATTTGGGAACAACTAATAGCTTAGTGGCGCACGTCAGCGACGGTGCCGTTAAAGTCTTGACCGACGAGAACGGCGCTGCGTGTTTGCCTTCGGTCGTGCACTTCGGAGATGAAGGCGTTGTTGTTGGTTCGGCGGCGGAGGCTTTGGCCGTATCAGCGCCCCACGACACTATTGCATCGGCCAAACGGTACCTTGGTCGAAGCCGAGAGGAGATCGCCTCGAGTAGCTACATCAAGCTCGCAGAAAGCGGCGTAGCCTTTGAAACTTCTCAGGGACCCGTCACCCCAGTAGAGGTTTCTGCAGCGTTATTGGGGGCTCTTCGCGATCGCGCTCAGCTGTCACTCAGCACACCCATTGCAGGGGTTGTCATCACGGTGCCTGCCTATTTTGACGATGCTCAGCGTTTAGCCACCCGACAGGCGGCAGAGCTCAGTGGACTCAATGTCCTGCGCTTGCTGAACGAACCCACAGCAGCAGCTGTCGCGTACGGGCTCGATTCTGGTGACGAGGGTGTAGTCGCCGTTTACGACCTTGGTGGTGGCACATTTGATGTGTCTATTCTTCGGCTAGAGCGGGGTGTATTTGAGGTTCTGGCGACTGGGGGTGACAGCGCTCTCGGGGGGGATGATTTTGATCGGCGATTGGTCGAGATAATCCGCGACAGCGCCGGATTGGGCACCTTGAGTCCCGCTCAAGAAAGGGCCTTACTCCACTGCGCACGTACAGTGAAAGAGGCGCTTACTACTGAAGCTGAGATCGAAGTTGGTCTCGACGACGTTGTCGGTAGTGGCGGGACTGTTACGGTGACGCGACAACTTTTTAATAGTGCTTGTGCTGACCTAGTGAATCGTAGTCTCGACGCATGCCGCCAATGTGTTGCGGACGCTGGTGTCTCAGAGATTGATCAGGTCATCTTAGTGGGTGGCTCAACCCGCATGCCAATCGTAGCTGAAGTGGTGGCGGCACTTTTTGGCAAGGAGCCGTTGAGCAGTATTGACCCGGATCGCGTGGTGGCGATGGGTGCGGCGCGGCAAGCCGACTTACTTATTGGTAATCGCGACGCTGAAGACCTGCTATTGCTCGATGTCATTCCGCTATCTTTGGGCGTTGAGACCTACGGCGGGTTGGTGGAGCGTATTGTGCCTAGAAATACGACCATTCCTGTAGCTCGAGCGCAGGAGTTCACGACGGCTAAAGACGGCCAAACCGGCCTTATTGTGCACGTTGTGCAGGGTGAGCGAGAGCGCGTTGCGGACTGTCGCTCATTGGCGACTTTTGAATTGGCGGGTATTCCGCCTATGGTGGCCGGTGCGGCACGACTCGAGGTAACTTTTCAGGTTGATGCCGATGGGCTGCTCGAGGTGAAGGCGCAAGAAGCCACGACGCAGGCAACGGCTAGTGTGGTGGTTAAGCCTGCCTTTGGTCTTGCCGAAGACGATATCGCTGAAATGTTACGCGCGGGTTATGAGCATGCCTCTGAGGATATGCATGCCCGTCAATTGGCGGAAGCAAAGGTTGAGGCTGAGCAGCTGGTTGCGGGTATTCAGGCGGCTGTTGCCGGTGACGGAGATCTCTTGAGCGATCATGAGCGAGAGTCACTGATGATTGCAGTCAACGGCCTTGTCGATGCCAGCCAAGGCAATGACATTGAGAGTTTGAGGAAGTCGATCGAAGTGACTGGTCGCGCCTCTGAACTATTAGCTGCAAGGCGCATGGATCGCAGTATTAAGTCAGCGCTGGGTGGTATCTCAGTGACTACATTGGAAGGAGAAGCGGAGTCGTGACCCAGATAGTTGTTATGCCCCACGGCGATATTTGCCCGGAGGGAGCGGTTGTCGAAGCAGAGGTTGGAACATCAATCTGTGATGCTTTATTGGCTCACGATATCGCCATAGAGCATGCTTGCGAGATGTCTTGTGCTTGTACCACTTGTCACATCATCATTCGTGAGGGATTTGCGTCCCTAGACGATGCCGATGAGCTCGAGGAAGACTTTCTTGATAAGGCTTGGGGCTTGGAGCCTGAGTCTAGGCTGTCCTGCCAGGCTCTCGTCGCGGACGAGCCTTTGGTGGTTGAAATCCCACGTTACACCATCAACCACGCCCGGGAGCATCACTGAACCCCGTTATTCCAATAGCGGATGCCCCGAGGGCCATTTGCAACCTTTGTAAGCGGTATTTGGTCTGTGATGGCCTGGTGAGAACCCCCAAATCTTGGGCTGACCGGGTACTGCGGGGAGCCGTTTTAGGGTAATTAGTCGACGATGACATAGCCGCGCCCCTCATTTATAATTTGCGCGCTTAGAAATGGGGGCTATGAAGCCCTTGTATCAACTTTTTTCCTACTCGGAGTGCCCCATGGCGACTGAACGTACCTTATCAATTATCAAGCCTGATGCTGTCGGCAAAAATGTTATCGGCGAAATTTATACGCGTTTTGAGGCAGCTGGGCTGCGCATAGCGGCGTCTCGCATGGTGCAGCTGTCTGACGCCACCGCAGGGGGGTTTTACGCTGAGCATAAAGGTCGTCCTTTTTATGATGACTTGGTGAAATTTATGACTTCGGGTCCCGTGGTTGTCCAGGTGCTCGAAGGCGAGGGTGCCATCGCTAAAAATCGAGAGTTAATGGGAGCGACGAACCCTCAGGAAGCTGCAGCGGGAACGATCCGTGCCGATTTTGCGACCACTATCGATGCGAATGCGGTTCACGGATCAGACTCTCCCGAGTCAGCCGCTCGTGAAATAGCTTACTTTTTTGCCGCTAATGAGGTTTGCGAGCGCTAAGGCGCCCCGCTGACGTTTCATTATGACGGTCGCCAACAGCTTGATCGCGAGCTCCAGTGCCGCAGCAAAGGTCAATCTGTTGGGGCTCAGTCGCCAGCAGATGGAGAGTTTCTTCACTGATCAGGGCGAGAAGCGGTTTCGCGCTGAGCAGGTGATGAAGTGGATTCACCATCAAGGCGTGATCGACTTTGCAGCAATGAGCAACTTAGGCAAGGGGCTGCGCGAAAAGTTAGAGTCGCTGGCTACCGTTACCCCTCCAGAAATTGCCGATCAGCAGGATTCCGCCGATGGGACTCGGAAATGGGCCATTCGGGTTGCCGGGGGCGCGTTGGTGGAAGCCGTTTTGATTCCGGAAGCGGGGAGGGCGACTTTATGCGTCTCATCTCAGGTGGGCTGCAGTCTCGACTGTAAATTTTGTTCCACGGGAAAGCAGGGCTTTCAGCGGGATCTCACCGCAGCAGAAATCATCGGTCAGGTCTGGTTGGCGATCAACTCTTACGATGGTTGGCAGTCGGGTAAAGGTCGTATAGTGACCAACGTTGTGATGATGGGAATGGGGGAACCTCTCCTTAATTTTGACAACGTGGTATCTGCCATGAGCCTTATGACCGATGATCTGGCCTACGGCTTGTCGAAGCGAAAGGTAACTTTAAGCACTTCCGGAGTTGTACCGGCGCTGGATCGTTTGGCGGAGTTCTCAGACGTCAGCCTAGCGGTGTCTTTACATGCCCCCAATGATGAAATTCGCAATCAAATTGTCCCCATCAATCGCCGCTATCCGATCCGGCAACTGCTACAAAGCGCTAAAAACTACATTGATGCTCAGACAGACCGGAAACGGGTTGTGACCATTGAGTACACATTGTTGGCAGGGGTAAACGATCAGCCGGAACACGCGCGAGAGCTGAGTGCCCTGCTCAAGGATTTCCCTTGTAAGATTAACCTGATCCCCTTCAATCATTTTCCGAACTCAGGATTTGATCGGCCTAGTGGCAACGCCGTGTCGCGTTTTTGGCAAGTTCTGGTTGATGCAGGTTTTATCGTCACGGTACGCAGTACCCGGGGCGATGATATTGATGCTGCCTGCGGCCAGTTAGTAGGAGAAGTAGTTGACCGGACCCGACGTTCTGAGCGATACCGTCAGTTGAATTCGGCAAGTAATGCCGTGACGGAGGGTGACCGAACATGAAGTCCGTGATTTTAAGCGTATTCGTTATGGCCACGGTTTGCTTGCTGTCATCGTGTATCACCGAGACCGTGGGCGGTATAGACAATGAAGGGGATCCTCAAGCGGCCCTAGAGCGCCGAGTTGAGCTGGCTCGGCAGTACATTGGTCGAGGTGATTGGGAGAACGCGAAGCGAAACCTTGAGCTCGCAAACAATATTGATGCGGGTAATGCGTCGGTCCACGAGGCTTTTGGGCTGGTGTACCAAAGTACGGGTGAATACGAGCGCGCCGAGGAAAGTTTCAAACGAGCGCTGAGAATAGATCCCAAGTTGTCCAGAGCTAGGAATAACTACGCCGCATTTTTGTTTTTCCTGGGACGTTACCAAGAGGCAGAGCAGGAGTTTGCGATCGTAGCGGAGGATTCTCTCTATTCCGGCCGACCACTAGCCTATATTAATTTAGGTATGAGCCGACTAAATCTTGGAAATGGTGCCGGTGCGGAAGATGCATTTAGTCGTGCTCTGCGAATGGATCGACGAAACCCCATTGCGCTTTTAGAAATGGGTTACCTGCGACTGGCGGCTGAGGATGTTGCCAATGCTGAATCCTACTATGGGATTTATCGCACGGTTGTGCCGCGTCAGTCGCCCCGCGGGTTTATGTTAGGTGTTGATATTTCACGCGCCTCTGGCGACAAAGATGCCCAGAGCAGTTACGAGCTTGCCCTGCGTAATCTCTATCCTGATTCGCAGGAATATCGAGCACTGCAGGCCCAGCAAGGGTTACAATGAGAAAAAATCTCGATCGGTCGGTGACATGAAACAGGAATCACCCATTAAACGGCGCAAGAGTCGTCAGATCATGGTTGGCAACGTGCCCGTTGGGGGCGATGCCCCCATTAGCGTCCAAAGCATGACCAACACTGAAACCTGTGATGTGGCTGCTACTGTGGCGCAGGTTCGTGCTATCGCCGATGCTGGAGCTGACATAGTGCGGGTGTCGGTGCCCAGTATGGAAGCAGCAGACGCCTTTCGAGACATTCGAGCGCAGGTCTCCGTCCCCCTCGTCGCCGACATTCATTTTGATCATAAGATCGCCTTGAAAGTTGCCGAGTATGGTGTCGATTGTTTACGCATCAACCCCGGTAATATTGGCAGAGAGGAAAAAGTTAAAGAAGTGATTGCAGCCTGTAAGGATCGTGGAATTCCGATCCGAATTGGCGTCAACGCCGGATCACTGGGCAAAGAGCTGATGCGGAAATACCCCGAGCCAACTGCAGAGGCACTGGTGGAATCGGCGCTGCGCAACGTGGATATTTTGGATCGCTATAACTTCGAGAATTTTAAAGTTAGTGTTAAGGCCTCCGAAATTTTTATGGCTCAGGCAGCCTACAGAAGTCTTGCCACCCAAATTGAGCAGCCGCTGCATTTGGGCATTACTGAAGCCGGTGGCTTGCGGGGTGGTACCGTGAAATCGGCTGTGGGGTTGGGTGCCCTGTTACTGGATGGTATTGGCGATACGATTCGTATTTCGTTAGCGGCCGATCCGGTAGAGGAAGTCAAAGTTGGTTTTGAAATACTCAAAAGCCTCAAGCTCCGTGCCAACGGCATTAACTTCATTGCCTGTCCCAGCTGCTCGCGTCAAAATTTCGATGTGATCGGTACAATGAACGAATTAGAGCGTCGCTTGGAAGATATCCGGACGCCCATGGACGTCGCCGTGATTGGCTGCATTGTTAATGGCCCGGGAGAAGCTAGGGAGGCCGATGTTGGCCTTACTGGAGCCACGCCCAGCAACTTGATTTACATCGCCGGCGAGCCCGATCACAAAGTCAGTAATCAGGATTTTGTCGATCACTTAGAGTCTGTAATCCGTGAACGTGCCGATCAATTAGTATCAGAACGTGCGGCCGCTGACGAACAGATCATTCTCCGCAGCACCTAACAGACAAGCTTATGACCGACTATCGATCAGTGCGTGGAATGGTAGACATTCTTCCTGAAGACAGCGCCCTTTGGCAGCAGTTGGAGGGTGTTGCTGCAGGCGTCTTACAGCAGTACGGCTACCAAGAAATTCGTTTGCCTATTATCGAATCCACTCAGTTGTTTTCCCGCTCAATTGGGGAGGTCACTGACATTGTCGAAAAGGAAATGTACACCTTCGCTGATCGCAATGGTGAGAGCCTATCACTGCGCCCAGAAGGCACAGCGGGGTGTGTGCGCGCCGTCGTGCAGCACAATCTTCAGCAGACGGTGCAGAAACTGTGGTACCAAGGTCCTATGTTCCGGTACGAGAGGCCTCAAAAAGGTCGACAGAGACAGTTTCATCAGCTCGGTGTTGAGGGGTTTGGCGTTGCAACCCCCGACTTAGACGCCGAGTTGATTTTGCTGTCGAACGCCCTTTGGTATGGCTTAGATGTGCAAGAGTTGCTGACCCTGGAAATAAATTCCATAGGGAGCCCCCAATCGAGAGGGTTGTTTAAAGCGGCCTTGGTGGAGTTTTTGTCTGATCATCGAGAGGCTCTGGATGACGATAGCCAGCGTCGACTTGAGACAAACCCTTTGCGTATATTGGACAGCAAAAATCCGGATACTCAGGCGCTATTGGTAGGTGCCCCAACCCTTGCAGACTTTATCGATGAGGAGTCGCGAGATGACTTTGCAGCCCTCCTCGCGATGTTGGACGCGGCAGGGCAGCCCTATGTGGTGAACGACCGTTTGGTCCGCGGTCTCGATTACTACAATAAAACAGTTTTTGAATGGACCACCGATGCACTGGGTGCGCAGGGTACGGTATGCGGTGGTGGCCGTTACGATGGCCTCGTAGCGCAGTTTGGTGGCCGTGGGACACCCGCCGCTGGGTTTGCAATAGGGTTAGAGCGATTGGTGTTGTTGCTTAAAGGTTTGGAGGCTCATGCCACGCCTCAGGCCGACATCTATGTCGTGACTGCGGACAAGGAAGCTCAACTGCATGCAATTCCCCGAATTGAGGCACTGAGGCGGGCATTGCCTCGGCAAGCCATTCAAGCCCACCTGGGCGGTGGGAGTTTCAAAAGTCAGTTTAAACGCGCAGATCGCAGCGGTGCCAGATTTGCGCTGGTTTATGGAGACTCTGAAGTGGCAAGTGAGTCTGTTACCTTGAAACCATTACGAAGTGAGGGAGAGCAAGTGACGCTCCCGGATAATCAATTGTCAGCATTTTTGGCGGAATCATTCGCTGAAAAAATTGGAGAATAGGGCATGGCAGATCATCTAGACGATGACGAGCAGGTTGAAGCACTCAAGCGTTGGTGGGATGAAAACGGCAAGAGTACGATGGCGGGGGTCGTATTGGCAGTCGCTGGTACGGTGGGTTGGCAGCAGTATCAGGGCTGGTCAGCCCAGCAGGCCGAAATGGCCTCAGACGCATGGGGTGCCATAGAGGTCGCAGTGCAGTCTGGCGATAGTGGTTCGATCGAAACCATCAATGCGTTAGCCGAGTCTTTAAAGGACGACTTCAGCGGGACGGTTTATGCCCGCTTTGCCGCACTTCAGCTTGCCGCACTTGCGGTTGAAGCAGGTGACTTGGATGTTGCAGAGAGTGAGTTGCGCTGGGCTCTGACAAAAGAGGGCGAAAACTCTGAGCTTGGACAACTGATTCAACTGCGCCTAGCTAGAGTGCTGGCCGACCAAGGTGATACCACAGCCGCCTTGACTATTTTGGACTCAAATAAAGGCGCGTATCCGGCGGCTTACGCGATGGCGAAGGGTGATATTTTAGTATCTGAGGGCCGACACGTGGAGGCGTTAAGTGCCTACCGCGAAGCGCGCGCCGTACTATTGGCGCTGGGGAACCCACCGGGTATTTTGGATACAAAAATAACGAGTCTTGAATCCCGTCTAGCGCCAGCTGAGGAGGCCTCTTGAACTGTTTAAAGCTACCTAAATTAGTGGCCGTCTGTCTGGCTGTCACAACGCTGGCGGGCTGTGAAACTATTGGCGGTTGGTTCTCGGATGATGAGTACGACCCGACGCAGCCCGTGGAGCTCACTGATATCGATCAGAAGGTCAAACTCTCCAAGCGTTGGTCCACATCGATTGGTGATGGGCAGGGTAAGGGCTTTTATAAGATAACGCCTGTGCTGGCTGACAATACCCTGTACGTCGCTGCCGCTGAAGGTGTGGTGGCGGCGGTTGATGCCACTAACGGGCGGAAGCTCTGGTCCGCGAAGTTGGGTCTTGCGATTTCCGGCGGGGTTGGCTACCACCAAAACTCTCTATTTCTGGGCGGTGCTGATGGCACTGTGTTGCGTCTGAATGCCAGCGACGGCTCCGAGGTTTGGAGAGCTGATGTATCGGGCGAGGTGCTGGCTGCGCCTCAGGGTAATGGTGAGCTGGTGGTTGCCCAGACTTACGACGGTAAGCTTATTGCTTTTGACCACGAAACCGGCGAGCAGCGCTGGGTACATTTAAGTGATGTGCCGGTGCTAACGCTGCGAGGCACTTCAACACCGATAGTGGTCGATAATTTTGCGATCGCGGGTTTTGCTGACGGAAAGGTACTGGCTTTGTCCCTTGATAATGGCAGTGTTGCTTGGGAGGCGCGTGTTGCTATTCCTCAGGGACGATCTGAAATCGAACGGATTGTCGATATTGATGGCAGCATGGCGATGCAGAGCGGAGAGCTTTATGCGGCTAGCTATCAAGGGCGCGTTGCCGCTGTAGACCTGCGCGTAGGCCGTAAAATATGGCAGCAAAATGTATCCTCAGTTTCAGGTGTCGCGGTGGGGTTTGGTAACGTCTACGTGGCTGACCAGGATGGGACCGTGAGCGCGTATTTGCGCAACGGGCAGGGCGTGCGTTGGCAAAACATTCAGCTGGGCTACCGTGGACTCAGTAGGCCTACGACAGTTTCAAGTTACGTAGCGCTGATGGATTTTGAGGGTTATCTGCACCTTTTCTCTCAAGTAGACGGTGATATTGTCGGTCGCACTCGCCCCGATGGCAGTGGCGCGCGTGCGGATATGATTGCACAAGGTAATCGGCTATATATCTACAGTAACAACGGCAAGCTCATGGCCTATGACGTGGCGGGGCTGGAGTAGCACTTGCTTCCCGTCATCGCCTTAGTCGGGCGCCCCAATGTTGGTAAGTCGACCTTATTCAATCAACTGACACGATCGAGGGATGCCTTAGTTGCCAATCTCTCGGGTCTCACTCGAGACCGAAAGTATGGTGAGGGGAAGATAGGTGATGCCCCCTTTATCGTTATTGATACCGGCGGTATTAGCGGTGAGGAATTGGGCATCGATGCCGCTATGGCGGATCAGTCACGGGTTGCTATCGATGAAGCTGACATCGTACTGCTCCTTGTTGATGGCCGAGCAGGCTTGCATCCGGGAGATGAAAGTCTGGTTGCCTATTTGCGTCAGCGCAGTAAGCCTTTCCACTTGGTCGTCAACAAAATTGATGGCGTTGGGGAGGATATCGCAGCCAGCGACTTTTATCGTTTAGGTTGCCCTCAATTACACACGATTGCGGCCTCGCATAACCGAGGCGTGCTGCAGTTGATTACCAGTGTTATCGACGCGTTGCCCAAAGCAGCACCCGCTGATGCCCTCAATGACCCCAGTATTCGTGTCGCTGTGGTGGGGCGCCCTAACGTGGGGAAATCTACCCTAGTTAATCGCCTGCTTGGGGAAGAGCGGGTCGTTGTGTTTGACAAGCCAGGGACCACCCGAGACAGCGTTTATATCAGGTATGAGCGTCATGATCAGGCGTACACGCTGATTGACACTGCGGGTGTGCGGCGACGCAAGAACGTTCGTGAAGTGGTCGAAAAGTTTTCGATCGTGAAAACACTCAAAGCGATCAACGAAGCCCATGTCGTTATTTTATTGATGGACGCTCACGAGGGATTGGTCGAGCAAGATTTGCACCTCTTGGGGCAGTGCATTGATGCGGGTCGTGGTTTGGTCGTCGCTATTAATAAATGGGACGGAATTGCCAGCGACGAGCGCGATTGGATTCGCTCCGAGCTCAATCGGCGCTTACAGTTCGTCGACTATGCCGATGTGCATTTTATTTCAGCGCTTCATGGTACTGGGGTAGGGCACCTTTATGAGTCTATCCACCAGGCGCACCGGGCTGCGACGACGTCACTCAATACCAACAAATTAACCCGCATTCTCGAAGATGCCGTTGCCACCCATCCACCACCGTTAGTAAACGGCCGTCGGGTTAAATTGCGTTACGCGCATGCGGGCGGACAGAATCCACCGATCGTGGTGATTCACGGCAGTCAAACCGACGCGCTTCCCGCCAGTTACGCGCGCTATCTGGAAAAAACCTTCCGTCGCGTGCTGGAGCTTCATGGCACACCTATACGTATTCAATATCGCACGGGTGATAATCCCTATGCGGGTAAGCGTAATAAATTGACCCAGCGTCAAGAGAGCCGGCGACAGCGCCTCATGTCCCACATTAAAAAGGCTGAGAAGAAGAAAAAGCAGCGTAAGGGACAATAAGCGGCATTCATCCAGTGAATGCTAATAATATTTAGCATTTTCTTTAAAAATACCTCCTGACCCATTAGCATCGCGGTCAACTTAATTCAGCGGTCTCATTGAGCCCAATTCCCTAGACTTTAAAGGAGTCGTTATGAGTCATTATTTGGATACGATTGGCGAGTTAGAGGGTGTAGTTGCCCAGGCAGGATCCTCTTGGGCCGACATCAACCCCGAGTACGCCGCCAGGATGCGCGCTCAGAATCGCTTTAAAACTGGCATCGACATTGCTCGATATACGGCAGACGTTATGCGCAAGGACATGGACGCGTATGACGCAGACCCCGCGCATTACACGCAGTCTTTGGGGTGCTGGCATGGTTTTATTGGCCAGCAGAAGCTGATTGCCATTAAAAAGCATTTTGGAACCACCGATAAAAAGTACCTGTATCTTTCAGGCTGGATGATCGCGGCCCTGCGTTCAGAGTTTGGCCCGCTTCCCGACCAATCAATGCATGAGAAAACATCGGTGCCCAGCCTTATTGAAGAGCTATACACCTTTTTGCGACAGGCAGACGCCCGCGAGATGGGTGGGCTTTTTCGAGCTCTCGATGCTGCGCGAGCCGCTGGAAATGATGTGGAAGTGCAGGGCATCACTAAGCAAATCGAAGAGTTTCAAACCCATGTTGTGCCAATCATCGCCGATATAGACGCCGGTTTTGGCAATGAGGAAGCCACCTATCTTTTGGCTAAAAGCATGATTGAGGCAGGTGCTTGTGCCATCCAGATCGAGAACCAAGTTTCTGATGAAAAGCAGTGTGGGCATCAAGACGGCAAAGTAACCGTACCCCACGCCGATTTTCTGGCTAAGATTCGCGCAGTTCGCTACGCCTTTTTAGAGTTGGGCGTTGAAAATGGCATTATCGTGGCGAGAACCGATTCGCTGGGCGCAGGTCTGACCAAGCAAATTGCGGTAACCGATGCCCCTGGGGACCTCGGTGACAAGTACAACAGTTTCCTAGACGGTGATTACATCGATTCAGCCGACGACATTGCCAACGGTGACGTTGTTGTTAAGGCCAATGGCAAACTATTGAAGCCTGCAAGACTGGCTTCAGGTTTGTTTCAGTTTAAGAAGGGCTCTGGGGTGGATCGCGTGGTCCTCGATTGTATTACGTCACTGCAAAATGGCGCCGACCTTATCTGGATTGAAACTGAGAAGCCCCACGTGGGTCAGATCGCCAGTATGGTGAATCGCATCAGGGAAGCTGTACCCAACGCTAAGTTGGTTTATAACAACAGCCCAAGCTTTAACTGGACTCTCAGCTTCCGTCAGCAGGTATTTGATGCGTGGTCTGAAGCGGGTCAAGACATGGCTGCCTACGACCGTGATGCCCTCATGGGTGCCGAATACGATGGAACTGAATTAGCGACTGAAGCTGATGCGCGTATTCAGTCTTTTCAAGCTGACGGCGCTCGGGAAGCAGGAATTTTCCACCACCTGATTACACTGCCCACTTACCATACGGCGGCACTTTCAACCGATAACTTGGCTAAGGAGTACTTCGGCGAAGCCGGAATGCTGGGTTATGTAGCGGGGGTGCAGCGCAAGGAGCTTCGTCAGGGTATCGCCTGTGTTAAGCACCAAAATATGGCGGGCTCTGATATGGGTGACGATCACAAAGAGTATTTCTCTGGTGATGCTGCGCTCAAAGCAGGTGGTGCGGATAACACCATGAACCAATTTGGTTAAGTATTATTGCCTAGGTAATAAAAAGCCCCCGTTCCGAAGGAGCGGGGGCTTTTTTTGTGGTTTTTCTATGTGTTTAGGGTTGCTGCGCTACCGTTGGTTCAATCTCGCTCGAGGGTGTAATAGGCCTCACGCCGTTCTTTAGACCACACTCATTGGCAAGGTAGTTCAGGATAGAGCTGTATAACAGTGTCTTGTGATCATAAAACAGTGTGTTGGAGAAGTGATCAGCGCCCTCCAACTCAACGTAGGTGTGCTGTTTTTCGGCGTCCCCAAGCTTGGCCAAGTACTTCTCCGCATGATCAACCGGTACGCGCTGGTCGACGTCGCCATGGATCAGCAGCACGGGCACATTCACTTTATCAACTTCCTCTAAGGGCGAGATGCTGTCGTCCCACATCGCGAGCTGCTCAAGTTTACTCGATCCTCTAAGGCGATACCGGTAATAATCAACCTGCATTTGCGGGTCCGAAACAGCGGCGCCAGCAATGACACATTGATAGGCGTTAGGGCTGCGTGAGGCTGCTACCAGAGCGGCATAACCACCATAAGACCAGCCAAACATGGCGACATTTTCGGCTTCGGCCAGCCCTTCCTCAACGAGGTATATGACGCCGTCATCCTTGTCATCTTGCATTAAGTAGCCGCCTTGGCCTCCGTTCAAAAAAGCGGCCTGATAGAAAGCCTGACCGTATCCTCTGGACCCACGGTATTGCGGTTGCAGCACCATATAACCGTGATTAGCGAGGAGTTGCGCCCACTCGTCAAAGACAACAACCTCTCTTACGAACGGACCTCCATGGGGTAGCACGATCAGTGGAAAGGGCGGTTTGCCATTGGGTACCGTCAGGTAGCCTGGAATAGGCGTTTTGTCTCTGGCTGGATAGGTGATAAACCTAACGTCAGCGAGATCTGCTGAAGCAAAGTAAGGTCGCTCACCGCCCACAATTTGCAGTTTGCCTTTATGGAAAAGGTAATGGGTGCCTGGATCTCTGGGTGCTGCGTTGCGCAACGTTAACGACGAGCCATCTTTTGATCGACTGGTAATTCGCAGGGCGTCAGCATTGGGTATTGCGGCCATCAGTTGCTGATGCAGGGCCGCCTCAGAGGCGTCGAAAAACTCAATCTCTATCTTGGCACCACAGTGAACGGCACCTGTGATTTCTCGGTAATGGGTCCAGCGGTTGCTGTGGTAACGCACTCCGCAGATATCGTTGTCTCGCCTTTGGTACAGCAACTCAGCGTACTTACGCGTCTTGGGATCAAATGACCACAGCCCCGTCGTGTCGCTGCCATTATTGGCTTCGACAATAAAGTTTCCGGGTAGGCTAGGGTCTTTCCCCCAAACCTGGAAGCTGTCGTAAGAGTCCTCGTGCTGCCGGTGGAATTCGACCCAGTCATCACTCGATGCTTCGCGGTAATACCAAATGAATTCGCCTTCCTGTAGGTCGAAGCCCCTTGCAAGAATGGGGTTGCCCGCGCCGTCGAAGTCGATGTTTCCTAATGAAATCTTGCCGCGTATCACGAGTTTTTTAGACTCGCGTTTTAGGTCGTATTCCCAATAAGCTCTGGGGCGAAAAGCCGCCTCTAAACGTTGCCCTACGTCTCGATTTCCTCCTTCAGAAAAGGAAATCATGATTTTTCCGGGCTTTTCGGGCAAAACACTGACGATGCTAGGGTCGCGCTCTTCAATGACTTCAATGGCCTTCTCGCCTACATCTACCAGGGCAATGCGGGTTTCATAAACGCCGCGATTGAAGCCTTCAACCTGATCACGTACTTTTTGGCGGGCTCGAAAAACAAAATTGTCGGCAGACACCCAATCAAAGCTGATGATTTCCATGGGGTTGGCGTTGACCCGAAAGGGTTCGGCACTGAGATCGTCGGTGTTATAGATCTCGATGACCGGATTGGCTCCCTTACCGGAGACTTTTTTTAGCCCAAGGTAGCGCCCATCAGGTGATATTTGAATGTTGCTGATGGCGGCCCGGCGAGCCCATTGATCTATGGGGTAAGGAGTCGCTGTTGCCCAGTTGGACGAAAGGAGGGTAAGTGCGAGGATGGCAGTAAGAACACGAAGCATTGTGGTGTCCTGTTTCAATAGTGGAGTGAAATGCGAAGGCGCGCTTTCACGCGCCTCCAGCTACAGTTACAGGCTTAACCTCTGTGGGCCTTAGCTTCCGCCCATGCGATAAACGACGTCAAAGAATATGGTTCGACCTTGCAAGTCATAACCGTAGCCAATGGGCGTATTGGAGTAAGAGGCAACCTCGCTGCCGTCCACGGTGGGCGGCTCCTTATTAAAAACGTTGCGAACTCCCGCGCCGATGGTCCACGAGTCAGCATCATAGAACAGTGATGTGCTGTGAAGCAGGTAGCTGCCAGCTTCGGCAAAATCTCGGCAAAGCACATCGTTGGGCGGTCCAAAACAAGTATCAGACGAGCCAGCCACTGAATCGAAGGGGTCAACGCTTTCAGGGTCTTGGCCAACACTGTCGAGGTAGCGTGTTTCCCAAGTTGCTGTCCAGCGGTCCCAGGTAAAGCGTAATGCGAGCTGGGCCTGCCATTCAGGGAAGCCCCATTCACCTTGGTAGGTTTCTCTATCCACGCTGTCATCAGGGTTTACAAACTCTAGTGATCGCTCGAGCAGCTTGCTCGCGGTTAAGCTAGCTCTGAAATCGATGGGTACGCCCACATTGAAGGTGTCTCCAAAGAAGAGATTGTAGTCGATGCCCCGGGCAACTTCTTGGTCTCGGTTAATAAAACCCAAGTCCATTGAAGTGATTTGTGGGTTGGTAGGATCAGAGAAGTCTCTGGTGATTCTATTACAAAAGACACTAGCGCCGGTGCCAGCTTCATCGCCATAGCAATCATCAATGATGAAGCCCGTAGAAGGTTCAATCACTGTGTTGGTGATGTCAATTTCGTAGTAGGTCATGCCCATTGAAAAATCAAACTTGTTGCTAAAGTCCTGCTCAAAAGCGAACCCGACGGTCCAGGACTCAGATTCTTCAGGATCCAGCTCGAGGGAGCCGCCTTGAGAGACTTCGACGCTAAAGGTATTAAAGCCGCCGTTGTCCGCAATCGTAGGATCCACGCCGGTGGCGACGCAGTTAGACAGAACTTGGGGATCGCGCTTGTCGTTTTCGGGAATATAGGCGCCTGTTAAATCGTCAAAAGCACCGTCAGGAATATAACAAGGGTCGCCAACATTGAGGAATCCAGTTGATCCCGCCAGAAACAACTCTCTGAGGTTGGGGGCACGGAAAGCGGTGCCCCAGGTGCCTCGAATTAAGAGGGGCTCTACGGGACGCCAGCCGATTTTGACGGACTCTGTCGTGTTGGTTCCGTAGTACTCGTCATCGGTGATTCGTCCAGAAAGGTTCACGCTGAGTTCTGTGGCGAGAGGCTTATTGGCAAGTAGAGGAATCTCCACTTCCGCAAAAACTTCGCTGACTTGACGGTCACCCTGTGCGCCTTTGTCGCTAAAGAACCCCCAGAAGAGGCCCTCGGCCGCCACGGCATCGGGGTTAGAGCTGATGTCGTCGAAACGGACCTCTGCACCTAAGCCTAAAGCAATTTCACCAGCGGGCAGCTCAAAGATGTCGCCAGTTACATAGGCTGATGCCACGATTTGCTCGTACTCAGTGTCGAAAGTGCGCGTATCGAATAAGTAGTTGCGTTCGGCCTGTGAGCCAAAGTCACCAACGACTTCACCGATGGGGTACAGCGAGGGTGCATACATGTTCACTGGAACACAGCCCGCTGTGGCGTCGGCGCGAAGTGCAGCACCAAGGTCGTTTTCGCAGGGTGTCGAGGTAGAAGAGTAATAACCCAGAGAATAGTTCAGTCGGTCTTCTCGTACGCCATAGCGCTTCGATTTTCCTTCAGACAGTGAGTAGCTGACGTAGGCGTCAAAACTCCAGTCCTCGACGGACCCAAAATTCATGAAGGGAATGTCACCTCTGATGCCAGCCACGAAGCGCATCTGCGACTGCTCCACCTCGGTGATATTGCGGTCGCCACGAACAGAAACGATGGGGGTTGTGGGCACGGGCCCTAAAGCGCCCGGGTACAAGTTTACAATGCCGAAGTCACGAAATTGCGCTGGGGTTAAACCAAATTGATTGGCGATGCCTGCGGCAATAGAGGGATTATCGAGATAGGCTCCCATTGCCAATCCGCAATCGACACCGTCGGGTTGATTAGGGTTGCATAGGTTGTAAGGGTTGTTCGCGGGCACTTCTGGAAACAGCTGGCCCTCGCCTGACTTTGAATCGATCTCGAGGTACGAGTAATTGGCCTCGAAGTAGGGGGTGAGGTTGGCTTCGCCCTCAAACGTGTATTCACCATAGGCCATCACGTTATAACGCGTCGATGCGGGAAACAGGTCCGCATCTAAAGAGGCGGGTTTGCCGTTCAAATCGTAGTCGTACAGGTTGATATCACCAACACCATCACCATTGCCGTCGGCACCAAGACCGGTGTAGGGGTCCCCTGACTCAGAAAAGTTACCCCAACCTCCATTAGAGTAACCTGGCGTGTAATAAATACTGCCAGCGTCGATCGAGGGAATAAAGGTTCGCGCCGCTACACCACCGAAGGAGCAATTACCGTAGCTGGGGTAACCGATGGAGCTGTAGTATTCATCTTGGGTACGAATTGTACCATTCTCATCGATCTCCACGTTGCTTTCGCAGTCACTGGTCCAATCGCGGTCTGCCAGAGCGGCCTTGGTGCTGTCGACGTATTCAGCGCCAATACCAAAAACGCCACGGTCGGTGTTAAATCCCCAGCTAGCGGTCAGGGTGGTATCTGAGCCGCCACTTTGAACGGGTTGGTTGCCGAAAATTTCGACTTCCAATCCGTCGAAGTCCTTGCGCAGGATCGCGTTAACGACACCGGCGATGGCATCGGATCCATAAACAGAGGAGGCGCCGTCCAACAGGATGTCGTAGCGCTCTACGAGTGATCTGGGCAGTAAGTTGAGGTTCGGTGCTGCGGGTGCGCCTTCAACACCAGAGGGTGATACCCGTCGCCCGTTGATCAGAATCAGATTGCGATTTGCCCCAAGTCCGCGGAGGTCAACGGTCGATGCAGCGGGACCGTTGTCCAATACAAACCCCTGAAAGGTGAGGTCAATTTGCTGGCCGGTTGCCGCAGTTGAGCCCTGCAGAATGTCAGCCGCGTCAATCAGTCCCGCTTCTTTTGCAAATTCGGTGGTAATGATTTGTAAGGGTGAGATGCTCGAAAAAGTGTCTCTGCGCAATCTTGAACCAGTGACAACGACTTCTTCAACGCTACCTTGGGGCGCCGGCGAGGCTTCGTCTGCAGCAGCAGCCTCAATCGCTGACTCCTCGATGACTGCGTTATTTTCGGTTACTTGTGCGCTGACGCTGTTTAAGCCCGAGCACACGAGGGCGACGGTAACTGCGAGTAAATTTCGCTGGGTGTTGAACCGCATTGCAAATCCTCCAAAAGATCACGTATTTTCTGCAACACCAGCGCAATTTGTGCTTGGGAACGCGCGATGTTGTTTGAGTAGCTCAGCCGTGATTGTATCTGAATAGTGTGAGCGCAGTCACGGTTGCCAGAGAAGCGGATGGCAAGAAATAGGCGGTTAATAGTTGTCATAAAATCGATGGAAGGCGGGATTTGATTTCAGTGCGGGTGTAATCAACGGGTAACTTTTACCACCGAGGAGCACATGCCCGCCTACTGATGCCCTGAAAGGGTAGGGTGGCTGAGTCAAGCTTTTTGGCCAGCTTATTGCCGCTGACGTTACAGGATCCTTGTATTTTACCTGCCATCCGTCGCATCCTATCGCCATGAAATGGGAAAATATTGATTCGCAGGTTTGCTCTGTTGCTCGTGCACTGTCTATTGTTGGTGAACGTTGGACCCTTTTAATTATTCGAGACGCGTTTAAAGGTACACGACGTTTTGATGAGTTCTACCGCAACCTCGGAGTTACCCGTCATCGTCTGTCTGAGCGCCTAGCGGGCCTAGTGGAGGCAGGGGTAATGACTCGAGTCCCGTACTGCGATCGGCCGGTTCGCTATGAGTATCGTCTCACCCGAATGGGCTTAGGGCTCTATCCTGTTCTCATGACTTTGGGCCATTGGGGTGATGCATGGTTAGACAAGGGGCAAGGTCCTCCTACTCAGTATTGGCATGCCGGGTGCGGAAATCTTGCTAAACCCGTACTGAGCTGTAGTGAGTGTGGAGATTCCCTTCGCCCTGAAGAGGTGTCGGCACGTCCGGGGCCTATAATGCAAACGTTCATAGAGTCATTGCTGGAGGTGGGGGCTACAGTGCCACCGGAAGCTGCATTACCCGCTGCGGCCGCAGAATTCTCTGCCCTGCAGGACAACTACAAGAGTGAGTGAAAAATATGAATCAGCAGGTTAACCAACTCGTGATGAACGCTTCGGATGCAGTACTAGCTGGGCCAGATGGCGCAGAGCGATCGCCTGAAGAGGAACAGAGGTTTCGCAAGCAACGCTTAGCTGCAGCGCTGCGCATTTTTGGGAAGTTTGGATTTGATGAGGGCGTAGCAGGACACATTACAGTCCGTGATCCTATGGATACAGAGACTTTTTGGGTGAATCCCATGGGACGTTCTTTTAAGCAGGTGTGTGTGTCCGATCTGATTCGAGTGGACCACTACGGGCAGATTGTAGAGGGTAATGGGATTCTCAATGGTGCCGCTTTCACCATACACGGGCACATTCATCAGTCGCGCCCAGAGGTTATTGCAGCCGCCCACGCACACTCCATTTACGGTAAGGCTTGGTCATCTTTGGGGCGATTACTTGATCCTATTACTCAGGATGCCTGCGCGTTCTTTGGAGATCACGCATTGCTAGATGATTACACGGGTGTGGTCGTCGACATGAATGAAGGGGAGCGTCTGGCCAGTGTATTGGGGCAGAAAAAAGCGATTATCATGCAAAATCATGGACACCTTACGGTCGGCGGTTCCGTGGAAGAGGCCTGCTGGTGGTACGTCACGATGGAACGCAGCTGCCAGGCGCAGTTGCTCGCTGAGGCTGCGGGTACCCCACGGCCGATACCAGAGGAGATGGCGCAACACACGCAAATGCAAGTGGGCAACAGGCAGGCAGGCTGGTTCAGTGCACAGCCAATGTTTGACGTGATTTTAGCTGAGCAGCCAGATATGTTGGAGTGAGGCCTCTATGGTAGGGCCTCTACTGAGAAAGCCCACGCTTCTATGACGGCGTACTCGGCGGTATCTGAACCATAGCGGGTACCGCCACCATGGCTATTACCTGAGATTTTTCCGATCAGTCGGTCGGCAGACTCAGAACCGATGTAACGCAGGAAGGACTGATAATTTTCGTCGACGCTGTCGGCTTCAGCTGAGCTGTAGAGGCGTAAGCCTCCTGGCGCACCGGCACGCCCGTGGCAACCAGAGCTTGTGCAGCCCCCCGCCGCACTGACAATCAGCGCATTCACATCATCCTCGTAAACCTGACGAACCGCTGTCTCTGGATCGTTTGGAGGCTCAACAACATCGCCTCCGCCACTATTACCACCGCCACTATTTCCGCCGCCGTCCTTGATTGATGAGGTGCCTATGCCTCGAACGGTTTGTACCGTATCGAGGAGCTCACTTGCTACTGCGCCAGGCTCTGCAGAAGTCACGACAGCTCTGGATAAACCCAATACCAGTAAGCCAATGGTTAGTGATGTCGATGATCGAAGCATTATTTTCCCTTATTGAGCGGCGCCGTAGAGTAGGAGAAGCCTAGTCAAGATGCGATGTCCCTGCGCGGGCCGAGCCTGAACCCTGCCGGCCTCGTCTACCAAAGGCGTAGGTTAAACAAATAATGATGATGACTTCAATGCCTAACAATGGCCAATGCAAAGCCGTTACCTGAGTGACTTTATTGGTAATTTCAAATTTTTCGGCCAAAATTTGGTAGCCGATCCACGAGCTGCCCATGCCAACCAGATAGGCGATTTGTTTCGCAACATCGAGTTGGGCCAGTCGCCGGTTATCGACAAATAGTAGCGTCTCACAACGAACAAGATAATTTCCCAGAGCGAAGGTGAATTGGTATCCCAAATAGACAAAAAGCGCTATCGGCTCATCTAGGGGATAAATGAGAACGGCCAAAATCCCCATCAAGATGATTAGCTCAACACACATAGAGAGCCGAAAAAACCAATAGGGCCTGAAGAGTCGGTGGTATTGAGTGGCCACGGCGAGAGTTGCTAGTGCCAGACCAATGCCCCCTGCAGAAAAGATGGCGGGTGAGAGGGGCTCGTAAAGAGTAAAAACGGCGCCAATGGACAGACCCAAGAATAACGAATTGAAAAATTTGTAAGCGAGAAACCACCCAAAATTAATGGAGTCGTTGCTTAAGGGCTGCATTTCCACTCAGTAATCGACGCCTTTACGCGCTTGAATACCAGCGCGGTAAGCATGCTCTATCTCTTTGACCTCTGAGACGGTGTCCATGACCGAACGCAGCTCGGTTCCCCCCCCTCGACCTGTTACTACAACGCTTTGATGAGCTGGGCGGCCTGTAATCGCAGCTAAAACATCGTCTTTAGGGAGATAATCAAAAGCAAGCATATAAGTGAGCTCATCTAGTATGACAAGGTCGAGGGTTTCATTCAGCAACATTGCCTCAGCTATTTTCCATGTGCGCTCTGCAGCTGCAATGTCGCCACTCCGGTCTTGGGTATCCCAAGTGAAGCCCGTACCCATTTGGTAGAACTCTACCTCTGGACAGTGGTCGCGAAGGTAGTGTTCCTCCCCCGACAGCTGCACGCCTTTTATAAACTGAACGACCCCTACCTTTTGTCCATAGCCTAGAGCCCGAAGCACCATGCCGAAAGCCGAGCTGGTTTTGCCCTTGCCATCCCCCGTCAGGAGAACTGCAACCCCTCTGTCAGTGGTCGCCGCCGCGACCCCAGCATCCACGGAGGCTTTCTGTTTTTCCATAGCACGTTTATGGCGCGCTTCCTTGTTAGCTTTATCCATGGATGAGTCCTCTAGATGCTGTAGCGAAGGCCTATGTAGGCGGCCCTGGGGATTTGATTGTAATCCCTCACCTGAGGATCGCGGTTGTCCGTAAGATTTTCAATGCGCCCTGTCACACGCAGCGATTGGGTCACGTTCACCGCGAGGCTGGCGTCTAGCCGTTCGGTGTCAGGCATGGGCGCTCCAGCGGTATCCACGGAGTCCCAGGCGAACCGAGCAGTTAGAGCAGCGACCAAAGAACGGTTCTGCCACAGCAAACTGCTCGCAGCAGTCCATTCAGGGCGGTAGGGTCTTTGTTGCTTGGCGCTGGACTCTGTCTCATTCCAGGTGATGTTTGCCATAAGACGCCAGCGCGCAAGAAAAGCGGTCTCACCGGCAATTTCTAAGCCCTGAGACGTTGTCGTGCCCGAGCCCTGAAGGTAGCCAGAGAAGCTCGCCATATCGAAATAAATTTCGTTTTCGATCTCCTGGTCAAACCAGGTGACCTCAAGCCGCTGGTCAGGTTGGCCCCAGCTCAGGCCGATTTCCCAACCTTGGCTTTTTTCTTCGGTCAGTGCAGTGGTTGCTGCAGGTGCGTAACTAAAGGGGCCCGCGTTGTAGGCTATTTCGTAAAGGCTTGGTGCCCGAAAGCCGGTGCCAACGGCGCCTCTTGCGATCAATGGGTGATCGGTGCCAGCGAGCTGTTGCTGCAGACTGATTCGCCAGGACGTGTGTTGGCCGAAATCGTCGTTGTCATCCCATCGAGCCCCCACTGTTAGTGCGCCGACGAGGACATCGAGGTCGTACTCTCCCCAAATCCCCAGGTTATCCCGACTGCGTTCGTTGCCCCCATCGATAAGCGATTGGTCAGCAGCATCGACTCCCAGAGTTAACCGTTGTCCTACCGCTGGGGTCATGGAGCCAATCCAGGAAACTTCTTCCTGCTCGCCCTCGGTTTCAAAGGACAATATATCGGCACTGTAAAACGCTCTTTCAATGTCAGATTTTTCATAGCTGAGTGACGAGTCGATCACTGCGTTCGTGAAATTTGCTGAGATTCGCACCGCTGATTGGTCAAAGGTGTCGGTACACGCACCAATTTGAGCAAAAGTCGCTGTGTCAAAACAGCCGTCATAGTCGTTATCGCCGTTAATGTCGTGCACGCTACCCGTCACCGTGAGAGCGTCGGTCAAACTCAATGAGGCAGTGCCATGGATAGTGGTGTTGCTGTATCCGTCATCGTCACGCAATTGGTTGTCAGAGGGCCTGGCATTGAAGCCGTCGGTGCTCAAGTCTGTGACGGATAGCGATCCTCGGAATACTTCCGCGCCCCCAGCAACAAAGCCCCCGAATTTTGAATAACCGTTCTGGCCGCCTTCCGCGGTAAGGCTTGCGGTCATTCCTTGTTCGGGTTGGCGCGTCGTTATGGCGATGACCCCACCGGCATCAGCCCCGTAAGCGAGTCCTTGTGGTCCCCTCAGTACCTCAATGCGCTGCAGCCCTTCAGAGAGGAGGTGTTCAATGCGCGGGCTGATTTGAGGTGAAGAGGGGTCGGCGATATCGATACCGTCCAAAACGACTCGAGTGCGAAAGCCTTCTTCCCCACGAATACGAACCGAAGCTGATTTTCCAGGGCCACCATCACGAGTTACCGATACGCCGGGTTGTAAATCGAGGAAGTCAGCAATATCGCTGTAGCCCAAAACCTCCAGGGTTTCACGATCAGTAACAGACACAGATACGCCGATTCTGCTGAGCGGTGTCGGTACGCGGGAGGCCACGATGACAGTTTCCTCAATGGATTCAGTGTCGGCGGCTGCCGCGTTAGCAGCCATAGCGGGAGTGCCAACGAGTAACGTTAAAACAAGTGGTCGGTAGACGGTTGGGCGAAACATAGCGCAGCTCCTGCATGAGGCGGAGGCGCTGTCTCAGCAGCACAGGTGTGGGCTCCAGCCAAAACTGGGGAGTCGCACCCTGCAAAGCCCTCCGCTTTGTGGTTTACGTTACGTCAGGCAGGTATCGGGCTTGGAACAGCGTTCCCTACCGTTGCGGGGGCAGCACTGGATTAGCGGCGAATGACCGGTGACCAGTTTCCCTTTTAACCTGCCCAGACCACGTTGGCCGGCAGGCACCTAACGATGCGCACACTACTCGCGCAAGAAAGCGGCGTCAAACCTTATGTGGTGTTTGGGAGGTTTTAGGCGGTGTTATCATGATGCCCATGACCGATCAAAAGAAACCAGACACATTGAGGCACACCGATTTAGACCGCTGGAGGCCCTACATTCGCCAGTGTTTAGACCGTGAGCCAAGAGGACTTCGGGATATTGTCGCGTGGGACGATCGAGGACGGCCACGGGTTATTCAAGTTGCTCCGGTAGTTGACGGTAAGCCATTTCCAACCGTATTTTGGTTGATCGATCCAGCACTTTGTCTTGCAATCGATCGTTTCGAAGCTGCTGGAGTCATCGCTTCTTTGCAGCACCGCGTCAACGCTTCGCCTGAATTGCAGGCGGAAATGCGCAGTGATCATGAACGACACAAAGCCGTGCGTGCTGCAACAATGACGCCAACTGAGAGAGAATTCCTGGAGTCGTCTGGTATGATGGGGGCTTTCACTACTCGCGGCATCGGTGGCATTCAGGAGTCCAATAGAATTCGCTGCTTGCATACGTGGTATGCCGCGCACTGTGTCCAATCTAACGTTGTAGGAGATATGGTCGACGAGCTTCTCGCCGAGGGTCCTGCCAGTCTTACCTCCCGCGCTTAATCATGAGTTTATAAATTCGATGCCTTCAATTACCGACGACACCCGTATTTCATCTCTTAAAGAGTTGGCTTCGCCCAGCGAGTTACTCAGCCAAATTCCCCTCGACGAAACGGTTGCTGCCCACGTTACTCAGGCAAGAAAGGCGATACACAACGTATTGGCAGGTGAAGACGACCGCCTTGTGGTGGTTGTCGGTCCTTGCAGCATTCACGACGTAGATGCTGCGATTGAATATGCTAAACGCCTCCAACCCCTTGCCCACCGGTTGAATGATCGCTTGCTAGTGGTCATGCGTGTCTATTTTGAAAAGCCGAGAACAACGGTGGGTTGGAAGGGTTTGATTAACGACCCCGATTTGGACGATTCCTTTCAAATCAACAAGGGCCTTCGTTTGGCTAGGCAACTGCTGGTAGACCTGAATCGACTGGGCTTGCCCACAGGCACTGAGTACCTTGATCTAATATCCCCCCAGTACTTAGCCGATTTGGTGAGTTGGGGTGCGATAGGCGCGAGAACAACCGAAAGTCAGACGCATCGCGAGTTAGCCTCGGGGCTGTCGTGCCCTGTTGGCTTTAAAAACGGCACGGATGGCAATGTGCAAATGGCGGTCGATGCGATCGGTGCTGCCCGTCAATCCCATCATTTTCTCTCGGTTACGAAAGAGGGACAGTCTGCGATTTTCGAAACGCTGGGTAATGAAGATTGTCATGTCATTCTGCGGGGTGGACACCAGCCAAACTATGACATGTTTGCGGTTGACGATGCGCGAGCGCTGCTAAGCCAAGCTGGCTTACCCGATCGTTTAATGATTGACGCCAGCCATGCAAATAGCCGTAAGCAGCCTAAGCGACAACTTGAAGTTCTCAGCAATATCGGTCAGCAGGTAGCGGGTGGTAACGATGGCATTATTGGCGTCATGATCGAGAGCTTTCTGGAGGCTGGTCGCCAGAACGTTGTGGAGGGCGGGACATTGACCTACGGACAAAGCATTACTGACCCTTGCATCGATTGGGCTGCTACTGAAGATATCTTGACCCGTCTTGCTGATAACGTGGCCCAAAGACGACTGAGCCGAGGGGGTGACTCTTGATCACAAGGTGCTTTTATCGAATTAAAAGTGTCGGCTGGGTTGTGTCTCTGCTTGTCTTGGTAGCTTCGGGCCCGATATGGAGCCAAGAAACTGCAGATCTGGAAACGCAACCCACTCTAACGGTAGCTGATGAACTCGATTCCCTTGAGGCACTTTTTTATGCCATTCGGCAGACCGAGGAAGAGGCCGGAGGTATTAATGGGAGTCCGGAGGATGCACTGCGCTTTTACCTCGACGAGGAATCCCTTCATGTGCTGAAGCAGTTCAGCAGAATTGCTGGGCGAATACTGAAGCTCGATAGCGATGCCCCAGAGCGCGGCGAACTTGCGGCGAGGTTGGCGTTACGCAATCAGCAGCTTGATGAGGGCTTTACCCGAAGATTTGAGCTCCTTGAGTCTCGTATTGCCGTAAAACATGAGGGATTAGACGCGCTCAGCGGTTTAGATCGAGCGCTGTTGCGTGCGCAAATAGATAGCATGGATGAGCAGCGAATACGTTATCTAGAGTACATGATCGACGTGGTAGACGTTCGTGCAGCATTGAATTTTCCAGCAGGGACTTTGGAGCAACTCGCTAACCGAAGCTTGTTGTATTACGCAGATGAGCGGCTCGGGTCTCTCCAACTGCTGAAAGCGCAGCGGCAAGCCCTACAGTCTCGCCTAAAATCACCGTCCTCTGATCCATCGGTACAAGAAGCATTGTTGCGCGCAGAGCAGCTTCTTGCTTTAGACGTAGGGTGGTTGGGGCGTATCGCCACACAGATGCAGCGTGTAGATCTCGATACCACTCGAATAAAGCGTGCCATTATCGAGGAGCAAACTGCCATTTCCTTCGAAATGGTTGACCTCGAAGTTTTCAATGTCGTTATCGACGACATTTACTCCAAAATCAGTCGGTGGTTCACCACTGAGGGGCCCGATATGGTGCTCCGCATTCTGGTGTTCCTTGGCATCGTGTTTTTGGCGCGATTCATCAGTCGGGCTGCGCGGCGATTTGCGCAGCGCACTCTCGACAAGCGACCCGGTGGCATGTCGCAGCTTTTGAGAGATGTGTCTGTCTCAATGATTGGCGGCGGTGTGATGGCGGCCGGTTTTCTTATTGCATTATCACAGATGGGCATTTCTTTGGCGCCCATGCTGGCGGGCTTGGGCGTCGCGGGATTTATCTTGGGTTTTGCCCTGCAGGAGACGCTTAGTAATTTCGCCGCAGGGGGTATGATCCTAGCTTACCGACCCTTTGATGTGGGAGATTTTATTGCCGTAGCAGGCGTTGAAGGCACCGTGCGTCGGATGAATTTAGTATCGACAACCATTACGACTACTGACAATAAAAGCCTTATCGTGCCCAATAGCAAAATATGGGGCGATGTAATTCGAAACTACACGAGTCAAAACATGCGTCGTGTCGATACTGAGTTTTGTATCAGCTACAGCGATAGTATCGAGCAGGCGGAGCAGGTGTTAGCCGAGGTGTTGGCGCAAATTCCGGAGATACTTCCAGAGCCAGAGACTGTGGTTAGAGTGCACCGGCATGGGGAGAGCTCAATTGATTTTGTCGTGCGGCCATGGGTGAAGACGGCAGACTACTGGCCGACTTACTGGACATTGCACCGTGAAGTGAAGCTCGCATTTGATCGAGCGGGTATTACCATTCCGTTTCCACAGCGCGACCTGCACCACTTTCATCATGAGACAGGTGATGGCACCTTGGCGTCCACTTAGGGCGCCCATTCCAGCCCCAGTAATATGCTGTAGTCAATGGTTTTTAGGGGTATTGACTCTGACTCGCCTTCGTTCTCTTTCCCCGAATCGTAATCGGAATTCAGGCTCAGTTTGATGCTTAAATCACTGACCGCTTCCCACTTCACCGCAGCTTCTAGGTGGGCTCGCAAGCGGTCGTCTTCGGTCAAGGAGGGGTAGACACTGCCCGTTATATTTATGTCGAGATCCGCATTTGTCAGGCTGTACATCACGAAGGAGCCCGTCAGGAACCCTTCAGCCGAGTAAGCTGTGTCTTTAACCAGCGTACTAGAGCAGTTATCGTCGCTCAGATCGCCAGGGCAGTTCGAATACAGCAAGACTTGACCCGTTTCAGGGTCTGTTTCGATTTTGCTGCGCTCTGAAATGCCCTGAAGGCCAATCAAGGCACTAAACCGCATTCCAGCGCTATCGACGAAATAGCGTCCTAAACCGGAACCTAACGAGACGCGACCAAAGTTATTCAGTTGGTCGTTGTAATCGTATTGACCAGAAAAGCTTCGGTACCAATCATCTCTGTAGTTTGACCAGCGTTCGTTTTCCAATCGAAACAATCCCGATGTTTGGGAATAGTCATCCTCATATTCGCCGTTTTCAGTTTGGGTGCGGTAGTCGGAGCGTAAAATATTTGCACGCGCTGATGTCTGCCCGCGCTTTGAGGCATACGTTACCGTACCTTCGATCTTGTAGGTTTGTAGGTCGGGTTCAAAGTTGAAATTTGCGCCCAAGGTGTACTGCAGCCGTTCGGCGAAACTTTCCTCGATAGGCCGTATTTCAGTGATCTCGAGCAGGGGTATTACCTTGTCGCTGTCGATGCTGGTGAACTGCAGCGCGCCCTTTTTTTCAGTGCTTGAAATATTGCCATAAAGCCTCTCGTTGTTTTCCGTCAGAATTTCATAGTTGTAATTGGAATCTATGGAGGCAATATCCTGAAGTTCCAGAGCAATCACGGGAGCGTAGGACGGATTTATTTTAAGATCGCCATTCGCTAACCCCTTGATCTCGCCCGTAATGCGGTCGCCGTTGTACATCGTGACAACATCATTGTTGCTATGGGCGAACACCCAGTTAGCTTGGATAGTCAGCAGCAGGCTTAGGAAGGTTAACAGGGAGCGCATGGATATTTCCCGTCTATTGGAAAAGGAACTTGTCCTGCCTAGGACACGGCGCTTCCGTGCTCTAGACAGGGCCCATTATTGGCATTAGCCAAACTGAAAAAAGCACAGCTTGTTGCCATCGAGATCGCGAACGTAGGCGCCATAAAACATGTCGGGTATGCGTTGTCCTGGCTCTCCGTCGCAGGTTGCGCCCAGCGCAAGCGCTTTTTGGTAGAGCGCATCGCAGGCTTCCTTGCTACCTGGATTAAAGGCCACCATATTGCCGTTGCCCGGATGCGCGTCATTTTCGTTGTAGGGTATGCATACAGCAAGCATGGGGTTGGCCATATCCTTGCCAAAAAATACGATCCGATCCATTTCGAGCAGCGTCGAGGCACCCATTTCGCCGAGTAGCTCTGAGTAAAAAGCCTTCGCTGCATCAAGGTTCGTGACGCCTAAAGTGACGTATCCAATCATGGGGTTCCTCTCTGTGTCGTAGTGATAAAAAACTTGTCGATGTGAGGTTTACGCGGTGGCACCTCAAAAATCCTACTCCCAGTGTGACTCATAGGGGTTTTCCTATCGCTAGTGCCCCTAGGGGTCACTGTCGGATTCTGTGGAAAGTGCGTATTCTGACACCTCTGAAACCATCGGACATCTAAAAATTTTGTTGGATATTAGCTTAATCATGCTGGTTGTTGTCTGGCTAGTCACTACTCTTTTGGTGACACGCTGGTCAGCTCCTTGGGTTTTTGGCTGCGCCCTCTTGGCTTGCTTGTTCATGGGACTGGTTGACGTCAATACTGTCTTGGCCAAAGCCACTAATGAAGGATTGGTCACCCTTGTGCTACTGATGTTGATATCTGTCGGCTTCGAGCGCCTACCTTGGTTGCTCATCATCTCCCGGCGTATGGTCGTCCCGTCTCTAGCAGGTTCTTTATTGCGACTATCACTGGTGACGGCTTTTTTTTCCGCTTTCGTCAACAACACGGCGGTCGTCGCATCGCTTGCTGGGGTGCTGAGAAGGTCGCGCCTCCACGCTCCAAGCCAGCTTTTATTGCCGCTTTCTTACGCGGCTATTTTGGGCGGCACGCTGACGCTCATCGGTACGTCGACGAACCTTATCGTCAGCAGTTTTTTGCAAGAAACAACGGGGCAGGGCCTCAATTTCTTTGCTTTTTTGCCTGTGGCGCTGCCTGCAGCGATCGGTGGTATTTTATTCATGGTGTTTTTTCGCTACCGATTACCCCAGCATGATCAAACCGAGCTACAAATAAGCGAGCACTTAATTGAAGCAGAGGTACTTTCCGAGTCGAAACTCATTGGGCGTAGCATTCTAGAGAATGGGCTGCGCGACCTCGACGATTTATTTTTGGTGGAGATTGCCCGGGGCGATCAAGTGCTATCGCCTGTTGCACCATCACAGCGCATTGAGGCGGGGGATCGACTCATTTTTTCGGGAGACATCAGCCGGGTAGGCCTTCTCTCGACGTTTCACGGTCTGCAGTTGTTTGCTATTGAAGAGGGGCTGCTGAGTGACAACATAACGGAAGTTATCTTGTTGCCTAATGCAACCGTGGCAGGCCAGACGATCAAGGAGTCAAGTTTCAGAGCGCGTTTTGACGCCGCGGTTGTGGGGATACGTCGAGATGGTGCACAGCTCTCGGGGAAGCTGGGAGGCATTACACTGCAGCCTGGTGATTATCTCGCTTTAGCGGTTGGTCCAGATTTTGCTCAACGGATGAACCTGGGCCGCAATTTTTTGGTGGTCAATTCTCAAGTTGAAGCCCGGCGCCTACCCATGTCAGTCAGCATTTTTGTCACGGCGGCCGTGGTCGCCGTTGTCACCTTGGCAGCTATGGGAAAACTTGCCCTGGTGACAGGGCTCGCTTTTCTGTTGGCAACTTTCTTGGTGCTAGGCGTCATCGATGGAGCGGATTTGCGTCGACGTTTTCCCTTCGAAATGTGGATTATCATCGCCTCGGCTTTGACGGTTGCCCAAGGCTTGCAAGACACCGGCGCTGTGGCTGCTGCGGCGACTTGGGCAGCGCCTCTGATCACTGGCATAGACCCGCTGTGGACGCTGATAGGTGTTTATTTGCTGACCGTGTTGCTCACCGAGTTAATGACTAACAACGCGGCTGCTGCGCTCATGTTTCCTGTGGCATGGACCCTAGCTCTGTCGACTGGCGCTGACCCGATGCCCTTTGTGATGGCCATTGCTTTTGGTGCAAGTGCGTCTTTTCTAACGCCTTTTGGCTACACCACAAACCTGATGGTGCAAAACTTGGGCAGCTATCAGCGGTTAGATTATTTTAGGTACGGGTTGCCCATAACCTTGATCTATAGCGCTGTGGTTTTGCTCCTAGTACCTAGAGTATTTCCGCTTTGATTAGGGTTTGGAGTTAAGTATTTTTAAAGCTGATTGATGTGGTCAAAATAGGGTAGATAAGAGTGCTTGATGTCTGCGTTTTCGCCGGATCCCCCCGCCACCCCGTCAGCACCCAATGACTGCATTTTGTATGGGATGACGATGCCGGCAAACGGCTCACAAACGTAATCATAGCTGCGGCCCCAAGGGTCGTTGGGTATCCCATTGATGTAGCCACCGTCGGGAAAGTTGATCGGGGGATTTCCTGTTGTCGCCGGTTGTACCAGTGCTTGTAGGCCCTGTTCGGTCCACGGGTATGAGGGATTGTCGCTGATGTAAGCGTCCAGAGGTCCCGCTAACAGGCGAAAGTCGTTGAGTATCTTATCCATGTGTAATTTTTGACGCTCATAGTTAATGTTTAACTGTTTATCTAGCGCCGCTTGTGGGTCTTCGTTGCAATATACAGTGATGTCCATGGGTAAAGGGTTGAGATTTGCAACGGTATCGATAACGACAAAATCTTTGTAAATGGGAAAGCCTTGATAATCGGTTGTGAGGTACCTGCCACAGGTCACATTGCCCGGATACTGAGCTATATCCTTGTAGGTTGTTGATGAAGGAACTGAGCTTTCATCTAAAATTTGCGTGATCTGCTCTTCTGTTGCTGCGCAGCCTATTAGCAATCCAACCAATGCACTGCAGGTAAGCGTTGTCACGAGGTGTCGCATGTTTACATCCTTGGATCGAATCAAGTTTTTTAGAAAAGTCTGCCCTGCGGCTTAGTTGCCATTCATCGTTGCTAGGTGCTGAGCGCTATGGCATCTAAATAATGGGTAAATTGCACGGAGCCGTACTACTGCGAGCTCGTATGCGCTGGACGATCAACCGCCTGCGTGATCTGTACGCGCAGCATGCTATAGCCTAGTATCGCAGATCATAAGGTCAATAATAAAGCGGCTACTTTCTTCGTTCGAATCCAGCATTCAAGCGATGATTTTGACAAAGCCCCTGATAAGTAACGAAAGCTGGGTTATCCTGTGAAATTGTTATTAATTTTGGAATATCTGTGTAGGGGCCTGCTCACCATCAAAAATAATCTCTGCTCGAAGTTTTATGAGACTGTGAGCGCAAAGCCGTCGCCAAAAATTGAGTCGTCGAAGGTGTCAAGATGTCACGGATAGCCGTCCCCAAAAAATCGTCTGCAACCTCGGTGAAGCCCGGGCAAATACTCACATCTAAAGAGCGTTTGGCACTGATGCAGTCCAGTAATTTGGTCGGCTTTTGGTTGGTAGTTCAGACCTGGAGTCTGATTTTTTTGCTCTTAGGTTTGGCGGCGCACTACCCGGGGGCACTGACCGCACTGATAGTACTTGTGTTATTGCCGGGCCGTCAGTTAGGCCTGGCGGTTCTTATGCACGAAGCCGGACATGGTACTTTGTTCGCAAGCTCGGCGTTGAATCGTGTAATAGGCCAGTGGTTTTGCGCGCTGCCCACGCTGGGAGATTTGCCAAGTTACGCGGCAGGCCACTTGCAGCACCATAGAAAAGCGGGCACTGCTGACGATCCGGATTTGATGAACTACGCGGCTTACCCCATTTCAAAACGAAGCTTTGCCCGGAAAGTGTTTCGAGATTTATCGGGGCAAACAGGCGCGAAGCTGTTAATCAGCATTATTAAGGGCGGCGCCGGCAATATGAGCCGTGGTCAAGCTGAAGGGCGAACGCCGCTTTTACAGCAAATAGTGGTCCAAGTAATCCTGTTCCTTATTCTCTACGCGCTGGGGTGGGGCTGGACCTGGTGGCTTTGGTTCGCCAGTTTCATGACAACTTACATGCTAGTGATTCGACTTCGCCAGATAGCCGAGCATGGGGCAGTACCCGATTTATATGACCTTGATCCCCGAAAGAATACCCGCACCGTAGATGCGCCTTACTGGCAGCGATTTTTGGTAGCGCCAAACGCCGTAAATTTTCACTTAGAGCATCACTTTATGGCGGCTGTGCCCTGCTATCGACTTGCTGAGCTTCGCCGACTGCTAAACGCTCGCGGCTATTTTGATGTAACGCCCCGTGACTCGAGTTATGGCGGGGTACTGATGAAAGTGTTGCAACAATCCGCATCACCCTAAACCCCTTCGATTCAACCAGATAACACCACTGCCCCCATCTGAACTGTTTTTATCGAGGCTGCGAGCCTAAGGTTTCTATCTCGCGGTTATTTATTGCTGCGCAGGCATAGATGACGCGACACATTGGACCAAAGATGGTCCGCCATAGAGACAGGGAGATGTCCATGAAAACTACGTTTAAATCCTTAGGTTTATTATCGCTTCTCATGAGCGCAAGTGTCGCTACAGCGACACCTACGAAGCCGTTTGACCCGCTTAAAGATACGCGCTTGGCTTTTGCTTATGATGTGCCCATAGAGGAGCTCGATCCCATTGCTATGGAGAGTGCTCGAGGGGGCTTGGCGCCGCTTGCGCTTGCGTTGGGTATTGCCGGCGTGGATTTAGCGTTAATGAGCTTTTATTGGGGTATCTACGTGCCTCATTATGCGCCGTCTAGTCCACACCGTTACACCGATGCACCTTAAAAAATCCGTTGGCACATTGTGACGTGGGCAGCAGTATTTTGATCCATCATCGCTCATGCTTGAACCTAGCCGGGTGCCTCGCTTGGCTGGGATTTTCCGTTGCCACCCAAGCGCACAGCCAACCGGCCGGGCTTGAATATGAATCCCAGACTCCTGCTTATAGCTTGCCAAGATCAACGTCGCTCAACGACTGTGGACTTCGAGCTGTTGTGTCCGTGCTTGCAGAAAAAGGCCTTCATCCTGACCTACCAACGCTGGTGAATTTACTGAGGTTCCGATACCCGGCTTCTGGAGGAAAGCCCGCCGGTGAGGGATATTCACTGTCAGATCTTCAGTGGCTTCTGCAATATTTTGGCGTCTCTTCCCGGGGCTTTTTTTTGCCGCGCTCTAGTTTGGAAAAGGTAACGCAATCGCTGATTTTAAGAATCCCCGGAAATGCAGGTGGCCACTTCGTCGTTTTACAGTCGGTTGATGCTGCTGGCCGGGCTACTATTTACGACCCGTCTCAAGGAGTTCTGAAAGTCTCCTTGGTGGCCCTAGTTTCACGCTGGGTTGACCCCACGGGGCGGGGTATCGCTTTGGTCACAGGGGATGCCATAGCTACCTCCCGTGACCTGTAACGCCCAGTCTCAGCTTAAGTCTTTTTGTTCGAGACCAAGTTCTGCGAGTAGCGAAGCTTCGCGAGTAGCGGTTTGGCTGTTAGTGATAATCGCTGTACTGGCTTGTGCATGAAGTAAGTACGTTTCGGTAACCCGTCGCAGGTCATCAAGCGTGGTCGCAATAATACCCCGTCTAAAAGCAGCGCGATGATCAGCCGTTCGCGCAAATAAGGATTCATGAAAGTGTTTGCGCGCCTCGCCCGCAGGTGATCCGGGTTTATCTAGGCTGCCGATAACACCAAGAATAGCTTCTTCTAGGGTCTCGGATTCGTGATTGCTTGTTAAAAACCAGTCGATTGCGCCATCAAAATCGGCGAGAGTTTCGCCCAAGCGAGGGTCTCGGTAGGAAAAAAACCGAAACGCGCCAACATTACCGTCGTGACTCGCGCCACCGCCATAGGCGCCACCTTGCTCTCGAATTGCACGGTGCAAGTACCCATTACGCAGTACGGCAGACAGTACGGTTAGAGCCGGCGCATCTGCATGACTAGCGGGTACTGTCTGATACGCTTTGGCACAGAAGTTTACCTGGGTATTAGTGACCCAAGCCTCACGACGGTGCTCTCTAATGGGTTGAGGCTGCCAAAGCTGCCCGTCTGTGTTCTTTATTCCCGGTCCTACGGCGCCCAGCGCAAAGCCCTCTGCGGCTTCCATGTTCTGTGCGTCAGCAATAACGGCTATTTGCAATCCTTGCGCGTCAACAATGTTGCGGTGTACCTCTGACAGTTCCGCCATGAAGTTTTGGAGTTCGCTGTCATTGGCAAGGCGATCGTCAAGCTTTCTCAAGCTCCTAATGCCTTCTAATCCGCCCTGCTCGTGGGCGCGCAGAGCCAGTGGGCTCATGCCTGCGCTTGCTGCTGTCATGGCTAAACTGTGGCCACTTCCGGTGATTGATTGATCACGCCGTGCTCGGCTCTGGTTGACGAGCTCTCGGATGCGGGGCCCTTCGTCAAACCGTGTGCTCGAGAATGTGTCTTGCATTAGAGCGACTTGTTGCTCGGAGCGGTTAGCGAGCGCTTTGGATGAGATCAGTAGCCAGCCACTGCAATCTTGTACATCGCCTCTGGCACTACGCGTCATGGTGGCAACATTAAGTGATCCGACCGTGGCAGACTGGCGCTCCTGTATGGTCAGATAATCAGCAGCTCCGGCCCCAAGCTCTCCGATAAGTCCGGTTGCTAGGGGTAAATTTGCCATCGCTTGTTCCGACAATGCGGGAAGGGGTTTCACCCACTGCTGATAGACCAACCCATTAGTCCCGGTCGTGTAGTTCCAGACATCCACTGCGCCCTTGTTTTTGACACTGGGTTTAGGCTCTGAAACGCCATCTGGAATGTCATGAAGCGTCACCTTAGGCAAAATATCCGGGTCATCTTCGATGGCCTGACGCGCTTTTAGCTTCTCGGCAAGATTCAGAATTTTGGACCGTCCTGCGTCATCAAGGGATGCTGCGATCGACTTCAGCCGGTCTTGCTCTGCGTCGTCTCGCCCTGCGGTCAAATCACTGTCGGGTGCGAGAGTTAAAGTCACCCGGTGTGGGTTGTTTAATAGCAGGCGGTTAATTAACCCGGGCACGTAGTCATGACTCAGGCTGCGCTCTCGGATAGTTGCGAGTATGGGGTCAAGGTCCAGTGCGGCGAGTGAGTCTCCTCCATGAACTGCAGCCCCAAGTGCCCGTAGCATCAGGTTGAGTCCATAGGGCATCCCGTCACCGGTCAATTCACGCTGAGATAATTCGATCTGGTGGAGTATGGCTTCGAGGCGTTCTGACGGAATGCCTTTCTCTGAAATATCCTGAATGACCTCAAGAACCGCGCTTTCGAATTCTTCGAGTTGATCAATATCGCTGCCCTCAATTCCACAGCAAAAAACCATTTCCCGCATGGATTCTTCCACACCACACAGTGGTGATGGTGCTGTCCCCAGTGGCGTGGTCTCTAAAAAGTGCATCAGCGGTGAAGCACTGTTTTCCATTAGCACGGCGGCGAGTACTTGTGCTTCGAGCATGGCGAGAAGGTCAGAGCTCTCACCTAGCTTCCAGCCGATAACATGATGTGTCTTTCGCCCCGACTCGTTGTCATCTTCAACGGCATAGGGGTGCGTCGCACGAATAGGTGCTGGGAAAGCACTTTCAAGATCGACCGTGATAGCCGTTTCAGACGCTTCAAAGCGGTTCAGCACTGCCGTTTCAAAAACGGCTTGATGATCACTGGCTGGTATATCACCGAAGGTAAGAAAAACTGCGTTACTGGGGTGATAGTGGCGGGCGTAAAAGTCTCTGAGCTGTTGGTAGCTGAGATCAGGAATGTTTGCAGGATCCCCGCCACTGTTGTGATGGTAGGTATTGGTGGGGAAGAGTTCGAAGCACAGTCGATCCCACAATACAGCGGACACCGATGACATTGCGCCCTTCATCTCATTGAATACGACGCCTTTGAAAACGAGGTTCCCTTTATCGTCCTCGGGATTTTCGAACTCAACACGATGGCCCTCTTGGGCAAAGTCTAGGGGGTCAAGTCTGGAGAAAAACACCGCGTCGAGGTAAACCGACAATAGATTGCTAAAGTCTTTCCGGTTTTGTGTGGCGAAAGGGTAGGCGGTCCAATCAGAGCTCGTAAACGCATTCATAAACGTATTGAGAGAGCGTCGTAGCATCATGAAAAATGGGTCACGCACAGGGTAGTTTTCGCTGCCGCAGAGCACCGTATGCTCAAGAATATGTGCGACTCCCGTAGAGTCCTCGGGGACCGTCCGCAAGGCGACCATGAAGACATTTTCAGGGTTATCGCACTGCAGATGTAAATGTTGGGCGCCGGTAGCGGGGTGGATGAACTCTTCAACCGTAACATTCAGCGCAGGAATAGTGACGCTACGCTGCTTTTGGAAGGTAACGGTGTCTGTGCTTTGAGCTAATGATTCCATGAAAAATCCGATGTCTAGGAAAATGGCGGGATGCACTAGTGCATCTGGGGCTATTGTAACGCGAAGCGCGCTAGTTCGCGTCTACAAGTTCGATACGAAATATTTTAGGCCAGCGTTTTCCCGTGATCCAAATAGCACCTGTTTCAGCGTCCTGAGCTATACCGTTGAGAACATCGGTATTGGCCTCTCGCTCTTCTGGGGCCAACAACCCCTGGGCGGTGATTTCGCTGGTGACAGCCCCGGTTTCAGGATCGATAACCACGATAGTGTCAGTCAGCCAGACGTTGGCCCAAATTTTGCCGTTGATCCACTCGAGTTCGTTGAGTTTTCCCAGAGGTTTGCCCTGCAAGGTGACGTCTAATGCTGCTGTCTTACCTCCGTTGCCCAGGTCGATGCTATGGAGCCTCGAAGATCCATTGGACAGCCACAGCGTCGACCCGTTGTGAGTAATGCCCCAGCCTTCGCCGCTGATTTTTCCCGTTGTCAAAATTTCTAGGGTGGCAGGGTTTATCATTAGCAACTGACCTTCACGCCATGTCAGAACCCACAGTCGATTAGCAAGTAGCGTTAATCCCTCAGCGAAGACCTCCTTTGGCAGTGCTGCCTCCCGGATCAAATCCATACTGGGCCAAGAGTAAACTCGCACCGCAGACTGGCCGTAGTGGCCTGAGCTGACATAGAGTTCTGAGTCGAATATGTAAAGTCCCTGAGTGAAGTTTCGACGTTCCATGGGACGGGATTCCACAGCGACAGCACGCTGTTTTGTTACCTGAACATCCGCGGTACCAGCCGCTGCAGCTTGGCCTAATGCGACCAATCCTAATGCGGCTATGCCAATGGCGACCCAGTAACAGCGCATCACATTCATAGCGGTTGACCTCGAATGATGCCACGCTTTAGGAAGCGCGCGGGTGACAATGCTTGCTGCAAATAGCGGGGGACAGGGCTGGGCTGGCCCATGATATCACTCGCTAAAACCTCTGCAGCGAGTGGGCCGGCAGTGAGTCCTCTTGATCCGAGTCCTGCCAGCACAAACAGACCGGGTATTACGGGACAATCTTGATCAATGAGTCGGGTCTTTTTTGTTTTTAGGCTGGCATAGCAGGCATTAAATGCCGCCTTGTCAGGCACTGGACCCACAACGGGCAAATAATCTGTGGTTGTGCAGCGTAGTGCGACATGCCCCGACAAGTGACTGGCGCCGGTTGGGAAATCCAAAGATGGCAGTGCGTTAGCGAGTTTTTTTAGATTTTCTACGTGATCTTCATGGCGTT
The DNA here is from genome assembly GCF_051201645.1 of Luminiphilus sp. nBUS_16. Taxonomy (GTDB): domain Bacteria; phylum Pseudomonadota; class Gammaproteobacteria; order Pseudomonadales; family Halieaceae; genus Luminiphilus. The sequence continues at coordinate 2,367,325 of NZ_CP179205.1, read as the reverse complement.
CATCTAGGGCGCTATCCTGCGGCCCGTAGGTGGCACCCAAGCAATGGATGCCCTGCCGTGGCGGCGGGAGGTAGCCCTCGTGGCAAAACGCTGTACGTAGGTTCCCAGACGGCTCCGTGGCAGCAACGTGGGTGGTTTGCCCCCGAATAGTTTGCAGGGGTATCCAGTCGGTATCTGGCAGTGCCGCGAGCCGGTTTGCGGTGGCCAATACAACGATATCGCTGGCGTATCGATTATCCTTGCTGTCATGGGTCTGCCAGCCGGTGGAGGTTTGAGATGAGCTGCAATCGCCGCAAAATTCCAGCAGCTTAATTTTGGGATGAGACAAGCGCTCGCGACACACGGCGGCGGGGTGTAACCAGCTGGCACCGGGAAAAAATAGAGCCGCTTGCGTGAGTGTCGCGCCCAGTTGTGCTGACGCCGCTTCGGCAGTGAAAACACGAAAGGGGAGATCGCGCTGCTCGAACTGCTTTAAATACTCGAGAGTCTCAGAATCATCGGTCACCTGCAGATAGCCGCAGCTGTGCCCATCGACACCCACCTCTAAGGTTCTACCTAGCAGCTGGTGGTAGAGCCGTGTCGAAATTTGGTAGCTCGCGAGGGCAAAATCTGCCAAAACCCCATGGCGCCTCGAAGGGCGTGTATAAGTAATTCCTTGCAGGTTACTTGAGCCGCCACTGGCAACGGCATTGGCTTCAAGCACTGTGACACAGACCCCCCTTTCAGCTAGCGCTCGGGCAGCAAAACTGCCCGCTAAACCTGCGCCAATGATCACAGCTGTTTTTGGCGGTGAACTTTTTGGGGTTAAATCCCAAGGTGTTACCGCGGACTTACTCGAGGGTTCTATTAAGGCACCAAGCTGGCCCCAAAGGGCCTCTCGTTTGACACCGAAGCCCGGGCGTTTGTGTACCGTAAAGCCCGCGGCGCTTAACCCTCGACGGACCTCGCCAGCAGCGGTAAATGTGGCGAAAGTCGCGCCTTCCTGACTGAGCGCAGACATGGCAGTGAATATCGGCTCCGACCAAGCACTCTCGTTTCTCGCCGGGGTAAAGCCGTCCAAAAACCATAAGTTAAAGTACCGGCGTCTTCGGGACGCAAGATCAGTCAATGCCTGCTGAGCATCTTCCCACCAGAGGTCTAGCGTTACGTTCAAGTCGGTCCAAGACAATCGATGACAGCCCGGCGTGGCTTGTGGCCAGTCTTGAATAAGACGCGCCGCTAGGTGGGCGAGAGAGGGCCACTTTTCCCAGGCGCGCTGAAGCTGTGCTTTATCTAGAGGCCGAGCTTCAAAGCCGACGTAGTGCAGCGCAGCGTCCGATGCTCGCTGATCACCGTGCTTGAGCCAGTTGTCTATGGCGAGCAGGCAATTAAGCCCTGTACCAAAGCCGGTTTCAGCAATCGCAAGCCGGTTGTTTTTGGCATGAGCAAAAAACTGGCCTCCGTCCAAAAAAACGTAGCGACTTTCTGCGATACCGTTGTCAGTAGAGTAGTAAACATCGTCGAATTCACGAGACACAGGAATTCCATCCCGCCATTCGATATCGGGGGCAGGTGTTGGTTGCCACAGATTGTTGTCACGTTTGATCAAAGATGATCCTGAATTTCCATAAAACGGTGTATTTGTAACTATTCATATTGTGCCTCTAGCCGATGAGGCGACAACGCGTACAATAGCGGTTTTTCGCAGACGTCATAATCATGAAGAAAGATAAGGTACTCGAAGCCAATCAACTTGCCACCATTGCTGCCAATCTCTTGAATGACGGCATTCTGGAGGCCGACCGCACCACTGCAAAGCGTATTTTCAGAGAGTTGGAAGGAAGCCGAAAAGTGACGCTTACCCATCTTAAAATGGAAGACGGTGGCACCGTCAGAATGGATTTGGCGATGGACGCTAGGGCTTTCAATGGCAGCTTAAACTTCTCCGCGTGGCGCGACGGGGTTCTCGCCTTGGTTGCCCGTTTATCAGACGACCTCAGAGTAGGCAAACCATTGCCAGTCTTTAAGCCTCTAGAGACAGACGAGCCGGCGCTTGATGGTGGCGGCGAATTAAACCTTATTGGTTCTGTCGGGGGGACGAACCATGATGGCATGATCAATGCCATCATGTTGGGGTTGGCCCCCGATCCTGAACGCCCCATCGTGACGTTCAGCCTGGTCTACGTAGATCCCGATCAGTTTTTATCTGCAGATTCAGCATCGACATCATCGACCAACTGAATCGCGGACGGGGGCACTATGGTGACGGTCTCTTTTTTACCGGGTGCCATGACGGTTGCTTCGCCCTTTGCGACTTCTTTATTGTCCTGATTTCTAACGATAGTTGCTATGGTTACCCAGGGTCTGCTGGCGTGCTTGTCGGTGACCTCCAAGGCAACTGTAAGAGTGTCTCCTAGCGTGACGGGGGCCCGAAATTGCAGCGTTTGGCCAAGGTAAATAGTGCCTGGACCGGGTAGCTCCATGGCGATAGCCGCTGATATAAAGGCACCTGTAAGCATGCCATGGGCAATGCATTCGCCAAACTGGGTGGTGGCGGCATATTCTGGATCGAGGTGAACCGGGTTGTGATCGCCTGAAACGGCAGCGAAAAGCTCAACTTCGCGGGTTGTCACAAGGCGGCTGTAATCAGCGGTATCCCCTACGTTGATTTCGTCGAAAGTCAGGTTGGTGATCTGGGTGGTGTCGGACATACCGTTCTCCTAATTTGAAGCACTTTGAACTGTAAATGTTACTGAAGTTGTAAGGGTGGCAGGTTGACCCCGTGGCACGCAAGACAACATGATGCGATCCAACCAATTTTTATAATTTAACTGAGGATTTTATGACGCAGGCAGATATTAACCAAGTTATTGCGGATCGGCTCACTGCCTTGGAAATCCCTACTGATATCAACACTCAAGCATTTCCCAACATCATTGCGTTATTCGACGATGCTTTAAAAAGGCATGAAAATGCCACGGCTTGTACTAGCTTGGGGCATTCCTTGAGTTATCGCGAACTGGATGTCCTCGCTGGAAATTTTGCCGCTTGGTTGTCCCATGAATCTGGCTTAGCAACGGGCGACAGAATCGCTGTTCAGATGCCCAACCTCATCCAATATTTTGTCGTTGTATTGGGCGCACTGCGTGCGGGTATGGTCGTAGTCAACACCAACCCACTCTACACAGAACGAGAAATTGAGCATCAATTTAACGATGCTGGGGTGAAGCTACTTGTGGTACAGGCCAATGTCGCGCAGCAGGCGGCTGCTGTCTTGCCGAGGACAGGCGTTGAAAAGGTGGTGATAACCGAGTTGGCAGACTTACACCCACAACCCAAACGTTTTTTGATCAACTTTATTGCCAAGCATATTAAAAAATTAGTGCCGCCATTTTCGATTCCCAATGCGTTAAAGCTCAGGGACGTGTTGTCAGCTGGTCGAAAACATCCCGCTGTACCGGTTGTTCGTATGCAGGCAGATGACTTGGCTATGCTCCAGTACACCGGTGGCACCACAGGCGTTGCCAAGGGAGCGATGTTGTCCCATGGCAACCTCGTGGCTAATGTACTGCAAGCAGATGCGCTCTTTGGTAGTTACCAACTTAAAGGGCTGGGTGATACCTTTGTGCAGCCGCTTCCGGTGTATCACATTTATGCCTTCACGGCGTCTATGTACGCCTTATACGTCGGGGCACACACGGTTTTAATTCCCAATCCTCGTGATCTCAAGTCGGTGGTTGACGTCTTCAAGACCTTCCGCCCCCGTCTATTTTTTGGACTGAATACCTTATTTGTGGCGTTGACCAATGACGCTAACTTCAGAAGCTTAGATTTTACCGAGTTAAAGGTGACGTTTTCTGGTGGCATGGCCCTCACTGAAGACGCTGCCAATGCCTGGGAGCAATTAACACAATGTCCAGTTTCAGAGGGATATGGACTTACAGAGACTTCGCCCGTCGCAACTGGTAACCCAGGGGGCGCCCAGCAGTTGGGCACCATTGGCTTGCCGGTACCCAAAACCGAGGTGCGCGTTATCGATGCAGATAATCAGCCGCTGGGATTTGATGATGCTGGAGAGCTCTGTATTCGAGGCCCTCAGGTCATGCAGGGTTACTGGCAACGCCCTGAGGCGACGGCTGAGGCGATTGATGCCGATGGATGGTTTCTCACTGGTGATGTCGCGGTTATTCATCCTGATGGCTACCTCAGGATCGTTGATCGTAAAAAAGACATGATTGTTGTTTCGGGATTTAACGTTTACCCCAATGAGCTAGAGGATGTTGTCAGCAAACACCCCGGAGTCTTGGAATGCGCTGCTGTGGGTATTCCCGATTCGAAGAGCGGTGAGGTGATCAAAATGTTTGTGATTCTTAAAGATCCAGCACTGACCGAGGCAGCGTTAAAGGATTTTTGTAGAACGCAGTTAACGGGATATAAAATCCCTAGACACATCGAATTTCGCGACGAATTGCCGAAAACGAACGTTGGAAAGGTGTTGCGTCGGGAGCTGCGAGAATCAGCTTGATCGCTGTTTTGATCAGTAATTTTGATGCCTGAAAAGATGAAAGATGCTCCGGTCCGCGTTATTCCTAAGCCCATCCATTTCCCCGACGATTTGCCGGTTTGTGAACGTCGTGAAGAAATTCGTGAGGCGATAAAACAGCATCAAGTTGTCATTATTGCTGGCGAGACCGGTTCGGGTAAAACGACGCAGATACCGAAAATTTGTCTTGAGTTGGGAAGAGGGCAAGAGGCCCGGATAGGGCACACCCAACCCAGACGCTTGGCTGCACGTCGGGTCGCAGAGCGTATTGCTGACGAACTGGGCTCAGAGTTGGGGGGGTTGGTGGGCTATAAAGTTCGCTTCAACGATTCTGTGGCACAAAGTACGGCCATCAAACTTATGACTGACGGTATCCTACTTGCGGAATTGCAGCGAGACCGTGAGTTACGCGACTACGACACACTGATCATTGACGAGGCCCACGAGCGAAGCCTCAACATAGACTTTATTTTGGGTTATCTCCGAACGTTGCTGCCTAAAAGGCCAGATCTCAAGGTTATTATCACCTCGGCTACTATTGATGTTGATCGTTTTTCCCAACACTTCAACAATGCACCCATCATTGAGGTTTCTGGGCGTTTATTCCCTGTTGAAGTGCATTACCTAGGTGACTCGGACGATGCGGAGGACGGCGTTGAGGACCAGATCGTGCGCGCTGTTGATGGCATTGTTGCGGAGAATTTTGGCCCCAGAGGTGATGTCCTAGTTTTCCTGCCTGGAGAGCGCGAAATCCGTGATCTTTCCCGTCGCCTAAAAGGGGATGACCGGCGGCAAATTTTACCGCTTTATGCTCGCCTTAGTGCCGCTGAGCAGAATCGGGTGTTTAAACCTACAGGCAGTGGCATGCGGGTCGTGTTGGCAACAAACGTTGCCGAAACTTCTTTGACGGTTCCTGGCATTCGCTACGTTATTGATCCTGGTACTGCTCGTGTGAGTCGCTACAGCCATCGCACTCGCCTACAGCGACTGCCAGTAGAACGTATTTCCCAGTCGAGTGCAGATCAACGCAAAGGTCGTTGTGGGCGAGTGGCGGCGGGTGTGTGTTTACGCCTATACAGTGAGCAGGATTTTTTGGCGAGGCCGGAATTTACCGACCCAGAAATTTTACGAACTAACCTTGCTGCCGTCGTATTGAAAATGCTGGAGCTGGGTTTGGGCGAGGTTCAAAAATTTCCTTTTGTGGACCCGCCAGAAGGAAAAATGGTGCGCGATGGCCAGCGGCTTCTCGAGGAGCTGGGTGCTATTTCAGCGCGAGGTAAGTTGACTGCATTGGGGCGAAAAATGGCCAGATTGCCAGTCGATCCCAAGTTGGCACGGATGGTTCATGCAGCCGGTGAGCTGAAGTGTCTAGAAGAAGTTTTGGTGGTAGTCAGTGCCCTCGCAGTTCAAGATCCCAGAGACAGGCCAGCGGAAAAGCGTGCTCAGGCAGATCAAGCCCACGCTCGGTTTAATCATCCGCGTTCCGATTTTTTATCGTGGCTAAATTTGTGGAAGTATTACGAAGAGCAGCGGCAAGCGCTGTCTCAAAATCAATTCCGAAAGTTATGCCAGCGCGAATTTTTGTCATTTCTGCGTCTGCGAGAGTGGCGGGAGGTTCATGCTCAGCTGGTCATTGCGTGCAGGCAGGTACAACTGCGACCGCGTGTTGAACTCAATGATGAGACAGATTTTGAGGGGGTCCATAAAGCGCTGCTGTCAGGATTGTTAGGGCAAGTCGCTCAACTCGACGAGGGTAGAAAGTATAATGCCACTCGCAACAGGCAGGTCCAGATATTCCCGGGGTCAGTTCTCCATAAAAAACCACCGAAGTGGCTGGTCGCAGCCGAAGTTGTCGAAACCTCACAAGTTTATGCCAGGCAGTGCGCCGCTATAGACCCCAAATGGTTGCTTCGAATCAATCCCCAGATTCTCAAGCGTCACCATTATGAGCCAGCGTGGCAGATGCGTTCCGGTCGAGTCATGGCTGTCGAGCGAGTGACACTTTATGGGCTCACGATTAGTGACGGTCATCGGATCCATTTCGGCGATGTCAATTCAGTGGTAGCACGAGAAATTTTTATCAGAGACGGTTTGGTCTTGGGCAATTATCGGAAACCGCCCGGGTTTCTCAAGGCGAATCTGAATGCCATTAAAGCGGTTCAAGATCTTGAATCACGGACTCGCCGTCGAGACCTGCTCGTTGACGAGCAAGCACTCTTTGATTTTTATGCCGAACGAATTCCTGATCACTGTGTTAGCGCCAGCAGCCTCGAAAAGTGGGTTAAGCAGCTGGTGGACGATAAACAGCTTCGGCTCGATCAGTCACAGATTCTTACTCGAGATCCCGGTGAGGCGGTTGCGGATCAATTCCCCTCTGAGCTGGAGTGGCGAGATACGACTTACCGCTTGAAGTACTGTTTTGAGCCAGGCCGAGAAAATGATGGAATCTCGGTGACAGTCCCATTGCCCTTACTGAACCGTGCCCCACGCTATCGGTTTGAGTGGCTGGTTCCAGGATTGCTGAGAGAAAAATGTATTGCTTTGGTTAAAGGCCTGCCCAAAGCTAGCCGCAAACAATTGGTGCCAGTGCCGGATGTTGTTGATGCGGCACTCGCATCGATGCAATCCGATGACGTGGCGCTTTGCTCAGCACTAGCGGCTGCGTTGCGCAAAACTCGTGGCGTTGTTATCGCTGATGAGGACTGGGATATCCAAGGGTTATCTGAGTTTTATAGGGCCAATATCAGAGTGGTCGATGAAAGAGGAAAATTGCTGGCCCAAGGTCGAGACATGGCAGCGCTGGTGGCGCAATTTCGTGATGGAGCGGGGAAGGAGGAGTCCAGCGAGCCCGCTAATTCCCCCGCACAACATCAGGTTAAAAGCTGGACCTTCGGCGAGCTGCCCAGTGTCTGGCGCACAACAGCGGCGGCTATGAAAGTGGAGCGATTTCCTGCCTTGGTAGATCACGGCGATCGTGTGGCCATTGAGCTCCATGATTATCAGCCAGATGCAACCTTATTGCATAGACGTGGCGTTGCGGCCCTAGCGATGACTTGCAGCAGCCAGACGGTAAAATATCTGCGCAAGCAACTGTTTGCCGACAATAAAGCTTCCCTGGCATTAGCGGGCAGTGGACTAGATCGAGTTGGGTTGGTGCGTGAGACGATTATGTCGAGCCTGCTCGAGATTTGGGGTGAAACCCTGCCTCGAGACGAGCCGTCATTCACTCAAAGTGTTAATTCAGCGAAAGGCCAATGGGTACCCATGGCCCTTAATAAAGAGCAGCTAATGATCAACTTCTTGCAACCCCTTGCTGAAGCCCAAAATCTCCTCAATCAACTCAAAAAGGTGGAGTTTTCGGCGGCAAGAGCCGATATCGCAGGGCAAATTCAGTATCTATTGGAGCCGGGTTTCATGGTAATGAACCCGGCCTATTGGCTTGAGCAGTATCCGCGTTACGGCAAAGCTTTATTACATCGTATTCAACGGCTCAATGGGCAAACCGAAAAAGATCAAAAGAGTTTGCGATTACTGCAACCCAGTCTGACACGATTGGAGGAGGCCGTTAAAGGCTATCCAGGCCTCGCCTCTTTATCTCCCCCGGCTATGCAATATCGATGGATGCTGGAGGAATTTCGAGTTTCGCTTTTTGCGCAGCAGTTGGGGACGCGCTTGCCCGTTTCTGCGAAACGCCTCGACGAACAATGGCAAAAAGTAAAAAGTTGGCTAATTGAGAACCCAAGGTAACCCTTGATGCGTAAGGTCAATACAAACAGATCTAGTGTATTTGTTACCTCACCCTCGTAGCGATGCCTTAGGTTTGATAGTGTCTGCTCCATTACACTTTTTGGTGTCAACTTTCCTGACATGGGGCAAAGCAAAAGAGGGGCTAATGCGTAATAGTTTATTCGCTTGGGTATTGCTGACGACGTCTTTTTTTGGCGCTTCAGCGTACGCTACAGAGGACCCACTGGAAGGCTTCAACCGAGCCATCTATGGGTTCAATAATGGCGCTGACAAATATGTAGTCAGACCTATCGCGGTCGGTTACGAGGCAGTTCTACCTACGCCAGCTAGGATGGGCGTCAACAATTTCTTTAGAAATTTGATCGACGTCAATGCGGCTCTCAATGCGTTCCTTCAAGGGCGTTTCACGTATGGCGCTAACAATCTAGGACGCGTTGCTGTTAACTCAACGCTGGGATTTTTCGGTGTTTTTGATGTCGCTAGCCACATGGAAATTCCGCAATATCAAACAGACTTTGGGCATACTCTGGCGACTTGGGGTGTTGCGCAAGGCCCCTTTGTTATGTTGCCTTTCTTGGGCCCCAGTACTTTGCGTGGCACCGCAGGAACACTGTTTGATGCCTACGCCTCACCTACAGGCCAAATCGGTGGTCGGGACGCGCAATGGGGACTCAGGGCTATATCTTTAGTGGACATTCGCGCTGCCCTGTTGGGCGCGGACGAATTGCTATCTGGGGATCAATATATCTTTCTCAGAGATGCTTATATGCAGCGTCGCGAGCTGCTAACTAATGATGGTGCCGTGTCCGATGACTTTTCCGAGTTTGACGAAGACTGGGAAGGAGACGATCTCTGAAGGCCTTAACAACAGGCCCAATTCATGAGCAGTGATACTGATGCTAGAAGCGTACTGATTGTTGATGATCAGTTAGCGAGGGCGAAGCATTTAGTCGATACCCTAGAAATGGCGGATTTTCAGTTTGATGTGGCTAACGAGGTGCCCGATTTGGAAGGTGCGCTGGGTCCCGAAAGCCCGTGGGACTGTGTGCTTTGTCATGCGGGTCTTTCTAATGTGTCATGGGCTTCTGTACGCAGAGCCATGCGCAACTTCGATGTGCAGGTGCCGGTCATTGTTATTGCTGATGAGCAAGACGTTGACTCGATGAAAACCGCGTTGGGTTTGGGTGCCACCGACTTTTTTGTTAGGCCTAGGACGCGTCCGGGGCTTTTGAAGCGCTCGATAGAGCGATGTGTTAACCATCGGCATTTGCAGCGAGAACTGAAAGCTAGCAAAGAAGACGTCGAACGTAGCAATACTGAGCTTCGCCATTCCCTGCGAGTTTTGGAGCAAGACCAGCAGGCTGGCCGCCAGGTTCAAAGAGCTTTGCTGCCCTCGGGTTCTCTCCACAAGGGAGACTATTGGTTTAGTCACACCATCGTTCCCTCTCTTTATCTCAGCGGAGACTTCACTGACTACTTCAGCGTCGGTGATGATGAAATTGTCTTCTTTCTAGCCGATGTGTCCGGACACGGAAGCTCATCAGCTTTCGCGACAGTACTGTTAAAAAATCTCTTCGCGCGAAAGCGATCCGACTTTTCGCGCCAAGGCGACCATGCTGTGGTAAGTCCTTGTAAAATGTTGGAATTTGCTAATCACGAATTGCTAGAGTTGGTGATTAATAAATACGCAACGATGATAGTGGGCGTCTTAAATGTGAAAACACATCATCTCACGTACAGTGTGGCGGGACATCTTCCTCACCCCGTGCTGCTGGACGGGGATGGTATTCGGTATTTAGAGGGGGAGGGACCTCCAGTAGGACTCATCCCCGACGCATGTTACACCCAGCATCAGATCGTGTTGCCTGATCATTTTGTGCTGGGCTTGCTGTCTGATGGCATTCTTGAGCTTTTGGGTAGTGGCAACTTAATTGAAAAGGAAGCGCTACTTCTAAGCCGCTTGGAGGGACCTTTGGAGAGCCCTAGGTCACTTGCAATGAGACTGGGCTTAGAGACGGTAGATCCAAATCATCTTCCTGATGATGTAGCCGCTTTGTTTATAACGCGAGGCTTCAGTTGAGCGATTGCCAAATCCGAGCGGGGAGTAATGGGGGAGCACACGTTCTTAAGCTGCAGGGTGATGTACGCTTGGTCATGTGCACTGCTCTCGATGAGTATTTTGAAAATATGTTTTCAGAGCCCGATTTTCTGTCTGTTTGGGTTGATGTGACAGAGGCGACGGGGCTGGATAGCACAACCCTTGGAATGCTCGCCAAGCTCGCAATCAGCACCAAGGCAAAGTTTGGATTTAAACCTGCGATTTTCAGCTGCGACCCCAGTATCGATCGGCTGTTACAAGCTATGGGTTTCAGTCAGCTTTTTGAAGTTCGTAGTGAAAGGTGCGATATGGAGTGCTGTCGCGATTTACCCGCAAGAAATGCGAGCGAAGATGAGGTGCGTCTCAAGGTTATTGAAGCGCACCGCACGCTGATGGGTCTTAATGAAGCAAATCACGACGCATTTCAAAACTTGGTCATGACCCTAGAGGCTCAATGATCTCTCAATAGTATGTGTTCTAGGCTCACCTGATCTGCAGCAAATCGCCGGATACCATCAGAGAGCTTATCAGTCACCATGGCATCTTCATTGGTCTGCCAGCGAAATCCTTCCTCGGTCAAAGGGGGGGGCGCATTCAGGGTGCTAGTCGTCGGCATCAGTGCTCTTGCTAACGTGTCATGGTTTTCGCTCATGGCTTCCATTAGATCTGGGCTTATTGTAAGGCGGTCGCAGCCGGCCAAGGCCTCGACTTCACCGACGTTGCGGAAACTAGCTCCCATAACAACGGTGTCATAGCCATGGTTTTTGTAGTGGTCGTATATTCGAATCACAGACTGCACACCTGGGTCTTCGCTTGGTTGCGTCACTTTGAGGTCGGTGTTCGCTATATACCAGTCAAGAATCCGTCCCACAAAGGGCGAAATCAGGAAAACACCAGCGTCGGCACAGGCCTGAGCTTGAGCAAAGCCAAAAACCAGCGTTAAATTGCACTGAATGCCCTCGCGTTCGAGAATCTCTGCCGCGCGAATGCCCTCCCAAGTTGCGGCAATTTTGATGAGAATGCGCTCGCTGCCAATGCCTCGTTTGTCGTATAGAGCCATTAATTCACGCGCTTTTAACACCGTAGCCTGAGTGTCAAAAGAAAGACGCGCGTCAACCTCCGTGCTGATTCTGCCGGGAATTAACTTGATGATTTCAGCGCCAACGGCAACGGAAAATTGATCACAGGATTCCGACTCAGAGTATTTGCCTGCCTTCACAGTTGCGATCAGGTTTTCGAATCGCGGCATTTGTGCTGCTTTCAACAGCAAAGACGGATTAGTCGTCGCATCCTGTGGTTGCAGCCGTTCAATCGCACCAATGTCGCCTGTATCAGCCACGACATCAGTCATGGCTCGAAGTTGGTCAAGTTTGTTCATTATGTTTACATCCGTGAGTTGGTGTTTGTGCGGACAAAGGTCGTGGAGCTATTCAACCACAGATTCTTTACCATGGCGCTGCGTTACCTCTGCTAAAGCCGCCAGTAATACGCCAGAATCTGCATCGCTTAGGTGCGCCTGTTCGCTGAGTGCCCTGCGAAAAAGACGGCCGCCAGGTTGTTGGTGGAAGAGCCCTAGTATATGTCGTGTTACGTGGTTAAGCCGGCCGCCATTTTTTAGGTAGGCGTCTACGTATTCAGACAGCTCGGCGATAACGGCCTCTCGACTGATGGCTGGATCCTTTGCGCCGAAAAGCCTTGAGTCGACGGAGCTCAGTAACCATGGCGTCTGGTAAGCGGCTCTGCCAAGCATGACCCCGTCGACTTCAGTCAAGTGCGCTTCACACTCGTCAAGGCTTTGAATGCCGCCATTTAAAACAATAGTTAGATGTGGAAATTGCTTTTTTAGGGCATAGACCCATGCGTAGTTAAGCGGGGGGATTTCCCGATTTTGCTTGGGAGATAAACCTTCCAACCAAGCTTTTCGGGCATGAACGATAAAAACATTACATCCGCCCTCGGCGACAATACCGACAAAATCGCATAATTCGTCGAAGCTCTCCTGATGATCAATGCCGATGCGCTGCTTGACGGTAACGGGTATTTCCACGGCCTCTCGCATGGCTGCTACACAATCGCGAACAAGTTCAGGCTCTGCCATGAGACACGCACCGAAACGCCCATTCTGTACTCTGTCTGACGGGCAGCCACAGTTAAGGTTAACCTCATCATAGTGTCTAGCTGCAGCCAACTTTGCGCACTGGGCTAAATCCTGAGGGTTTGCTCCACCCAGTTGTAAGGCCAGAGGATGTTCTGCGCTGCCATAATCTAAATGCCGATCTACATCGCCGTGAAGAAGTGCTCCTGTCGTTACCATCTCGGTGTAAAGCCGACTTCGCTGAGTGAGCTGTCGCCAGAAGTGTCGACAATGCCGATCTGTCCAATCCATACAGGGTGCTGTGCAGAACCGCCAAGGTGATGGCTCGGTAAGATTGACTCGGTCGAGAGGCGTTAAATTCATAGTCATAGGGTAGAGTAGATCGGTGTGCCAGTGCCAGTGCTAGCGCGTACAATAGAGCGACCTTGAGGCGGATTCCTGGTAAATGTCTGATAAGTTGATTTGTGCTGTTGCCTCGTTTTTCGTAATAACGGTTCAGATGCCTCCAGTGCTTGCTCAAACTGACGGCGATGTCTTGGTCACCGAAACCATTGTGGCCAATGAGAGTAGCGCTGATACGGCATTGGGCCGCTACATAGCCGATAAAGCCCGTGCTTTCTCTGAGTCTGATATTGAGTTTTCTCGATCCCGAGGAAACGCCCCATTTTTGCCGGTTGCTTATGTTGGTACGTCTTATTACGACGATGCCACGGTACGCGAGTTTCCGACGCCCGGAAGCTCTGTCCGGTATCAGGAAAGCACGGCCAGCGTTGCAGGAGGATTGCCGGTTCTTCTTAATCAGACGGATACGTTAGTTTTAGGTTTTTACGCGAGTCACAGTGAATTTACCGTCGACGCCCCTTCTCTGAGCAGCGCAGAGGAATTTCGTGTTGATGCGGCAGCGGTAGGCGTGGGTTACCTCACACAATGGAGCGAAGATTGGCAGCTGATGGGTTTTTTGTTGCCCTTCTATAACGATAATACTCTCGCGAATGGGGCATCTTATTGGCAGACTATGGGGGGTATCTTTACCCGTTATACGGCCTCAAATGATCTCTGGTGGATGTTTGGTGCCTTTGCAAGTACCTCGCCATTCGACAAGTACTGGCTGCCGTATGTAGGAGTCTCTTACACAATTGATGAGGAATGGACGATCAGCGGTATTATGCCTTGGCCTCAGGTGATCTATGCGCCGTCAACGGATTGGTTTGTTGCTGTTGGCGGCATGATTTCAGGGTCTGGTTGGGCCATCGACGCCCAGCAGGGTGCGGCAAGCCGAGATATCAATGCTTTTGATCTTGGTGTCGATTTTGGTCGGCGCATAAAAGGAAGCTTGTGGGCCTCTATTAGTGCCGGCGTCGGTGGGTTGAGAGCACTACAGTTTGATGACGTGAGTGAGTTCGAGGGACCCAGTTTTGATGTTTCCCGAAGTCCATTTATTCGCTTAAATTTAGCAATAAGACCAGGCGAGGCTTTTTAAGGTTACGGTCGCATTTTTGTTGCGCCCATGTGGTGCTGCCATACGAGGATTTAAAATATGTTCGAGACGTCACACATTAATCGTCGACGCGTGATTCAAGGAATGGGGCTTAGTCTGGGGTTAGTCTCCCTGCGAGGATTTGAGGTGGCTGCGGCGGCACCCGCCCATTTTACCCATGGTGTTGCCAGTGGCGATCCGTTAAGTGATCGAGTGATCTTATGGACAAGGGTGTTGCCGGGCGATGGCGCTCTTGTGACGTTGACGGGACGTTGGGAGGTTGCTGAAGATTTGCAGTTTAAACGCGTTGTCATCAGCGGCGAAACGACCACCGGTCCGGAGCGAGACCACACGGTTAAGGTGGATGCAACGGGACTGCAGCCGGCTACCAACTACTGGTACCGCTTTGTTTTCAATGGCGTGACCTCGGCGGTTGGTCGCACGCGAACACTGCCGGTTGGTGCGGTAGAGGCTTTTAGTTTGGCTGTTTGTTCCTGTTCGAATTATCCCCAAGGCTATTTCAATGCTTACAGAGATATCGCTCAGGCAGATATCGACGTGGTGATGCATCTTGGAGATTATATTTATGAATATGCTCAGGGTGTATATGCGAACCCTTATGTGGTGGACTCGTTAGGGCGAGCTGTAGTGCCTGAGCATGAGATACTGGTATTGGAGGACTATCGTCAACGCTACGGTCTCTATCGCACCGATGAAGATCTGCAGGCCGCACATGCGGCTCACCCTTGGATTTGTGTGTGGGATGATCACGAATTGGCGAACAACACATGGCACAGTGGGGCTCAAAACCACAGTGATGATGAGGGGGATTTTTTCGCTCGCATGCAAATGGCACGAAAGGCCTACCATGAATGGATGCCGATTCGAACGCCGGCGCAAACTGATCAAGGTCCGATTTATCGATCTTTTCAAGTCGGAGATCTTGCCGACATAATCATGCTCGATACACGACTTGAGGGGCGTGACGAGCAGCTTGACTACAGGCGTGATCTCCTTGACGCCAAGCGCCCGCCTGAGGTTTTTGAAGCGACGCTGCGTCGAAACCCTGAACGAACTTTGTTGGGTGAAGACCAGTTCCACTGGCTCGCGAATCAATTGGCGGCAAGCAAAGATCGTGGGGCGCCTTGGCAGTTTTTGGGTCAGCAAGTGTTGATGGGGAAAATCAATATTCCTCAAATGACTCAGGAGCAACTGGCCTCACTGACATTACCAGAAGAGGTTCGTAGCTATGTGCTAGGTACATTGCAGTTGGGCGCATATGGTCTGCCATTGAATCTCGATGCATGGGATGGCTATCCAGCAGACCGGGAAAGAGTGTTCAGCTTACTGCTAGAGCTGGCGAATAATCCTGTTGTTGTAGCGGGGGACACTCACAACGGCTGGGCTTTCAATTTACAAACCGAAGCGGGTGTTCCTGTGGGTGTCGAGGTGGGATGTCCGGGTGTCACTAGTCCAGGATTAGAAAGCTACTTTCCTTTGCCCCCCGAACAGATGGCCGCCTCGCTGCAAGCGAGCAGCCCTGAATTGGTGGACTTGGATACTAGCCATCGTGGGTGGTCCAAAGTAACTTTGACGCCCGAAGCAACGGTGAGTCAGTGGCGGTTTGTCAGCACTGTTCTCGATCGCGAATATACTGTCAATGAAACAGAACCCTTAGTTGCTAACGTTGATGCCAGACGCTTCAGTTAAATATTAGGTCGGCAGCACTATTACGAACTTGGCACCGTGCTCGGTATTTGACACCGAGAGGGTGCCGCCGGCGTCCTTAATAATTCCGTAGGAAATTGACAAGCCTAGTCCGGTGCCTTTGCCCACTTCCTTTGTTGTGTAAAAAGGGTCAAAAACGCGCTCAACGATACTTTCTGGAATGCCGCCGGCCGAATCCTCGACTGAGAGGCAGATGGTTTTGTCAGCAGATAAATACGCCTCAATCAGTATCCACTGGTGACCCTGAGCGTTATTTTTGGCAATGATGGCATCTTGTGCGTTGTTGATTAGATTAAGAAGCACCTGTTCCAGCCTAACGGGATGAATTTTGCAGTCTGGTAAAGAAGCCGCAAGCTCTGTGCGGAAAGTGATGCTTTTGAGTCTTAAGCTTGACTCGATGAGTAGGTGCGTGTCTTGAACGACTGTGGCTATATTTGCGTCGGCCTGCTCCTCATTAGCTAATCGAGCAGATTGACGCATGTGGCCAGTGATCATTGCTGCGCGGTCAACTTGTTGAGTTATTCGGTCTAGTTTCGCTAGCGTCTTTTCAGTTGTTAGCGCCTTATTACCCTGAACCTGCAGCGCCAGATTGCTTGCGGCGAGTTTTATTGCTTGTAAGGGCTGATTGAGTTCGTGGGCGATGCCTGCGGCCATCTCACCAAGCGTTGCTAACTTAGTACTTTGTTCCAGCTGAATTTGTCGTTCATGCTCTTCGGTATTATCAGTCACAGTTAGGATCGTATTGTTTCCTTCGAGGGCTTGGACGCTCAAGCGTAATCGCCGGCCTTGCTTTGTATGTATTGCTACAGGTGCTGCTAAACTACGGTAGAAATCTTGCAACTGCGCCTCGATTGATTGTCCACTGCTTACATTCATGCGAAGAATTCTAGGCGCTATTAATTCAAATAACTTATCGACACTTAGGCCTTCAAATTTTGTTTGAGAGGTTAAATCGACTAACTGTGAGAAAAAGGCATTGGTAAAAGTCACCCGTGCTGAATTGTTGACCAGGACGATGCCGGCGGCCAGTTGCTCTACAGCAGAACCCAGTGCCTGAACGGTGCTTTCATATTGAAATTGTCGCGTTAGATCTTTTATAAAGGTCAGGAACACTTGCTGTCCGTTAATTTCTACGTCACGGACTTCAATTCTGGCGGTGAAGGTTTCGCCGTTTTTTCGTTTCAATGACGTGTTGATGTTTCGAACAGTGGACCCCATCGGCTTGGATCGGGACTCGGCTACCAACCGATGCCCAACATCGGCTGGGCGCCGGTATGGAGCTATTTCCAAGATGTCCCGGCCTTTGAGTTCTGCCAGCGAGTAGCCGAAGAGCTGCTGCGATGCTGAATTCAGGTTAATGACTCGCCCATCTTGCGATATTGTGACTACAGCCTCTGAGACAGAGTCTAGGGTAGCCTGAAGTATGTCTTGGGAGTTTCTCAGCGCTGTAATGTCGGTACGAAAGCCAGCGAGAAAGCCGCTGGATGTGCGAGATTCAACAACGTTCATCCAGCGGCCGCCGTCCAGCTTGACGATTTTTTGGGACTCATTTCTGCGATGGTCTTCTAGGCGTTCAGTGACCCACGCATCTTCCTGGCCGACAGCATCGGGATACATGCCGACTTGGATACCGGCACGAAGGGTTTGCTCAAACGTTACCCCTCTTTTGAGTGTTGGTTTGAGCCGTTGATCCAGCTCTCGATAGTGTCGATTACACATAAAAAGGCGATCGTCTTTATCCCAGACTACAAAAGCGTCAGGCGCCTCATCCACCGCCTCCTGAAGAATTGTTAGATCTTCAACAGACTTAAACGTGTAGTTTACGTATTGCTGCAAAAAATAAATGATGACGCCGCTAAAAAGCGCGATGTAGGCGGTTACTAGGATCCAACGATAGTTTGAATTTAGAACCCAGTCTGGATCGGCGACATCCGAAAGCTGACCTGTGATCTTCATGTAAAGAAAGCTGAGCAAAACGATTACAGCTAGGCCTAACTGAATTAGGGCTGTTCGTCGGGAGAAGAAAATGGTGCCCAGCAGAGCCATGAACGGTATGTTGAAGGTCGTGACTGCGCCTAAGCCTTGGTTTGCGAGCCCAAAGGCAAGACTAACTAAGAGTAAGGCCTGTGTTAACAGTGCTCTGAATTTATAGGAATGGCCAAGAGCTGTGAGGTAAAGCGCGGGCGTTCCCAGAATAATAACGCTCCAAACAGCCCATGTAATAGAGGGTATTTCATAGGCTGTGTCGGTGGCGTAACGCATCATCATGATAGCGAACACAATAAAGTGTGCACTGAAAATGAGCCAATACGCTTTCGTAGCGAGTGTGTTTAAAAACTGGTCTCTTTCATTTGTTCCCATGATTTTTATCTAGCAAATCCTTGTGCTGTCCATGCGAACTGGTGTTCGCTACGTGGTGTTACGGCTTTTACCTTAATACTGAGGCTTAGCCTCAGCAATAGAAAAAAATGGCATTTTATAAAGTTGATACAGGCCATTTTGGGTTGGTTTTATGGTCTGTTTCTGGCGGCGAGTTTCAGAGATCTGACCTTCGGACTTTTAAGGGGGGGCGAGAGGGGTTTGTTGTGCGGCTACTGTTGGCTCACCGAGCGCTTTCTAGCGCGAAATGGAAAGGCTGCCACATTAAATTTTGGTTTACAGTGAGTGGGAATATTTTAATGAAGGAGGGCGAACACCATGTCCTACATAGGGCAAACAGCGTTGGTCACTGGCGGTAGCTCTGGAGTCGGTGCTGCGACGGCTTTGCAGCTCGCACAGCGGGGCATCAATGTAGTTGTTAATTACAACGCCTCAGAAGCTGGCGCTTTGGCCGTCGTAGACAATGTTATTAAGTGCGGTTGCGATGCTCTGGCAGTTCAGGGAGATGTGAGTAAAGAGGAGGATTGTCGGCGCATTGTTGGGCAGACCCTAGAGAAATTTGGGCGACTCGATATATTGATAAACAATGCCGGCACAACGACATTTATACCCCATCATGATCTTGAGGGGCTGACTGAGGCGATCTGGCATCGAACTCTGGGCGTCAATCTTATGGGCGCGTTTTTCATGACGCGCGCGGCCGCACCTTACCTGCGCGAGGCTGACGCGGGTAAAGTCGTCATGACATCAAGTATTGCTAGCGTGACAGCTAACGGCAGCTCTATTGCTTATTGCGCCTCAAAGGCAGGGATGAACAGCTTGACAAAAACCCTTGCTAAAACGCTGGGGAAAGATGGTATCCAGGTAAATGCCGTGCTGCCTGGTTTAATTGATGGCGACTGGGCTTTTAATACCTGGGGCGGTGGTGACGAAGGGCAGTACGAGGAGCTGACGGCTGCTTTTTCCGAGCAAACACCATTGGGGCATGTAGTCACACCAGATGATGTTGCCGATGCGATTCTATCTTTCGTTACCGGGTCTCGTTATGTTACGGGACAATTGTTAACGCTCGATGGTGGCTTTACGCTGTAAATAGGGCCGGTTGCGTGTTGTTCCAACAGACTGCGTGAAAAGTGCATAGGCGGTTATGGTTTTAGCCGTCTAGCTGAAAGTCACTGGCCTAACGCAAGCTCCGCATCGGAGTGCCAAGGGATCGTGTCGGTTGAGGTTGGTACTAATTGGGTGGCGTTTCTGCGGATAGCTGCTCTGGCGATACAGCCATCCGTAACGAATCCAATACACTTATACCTGAAACCTCGACCCTCGCGATTACATCATGGCCACGCCCGGAATACTGGACAGTAGCGACTGGGTGTAGGGCTCTGCTGGATTGTTGAAGACCTGTTTCACCGGTCCCGCCTCGACAATCTTACCGTGATACATAACAAGCACCCGATCAGCAATATGTCGAATAACCGCCATGTCGTGAGACACGAACAGCATGGTGAGGTTGTGCTCGCGTCCCAAAGCCATCAACAAATCGAGAATTTGGGCTTGTATGGTGACATCGAGAGCTGACACTGGCTCATCGGCCACAATGAACTCTGGGCGAGTGGCAAGGGCTCTGCCAATGGCGATGCGTTGTCGCTGTCCACCAGAAAACTCATGAGGGTATTTACGAATGAAATTTCTGGCGAGACCCACGTCGTCCATCAGTTTGGCGATGTGCTGGTCGAGTTCGGCGCGCTGGCAAACGTTATGCAATAGCAGCGGTTCCGCGAGCGTATCGTAAACGGTCATGCGCGGATTCAGTGAGGCAAAAGGGTCCTGAAAAATCATCTGCATACGGGAGCGAAAATCTTTAAGGTCGCGACCTTCTAGGCCCGTCAGCTGGATTCCATCAAAGGTTATCTGTCCGCCTGTTACAGGAGCCAGTCGCATAATCGATCGGCCCAAAGTCGACTTTCCGCTGCCAGACTCACCGACTAATCCCAGTATTTCACCACGGTGAATATCAAAGCTCACGTCATCGACAGCTTTGACCGGTTCCGTTTTACCACTACCGTGGAACCAAGTGCGAAGGTTTTTGACATTGATCAACACGTCGTCTTTGGCTTCCTCACTGTCGCGCTCGCCAGACGGAATCGCCGCGAGAAGTTTTTGAGTGTAGGGATGTTGTGCATGATTAAAAATAGCGTCAGGGGCGCCACTTTCGACAACTTCGCCTTGCTCCATGACTACAATCTGATCGGCAATATCGGAGACGACAGCGAGGTCATGGGATATGAATAAAACGCCAATATCACGGTGTTTCTGCAGATCGGCAATGAGGCGTAAAATTTGTGCTTGGATGGTGACATCCAACGCCGTAGTGGGTTCATCAGCAATGAGTAGTTTGGGCTCGTTGATTAAAGCCATGGCGATCATGACGCGTTGACGCATGCCGCCAGAGAACTCGTGAGGGAAACTATCGAACGTGCTGTCGGGACTGCGTATACCAACCTCGTTGAGCAATTCTATGGCACGAGTTTTGGCATCTGCCCGAGAAAGGTTGCGGTGTACTAGCAGTGGCTCGATTAACTGTTCGCCAATGGTGAGATAGGGATTTAAACAGGTCATTGGATCCTGAAAAATCATCGCAATGTCACTGCCACGAATCTTCCGAAGTTCTGCTTCCGATAGTGTCAGCAAGTTTTGACCTTCAAAGCTGGCGACACCACCGTCGATACGGCCTGGCGGAGAGGGTATTAAACCTAGCAGGGCGTAACATGACACCGACTTGCCAGACCCCGACTCACCAATGATTGCCGTTATTTGCTTTGGCTCTACCGTGAAGCTCACGCCCTTCACGGCTTTTGAGGTGCCGTTTCGAGTGACAAAACTGACTTCCAAATTTTCTACATTCAGTAGGCTCATCAGTCTTTCGACCCCCGGACATCGAGTGCATCACGTAGCCCGTCACCTAGGAAGTTCAGGGAAAATAACGTAGTGGTTAGTGCCAGCCCAGGGAATATGAGCAGCCAAGGGTACTCTTCCATGGTCTCGGCTCCGTAGCTAATCAGTAAACCCCAAGACGTTTGGGGCGGCTGGATTCCCAATCCCAAGAAGCTTAAAAATGCCTCTAAAAGCATCACCGAGGGAATGGTGAGGGTTGTATAGACAATGATGGGTCCCAGCGCGTTGGGTATGACATGCCGGCGGATAATTGCCGCGGGAGAGAGACCTAATGAGATGGCGGCTTCGACAAATTCTTGCTGCCGCAACGACTGAACCTGCGAGCGCATAATGCGGGCCATTGTCAGCCATTCGACGGCACCAATCGCCAAAAACAGCAGTAGCACGTTGCGACCAAAGACCACCATTAACAACACGATAAATATCATGAAGGGTAGGGCATACAAAATGTCGACGATGCGCATCATTACGGCATCGACGCGACCTCCGACATAACCGGCAATAGCGCCCCAAGTTACCCCAATAAGCAGGGCCACGGCTGTTGCGATGAACCCTACCGCAAGTGATACGCGGCCTCCGTACATCACCTGTGTCAGCACATCTCTTCCAAAAACGTCAGTTCCCAGCCAATGCGCGGCAGAGGGAGGTGATGCGCCGAGGTCAAGGTTTTGCGCTTCATAGCTGTAAGGCGCCAACCATGGTGTCAGTAGGGCTACTACGATGAACAGAAGTAGGGTAATCCCGCCACCTACGGCCATTTTATTTTTACGCAGTCGCTGCCAAGCATCGCGCCAAAGGGAGGCGCCCATCTCTGCGTTTTCCAGCAGATCTGCGGGCTCGCTCGATTGGAGAGTTGTCATTGCCCACCTCCCGACAGTTGGCTGCGCAGCCGTGGATTGAGCCACGCTGCTGCAACATCACTGACAAGGTTGAACAGCACGATGAGCGAGGAGAGGAATACCGTGGTGCCCAGAATCATGGTGTAGTCGCGATTAAAGGCAGCCTGAACGTAGAACCGGCCCAACCCTGGAATTTGAAAAATGGTTTCAACGACAAAAGATCCGGCGAGTAGCCCGGCAAAGGCGGGGCCAAGGAACGCAATGACCGGGATAAGTCCACCGCGCAAGGCGTGCTTGCCCACCACTTGCCATTCGGGTAGCCCTTTGGCTCGAGCCGTGCGGATATAATCCTGGGATAAAATCTCCAGCATGCCTGCTCGAGATAACCGTGCCACATAAGCCGCATAGGCCGCCCCGAGCGTGATGGAGGGCAGTATTTTGTCTCCTGGGATCGATCCCCAGCCTGAGATCGGGAGCCATTCAAGATAAATACCGAAAACGAGTACTAACAAAGGCCCCAACAGGAAAGAGGGCATACAAATGCCAAGCATTGCCAAACTCATGGGAATGTAGTCTTGCCGAGTATTGGGTTTGAGAGAGGCTAGGACACCCGCCGTAACACCAATGATCAAGGCAATAAGTAGGGCATAGAAGCCCAGCTCCGCTGTTACAGGAAGCCCCGAGAACAAAATTTCATTAACGCTGCGGCCAGGGTACTTAAAAGAAGGCCCCAATTCGCCCTGAGCTAGGTCCGAGAGGTATGCGAAGTATTGTTCGTGTAACGGTAAGTCCAATTTGTATTGGGCTTCCAGTGCTCGCTTGACTTCGGGGAGCACCACTTTCTCGGCATCAAAAGGCCCGCCGGGGGCAGCCCTAACCAAAAAGAACGTGGCCGTAATCACGATAAAAATAACCGGTATGGCCTGCAGCAGTCGGCTAATAATAAAACGCAGCATTAGTTCATCTCCCCGGATAGCGTCTGCTCGGGGTGGAGTTTGACGTACTTTAGGTTTAGTGAATCCATAAGATTGGGATACATACCTTCTACGCTGGGGTGGATGAGGTGTTTACTGGTGTAGGTGTAAATAGGGATGATCGGCATCTCCTCCATGAGCATGGTCTCTGCCTCTGTAAACAGGGCATAGCGCTCTTCCCGTGATTGCGCTCTAGGTGCTCTTTGAAGAATCAGGTCGTCGTAAATGGGGTTGCTGTATCCGGTGTTGTTGTTGCCACCGTCGGTAATAAACAGGTCTAAAAAGTTGTTGGCATCAACGTAGTCTCCAATCCAACCTCGTCTCGCTACTTGGAAATCGCGCTGGGACACCGAGTTGAGATAAACCTTCCACTCTTGGTTTGCCAGTGTGATGTCGACGTTAAGCTCCGACTTCCACATTTGCTGAATGGCCACGGCTATTTTTCGGTGGGCCTCTTGGGTATTGTAAATAATCTCGAGTCCCGGCCAGCCTTCGCCGTTAGGGTACCCAGCCTCTGCGAGCAAGGCGCGGGCTTTGTCCGGGTCGTAGCTGAATACTTGAGGTGGGAAATAGCCTAGCGTGTCTGGAGGCGTAATGCTGTAGGCCGGCACGGCCGTTTCCTGCAGTACGCTGCGCACAAGTTTCTCTCGATCTACCGCCATCGAAAGCGCTTGTCTGACTTTGACGTTGTCTACTGGGGGACGCTCGGTATTGACCAAATAGTAATAGGTCCCTAGGTAGGGAGATTGCAAATAAGGTGTGTTGGGCCGCTCGCGGTAGACGGGAATTTTATCGAGTGGTACCACGGCGGTGTAGTGCAGTTGCTCGACTCTAAACATCCGCTCTTCGCTGACCACGTTCTCAGTGGGGTAAAACACCACGCCGTTTAAGCTGACCTTGTCTTTGTCCCAATAGTGCTCGCTCTTGGCCATTTTTATGTGACGGTTGAGTGCCCAATCTGTTAGCACAAAGGCGCCGTTGCTCACCATGGAGCCGACTCGGGTCCAGGGTGTAAAGCGATCGGTCATCTTGCCAAATTTAAGCAGCGTTTCCGGGTGCACGGCAAAGGTGCTGTAGTGGTCCATGAGCTGAATGAAATAAGGCGTCGGGGCATTTAGGGTGACTTCTAGGGTTGTGTCATTTAACGCTTTTACTCCAACCTCGGTGAAGTCCTTAATTTTACCCTTGGCGTAAGCCTCGGCATTTTTAACGGGGTACAGCATGTAGGCGTAGAGATTGCCGGTTTCCGGGTGCAGTGCCCGATTCCAACTCCACACATAGTCGCTGGCAGTTAGTTGCTCGCCGTTCGACCAGCGCGCTTCAGGATTGAGGAAAAAAGTGATCACTTTTCCCTCGTCGCTGAACTCCCAGCGTTGAGCGACACCGGGCTCTGGCTCAAGCGTAATGGGATTTTTAACCGCCAGGCCTTCAAACAATGCCCTGATGAGGTGGTTTTCAGGAACGCCCGTCACTACGTGGGGGTCTAGGCCCTGAGGTTCAGCGCCATTGCCGTAGTGCAAGATTCCGGTGCGGTTGCCCTCAAGCACGTTACTCTCGCCGGCACCGCAGGCCATTAAGCTAATGGCGATTACCATCGACAAAAGGGTTCGAAGTAATCCCCCGGGGACATATGTGATTTTCAAGTGGTCTCTGCCTTCATTGCGAATTCTGGAATGGGCGCTGCATCACCCTTTTAGGACCCAAATGGTCCTTAAATTGTGGTGTGCACTATGCCATAGGAGGCGGTCTTCTTGCAGCCCTGCGCTTAGGGCCATGAGCACCAACGCGAAATGCCGCGAGTTGTGCCTATTGTGAGTAATAGCGGCAGATCGCCCTCTGGCTCTGGTAAACTGCGCGCCAACTTGTTGTTCATTTCTGGAGTATTGACTCGTGACTGTGCGCACTCGCGTTGCCCCGTCCCCCACCGGTGACCCCCATGTGGGAACTGCCTACATGGCCCTCTTTAACCGGTGCTTTGCTCGTGCCCACGGTGGCCAATTCATTTTGCGGATCGAAGACACCGATCGTGCTCGCAGCACTCCCGAAGCGGAACAGGCGGTATTGAAGTCTCTACGTTGGCTGGGGCTCGACTGGGATGAAGGCCCCGATGTAGGGGGGCAGCACGGACCGTATCGGCAAAGCGAGCGGGGGGATACCTACGCCGAGTATGCCTGGCAGCTGGTGGAAGCGGGTAAGGCGTTTGTGTGTTACCGCACAACCGAGGAGCTCAATACGTTGCGCGAGGCTCGCCGAGAGTCGGGCAATAGCACGGCGCTGAAGCCCTCTGACCTTGTGCTACTGGCTGAAGAGCAGGCCCTTCGCAAAGCGGCTAATGCGCCCTTTGTGATTCGCATGATGGTGCCTGAGGTTGACGGCGCTTGTGCCATTAAAGATATGCTTCGAGGCACGATTGAGTTGGACTGGAGCATGGTTGATGCTCAGATTTTGCTGAAGTCGGATGGCATGCCCACTTACCACTTGGCCAATGTTGTCGATGACCACCTTATGGAAATCAGTCATGTAATTCGCGGTGAGGAGTGGATTAATTCAGCCCCCAAACACCAGTTGTTATACGAGTACTTTGGTTGGGATATGCCGGTACTTTGTCATTTACCGCTGTTGCGAAATCCCGATAAATCAAAGCTTAGTAAACGTAAAAACCCGACCAGTATTTTGTATTACCAGCGCATGGGCTTTTTGCCCGAAGCATTGCTGAACTATTTGGGTCGTATGGGCTGGTCTATGCCCGATGAGCGGGAGAAATTTACGCTCACAGAAATGGAGCAAGCATTCGACATTCAGCGGGTCTCCTTGGGAGGGCCTATTTTCGATGTCGAAAAATTAAACTGGCTCAATGGTCTCTGGATTCGTGAGGACTTAACCACGACGCAGTTGGGTCAGCGCCTTCAAGACTGGGCGCTAAATGCTGAAATGCTGGAAAAAATTCTGCCCCACGCTCAATCGCGTATGAATGTCTTGTCAGACTTCATTCCTTTGTCGGCCTATTTGGTCTCAGGGACCTTGCCCATTACCGCTGAAGATTTTAACGGTGCCAACAGCGATGCCGATGCCACTGTGCGGTGCCTGCAGTTTGTTTTATGGACCCTGGAAGCTCAGCAAGACTGGAGCAGAGACGCATTGTTCGCAGCGCTTAAGTCGCTGTCGACAGCCATGGAGCTCAAGCCTAAGGTGCTATTTGCTCCATTATTTGTGGCAATTGCCGGGGGCAATTCGGGTTATTCAATGCCTGATTCTATGGCGATTTTGGGACCCGATATGACCCGCGCAAGACTGCGTTCTGCCATTGACGTCTTGGGTGGGGTCTCCAAAAAAGCCGCTAAGCGATTGGAAAAGGAATTCGCGGGCCTCAGCGCGTCTTGAGCAGCGAAATGCCAGCCCAGACGGCTACGAAGACTTCAAACGCCAATGCTCCCCAGGTATAGGCGGTGAAGCTCGAACTCATATCAATGCCTAATGAACTATTGGCCACCTGAAAGCTCGAGTCGAGGTCGCTTAAAGCAACGCTGCCTCGGGCGGCGGCAAGGGTGCCAATGCAAATGAGGATGAGCCACAGACCGGGGCGCACGTAGCCTTTAATAAAGGCAGATGCGATCAATATGGCGCCAAAGCTGCCTTGCAAGCCACCGTACATAGCCGCCATTTCTGCATAACCGTTATGAGTGGCAATAAATAAGCCTGCTTGTTGAGCCGGTATTTCCGGGTCTACCCAGCACACGATGCCGTAAGCGAGAAAAATAATGCCGCAGAGGGCGAGTAGAACTTTGGGATACATAGGTTTGGCTCCATGACGTGTTGCAAACAGGGGCGCCGAACGCATTAGCATTCGGGCTTTCTCTCGAAGGTTAAGCATAACCGATGCGCCCGGATTAAAGGAGTTTTCGCGGTTAAGTTGACACAGCACAGCTATATTACTAGCATGCGCCTCCCTCTAGTTCTAAGAGGGTTCTGTGGGGCCATAGCTCAGTTGGGAGAGCGCAACACTGGCAGTGTTGAGGTCGTCGGTTCGATCCCGTCTGGCTCCACCAATATCATCAATTTGAAACGTCTATATTTACCCTTCAGCACGACTTGGGAGCTTTTGGGCTCCCGTCCTGTTTTTCCCGCAGTCGCAACACGGTGATTTTTTGGATCGAGAGTTTTTCCTCAACATTCCTTGGAGGTGCTGGTAAAATAACCACACAGCTATTGGTGAATTTAATTCAATCGTAATGCGCTCTTAGAAGCAGACGAGGTTGGCCTCTCCGCCACCAACAGTCGAAGTGAATGAGTCGATGGAGGGTTGCCCGTTGTTAGGATTAGAAAAGCACAACTTTAGGGCGGTGAGCACCTGTTTTCTCATTTGCTTTTTGGCCACCTTTGCGGAGCCCAAAGCACAGGCCGTGGAAGACTTGAAGTCGTTTCAGGTGGCCCCAGTGTCACCCACTGGTGCGTGGTACCACCAGCTCCCTGTGGGTAGGGCGCCGTCAAGAATTACCGATCAATTCACCTTAGACTCAGTAGCATTGAAAACCACCGTCCCAAACTCTGTATCTCGTTATGGTGGGAGCCTGCAAAGCCTCTACGAAAGCAACGTTGCAGGCACGGTGGCGTCAATATGTACCACATGCCACCGTAATGGCGGGATTGCTTCGTTCGCTCAGCCACCGGCGCAACTTTTATTCACTGGTGATACGGAAGTGGACAGGCAGCGATTAACTTTTTTTGTCGCGCAAAATGGCTCGGAGCGGGTTTTGAGTAAAGTACAAGGAATAAATCATGGTGGTGGAATTGTTTTGGCACCGGATACGGCAGAGTTCACCTTGCTTGCCCAATTCTTGGAACTATTAGGACCAGTAACACCACAGCAGACTTTTCAAAGACTACTTGAGGCTGTTCAAAGTGTTAGAGGGCGTCGATAGCTGTCAGTGAGGCACTCAAACTCCTCGCTCAAGCGCCGCCTTCTCTGAGAGAACCTAACGGCGAAGGGGGTTAGAGTAAGCCGAAGTCCACGTCGTCGAAGCGATGTAGGTTAGGGAAGACCTCTGCAATTTGTGAGTTCGAGAGGCCAAACCAGCGCGCCAGATTGGATGTGTATTGCTCGACACTGAAATCTGGGATGGTCAGGTTATAAAGCATTTTTTCGGTATTTACGCCAAACTCGGGTACTTCTCCTACAACCTGTCCTCCGTTTACGGGGGTGCCTAATAAAAAATTGTGGCCACCCCAGCCATGGTCCGTTCCGTTGGCGTTGATAGTAGACGTTCTACCAAAGTCTGATTGACTGAAGGTGACTACTCGGTGGTCGACACCTCGGGCTTCAATATCGCTCTGAAAGGCCTTCAAATTTCTGAAGAGAGATCTGATCAGTTCAGGAAGACTGCGATCTTGATTGTCGTGCGTGTCGAAGCCGTTCATCTCGACCATAATCACTTGCCGCGGGTGATTTAATTCGGGTGCTGCTTCGATCAGTCTAGCGGCCATTTTTAGTTGGGCCTGTAGTGTCTGTCCGTCATAGGTTGTGTCTTCGGGATAAACGACAGGGGTTTCGACGGTTTGGCTGACTATCTCTGAAAGTAAAACTGAGTTCTCAAACGTTCTTAAATTTCTAGACGCTAGTTCCTGCTCCAAAAGCCCGGTTCTCGATGCCCCTTGCAATGCGTAAAAAAGGTCCAAATCAGGGCTCTCTCCGCCCTGAGGCGGGTAGCTAAGGTGGGTAAAGTTTTCGATGGATTCTGGATTAACGCTAAATGTGGGTGTTTGCAAGGTGCTGGTGAACAGCTGGTTTTTTGCCAACGAAATATTTGGAGTCACACCGCCTGTACTTGCCTGAATTAGGTCAAGCATTCTGGCGCCCCAGCCTTCTCTGGCGTTGGGGTCTACCGTGGCGCTATTCCACATTATTTGCTGCGAATTATGAGCTCCTATGAAATACGGCATTTTTCGCTCGTCATTTTGGATCATGGTTTTCGTGGTAGGTTGCCGCAGAGGACCTACATTGCTAACCCACGACAACTTTTTAGTGTTGAATAAGTCCAACATTTCAGCACAGTAGTCTGGGGAGGCGAGGGTGAGGCTATTGAATTCAATTAAGTTTTTTTCCGGGGTGGCCAGGTGCTGCCGCAACCCCCTGTATTGTGAATATGACTGTGGATCCGATGGAATCAGCAGCCCCAGAGAATCCACGCCCCCTTTGAGGAACACCATCACCAGTGTTTTGTGATCGTCGAACGAGTTGCTGCTTAGTGCGTTTGCACTGTTGAGGAGACCCAAGCCGCCAAGCATTGTCGAGTTGCCAGCACAAGCAAACAGGGAGCCCAGGGTTGATTTTAGTAAATCTCTGCGTTGCATAAAAAGCTCCTAACGTTGCACCGAATATTCTGGTGTACTGACGAGCATGTATATCATGCGTGCGGCAAGACCATCTATCCAGCCCTGCTTCTCCACAGGGTCATTCCAATCCCGTTCCATGATCCAATCTACTTCACTTGCAAAACGATCCTTCAGGGCGCGTCTATGGTTGGAGGTCAGTCTACTTTGCAATAGATAGGAATCCGTGAAAGTTATCGCAGCATCCAGACCTTCATCTGAAATCAGATTTGAAATAGGAGAAAAATCGTAATAGACCCAATTGAGTTTCTCTTCTTCAGAAGCATTTGGAGTGTTGGACTCCCATTGGCTGAGCGAACTTGTGTATCCAAAGTTAGAGGAGTCCTGAATTAGCGTATCAGCCGTCAGTATTTCCAACTCAGGCGCTACAAGATTTTCGGCGGCAAAGGCAGCATTGGGCGTGTGTGTAGGGCTGAAGAAGTTGAAGACGCTAGGTGAGCGTAGAAACTGTTGGCTAGGTCTGAAAAAGGCTAAATGTAAACGGTTACCTGCGTAAGTCTGTGGGTTAAAAAATCGTTGATAGTTGACGTGTTTCAGCAAAGGGTCTTTGACTCGTCCGAAGTGTTTTGGCTGTTGCGAGAGCGGTAACCTTGCTTCTCGGTCAAATAACACCGCTTGAATCACCGATGACAGGTTGCCGCGCTCTCCATTCTCATTGCTGTTGAACACCGCGCTCACACGAGCGACGTATTCGGGGGAGGGGTTGCTGGTAATGAACGATTTAATCAGATGCAAAGAGACAAACGGGGCCAAATTCGGGTGGTAAAACAGGCTGTCCAGAACCGTCTCGAGGCTTTCTTCGGCAGTCGCGCCTGCAGGAATATAGTAGTTACGCAATAGCTTTTTCTGAGTTTTCTGATGGTAGTCATCGTAAGCGGTCATCGGCGCCAGACGAAGCGACCACTCTATCGAGTGGAAGGAGTCTCCGAAGCGGAAGGGTTCCATGTCTGCAAAATACCAGCCGGTTAATGCTGCCGCGTAATGTTGGACATCTCTTGGCCAGTAGGTCTGTATGATCTCCCCGTCATTATCTATTAGTGGGGTACCGTCCTGATTTAAATATTTAAGGCCAACGGTAAATAGCTGCATCACCTCTCGCGCGAAGTTTTCGTCCGGTCTGATATTTCTCACTGGGTCAGCTTTCTGATTGCCCAGCATTGCGAGGTACATACCCATGGCAGGGTGCAGTGTCACCGACTTGAGCAAATCGCGATAATTGCCGAACGCGTTGGTATGAAGCACATCGACATAGCCTTGAACCAGTTGGTCGTGGTGGCTAAAGTCGAAGTCGGCGGATACCACCAGAAGTTGGCTTAGAGCATAGGTCATGCGCTGACGCAACTGATCTGGGCTTTCGAGTGCGTTGAACATGAAAGCTTCTTGAGGGAGTTCTATACCATTTGCTTGAGCCGTGCCATCAACATCATTAAATTCTTCAGCGATTTCGGCCCATGCATCTAAGTAGCCGAAGGGTTGCATGGTAATTTGCTCCTCGAACCATGCTTTGGCACCAATGTCCGTTAGGTACGCGACATCTTCCACGCTCGGACCAAACGTCGCTTGGTACAACAATCGAATGGCGTCTTTTTGGTCGGTCAGCTCGGGCGCTGGTGCGGTAGTGGGTGTAAAAGCTGGCAGTGGATCAGGGACGGGCAGGTCCGGCGTAAAGGTAATCTGGTCCTCCGAAGTTGTGCCAGAGGCATCGGTAACCGTCAATGTGAGGGTGTAAGGGGCCGCCGTGTCTGTTTCAAAGTAGACGGTGTCTTCACTGGCTTTATTAAGTTCAGTAAAACTGCCACCAGGTACAGCAAGTCTCCAGCTATAGCTTTTTACGCCTGCTTTAACACCACCACCTGCAACACTGTTCTCTGCGCTGAAATCAAGGCGACGCCCCATCGTGAAGGGGCGGTTGCTCGTACTGATTTCTGCTCGTATTGATTGGTCATTAGCGCACTCACCGCTCTGTTGGGCAGGTGCTCTTGCACACTTTACTGTTTCAAGTAAATTTTTGAAGGTGCCGGAGGGGGATTGTGCACCAGCATAAAACGGCGCCAGCAGAGTAAAAAGAAAGATCACGGCAGTCATAATGAAGACGTGTTGCCTTGGGAAATCTAACGTCGGTATCGTAAGCCTCATCATTCGAATTGCGTTTTTCCGTGATCAGCGCGGTTCTAAAGGATAAAATTATTTTTTGATGCCTGCTAGTGGTGGGTCGTATCTCTAATAAAATTTGTTAATGGGGTTGGTCGCCCACCAATTTGTGCATTAGGCGTCAATGTATGTGTTGAGAGCTCCGGGTTGGGGCGTAGACGCTGTAAATGAAGGCGCGAAAAAAAAATCGGGAGAATTTCTTACCCATAGCTTTGAAACCTGCGTAGATACTGGGCTTTATGACACTGGCAGTGTTGAGGTCGTCTGGTCGATCCCGTCTGGCTCCACCAATTAAATTCCACCACCGCCTTAGTTCCTGCTCGAGGTCACTGTTTCCTAAATAGCACCTCACTTTCATGCAATTGGCTTTTTTTGGATTAACGCTCTTATTCCAACGCCATTTCAAATAAGTACACTTTGTCCTCTTTGTAGTGTGCAGGGAGCCCCGTTGTGTCCTCGAGTTCAACGGGTTCCAGCAGTGTGAAACCGTGGGATGTATAGACCCGAATAAGGGCCTTGTTGTAGCCCACGGTATCGAGGCGCAGAAACTGTATGGGGCCCCTGGCGTATCGAGCTTTCGCCCAGTCGACAATCATCCCAACAAACCCTCGTCCTCTAAACTGCGGGTGGTTGGCAATGCGGTGGATGAACACCGACGGTTGATGGCTGCGCTCGCCCCAAATCTTTGGATCCTCAAACGTGACCACCCACACGCAGACTATTTGGTTGCCTTCAACCATTTTCCACTGCCGCTTTTCGGCAATTTCCTCTTCTACCAGTCGTCTATCAATCTTTGGCCACTGCGACATCCCTTTCTCCGCTTGAAGGGCGGTTGCTGCGTCGTACAGTGACAAAATGGTAGGAATGTCTTCGGGAAGGCTTTGAACGATTTCCATGCAGGTTCCCTGATTGTTCGCATCGTGATCGACCGGTGTAAGGTCATTAGGCGGTTTGTGCTGTGTAAGTATAGAGAAGCCAACAGCAAGGAGAAAATAGCAGCGATAATTTAGCCTGTTTGGCATCTATTATGCAGCGCGCTTTACTGTGGGCACGGTTAGGGGGTGTTAAACACTTTGCGGTGTTAGGCGGGGGACTGTGCGAGAATCTCAGCCCTAACGCAGCGACGCGCTTTACAGTGGAGAGAAAATTCATGAGTTACGAGTGTTTTGATTTAACCGTTGCCGAGGGTATTGCGCACATTCGCTTTAATCGCCCTGATAAGGCGAACTCAATGATTCCGTCGTTCTGGAGCGAGCTGCCCGAAGCGGTGAATGCGCTGTCCAGAGATGCCTCCGCCCGAGTCATTGTGCTTTCAGCGGAAGGTCGGCACTTTTCTTCGGGTATGGACATCTCTGTGTTTACAGAGGGTGGGCTGGATGGGCCCGCAAGTGGCAGTCGCTTCGTTCGTGCCGAGGCGTTTCGCCATCACTGTATGGAGCTTCAGGACGCTTTTACGTGCTTAGAAGAAGCACGCATGCCCGTTTTGGTGGCCATTCAGGGCGCCGCGGTCGGAGGGGCTATGGATCTCATCACCGCTTGTGACTGTCGGTATGCTACCCGAGATGCTTTTTTCTCTGTGCACGAGACGGCCATTGGTATGACCGCCGACGTCGGAACTTATCCTCGCTTGGTGAAGCTCATTCCTGAGGGTTGGGCGCGTCAAATGTCCTACACCGCTGAACGTGTGGGTGCCGAAAAAGCTCGGGACATTGGCCTCGTGAATGAGGTGTATGACTCAGCAGAGCAAATGCTGGAAGCGGTAATGGCCATTGCCAAACAGATTGCCGGGCACGCGCCGTTGGCGGTGTCCGGTGCCAAACGAATGGTTAATTACGCCCGAGATCACACGACGGCAGACGGCCTCGATTACATTGCCACATGGAATGCATCAATGCTTGATGTAGGGGCCATTCGCAGTTCCTATGTTGCGCAGGCTGAGGGCGAAACGCCCCAGTACGATGCCTTACTCCCGGTAAAAAAGACTGCGGGTGAATAATGGGCAAGTGGAGCAAGCTATGAACTTGAAGACAACAATGAAAGTGCTGTTAACGCTGTTGGCCACGGGTTTTTTTGTGCCAGCAGTAGCCGATGACGAGTCTGAATTCATCGAGCATGCTCGGGCTGTCCATGCGCGAGTTTTTACTCTTGATGCCCACGCAGATATTGAGATTCCGGGGAAGCCTTCAATGTATGTCGGTGCCGATGGCCTCTCGAAAGTAAGCCCCGAAAAGATGGATCAAGGTGGACTAGATGCCGTTGTTATGGCGCTTGCGGTGGGGCCCAAGCCACGGACTGCTGATGGCTACGCCGCAGCAAAAACTATCGCAGAAGAAAAGCTTTTGGCAGTAAAAACGCTGATCGCCAACGACAGTAATGGCATTCGGTTAGTGACAGATAGTGATCAATTGTTGGCCACGATTGCTGACGGTGATAAGGCCATTATCCTGAGTTTACAAAACGCCCTAATTCTTGGCACCGAGTCGGCCGCAGTGGACTATTTTTTTGACCAGGGCGTTCGAATGTTTGCGCTGACCCACATGGGCCATAACGACTTTGCAGACTCGTCTCGGCCATTATTCAATGCGGCAACAGGGGCCCGTGAGCCTACTGGCGAACACGGTGGTCTTTCGAAAAAAGGTATGGCCGCGGTACAACGCCTTAACGCCTTGGGTGCTGTCATTGATATTTCGCAGTTGTCGACCGAGGCCGCGCTTCAAGTCATAGAAAGTTCGGTGGCACCGGTTGTCGCGAGCCATTCCAACGCCCGAGCATTGACTGATGTCAGTCGTAATTTAAGCGATATAGAAATTAGGCGGCTTGCGGCAGGCGGCGGCGTTATTCATGTCGCTCCTTTTGCGGGCTACTTGTTCGATTCTCAGGATCCCAGTATTGATACAGCGCTTCGAGCAATTCGTAGGGAAGCGGGGATTGATGAAGACTACCTTTATCCCTTTGAGCTCTATTGGGAAATAAATGACCCTGCGGTAAAGACAAAATTCCTTCGTAGCGCACGAGATTTGTTGGGTCCCATTTCTTTAAGCACCATGCTGGACCACATCGATCACATTGTAGGGCTAGTGGGAATTGATCACGTTGGCATTGGCACAGACTTCAATCACGGAAGCGGTATCCCCGGCTACATTGATGCCAGTGAGTCATTCAATGTTACCGCGGGTTTATTGCGGCGAGGCTATTCAGAAGCTGAAGTTGAGAAAATCTGGGGTGGTAACTTTTTGCGCGTCTGGAAGGCGGTTGAGGGACGACGGACGACGGACGAAACATTAACGATATGGCAGCAACAGAAAGCGGCTGTTAATTGATGATTGGCCTTCCTTTTAATGCCGCCTCCCCCCTCAGCGCAGGCCTTGGTGTTACGGCGCCGAGCTTTCCTCAGACATAGGCTCATTGTCTTGAAAGCGCTCGAACCACGCGAGAATATTGTCAATCTTATCGATCAGTTGACTGGGCCTTTTGGCAATAAAATGTGAGGCACCGGGCAACTCGACCAGTACCGTGGGCACCTTGCGGTACTTCAAGGCGTGGTAAAGCTGCTTTGCTTGGGAGGGCGGTGTACGCAGATCATCAAGACCCACCATCACCAACGTCGGGGTGGTGACATTCCCCACCAAGCTGATGGGCGAAAATCGTAAATAGTCATTGGGGTGAGTCCAAGGTGTGCCGGGAATCCGAGTCTCAAAATAATAAAACCAGTTGTCGGCGTTGAGAGTTTTGCTGTACCAGTTCATTACCGGTTTGATCACGGCAGCGGCGCGAAAGCGGTCACTCTTACCTATTATCCAAGCTGTCATAATGCCACCGGCGCTACCTCCTGTGACAAAGAGCTGCTCGGGATCGACAAAACCTTGGGCCATGACAGCGTCCACACCGTCCATCACATCGTTGAAATCCTCCCCGGGATAATTGTGGTAAAGCAAATTGCCAAACTCTTCGCCGTAGCCCGTGCTGCCCCGAGCATTGGGGAAAAACACCACGTAGCCAGCCGCGGCATAGAGCTGCATTTCCGGTGAAAATCGTTCTCCATAATTACTGATCGGGCCGCCGTGGTTTTCGACCAGCAGCGGGTATTTTTTTGCAGGATCAAAATGAGGAGGGAGGGTTATCCAGCCCTGAATGTCACGACCATCAACCTGACTTTGCCACCAAAGCTCTCGGGTTTCGCCCAAGGCCCTATGGTCAAGTAGGTCCGAATTGAGATGGGTGATTTGCCGCGGACCATTTGGGGTCGCTATAGCCACATCGGCAGGAAATTCTGGCCGAGTGTAGGTATACGCAATATCCCCTTTGGCGGACACACTAAAGGAACCTCCGCCATAGGGCCGGCCTATGCTGGTTCCCCCTAAATTGTCAGCGACAATTTCACTGCGATCATCGATAGTGACGTAGCCAATTTTAGTGCGACCCCGGTCATCGTACTTATAGTAGATGCCGGCGGCGTCCGCCGCCCATTGAATAGCGTCAACGCTGCGATCGAGATTAACGAGTAGCGCCCTTGCATTACTGCCGTCGGGTTCGGCGATTTTTAAACGGGTGACTTGGTAGGCCTGACGTTTGTCGGTAAAGCTCAGCCAAGCGACCCATTGTCCATTGGGTGAGGGGAGGGGGCTGTCATCGGGCCCTGAGGCTGTCGTCATGGGCTCAATATCGCCTGACGCTAAATCAATCGTGTAGACCTCGCTGTTACGGAAGTCATATTGCCAATTTTCACTGCGGTTGCCGGTTACAGTCAGTGCCCTACCATCGCTGCGCCACTCGGGCTTGCGATGATGAAAATCACCTTCGCTGACTTGCCGGGGGGTGCCACCTTCTGCAGGCACAACATACACATGGCTGAATCCGGGATCCACGTAGCCACTACCATCGCGCTCATGATAAAGCCGGTCGGTGACTCTGGGTTTATCTGCCCACTTCGCGCCCTCTGGCGCCGAGGGACGTTTCACTAATACGGGCGGGGCACTTTTCGCCGTCATGGCAAAGGCAATGTGGGTACCGCTGGGTGACCAGCGCAGGTGGCTAGGCGATCCCTCAACACGGGTGATACGTGCGCTACGACCACTAGCCAGCCAGTGGACATACAGTTCTGCACCTTCTTTGCCCGCTTTTCGGACATAGGCAATGCGTTGGCCGTCAGGTGACCATTGGGGGCTCGATTCATTGCCTTCAAAGGCAGTCAGTTTGCGGTGTGTCTTGCTGTCGGTGCCCACCAACCATAAGTTTCCCCGTCGTTTATCTTTCATAATGTCAAAGCCCATCCTGCGATAAGCCACTTGCCGACCATCGGGAGAGATTTGGGGATCTGAAGCCCATTCGAGCTCGAAGACATCTAGGGCTTTAAAAGCTGGCAAAGTGTCCACAGCAAATGCCGACTGCGAAAAAGTGGTGACCAAAAATGCGCCTAGCAACGACAGCGCAGGAAAATAACGGGGGCTTTTGTATGGGGCTTTTTTCATTTCACTAGGCTTCTTTCGATGACTAAACCATCTTAGCGGCTCGAGCTTGCATAGGCTATTAGCGCAGCAATCGGAGGTTAAATCGTGCCACCACTGGGGTAAAAATATGTATGGCGCGATCCCGAATAATTCACCCCGGCAACCACGAATAAAGTACGAAATGCTGAATTTTGGCTACAGCTCGTCCTCTGAATTCTCCGTGGTATTTGATGCTTGAAATTGCTCTGAGGCTTTATCCCAGGGTGAGGGTGTTTTGCGGCTCGAGACGTAAAGGTCTTCAACTTGGCTTCTAGCCCAAGGAGTTTTGCGCAAGAACTTAAGGGATGACTTCACTGAAGGGTCATTTTTAAAGCAATTCACATTAATTTTCTGGGCTAACCCATCCCAGCCGTACTGTTCGTGGAGGCTCGTCACAATAGCCTCGAGGGTTATGCCATGGAGCGGATTGTTAGGTTGGTTTTTGCTCAAAACTTTAGTGTCTCGCTTCGGCTAAATGTCTTTTGGCGGCGAAGGTCTGAGTGGTTGTCAAAATGATAGCCTCGCGCTCCTTCAGGAAGGTGTTTTATCAGAAGATTCCGATTTTATATAACTCGTGAGCGTACTGCATTCGTTATTCAATAAGGCAATAAAGATGGGGAGTTGTAACCCTAGCATCGATCACGTAGGTTTAATCAAGTTCCAAAAGGCTTTTAGCTGCACACTGGAACATTCATTTTTCTCTGGGGAAATTTATGAAAAAAAATATAACAATAAGCACAGCAATGTACCGCACTGCAAAAGTAGTGAGCGCCATTACACTTCTTTCGCTGGCTGCCTGTGGCGGCAATGAAGCTCCGGTCGCAGAGGCAGTTGCACCTATGGCGAATCCGAATATTGAAACCGCGAAACAGTGGGTAACGGCAATGAGTACAGGGCAAGCCGAAGGATTGGCTGCTGTTGAATCACTTATGGCCGATGACGGCAAACTAGTTCGAGGGCGCTACGTGGGTTTTGGCTTCACTTGGGACCCCTCTGATGGTGAAGGACGGATGATTGTGGGTACGGTTACTCCAGAGAGCCCAGCGGCAGCCGTATTGCAGGCAGGCGATGAATTTGTCTCTGTCCGCGGTGTCGAAGTGAATAAAGCCAACATGGATAAGTTAGATTTTCGTGGTAAGCCCGGGGAAGTGGTGGAAGCCGTTATTCTTCGCGGTGAGGAGACCATGGAAATAGCGGTCACCCGTGGTGTCATTTCTACGCCTATCTCGAAGGCGCAGAGCCTAGAGTGGATGTCCACTGGCGATGGCGAAAATTGGGCGCCCGATAAGTGGGAGCTTCATGAGGCCGTGGGCAATGACAATGTGGTCTACGTCTGGACTCAAAATTGGGATACCGACGAGACAAGCGGCTTGCCTGTTGAGGCTCACACAGTGACTCGTTTTGTTTTCAATGATGCCGGCCAGGTAAGTCGTGTGGCCAGCCTCAGTGAAGATCGCTTTGCGTTAGAGCAGGCAGGTTGGAATATTAGTCGTTAAGTTGTTTGAAGTTCGACTGTCAGGAGTAAATCTGTGCAGTCGGAACAGCATCGATCAAAGCCCACCTTCGGTGGGTTTTTTTATGGCGCAATCAAAGTTTGGCGTGTGTACTGTGACTGAAGGTATTTTTACGGCAACGGTTTCGCTTTTTTATCACGACTGAGAATGTGGCGAGTGTTCGATTTTGGGTGATGATTTCTGCAAGTCGATTTATGCCAACGCTTAGATAATTCGGAGAAGCCTGATGGGTATGTCGCGTTTTATTTTACTCTGAGATGAGTCCCATGATGGTGTCCACTACGACTGTAGTAGGAACCCCCATGGGCTGGGAGGTGAGTGCGTTTATTTGATTGAACACGGTTTGCCCTTCAACTATTGATAGTGCCAGCGTCGCCAATCGCCTGCTTTTCTGAACGCTATGCTTTGGGTGCGCCGCTCTTATCAACTTTATGAAAACCTCTAGGGCATCCTCGTAATAGTTGACCATAATTTTAGCTGCATAAGCGTGTACTCGAGCGGCAGCCCACAGCTCAATAAAGAAGCCAACCAAGGGGCTGTTAAAGGTTGAGTTGCACATCGCTTCGACAAACTGCTGGAGATGGTCTGTCGCATCCAGAGTGTCATGTTGATCCACTGTGTTCATCATTTCAGCCCATGTCTTGTCGACAATGCTTCCAAAGGCAGCTTCAAACAGGTGTTGGCGGCTTGGAAAGTAATACTGCAGCGTCGCCATTCGAATGCCTGCGACTTCCGATGTATTACGCACGGTAAGCGCGGAAAAGCCCTGCTCCAATAAGATGCTCGCAGCTGCCTCCAAAATGAGACTGCGCCTTTCTGCCGCTTTCAAGCGTTTGGTGGCTCGGTAGGGAGCTTTTGTGTTTTCTTTTGGGGCCATGGTTTAACGCATAAGGGAGATGCAGAGTAGTGTTAAGGATTTGCAATCGTGTGTCGATCTCGATTAATCTGTCATATGACAGATTAATAAGGATATAATAATGGCGCATGTAACCCACCTACCCGCAAGTTCTTCTGCTTCAGATATTGTTGCTGTTATAGAGGAGCGTGGCGCCGTGATAGTCGATGATTTTGTGTCTGCAGAATGGCTGTCTCAATTTAATCGCGCGATACAAACATCGATCGATAGCTACAAGCCCTATGATTACGGCGAGCCTGAGGCCATGGAGTTTCTTGGGTACAATACGGTGCGCCTTAATGGCCTTGTGAGCAAAGCCGACAACTACGTTGAGCTCATGTTAGATGAGCGGCTTTTGGGTGTAATGGATGCGTTGTTGGCGCCTAGCTGCGGACAATACTTACTGAATTCTAGTGAGATCATTGAAATCCACGGCGGTGAAACGGCTCAGGAGCTGCACGTTGACGACATGATTTGGCCAGGTCATTTTTGGATGCCGGGGCGCATGCTCCAGTGTAACTCCATGGTCGCAGGAACTGATTTTACTGAGGCCAATGGCGCAACCCAGGTTGTTCCCGGTAGTCATCTCTGGGAGGATCCTGAGCGAACAGCGAGGCCCAGTGAGATCGCCCGAGCGGTTATGAGCGCCGGCAGCATTGTGTTTGTTGGTGGCAAAACCTTGCATGGAGGGGGTACGAATATCTCTGGCACAGCGCGCAGAGCTATCGTCACCTCGTTTGTGCTGGGGTGGCTGCGTACCCAGGAAAACCACTTCCTGCACACCACGCTTGAGCAGGCAAAAACATGGTCTACGCGAGCCAGGCAGCTACTCGGTTACGACCTTTACTCACATTACGACGATGGCCTGATGGCCTGCCCACTTGGGTATTACGAGTATGGCAGTCCCGAAGTTCTGTTTGATGAATCGGCATAAAATAATCATGGAGCACTGTAATGAACAGTAAATTTCCAAGTCTTCCAAGCCCTCCGGATATATCGACTGCTGATCGCCAGTCTAGTTGAGCGCCTCGTGGTGCTCGTGGGTGATACTTCGAAAAAGCGCACATCAACTAAGCGCACTGTCGATTTGGTGTTTCAAACCGCTCTCAATATTGCGCTTGCGCCTCAGAAGTAACAACTGAATTAGCACCTGCCATTCATCCATAAACCATCTTTGGGAGGGTGTGGTTCGAACCGCTAGCCTATTGAAATCGCCAGAGCAGTCATGCGTGCCGGCAGCAAGACAACCTGTCCGGTCGCCTAGCTTCAGTCTGGCGTCGGTATCGACTGCAGGTATTGTTCAAGTGCAATGGGGCTATAGTCTTGAGTAAATTTGTCCAAATTTTGCCAGCCGTCTAATTTTTCAGACGATCGCCCATACTCCACTACGGGCAAGTCATCGTGGACCATTGGTACGTTGAGTGTTGCCAAAATATCTCGATCGGGAATTTTGAGTGCGGCTTTAAACTGTTCTGCGTTGGCAATATTAGTGGTGGGAAAGATGGTGGGGGCTCGGCTAAACGCAGCTTCAATTTGGCCGTCTAAATCCCGCGGGGTTCCATCAGAAAAGCCCAGCATGTACTTGTAAACCGAGCTGCGATTGGGGTCACGATAGGCCACCAGCAGCGCGTCAGGAAATACAGCTAAGAAGGTCTTAATCAACACAACGGATTGATAGTCTGGGGAGCCGGGTATCCAGTGTTGAACGACACCTCCGGGATTCAGTTTGCTCTTTAGCATCTGCAAATAGTCAACTGAAAACAGGTTCGTGCTGCCCGGATAGAACGACCGATTAGTGCCAGAAAAAATAAGATCAAAGCTGCGTTTTTGGTGCTCCAGCCAGATTCGGCCATCCTCAATAATGACTTCAAAGCGTGGATCGTCAAAAGGTGACGATTCATATTCATCCCAAACTGCTTGCGCCAGCTCAATCGAGGCTGGAGAAATTTCTACTGTAGTGAATTTCTCTAGTTCCGGGAATCTCAGAAGTTCATAAGGTTCAAGTGCCAGACCTAAACCTATCGAATAAGCAGAGCGGATCTCCGGCTTGATCATAGTGGCGAGTAAAAAGTCGCCTTCTATTGAACCATAGGCGGGGCTTTGCAAATAATTTTCGTACATGTCGTTGAGATATAGGTAATGCATTTTACCTCTCTGTGACGACACTTCATTGACTGACCAATAGCCAGATTCATCCTCTGCTGACCAGACCGGATCTTCATCGTAAAGGGAGAAATAACGGGCGCCATAGGGGTCTAGTGGGACCAGCCAAAGCAGTGCAGCAACACACAAAGCGCCAAGCGGATATATCACCTGCGATTGCATTTTTGTTTTGGGCGTACCCGCGGTGAGCATCACAGCCCCCAACAATAACAAGGTGCAAAAAAGTATGACCCCATACAAATTAGTAACGGGTATTAGGATGAAGCCAACGATTAGGATTGCGAGTATCGAGCCAATATTGTTCATCATCATGGCGCGGCCAGTGTCATGCCCTAATGTTGTAACACCCTCGCTGAGCAGGTTCAGGATTATGGGTGTGCTGCAGCCGATGAAAAAGATGGGTAAAAATGTGTAGATTGATATGATCGCCACTGCTGACAGTTGGTAAGGAATTGCACGAGAAAGTTGCTCGTAGTGCAGCCCGTTAGTGAACACAAGGATGCCTATCAGCGTGCAGCTCAGGGCCGCGAGCTGCAGCAGTGCAGCGGTATGTCGGCGTGCAGCCCGGTTACGAAGCCAAAGGCTAGAGCAAAAGGCGCCCGCCGCGTAGGCGCTTAAAAATACTGACAGTACAAGTGCGAAAGTGAAACTAGTGTGCTCTAAGCTGATATATGCCAGTCGATTCCACAAAATTTGCAGGCCAAGAGACGCCGCCCCAGAAAGCATAAACGCGTAGGTTAAAGCGTTGGATTTAGGTGGCCTCGAACCTGAGCGGAGACGCGGCGCAGCTATTTTTCTATTGAAGGCTGGGGCCGCGACGGTGTAGGTAATTAAAGCCATCGCCGCACTCACTATATTGAGTGCGGCAGCAATGAACATCTGATCTTGCCCGTGAATCAAGCCCATTAAAATCCAAGTGGTGCATACGCTGCCGGCAAGGGCGCCGAGAGTATTCGCCCCGGTTATCCAGCCAATGCGTTCGCCTCGTTCGTCGTCAGCAAAGATACATGCGGTGAGAAAACAGGGCACCGTGGCACCCATGCAAGCCGTAGGTAGCAATAAAAAAAGCAAACAAAGCACAGCGCGGGCGCTTAGTAGCAGGGTGCTACTATCAACTAAGGTGAGGCTCAGGGCTCCGTTAATATTATCGAGCACCTCGAAGCCACTGAAAGAAATGATCCCGTAGCTCCCGATAACAAATTCAAGGCAGGCAATCAGTAACAAGGTGTTTTTCAGCCGGTGGGAAAATCGCTTGATAAGGTAAGCGCCCAGGGAAAAACCCACGAAAAAAGCTAGGATGGTCAGCGTAGTAGCGTAGTGTGCTAAGCCAAAAATCGTAGTCAGCTGTCGCTGCCAATTAATTTGGTAAATGAGCGATGCACATCCAGAACACCCGGCAATCGATAGAACCGCCAGTAGTACAAGATTTTTTTTCTGATTAACCACGGTGTTCACTTGGATCTTCTTTTCAACCTTGAACAAAAGGCCCTGTTAGACGGGTACGTTAAGTTGTGCTGCGAAGGTCGCTACCCTTTATTGAAGT
Source organism: Luminiphilus sp. nBUS_16 (assembly GCF_051201645.1). Taxonomy (GTDB): domain Bacteria; phylum Pseudomonadota; class Gammaproteobacteria; order Pseudomonadales; family Halieaceae; genus Luminiphilus. The sequence continues at coordinate 2,324,372 of NZ_CP179205.1, read as the reverse complement.
GATAGCTCAAAAGTAGTGCAGTTCGGACTTAATGTACAACAGGAAGGCATGGGTTTAAGACGTCTCTGCACGTTGGGAAGCAAATTATTTTGATAAGCCAAGAATGAAACTTGAATAAGCTATCTCTGAAGGCTGCTTAGTGGGCGTAAGCGCGGCTTTACGTTGGGGCCACCCCAGTGGGGCTACAGCAGGGTCATTTTCTATGAGCGCATTGACCGTTGCTCGCGATTGTCGACTCATGTGCTCTTACTCGTATTTATTAAATGCCTTAAGCCCAGTTATAGAAGCCGATGGGCCTGTAATATCCGTGTAAACAAGCTCACCGCTGGCCCGTCTGTCAAGTTCGGCAGCATTAGCCTCGTCGGTATCGATGTGCATTTCGAGGCGATAACCGGGGCTGACTCGAACCAGTACATCGCAAAAAATAAGGTCTCGAGGGCCACCGGTTATGCCAATCTCTACTTCATCTTTATTTTTCACACCAAAGCGTTTCGCATCATCGGGATGCATGTGAATATGGCGTCGAGCGCAAATAAGGCCTTCTTGGAGTCGCACACTGCCGTTGGGGCCCTTAAGCGTAATCGGTGCAGACCCATTTACCCTGCCAGAGTCTCTTACCGGAGCATCCACTCCTAAAAAATACTCATCTGATCTTGAGATTTCTATCTGGTTTTTACTGCGTAAAGGACCCAGCAAACGCACACCTTCAATGGTATTTCTTGGCCCGATCAGCGTTACTTTTTCCATGCAGGAAAATTGGCCCGGCTGAGATAGGTCTGCGTGGTGTGTGGGCTCTGCATCCTCTCCAAATAAGAGAGCGAAAGTCTCCCTGTCTAAATGTAAATGCCGCGCGCTAACGGCGATAGGAATACTCAAATCGGTTTTCAGGTTTGCTTGCCGCTTAATCAGTCGCGCCGCTTGCTGCGCGATCATCAACTCTTCATTTGTTTTAATGACAAGGGTTGGCACTCTGGAGTTTTCAGCGGAGATGAGCGCAACGCTGTTGCGGTGATCAACCTTTGCTTGATGGTTTCTATCTTCGTCTATTTGTATTCCTAAAAACTCTAGTCTTTGTAAAATGCGCTGACGTAAGCTGGCACTGTTCTCCCCGATTCCGCCTGTTAACACGACGGCATCTACGCCACCCATTGCTGCAGCATAAGCGCCGATATATTTTTTGGCGCGGTGGGCAAATACAGCAATGCTCAGGCGAGCTCCATCGTGTCCCGAAGCCGCCGCCTCCTCAATTTCCCTGACGTCGCTACTGAGTCCCGACAATCCTTTGAAGCCACTTTGGCGGTTTAGTAATTCGTCCAATGCGTCGACGTCTTTAACTTCATCACGCAATAGCTTCAAAACGACACCGGCGTCAATGTCTCCTGAACGTGACCCCATCATCAAGCCTTCGACGGGAGTCATACCCATACTCGTTTCCGTTGAACTGCCCATTTCAACGGCGCAAGCGCTGGCGCCGTTACCCAGATGTAAAGTGATCAGGCGCAGTTCGTTTACTGGGCGCTTCAAATAACGCGCCGCTTCTGAGGCGACAAACTGATGGGATGTACCGTGAAACCCGTAGCGACGGATACGATGCTTTTTTGCAAGCTTGGCGTCTATACCATAGTGGCTTGCACGGCGGGGAAGGGTGGCGTGAAACGCCGTGTCAAAGACTGCGACCTGCGGCGCGTCAGGAAATGCTGCTTGCGCTGCTTTAATACCGCTTAACGCTGCTGGGTTATGCATTGGTGCCAGTGGCACCCATTCCTGAATTTTTGCGAGTACTTCTGCGTCGATCAAGACTGCATCTCGAAAACTGTCGCCGCCATGAACAACCCGATGGCCAATCACATCGATGGTTTCGTCCTGGGTTGCTTCAAGGAGTTGCTTAATTGCAAGCGCAGAATCAAAAGTGGCATTTAATTCAATGACGCCCTCGGTGACGGCCACATCCTGTAGAGAGTTGATTAGCTGGTATTTGACGCTAGATGAACCACAGTTCATGACTAAGATATTCATGCTTTGTGCTCGGCTCCAAGACTGAGTCGTATTACTGTGTTTTAGTGTGTCGCGGTGAAGGCCGTTTTAGCACGAAATGGGAATCCATGATGTGTTAATTGGTAATTATGAGTTTATTTTTTATCCGTCATGCGGGTATAACCGTTGCAGGTTTTAATGGGCATAGCGGCTGTCCTGAACCCCCATCGCAGCTTTGTGCAAAGTTAGCGACTCCTTCGGCTAATTGAAGTGGTTCGGGTCGCGCCCTTAACCTTTGACTGAGCGTTTTTTTATGTCCCACTTTAACAACCTTGAATCATCAACTCTTGGCGTGACGCTGAGCGATCGAGGTGCTGGCTTGGCCCAGATGGTATTCAGGGGCCGCAATATTAAGTTGTTGCTCGATACGTCTGAGCTGACCACTGATGTCATTGACCAGTTTTGTATCGGTGGCACTGTGGGTCCGTATGCGGGCCGATTACGCAATGAAAATGAGTCCTTTGGGGACGCGTCTGTGTTGCTGCACGGTAGCGATACGGGGCTGCATCTAGTGAACTGGCAGCTTAGGCAGACGGATCATGCGACTACCGTGAGTTATGCCACTAATCTCAAGCATGGTGATGGGGGTTTACCTGGTGATCGCGATTTTTTTGTGCGTTATACCCTCGAAAACGATTGCCTGATTATTGATTTGGCCGCAGCTTCAAACCGCGATACTCCTATCAGCTTGACTAACCACGCTTACTTTACGTTGGGCGCACAGTCCGTCGGTGACTTAGCACTGCAAATTAACGCCAACTCGGTTTTAGAGACCGATAGCCTCCAGTGTGCTACTGGCGGTTTGCTGCCTGTTGTGGATACCGATCTAGATTTTACGCGCCAGCGGTCGCTTGCTGGCGCTCAAGGTCCGCTGGAGCTCGATCATAGTTATAAACTCAATTCGGCGGTGCGGGCAGGGCTTGTACCCCATCACGTGGCCACACTGTCGAACTTAATCAACGGCCTTAGTCTTAATGTTTCAACCACACAGCCTTGTTTGCAGGTTTACACCGCATCACAGTTGTCCACGCCCTTGAGGCCTTACAGTGCTATTTGCCTCGAAGCTCAGGGCTTCCCAAACGGCCCAAACCATACGTTGAGTCATGACGAATCAATACTCAGAGCAGGCCATTCAGTGAGCCAGCGAATCGTTTACCAAATTACTGAAGCTCTCGAGGCTGATCCGATCAGCCTAGCTGGGTAGATCATTCACCAGACCTAGCCGGAGCCCTCAGACAATGTTTTTTTGCGAGGACATAGTTGGTTTGTTCTGTAATGCTCGGTGGTTCTGTGCCGCCAGCGTTGACATTTTTCTAGCCCAAAATCTCAAAAAAATAGGATGCAGCGGTAACACTGACTGCGAGGCTCTGCAGCTCTAGGGCTGATGTCACTTTCTTGTGGATACTGAATTTTATGGTCGCGCCATTCGTATACAGATAATGGGGTTGGTTTTTTCAATATTTCAAATTGCGACAGCTCAGCTAGGGCTTTCATGGTTTTTTGCCAACCAGACTAATGGCACGAGCAGCGCGGTGGTAAGCGCAAGTATATAAAAATTGTTGATGTAAGAGATAAGCGACGCTTGCCGCATGATACCGCTTTGCAAAATGCTCAGGCCTATCTCTTGGTTGCCCAAACTCACTCCATCGGCCAGTGCGAGACGAAACATGTCCCCTGTGGCGTAGATCGACTCGCCCAGTTCTGACGTGTTTACCTGAATGTTATGAGCCAGAATACTCATGGTAACCGCAGCACAAAATGATTGGCCGACATTACGCACCATATTGAAAAATGTTGAGGCTTGTAGACGTATCTCTGAATCCATGTGCGCAAAAGATAGGGCGCCTAGCACCACAAATACAAGGCCCAACCCTATCCCGTGGATAAAACCTGCGCTAATAAAACTCCATGTAGTGAAGTAGATCCCCATTTTTGCGTGTGCCCACATGGCATAGGCGGCAATAGCAATCCCAGCGCTAACAAGAATTCGAGGGTCGATCTTGTCTGCTAGTCGCGGTGCCAATGCCATTGCCAGCATCAACCCAAAACCGCGGGGAGCCAACAGCATGCCGGCAGCCTCTACGGGATAGCCCATCAGCGATTGCATGATGACGGGAAGCATGATCATGCTAGCCACCATGTTGCCGCCTATGAAGAAAAACAGAATGTTTCCCACGACAAAATTTCTATCCCGAAACAGTTGTCGGCTAAATAAGGGTTGGGTTGCGGTTGCCGTACGGACCACGTAGACGTAGATAGCGCTTAGTGCGAGGAGAGCCCAGCAGATGATTTCCCAGGAGTCGAACCAGTCTTTTCCGTGGCCTCGATCCATCATCATTTGAAAACTGGCCATGGCCACAACCAGAGTGAGAAACCCTAACCAGTCAAAACGTAGGTCGCCCCGGGGCGGGGATTTTTTGATAAGAAAGGTAATTCCCACTGCGGCGAGTAGGCCAAAGGGCAGGTTGACGAAAAACACCCAGCGCCAATCCATCCATTCCGTGATGTAACCGCCCAGTGTGGGCCCTATGATGGGTCCGAACATGACGCCTAGGCCGAATAAGGCCATGGCTTTGCCCGTCTCCTCGGGTTTAAAAGAACTGAGCACAATCGCTTGCCCAACTGGAATGAGCGCCGCGCCGGAGAGTCCCTGCAGGACGCGGTAGAGCACCAAATCCTGTAGCGTAATTGCCAAGCCGCAAAGTACAGAGGAGAGCGTGAATCCTATGACAGAAACAAGCATGACTGTTCTAACCCCGATTCTTGCAGACAGCCATGCTACAGCTGGCGTAGCAACGGCGGCGGCAATGATGTACCCCGTGATAACCCAAGATATTTGATCGATGGTCGCGGAAAGTGAGCCTTGTATGTGCGGAAGGGCAACGTTGGCGATCGTGCTGTCAATGGTGTGCAGCATGATGCCCATCAGTACAAAAACAAGCGTCAGCGTTCTCAGTTTGGGGTAGCGCAGTAGCGAGTCAGCAGGCACCGAGTCGTCTGCTTCATCTCCTTTTGTATTTGCGGCGCTATTATCGGACATATATTTTTCAAGCAGCCTTAGAAGGCGTAAAGCTTATCCATCAAAGACTGTAGGCTGCGTGAACTGCCTGTATCAATTCGGATTTCTACACTCATCCCCGCTCGCAGCTTTGGAAGTTTCGCGGTGGGCTTCACTCGTAGGCGAACGGGTACGCGCTGCGTTATTTTCACCCAATTTCCGGTGGCGTTTTGCGGTGGCAGTATGGCGAACTCCGCGCCAGAGGCCGGGGCAATGCTCATGACTTCGGTGGTCATTGTCACATCTGGGTAGGCATCTATGACAAAAGATGCCGGCTGTCCTACCTCGAGCTTGGTCAGTTGAGTTTCCTTTAGGTTCGCCTCTATCCAGATTTCATTGTCACTCACCAGCGAGAACAGGGGCTGCCCCTTGTCGACGAACTCTCCGGGGTGCAAGTCTACTTTTGCTAACGTGCCAGATATGCCTGCGTGTACGCTCGCGTGCCTGCGCTCATACTTTGCCCGGGATAACTCTCCCTTGGCTTGCCTAACTTTTGGGTAGTCATCAACGGCTTGATCGGGATTCCCCTCTAACTGTGCCAGTGCTGTGGCCACCTCTGCCTCTGCAGCGCCGATGGTGTGATTGGCGACGTTTAAGGTGTGACGTCTGGCGGCCAATTTTTCCTGCGACACTGTTTGCCCTTCTGCTAACTCGATGACTCGGTTCAACTCTTGAAGGGCGTAGTCATGATCTTCCCGGGCAGCTGCTAGGCGCACCGTTTGGCGGTGGTAATTGGCCTGCTGCAGAATCACCTGATTGCGGGTGTCGTCCAACGCGGCGGCTGCTTTAGTCACGGCGATATCAAAAGGCTCAAAGTCGAGTTCAAAAAGCAGCTGTCCTTGCTCGACCCGTTGGTTTTCCTGCACTAACACGCGCATAACTTGGCCTGAAGCACCTGCGCTGATCATGGCAATGCCACTACGGATGTAGGCATTTTCTGTGACGATGTAGCGTCCCCCCGTTAGGTAAATATAGAGGGCGGTGCAAATAATGATGGCCGGGGCGGCAAAAAGAAGAACGATGCGTTTCATGCTGTGTCTCGCTTTGTTGCCAGGCTCGCGGTGTGGAGCACTAGGTGTTCACGAATTGCGGCTAGGTCTTGCAGCAGGGTTTTTGCGCGTTCTTCTGGCAGCGGTGCCAGCGCAATGTTGGACACTTCTGACAAGCGCTGCCATATCTGGTCAAGTACTGGGCCAGCGTGGTTGGCTACGTGCAAGCGACGTACGCGGCGATCGTTGGGGTCCGGGTGGCGTTCGATCAGTTCCATCAGCTCCAGATCATCAACAAGTTTGGTTACTACGATTTTCTGGACGTCCATTAGTGCGGCAATTTCTGTTTGGGTAGAGCCCTTGTAAAACGTCACATAGGCCAGCACCCGCGCTTGCGCACGCGTTACTTTTAGGTTGCCCGGGATGTGTTCAAAGGTGCGGCTGAGCAAGCGGGCGAGGTCCTGAATCAGGAACCCAAACAGGTTGGTAGGGTCAGTTTCGGTCATTGGAACCTGCTGCAATAAAATATATAAAATATAAAGTATATTTGTTATACAGGTTGCCCTGGAAACTCGCCACCCCTGATCTGGAATTTTCTAAAAGATTTGACACCCAAGTGCTAAAACAATGAGGAGCTTACATGGACCACCCATTTGCAGATTTGATAGGTCTTCAGGTTGTTGAGTGCGATAGCAACACCAGCGAGGTGTCACTGACGGTCCGGCCGGAATTACTCAATCCCAACGGCGTGGCACACGGCGCTGTACTGTATGCGTTAGCAGACACAGGTATGGGCGCAGCAATTGCCTACAGTCTGGGTAAGGATGAGATCTGTGCAACGGTAGAAATTAAAATCAACTATTTCAAAGCGGTCTACGAGGGCACGGTGAGTTGTACAAGTCGGGTTGTCAATCGAGGAAAGCGATTAGCCAACGTTGAGTCAGATGTTTTTGCGAGCGGCCGGTTAGTGGCACGAGCTAATGGTAACTTCGCTATTTTCACACCCGGTTGATGATGCCGACGCCCTGCCAAAAGGTCGTTGCGACTGTTGCCGCTGGCTTTTGCTAGCGCTATGTATTGGGTGCTTCACCGATCCGACATGCATGGGGGGTATCGGACCGACATGCATGGGGAGTATCGGATAGCAAAATAATTTGGATTTGGGATGGATTAAAGCTGCTGCAGGAGGGGAGGGGGATTATACCTAGTCAGTAACTAGGTCGTTCTGCAGGATTTGCAATTTGGGTCTTTAGTAGAGCGGTACGCGCAAAGAAAGCTCACAGCAGCATGCCTGAGGGTCATGACGGTCTCTCGCTGCAGAACAGGACTAATTACCTTTCAAATACTTGGCCCTGCTAGGCGGTAGTCTCGGTTTCTACTCGATTGCGCCCTAATCTCTTGGCTCGGTAAAGTGCTTCATCTGCTCTTTGAAGCACAGCCGGAATGGTTTCACCGGGTCGGAAGCTGGCCACGCCGAAACTGGCTGAAACTCGCAAATCACCAAAAAATTTCTCGTTCTCAATGGCTTGGCGCAACTTTTCGGCAAAAGCTACTGCGCTGTCTCTGTTCGTTTGGGGCACAACGATCAAAAACTCCTCGCCGCCCCATCGTCCGGGCGTATCGGATATTCTGGACATTACTTTCGCAATCCTGCCAACACCGGCAATGACTTCGTCTCCAGCCTGGTGACCCCGAGTATCGTTTACCGTCTTAAAATGATCGATGTCTAGCAAGATGAGTGAAAGCTCGCCTTGGTATCGGCTAGTTCTCTCAAATTCTTGAGCTAGTACCTCGTCAAGGCGCCTGCGATTCACCAGCTCTGTCAGCGGGTCGATTGATGCCAAGTACTCGAGTTTATCGTTCGCAACCTTGAGCTCTCGCGTCCGTTCCTCAACTTTCGCTTCTAACTCTGCCGTGTACTGTTTTACGAGCTCGGTTTGTTCGATTAATGCCAACTTGGCCGCAATCATTCTAGCAACCGTCTCGAAAACTTTTCTGTCTTCCTCGCCATAGGCACCGGCGGTTTTACATTCGCTGTCAAGAACGCCATAGAGTCGATCACCAAAAATAATCGGTACGCAAAGCTCAGAGAGTGCGGGCTCAACGTCTGTCACGTAGTTGTCATGAACGCTCAGATCGGAAACTAGCATCGATTTCTTTGTTAAAGCGACGTGCCCCGTAACCCCGACGCCAATTTCAATCGTGAGGGGGTTTAAAATATCCTGATCGGAGGGGTTTTTAACTCCGATAGCAGCCGTTTGAACCAGACAGTTTGCCTCTTCATTTAAGTAATAAATGACGCAATCTTCGTACCCGAGACTGCCAACGATTTCTCGCGCGACAAACCATGCCAACTCTTTGGCGTTGATGACTGACACCATTTTTATCGCAAATTCATTGACGAGATTAGCTCGCGACAGAACTTTGGTTTTGGAGTCTACGAATGCGTCCACAATGGTCAGAGGTTCATATTGGCGGCGTCACTTTCACGCTGAGGGGTTTAAAGCTGAGTTGAGTCTAGTTCAAAATTCCGATGACACCAAATTGTTTGATCGAATATCAATACAAAAAAGGTGCCTCGATTCTTTTTGTATTACGGCAAAAAATACTGAGCTGAAAACAAGTAAAGGTTGAAGAAACCGTCATCATTTGACGAGTTTTTATTAGGGAAAAACTTTAACAAGTAGGGTTGCGGCCTGAAGGAAGTAGAAAATAAAAAAACATTTGGAGAAAAGGCGCATTGGCTTCATGAGGCCCAGCGCCCATAGCCGATTCATCAGATCTGCAGAGATTGTTTGGTTGCCTAATGGATACCTCGATCAGAAAATGATCAAAGGTCTCAATATCAGACCGCCGTAGATTGCCGCAAAAAAACGGCAGAAGATGCTACTTCCTAGCCATCCGATGGAAAAAAGTTGTGGTCAGGGGCGATGCACCACAATTTCGTCATTACCGATAGGTAACTCAAACCACATAAGGTCTTCGGTAAGAACGAAGTTGTCAGGAGCCCCGCGCATAAAGATCGTCTTTGTTATGGCATTGGGCGGAACCGGCACCAGATGATAGTAGGCGACCATGGCGACGTTTGATTGTTCCCCTAGTGCAACCAATGAGCCCGTGGAAGCATGGTAGTCCATGACATCTGTGACAATCTTGGATTGCCGCGTTTGACCGACTGCCTCTAAAGCGCGTGAAAGTGCAGTGAGGGTAGGCAGTGATAAGGCGTCATGGAGTAATAGATCGGCTCCCTCCGCGATCTTTAGGGTGTTTTCATTGACATTGCTGTCCCCTGAAATCACGACGCTGCGGCCACGGTAGTCAAATCGATACCCTACCGCCGGTTCAATGGGTGGGTGTTCCCCCACGTACGCCGAAATCTTCAGTTCACCATCTTCTAGGACAACACCCGGCTCAATGGTTTCATGGGCCAAAACACCGAGCGCGGGCGGCAGTAAGTCCTCGCCGTGATGTCCAACCCGATAGATGCGATCTTGGCGGTAGCCTGCATTCACCGCACTGACGACTTCATCGACGCCACGTGGTCCCCAGACCTTCAGTGGAGCTGGCCTGCCATTGACCCAAGAACCCAGATTGACTTCATAAATTTCGGCAATATGGTCAGAGTGAAAATGCGTGAGTAATAGGCCGTCTAGTCGTGCTGTAGGTAACCTCAAAAGGTTAATGTTATCTGTTGAACCTACGCCAGAATCGATAAGATAAAAGTGCTCGGGTGTTACTACGGCAATGCAAGCTTGAGCCTGCCCCATGCCTAAGGGCGATGCGCTACCGCAAACATAGACTCTCAAACCTTCTGGATCTTCCAGCGGTTGAGCTGCATTTTTGGCGAGGGCTGCTGTGCCACGTTCGAGCAAGGTGTCTTGCACAGCGGGGACGTTAACTAAGCCTCGACCCACAAAAAAAAGTATCAATAAGCCGAAGAATACGAGCCCCAATTTTTTCATGCGTTTGCTCCCCAAATTTGTGTATGTATCACTGCTCCAGCGTCCCCGGAGTTTTGGCCTTCCTGCGGGTCTAGCACCTTAAGGCATACCTAGTGCCATAACATTACAGCGTAACTCATGCTGCTTCAATGGTCGTGCCATAGCCTCCGTCGCACATTTTCTTGATTACTCTAGAGCTCAACTAGGATGGGGTTGCTCTAAAACGGCAACGTGGCTGTTTCTATTTGTACCCGTAATCAAGACGCTGATAATTCGAATAGGTTTGCTGTCATGGGCGCCCGCGGCTATCGAAATTCAAGCTCTTTATCTTTAAGTCCCCCGATGCGCAGGGTGATAAAATCTTTAATATAATTTTGGTAGTTTTTCCAGGGTAGTCGATTGCCTTGTTTCGGGAACTGATCCCGCGCCCGCAAGACATAGCCCGCGTCAAAGTCGAGAAGAGGCTCCTCGTCAACAGTGCCTATCATGCGCGGAGTAATTGTCGAGTATTTTCCACTCGCCATTTTATTCAGTAGACGGCAAACGTAGCTGGCGGTGAGGTCGGCTTTGAGCGTCCACGACGAGTTGGTGTATCCCACGGTAAACGCCATATTTGGCAGGTCGGAAAACATCATGCCGCGGAAAATAAAGCGATCGGTGAAGTCGAGCTTTTGATCGTCAATGCTGTAATCAACACCACCTGCAAATTTCAAATTGAGCCCCGTCGCCATAATAATAATGTCGGCATTTAGCTGCTTGCCCGACTTAAGCTGGATTCCTGTTGCGTTGAATTCATCAACATGATCGGTAACGACTTCAGCGCGTTTTTCGCGAATAGCGGTAAACATATCGCCATTGGGGACTGCGCAGAGGCGTTGATCCCAAGGGTTGTAGTTTGGGGTGAAGTGAGTGGCAACGTCATAATCTGGTCCCAACTGTTTACGCACCTCGCTCAGCAAAAAATGCCGCAACTGCTTGGGGCGTTTTCGGGACAATTGATAAATATAAATTTGAAACAACACCTTTTTCCAGCGGGTTAAGCGAGATGCCCAGGCCACAGGCAGCCATTTACGCAGCTTCAACGCCGTGGGGTCCTCTAGGGGTACGTCGGCAATATAGGTGGGCGAGCGTTGCAGCATGACCATGCTAGCTGTGTCTTTGGCCATGGTGGGGACAAGTGTTACGGCGGTAGCACCGCTGCCAATCACCACAACCCGCTTGCCTTTGTAATCAAGATCTTCAGGCCATTGTTGGGGGTGCACGACGGTTCCTGAAAAATCGTTGAGGCCGACAAATTCGGGGGTATAGCCCTGTTCATAGTCGTAGTAGCCGCTACAGCTAAAAATGAATTGGCAGCTAACAGTGACGCTCTCGCCAGTATTGCCGCACTCAGCCGTAACGGTCCACCGTTTTTCGGTAGACGACCAGCGCGCTGAAACGACTTTGCGATGATATTCAATATGACGTTCCACATCATATTCTGCTGCCGTTTCACGGATGTAATTAAGAATTTTGTCACCATCGGCAATAGCCGATGGATCGCGCCAGGGCTTGAAGCCATAGCTAAAGGTATACATGTCACTGTCTGATCGAATGCCGGGATAACGAAATAAGTCCCAAGTTCCGCCGCTGGCAGCACGAGATTCGAAAATCATAAAGCTGCGCTCCGGGCAGTTGCGGCGCAGCTGGCAGGCTCCACCAATGCCGGAGAGTCCGGCCCCTATAATGAGGACATCGACCGACTCGAGTTCTTTAGGCATAGTTTCCTATTCTACAAAATTGTCACTGTCATCGAGCGCGCTATACCATATCGGCGAGGACCAGGCGCGCTCCTGTATCGTTGCGGGCAAGTCTCCGCGAGGCAATTTGCCGCTGCGAATCGCGTCCCAAGTGGACCATCGGCACACCGGGTTTTCAAGTGCCCGCGCATAATAGAAGGCTTCTTGTTCTGGAACAAAGTCGGGGTCTTGCCACAGTACTTTTAATTCTGCTGCGCCCACGTTGGCGGTGGTAGAGCAGTCACCTAGATTGACCCGCGCATTATTGTCTGGGCAGCGGTGGGTATCCTGATTTACCTGAAGGTTGTTTGAGCAAGCGACATCGTAAACCTTTTCTTGGTGCTCGCCGTTTGTTAACCATCCTTTTACTATCTGAAGGCGCTGCAGAGGTGCAGTATTTGGGTCGGCTATGGCCCAGGTTAGAAATGAGGGCTGGCGCTTACCTTGAGCCTGCAAGGTAGCCCCCATTGTGGCGCCTGAGCGGTACGCCTCTTTGATCAGGTCCGTCTCATCTAGCTGATCCTCTGCGAAATGGTAACCGGAAAAAAAGCGCAGTTTGATGCGAGTGCCGCTGGTGGCAAAGGTTTCTTTACGACGCAATGCGTCGTATATCGCTTCACGAGTATTGGCCTCTGCCCAAACGCCCGCAATTCCAGAGGCCCCCCAATATTTGTAACCGGAAAAATCGAGATAATTTTGGCCATCGACTTCTTCAACCATTTCGGACGCCGCTAGTTTGACTAACGTGCCATACAGAAAACTTGCGGGTATCGAACCCCTTTTTTCGGGTGTGCTATCGAAAGCACCAATTTTCCCAAAATAGTTGTTTTCCTCCAGCGAGGCCGCGCCGGTATGCGTATCGCTAGAGCCAATAACTCCAAACTTATAGGGGTTTCCCGAGTCACGAGTGGTCAGACTCAGCCCGCGCTGCCAAGCATTACGTACATAACTACCTTGCGGGTTACTGGGAAGACGAGTAGACGTGCGAAGAGGGAAAATTTCGAAATTGGCCCATTCGTCGTTTTGCGATAGGAGGGGATGGGTTTCTGAAGTTCCTTTGACTTGAGTGATTTCTACGAGTGGCTCGTTACGCAGCCGCTTCGCTGCGTAATCGACATCAATGGGCCGGCCAGCCCAGTCGGTAAAGGCAAACATCGCGCCATTGGAGCCGTTGCTGTTATGAGGTATGGCTAGGCTTTCCACGTCTTGCTGACGTAACTGATCCATCCAGTCCCACAAGCCTTCGGGGTTAATGCTGTTGAAGCGGGAGAACGGTTGTGCGGGTAGGCGTTGTGTTGATCGGAAGATGACATTGCGATGAAGTGCTTCTCGCGCTTGAGTCGATGACGTGAATTCGTAGGCTGCAAAGGTGGTAAATACCCCCGGTTTGTAGGCGGCATTGGTGGCTTCGATCGTTTGCTGCCAGGCAGATTTACTAGCGCTATTGATAGAGTCTTCATCGATTGTGCCATCTAGCAGGTTGGCAACAACATCGCTGACAAAATTGTAAAAGGCTTTACTTCTCTTGGCGAGATCTAGAAGACCACCGTCGATTGATTCGTTGATATTATGATAAGGCTTAGCAAGCTCGTATTGTGAAAACGCAGAGTTAGTATCGATAGCCTCGTTAATGAGGCCCAGTAAGACTCCATGATCTGTCACGGCATAGAAATCTAGAGGTTGGGTTAGTTGTACCTCGAAGCCACTGGGGTGTGTAATTGCTTCACCTTGAGCATAGCGATAAGCATCAGACGGAGAGGCCGTCGTGCCAAATGCCGAGGCATCAAATGACAGAGCTGTATGCACATGTAAGTCGCCAAAAAACGCGTTGCGGTCGAGGTTGGGTTTTGGGCGCTCTGCCTTAGTGTATGCAGGTTTAGAGAACGATATAATTTGATTATTACCGGGTATGACCGTGTTAGTTGTCCGATAGTGTTGTTGTGCAGTTGTGCGCTTTTCGGCTTCGAGGCTATCTCCAGAGCAAGCAACGGAAAGTATGATGACCATAAGGAATGCTAGACGCATCAACATAGACTTATGCTCCTTATCGCTGGGGAAGGTGCAGAGTCGCATCAGCAATGTGTGCCGGTTTTACGATTAGTCATTAGAGCTTATCCAAATAGGGCTGCTCCATGCACGCTCTTGAATCGTGCTGGGAACGTGTGGACTGGGTGGCTGATTGAGGCGAATAGCATCATAGGTAGACCACCTGCAGGTTGGGTTCATCAGAGCACGAACATAGTAAAAGGCGCCCTGCTCTGGGTTGTAGTGGGGGTCCTGCCACAGTGTCTTCAACTCACTGGCACCTGAGTCGATGTTAAAGCTACAGTTGTTGAGATCAACGCTTGCGTTGTTATCTGGGCAGCGCTGATTGGAGGGATCAACAGATGCGCCGTCAGCGCACGCTATATCTACCACGCGTTCGTGAGTTTTTCCCTGTTTGTCGATCCAGCCCTTGATTATTTGTAGTCTTTGTAAGGGTGCATCCATGGGGTCCTGTGTGGCCCAAACATAAAACTGTGGAGACACGTTTTTCTGGTTAGTTGCTTCAGTTGCCGCGTTTTTAAGTACGCCGCCCATGGGCACGCCTTGATCTCTAAGTGACTCAATACCATTGGGATCTGAGGTCACGCTCGGATCAATATCCCAGCCAGCGTAAAAGCGCAGGGCTATGCGGGGCCCCGATGTTGCGTAGGTTTCACGGCGGACGAGGGCATCGAAAACAGCTTCACGAGTATTTTCTGGGGCCCACACCGCCGCCAGCCCTCCGGATGTATGAAATTTAAGGGGCGACTGGTAGTCGGCGCTTTCTGAGTTGTAACGTAAACGCCGTGTTGCCGAAGATGTGACGGCGCCCACTGCGCCGGGAAAATCCCACTCTTCTACATCACCAGGGTTTGAGTTGTGGCTGTCGGTAGCGGCAATAAAGCCCGTTTGCAATGGATTAAAACCTAGGCTCTGTTCGAGTTCCAAGCCGACTTTAAGGCCTTGCCGAACGAATCCCGTTTTAAAAGCGCAGCCGGTTGTTTCTCCGGGTTGGCATGGATCAAGTACCTGTTCGAAGGCGCATTCTTCATCGGTGGCGCCAACGCCTAGCGCACATTCCTGTGCTCCTTTTACCTGAAATATTTCGACCTGTGGTTCGTATTTTTGACGCAGCCGCCAGTCATTCTTGGTATAGGCCTGTCCATCCCAAGTGTAGGGCGAGTAGGTTAGGCCCCAGGCCTTATTGGGGTTGTGGGGCATTGTGAGGAAATTGCAATCTCCGCTGCAGGTGGCCTCAAGCCCCTGCCAAAGCGTGATGGCGTTGGGAACATCGAGGCTTGAAATTGCTCGCTCAGGCACGGTGTCGGTGCGAAAAATAATATTACGATGGTGTTTACCTTGAGCCGGCAGACCCGGAGAAAATTCGTAGCCAATCAGTGTAGTGAGCTCCCCGGGAACATTATATTGATTGGCCAGATCGATATACTTAGCCCAATCAGTTTTTGCATTTCTCTGACAGCGTTCAAGACTTCCATGCCCAAATCTGCAAGTAGGAAACGCGCCTTGTTTTGGCGAGGTACGCTGGGTTTGTTGGTATACGCCAGCAGGCTTCGAAGGGTCGCCGATAATGTCAGCGCCTCGGACACGATCAACCAGTAATTTAAAGATCATTGGGTTGGGTTCGTTTGCCAGCCAGCAGGCCGCGCGTTCAGAAAGAGAGAGTCCAGTCTCTTGGCAATGGGTGCGTGTACCAAAGCCTTCGGCATGATCAGTGATCGCCACAAAGTCTAAAGGGCGACTCAGCTGCATTGCTTCGCCACCTGCAGTTTTCAGCGTTTCCCCCATGGCGAAACGGTAGGCATCTTCGATGCTCAGCGTATTACCAAATAACGTGGCATCGAAACTTTCACGAGTGTGAATATGTAGTTCGCCCCAATATAAATTTTTATTGGGATCGGGTGAGGGTTGGTAAGCGTGGCTCTGTGCTCGTGGCAGCGTAACTCGGTTGTTGTCTTGCAGGGCATAATCACGAGCAGCGGTGGTGGGCCCATTTTTCTCGGCTGATGCTTGTAATGGAATCACAACTTTAGCCGTTATGAAGCCAAGACTTGCGAGTAATACTATGGTGATCACTACAGCAATTTTCTTTAGCATTTTGCTCTCGTGCCATCCTCATTACTTTGTCGCTGAATTCGGTTGCTTGGGCAATTTGTTCTGATGGATTTTCTGAGGCTGAAGGTCGTTTTGATGTATTTGGCCTCATTGTTAACTCGCCCCCAAGATAGTGCCGTCGGCATGTGGCGCAGGAATCATCTTCGGACATTTTTTCACTCACCTTCAGAGCAGCATGCCACAAATAGTAGAGGCAAGAGTTGTGCGTGCTAAGCCGCCGTAACTATCGGTGTAAATCGCGGTTATGTCAGTCTGATGGCGGGTCTTTCGGCAGCAGCGCTGGGCCGTCCTTGGCCTAATCGACCTCAGGGTTCTTCGAGGACATAGCGTCAGCACCCGTAAAAATGTTGACCGAAAATGATTCATAGTGACGGCTGAGTGATGCTTAAAGTTAGGCTGGCAGTATCGTTACCACGGGCACATAAAAATAAGGAAGGTTTCATTATGCGTCACTCTTTTAAAGTATCACCCTTTGCTTGGGTCGTGATCCTTGCGTTTTATGGGAGCATGGTGGCTGCGCAAAGCCTCCAATTGGAAGAGATAGTCGTAACAGCTCAGAAGCGTCTTGAATCGGTGCAGAACGTTCCGGCCACGGTTAACGTGATAGACGGAGACACGCTCAAAGACTTTAATGTGTTTAGCTTTTTAGACCTTGAGGCGCTGACAGCAGGCCTGCAAATCGATAGTTTCACCGGCCGCAGTGGGCGCATGACACTGCGCGGTATCAACTACAACCCGAACTCCGCAGCCGAAGCAGCAGTGGCCACCTACTGGAACCAGACGATTGTCGATTCGAACGCTGTCTACCAGCAGTTGTTCGACATACAGCGCATTGAGGTGTTGCGCGGACCCCAAGGAACGCTCGCCGGCCGAACCTCCCCTGCTGGCGCTATCAATATTCATACCGGTAAGCCTAATCTTGACGAGGTCGAAGGCGAGGTGCGAGCAACACTGACCGACAACGATGGCATCAACACCCAGCTGGCTGCGAGCCTGCCGTTGATACCGGGGCGACTGGCTTTGCGCTTCGCCGGCGTGTTTGACGAAAATGATATGGACGAAACTGTCAATGTCTTGACTGGAGAGACCAGCGCTACTGAGACGACAGCGGGCCGTTTTAGCCTGAGATGGTTGCTCACTGACAGTTTGAGTATCGATTTTGCAGCGCAGTACCTAGAGCGCGACTTCGATGATCTAGGTGTGCTTAGTGGCGTGCCTGCGGGGGATCCCAGACTGGATCCAGAGGGCTTATTGCCGTCCCTGAACTCCTATGATCGCAGTGACGCGCGGGTAGGGATCGATGGTGTATCCGACAACACGCAATCGGAGTATCTGAACACGTCATTGGTGGTGAACTGGGACCTGGGTTCCCACACGGTTACATCGGTGACGGGCTATCACGAGACCGACTCAGTTAGGATATATGATCAGGCGCAGGGCAGTTCGAACCCGGGTAACGTGGCAGAGCGAATAGCCGTAGATGATCGTACTGACTTTTCTCAGGAGCTACGTTTCGCCAGCAACGAAGGTGAGCGCTGGGACTACATGGTAGGCCTCTACTATGAGGATTCGGATATCTTTTTCAGTCAGGACAACCTTCAGATTCCCCTCAGTCCCTTTGCGGGGGGCAGCACCATGCTGTTATTCCCAGCAGAGTCAGAGCGCTGGGGCCTGTTTACCCACAATCAGTTCTACTTGAGTGAAAAGTGGACCTTGCAGCTGGGTCTGCGTTATCAGGAGATTCAGGTAGGTCGGGATATGTCTTTGGTCGCAGGCCCGAGCGGCATTAGCGTTGCGCCTCCGGGATTTCTCCTGGAGCAGGTTATCTCAGATGACAACCGGCGCTATGACGACGACTCCTTTACCGGTCAATTGGCACTTGAGTATACGCTGAGTGACGATATCAACTTTTACGGTGTGGTGAGCACTGGGTGGCGACCTGGCGGAGTAACGGTGACGGGATCGGCCTTACCTGAGGATGTACTGTTGTTCGGCGCCGAAGAGAGTATGTCCTACGAGCTGGGTTTCAAGAGCACCCTGGCTGATGGCGCGGTTCGAATCAACGGAGCTCTCTACGCCCATAATTTTGATGACTACATTTCTCGTCAGAATGCACTCAATATTATCAATCCGGACGGGAGTATTGACCGCAGTGGCATCACCGTTAACGGTGATGCCGAGGTTTGGGGTGCCGAATTAGAGTTGTCGGCAAACCTTAGCGCCAACTGGTATCTGGGCGGCTCTCTCAGCTACACCGAAGGTGAATACGCAAGTGGAACTTCGCTGCCCTGCAATGAGTTCGATGACAACGGCGTGCCAATTTTTCCTCCGGGCCAAGCCGTAGCCCAGTGTGATGAGAGTGGCAACCAGCTTGGCAGGGTGCCCGAGTGGACAGCTAGCGTGAACACGGAATATCGTGTGGACTTTGGTGGTTTTGAAGGCTACGGACGTGCGTTATTTGCCTACACCGGCAATCAATTCGCTGAAGCGGCTACGATTACGACGCCTGCGATCGATCTTGATGCCCACAATACCTTCGACGCATATTTGGGTGTTCGGACCGACCGATGGCATGTTGAAGTGTTTGCCCGCAATTTGCTGGATGAGGAAGCTCTCATCACGCGAACCAGCGGCACCGCTGTTGTGCGACGCCAGCCAACTGGGTATGCCAACCATTGGCCTATTCCAGGCCGCCGCCTTGGCCTGAGTGCCAGTTATCGTTGGTGACAGGTGACAGGTGACAGGTGACAGGTGACAGGTGGGCTCAATGGGTGATTCTTTCACGGCGTTATGTGCAGTTTCGCTTGTTTGTTATCGTGCTTAATAAGGGTTGCTAACCAACGTAATGAATCATTACCTTGAGACGCGCCCTAAAAATACAGTCAGAAACCGCTCTAAGTCAGCTATGGGTTAAGCGACTGACTCAGCGTGAAGTGACCTGCACGCATAAGTCATTGTTGAGGTGTTGAATCTAGCAGATCGCAGGCATTTACAAGTTGTGTGTGTGCTGCAGCCAGTGTCTCGGTGGTGAGTGGTGTTGCGGTGATCTGGTTGAGCATTGACCGTAGCGTGCTTGCGGTCTCTCGTGACATATCGCCCTCGTTTACCGCCGTCTCGACAGCGTCATTGGTTTGGGTCATTAATACCTGAATCTGTCGTATATCGGTGTTTATAGCAGTGAGCTCGGTGACCTTGTCTAGCTGACTTGTGTTAGCACTGCGTGCCTCGGCGGCACAAACGGCGTCCCGGGCAAGAAGGTCGAGGCGAACCGGTTTAAAACGGGCGATTCCGCCCGTGATCTTCGGGGTTAAGTCTGGATAAATAGCCTTACCCACCGCACGGCGCAAGGGTGAATGGGCCACGTATAAGCTACCATCAGGTGCGACGACACTCATCGCTAAAGAATCCTCCCGGCCCTCGGCAAAGTAGCGCAGCTTCCCGGTCATACGGTCCAGTAAACCCATGCCCGTGTGCAGCATAATGGTTCGGCCCAGCAGTGATTTCCCACCACCAATCATAATCACGACACCATTGGCAGTAACAGTAGCTGTGAGGGCATTAGATTGCGTATCCACATTGGCATAGCCGTCAAAACCGTTAAGTTCTGCAGTCCAAGCTCGGTTGCCGTATTCTCCGTGATCGATGAGTTGGATGACGTCATTGGCAGTGACGGCATAAAGTTCGTGGTTGTCGGGCGATACTGTGATGGAGCCCACTAAAGGCTCCCCAACGTCGACCCGCCATATTTCGTCGAGCTCGCTATTGAGAGCAATAACGTGCCCCTCGTTATCTGAAACATACAGGCGGTGACCGTCTGCACTAAGCGCTGGCGTAGAGCCCGTCCCACCTTGAAACACGGCGCGAGCCAATATCTGGAACTCGAGACCATGATTATTATTGACTAGGTTAAGGGCGTAAATTGCGCCCAGTTCAGATTTGCCATCGGTCGTACCGTCTTCGGCATCCTGGGCAGTAGCTGCCATGTAGATGCGGCTACTGTCTGGATCAATGCTGAAGTAGTTGGTGACGACGCCGCCACCGCCATAGATATAGTTCACCGCCGAGGAAAATAAACTCAAGCCGGCATCGGTTTTGCCAAAAGCGGCGTCCATTAATGGATCGACTCTATCGAGAATGAATTCGGGTATTTTTGTACCCTTGCCGCTGATCGCAGGTGCACCGGGGAGCTGTCCGATGGGCGCTATGGATTGGCCAGTTTTTCGGTCAAAGGCAAATAACGCTCCTGTCTTGGTGACCGTGATTAAAGAATCGGTGGCTGGGTGGTAGTTGAGACTGTGGAACTTTTTTTTGTCTGGGTTGAGCAGCTCCTTCGCCGTGAGTTTTAGGCCTGTAGATCGACTCCAAATTTTAGAGCCATCGGGTCTCAGTGCGGTAATGCGGTCATAGCCCACGATATAAAGTATTTGTGAATTTAAATTTTCGGGATCATTCAAAATAAAAGCAGGACTGCTGGTCTGAATGTTTTCGTCAGCTGGTAACGCCCAGCGCCGCGTCCCCGTTTTGGCGTCGAGTGACACCAGCACCACACGCTCACCGTGATAAAACTGAGGACTGAAGTACAGATTGCCCTCGTTATCAAAGAGGGGGCCGTTGCCGATGAAGTAGCTTGGTTCCGCGACCCAATCCAGCTCAAACATCGGTGCTGCAACGCCCCAAACGCTGTCCGAATTGGCCACGCCTACGTGAATCGCATTCCACTTTGTGGGCTCTGGAATGATGTCGTAGCCGTGCTGTCCAGTAACCCGGGCGCCCATTGGCCGCCACTGAGTTTTTTCGGGGGCAGTAAAAATTCTCGGGTTGTGCGCCCTGTCACCAAAAAAAATCAGGTTGATCGTGAAGCCCGTTATGCCGATTACTGTGGCTATCAGAAGAATCTTTTTCATAACTGCTGCCACTCTGGAATTGACGATGTTACAGATCCCCTGTTCTGGAGCATCCTCGAGTAAACCCTGTTGCTGTTTCAGTTCGCCAGTCTAGAGAGCATTACTGGAAAAATAGAATCTTATTCGGCCAAATTTAAAGTACCGATAGCGAGCCTGCCTTCTATATGTTGGTAAATCATAGGGCAGCGCCTTTAGTTGTTACTGCGAGACTGCTGGCAAAATTGTGTCTTCATAACTGGCCGCAAATAATTTCCGTTGGCACAATCCTTGTGAGTAGATTTCAGTACATCAAGAATGCTGCTGTCCGGAGTGTGGGCGGCTCTGGGCCAGGATGATAGGGCGATAGTCCGTGTTTTGGTGCTCATAGAAATTTATTGGTTACTCGAGTGGGCGGGCCTATGTGCCTGTGCGATGGTGATCAGTTACTTGATTTTCGGCTAAAGCGCGAGCGCAAAGCCAAAAATGGTAAGACCCCCACAGACCCACTAGAGTGAAATAGGCCAGTGCGACACCCAAGGCATTATCACCGTACCGCGGCGCTAGGACATCACTAATAGCACCGACCAGTAGGGGGCCCAAGCCCAGGCCTATGAGATTGAGGAACAACATTTGGATCGCCGCGGAAACCGCCCGCATGTTCACCGGCGACAGGGTTTGTATCATGGCCAGAGTCGGACCCAGTGCATAATTGCCGGCGAAGCCCGGAATAATGAACAGCAGGACTGCCGTGGTAAGGTCATCTGCCAGTAGCCCCATGATAAAAAATGGGAGCGTAACGAACGGTATAACAGCCAGCATTCGCATTCCGTATTGGAAACCACGCACAGCAAGTCGGTCGAACAGTTTGCCCGCAGCCAGCGCCCCCAGTGCTCCGGGGATGCCAAAAATGCCGGCCATTAAAAGCCCGGTCTGGGACTGGCCTAGGTCGTGCTGTCGGCTAAAAAAGGTGGGTAACCATTGCGTTAATCCATAGCCCAACAATCCAGCGACCACTGCGCCCGCTATTAGATGGCGCATGGCCTTGTTGGACCACATGGCCACAGCGGTGGCTCGTATTGGCGGCGACGGTGCGCCGCTATGAGCCTCAAAGGTGCCTCGACGGGGTTCGGTCAAAAGTTTCGCCATGACAAGGGCGAGGAGTATCCCCGGAGCGCCTACCGCTATAAGGGCTGTGCGCCAACCGTGGACCTCGGCGATCGAACCACCCAGGACAAAGCCCAGTATCATGCCGATGCTTGCACCTAGCATTAGCGTGGCCATAGCAAAAGCCCGGCGTTGTGGCGGAAAGTAGTCAGCAATAATAGAGTGGCTCGCGGGGTTCACTCCCGCCTCACCAATGCCCACGCCAATGCGTAGTATCAGAAGGCTGATAAAGCCAGCGGCTAAACCGCTCAAGACAGTCATTAGCGAAAATATGATGAGGCTTATGATCACGATCCACTTGCGGCTGTACTGATCGGACAGGCGCGCGATAGGAAGCCCCATTGTGGCGTAAAACAGGGCGAATGAGATGCCACCTAACAACCCGAGCTGGGTGTCACTCAAACCAAACTCGGTTTTTATGTCTGGGAACAGGATTGACAAGACCATCCGGTCGCACATGGACAGGGCATAAGCGAGGAGCAGTAAGGTTATCGTGGTGCGAGAACCTGCAAGTGGAGGCGGTATCGTCATGGCGGCTGGCCTGATCTCTAATGCTGACTCGGCGAGGCAACCAATCCCAAGCCTCGGGAGCATGTTTTCAATGTGGGTATCACCCGCAGACGGCTACGTGTGTTTCCAGCGTAGGCCTATTCACAGTATAGTGGCTTGCGAATTTAGCCGAATCATATTCGGCCATCTATGATGACCGCTTGCGACTCGATGCTGGTGGTAGTTAATGGGGCTAGTACTTGACACCAACTCGACTTCAGCGAGACCTTTACGAGCAGTTACTTGCAGAGCTCAAAAAATCAGGTGTGACGCCCGATAAATTTTTTAAAAGAGCGGCTGCTAAAGGTTGGTCTGCCCCCAACTCAGCACATCCGGTATTTGATGGTTTCGATTCGATTATTTTATTGATGACAGCGATCGAACTCGCAAAAGACCCCAGTTTTGCTATAAGACTCGGGCGGAGCGTCGATATCACCAGCTACGGTACGCTTGGTTTTGCATTAATGACTTGTGCAAACCTTAGAGAATCAATCCTGCTTTTGTTGCGATACGGGAAGGCTTTTTCGCTTCCTCATTGGGAGGCTCACGAACATAACGGGGGGCTTTTACTGCGACTAGGCGTGTTATCGACGTCGCCTGAGCATATTAGACCAGTGACCGAGCTATGCTTTGCGCAGCTTAGTGTGACTGGGAGCTCGCTTTACCGCGGTCAGATTCAAGGGGCAGAGCTGCAGTTTGCATTTCCTAAACCGGCGCACTCTGCGTCTTATAAATTTGCGCTCAATGTCGATGTCGCTTTCGACTGTCAGTACAGTCAGCTATTTCTGCCAGCTCATGCCCTGGACACGCCAGTCAGGACCTCGGATCCCTCTCAATACGTTGTATTCCATCAACAGTGTGAAGAAATGTTACGCGGCCTTGGGCGTGCTGAAAAAATAACATCCGAAGTGCGGCGCCTTCTTATTCAGTCTGCAGGCCAGTTTCCCAGCATTGCTGGGGTGGCAGATAGCCTTTACGTGAGTGAACGAACATTGAGGCGGCATCTCTCACGGGAGTCGAATACGTTTAGATCGATTTTAGAGGAAGTGAGAGAGCTGCTGGCTTGTGAGTATTTAACCAAAACCGATTTGGCCGTTGGCGAGATTGCTCACTTGCTGGAATACTCAGAAACTGTCAATTTTCGCAGGGCATTCCTACGCTGGCGCGGGATGACACCCAGCGCTTACCGGAAGCAGACACGCCCCTAATGCAGATAACCTCTGCTGGCGTCCTTCAAGGCGATGGGTCTGTACACAATGAAGTGTCGCAGAGCTGAAAAGGTGTGCTCTCTATAAGAGATGCCCAGGCCAGCGAAATGCAGCAGCCTAGGGCTAAATTATGTTAGGACGCTTTGGTACCTCACCAAAAAAATTCATAGCGGCAGCCGATAGCAAGGGTTAAGCCAGCATGTTGTAAGTAACTAGGCTTTGACAAGCATATGTATCAGAGCTCGTAGCAGACCGGTTAAAAATGAAACCCGGTTCATCGTTTATTCACAAACAGAGAAATTCTATGACTCAAAATTATCAACCCACGACAAACAAGCTGTTAGCGCAAATTAACGAAGATGTTCTAACCCTCAGCTTTAACCGACCAGACGCCATGAATGCCCTCCATCCGGAGATGCTCAGTGGCGTTGCCCAGTTGGTCTCACAGGCCAGCGCAGACGAGGGGGTTTGTGTCGTGGTCTTAAAAGGGGAGGGGCGCGCATTTTCTGCGGGCGTTGATCTCAAGGTTTTACAAGATATCGAGCCAGCCTATGGTCGCATTGGTGATCTCTTCGACGAACCGGCTAAGCAAGCATGTTCTGCCATTCGTAAGGCCGATATCCCGGTCATCGCCAGTGTGCATGGTGCTTGCTTCACTGGAGCTCTTGAGCTGGCACTGCACTGTGATTTTATGTTCACTACCGACGCCACAAAATTTGGCGATACGCACACCCGATTTGGCTTGCGTCCAACTTGGGGTATGTCTCAAACATTGGCTCAAGCGATAGGGCTTCGTAGGGCTCGTGAGCTGTCTTTCACTGGGCGAGTGGTCAGAGGCGAGGAAGCTGAAAGACTAGGGTTGGTCAACAATTCGGTACCCACAGTAGCTGAGCTCGACGAGCTTGTGGCTAATCGGGTTCGTCAAATTTCTAGTAACTCTCGTGCTGGGGTAGCTGCAATGAAAGACCTCTATCGTATGAGTCAGCAGGGGCATGCTATTGAACAAGCGCTTGCTAAAGAGCTGGAGACTGAGTACACCGAAATTCTAGACACTGCAGAGCGCCTCGCTGAATTCCGATAATGGCGCGGTTCTCTCAGCGGCGCGATACGATTCTTTAGGCGCGAGTTATTGTTTTAGCATTGGTGCGTGCGCTGCGTGCTTTTTTAGTTTGAAGTTGAAAGCATGGGTGTATAAGTTGCCCCGGAGCCGGTAGTTATGCCCATTTACACAGCGGTTTCGGCGTTGGGTTGTTGAGGGCGGTGAATGCGTAACGGTTGTTTTGGCCGTTAATGATTCCCTGTAATGCCAGAACAGTTTTACGCTGATAAAATTGCGATGCCCCTTATGTTTTAAAGAATTCGAAGCACGTACTATTGCTGCCTTATTTGACGTTGCCTAGCGCTTCCTAGTCGCGAATTTAATTGCTCTCGCCTTACTTTATGTGGCCCGAGCTCCACAAATTTCGAGCTGACACGGGGATAGCAGTACTGATCTTTGGAAACGACGTAATGCCTTTCAAAAATGGCACCAGCGTGTAAATGCAGATTCGTCATAATTTGGTTTAACAAAATAGGAACAAGTCAATGAGTGCTTACAAAGCGCCTTTAAGGGATCTCCAGTTCAATTTGTTTGAGCTGTTCGACTACGAGGCACACTATCGGTCGCTATCCGGGTATGAAGAAGTTAACGCCGAGCTCGTTACAACTATCCTTAATGAGTTTGATAAGTTTTGCAGCAATATTTTGTCGCCACTCAATGCTGTCGGTGACGAGGAGGGCTGCACCTGGAGTGACGGAGAGGTTGCGACCCCTAGCGGCTTTAAAGAAGCTTATCGACAATACGTCGAGGCTGGCTGGCCTGCGCTGGCAAACGAGCCAGCATACGGTGGGCAGGGACTTCCTGAGTCACTATCTATAGTTTTGGGAGAAATGCGAGGAACCGCTAATTGGTCTTGGGGCATGTATCCGGGGTTGTCTCATGGTGCCGTTAACACCATCGAGCTGCATGGTACTGACAAGCAAAAACAGCGCTTCCTTACCCCGTTAGTAGAAGGCACTTGGACAGGCACAATGTGTTTAACTGAAGCGCATTGTGGTACCGATTTGGGGTTACTGCGAACCAAGGCGGAGGCTGCTGCGGACGGAAGCTATCAGATTACTGGAACAAAGATTTTTATCTCTTCGGGGGAACACGATCTCACTGAAAATATTGTCCATATTGTGCTTGCAAGGCTCCCGGACGCACCTATTGGCGTCAAAGGAATTTCACTGTTTATCATTCCAAAGTTCAATGTAAACGACGATGGTTCCATAGGTGAGCGAAACACCGTTCGCTGTGGGTCTATCGAGCACAAGATGGGTATTCATGGCAATGCCACTTGTGTCATGAACTTTGATGAGGCGAAGGGGTATTTATTGGGAGAGCCCAATCAAGGTCTTCAGGCCATGTTTACATTTATGAATACCGCAAGAATTGGGACTGCGTTGCAAGGTATTGCCCACATGGAATTGGGTTATCAGAAGTCATTGGCCTATGCCAAAGATCGCTTGCAGATGCGTTCGGTTACCGGCCCCAAAAATCCCGACGGCCCGGCAGATCCCATTATCGTGCACCCCGATGTCAGGCGCATGCTGCTCACTCAAAAGGCGCTCTCGGAGGGTGGGCGTATGATGGTCGCCTACACGGGCAAGTTAGTCGATGTCATCGAGTGTACTACCGATGAGGTGGAAAAAAAGTCCGCGGAAGACATGCTGTCCTTTATGACGCCGATTGCAAAGGCATTTCTTACCGAAACAGGATTTGAATCGGCAAATCTTGCACTCCAATGCTTTGGCGGTCACGGCTACATCAAAGAATGGGGCGTAGAGCAAAATGTTAGAGATGCGCGTATTGGCATGCTCTATGAGGGAACCACAGGTATTCAAGCACTCGATTTTATTGGGCGAAAAGTCCTGGGATCTGGCGGTACACTGTTGCAAAATTTTACTCGCGAAATCCATCACTTCTGCAAAGATAATGCAGAGATTGCAGAGCTCCAGGAGTTTGTCGAACCGTTACAGAGCCTCAATAAAAAATGGGGTGAGTTAACCCTCCATATAGGCACCAAGGCGATGGAAAATGCCGATGAGGCGGGGGCGGCTTCAGTCGACTACCTAATGTTTTCGGGGTATGCCTGCCTCGCTTATTTTTGGGCAAAGGCAGCCGTTAAAGCACAGGCGGCTTTGGCCTTGGAAACTTCAGAAAGCGAGTTTTACAAAGCAAAACTAATAACCGCGCAATTCTATTACCAGCGCATTTTACCCCGCACTAGTGCTTGCGAGGCCGCCATACTTTCTGGAGCAGATAACGTGATGTCATTAGACGTAGACGCGTTTTAATAGCACGAATCGTAATGTCAGGAGTATCACTGGGAAGTCGGTAGCTTACAGAAGTTGATGCCTTTCTGTGAGGTTTTTGGTGCCGATATCAGTGCTATCGAACTTGTCAGTTTCTCTGATCAGGCGTTTGATGGTTTATATCAAGCCTGGCTCGACTTTGGGGCAGGGCGAGTCACTGTTGTCTTTGCTCCATCTTGTTGAATCGCGCAGTTTAACCCTTGATGGGATTTAGCAATGTCGATGCGACAAAGCTTGTGGATTGAGTCTATGGGTCAAATGCCCCGAGTTTGAAGCGTAATGGCCCCAAGCCTGAATTTTAGGTGACGCTTTCAGTTATGCTCTGTCCTTACCGCCTAATGACAGCCTCGGTTAACTAAACTCCTAGGGTCTATGCCGTCGTCTCGGCGCTGTGCGCTGTTTATGTTGTAAACTTCACTTGGTGAGTACCAAAGGTGGCCGACGCAAAGCTAAGGTAACGGATTCTCATGCGGTGATAGCCACGACAGAATGTTTCATTACTTGACAAAAAGCCGGGCGGTGATGAATTGATATTTCTGGGGCTAATTTTTGGAGTTACTTAAAACAATAACCCGTCGGCAATGCCGGCGATGCAGTGATCACTCATTTTTGGCGCAGCCTGACCGACTCATGAAAATCCCTAAACGCATTATCCCCCTGGTCGAAGATGGGGTTGTCGATGAAGTGCTGCGCCAGCTAATGAGTGGCAAAGAAGCCACGGTCTATGTTGTGCGCTGTGGTCGAGAAATTCGCTGCGCTAAAGTTTACAAAGAAGCGGCGAAGCGTAGCTTCAAGCAGGCGGTCGAGTATCAGGAAGGGCGTAAGGGGCGCAATAGCCGGCGCCAGCGGGCAATGGAAAAGCGTTCAAAGTATGGACGCAAACAGCAGGAAGAGGCTTGGCACAATGCCGAGGTCGACGCGCTTTATAAATTAGACCGGGCTGGTGTCCGTGTGCCGACGCCTTACGGTTGTTTTGACGGCGTCTTGCTCATGGAGCTCGTCACTACGGAGGATGGTGAGGTTGCGCCACGCCTCAATGACGTACTGCTAACCCGTGAACAGGCTCTCGAGGACCACGAAGTCATGATGGGCTACGTGGTTAAAATGTTGTGTGCTGGCCTAGTGCATGGCGACCTGTCTGAATTTAACGTGCTGGTAGACGATTATGGCCCTGTCATCATCGATCTCCCCCAAGCGGTAGATGCAGCCGCAAACAACCACGCTAAATCCATGTTAGAGCGCGACGTCAATAATATGACCGCTTACTATGGACTCTCTGCTCCTGAACTGCTCGATACGCAATACGCTAAAGAAATGTGGGCGCTGTATGAAGAGGGCGAGCTGCACCCAGAGAGCCAATTAACAGGGTACTTTGAGGATGACCAGACGTCGGCTGACGTCGATAGCGTATTGCTAGAGATTAAAGCAGCATTTGAGGAAGAGGAAGAACGTCAGGCGAGAATTCGCAGCGCTGATGAACCTGATGCTTAAATAAATACCGAGACTCGGCGAGTGCTTTTACTCTATGGTGACGCATCACCTAATTAAAGCGAGCCCTAAATGCCGGTTTATTTGTGAGCGATAGCCCCCCAGTGAGAAAACTCCCCTCACGGTTTGTTCTGGCCGTCACGGTCGGCGGTGTCATTGGTTTGGGGATTTTACGCGGGCCTGGAGAAATCGCCCAAGCGATCCCTGAGCCCACCTTGTATCTGGGGCTGTGGTTCTTTTCTGGTCTTTTTGTTTTGCTCACCACCTCTGTTGTGGCCGAATTACTGGGTATGACACCCCGGTCTGGTGGCACTTATGCTTTGGTGCGCCGTGCTTATGGCCCTTTTGCCGGCTTCGTTCTGGGCTGGATCGATTGGTTGAGTTTTGCAGCAGATCTCGCGTTGAAGGCCGTGGTGATTGTCACCTTTATAGCTATTTTGATTCCGCAAGCTGAAGAATGGCGCGTGTTACTAGCGATTGCAGTGACAAGTGTTTTTGCCGCAATCCAGCTCAAAGGGATTTCCTTTGGTGCCATCATTCAGGAGGTCGCAACCTCTGCGATTGGTCTCATCATTGTCGCACTGTCCCTGGCGTTATTGGTGGCCCCGGGAATTAGCGGTGAGGTAATTCCTTGGCAGCCCTCAGATACCCCGCTTAGTCAGTGGAGCATTGTCATAGCGGCCATTATTTTTACCTACGATGGCTGGATCTATGCTTCGTATTTCAATGGTGAAGTGAAAGGGGGAGCCGGTGCCGCTGCCAGAGCCAGCATCAAGGGGTTGGTGGTTGTCATTGGTCTATACATGCTGATTAATTTTGCCTTAGTGCACAGCACGGGGTTAACGCCCCTCGCGGGCAGTGAGTTAGCACTGGCAACGGCGTTAGAGTTCGCCAATTTTCCGCTAGCGGGCGATCTGATTGTTGTCGCTGCCATCCTCATTCTGCTCAGCCATCAAAATTTAGAATACATGAGTGGCTCAAGAATATTACAGGCACTCGCGGTTGATGGTCTGGCGTCAAAACAGGTAGGCAAACAGGGACGAGGCGGTAATCCGATCTTTGCTGTGCTCATTACCTGGTTGCTCGTGGTCGTTCTGATTATGGTTGGTGGCTTCGATTTTCTTCTGCTGCTCTCGATATTTTTCTATGTGCCGCTGTATCTAGCGCTGATCGTTGGCGTTCTAATCTTGAAGAGAACAGAGCCTAATGTAGATCGCCCCTATCTTGCCTGGGCGCACCCATACAGCACGTATTTTTGTTTGCTGGGCTGGTCGGTTATTACGGCATTTCAGGCCTACGCAGAGCGTCAAACCGCCCTCTACGCGCTCGCGATGATACTGGTGGCATGGCCGGTATATCGCTACCTCACTCGCCGGCAGACCGGTCGTTAATCGCCGGACTGGGCTTGTACATTTTCTGCGGTTCCAACTTGACCACGCTCGTCGCGCCAAGCCGGTTCGGGTGGGGTGTCTAGCCAAGCGGGACAGTCATCACCATCGTATTTACCAATGCTATCGTCACCGCACCCGTGGGCCGTATAACCCAGCAGTGCACGCTGACGAGGGGTAAACTGCATGGCGGTACTGGAAGGCAATTCGAGGTAATGGTTCGATTCTTGTCGTAGCCAGCCTAGTGAGTAGGTATTAATTAAGCCGGCCCGAGGTGCGGTGCTGTTATTGGCGCCGCCACCGTGCCAAGTGGATCCCAGATAAAATAGCGCAGAGCCAGAAGGCATCACTGTAGACTCCCAGGCGGAGAGGTCGGGCAGATGCCAAGACCTCATAAAGCGGTGGCTATTGGGTACCACGCGAGTGCCGCCATTTTCTTCAGTAAAATCATCTAACGCCCACATGACGCCAATTTGAAGTTCCAGTCCTGATATTTCTATGGGGTAAAGTGAGTCATCACGGTGTAGGGGTTGGGCCTTCTCGCCGGGATGGATTTCAATGCCAGTCATACTCCCCAGTTGATAGGTGGCACAATGGGGCAGCAGTATGGCGTCCGCGATGGCAATGAGCATGTCATGGTCCATCAGATCAGCCGCGCTTGGTGCAGCTCGTAGCAACGACGCAGAGCAGCGCAAGGTCAGCGAGCCATCAAAGCCCGAGTGTTCGGTCCCTCGGTCTGCATCAAACTTATCCCGTAATTCTGCGCTCACAGAGCGGATAAGTTCAGGCGCGGCGAGATTTTTAATAATCACTGCACCATCGCGCCGCAGCACTTCGGTCGCCGTTGCAGCTTCTACCGAGGGTTCTAAAGAACTGATGGGCATTGAAACAAGCTCCTATAGGTTTATTGGAGAGGGCTACACGATGATCATGGCCATTGATTGAGGCCAGAGCAAGGGATACGGGCTAGCAAAGAGCGCTGGTTCCTCGCTGAAAGCAGTTAAAGGTCAGATTCTTCGGAGTTGCCAACGGTCTCAGGTGTATGGAAAGAATGTGTGTTTATGGACGAGGAGCGCAAAGCGTTCAGCGTTTTTTGCAGTAGAGCGCATCAAACAGTCGTGGCAACCCTGTTGGAGATTACGGCCCGATAAGTTTTTGGTAGCCAACCCATGTTGGGGGCTGAAGATGTTAGTAGAGTAGGGTCGCTATCAATACAGCTGCATCAACCGCTTCGATACGTTTATGCTGTCTGCCAGACCTTTTGGAGATAATCTTTATGCCGTCCCTGCATCTTCGTGAACTGTTGCGCTATCCCGTGAAATCCATGTTGGGCGAATCTTTATCGGAGGCGGCTCTAGGTGACAAAGGAATACCGGGTGACCGTATCTGGGCCACTCGCGATGAACAGCGGGGGGGAATCCGAGGGGGTAAAAAACTTCCCCAATTGATGATGTTTAGTGCGGCTACCCGCGTGGGCTCTGCGCCAATGATTACGGCTCCCGATGGCGACAGCTGCGCCGCTAACAGTGACGATGTGCATGATTGGTTATCCGAGAAGCTTGGCCACCCTGTGACGTTGTGGCCCCTCTTACCTGCAGATAATTTAGAGCACTATCGACGCGGTGCCCCCGATGACGAAGATTTTGAGCAGGAACTGATGGCGGTTTTTGGGCGGATTCCCGGTGAACCCATTCCTGACTTGACCCTGTTTGCCGAAGTGTTGGAGTTTGAGTCGCCGCCGGGCACCTACTTTGATGCGTTTCCTCTATTAATTATGACGTATCAGTCGATGGCCTCCTTGGCAAAGCTACACCCCGATGCGCAATTTGATCTTCGGCGATTCAGGCCCAATTTATTGATTGATGCGGTTGACGATAGCTCGGTATTCCCGGAGCAGGCATGGGTCGGTAAACAGCTAAAAATTGGAGAGGCTGTTGTTGAGATCGTGGGACCTTGCCCTCGTTGTTCTATGACGACACAGGCTACTGCTGATTTGCCACGGGATACTGCGATCATGCGCCACCTCGTTAAAGAGGCCGAAGGCAATTTGGGTGTCTACGCTAGGGTTGTGAAAGCCGGAACTGTAAAGCCTGGTCAAACCCTAGAATTGATCTGATCTGATCTGATCGGTCTGGGCTGAGCAGGGGTTCTAGCCTCGATTTTCTGCAAAGGATTCCAAGGAGCCATCATCGCATATGCGCCAACTTTGGCGCGCCCGCGCATCTCGCACTACCACGGTGGGGCAATTAGCCAACGATCGCCTAATAAATTGCAATTCCCAGCCTAGCTCACGGCACTCGTCCAAGCGACGACGCTGGCCGTCGGTCAGTAGCGTCTCGTAGCCGAAGGGGACTTCTGCTTTGAATCCGCGTTTGCAGGATTCTTCAAGATTTTCGCCGGCTTGTGTCATTGTGAGTGCCTGTGCTGGTAAGTTTTCTTATGCGCGGTTCGTTGTGCTCTTGGCAAATAAGGCAGCCTGAAAACTATACCCAAAAGTGTGATTAATATCACCCCTGGTAGAGGCGCTTCTGAAACACAAAAACCTGCTTTATTCGCGCTGAATCGCTGTGACAAGGGGAAATATTGCCCGTTAAAAAGGGTCTTTGTGGGCTTGCCTGTTGCATAGCCAGCACTGACACTGCGGTTCATGTTGCAGACAAGTTCGACCCAAACCCCGAAAAATCCTGAGTTGGTAACGGATTCCTTCAAAATAAGGCGTGATTTTGCAGCGCCTGAGCAGGGTCCCCGCGCATTGTTTTTTAGCGGCGGTTCAGCCCTCAATGGTTTGAGTCGACAAATTACGGCTTACACCCACAACAGCATTCACCTGATCACACCATTTGACAGTGGTGGCAGTTCGGCAGCCCTGCGCCATGCATTTGATATGCCGGGGATTGGTGATCTGCGCCACAGGCTGTTGGCATTGGCAGATCAATCAGCGCCCCATTACAGCGATGTATGCCAGCTTTTGCAGTACCGGCTCTCAGCAGAGGGCACCGATGAGGCGTTACACAGAGAGCTTGGCGATATTGTCTCAGGCCAGCATCAGTTGATCTCCAGCATTCCCTTTGCGGTACGGCAACAAATTATGGAGCAATTGGACTGTCTCTGGCAGCACCTCCCTGAGAGCTTTGATTTGCGGCAGGCTTCCATTGGCAATTTGGTGCTCGCCGGAGGGTATCTTGCTCACGACAATGATCTAGCCGCAAGCCTTCAGCGCTTCTCAGAACTGCTCAATATTCGAGGCACCGTTCGCGGCATTGTTAACGACTCGCTACATCTGGGCGTAAATTTGACCGATGGGCATACGTTTGTCGGCCAGCATTTACTCACGGGGAAAGAACATCCCGATATTCCGTCACCGGTGCATTCGATCTTTTTAACTGATAGCGCTGGCGAGCACCAACCGATTAAAGTGCAGGTCAATCAAGAAACCAGTCAGCTCATCGCAGGGGCCGATATTATTTGTTACGCCCCCGGCAGCTTTTATTCCAGTCTTATGGCCAACCTATTGCCTGCAGGAGTTGCCGAGGCCGTTGCTAAAGCTTCTTGTCCTAAAATATTTATTCCGAACATTGGTGTTGATCCTGAGCAATTGGGCATGGATTTTGTCACTATGATTGAGACCCTAATTTCTCAGTTGCGGCGGGGTGGCGCGTCTGCACCGGTGTCGGATTTGTTAAATTATGTGGTGATCGATGTGGACCGTTCACATTACCCCTATGAGATTGATTCGGGACTGCTAAAAACTCTGGGCATCGAGTTGCTGGAACTACCATTGGTAACAAAGTTGAGTGCCCCCTATTATGACGATGATCGTTTAGCGCAGGTTTTACTTTCGTTGGCCTAAAAGCACTTTCGTACTTGAGTCATCTACTTGTCAGGAGTTAAAAATGACGGCACCCCTCAACCTTGGAGAGCAGTTTGTCGCGGTGGCAAAAGCGCGCCGTTCGATCCGGGCTTTCACGGATCAACCAGTGCCCATGGCGCTCTTGGAAGGTATTTTTGAGACTGCCATGCAGGCGCCCAGCAACTGCAACACCCAGCCGTGGTTTGTGCACGTTGCAACAGGGTCAACGTTAGAGGCCCTTCGAAAAGAGCTGCCTCAGCGCTTTGTTGCTGGAGACATTGGTGTTGACCATCCCTATGACGGCAAATATGAAGGTGTTTATCGTGATCGCCAGTACGCCTCAGCTAAAGCCTTGTATGACGCTCTTGGTATTCCAAGAGAGCAAAAAACAGAGCGACAGGCTTGGTTCCTCAACAATTTCCGATTCTTTGATGCCCCAGGCGTTGCTTTTTTTACCATGCCTAAGGCTTTTGGCTTGAGAGAAGCCTGCGATCTAGGCATGTTTACGCAAACGGTTATGCTGGGCTTGTCTGCTCATGGCCTCGGTTCTTGCCCCCAAACTGCTTTGGGTTTTATGGCCCACGTTATTAAACCAGCGCTGAATATTCCAGACGATCAAATGTTGTTGTTTGGCTTGTCCTTCGGCTATCCCGATAGCGAGGCGGCGGCCAATCAAGCGATAACTGAGCGCGCTGCCTTGGGCGATGTTGTGAGCTTTTCAAGCTGAGCTCTACCCGCCTGACTTAGGACGGGCTTAAAAATTCAGTCACTTCAAGGTTGAAGCCCGAGAGCGCATTGAAGCGTATCGGTGCTGACAGCAGTGCCATGCGGCTGACGCCGAGATGTCGGAGAATCTGCGCCCCAGTACCAATGAGCCGGTAGTTTTGCGGTTGAGGCGGTGGCGCGCCACTGCTGAGGAACTGATGGACATCTGTCAGCACTTGCTCGGATGACGTTGGCTGCCCAACGAGCACGACGACGCCCTCATGGGCCTCAGCGATGTATTGCATGGCTGAGCGATAGGACCAACCGGTTCGGCCCTCACCCAGCTGTGTTCCCAATATATCGCGCAGTAAGTCGACAGACTGCACTCTCACAGGCACCGGCTGTTCAGGGTTTATGGTGCCGCGCTGCAGTGCAAAATGTGGGGTGTCGTCTATCAGATCCCGAAAGGTATGAAGTGTAAACTTACCCCATTCGGTGTCGACTTCGTGGCTTTCACCCATTTCTACTGAATGCTCGTGGAGCGAGCGGTATTCGATAAGATCGGCAATGGTGCCCATTTTCAGATCATGTTGCTCTGCGAAAACCTCTAGCTGTGGGCGCCTTGCCATGGTGCCGTCAGCATTCATAATCTCGACAATCACGGCTGCTGGCTCGCAGCCGGCCATTCGTGCCAAATCGACACCGGCTTCGGTGTGGCCAGCTCTGCGCAACACGCCGCCGGGTTTTGCGACCAGCGGAAAGATATGGCCGGGCTGCCTAATGTCTGAGGGCTGTGCATCGTGAGCCACGGCCTGAGAAATGGTATGTGATCGCTGTTGCGCGCTTACCCCGGGGCCAATTTGCTCGCTGGCATCAATAGATACTGTGAAGTTGGTCTCGTGCTGTGAGCGGTTGTCACGCACCATAAGGGGAATTCGCAGCTGACGCGCCTTCTCTTGGGTGATTGGCATGCAAATCAACCCACAGGCTTCGGTCGCCATAAAGTTGATAATTTCCGGGGTGACCTTCTCGGCGGCGATGATCAGATCACCCTCGTTTTCGCGGTCCTCATCGTCCATGAGAACCACCATACGTCCGGCTCGAATGTCGTCTATGATTTCTGGAATCGAAGCAAGTGGCATAGCGCTACACCACCCGCTCTATAGCGACCGCAGTGGCTTCACCACCACCAATGCACAATGCGGCGACACCACGCTGCTTTCCGTGGTGCTGCAGAGCATGCGCTAGCGTCACTAATATGCGAGAGCCCGTTGAGCCAATAGGGTGTCCCTGGGCACAGGCGCCGCCATGAACGTTTACCCGCTCGTGGTCTAAGTTAAAGGCGTTCATCGCCAGCATAGTAACCATGGCAAAGGCCTCATTAATTTCCCAGAGATCGACATCGGCAGCATCCCATCCGGTACGCGCCAGCAACTTCTCTATGGCTCCCACTGGCGCCAGAGTAAATTCCTCTGGAGCGCGACTGAAGCGGGCGTGAGCCACAATTTTGGCCATTGGTTTGAGGTTGTGCGCTTCAACCGCTGAAGCCGAGGCGACCAGCAGTGCGCTCGCGCCATCAGAAATAGAGCTGGAGTTTGCTGCCGTGATGGTTCCGTCTTTGGTAAAGGCCGGTCTCAGTGCTGGTATTTTATCGGGCCGCCCCTTCAGTGGCTGCTCGTCATGCTCAACCGTATGCTCTCCGCGACGGGTCTTAATTGTCACGGGGGTGATTTCAGCCTGCAATACACCACTTTCGGTCGCGGTTTTCGCGCGCTCTAAACTCGCTATCGCAAACTGGTCCATGCCTTCCCGGGTGAGGCCGTGTGCGTCAGCGGTTGCTTGAGCAAAGCTTCCCATAGCGCCACCGGTATAAGCATCCTCCAGCCCATCAAGGAACATATGGTCAAAGGTTTGTCCGTGGCCTAGGCGAATGCCTTTTCGGCCTGTCATTAATAGCTGGGGTGCGTTACTCATGCTTTCCAAACCCCCGCTGACGACCATTTGGTTGGTGCCGGCGGCGATGCTGTCAATGGCGTAGATGGTAGCTTGCATGCCACTGCCGCAGGCCTTGTTCACCGTCACTGCCCCCGTGCTGCTCGGGATGCCTGCGCCGATCATGGCCTGCCTTGCAGGACACTGTTTGAGCCCAGCTGGAAGTACGCAGCCCATGTAGACTTCGTCGATAGCTCCGGCGTCAACACCCGACTTTTCAAGGGTGGCTTTTACGGCGGAGGCGCCAAGATCTACTGCCGTTACCTCGGCTAAATCACCCAGTAACCCACCCATGGGCGTTCTGGCACCGTTTACCATATAAATTGTCTCTGCCACAGCGACTTCTCACCCGTATTGAATTTAGGGGGAGCATTTAGCCACACACGGGGCGCTACGTCATCGGCTGGGAGAATACTGTCTAGGAAAATATTGTCAGCGCTAGGGTCTGTTTTGGGCGGAGGATGATGGGCTGAGTCAGTTCGGTGCGGGGTCCAGTGCGAATATCTTGCCCCTCACGGCGATTCGGTATTGGCGAGGCGTGACACCTGCCAGTGCCTTGAATCGTCGTGAAAAAACCGAAGCATCGCGAAATCCTACCTGCCAACCGACCTCCGCCACGGGAAGGTTGGTGTTTAGCAGCAGGGCTTTTGCCTCTTCTGTACGAATGGTGTGCTGGTAGTACACGGGTGTCATGCCTGTTGCGGCTCGAAAGCGTCGGTTCAGCGTGCGCACAGTCATACCGCAGGAGTTGGCGAGTTCAAGGAGATCGATGCCTTGCTTGATCTCACTGCGAATCAACCACTGCACGTCCAGTATTTTTTCGTCTTGATGAGTTTCACTTGAGAAGCCGAGCTCATGGGGGGAGAAACGTCGGCGAATTTCGGGTGAAAACTGGTTTTCGATCGCTGTTGCCGTGGCTCTCGAAAACAGTTGTCCTGCTAAATAAACCATCAGGTCGGCAATTGAGTTAACCGATCCCACGCAAAAAATGCGCCCATGCTGTGTGATCAGTTGGTCTCGTCGCAGTGAGACTGTTGGGTAAGTCGTTTCAAAAGTATCGAACCAATGCCAGTGTGTTGTGGCGATCCCCTGACTTAATACTCCGGCCTCAGCCAGTAGGAAACTTCCCGCGCCAACGCTGCAAACCCAGCTTCCTCCGTCAATACACCGTCTGATTACGTCCAGTTGCCACGGATGGTGATGCAACACCCACCGTGGGTGACGCCAGATTGCTGGGATAAGAAGAATGTCGGGCACGCACTCACCATCATCCTCAGTCACCGGCATTGATAAGCCTTCAGCAAGTGCCAGCGTTTCAGACTGTTTACCAACCAACCTAATGCTAACTTCCGGTCGAGTTGATGGCGGGCTCGCGTGGGCTGCCGCCCTAATTATTTCTAGGGGTAGCGTGACCGACGTGGCCAACATTCGGGGATGCGCCAACGCTAGTAGGGTGATCGCGCTTTTTGCGACCATGGGCGGCGCTCCTGAATTTCGCGTTAAAGCCTATATTGGTCAATTTTATGGCTATATAAGTCAATTATCCACCACTATTCCGAATAAACTAGCGCGGAAATTTAATGGGCAACGAGAGCAATTAGCACTCCACACGGCCCAGCAAGTCGATGTCAGATTTTCGGGGGTTTTTATCAGCATGCTTCATCTTCCTATCTTGGTCGCCGCTGGAGGCATCAACAGCGCAGGTAAGACCTCGAACCGGCAAGCCTTTAAGCGGATGGTGATCGACGCTCTCGAGTCCACCGAGCAAAAGCAAACTCGGGAGGCTCTCGCGGCAATCATGGGAACGTCCGACACTGTGGCGCAAGATGCAGGCACGCTTATTCGAACGATTGAGAGTAGTCACTTTGATCCAAGGGCAGTGCCTTGGGCACGTCGTGTCACCACACAGAATGCTCTTACCGCCGACATGGCCCCGACGCAGATAGCTGAGGGTTTGTCCCCAGAGTGGATGCCTAGTCCCGGCGAGGGTAAGCGGACCTCTTTGACATTAAAAGCGGGCACTGAACTTCTGCTGCCAGGTACTCGAGATTTTGAAATTAGTGCTGCGGGTTTACTGCCGACAGGATTTGATCCGGGCACGCTTTACGGCTCGCGCAACCACCCCCGTGCTTTGCAAATGACGGTATTTGCCGCATCCGACGCCCTAGCCGATCTGGGTATTGATTGGACCGAGGTTGAGGCGCGAGTGCCGGCCGATGCAATAAGTGTCTACGTGAGCAGTTCAATGGGGCAGCTGGATGAGAGCGGTACCGGTGGAATGCTCAGGGGTAGGGCGTTGGGCAAACGCGTGACCTCGAAGCAGTGCCCCTTGGGATTTGCTGAGATGCCAGGGGATTTTATTAACGCTTACGTGCTTGGATCTATGGGTTCGACGGGCCCTGCCTTGGGAGCCTGTGCCACGTTCCTCTACAACCTGAGGCTAGCCGTACAAGATATTCGCAGTGGTAAGGCGCGGGTTGCTGTTGTCGGAGCTGCAGAGGCTCCGGTTGTTGCAGAGGTTATGGAAGGCTACGCCGCGATGGGCGCTCTGGCTTCTGATAAGGCGCTCCGAGCCCTTGACGGATTACCTGAAGACGTTCGACCCGACGCACGGAGAGCGTGCCGTCCTTTTGGGGAAAACTGTGGCTTCACCATGTCAGAGTCGGCGCAAATTATGGTGCTGTTTGATGATGATCTCGCGCTGGAATTGGGGGCGCCCACTCTTGCGGCCATTCCCGATGTTTACGTGAGCGCCGATGGGCCTAAAAAATCTATTAGCGGTCCGGGTGTTGGCAATTATGTAACGTTTGCAAAGTCTGCGGCATTGCTGAAAAATTTGTTGGGCGACCGCCGCTTCGCCTCGGGAGGAGTGGTGCAGGCCCACGGCACCAGCACACCACAAAATCGCGTGACTGAGTCTCAAATTATGAGTGAGGTCGCGGTTGCCTTGGGTGTAGAGCAATGGAAAGTTGGAGCGATCAAAAGTTTTATTGGTCACTCTCTCGGTGCCGCTGCAGGAGATCAATTGTCAGCGATGTTGGGTGTATGGGAAACGGGATTGATGCCCGGTATTACAACCCTTGATGGCGTGGCGGCTGATG
This sequence comes from Luminiphilus sp. nBUS_16, assembly GCF_051201645.1. Lineage (GTDB taxonomy): Bacteria > Pseudomonadota > Gammaproteobacteria > Pseudomonadales > Halieaceae > Luminiphilus. The sequence continues at coordinate 2,284,690 of NZ_CP179205.1, read as the reverse complement.
TCGCCACAGACCGGCTAGCGTTCCCCCTGTCGACTCAGAACGTGGAGTCTCCGGACTACGCCTTGATCAACAGCAAGGGGTTTGGTGGTAACAACGCCACCGCGGCAGTGCTTGGGCCAGACGTTACCCGGGAGTTGCTGGCTAAGCATCACGGTGACCGTAAACTAGCCGTATGGGAAAGAGCCCATGAAAACGTGCAGATACAGCGAAAAAACGTTGAGTCGGCAAGACTGCAGGGTGAGTGGACGCCTCAGTATCGTTTTAATGATGGCGTGCTGGAGCCGAGCGACGTCACGGTTGACTCAGACCAAATAACGCTGGGTGACCGCCGTATAGATCTCAGTATCACCACGCCGGAAGACTGGCGTCTGTAAATTGGTGCTCTGACGCTGTTATTCTTAGCGCTCCTGTATTAAGGCTGTTTTAGGCATGTCAGTTCTCTCCGCATTGCAACAACGTAACTCTCACGGCAAGCTTATTGCCCCAGGCCCTGATGCAGAGCAGCTGCAGTCAATCGTAGCTGCCGGGCTGCGGGCCCCTGACCATGGGCGCCTTCGTCCTTGGCATTTTGTGGCCATTCAAGGTGAGCGCCGGGAGGCCCTAGGCGACCTGTTTGCCAAGGCTTTGACCTTAACCCGCCCCACGGCGACTGACGCTGAGTTATCGAAAGCCCGTGCCGCTCCGCTGCGCGCGCCACTGATTATTGCAGGACTCGTGAAGCCCGTAGAGCACCCAAAGGTGCCAAGGGTTGAACAGGTGGCCGCTGTTGCTTGCGCCCTGCACGGCATGTCGTTGGCAGCGGAAGCTCAGGGCTTTGGTGCTATGTGGCGGACTGGGTGGTATGCCCAGGATGCGGTTGTGATCGATGGGTTGGGTGGCGGTCCCAGTGATGAGGTGATTGGCTTCTTGTATCTCGGCACTCGAAAGGGCGAGGTAAAGCCTTTGGTAGAGCCTGAGCTTGATACCTATTTAACTATGTATTGACAGCATCTATGTCAAAAAATTAGGCTTGCCATTGGCTGAGGGTGGCGCGTAATCTTCCCGCCGTCTTGTTCAGCTCGACACTTTAAATCTTTGGGAGACCCGACGTGGCAGATTGTCCTAATACAGAAACGTTAGCTTTACATCTTGAAGACCATATCCTCGATATCAGATTGAACCGGCCTGAGAGTGCCAATGCGGTAAATCGACCCATGTGGCATGAGCTTCAAGAGGCTTTTGAGTGGGCCGACCGAACGGCTGAGGTCAGGGTGATCATACTGAGCGGTGAAGGTAAGCATTTTTGTGCTGGCATTGATCTTTCGATGTTTGCAGGCATTACAACCGAACATGAAGACCCATCTCGGGCGAATGAGCAATTTGTAGATCATCTTCAGGGACTGCAGCGTAACCTGCAGTCCCTGCGGATTTGTAAAAAACCGGTTCTGGCAGCCACTCATGGGGCTTGCATTGGCGCTGCTATCGACATGATCTGCTACGCCGATATGCGTTACTGCGCAGCTGCGACGACTTTTTGCGTCAAGGAAATTGATATTGGCATTGTGGCCGACGTCGGTACGCTTCAAAACTTACCCGGCCTCATGCCCGATGGCCTGGTTAGGGAGTTGGCACTTACCGGACGTAACATGGACGCTGAAGAAGCCAAAGAGAGTGGCTTTGTTACCCGGGTTTACCCAGATCGCGACGCGCTTATGTCTAGCGTGCGATCGATTGCTGCGCAGCTTGCAGAAAAAACTCCGCTGGCGGTGCGTGGTACCAAGCGGGTGCTCAATTACGCCCGCGACCACACCGTGGAGGATGGCCTTGAATACGTGGCGATTTGGAATGCAGCCATGATGAGCAAGATCGACGTTGAAGAGGCTATGACAGCCAAGCTGGAAAAGCGCCTCCCAAAATTTTTGGACTGAGGGAGGCTGATGGCTCAATTTTTTACCAAGCGCTTTTTCCCGGGTCCGGTTTGGCTGCATTTTTTGTTGTTGGGCGCAGCCTTATATACCGTGTTGGCAGCCCTTTACCCTGAGCCTAAACCGGTTTTAGGGCCGCCCAATCCTGCTCGGCTAGAGGTGATGGCCGACAGTTACGCTAAGATGGTGGGTGGGCTTCCCACGGAGGCTGATATCGAGCGTTTTATTGATCTAGAGCTTCGCGATGAGTTGTTGTTTCTCGAAGCATTAGATCGACAGTTGCATTTGCTTGATCCCGTTATCGACCAGCGCATTCTTCGAAACATGCGCTTTCTGAGTCCAGATAGCGAGCTAGACGATACGACATTGGTTGAGCAAGGGCGCCAGCTCAATATGCACTTGACCGACGAGGTGATACGACGGCGTTTATTACAGGTGATGACTCAGCTAATTATTGCTGGTGCGGGACTTGATGAACCTTCGGAAAGCGCCATGAAAGCCGCCTTTGAAGCTAGGGAGAATACCTTTCGGGAGCCCGCCAGAGTGGGTTTTAGCCATGTTTTTTTAGGCGAGGTGTCTAAAGAAGAGGCGGCGAATATTCTCCAGCAGATCAAGGCAGATGCATTGCCTCCCTCAGAGGCTATTCTTTTGGGTAAAGCCTTTTTGTCAGGGTTTCACTTTGCGAGTTCGACTTGGCAGGAAGTGAATTCCCGCCTGGGGCGTGAGTTTACAGTGGCGCTTCAGGCGGCTTCTCCGGGTCAAGCGGTGAAAAGTTGGCTTGGGCCTATGACTTCCGTTTACGGGCAGCACCTTGTTTATGTAGAGACCTTTGCACCTGAACGCGATCAGCGTTTGGATGAAGTTGCCGATAAGCTGCGCTGGGATTTAAAGACCGAGGCAGAGGCCCAGGCGGTGGCGAACGCAGTAGCCGAGTGGATGGCTAACTACGAGGTGAGACGGTCGTGAAGTTTCTCTCATTGTCGCTACTCATGGTGTTCTCCCTATCTGTGGAGGCGCATCGTTTTGCACCATCTCTGCTGCAGATAACTGAATCTGGCAGTGACACCTATTCGGTGACATGGAAAACACCAATACAGCAGATCAGCGACATTCCTATGTCGCCGGTGCTCCCCAAGGTTTGCCAATTGTCGGAGGAATCTCCCTGGATTCGGGAGGGCACCGGTAAATTGCGTCAAAGTACTTACCAATGTGCAGGGGGTTTAATTGGCCAGTCGATAGGTGTCGCGGGCTTGGGACCCAACCAGAGCTCTGTCATGTTAAATGTGGCGCTTGCGGATGACATTGACCACCAGGCGGTGTTGACGGCTGATGAGTCGACATTTGTGGTGCCCGAAGAGCCTGATCGGTGGCAAGTTGTTGGCCGGTACAGTGTGCTAGGGGCTGAACACATTTGGGCGGGTATTGACCACTTGTTGTTTGTACTCGGCCTTCTGTTGCTGGTCGGTGGTGGTCGTCGCCTCATTTGGACAATTACAGCGTTTACGGTTGGGCACAGCATTACCTTGGCAATGGTAACGCTGGGAGTGTTTGATTATCCCGTGGCGTTCATTGAGTTTTTGATTGCGCTCTCAATATTTGTATTAGCGCTGGAGCTCACCCGAGAACGCGGGCAATCATGGCTGTGGCGTCAGCCGTGGTGGCTAGCGGGGCTCTTTGGTTTACTCCACGGCATGGGGTTCGCCGGCGCTTTGGCAGATACCGGATTACCTCAGGCAAACCTGCCATTGGCTCTGCTGTTCTTTAATGTGGGTATTGAGTTTGGTCAGCTGGCATTCATAGCGGTGTTGCTGGGGCTGGGGCTGGCGTTTAGACGCCTGCTAGCCCACCCCCCAGCTGTTGTGCTGCAGCTTCCTGTTCTAGTGCTTGGTGTGCTGAGCGCGATGTGGTGCATTGAGCGGGGTTTAGAGGCGCTCAGCTAATCGGCCTTTATTTGTTGGGATTTTCCCCCGGCCAGTTATCCATAACGATTAACGGATGCAGTGCAAGCTGAATACCTTGCTCAATGTAATTCTCATTTTCCAGAATGTCTTTACGACGCACCCAGCCGTTGCCCGAGCGTGTATCGATAGCATCGGTTAAATCAATGCCACCTAAGCCGGCAAACACTTGATCAAGGTCAATGTTGTAAACACTAATCTGCAGAGAAACGGCAGACACGGGGCGTGACCAGTCAAAGTCTGAAGAGACACCATCACCTGGGCCCTTTAGAGAGGGCTTGCGTGAAACGCCATTAAATCTTGCAATGTGGTTCATGCCACCTGAAACAATGGCATCGTGCTCGATCAGGTCAGTAAAGATAAAAGCGTCGACATCGGTTTTGTCACGCATATCATCACGCACTGACTGCGTGATTCGGATAAAGGTTTTGGTGTTGAGACGACCTGTGGTTGGGTCTACCGGATCTCCGTAGATCAGTGTGGCGTTGTTCCAGCGCTGTGAAAACTCGCGCTGGGGTAAAATGTTGTAACCATTGTCTCGCAAATACTCGGCAATCTGGCCGTCGACCATCGACTCTGAGCGTTTAATGTAGTTCCTCGATGGCGAGCCGATGTTGACGTGAGCGATGACAACATTTTTTATAGGCTTTTCAGCAACGACGGCTTCATTAAACTGGTTAGGATTGGTCGTGGCGTTATAGCCCGATCCGGTTCCTGTCGTGCCGCACCCAGAGGCCATGGCCAGTAGAGCAGCTAGTAGAGTAACTTTGGCGACGAGGCGCGAGCGTAAAGGTTGGCGCTGATGCATTGCAGTATTTCCTAGCGAGTCTTTGCGACATGCTAGCAGAGGAGACAAGCACATGGGAAAGGGCCTTCACGGGAAAGTTCAGGGAGAGGGTGGCGATGTTGTCCTGTTGCACGGGCTTTTTGGGCAGAGCAGTAACTTGCAGAGCATCGCTAGAGCGCTTGAGACTAAATTTCGAGTGCACAGTCTCGACCTGCCTGATCACGGTAAATCTCCTTGGAGCGATGCAGGCCCCTCTATTAATAGCTATGCCGACGCTGTCGATGCCTGGATGACTGCGCAAGGCATACAGAGTGCCTATGTTCTGGGCCACTCCTTAGGCGGGAAAGTGGCGATGGCGCTGGCCTTAAAGCGACCAGCGCGGATCAAACGTCTTATTGTGGCCGATATCGCGCCGGTGACCTATGCGCCCAGTCATCAGGCGGTTTTCAAGGGCTTACAGGCAGTCGCCGAAGCGGGATGCGCGACCCGGAAGGCCGCGGGTCTGATTTTGGAGCGCTATATTGATGAGCCCAACGTACGGCAGTTTCTGCTGTTAAGTTTGGGCAAGGAGGAGGGTGCTACTGCCTTGGTTTGGCGTTTGAATCATGCCGCGCTTGCCCAAGCCTATCCGTTGCTGCTGGCGGGGCTGAGTTCTGATACCCCGTTTGAGCATCCGGCACTATTTATTCGCGGCGCACTATCTGGCTATGTCGATGACAAATATCTTCCCGCCACGCAGCGGCTCTTTCCAAATTTTCGGCTGGAAACATTGGAAGGCGTGGGGCATTGGTTACATGCTGAAGCCCCAGATTTGTTCAACGAACAGGTATTGGAGTTCTTTGCGGATTGAACCGGTCTCTGACCACCTCCGGATAATCATCCACAGGGAGTTATGATCCACAGAACCTGTGGATAATTTGGTGGATATTTTGTTCAACTGCGGCAAGAAGGCAACGCGCACCACAAAATCTTTAGATTGGTCAAAAATTGATCAATACTATAAAGATCATTAAAAACAATGGTTTATACCTTATATCTTCGGAAGAACTCCCAGTGCGGGCTCTAACTCCACTGAAGAGGGTGCTCGTGGCGCGGGTGTGCATAAAGCATTTTTGGCGTCAACCCGAAAACCTAAAATAAGAATAGTTTTTTTCTTAAAAGTTTTTGATTAATTTCGTAAATGGCCATAGACAAATGGCGATTTTGCTGTGCCAGGCAGTCGGTTTGAGGTCGCCCAAGACGTTATACGCCTCGATAGGTGCAGCCTACGGTGCAGGTTTCGCGGATTTCCACGGCGGCGAGCTCTGGCAAGTTGGGTTTTAACCTGTCCCAAATCCATTTCGCTAAAATTTCGCTGGTTGGGTTCTCCAAGCCAGGGACATCATTGAGATAGTAATGGTCGAGTTGGTCCAACAGCGGCGCAAAGGCATTTTTAATATCATCGAAATCCATGAGCCATCCTGTCTGCGGGTCAACGTCACCGGAGATAGTGAGTCTGACTAGAAAGGAATGTCCATGCAGCCGCGCGCACTTGTGTCCCTCGGGAACATTGGGGAGGCGGTGTGCCGCTTCAAATCGAAAGTCTTTGTATAGTTCCATGGTGGCACCGTATTTCTCAAAAGTCGCAGTTGGGTAGTGTATCGGCACTCGCTTAATGCAGGCCGCGCAGAAAGTCGCGCGAGTGTACACCCATAAAAGGCATTTTTGGAAAAATCACGTTAAACATTGACAGCACGGGCGACCCACTTATAATGCGCGGCTGCAGATCAGGGTGATTAGCTCAGCTGGGAGAGCATCTGCCTTACAAGCAGAGGGTCGGCGGTTCGATCCCGTCATCACCCACCAACCTCTTAAAAGGTTGAATCGCACACAACAGACACCTCATGTGTCGTCTACCTGGAGCGGTAGTTCAGTTGGTTAGAATACCGGCCTGTCACGCCGGGGGTCGCGGGTTCGAGTCCCGTCCGCTCCGCCATTTTCCTTAAAGCCGCATAAACGCTGACTTTTTGATCCGACTCTGTGTAAGTCGTCTGTGTACTTTGTTCTCAGAGCAGGGCACTAGCGATGAATTTGACGCGGTTAAAAACAGGTATTTGGCAAGCAGAACTCAAAATCCCCAAACAGCTCCATGCAGTGCTGGGCAAGCAACGGTTTGCGCGATCGACTCGGACAAAATGTCGAAGAGAGGCCACCTTAGTGTCATCACCGTGGCTTGCGGAGTGGCAGTCCCTCATCCAGCTTGCACAAAATGACCCCCTAGCCTTCGAATTGGCCGGCATCGCCGAGACGCCAAATCTGTCCTCAGCGAACAAATGGGGTTGGCTTGAGATACTGAAGCCATCGGAGCACGCCTACTTTGAGGGGATAGAGTGGGGGAATGGCTTGCCTCTGCCGGTTCACATGGAGGCATTTGCTGCCCATCACTACAAAAATTACAAAGCACGTATCGAAGCACGACGGTACATATTAGAAGCCACACGATTCATGCCGACGACCCGTCATCTCCGCAAAGAGGCTGCACAGCGATGGTTATTTGCTGAGGAAGCAAAGCCAGAAGCGCAACGTCGAGCGGTTAAGACAATGCAAAAAGCCTTAGGGTATCTGTCAGAGTACGTCGCTTGGCTTCAATACCAAGGCTTATTAGACGCTCAATTGCAAAATCCTTTTAGGCAAGTCAGATTTCCAAAGGCGCTAAAAAGACCGGTGAAATATAGCCCGATGACTGATCTAGAGATCCTAGCTATCAGGGCTGTAGCTCAAGAAAAAGGCGATGCTGAGCTGGTCGCCTATATAGACATCGCGAGGTATACGGGTATGCGTCTATCTGAGATCGGGGCGCTAACTACAGAAAGCTTGGTCACTGTTGAAGGCGTTACCTGCTTTAAGGTTAAAGAGGACGCTAAAACGCAAGCCTCGTCTGGTCGAGTTGTGCCGGTGGCGCCAAAGCTCATGGAGCTTTTTGATCTGGACAGACTAAATATGGCAGGGCGCTCCAACGCCGTGGGAAAGCGGTTTGGCAGGTTGAAAAGAGATGTCCTCGCTGATGGGCAGAGCCGGACTAAATGTTTTCACTCCATACGGAAGTTTGTTGTCACGACATTAGAGCAAGCCGGAATAGCAGAGGGCATCGCTGCTGATTTAGTGGGGCATGAAAAACCGAACATCACTTACAACGTTTACTCGGGTGGATCATCCGTACAGCAGCTCACCTCGGCGATTACAGCACTGGAGCAAACGCAGTCGTTCTAAGCCCATTTTGCATATTGGAATAAGGCTTACACGCCAATCTCTGTAAGGTACTCGGATGTTATTTTCATGGTGAATATCGTGAATATTGAAGCGGATGAGTGTGTATGCCTCTCAGGCACCCTCTAGCATCTCAATTGCGTCTTCAGTGAGCTGTTCAAGCCTCTTTTGAACCTGTTCTGAATCGAATCGGGCGTCATAAAGGACTTCACTGGGACGTTTCTGTCCGCGCAACTTGTATTGGGCTGTTAAAAGGATCAAACCTCTAATAGATATACTTATTAGGGAAGTGATCCTTTTTAAATCAGTAATCCTACGTTGCGCGGTTGGCTCTGAGGATAGTTCCGGGCAAGCCGCCAATAAGTGCTTTTTATTTAATGGAACTATGCCGTCACAACTCTGCACTAGCGCTATCATTTTTTGCAGCCCACTCCAGCTCTCCAGATGATCCACAGTGACATCTAGCGGCACAGAGCACAGAATAAAGACGCGCCGCTGAAGCCCCTCTGGGTGCGGCCTGAGCAGCCTTAGGCGGTCGATTGCTTGGGTGCTTTCACTCTCCCTCATTTGCTCCAAAAGCGCCTGCACGCGCCAATCAGGGTGCACCTGAGTGATGGCAGAACCAGAGTCGCCTTTGAGCCGATACCCGCGCTTTTCAGACTCCAAAGGGCGACTACCTGACTTCTCCTCAAGCAAGGAAAACGGTTCTTCAGCGTCGTACCAGAGTCCTCTCGCCAGCTTTTCAATATCAACCGAGCTGGGTTGGATTCGCCCAACAATGATGATGTTTTCAAAATCGCTATATTGGTTTACACCGCGCAGGTTGTTGAAGTGATCCAAGGTTGCGTCACCAACATCCAATCCGGCTAAATCCTCTTCTAACCCCTTGTTAGAAACTACTAACGTTTTACCGCTGGCAGATACACCACTGATGAAGTTGCCGACTTGAGTGATCAGTTCAGGATTCTTATCAAAAGCCGTTTTGGAAAATGTCCTATCACTAAATTGATAGACTTCCGCATCGCGCTCTACACGAATGTCTTCAACAGTAATTCGATCACCGAAAAACTGTTTTAGGAGCAATGGATTCGCATCGGCGTCGATCAGCAGTAGGGGGGCGTCAGGTAAGTGCAGGTCTCTCCGCTTAAGCACAGTCGCTTCCGTACCATCACTTATGACGGCATTCGACTCATCGCGATCTGTTACCTGCATCTCATAGGCTAGCGTGCGGATGAGTAGAGACGTGTCATTCGATTGCAGCTTTTCGGCCACGTGTTCTTGCTGTTGTAACGAGTCGTCAATACGGAGCGTTGAAAATAGGTTCGCTTGAATGCTCTCGTATTCCTCCAGCTCCTCAAGCAAATCATGCGATGTACACAGCGCCCTCAATTGACCGAGTATATTTTTTGCTCCACGCGACAATATGTTTGCCACTGCGGCTATGTGAGAACTCGGATCGCCGAAGCTAAGAATATCCGAGATTGGAATCTTCACTTCCACATGCGGAGTTCTAATAAAGCTCTCGTCAATAACCACGAGCGATGGCTCAAGAAATCTCTCTTTCGTGCGATAAAAAAGATGGTTGTGAGACATGACCTTTACTTCTGTGAGCATGGGTTTCATGTCATCGGGTAACGCATCAACCTCATCAAGCTGATCAAGGTACGTACAATTATCAAAGAACTCGCACTGCCCTGAGTTATTTTTACAAAGAAGCTGATAGGCGCTGCCGCCGGCCTTTGAGATGGCGTTTGCGACAGTGGCTTTACGACACATTGGGGTTCCGGAAGCGTCTTTTTGTGATCTGCCGTAAATCACTCGCGCGCGTTTAAGTGCAGAACCATCCTTTGGTAAATCTAGGGTTAATTCGTCATTTAGGTCAGCTTCTAATTCACGAGACAGTCGATGGTTTGGGACGTAGTAGTGGACATCCCCATACTCAAGGAGCTTGTAAGCGAGGAGCTGTTTGATAACGCTACGGGTCTTGCCTAGTCCAGCCGTAGCCCTGATAGCGAAAATTGGCGTGTCAAAATCCAAAGGATTATCCCAAGAGGCGATAGCTTGCTTACTAAAGTTGTCGATGACCTCCCGAAGGCGCTTTTCACCCTCCGATAAAGTCATCAGAGGCTTATCCCAGTAAGGTGGCGTCGACTCTGAGAATTTCTCAATAGCGCCCAAGATTAGAGGGTCTAGATAAGCATCAGACTTATACCGGTCTATATCAGTTTGGCTATGATTGTTCTGATCAGCGGCATCAATACGTCGACGAACATCTGCCTTTAGGTTTTCAAGTTCGCCTAACGCCTTTTCCCTAGTCCTAGCTGCAACAAACTTAGCGGTAGCTTTTAAGAGGACGTCATTAAAACCTTGGTTGCCTTGACCATCTCCGAGGTAAGCCATTTGACCTTCATAGCCCAATCCTCCCACCGCAGAGGAGTCGCTAGTTGATCGGCTTTGCTCTGTTTTCTGGGGCGGTTTAAAAATCAGCGATACCTCATCGGAGGCGCCTCTAATTATACCTACCCGATCTGCCTTGATCGGATCTTCCCTGCCATCAAAGATAGGATTCGCTGTGTAGTGGATTTGAACTGCGTTGAATAGGGCATGGTCGATAAGTTTAAGACCTGCCTGTGCGTTTACGTTTTTAGCCCACAAGCGAAGATGCTCATTTGCTACTGGTTCGCTCAACCAAAAGAGCAAGTGAGCAGAGAAAATACTGTCGTTCACTAGACAGCAAGAGGCTGATAGCTGCCATACACAGGTTTTGTTCTGAAACTCTTCAGGTAGCAAGGATATTGCGTAATTGACAGAAGCTGTCGGGTCGGTCGAGGTTTTTAGTTGGCTGGGGAGAGCAAGCTTATCAATATCAATCATGATCCACTCGCGTGGCACGTCTTCAAAAGCCTCCTCATTTGGATCTGCACTGCGCTGCCGGTTTAATTGCCGCCTCACAGGTTTACTGTGATCAGCATCAGCTCTCAAGCGGCCTCTGATAATGCACCGATCTCTTAAATCTGCGCTTTCGCTAATCAGGCTGTAGAAGCCTTCGATGCCCGATAATGATATTTCACTCGCTGTGAAGTACTTAGCTGATTGCCATAATTCGCTTGTGGCACTGCTAAAGTATTTGCAGAGTCGTTTCCCCGGTGCAGTAAGAACAGTCACTGTTTTATTCATAAATGTAGTTACCTTAGTGGCAGCTTCTACATATTGAACCTTGATTTTGATGCATATGAAACCGCTTAAATGCAGGTCTCAGCAGGCCCGTTAGCGCACCGTGGGGCCAAGCGGCAGAAGCAAACGCCATACTGAGATAGATACCGTTAATACCTGCTCGTTCTGCCAGCGCACTAAACAGGTTGATCTCCACCATGCCAAAGCTGACTTGAACGAATAGAAGGATGCTGAAATTACGCCCCGTGTTGCTGGTACCGGCGAGTGCGGCTAAACCAAGCGCATACAAAGTTCCGCACCCAAACCCTGACAAAAGGCGGCAGAAGCCTATAGCATAGAAGTCTGCCAAAGCAGTTGATGCCAAATTTGCTGCCACCCCGAAAAAAATTCCTCCGATCGCGAGCGTACGCCTATCCGCGCGGTTCAGTGAAATGGAGACAAACAAGGAAGAGAGAATAGTGCCGCCGTTTTCAAGTGCCGCAAGGTATCCTGCCTGCTGCTCACTAAATCCCGCGTATTCTGACCACGCTCCCACCATTACCGGCATAGACATAAAAAATGATACACCCACTACCGCAAAGGTAACGGCGGCAACAATAGCGCCAGTGTTATCAGAAGTTTGTGTTAGCGGTTGATCGTTCAAATCCAGCGCCCTTCTGTCGTGCCATGCACCGGCATCAATTACTGAAGGTGCTCGCTCATAAATTTTTGTAGCTCAGCGAAGACATCGAGGGATTCAGGCGAGTCAATATCGTACAAATACTGCGCATGAGCCATCCCCTCATAGACGTGCAAATCCGAAACTACATCCGCGCCCCTTAATTTTCGATGCGTTCGCACAGTGTCACTTAGAAACATGTCTCTTGTGCCTGATATCAAAATAGTGGGAGGAAAACCTGAAAAGCTTCCGTACACTGGAGATACCAGAGCCGACCTAAAGTCATTATCCGCAACGTACAGCTTAGCAGCTGACTCAAGAACACCCTCATAGGTAACCAAGCCTTGGTCCACTCCTTCAAGGGTAAACAGAGTGTCACCGGTTTTACTCAGATCAGCCCAGGGAGTACCAGCGTAGATCGCCCCAGGGAAAGGCAGGCCCACCAACGCAAACTTATGAACGGAAGCTAGAGCCAATCCCCCACCTGCAGAGCTGCCACCGATCGCTAATTTTTCTGGCGCGTAGCTTTCAAGGAGGTTTTTGTACACGTCGACAACATCATTGATCGCGGCTGGAAACGGGTTTTCAGGCGGCATTCTGTAGTCGATTGACACAACCGGCATGGTAAGTCTGTTGGCTATTAACAAGCCCTCACCAATCCCTGCCCTACCGCCTCCAAACACGTATGCTCCGCCGTGAAGGTGTATAAAAAGTTGATTTTTTTTGCTCTCGTCCAAGCTTAGAGGGATCATCAAAAAAACAGGAATGCCTGCTACCTCCTTTTCTTCTATTTGCACTCCCAAGGTATCTGCCCACCGCGCGATTCGGGCTATCTCTATTTCCTGTTCCTGCATTTGCGCGGAGTGCCATTGCGCATTGGTTTGCGGTGCCTTAGCTTGGCCACTGACCGCTGGCGCGGAAGTACGGGCAATGGATTTTCGCAATTGTTCACTGGCGCCCGCCGGCGGTGGCACCCGGCGCTTCGCGATTTCCCATTCATCTGCGGCGTGGGCCACCTGAGCCACGCAGGACAATAGCCAGAGGGTAAAAACAGTAGACTTCATCATCAAAACCCCGTTCGATTAGCAGTACCCGGACATATCTTACGCTGAAAAATTCAATGTGATCCTAGGGCAATGCCGCCCCTGCTGCCATCGCCTGAGCGGAGGAAATGCTTATATGGCCAATATTGATACCCTATTGGCCAGCGCTGCCAATGTTGGCCTGGGGGAAATTGGGCACTGTGGACCCTAGTCCAAATTTAAAAAAGTCTCAGGCTCGGATTGAACTCAAAATAAAATCAAATCGACAGCAGTTAATACAACGAGGAAAACACAAATGCCTTTCGAAAAGACGTTTTTGAGCAAAGTGATTGCGCTATTTACCGCTATAGTCGCGTTACAACCAGACTCGGCTTTGGCACAACAAGCGACCTTGGAGGAGGTCGTTGTCACAGCCCAAAAACGCGTACAGAGCGCCCAAGATGTCCCTGTGGCTATTTCAGCACTGAGCGCAGAAATGATCTCAGACACTGGGGTAGACAACATTACCAGGGTGCTTCCCATGTTGCCCGGTGTTACCGGCACAACTGCAGGAATCACAACCAATGCCTGGGCCGTTCGGGGTATTAGCACCAATGACTGGAGCACTGGCTCAGAACCAAGTGTTGCTGTTTACATAGACGAGGCCTACGTCGGCCGCAACAACCTGGCCACAGGCGCCTTTTTTGATCTCGAGCGGATAGAAGCGGTCAACGGTCCTCAGGGAACCCTGTTCGGTCGTAACGCGGCAGCTGGCGCGATTTCCATGACCACCAATAAGCCCGCTGACGAAAGTACTCTGCACTTAGGCATTGGGGCCGGAAACGAAGGCCAGGAAGAATATGATATCGTGGCAAACCTGGCTGCAAGCCCAAGAGCAGCTTTGCGCTTTGCCTATCACGGTACGCGGCTGAAAGGCCTATGGGAGGAAGTGGCTAACCGAGAGGAAGGCTTTCGAGACGAAGACAGCTTCCGATTGGCCGGACGATTCGACTTCTCCGATAATTTCACCGCACTGCTGACACTAAACTATGGCGAGCAGGAAACTAATCTAGGGGGCGTTTACAACCCACAAATTTCCACCGTCGAACCTGGAGATGAATTTCCAGACAAGATTGCCCGATCAACCTTGGACCGTGAAGAGAATGAAACCAGAGGTGCGAACCTTCGTTTAACTTGGGAGTTAGACAATGGCATGACACTCACCTCTATTACAGATGCTCGAAAATTCGACTTCGAATACCGGCAAGACGTTGACGGTTCAAATGCAGACGCTCTTATCGATGCGATACTTGGGGTTGTTACAGGTGGTATTACGCTTGAGTTCGCCAACGAAGATTTCGATGGACAAACCCTGGCCCAGGAATTTCGTCTCAGTGGAGCCACTGACTCCGTAGACTGGTTTGTAGGCATTAATTATTTTGGCGAAGAACTAAATGAAACTCAGCGCGTCAACATGATTGATACCGCTCTGGGGCTCGGGCTTCTCGCTCACGACCGCAACACCACCGAGGGTGACAACGAAGCCTGGGGAATTTACGGAGATGCACGTTGGGCAGCCACTCAGGCGCTGGCTGTAACCGTGGGTGGCCGCTGGTCACGTGACGAAAAGGATTGGTGTACCTCCGGTGTCGCCGAATTAGGGTTTATAGGGGTTAATACACCACAGAAACTGTGCGACTCTGAAAGTTGGTCAGATTTCACACCGCGACTTGTCCTAGACTATGCTCCGAATGACGACTCCATGCTGTATGCCAGCGTAACGAAAGGCTACAAGGCTGGTGGTTTTAATCCCGCCGCAGCAGATTTTGATGCGGATTTTTTTGGTGACGCAGTCGCGCCATTCGATCCGGAAACCAATCTTTCCTATGAAATGGGTGCAAAAACAGAGTTTCTGGATGGCTCCATGCGACTCAACGGCGCCGTTTACTTCAGTGACTACGAAGACCTGCAGGTTGCCAGCGCCACTATTGGTGGTATTTTAATAAGCAATGCGGCCCAGGCAGAAGTTAAAGGCCTCGAACTCGACTGGACTTACGCGCCATCAGCAAGTCTGCTGTTCAGTGCCAATTACAGCCATATCGACTCTGAGTACACCGATGGTTTTCTGAAGGGGAATACTCTTAATTACGCCCCTGAAAACAGCTACGCAGCGAGCATTAAGTACGATATGGCCATTGGCGATGGTAACCTAGCGTGGTTTGCCATGTACGTCTATCAGTCGGACTTTTTCTTTGATCCAGGCAACACATTGGAAGAAGACGGTTACGGGCTGTTGAATGCCAAAATCACCTATACACCAGGTAGCGGAACCTGGGATTTGTCATTCAGTGGCGACAATTTAGCCGATGAAGAGTATGCCGCCGCCCGCCAAGATATTGGGCTGGGGACAGGAACACAGATAAATCGCGGCCTGCCCAGATTGCTAAAGGTTAATTTCAACGTGTACTTTTAGCACCTGAATAGCTATAAAGACTCGTTAATCCGGCCCCAGGGCCGGTTTTTTTTAAATCCCCTCAACTTTTTTCGGGTATCTCTCACACAAGCCCCAAACCCCGAACGCTGGACAAACTGCCCCTCGGCATTATCATAGGCTTCATGTGTCATTACTGGCCACGTCTTGTTGGCCAGCTCATCTGTGGAGTTTAATTGACGGTGGAGTGGGCAATGCAAGCTGGCACGAGCGTAGTAACCAGACTTGGCACCGTGCCACACAGTAATATCGCCTACGTCCTGGAGGTTGCGAAAGAACACGACTATGACCTAAGTCCTTTACTCGATTCGGCTGGCCTAAACTTGGAGGCCATTTCAGATTCAAGTAGTGACCTAACCGGTGAACAGTATTACGGCTTTCTGAGCCAAGTATTGGCAACACTAGACATCCCAGCTTTCGGCTGCAAAGTGGGGCAAAGATTTTCTCTCAGTGACTTTGGCGTGCTCGGTTATGCCTGTGTCAGCAGTTCAACTATCAGACAATTCCTACAGACTTTTTTTCGTTTCCAGCAAATAGTAGGTAGCAGTGCCTCATTTCGCGAAGCGTTGAGGGAGGAAGGTGGCAATGCAATGATCGAAATTCATTCGTCATGCAGTAATGAGAACCTCCTTCGCTTCGACATTGAGGAAGCTGTTGGACAGTGGACCATAGCCGCGGGAGACATGTGGAGTGGCAAGGAGTCCATGTACACCTGCGTCAATCTGTCGCTCCCTGAACCTGACTACGCCCAGGAGCTACAGACGCTTGTCGGTTGCCCCGTCTTTTATCAACAAGCCCGCAACGAACTGGTTTTTCCTGCAGAACTGTTGGAAGGCCCCATCGTAATGGCTGACGAACTGACTGCCAAGTTATGTGAACAGCAGTGCCATACACTACTGCAAGGTCTAACCCAGCAAGAGGGTTTGGTGGAACAAGTTCGTAAGCTAATCATCAACCAAGCGGGACGCATTTCTACTCCAGAGGATGTCGCCAGCAAACTTCATATCAGCTATCGGACCTTGCGCCGGCGTCTAAGTGATGAAGGTACTTCTTTTAAAGAGATCCACAACGAATTACGCATGGGTATGGCCGGTGAATACATGCGGCAGACGGAGTTGACGACCCAAGAGATTGCTTTTTTGCTGGGCTATTCGGAAGCTTCCAATTTTCACCGTGCATTTAAGCTATGGTTCGGCAAGACTCCTGGTGACTATCGCTTGTCCGGGTCAGGTCCGCAGTAATTCATACCCCGCTGGCCAGTATTAACAAGCTACTGGCCAACCGAGATATAGATCGATGATCAGAGCACCTCTAACCTAGCTCCATAGGATCAACTGGACAAGCCAATCTTGGTAGACACTACATCCGATAATCAGAACCCTCCCAGGATTTATTTGATTAGTTTGATCTGGTTGTCGCTTGTAGCGGCGCTGACCAGCAATATTCAGCCCATTTTTCTCGGCGTGCTTGCGGAGTCTTTTTCTCTAAGCGGAAGCCAACTGGGCTTTATCGGTGGGGCCGAGCTAGGTGGGAGTTGCCTTGCATCCGTGAGTGCCGGCTACTGGTTTCCGAGAGTTCGTTTACGAAGAGCTGGCCTTTTCGCCATAACGGTGTCAGTACTAGGTAATCTTTTAACCAGTGAGGCGACGGACTTTTCCCAATTACTGCTGATTCGATTCACCACCGGTTTTCTTGGGACAGGTGTACTTTATGCCTTGACGCTGGGCTTGTTTGGGCAACTCAAAAACGCAGATCGAATTATCGCTATAGCGGTGGTCACTCATGTGCTTTCTCTGGCTGTCGGCATGTCGACAGTGCCACTGCTGATGGAACGCTGGCAACTACCCGGCGTCACCGTGAGTCTGGCCATCTTGCTTTCTACGGCATTCCTGTGTCTTTTTTTACTTCCCCATCAGTCAAGATACGAAACCAGCAAGAGCGCAACAAGCGAAAGTTATAATTTCCTGGGAGCTGCGCTTCTAGTGAGTTTGATCGTGTTCAGCATAGGCCTGGGTAGTAGCTGGGCGTTTATGGAACGTATCGGCAGCAGCGCCGGGTTCGCTATGGGAGATATCGGCAACGCCCTGGCTGTCTCGGGGCTGATCGGGGGTTTTGGTGCCTTGATGGCAGCGGTGTTGGGAACTCGCCTAGGGCGGGTTTTACCCATAGTAGTTGCATTAACCCTGCAGGTTCTAACCTGCCTGCTCCTGGCAACACGTAATGATTGGTACAGCTACCTGGTGGCAACAGCACTGTTTAATTTCAACTGGAATCTAACCTTGCCGTACTTGATGGGAGCAATTTCAGCAGCTGACCGTTCCGGGCGATTCATGGTGCTGATTCCAGCGGCCCAAACAGGAGGCTATGCACTGGGCCCGATGTTGGTCGGAATATTTTTGGTCGGCGATAGTTTCCAGTTGGCCGCCTGGGTCTCGATGAGCGCATTCATTGTCTGCCTTGCGATGATCGTGCCATTGCTAAACAGAGTATCTCGGATCAACGAATGAATGTTCCAGTACAAAATATAAACTGAAAATAAAGGACAATCGATGTTTGCATTGACAGGAAAAAACGCTCTTGTAACCGGCGGAAGTAGCGGCATTGGGTTGGCGGTCGTCAAGCGTTTTATTGCAGCCGGTGCCCAAGTAATCGCAGCAGACCTAAATTTGTCACCAAAACTGCGAGACAGTGGCGCTCACTTTGTCGCTCTAGATGTAAGCTGCGAAGAAAGCCTTGAGCGGGTCTTTGCTGAAGTAGAGAGTCGTTTTGGAAAGCTGGATATTCTAGTCAATAACGCGGGCGTCGGCCTGGACGAAGGTCCGATTGTCGATGCTGATACCAATGCATTTCATAAAACCATGGCGGTCAATTTAAACGGTGTATTGTACGGCTTGAAACACGGGCCAAAACACATGAATGATGGTGGCAGCATCATTAACACCAGCTCCCTCGCAGCGTTTATAACAATGCCGGAGTATACCGGCTACTCAGTATCTAAGGCCGGCGTGGTGAAACTGACGCAGCAGTGCGCTGTTGAGTTGGCAAGCCGCAAAATTCGCGTCAATGCGGTATGCCCTGGGACAACGACGACGCCAATGGAACCAGCCGACAGTGGTGAAACCAAAATCATGCAGTATTTGACTCTGGCAGGGCGTCCAGGAACAGTCGAGGAGCAGGCGGCTGTCTTCCACTTCCTTGCGGCAGATGACAGTAGCTATGTCAACGCACAGGCCATTGCGGTCGACGGTGGTTGCCTACCGGGACTGAACTATGCGCTCATGGATAAGCTGCTCCCCGGATTCGGCCAGAAATGATAATGCTGTGACCAGAAGCGCCATACTAGCCTGACTCAACCACTTGTAGTCTTTCAACATGAAAAGCCCGTCATTGCCCTGAACAACGAGGTTCGAGCCAGATATGCAACCAATCAACGAGAGCTTGAGTGTTCGAGGCGGCCATCTTTTTATCGAGGATTGTGATTCAACAGAGCTTGCCAAGCAATTTGGCACTCCACTTTTTGTGGTTTCAGAATCCCACCTGCGCAGTAACTTGCGCCGTTATAAATCAGCCTTCCAGAAGTGCTGGCCTGAGGGACAGGTGCGAATAATGCCGGCATTGAAAGCCAGTCCCGTGCTTGCAGTTCGGCAGGTTCTGAGCGACGAAACCTGCGGCTGCGATGTGTTCGGCCCGGGCGAACTTGAAGGCGCTCTGCGCGGTGGCGTAAGCCCCGGTGATATTTCCGTCAACGGCTCCATCAAAGACCGGAGCATCATTCACCGCGCCATTGACCTGGGCGCCCGCATTGTATTGGACAGTCCGAGGGAACTGGAACTGTGTGAGGAAGAAGCTGCTAAGCTCAAGAAAGTGGCTAAAGTGATGTTTCGCATCAAGCCTTTTATGTCAGAGCTGGAAACGAAGTCTGATTTTCTTCCCGATCTGGATATTCGCGAGATGACGCAGTTGATCAAGTATGGCGTACCGACGTCAGAAGTACTCGACATGGGGCCCCTGGCAATTGAACTACCCCACATTGAGCCCATCGGCATCCATGCGCATATGGGCCGGCACAGTAAAAAGATAGAAGTGTGGCAGTCATGGGTTCGCCACTGCGTGCTGTTAACCAAGCGTTTGAGCGACTTAATGGAAGGCTGGGTACCCCGGGAGCTCGACTTCGGCGGCGGCTTTCCCAGTTTCCCCGACAGAGATACAGACGTCGTCTTACAGGGCTATGAAGGCCCCAGCCTGGAAGAATATGCGAAGTGCATCACCGATAGTTTTCGCGCTGCAATGCATGAAGTATCGCTGGACCCTACTGGGATCACCATAGAAGTGGAACCCGGCCGTGGACTGCATTGCGATACCGGTGTGCATCTAACAACAGTGCGTAATATCAAAGAGGAGACAGAAAACCGTCCGCGAAGATGGGTGGAACTTGATACGTCAGAAGTTTTCCTGGCTGTGCCTGGATTCAATGATGAGCCTCCATTCGATCTCGTTTTCGCCAATAAGGCGGATCAACCGATGACTATAACTGCGGATTTGGTAGGCCAGACCTGTAACGCTGAACTTCTCTTTAATCAGGTCAACACACCGCCTCTGCAGGTAGACGACGTGGTGGCCCTACTCAATACCGGTTCATACATTGAGCCTATGGCAGCCAACTTCAACGCCCTACCGCGACCTGGAACTGTCCTCGTCAGGGGAAATAGCGCAGAGCTGGTGAAGCGGCATGAAACCGTTGATGAGGTATTTGCAAGAGACATAATCCCCGACAGATTTGCCTCAGCGGAGGTCTGACAGGTGGACAGTCTCAAAAACAAGGTTGCTATTGTCACCGGCGCGGCCCACCCAATGGGCATGGGATACGCCACAGCATGCGCGCTGTCTAGGAGTGGAGCCCGAGTTGTATTAACAGACCTTGTGCAAAGCTCTTACATGCAGATTCAACTGAAGACGCGTGTCGCTGACATTGTCTCCTCCGGTGGTGAAGCGATGGCGCTGGCAGTTGATGTTACAGACAGGCAGCAGATCGATCACTGCATTAGCAGTGTTACCGAGCACTTTGGAAGCATTGATGTGCTCTTTAACAATGCCGGTAGCCCTGCAGGTTGTGGAGATTTTCTTTGCATGACAGACCAGCAGTGGGATATCAGCTACCGGGTGAACCTCAAAGGTATGGCGGATTTTTGCCAAGCCGCATTGCCAGGAATGATCAGTCGCGGAGGCGGAGCCATCGTCAACAATGCCTCACTGTCTGGACTGGGGGCCGCGCCTTTGATGGCTGCATATACTGCTACCAAATTTGCCGTGGTAGGTTTGACCAAGGCGCTTGCAGCTGAGTTTGGCCGTCACAAAATTAGGGTAAATGCCATATGCCCCGGAATGATCTGGACACAAATGGGGCAATCAGAAGTCGAGCATCTACGAGCTGAGAGTGAGTCCTTCGAGGAAGCCAAAAATCGATTGGTCGGCGCAGACCTGGTGCCTTTGGAACGTTGGGCTGGGCCGGAGGAGGTTGCCTCAAGTGTGGTTTTTTTGTCTAGTGATGCTGCCAGTTATATCAATGGGGTTGCGCTCCCTGTCGCCGGCGGCATGGCTCCTGGTCTCTAAATTACACAGGATAGATTGCCGTGTTTGGCTTTAAAGGTGTTCATCATATTGCAATGTCGGTGCCCTCTTTGGCCGCGGCAAAAAGTTTTTACGTGGACAAACTAGGGTTCTCGATTGCCGATCAAGCCCACCTCCCCCCCTCAGTAGAGGGAGATAAAGTCACCGCCCTGAACGGAGCAGACTGTCAGGTATTGATGGTCAAGGCCGGCAATCTTTTTTTGGAAATTTTCGAGTTTCACCGCCCTGAACCAAAGCCACAAAACGAGCGACGGGTGTGTGATCATGGCTACACGCACCTAGCATTTGAAGTGGAAGATATAAACGAAGCTTATCATTATCTTGAAGACGCAGGCGTGCGCTGGCATCACACACCGGTCAAGGCCGGTAAAGGATATGTGATGACATACGGTCGCGATCCCTTTGGAAATGTTATAGAAATCCAACAGCTGGTCGATGGTCTGCCCTACAGCTACAACCAATTACTAGGAGGACATCCATGAGCGAAGAAGGGGTTTTGGCGTGGGAGGAGTATATGCGCTGCGATGCCACAGATCTGGCGCAAATGATATACCGCGGAGATGTCAGCAGCGCTGAGATCGCTCAACAAGCTGCATTGGCCACGGAACGGGTAAATCCGAAGATCAATGCTGTAATAGAAGTCTTTGAGGATGTTGTTAATGACCCCTTCAAAGATGGCATGAATGCCCAGGGAAGCTTTGCCGGTGTACCGATGATGCTCAAAGATCTGGCATCGCGTATGAAGGGTCGAGTACAGGAAAGTGGCTACGCCTGGCAGGAGGGCAATGTCGCTGATGACGACGATCCGTTCACCCGAAACCTTCGTCAGGCCGGTTTTAATTTGATTGGCCGCACAACCACACCTGAAGACGGCATGGCCGGCGTAACCGAAACCATCAAGTTTGGTATTACACGAAACCCCTGGAGTCTGGATCGGTCAGCAGGAGGTTCCTCCGGCGGTTCTTCAGCGGCTGTGGCCGCGGGCATACTACCGGTGTGCAGCGCATCGGATGGGGGTGGATCCATTCGTCTGCCTGCCAGTTGGAATGGTTTAGTAGGTTTAAAGCACACCCGTGGCCGCCTACCTCTACCCGCAGGCTTACATGAAGGCTTACTGCCAAGTGGAGTTGAAGGGATTGTTACGCGCTCTGTACGCGACACTGCAGCGATTCATGATCTAATTTGCCACAAGCCACTGGGCACAGGTTTCATGCCCTATCCCAAACCTGAAAGCTTGACAGCACAACTGGGAGTGCCGCCACGAAAAATGCGAATTGCACTATCCACTGGCAACTGGTCACGCGCCAAGACAGTTCCGGCGGAGCACATTGAACGTGTCAATGAGGTAGCCCTATGGCTCCAGGGTCAGGGTCACATCGTGGAGCAGATAAACGACCGTGATCTATGCAACTTCGAGCAACTCTTTGCCTCATACAAGCTAGCCAATTGGGTGGCCCCATTAGGCAACTCTATTCCCGCCGCAGCAGCACACCTCGGCGTTACCTTGACCCCGGAAAACACGAGCAGCCAAGCCCTGAAACTAATTGAAGCGGCCAAGTCGGTAACAGTCGATGATTTTATGAATGCCCTTGCGGTTAATGCACAAACCTCCCGCGAATTTGGTCAGTTTTGGGAAAGAGGTTTTGACCTGCTACTAAGCCCAACGCTGGGGGATAGGTGTCCCGAAGTGCAAAGTGAGCAATACGCCCTATCGAGCTCACTTTCTTTTGACGAATTTTTCGACCACGGCATGAACCTGTGTCGCTACACCATGCCAGGCAACGACACCGGCCTGCCTGCCATCAGCTTGCCTGCTGGTCTGGATATAAACGGCTGTCCATTGGGAGTGCAATTCTATGCACCGTGGGCAGCCGAGACAGATTTAATCCATATCGCAGGTCAATTGGAAGACGGTAAACCAGAGTGGTTTTCACAATTGGCTCCTTACAATGTGGCGACGGCATAAGGGAGATTCACCTTGGACAAAGACACATTACAGGCTGTTTCCCAGCTATTGGATATCGAAGCCATTAAACTGCTGAAGGCCAAGTACTGTCAGTACGCCGACAGCGGAACCCAGGCAGATGAATTTGCGTCGCTATTTACACCTACCGCTACTTTAGATGAAGGAGATGATGGGGTGTATATAGGGCGGAACAGTATCTGCAAAATGTACAATGATGTCTGGCCCTACTTCAAATTGAATCAGCACCTTGTGCTTAACCCTATTATAGAGGTCGACGGCGACAAGGCGCGCGGTGACTGGCGTTTGCTACAGCTTTGCACCACCGTTCACCCACAAGGTGATCGGGCTTTCTGGGCCTGCGGTTATTACAAAGAGCGGTACCTGAGAGTAGAGGGCCAGTGGATGTTTGAACACGTAGAGGCGAGAGTACACTTTTGTTGCGATCACGAGCAGGGGTGGGGCAAGGAGCCCTGGGGCGAGTTACTTCCCGAACAAGCTATGTCAGGCCTTGGGCTTCGCTAGAGAAATCGACGCACTCATGAGCCATTCATTTCGGAAATAAGGCTCAAATGAATACCTCACAGAACCAGGCACGTGTTGGGCTTTTTTGTTTTTACGGCTCTGCTTTGGCTCCTTCTACTCCGAATCCACCTCTGATGTATCTGGGAAGGATCACTAGAACAAACAACAGAGGCTCCACGGCCCCCGGGGGTCTAAATTGGCTCGGCAGTTGAAGGTAAATGCCCACTTAAACTCTGTGTAGCAACTCTGTGTAAGTAGGGTGGATTGTGGTAGTCTAGCACTTGGTGCAGATGCATCAGAGTTAGAAAAAAGTCAATAAAGTCAGTTGGTTAGAATACCGGCCTGTCACGCCGGGGGTCGCGGGTTCGAGTCCCGTCCGCTCCGCCATTTTCCCCCCTAAATTCTTTCTTAAATTCAGTGACTTACAAATTCTGACAGGAATTTAAGGCAAAATTTAAGGCAAATTGCGAACGAGTGGAGTGTCAAAGATCTGCTTGTCGGCATACTCCTCGATGTACTCTGAGTAGATCCGCAAAAACATCTCAACCGTGTGTCCCATCTGCTTGGCAGCCGCCGCCGGGTTGACATTAGCGGACAGCAGTTCAGCAGCCCGAGTGTGTCGGCAGGTATTGGGCCTGCTCACTCCTCCCTTTCAATATCCACTTCTGATGTGTCTGGGGAGGAACAATAACAGTAACCACAAAGCTTACACGCACTCTTGGGGCAGTTCGCGCTTGGGCAGCTGTTGGGTGCTTCATCTGTTAGCAAAAAGTAGTTTTTGGTGGCTCTAGTGCACCGTGGGGCTAGGCGCTAGAGGCTCAGCTCTCTTTCAATATTTGCCCATCGGTTTGTCTGCTCACAGTCGCCTTTTGCTAAGGATTTAGCCCCCACACTCAGGATAGAATTGGCCATCTCTCGTACCAAGGGCTACGTCATCGCCTAGCGGCGGCAGGCTTCTACCACCAAGAAAGTCTCAACAAAGGTGGCAAGTGTTTGCATAAGGACAGGTTTTAGACCCAAAACTCATGAGCTGTTAACGACATAGCAGTGAAAAAGCAATTAAAACAAAAGGTATTCGTCAATGAAAACTCTACGGAATTCCACTCTTCTTACCTCTGCAATCTCCTTACTTGCCTCGATTAACATTGCAGCCAGCGATACCACCATTCCGGTAACGGCTGAAAACTTCTCTCACGCTGAAACCGCGCGAAACTACCGCAACTGGGCGGCGCAGGGCGCGAACAAAGGGTTCGTCATAATGCCTGGCCTGCCTCCTCGCGGTAAAGCAGCTGCAACGGTGCAAATGAACGACGACACCCTTTATGGTGCGGCCATTGCAGAAGCCGTTGACGGCAAGGTGACGTTTTCAATACCTGAAACGGATAACTACCTCGCCGTGCAAGTGGTTACCGAACGCGGACACGGGCAGCAATATGTTGTAGAAGATGGTGTTTATAACCTGCCGGTTGAATCGCAATACGCATTCCTAATTTATCGCTCCGGGACCGAGAACGGCATCGACGCCGCTAAAGCAAATTTAGGCAAAGTGGACGTGACAGACATTAACTTCGCCACGAGCTATAAGGTGCAGCCGTACGATTACGACGAAGTCGAAAAGTGGGTAAAGAAATACACACAAGAAGTGAACAGCATGGATAACTTCACCTACACGTTTCCTCGCACGTCCAAAGACGTCACCGATCTGCACCAGTGGAATTTAGAAAATGCGGCAGGCTGGGGAGGCGCAAGCCCTGAAGCGTTTGTCGGGAATAAATATGCCAACAGCTCAAAAATGAAGGCCGGCACCTGCTATACCTCGACATTCAATGACCCAGAGAATAAGTTTTTCACGTCGATCACTGCTTACGATAGTGATAAATACTTGATGAAAGATGTCCGCAGCATCAATTCGCATATGTGGGATAAGAACAGCGATGGCACAGTCACCGTATCGTTTAACTGCGGCGAAAACGCGAAAAATAATATTGATACACAAGGCAATGACTTCACCTTCACCTCACGTCATTACGGCGTAAATCCCAAGGTGATTAATAGTGCAGAAGACCCCATTATTTCTGCCGTTAAAGCTCAGTAGTTGCTGTCAAATTTGACCAGGTGCGCCCGGGGTGAACACAGGTTCATCTCGTCAGCTCCGCAACGATTCTGACTGCCGCTCATCACGATATGGCTGCTCCGAGTGGCCCCCTAAAAAGGATAGGAACAAAGTCCAATTGGGGTGTCGACCGGGCCATAACAATACGCATGACAGCACGAATATTGCGATGTAAATGGATTCGGAGGCTTAGTCGGCGACTGTCCGCGCTGCCATATCCCCAAAAGCACAATGTTTGTGCAGATGTTAGCTTTTCTTAGACCCTACCCAGCTGGCCCAGTAATTAACCGCTCCTAGCTGTGGTGTTTGGCTTACCGGCTTTTACTCGTTGAGTTTATCTGGCATTTGCTGGCTCTTTGGGGGGCTGTTGGCGCGTTCTCCAGAATCCACCGACTGATCGACTGATCGACTGAATCTGCCACAGGCGATGGAGTGGCCTTGCGAGCGCACCGTGGGACTCGGCAGGATTTGCTGTAATAAAGCCACAGTGTCTTTCTAGATTGTCACCTGCATAAGTTATTACCTGCCTCATTGCCCTCCAACTATTATTGTCTTACTCAGACTGCGCTGCAGAACTTAGTTACACTATTGCCATGGATTTAATGATCATGGCACTGCCTGTATTTGCGCTGTTCATAGTGGCTGAGGCCACCTGGACGAGCTTTCGTGGGCAGAGTGTTTACGCGATTCGGGACTTTGGCGGTTCTATGTCGCAGTTGGGTATTAATATTTTAGTACGGTTCACCATTGGCGGTGCGCTGATAGGGCTGCATTTTTGGTTATACCAATTTCGGGTGTTCGAGGTGCCAGCTGGACCTTGGGGCTGGCTGCTCACCTTCATCACGATTGACTTCGTTTTTTATTGGTACCACCGCGCCCAGCACCGGGTGAGGTTTTTGTGGTGTGCCCATGTGGTGCATCACTCTAGCGAACACATGAACTTCGGTACCGCGTTGCGGCAGTCCCCTACAGGGCCTTTCACCAAGATGCTTTTTTACTGGCCACTGCCGTTAATCGGGTTTGACCCGCTTGTAATAGCCAGTGCTGGTGCAATTGCCACAATCTATGGCTTCTGGACTCACACCGAGGTGATCAAAAAGCTCTGGGCGCCCATCGAATGGGTGTTTGTGACCCCCTCATATCACCGCGCTCATCATGGTTCAAATCCCGAGTACGTTGACAAGAACTACGGTAACTTTTTAATTATTTGGGACCGAATGTTTGGCACCTTCCAGGCCGAGGTGGCTCAAGTACAGTACGGTCTTCTGACCAACATCAATACCTATAATCCGTTGCGCATCGCGTTTGCCGAGTGGCTCAGGCTCATTCGGGAGTCTTTTGCCGCACGTTCCTCTGGACAGTTGTGGCAACTGTGGCTGCGCCCCCCGCGAGAGCAAGAAAAAGCCTAATGTGCCGCAGACCATTGCAGCCGATGGGTGACTGGATAATCGCGTTCCTAACCTCGACAGAACTAAACAATCCGGCAGGCAGCAGTGGCAACGCTACGGCCCTCCCTAGCAGCGAACCCCGGCATTAACTCTGAGTGTGCTTCGCCGGGCTGCCTCGGATAGGGCCGCAGTGAGCCTCCTTGCCGCACACCCCAGTTGATTTAGACTCTGGAGAGGAAGGTAGGCTCCTAACAAAGCTCAGTTATTGAAGTTTTTTTGTTATGTACGCGCTGTGACGCAGCCACATTGCAGCTTCAGTAACCGCCAATGGTCTTAGTGGGTAAGCTGTCGGCCACTTGGTCCGGTACGAAGAAATCCCGAAAAAGGTCGGCACCGGGTGCAACTGCATATTGATCGAAATCGGTCACGCCCTCGGCACGGAGAACCTCCTCGTCAATGTAGAAGTTACCAGAGCATGTGGCTGAGTCTCGGCAAAGTATGGCGTAGGCTGCATCTGCCATGATTGAAACCAATCGGCACCCTTTGACCATTTCATCGTCGCCCAGAACGTTGCGAACGGCTGCAGTATCAATGGCAGTCAGCGGCCACAGCGAGTTGACTGCAATTGCGTCTGGCGCCAGTTCTTTACTCATGCCCAACGTACACAGGCTCATGCCCATTTTGGCGATCGTGTAGGCAACGTGTGGTGCAAACCATTTGGCTTGCATGTCCAAAGGTGGGGCAAGGTTTAAAATGTGCGCGTTGCTGCCTTTCTGCAAGAATGGGATGCAGGTTTTTGATACCAAAAAAGTCCCACGCGTATTAATTTCATTCATCAAATCGTAGCGCTTCATCTCGGTATCTAAGGTGCCAGTCGGGCTAATGGCACTAGCGTTATTTATGCAGATATCGATGCCCCCAAATTTATCGACAGTCTGTTGCACCGCGGCCTGTACCTGGTCCTCGAAGCGTATGTCACACAGGACGGGCAGTGCCGCGCCACCCGCGTCTTCGATTTCTTGGGCAGCGGTGTAGATCGTGCCCGGGAGCTTAGGGTGCGGCTCGGCAGTTTTCGCCGCAATCGCAACATTTGCCCCGTCCCGGGCCGCGCGTTTGGCAATGGCCAGTCCGATACCGCGGCTGGCGCCGCTGATGAAAATTGTTTTTCCTTGCAAACTCATTACGGTCTCGCTCTGTCTGGGGGAGTTACTGTTCATATCGATGTAAGGGGACCGAGGTTATCAGAAAAAAGAGCTCGTAGACGGTTTCAAAAACAATGACAGCCTGTCCTGGGAGCAGAATCTGGTGCCGCGTCGGTTGGCAACAGCAGTATTAAGTCCGCATCATTATCAGTGCCCCCGTTGCTGCTGCATGGCTGAGGCATTCTTGTCAGTCTTTTGGGAGCCTTCGAGTTTCGCAGCTTGTAGACGCGATAGCTGATGCTCAACCTAGAAACCCAGCCCCGTGCCGGACATTTTTTCTTGGGGCGCTTAATCGCCACTGTTCCCACCGAGTAAATATAGTCATAGAGGCTGCAACTCAATACTATAGGACAGCGCGTGTTGCGAGTACCGGGCTCGATATGCGTTTAGCGGAGCTTCAGCGGGCCTTGATAAACGGCGCTCGCATGGGTCTGGTTCCCACAGGATAAGACGATTACCGTCACCAATGATCCTGCAGCGCGCAGTGTAAAAAAAGGACAAAGGATGAGCGATTCAACATCAATTTTAGGACAGATGGGTTACCCCATGATGTTCAGTTTGTTAGCTGTTGTAGTAGTAGCGTCGGGATTGTTTTATAGCGCTTCAAAAAAGTTCGTGCGGTATTTTAAACGGCGGCAAGAGCAGGACGCGGTTGAGGGCAGGGACGACTGAGGGCGCTACGCCCGGGGGGTGCATGAGGGGTTGCCCATAGCAGTGCACGCCGCTTGTTAGCTCGAGCTAACCCGCAGCCAATTTTCCAAAGCACACTTATGTTCACTCGCAGTGTGTCAGGTCTTCCTGATAACGCGCTGCAAGGCCCGCGTCTGGCCAGACCTTAGAGACCCAATACCCAACGATGAGTGCCGCTAGAAAAGCCGGGGGCATTGTTTCGAGTGCAGCAAAGTATTCCCCAACGCTGTGGAGGTCTTGAAGTAAAAATTTACTGGCGATGGTCATGAAAAATCCAGCCAGCATAGAGGCTATGGCAGCGCGCTCAGTAAACCCTGACCAAAACAGGGAGAGAATCATCATAGGGCAAAAGGTCGCGGCGATGCCGGACCAACCAAAGATGGCAAACCAAAAAATTGTGCGGTCAGGGGACATAATCGCTACCGTCACAGCAATGAGCAGCGCTATAAGTGCCAGCGCCAATGTCATTATCCGGCAAAGCTTGGCCGCCTGAGCGTCACTCAAGGTTGGGTTATAAATTTGTCCATAGAGATCGTGAGTGAGAGAGCCTGCTGCCATCACGATAAGTGACGATACCGTTGACATGATGGCAGACAATACGGCCGCTACGTACAGTCCTACGATCCACGGGGGAAAGGTATACTCGACCAACTCGGGCAATACATTTTGAGCGCCGTTGCCCAAAACAACTTCTGGATCTGCACCTGTTTGAGTGAAAATGAAGCGGCCTAAGATGCCAATCGTGACCGCAGAGAAATCGACCAGCAGAGTGAAAACTAATGCGACCCATTTACCGCGGTGAATTTGTTGATCACTGCGGATCGCAATTAAGCGCGCAAATACCTGTGGCGACCCCAAAAAACCGAGCCCGATCAGGGCCATACCTATCACCGCGGCAATGTTGAGCAGGGTGGGGCCCCCGGTACCCCATGCAGTGACTAGGCTAGCGTCGATGGTGGCAAGCCCGTTATAAATTGAACCCGCATTAGCCATGGTCAGAATGGCTACCGTGGGGAGTAACATGAGGCATGCCAACATTACGGCACCCTGCAACATGTCGGTCCAAGCAGCGGCGAGAAACCCCCCCGCCAAACAATAAATGGTGACTATGCTAAAGCCAAAAATGGCACCCGTGAAGTAGGGCCAGTCCAGAAAGGTTTCGAAGGCAGATCCTGTTGCATCAATTTGCGCGGCGATGTAGATCAGAACAAAGATGCAAAGGCTCAGCGCTGCGACCACGCGTAGCGTATGGGTCTTGCTGCGAAAGCGAGTCACTAAATAATCGATAACAGTTATCGCATCGTAGCGGTCGGTCAAACGCTTAAAGCGTGAGGCCATAAAAAACCACATTACAAACACGCCAAGCAACTCGCCGAGCACAACCCAGTAGGCAGAAAATCCAATCATGGCTCCCATACCGGTAAGCCCCAATAACAGCCAAGCTGATTCCCCCGTTGCCTGCGCTGAGAAGGCTGCCACCCAGAAACCCAGAGACTTACCGCCGACAACAAAATCTTTCATGGTCTTGACGCGCTTTGAGGCCACGAAGCCCAGCATCAGAAGGAGGCCAAAGTAGAGCGCAATCATGAAATATTTTTCAAGCATTCAAGTGCCCATCGGGTAGGTGACGGCTGTATTGTGGCTAACGATGTCGGCGTTTTCGATCGGTTGGGTCAACGGGGCTGTAGGCGCTCCACAAAACGCCTTCGTCGGCTGGATCAGCGGGCCCAAAAACAGCGCGTTCTCCGGGCTCTATCGATTGCGATTCCTTGGTAGGGGGGCCAAAGTATTGATACTTAGGATCCGGTTCGGCGGAGTCTCTCTTGGCGTAGAGCCAAACGCCGGATACCAGCAGTAGGATAACCCCCGACAAAAACAAAATATCGGTAAAAACAAAATTCGCCACAAATGGGTTCTCCTCTTGTCGCTATGCCTTGAATAGTCAATATACGGGAAAAATTGGCGCCACTTAACCCTGATGGTTGCATTATTAACTGGTGGCTTAAAGCGTACCCTGAGGATTGCGTCGTAAAGCAGTGGGATTGCCATTTTGGTTGAAATATTTAAAGTTTTTTTAAAGACCTAAGCAGCGAATTGGCTCCAAGAACAAGTTTGGGCAGTGTGAGTTTTGAACCGGTTGCAGCGAAGTTGATGTCATGGAACAGTTTTTGAACCGCCTGAGGCGCTTACTGGCTGCAATTTTCACCCGGTATCACCCGCGAGCGCTGGGTTTGTTCTAATGCGGCAGCAGGGTAATGCGCTGGGGCAGTAATCACGCAAAGGACTTCCGCTTGTTTTTGCCTGTTGTCTTGGGGTCACAACGCCTGCCGCTTGTTATATTGTGTGTCACTCAACTTCAGCCTTCCAACGAGAGCTTATGTCTATAGAAAAAGAGTTGTACAAAGCCGGTCCCTACGCCGATTTTTTTAGCCAAGGTGTACGGGTGGGTGACGCATTGTATTTGGCCGGTCAGGTAGGAATGACAGAGGCTGGAGAAATTCCATCTGATTTACCCGCACAAGTGGAAGCGGCGTACAGAAATATTGCATCGGTCCTTTCTGAATTTGGGGCTACGATGGATAATATCGTGGATGAAACGTTCTTCGTCACAGACATGAAGGAGTGTATGAGTCAGGTACCTGCTGTTTTTGGAGCTAGGCAAACGGCTTATGGTAAGAAGCCCGAAGTCGCTCAAACACTCATTGGTGTCTCTGCTTTAGTGGACCCGAGTTTAAAGGTGGAAATTAAGGTAATTGCAAAGCTTTGAGAGCTTGACTGGGGCTTTAATCCAACGAACTGTTGCGATAAAAGCAAAAAGGCCACACCAAGAGTACCGTTTTTAATGACCGATAAAATTTCAGTTTTCATAGGCGAGGTCTGATGCCCATTACCGGTGAGACGTCGGTGGGATTTGTGATCGCTGCACTGATTGTGATTCTGCTGACCTATTTTTTTGCGGGGTACCGTAGTCGCTCTAAGGTGGCCGCGCTCGAATTGCAGCTGCGCAATGCACAGGAGAGTGGCGACCAGTTGAAGGTGGAAGTGGCGTTGGCTGAAAGTGATCGAGACGAGGCCAAAAAGGCGCTGAGAGAAAGCGAGGATGATGGTCTGCGGCTCGAAAAAGAAAACGAGTTTGCCCAAGCCGAGAAACAGCGGCTCACAGCGCAGGTCGCCAAAATCGAAGGCGAAGTATTGGAGTTACGCCAAGGGCAGGCAGAGCTTAGTGCTGCGCAAGCGCGCATGTTGGGCTTACAGCGAGACCTCGATGAGCTGAAATCTGAACGGCAGCAGCTCCTCGAAAAATTGGAACAACAAACCACCGAAGCTGCAGTGCTAGCGACAGAGCGAGAGCAACAGGAAGCAAAAATTAAAGATCAGAAAGAATTTCTCAAAAACTCTAGTGAGTCCTTGAATCAACAATTTGAAAATCTCGCTAACAAAGTTTTTGAGCAAAAAGGCAAGCAGTTCGCAGAGACAAATCAGACAACGTTGGGAGGCATCCTAAAGCCGTTACAGGAGCAAATAGCGGGCTTTCAAAGTCGAGTTAACGAAGTTCATGATGCATCGACAAAAAGCCATACTTCGTTGCAGCAAGCTATCGATGGCGTCAAGGATTTAGGTTTAAAAATCGGCCAGGACGCTAGCAATCTCACAACCGCATTAAAAGGTGACTCGCAACAGCGAGGGGCCTGGGGTGAAGCGCAGCTGCAGCGAACCCTTGAGATCAGTGGTCTGATCGAGGGGGATCACTACACAATGCAAGACAGCTTTTCCGACAGCGCGGGGAAAGTGAAGCGAACAGACTTTTTGGTGCGTCTACCGGAGGACCGTCAGCTTATTATCGATAGCAAGGTCACGCTCAATGCTTATGAGAGAACGATAGCTGCAGAGACTCCCGAGCACTACGAGCGTGCGATGTCGGAACATGTTTTAGCCGTTAGAAAGCACATTGATGATTTGGCCTCGAAGGATTACACCAACCTTACAGGGATGAAAAGCCCCAGCTATGTGCTCATGTTTATGCCCATGGAATCAGCTTACATCGAAGCGCTGAAGCATAATAAAGAATTGTTTCAGTACGGCTTCAGTAGACAGGTCGTTTTAGTGTCACATACAACATTGATTCCTATTTTGCGCACTGTCGCAAATCTCTGGATGCTTGAGCGCAGCAATGCTGAGGCGAGAGAAATTAGTGACATGGCTGCCGATATTTATAATAAGGTCGCGGGCGTGGCAGAGGGACTGCGTAGCTTGGGAGGGTCTTTAACGACTGTAGGGAATCACTACAATAAAGCCGTAGTTGCGTTGGCTGGAAAGCAAGGGCTCTTTGGTAAGGTCGAGAAGTTCGAAAAAATATCCACAAAAATTTCTAAGGGTTTGCCAGAGTTAGAGCCGCGAGATTTTGAGCTTGAGACCAGCCGACTGGACCTTGTTTTAGAGCCAATAGAAGAGCCCGAGGCATCTTTAGCCCAGCTACCTGATGACCATGCGCCGGCCCTTGCATCAGAAGAGAAAAAAGCCATTACCGGTACGGATTCCCCCTCAGACTGAGTGGCAGGGTATGAGGCTTCTGAAGGCGGGTTCTCATTGCGCTGCAAATATTCCAAGGGATGCACCTTGTCAGTTACCGAGCTTAAGTAGCGGCCGATTCAAGAAAAATATCGGAAATTTTGCATGAGGTAGTCTTGTCTCACCAAGGTCGCACTCGTTCATACTGCGACCAGCCGTTCATATTTGCCATCGTGATCAAAAAATATAGTGAAGGTGCCGCAGATTCCCGTTGAGGTAATGTAGGGCTTGAAAAGCTCCCAGGGAAGATTAAGGGTTCTGCCATCGTGTGCTAAAACTTGCACTCTGCTTTTTTTGGCCTTATAAAACAGAAGAGTTTTTTCGGTGCTTAGTGCGATATCAAAGGTTGCCTGGGGCACTGTTTATCTACCTCTGAGCAGAAAGTAAGTACACGGGTCAAATGTTATCGATCCTTTTAATGACTGACCCTGTATACGTCAGACATGAATATGTTATCAGTCAGGGCGCGTTCACGGGAGTTAACTTTTAAGTATTGGTTTGTTTGATGGACTGCCAATTAATGGCAAAACGCGGGCCCTGATGAGCCCTCAGCACGCATAGCGAGTTGATAGTACTAAGACATGGAGTCAAATATGAAAGTGGCAATATTATTGCGGCTGATCTGCGCGGCATCACTAGTAGTAGGCTGTGCCTCAACCTCAACCCCCTCAGAGCCTTCTGAATCCGCTCCTCATTCTTTGGTCAAGGCTTTTGCTACGGCCGCAGCGCCAAGTCTTACAGACGTTGACACGCCGCTCACGAATACCTACTGGAAGTTAATTAAGCTCAACGGCGAGCCGGTAGAGATGATGAGGTCGCAACGCAAAGAGGCCTATCTGCAGCTTCGTGAGGAAGATCAAGAGGCACGAGGATTCGCGGGTTGTAATAACTTTTCTGGCACTTTTGAGGCGAATGACAGTCAAATTTCTCTGACTGCGTTAATGACAACACGAAAAGCGTGCGTAGACATTATGCCCGCCGAGGTGCAGTTCCTTTCAGTGCTTGAACAGGCAACTTCTTTTATGATCTTTGATGAAGCATTAACGTTACTAAATAAGTCAGGGGTGAGTACTGCCGAATTTATCGCAGTGTACTTTTGATAAGAAAGTATCAGCCCGTCACATCTAGAGGGAAATGTTATGCGCAGACACACAATTTTAGCCAGCTTTGCACTGACGCTAGCCATGGTTGCCTGTGGCAGTCCAGACACGCCCGTCGCGGAATCCAAGCTTGTAGAGAAGTTGCCGGCCGACAAGGTCTTTTTTAACGGGAAGATCATTACCGTTGACGATGACAACCCCAAGGCATTGGCGGTGGCGACTAGAGATGGGCTAATTACTTATGTTGGCGCTTTAGCGGGTCTACAACCGTTCATCGCTGAAACGACTGAGCAAATCGATTTGCAAGGTAACACTATGGTGCCTGGCTTCGTCGATGCACACGGGCACGTTGTGAGTGCGGGCCTTCAAGCGGCAAGCGCCAATTTGCTGCCCATCCCCGATGGTGAAGTCACAGATTTTGCGAGCCTTGTGGCGACGTTGAGGGATTGGCGGGGTTCCAATTCTGGAGTTGAGTTCATAGAGAGAACCGGTTGGTTGCTGGGTTTTGGGTTTGATGATTCTCAGTTGTCAGAGGGCATTTTCCCCACGGCTGACGAACTATCAATGGTTACCGAGGAAAAACCGCTCATGGTGATTCACCAGTCAGGCCACTTCGGCGTGTTTAATCGCCGAGCGCTTGCACTTGCTGGAATAGACGATTGCAACAAGGAAATTCCGGGCGGATCGATTCGCTGTGAGGACGATGGAAAAACGCCTAATGGCGTGCTCGAAGAAAACGCATTTTTCAGCGCTTTACGGGTTTTTCAGTCCAGTATTGAACCCGCCTACGCAATCGATCTTTTCGAGCAGGGCGTGGAGTTATTTGCAAGCTACGGCTACACAACGGCCCAAGAAGGGCGCGCTTTCGCCTCATCGCTGGTCACGGCACAAACTCGCGTCGAGCAAGGAGCGCTGCCAATCGACGTTGCCCTGTACCTTGATTACACAGCGAAAGACCAAATAGCGGCATCGCCTTACTATTCCGGTTCGGCTTATCAGGGCATTGGGTACTCCAATGGCTTTCGCATTGCGGGTGTAAAGCTCACCATTGATGGGTCGCCGCAAGGAAAGACTGCGTGGCTAAGCGAGCCTTATTTCGTAGCCCCTCATGGTCAGCCGGCAGATTACGTGGGTTATCCCGCGATGACCGAACAGCAGGTCAATGACGAGGTGATGGATGCGTTTGCTAATAACCGGCAAGTTCTGGTGCATTGCAACGGCGATGCCGCGATCGATCGGTTTCTCAACGCCATAGAGCGCGCTGTTGCAGTACATGGATTGGGTGATCGTCGTAATGTCCTCATCCACGGACAAACCTTGCGTAAAGACCAAATTGGTCGTCTCAAGGAACTGGGGGTAATGCCTTCACTGTTCCCTATGCACACCTTTTATTGGGGAGATTGGCACCGTGAGTCAGTGCTAGGGCCAGAGCGAGCCGCTTATATCTCGCCGACGCGAGATGTCCTCGATGCTGGGATGATTTTCTCGTCGCATCACGATGCGCCTGTTGCGAGGCCAGATTCGATGCGTGTCTTGTCGGCAACGGTCACGAGAGTGACTCGAAGCGGTGTGGTGCTGGGCGCTGATCAGCGCGTTACACCTTATGAAGGCCTTAAGGCGATCACAATTTGGCCCGCTTACCAGCATTTTGAAGAACAGCAAAAGGGCTCGATCGAAGTCGGTAAGCAGGCTGACTTTGTGGTTCTCTCGAAAAATCCACTTACAATAGATCCATTGAAGATTGCGGAAATTCAGGTTTTGGAGACGATTAACGACGGGCAAACGGTCTATCGTGCTGCCAGTGAATCTCCAACGCCAGCTTCGCTGGTCGGTGGTGATTCAGATAGCAATGGGTGTATTGGGTCTGCGGGATACCAGTGGTGCGAGAAAGAAGGCGCATGCGTCCGCCCTTGGGAAATCATTGACACTGCAAGTGGCACAGCTTCTGATGTCGCCTCTGCTTTTGCGGCCCTGTGCAGCTCAAGTTAGTGCAGAGGTAGAGAGAAAAGGCAGAGGTAGAGAGAAAAGAAAGCACCGCGATATTACCCGGCTAAAGGGCCTGGTCGAGGCAGCGGAGCGACACTCAATTCGTTTTAGAGCAAGGATTTGTTATGCAGGCCATGTCACTCGCAGCCCCAGGGGGTATAGACCAACTTTCACTCATCGATATTGAACCACGAGCTCCGCAGTCCCATGAAATTCAGGTCACGATCAAAGCGAGCTCCCTGAATTTCCACGACTACGCGGTTGTCGTCGGCTTGATTCCCGCTGCAGATGGACGAATTCCCATGTCAGACGGCGCGGGTGTTGTGACCGCGGTGGGAGAGGGCGTACGGGATTTTTCAGTAGGGGACAATGTGATCAGTCACTTTTTCCCCCAATGGATCAGTGGTCGTCCGACAGCCGCATGCCTTCAGGGTGTACCTGGAGATCATGTTGACGGGTTTGCGGCACAAACAGTCACTGTGCCAGCCAGCGCGTTTAGTCAGGCGCCCACAAATTTGAGTCACATTGAAGCCGCAACCCTTAGCTGTGCGGGCCTAACGGCTTGGCGGGCACTGTGCGTTGAGACTGCCCTGCAACCCGGGGACTGGGTGCTCGTTCAAGGAAGTGGGGGCGTTTCAGTATTTGCACTGCAATTTGCCCGCATGATGGGCTGCCGAGTCATCGCGACGTCGTCCTCTGACGCAAAGCTTGAGCGCCTAGGCGAACTGGGAGCACAGCATTTGATTAACTATCGTGAAAATGCCGATTGGGGGGCGAGGGCTTTTGAGATGACGGGGGGCCGTGGTGTAAACCTTGTGGTTGAAGTTGGAGGGCCAGGGAACTTGCCTCAGTCAGTTGATGCCTTGGCTGTCGACGGCTGTATCAGCCTTATCGGTGTGTTGACAGGTTTTTCTGGTGAGGTACCGACAGCAGCTTTGATGACCAAGAATGGACGTCTGAGTGGCATTACGGTTGGTAGTCACAGTGATCAGCTCGCTATGTCAGCGGCCATTGAAGCCCATGGTTTGCAACCCGTCGTAGACTGCTCAATGCCATTAGAGGGTCTGGGCGAGGCATTTCGGCATCAAGAGTCGCAGAAACATTTCGGAAAAATTTGTGTCGAACTGTAAGGCAAGGTGTTGGCAATCGGTCGCAGCCGGATCAAGGTTTGTGGGCGCCAGGCTTTACAATGAGTAAGTTGTTTTTTCGTTACGGGGCTATGAATAGCGGAAAAAGTACAGCGCTGTTACAAGTGGCACACAACTATGAAGAGCGTGGACAATCAGTGGTTGTGGTTAAACCTGCGTTGGACACGAAAGGCCACAATCAAATCGTCTCTCGGCTGGGGGTTAACCGTACCGCAGATATTCTGCTCGCTGCCGGTCAAGATCTGCGTGGCAAGGTAAAGGAGTTGCGCCAAAATCGTGCTTCTTCCCAGTCTGCACTTGCCTGTGTTCTTATTGATGAGGCGCAGTTTTTGGAGCCGGCACAGGTCGATGCGGCGCTAGAAATTGCGGTTTTGGATGATCTCCCGGTCGTAGCGTTTGGTATTCGCACCGATTTTAGACGACGCGCATTTCCCGGTAGCCTTCGCCTTTTGGAAGTAGCACATTCGTTGGAGGAAATGAAAACGATTTGTCGCTGCGGCGAGAAAGCAATTTTTAATGCACGCTTGGGTGAGAGTGGCATGACCCACGAGGGGCATCAAATTATGATCGACGCTCCCGGGGTGACGTATGAGGCACTGTGCGCGCATTGTTACCTAGAATATGAACAGAGGCACTCATTGTCACTTTAGAGGCGTGTGAAACTCGTATGGCGAGCAAGTCGCAAACGCGTTGTCGGCAAAAAGTATAGTCACATGAGTTCAAATGGCAGGGGAACAATTCATGTACTACATCTTTGAAGTCACTGCTAAAAAAGGCCACTCCATCGATGAATACGCAGCCTCTTGGATGGAGGCGAGCGCGATTATACAGCGCTCACCCGGAGCGCGAGGAACAAGACTGCATCGAAAGATTGGGGACGATCGAAGGGCATTGGCGATTGCGACTTGGGACAGTAAGGTTGCCCGAGACGCTGCTTCGGTGATGGGCGGCAGAGAAGTGAAAGCAATCATTGAAGCCCAGGCTGAAATTGTTACGGTGGAATTGCTCGGGGAGTTTGAGGCGCCTGATTGGGAAGTTCTCCCTGATATAGAATGAAGCGCATTGTTGGTAGAAGTTCCTGAAGCCAACTTATAAAGTTAAGTGAATCTGTAAGAAAAAATACATACAAGGAAGTAGACATGAATGTAGTAAAAATATTGGCCAGCACGTTAATCTTCAGCGTGTTGGTCGCCTGTACTGGAGAGGTTGCTGTGGAGTCCGACTCAGATGATGTCGCTGAATCAGACAATGCAACGGGCGCGTCTGAAAATCCGCTGCTCACACCTAGTGACCTGCAGTTTGGCTACCCGCCGTTCGATCGCATAAAAAATGAGCATTTCGAGTCGGCCATGCTTCAAGGTATGGCAGAGCAGCGCAACGAAATAGAGGCGATTGCTAGCAATGAGGCACCGCCAACCTTTGCCAATACGTTAGTGGCGATGGAGCAAAGTGGACAGCTACTAAACCGATCTGCCCGAGTATTCTTTGGTTTATCTTCGGCCCACACCAATGATGAGATCGAAGCGATTCAAGTGCGGCTGTCACCGCAATTTGCGGAACACGAGGACGCTATATTATTAGATCCCCGACTTTTTGCGCGTGTTGACGCCTTGCATCGGGAGCGGGATGAGCTGGGACTTGACCCCGAGGCGCTGCGACTGCTTGAGGAAACCCATCAGGGTTTTGTCAGGGCTGGGGCGTTATTGAACGCATCTGAGCAGGAGCGGATGCGTGAGATAAATACAGAGATGGCAAGCTTACAAACCGCATTTCGGCAGAATGTTTTGTCAGAGGTCAATGACCGTGCAATTGTCGTCGACGACGTGGCGCAGCTCGACGGTTTGTCAGAGGGGGAGATTGCATCTGCGAAGGCGGCGGCGGTGGCAAGAGGCCAAGATGACCAATGGGTGATACCACTGCTTAACACCTCTGGGCAGCCTGCATTGGCTCGCCTCACTAATCGGGAGCTTAGGGAGCGGATTTACAAGGCATCTGTTGGGCGAGGCTCCTCCGGGGGTGAATACGACAACCGGCAGAATATTTCAAAAATCATGAAGCTACGTGCCGAGCGTGCACGCTTATTGGGCTATCCAAGTCATGCCGCGTTTAACCTAGAAAATCAAACGGCAAGAACCACTGAGGCGGTTAACACCCTGCTTACCGATTTGGCACCTGTTGCGGTAGCCAACGCCAAGACTGAAGCTGCAGAGCTGCAGACCTTGATTGCCGCGGAGGGAGAAACATTTGAATTGGCACCTTGGGATTGGGCTTATTATTCCGAGGCCTTGCGTGCGCAAAAATATGCCTTCGACGAGTCTGAGCTGAAACCCTATTTTGAGCTGAACAATGTTTTAGTGCGCGGCGTATTTCATGCGGCGGAACAGCTGTACGGCATTACGTTTACCCAGCGTAATGATTTACCTGTTTATCACGAGACGGTGCGGGTCTGGGAGGTGCGTAATGCAGACGGCTCTGTGCTCGCATTATTTGTGGAAGATATGTACGCAAGAGCGTCTAAGCGCGGTGGTGCTTGGGCTATGTCTTATGTGTCCCAGTCAGGCCTGATGGGAACGCAGCCGGTCTCGGCTAATCACCTAAATATTCCTCGACCGCCAGAAGGTGAACCCACGTTATTAACCTGGGATGAAGTCACAACATTGTTCCATGAGTTTGGTCATGCGTTACACGCGATGTTCGCTGATGTGCAGTACCCCAGCAGTCTGTCAGTCCCCCGAGATTTTGTTGAGTATCCTTCACAAGTCAACGAAATGTGGGCTGATTGGCCTGAGATATTATCCAACTATGCTGTTCATCATGAGACAGGCGAGTCACTACCGCCTGAACTGTTGGAGAAAGTGTCGGCTTCAGCGCTGTTTAATGAGGGCTTCCGATCGACTGAATACCTCGCTGCATCCTTATTAGATCAAGCGTGGCATCAGAAGTCTGCAGATACGCTACCCAACGCCGAAGGAGTGCTAGCTTTTGAGACTAATGCCCTAAAGGAAGCGGGAGCAGATTTTGAAGTGGTACCACCACGTTATCGCACGACCTATTTTTCCCATATTGTGGGTGGTTATTCTGCTGGTTATTACTCCTATATTTGGAGTGAGGTTCTCGACGCTGATACGGTTCAATGGTTCTTAGAAAATGGCGGTTTGCGTCGTGAGAATGGTGATCATTTCAGGGCCACGCTGCTTTCACGGGGTGGATCTGAAGATGCCATGAGCCTTTATCGCAATTTTCGTGGTCGTGATGCGGAGATAGAGGCCTTGCTCATTCGTCGGGGCTTAACGCCCATCGAAGGCTGAGCACT
Source organism: Luminiphilus sp. nBUS_16 (assembly GCF_051201645.1). Lineage (GTDB taxonomy): Bacteria > Pseudomonadota > Gammaproteobacteria > Pseudomonadales > Halieaceae > Luminiphilus. The sequence continues at coordinate 2,243,825 of NZ_CP179205.1, read as the reverse complement.
TGCAGTAACCCGTATGACTCTCTCCTAAGGGCTTTCCTCTTGGGAGAGAACCACTTGGCCTAAATGGCAGGCTTATTCGAAGGTTTGTGCGGTTATGCGGGTGAATGTTGACTGGCTTTGTCGGGGAGGGCGCTGCTCGAGAACTATGCAAGGCTAGGCATGGTCGACGCAACTTCATCCACGACAAAACTGACTGTTTTTGATCGGTTAAATAGCTGCTCCTCATCGGCTGTAATTTCGGTTTGCGCCTCTGGTTGCGCGAGTGCCGCCATTGCAGTTTGCATGGCCCCCTGATGGGGAAACCAGACCTCCATGATTACATCAAAATCAGGTTCGAGACCGTATTGAACGCTTGGGTCAGAGGGGCGCACGTACCGCCGCTCGTAATGTGTGGCGTAGCCGCTTAAATATTTCTCGCCAATATGCCGATGGTTGGTTTCATAATATTGCCGGAAATCAGCTTTGCTCATGCCTTCTTTGCGGCAGAGCAGGGTGATCACTTTTATCATGGTTAGCAGCTCCTGCCTGAGTCTTAGTTGTGTGCGTTCTATTCTGCGCCGATTATGCCCGTGCAAAAACTGGGTGGACAGGCGTTTTGTAGTTCTAGAAGGCTGCGGTGGATGTTAGGCTACGGCACCCTCTACAGATGGAGTTTCATGTGCTCAAACTTTACGGATTTGCTGTCAGTAATTATTTCAATATGGTGCGAATGACCCTTGCGGCCAAAGGGCTTGAGTATGAGGTTGTCAAAACCTTTCCTAGTCAAAGTCCGGATTGGATTTCTATGAGTCCAATGGGGAAGGTGCCCTGCCTTGAGACGGAACATGGGTTCATCGCTGAGACACAGGTGATTCTTGAGTACCTCGATGAACAGTATCCAGATAAGCCAGTCTTACCCAAAGGGAGTTATGCCAAAGCCCGAGCCCGCCAGCTCATGCATTCTCTAGAGCTGTATTTGGAGTTGCCTGCCCGCCGGCTCTTTCCGGGAACTCTCTTTGGTGGGCGTAACGAGCAGCTAACCATTGATGAGGTTAAGCCAGTGCTTGAGAAGGGGGTCCGCACATTAAACCAGTTGGCTGATTGCGGGCCTTTCCTCATGGGGGCGAGCCCGATGGCACCTGATTATATGGCGCTTTATGTGCTGCCATTAGCACAGGCCGTCGCTAAAAAGACCTACGGTTGGGATTTACTGTCCGATATCAATGGCAGTTCTGAGCTTCTGGCAGCACTCAATGACAATGAGCATGCACAGCAGTTCAGTGCAGAGAGTGCGTCTGAAATGGCGGAGTTCGTCGCTGGGCTCAGCGCCAAATAGCGGGACTATTGTTGGCACAAGGGTGCTGCGTATCATCGAAGCTCCCATACTGAAACCACCGTGTTGGGTCGCTGTGGCGGTGCACAGCGCCCTCTGCTCTTGTGCTAAGACAGGGTCGATGGCAGTGGCTTTAAGGCCGCAGCGCAACCGCGATCGGTGCCTTTGCTAAAAGGCGGTGCTCATTGTTTGCCGGCTTCTGTTGCTAGGCGCTGAGCTCTTCTTTGCAGCTTTGCCGTTAGGCTCAGCCCCACGGTGGGCAGTGACCACGGACACACTGCGATGCAAATCGCACAACCGGAGGTCTCTGCGAAATAGGGGATGCAGCGCTCAAAGTCGACGTACCATTTATCGACGCCTCTGACGGTCTGCTTCTCTGGAGTAATGGCTTCAGGGGGACAGGCGTTCTCACAGACGCGACAGCGGCTACAGAAATCATCCACTCCAAACTCTCTAGGCGGCGTGCTGGCAAAGGGAGCATCGGTCAGCACTGCAGATAATCGAAATGCTGAACCAAACTCTTTGTTAATGATAGATCCATGCTTTCCCAACTCACCAAAGCCGCAGGCAATGGCGGGGGGAATCATTAAAATTTTCCCTGTCATTGGTCCGGTTACAGCGTCGGCTTGGTAACCCTGTTCGCGTATCCACGCCGCGACTTTTTTTGCAGCGGCAGCCGCACGAAGGTATTGCCGCGTGACATCCTTTCCGCCTCGAATGTCTGGGACGTGCTTCAACTCTTCATAATCGTGTTGTACGCCGATCATGACAATATTGGGAAGCGTCGTGTCTTCATGATCGAACACCCAGTCGGCCTCAAGCGGGGTGACGCCGGTCATTTCACAGTCACCTGAATCAATAAACTGTTGCAGCTGATCGGTCCAATTTTGCGGTGGTTTCATCACCTTTTGGGTCGCAATGTCAGGTACGGATTGCGCTACCACCTTGTGGCGTGACCTTCTGAGTTCAAGCATCTCCTCGTCGGGTTGTTCCTTTGAGTAAAACCACTTTTGCGCCTCACCGAAGGGGGCAGTCTCCGGGTTTGGCGCCCACCAAACCATGGTTGGGCGCCGCTTTTGAGGCTCACCAACGCCATTAATCGTATTGCCACTGTGGTCATGCAATAGTTTGGTGAAGTTCTCGTCGGGCGTGAAGTGGTGTGACTTTTTGGAGGCCATAACAATGCGTTCCGTCGATGCGTCAACGGAGAGATTAGTCTGGCAACTGGGTATTGGCTAGCCTTTGCATTGATGGCGATGTAGTTTCTTTCCGTACCCCATGAATTCGGTCTTCTGACGCTATCGCATAGCGTACCGTGCAAATTTGCGAGGGCTGGTTGTGGTTGCTGAGGCCCGCCCCAAGAAAACAAGCCAAAATATCAAGCGGTCGCAAACAATTCCGGTTGGTTGATCTGGCTACTTTGATACTTAATGGGGGGGGTGAAGCCTAACTCAGTGCGGACGTCTTCGAGAGATTCTTCAAGGCGATCTTCCCAGCAAATAGCAGGCATCCAAGCGGCTTGCTGTCCTATGCTTCTGCCCTCATGAATTAAAGCCTCAATATCCAGTGACGGTATCTCCTGTCGATACTTGCGTGTCCCCATTTTGATGATGAAGTTAATGCCTTGATTGGGAACCTGAGTTGTCATGAAAGACAACAGGCTTAGCTCGCCGATGGGATCCCGCCCGTATCCGGTTAGTACGTGTTGCAAGTCGTGAATATCTCTAAGGCGATTGCCGGTCCAACGCTCATCGGCTGTAAATCCAACATTTTCCTTAGTGCCCTCACTAGAGGCGATAAGGCCATCAGCAGAGAGATTCTGCATGTGGATAAACTGCCAATAGGTATACCCGATTGAACCTGGGGGCATGGCCGATAAGCGCTCGCTATCATTGAGTAGGTCCACGATATTAGGTTTTTTGGCTAATAGCTCTCGACCGGTGGCGTCATCAGATAGTCGCTTTACCGTGCGGCCAATGACATCGCCGCTCAGCGCATCAATGATTTTAAAAACCTGACGGGTATCGTCGGGGTCTTTTAGCAGTTTTCTCGTCGCAAGCAGTGCTGCAAATGGCTTGACGCGTTTACGGAGAAGCATACGTTTCAGAGAATTCATAGCTTGCCTAGTAATGTTGCTGCCGTAACTGTAAGGGTGTGAATGCATGATTCTAGTTGAGCATTTGCTACTGCGCCGCGACAGACTGGTCGACCTGTCAATCGCGCCACGGCGGCAGTATAGCGAGGCGATCGCGTTAATTGTGAATCATTATCGGCCACCCCGGCGAGTTAAGCATTGATATGGCCCTCTCTTTACATGTTTACCTTTGGGCATTGGAAACCTATCTGATGCGGGTTAACGAAGTGGTTCTGTTCATGAGTATATCGGTGTAAATGTCTTGGGGATCCTTTGATTGGCCTTGCGCTTTTAAGTGGGGCAGGGCAGGGTGAGCCTTTTCCGAGTGATGCTTTCAACATGAATCAAGAGCGCCAAACCCATTACCGAGCCTGTCATTTGTGCGAGGCTATTTGTGGTGTCGTTATAGAAACCGAGGGGCCTGACGTGGTCTCGATTAAGGGCGATTCCGATGACCCTCTCAGCCGCGGGCATATTTGTCCCAAAGCCGTGGCCCTGCAGGACATCCACAGCGATCCTGACCGGTTGCGGAAACCGGTTAAGCGGGTTCGTGGCGCTGACGGGGGTTATGAGCATCAGCCCATTGAATGGGATGAGGCGCTGGATCTTGCCGCCATGGGGCTGGTCGAGACGATCAAAAATCATGGCGTCGACGCCGTCGGCATCTACATGGGCAACCCTACGGTGCACAACTACGGCATGATGACGCACCAAAGTGCTTTGTTTAAGCACATAAGAACACGTAACCGCTATTCAGCGACGTCAGTCGACCAGTTGCCTCATCACTTAATTTCATTGTGGCTTTTTGGTCACAAACTCATGTTCCCTATTCCTGATATCGATCGAACTGATTATTTCCTTATGATCGGCGCCAACCCCGTTGCCTCCAATGGAAGTATTTGGACGGTACCGGATGTTAGAAAGCGGATTAAATCGCTGACCGAGCGCGGCGGGAAGTTGGTTGTCATCGATCCCAGAAGAACGGAGACCGCCGAGTTGGCCACAGCGCACCACGCGGTGAAGCCCGGCACCGATGCTGCGCTGCTTCTCGCAATGATTCATCTGCTATTTCGGGATAACTTGGTTCAGCTCGGGCATTTAACGGACTTTGTGGATGGTCTTAGCGACATTCAGCAGGCTGTGGTGCATTACACGCCCGAGTGGGCTGCGTCGCACACTGGGATGGCTGAAGAGGACATTGTTCAGTTAACCCATGATTTTGCGGCGGCTGATAAAGCGATTTGCTATGGCCGTATGGGCGTTTCGACCCAGCGGTTTGGCACCTTATGTCAGTGGGCGATTCAGGTTGTGAATGTATTGACCGGTAACCTTGATCGGGAGGGAGGCAGTTTGTTTACTTTGCCTGCAGTTGATCAGGTTGTGGGTGCCAGCCCTGGTGGCTTTGGTCGGCATACCAGTCGTGTACGACAGCTGCCAGAGTTTGATCGTGAGTTGCCCGTTGCTTGCCTAGCTGAGGAAATTAGGACCCCGGGTGAGGGCCAAATTCGTGCGCTCTTCACTGGCGCCGGCAATCCGGTGTTGTCGACCCCAGCGGGGGACGATTTAGACGGGGCGCTGGAGGGCTTAGATTTTATGGTGTCTCTCGACCCGTGGATCAACGAAACAACTCGCCACGCTGACGTTATTTTACCGCCGACCTCACCCCTAGAGCACGATCACTACGATTTGGCGTTTCACGTAAACGCTATGCGTAACACTGCGCGTTTTAGTGAGGCAGTTTTTGACAAGCCAGAGGGGGCTTTGCATGACTGGGAGATTTTTCAGGGTCTAGGCGAGCGTGTTGCTGATGCGCTTGATCTTGAGGCCCGCAAAGCAGTACCGCCGCATGTCATTATTGATCGAGGGTTAAAAGCGGGCCCTTACGGTGATAACAGCGAGCACAAGCTTTCAATAGAAGCACTCCGTGCCACACCCTCGGGTGTTGATCTTGGTCCGCTCAAACCCCAACTCCCCGAGCGCCTCAAAACTCCAGAGCAACGTATAAACCTTGCGCTGTCCGCTATATTTGACGATTTAGGCCGACTTGAGCAGCAGCTTAATGAGGCTAGTCAGGGTTATCGACTGATAGGGCGGCGGCATGTGCGCGACTGCAATTCTTGGATGCACAACTTCACACGGCTTGTGAAAGGCCCTCAGCGTTGTACCTTGCAGGTTAGCCCCGATGACGCTGCGCGTGAAGGTTGGCTAACGGGGTCTCGCGTGAGCGTCTCTAGCCGGGCGGGGAGCATTGAAGTGGAGCTGGAGATAACCGATACAATGATGTCGGGGGTAGTAAGTTTACCCCACGGCTATGGCCATGGCCGGCCAGGTACTCTCAGCGGGGTTGCCAACGCCCATGCCGGGGTTAGTTGTAACGCTATTACAGAAGCGACTTATCTTGATGAGCTGACGGGGAACGCTGCTCTTAATGGTGTAGGGGTGGTTATCGCCAGCCTTTGATTATGGCTGAGGGCTGCTGGGGCTTAAGCTGCGAGTTTTCTTCTGGATTCACCGTTGACAAACAAAGACGGACTCGCCGCATTTATTGGTTTTTTGTAGACTACGAATTACTGCTACGGAGCGCGCTGATCGCGATATAATGGCCACTATGAGCGAATCGTCGGTTGACAGAAAAATTGAGCTAATCCCAACCCAACAGGTTAAGAGTGGTGACAAATTCACCACCGAAAGGGGTGTGCGGGCGATCAAAGATGGCATCAAGCGCAGTGCTACAGCCTCTGCCGCGCTGCAAAAGCCCGATTGGTTGCGCGTCCGCATTCAAAGTACGCCCAATTATGCCGCGGTAAAAACTATCGTACACGACAATGATTTGGCGACGGTTTGCGAGGAAGCGAAGTGCCCCAACATCAGTGAATGCTGGAGCGCAGGTACTGCTACGATCATGTTGATGGGCGATGTTTGTACTCGAGCCTGCCAGTTTTGTGCGGTGAACACAGGAAATCCCCAAGGTTGGCTAGACCCCGAAGAGGCGGCTAAGACGGCCCGTGCCGTGCAGCTGATGGGACTCAAATACGTGGTACTGACTTCGGTGAATCGTGACGACTTGCCCGACGGCGGTGCATCTCGGTACGCCGAGGTGGTGATTGCGGTAAAAGAGCAAAATCCAGAGACAGCAGTAGAAGCTCTGACTCCCGATTTTCTGGGAGATACGGGCGCGATTGAGATTTTGCTCGACTCCGGTATTGAGGTTTTCGCACAGAATATTGAAACCGTTGAGCGACTGACCCATCCGGTGAGAGATGTTCGTGCGACCTACCAGCAAACCCTAGCAGTGCTAGCCCATGGTAAAAAGTACCGCCCTGATGTCATTACCAAAACATCCATCATGCTGGGACTGGGCGAATCTGAAGAAGAAATCGTGCAGTGCATGAAGGACTGTCGAGAGCACGGCGTCGATGTCATTACTCTCGGGCAGTACCTGCAACCGACAAAAAACCACTACCCGATCGCGAGATACGTCACTCCAGAAGAGTTCGAGCATTATCGCGATGTAGGCCTGTCGTTAGGGTTTATGGAGGTTGTGTCTGGTGCCATGGTGCGTTCAAGCTATCGAGCAGAGCGGGTGCTTGAGGGAAATAATGTGGGTCTGAATTGATGGCTTTGGCATCCCCATTAAAGCTCCTCTATATCAGCGCGGTACAGTCTCGCTGCGGTGACGGAGTTCTGTCGCTGCAATCAAGAATTAATGTTGGCGTTCTAAGTCGCGATTTTGAGATATCGCTCGCTGTTGTTGGTCCTGTTACGGCTGAGGGGTTGCATCGTTTGCGTGTCGACCTTGGTCCCCTCCGTGTTACAGGCGGCTTTGAAGCGAGCAGCGCGGATACCGATTGCGAGAAAGGCTTGAGACGCTTAATGAAGGAGCGTTTTGGTACCACTAAGCTCTGCGCGCGCCTACAAACAACGATTCAGCGTAACGTCGAGGCTTTTGATGCGGTGGTCATCGACGGCTTGCTTTCGTGGCCTTACCGGCCAATCGGTACTGACGTGCCAATAGCCTTTATTCCGTATGGTCAGGGCGTAATGGACGATGAAGATAATACGACAGGCATAGGCAGTGACTCACGGGAGCCCTATCTCGTTGATGTTTGCCGTGAGGTAGAGATGGTTTTTATCCGCCCCAGCCTTGCCGCTAGATTGTCTGAGCGCGGTGTTTCAATGCGACAGCTTCAGTACAGCTTTAGTCACCCAACCGGTGCTAAACCCACGTTGGCTGAGGTCGACTTCAATCGAACTGAGCCGCGCATTGGTTTTTATGGGTATTTAGGCGATGCCGGTAATGTAGCCAGTGTGAACTGGTTTTTAAAAGAAATTTGGCCGGTAGCTCAGAGAATTATTCCTGGCGTTGAGTTTCATATTGTTGGCTCTGCACCGTCCCGAGAGTTCATTGAGCATATCTCAGCAATGTCTCGGGTTTTTCTGCACTGGAGTACTGACGATCACCACTTACTGGACCAGCGTTGCCGGGTTGTCGTCGAGCCGCTACTTTTTGAAGACCACGTCGATGCAAAATTAGTGAATGCCATGGCTAGGGGAGTACCCACAGTCACTACTCGCCACGCTATGCGAAGGTCGCACTTTCGCATGCGCTCCGGCGTTGTTGTGGCTGATAGCCGCGAAGAAATGGTGGTGGCCATTAACCGGATGATGTCCGACTCGGTTTTCTGGAAGCAATCCGCTAGGGAGGGCATGGCGGCCGCTCGAGAGCAGCTGCCGCGCTTTGAACTGGCACATTGCATGAGGCGTGAACTTAATCGTTATCATCGCCACTCCCTAAGTGTTTGAAAAACATCGTGCGTGTTTATTGTGATTGAGGTGGTGTAGCTATGGAGCAGGAATTCCAGCGAGTGGGTCTGCTTGGTCGGCGGGAGCACCCGGGTGTCAATCAGATCGTGGCTGACTTACTGGCGCTTTTGGATGCGCGAGGTGTTGATGTGGTGCTCGAAGATCGACTCGCGACCCTGTCGCACTTTGAGAAACGTGCTAGGCAACCCCGTGATGCCATTGGTGAAAGCGTAGATTTGGCCATAGTCATTGGCGGAGATGGTTCACTGCTGAGTGCCGCCAGAACGTTAGTACGGCACCATACGCCAGTAATTGGCGTTAATCGGGGGCGGCTTGGTTTTCTGACTGACGTAAGCCCTGATGATTTAGTCGGTCAAGTTACAGCCGTGCTCGACGGAGACTATACTCGAGATTCTCGTTTTTTGCTCGACACTGAAGTGCTGCGCAACGGCGAGGTGATTGGCGCGGCAGAAGCGCTCAACGATGTTGTCGTAAATTCCGGAACATCTGCTCAGATGATTGAATTCGAGCTCACCATCGACGGCGAGTTTGTCTATCGTATGAATGCTGATGGGCTTATTTTGGCAACGCCAACAGGTTCTACCGCCTACTCAATGTCGGGGGGCGGCCCCATTATGAATCCTGCTCTCGATGCCATTGTTTTGGTTCCTATGTTTTCGCACTCGCTTACGAGTCGGCCGATCGTTGTTCATGGTGACTCCAAGATTAAACTTGATGTTGTCTCGCGCAACCAAATACATCCTTTGGTGACCTGCGATGGGCAGGTTTCTCTGACGGCCCTCCCGGGTGATTCAGTTACCGTTAGTAAAAAGGAAGAGCGACTGATTTTGCTGCATCCGCCGGGTAATAGCTTCTATGCAAGTTGCCGTGACAAGCTACGATGGTCCGATGCCCTTACCCAGTAAGATCAGATCTTCTCCAATTGCGTTTGCGCTGGTTGCTCTTAGCACGTTGGTGTTTCTGCTTTTTAAAGAGCTGGGTTTATATGGGCCCATTCTTCAGCTTTTCAATTTTGTTCCTGTAGAGCTGACGTCCCGCGGAGGTCGCTTGGGGGAACCCGGTAGTGACTGGTGGCGCTTCATCACACCAACGTTGTTACATTTCAGTTGGATGCATTTGGTTTTTAACTGTTTATGGATTTGGGAGTTTGGGCGACGTATAGAGACCTCACTGGGTTCACTCAATCTGACAGGCTTATATTTAGCTTCCGCAGTGTTTTCAAACAGCGTCCAGTATTTTATTTCCGGCCCTTCGATATTTGGGGGAATGTCGGGTGTTGTCTACGCGTTTATGGGATTCATCTGGGCCGGAAATGCGCTTCGTCCAAATTGGATAGAACCGCTCCCGCCTGCTGTTGTGGGATTTATGTTGATCTGGCTTGTTGTTGGCCTAGTTGGGGCGCTGCAAATCCTTGGGGCTGGGGCGATTGCTAATGGCGCTCATCTCGGGGGGCTGGTAATCGGTGTTTTACTGGGCGGTGTATTTGGATTGCTGTCTCGGTTTGATAGATCTTAAAAAGGAGAGAGAGCTTGACTGATCCGTATCTGGAAACAGTACGTGCGATGGGGCCAGAACTTTACGAGCGTATGGTGCGGGCACTGGCAACGGGTCTGTGGCCAGACGGCACCAGCATTACCGCTGCGCAGCGAGAACATACGATGCAGGCTGTCATAGCTTGGGGTGAGTTAAATTTGCCGCCGGAGGAGCGCATTGGCTATATCGATAAGGGACATAAAGCCGGCAGTAGCTGTGATGATCCCCAACCAATGACCTGGTTAGAAAAGGAAGAAAATAAGTGACAGAGATATCCGGTCCGGTCAGAAAAATGCGAGTCGAATTGAATGAGCCGGTGAGTTATACCTTCATCGCTGGCGATCAAGAGGTACCGGTCAACCCCTGGCTAGGGCGCAAAGTCAGTATTCATTTCACAGGCGCTATCAACTGCGTGCATTGCGATAGATTGACCAAAAAAAGCTTTAATCAGGGTTATTGCTACCCCTGTTTTCAGCGTTTGGCTCAGTGTGATACCTGCATTATTAAACCTGAAAAGTGTCATTTTGCTGAAGGAACTTGCCGGGAACCAGAGTGGGGTGAAACAAACTGTTTTGTGGATCATATTGTTTACCTTGCCAACACGTCTGGAGTGAAGGTTGGTATTACGCGAGGTACTCAAGTTCCCACTCGTTGGATAGACCAAGGTGCCACTCAGGCGAAACCAATTGCGCGTGTTGCCACTCGTTATCAGTCGGGTCTACTTGAAATTCTTCTGGCGCAGCATGTGGCAGATAAAACTGCCTGGCAAACGATGCTTAAAGGTAATGGCAGTCCTGTCGACTTACTGGATAGGCAGAGGGCCCTGGCTGATATCTGCCATGAGGGTATTACTGAATTGCAATCTGCCTATGGCATGCAGGCGATTCAGTGGTTGGATGACTCAGGTAGTGTAAGTATCGACTATCCAGTTTTAGAGTGGCCAGTCAAAGTAAGTTCACACAATCTGGACAAAACGCAGAAAATTGAAGGAACGCTGCTGGGCATAAAAGGCCAATATCTGATGTTTGATACGGGAGTTATCAACATTAGAAAATATGGCGGTTATAACTTGGAAGTTAAGGTATACGACAATGCGTGATGGCAGCCCGAAAACGATCTATAGGAAAGAATACACAGCACCAGAATTCACCATCTCTGATGTAGATTTAACCTTTGCAATCTATGACGGATATACGCTCGTATCCAGCACATTGCGTTTGCAGCGACAGGTGAAGGATGAGGCGCCATGGATCCTTGATGGTGAGGATCTCGAGATTGAGTGCATTGAAATAGATGGTGCGCCCCTGCAACCTCACGAATACAGCTACGACGGCAATCAATTAACATTGCCCTCTGTAGGCGGCAGCTGCCAGCTATACACTAGGGTACGCATTTTTCCAGAGGCCAATACAGCCCTCGAAGGCCTATACAGATCTAGAACCATTTATTGCACGCAATGTGAGGCTGAGGGTTTTAGGAAAATAACGTTCTTTCTGGATCGTCCGGACGTATTGGCTATTTTCAAAGTCACTGTTGAGGCCGATAAACAGACCTGTCCGATACTGCTGAGTAATGGTAACTCGGTATTCCAAGAAGATTTGCCTGAGGGCCGCCATCGCAGCACCTGGCACGATCCATGGCCGAAACCCTGCTACCTGTTTGCGCTTGTAGCGGGCGAGCTTGAATGTGTGTCAGATGCATTCACCACGGCTTCTGGCCGTCAGGTGGCGCTGAACATATTTGTTGAAGCAAAGGACGTCCATTACTGCGATCACGCTATGGACTCGTTAAAAAGATCGATGCAGTGGGATGAAGAGGTTTACGGTCTTGAATATGACCTTGACCTATTCAATATTGTGGCGGTTGACGATTTCAATATGGGTGCCATGGAAAACAAGGGCCTCAACATCTTTAACACTTCATGCATTTTGGCCTCCCCTGACATCACCACAGATGCAGGATATTTGAGGATTGAGTCGATTGTTGCTCATGAATATTTTCACAATTTCTCGGGCAACCGAGTCACCTGTCGTGACTGGTTTCAGCTGAGTTTAAAAGAGGGTTTTACTGTATTCCGTGATTCCCAATTTTCAGCAGACATGAATTCCCCTGGAGTGAAGCGTGTTGAAGACGTCAGCTTTCTGAGGACCCATCAATTTGCCGAGGATGCAGGCCCAATGGCGCATCCTGTTCGCCCGGATAGTTTTATTGAAATTTCAAATTTTTACACTTTAACCGTGTACGAAAAAGGCGCTGAGGTTGTGCGGATGTTGCACACGCTGCTAGGTCACGAGCTGTTCACCGCAGGGGCGAAACTTTATTTCGAGCAGCACGATGGTCAGGCGGTCACTTGCGATGACTTTGTGTCTGCGATGGAGCAGATTTCCGGCAAAGATCTTACTCAGTTTCGTCGCTGGTACGAGCAGTCAGGAACGCCAGAGCTAGTGATTGAGGATCAATATGATCCCATGGCAAAGCGGGTCACTCTGACTGTGACGCAAAACAATGGCTCAGATCCAGACGGTTCGAAAAAGCCTCCGCTTCATTTGCCCCTGGCTATTGGCTTGGTGGTCAATGGACAGTCGCATACCTTCGAGGAGGGCGGGTCAACCCGCTTGCTTGAGGTAAGTGAGGCAAGCCAGACCTTCCATATCGATGATGTTCAAGATAAACCAGCGGCGTCTTTGTTGCGGGGTTTTTCAGCTCCGGTTCGGCTTCGCAGTGCAGACGACGACGATACGTTGGCGGCGTTGATTAGTAATGACAGTGATGAATTTGTTAAATGGGATGCAATGCAGCGCTACTCATCAAGAGTTATCGAAGCTCAGATGCGTGGCGAGCCTGTGTCGGACGCCTTTATTTCGGCCTACAGAAAAGCAATGTCCAGTGATACAGACGATGCTATGAAGGCGTTGTTGCTGTTACTGCCGTCTGAGGAGTCCCTTGCTGACCGGCAAGCCCAACGGGGTTCTGTCGACGTTTTTCAAATTAGGGAGGCTAGGGAACACGTCAAGAAAATACTAGCGATTGAGTTTGAAGATCAGTGGACCGATTGGTTCAACAGTTACGCTATTTCAGAGACTTATCAGCCAAATGGTTGGCAAATTGGTAGAAGGGCATTGCGCCATCTCTCAGTAAGTAATTTATCCTGCGCACAGCCTATGGCATTGGAGTGGGCTGAGACCATGCTGCGCAACGCAGACAACCTCAGTGATCGTTTGGCTGCGCTTAGGGTATTGGTCAACGCTGACAACGAGTCGGTGCGCAGTGCGGCGCTGGAAGGTTTTTATCAGAAGTGGCAGCACGAGGCACTCATCGTTAATCAATGGTTCACCCTTCAAGCGACAAGGCCTAGCCCAGACACTGTTGACGCGGTACTACAGCTCCAGAATCATGGGGCCTTTGATTGGCGTAATCCGAATAAAGTTCGGGCGTTGGTAGGGGGGTTTGCCTCTGCTAACCCAACGGCATTTCATCGTCAGGACGGCGGCGGCTACGCACTGTTGGGCGATGTGATTGCGAGAGTGCAATCAGCGAACCCTCAGATTGCGGCTCGATTGTGCACGCCGCTGACACGCTTTCGCCGTTATGCACACGGGGTAGATGCAATGCAGCAGCAACTGGAGCGTATTGCGGGTCTTGATAATTTATCGCGAGATGTTTACGAAGTGGTGGGCAAAGCGCTGGAGAAGTAGTTACTCAGAGGTCTCAAGCTCACAGCTACTTTTGATTTCGATGGGGCGGTAGCGCTCATAAATTGCTTCAATTTCACGGTGCTGGCTCAGAAGCGCCTGAAGCACTCCCGGATGAAAGTGATCAGGGTTGGACTTTTCATCGCCGCTAACCAGTATTTCCATCGCTCTGTGGTGAGGTAGTGCGGCGCGGTAGGGTCTGTGTGAGCGTAAATTGTCGTAGGTATCAACGGCGTGAACAATGGCTGCCTCAATACTGATCTCATCGCCTTTGAGACCCTGGGGATAACCCGTGCCATCCCAGTTTTCGTGATGCTGAAGGGCGATGTTCTGCGCAACCTCAATAATAGGGTCATCATAGTGTTCAAGAAGTGCAGCACCCAGCCGTGTATGGTCTTTTGTTTTTTCGAATTCCTCTGCGGTGAGGGTCCGTTCGGCGGTGTAAATATCGGTAGGCCCGCCGAGTTTGCCGATGTCGTGCAACAGACTCGCGAGCCTTATTTGTTGGCACTGCTGAGCCTCAAGGCCCAAGCGTACACTGACACAAAGCGCCATCTCTGAAATTCTATGAACGTGCTGTTCAATGCCGGGCGCGTAATGTTCGGCTCCGATAGCAGCTATCTCAGAGGTAGCTCCCATGCCATCCTTTATCGAGCTTGCCACCTTAAGCGGTGCTTTGTCGGATTGCTGTGCGTGCAGCATGGAATTCTGAAAATTACGGTAGTGCTTTTGATTGATACTGTCAGTGGCGTCCGAAAGCTCTTTAAAAAGCTCCTCAACGACTATGGGCTTAAAAAGAAATGCAAAAGCCCCCAGTTTCAGCGCTGAGATGATCGCATTGCTATCGCTGTTGCCTGTAATGAAAAGGGCTTCAAAAACGCGGTCTTTTGGTGACTCAATTTTCTTTATGGCGTCTAGAGTTTGTAATCCGGTGGCTCGAGGCATACGGATGTCGAGTAGCAATATTTCAATCATTTCGTCTGCGCGAAATTTCTCAAACGCATCAATGCCGTCAATCGCAGTAATCACTTCATAGCCTTGCTCTATGAGCAGTTCACGGAGTTCGGTTCGTACCTGTGAGTCGTCTTCAGCGAGCAATATTTTCATAGTGAATTTATGGATGACTCATATTAGTTGGCAATTGGCCAAAAGTGGGCATAGGATATCGTATACCTCAATCTCGGGGTACGGAAATCACGCACTTTTACGCTGAATTTAGGAAGCCCTACCCATGTTCAAGGTGTTAATCGTTGAAGATGATGAAGTATTTGGAGAAGAGCTTCACGATGTTTTCGTGCATTGGGGCTTTGAGGTACTCACGGTTGGCTCTGTGGGTGACTTCTGGGCAAAGGTCCCTGATTTTCAGCCCCAGTTAATAGTTGTGGACCTAACTTTGCCCGACGGATCTGGCGTCGACATTATCAGGGAGGTCCGCAGTAAAAGTGACATTGGAATTATCGTGATGTCGGGTCGCAGTGCTGAGGTCGAGCGGGTTGTTTGTATTGAGACCGGGGCCGATGATTATGTTGTTAAGCCCTTTAGCTCGCGAGAAATGGTCGCGCGTATTCGACAGTTGATGTACCGAACGGGTGGTGTTGCCTACGGCGAAGCAGCAGAAGCTGGCGTATCTGAGCAGGGACGCTTTAAATTTGACGGTTATGTTTTCGATGTAAATGCAATGGCGCTTACGGGGCCAGATGGGCATGATATCTCGTTGACAACCTTAGAGTTCTCGGTATTAAAGACGCTGGTTTCAAATGCCCGGCAAGTGTTGTCTCGTGAGTTTTTAATAGAGTCTGCCCACGCAGCTAATTGGGCCGGGTCTGATCGAAATATTGATAATTTAGTCAGCCGTATTCGAAAAAAGGTGACGGCTCCCGGCAGCACTCCTCCAGTTCGTACCGTGCGAGGAGTGGGCTATATGTTCGCGCTGGAAGTAGAGGCGCTTTGACATTATCCCGTCGGATATAAGCTCAGTTCGTGTTCAGGGACTGAAGCTGGGCCGTCATCGTAGGCCTTCAATAGCTTAAAAAGCCGTGCCCCATGCCATGTTTCTGGATTCTCTGTCGAAAAAAGCAGTGTGTCGATAGCACGCAGTTCTTGCCCAAGTTCGCCCCCAACTCTTGCGGCAATGCTATTCAAAGTGTTTGGCGATAGGTTGTCGAACTGATTGCGACCCCAGGCAAGTACAGCTAAACGCGCGGCGCTAGGATCATTGGTGCTGCAGGCCTTTCGCATTGACATAAAGTGCTGCACTTTCCGAGCTTGAGCCGCTGTTTGGGCGCTATTGGAGACTGGCGTTGCGCTATGGCGTCCCCTCAAAAGTATGCCCCCTAACAACATCGCTACTAGCCAGCCAGCCACAGCGCCAATTTGCCACATTCGAGTACTGTTGGTTTGATCACCTGGGGGAATGGCTGAAGTGAGTGGGTCACTGCTTGTGTAGTCTGTGACCGCAACCAAGCTAGCAACACTAATTCGTTCCTCGGGCAGTCGAGCAAATGCCAGCGTGTCGGTTTTTGTGTTCCACCAGGGAATGATGCGTTCCGGGAGGGTCCAGTTACCTGCCTCACTGCTGACTAGCGCTTCACTCTGCAGTCGATAACCCTCTAGCCCTTGTGAGATTTCTCGTTGCTCAATAGTTTCTTTGTCAGGATAGAAACGAAGCCCTTTAATGGCGCTGCTTCCCCCGAGGCTGGTGATGGGCGGCAACTGGCTTCCTTGAAGCCCTTCAGCGGTTATTTCAAGTGTTCGTGTCGTTGAATCACCAGTGCTCAGCTTCTCGGGTGCTGTGCTCCAACTGCTGGTAAGTGTCAGCTGTTGCGCAGGTAACCAAACGTCACCGGGGAATGTTGCTGGGACTGGTTTGACACGAATGCTGATAGGGTCAGATTTCATTGCAATGCGACGACCTAGCCTAGCGCCTAACAGCGACCGCCCGGGCAGCAGTTCACGGCCTGAAAATGCGATAGCAGGAACCAGAAGATCACCAGATTTTTGCGGAAATATTGCGTAGCGAAGTTCGGTGACTTGCCAAAGACGTCCACCAGAGCGCCGCTGAAAACTCTTTTGTTCTAGTGGCTCTTGATAGGTGTCAGGAATGTCGACCTCAGAAATTGCGCGGTTATCCAGATTAATCGCTTGTTGGAGGGTGATGGTGAGTATGAATTGAGCTTGCACATAAACTTCATTTTGATCGACGGCAGCGTCAAAGATCACGAGCTCGTCGGCTAGAGCATATTCAGGTTCGGGTGATACTTTTATCGCAGTGGGCGTTGTTCGACGCCCACCCGTGTTGAAGGCAGGAATGGTCAGTATGCCCTCGCGCAGGGGCGATAGTTCGATTTCAAGCGTCCGTGTAATACTTTGCTCGCCACCAATAAGTCGAGCACTAGTTGAGCTAGAGCGCTGAACAATTTCAAAATCCACCTCGAGTTGATCGAGACTAATTTGGTCCGGTCGTTCCCCGGCATCAGCCGTGAGCGTTAGACGTAATGTTTCTCCCATGGCGATATCGGTGCGATCGACTTCTGCTGTAATACGCGCCGAGGCAGGTAACGAGAGCGAGAGCAGTAACAACAAAGCGGCGCAAAAACTCAAGCGCATTGATTTACCAGCGTACATCTTCATCGGGCTCCTCTCCTTGACGCAGTCTTTGAATCGTCTCGTAACGAAATTTTCGCTGTAACAAGCCTCCGGGGTCATCAGGAACCCTTCGAAGCCATTGCTCTAGGGCTTGCTGCTTTTCTAGGCCAGCGTCAAATTTTCCCATTTGCGCTTCAGTTTGGGCATCGAGTCTTGCCTGCATTTCTTCGGATAAGGATGCAGGTTCCTGCGTGCCCTCAGGCTCAGATTGGCCCTCTGAACTGTCAGCCTTGCCGTCTTTAGGGTTCGGGCTGCCAGCATCTTCGTTAGGGTCAGTTTGCTGTGAGGAATCGCTGTCGGAGCTGGCCTGAGAATCGTTACTGTTTTGCTCTTGAGCGCCTTGTTGCGCATCTTGCTGTGACGAACCCTCCTGACCATCTGATGACTCATCACTATCCTGATCTTGCTCGCTATTTTGGTCTTGCTGAGACTGCTGCTCTTGTTGCTCTAGTAGTTTTTCAATGAGCTCGCGATTGCGGAGTGCGTCTTCAGCCTCAGGCATTAGTGCCAGAGATTGATCAAAAGCTTCTAAGGCTTGCTCGAATTTCCCCGCCATGGCCAAGGCATTGCCTTGGTTATACCAATTGTTGGCATCTTTACCTTTTTTGAAGCTGTCTGCAGCGCCCTGCCAGTTTGCGGCGGCATATTGAGCCGTGCCTTTCCAAGCATCGTCATCAAACAGACTGGCAGCGGCTTCTGCATCGCCGCGCTCGAGCGCATTGGCTCCTTTTTGGTCTGGGGTTTGCCAAAGATTGGTTAACAGTTGGGCATTCGCAGATTCGGGGTAAAGCAATGGGATCAGTAAGACGGCCGCTAAAGCGCCTCGTCTGAAAAGCGGCAGTAGGCACAGCGCTAAAAACAGCGCCAGCCAGTTGCTCTGATCGAGCCAAGTATCTGTTTCACGATCAAGAGCGATTTCACCAAGGTCGAGCGTTTTAGAGCGGCTGAGAAGCAGGTCTAGGTCGCGATTGTCGAGTGTGATTTCAGTGAAGCGGCCGTTTAGCTCATCTGCATGATTCGCAAGTGCTGAAGGGTCTAAGCTGGGAATGACAATTTCGCCACTTTCATTGCGAAGGAAGCCTCCGTCAGGCCTTGGGATGGGAGCGCCAGAGCGTGTTCCCACGCCCAAAATAGCCAGCTCCGCTCTAGCAGCCCTAAGCTGATCTGTCACATCGGCGGCCTGAAACTTTGGCATGCCGTCAGTGATTAATAGAATTTGGCCGTTGGCAACGCCCGCGGTTTGTAAAAGCGCGACCGCAACCTCGAGAGCCTCTGTCACGTCGGAGCCGGGAAGGGGCATGATGTCGGGCCCCAACGCGCCTAATAGGTTTTCTATAGTCCGACGGTCGTCGGTAAGCGGGGCCACCACGTGGGCATCTCCCGCATAGACGACAAGTCCTGTTACACCCTCGTCACGACTGACGAGCAAGTCGAGAATTTTTTGTTTGGCACGTTGAACACGACTCGGCTGGATGTCGGCGGCATTCATCGACGCGCTGAGATCAAGCACGATAACCAGGGCATCAGCACGCTGAAAAACGGGTATTTCAATTTTCTGGAGGCTGGGGCCCGCAATTGTGATGGTCGCCATGACCAGCCAGCAGACTGTCCACCAATGGCCTATTCTTTTGGTCGTGTTTGTAGTGCTGGATATCAGGTGAGGTAAGAGATGGGGGTCGATAACTTTGGCCCAACTTGCTGCTGATTGAATCGAACGCCAAAGCATAAAAAACGCGGGAGGTATCGCAAGCAAAAGCCAAAATGCCTGTGGCCGCAAAACATTGATTCCATCTTCAATCATGTTGCTGTTCCTTGGTGTTGGAACGGAAACTCAGTTGCGGCCAGGTTCGAAGAGCGATTAACAGTAAGGCCAACCAGAATGCGACGGAGGTAGGCACCCAGGTCATGGATTCGATGGGTCTGAATGTTGATTTTTCTTGTTCTACGGGCTCTAGCTCATCGAGCACTTGATAAATGCCTTGTAGCTCTTGCGGTGTTCTTGCACGGAAATATCGTCCGCCGGTAGCCTGGG
Organism: Luminiphilus sp. nBUS_16; assembly: GCF_051201645.1. Classification (GTDB taxonomy): domain Bacteria; phylum Pseudomonadota; class Gammaproteobacteria; order Pseudomonadales; family Halieaceae; genus Luminiphilus. Next base: position 2,224,653 of record NZ_CP179205.1, on the reverse strand, counting down.
CGATGGCTGTAAGCAACGCCTCGTCAACTTCACCCGAGGTATTGCTTGTGGTGCCCAAACGTCTGCTGATTCCAATGGTATAAATTCTGACATTCATCTCTGACGCCAGAGCAGCGGCTTCCATAGGGTCAACGGTACTCGCCGTATCCTGCCCATCCGTAAGCAGTATCAGAACGCGTGAATCTGCAGGGCGCTCACGCAAGCGCTTAACAGCCAACCCGAGGGCATCTCCGATGGCAGTATCTTCCCCGGCGAAACCGAGCTGCGCCTCTTCAATAAATTTCTCAACGGTTTTGATATCAAAAGTCAGGGGGGCTTGAACATACGCTCGAGTGCCAAACAGGATGAGTCCAACCCGATCTCCGGTCCTTCGGCTGGTGAAATCAGCCGCAATGGCTTTGACGGCAGTAATGCGTGAGACCAGACTATTGCCGACCTGCATATCTTCGATTTGCATACTGCCCGATAAATCAATGGCCAGTAGTAAGTCCCGCCCTGAATTCGCCAGCTCAATAGGCTCGCCTACCCACTGAGGGCGAGTGGCCGCAGTCACCAAGCTTAGCCACATCAAAATGAGTGCAATAAGTTTGAGTGGACTGCTTTGAAGGCCTAGTGACGCGGTTCCCGCTAGCTGCCGCCAGCGACTTGCGAAGGGCGCTTCTAGCGCTGCCTCTTCGTAACGGTTGCTGGCATGCAGCAAGCGCATGATGAGGGGCAGAGGAGCCAGCAGTAGCAACCAAGGGTAAGCCAGTTCAATCATGACGTTTCCCGATTTCACGAGCATCGTGACAGCGAATCCATTCAACAGCACCCTGTAACAGTTCGTCAGTCGCAGGTTCACCCGGCGTTCGATAAACCGCCTCCAGAGAGCTCATCCAGCTATCACCCGCTTTTGGCGCACTCTCACACAGCAAATGTAGCCACTCGGAGCCGTGCATTGCTGCCACTTTTTGGTCAGGCCAAGTGCGAAGTGCCGTTGCTTTTAGCAGTCGGTTCACTTGCTCAAGAGAAGGCTTGCCAAGTTCCCGTAGCACTGTGACTTGCGCCAAAGCCAGTCTGCGGTAGCGATTTTTACGCCACCGTAACAGCAAGGCTCTGCACAGAAGTCCAATGAGCAAGCTGGTGATGATTAGGGCCAGCCACCAACCCGGAGCAAGTGGCCACCAGCCGACTGAGGGTGGTTCTCGTAAGGGGGCCAACTGTTCAAGTAGGGACGCCGTATCCATCATCGTCTAATGGGTTGGAAAGTAACGTTGGAGCACGGTCAGTGGAAGCTGATCGGTGCTCATTGGAATTAGTGGTATCCGCAGCCCCTGATAGGCCTCGCGCAGGTTTTGCGCGTGTTCGTCAAACTCAGCGCTGAATCGCGCCATCAGTTTTCGATTTCCGGTATCTAAAGCGCTGCGCCCTGAGGCATCACTAACCACATAGCGACCTGCCTGAGGTAAATTGCGTTCTAGCGGGTCGCTGATCATGACCCCGGTAATTTGTACGTGTTGCACGAGCCGACGAAGGGTTTGCAGAACCTCCGGATTTAAACCGTCATGAAAGTCGCTAATGAGAAATAGGGCGGAGCCCGGTCGTGCTATCCGCTGTATCTGTCTAAGTTGCTCTGCGAGGGAAAGAGGCTCAGCCTCAGTCGTATTTTTGTCGCAGCGCACCATCTCTCGAATAATCGCCAATACTGTGTGTCGTGACCTGGCCGGCCTAATGTCCTCCGCTCTATCGCCCGATACCACCATACCGCCCACGCGTTCGCCACGGTCGAGGGCTGACCATAAAAGTAAGCTGGCAGCGTGTGCGGCTAGGACCGATTTAAAGCAATTGCGTGAACCGAACCGCATCGTGCGACGAAGATCGAGTGAGACCAGAACAGGGCGTTCGCGCTCCTCATGAAATAATTTTGTGTGGGGTTCACCAGACCGTGCTGTCACGCGCCAGTCAATAGCTCGCACATCGTCACCCGCTGTGTACTGACGCACCTCATCAAATTCTACGCCTCGACCTCTACGGTAAGAGCGTTTCGCTCCCGCGAGATTTGCGAGGGCTCGACTCGCTTTGGTGACATCCAGAAATCGAGCAGAGAAGCGCGCGGCAATGAGTGCGCTGCTGTCGATATCTGCGCCACGCGGGAGTTGTTGTTGCTGAAGTTTCACGATCAGCCGACAGCTACTGTCTCAAGAAGCCGATTAATCACTTGAGTGCGCGTTACACCTGCAGCTTCGGCCTCAAAAGAAAGGATCAGCCGGTGCTTTAAGCAGTCGGTGACCACGGCCTGAACATCATCGGGGCTAACGTAGTCCCGACCGTGTAAATAAGCGTTGGCTCGGGCGCAGCGGTCGAGGGCTATCGTCGCTCGGGGGCTAGCGCCGAACTCCAGCCAGTCGGAGAGTTCGTTGTTGTAGGCGCTGGGTTCTCTGGTGGCTATAACGAGCTGCACAATATAAGCCTCGACGGCTTCTGCCATGTGCACGGATAAAACGGATTGTCGAGCCTTGAATATAGCATCTTGCGAAAGGGGCTGAGGTGCTTCAGGAATGGTTCCGCTAGCTTCATTTCTTGCCAGCTTGAGGATTCGAGTTTCGGCATCGGCATCTGGGTAGGACACATTTACCTGCATTAAAAAACGATCGAGCTGGGCTTCGGGTAGAGGGTAGGTACCCTCTTGCTCGATAGGGTTTTGAGTGGCCATGACCAAAAACATCTCGGGAAGGGCGTAGGTGCGCGTACCCACGCTGACTTGACGCTCTGCCATTGCCTCCAAGAGTGCGGATTGAACCTTGGCAGGGGCGCGGTTGATCTCATCCGCCAGTATTAAATTATTGAAGATCGGACCCTGTTGAAATTCGAATGTCCCCTGCTGTGGCCGAAAAATATCAGTCCCGGTGATATCACCAGGAAGTAAGTCGGGGGTAAATTGAATGCGATGGAAGCCGCCTTCGATTCCCTCTGACATTTGCTTTATCGCGCGGGTTTTGGCCAAGCCCGGTGCACCCTCCACGAGTAGGTGCCCATCTGCTAGAAGTGCTATCAATAATTTGTGGATGAGATCATGCTGACCAATAATTTGGCCAGACAACCAATGCTCAAGTTGTTGTAGGGGTGTCGAAGTCACGGAAATCGCTCTGTCTTAGGGATGCCAAGGATATGGCTCCTGCTATGACAAAAACAAGTGTCGTGAGTTCATCACAATGGGTTCAAAAGCGATGAAATAACCGTTTTTGCACCCAACTCGGCGTGCTGCACCAGAGTTGGGTGGTGCTTAGTTGGGATTCAGGTCAGAAGCCGGACAATTTATGACAAGCAGTGATGTTGGTGAGCCCTTCCCATTGATCTATTCGGCCTTCGCGCCAACCTTGCAGCCAGCTTAGTTTGTGGGGTCCAGTACCATGGGGGCAGGTTTCCCGTGAACGCCCGGAGAGGCCTATTTGGTACCCACGTTCGAAAGCGCGTTTCAGCATGTCTCGTTTGGATCTTCGCATCGTTTGATCTCCTACTAATTATTGGCAACAACTATTAGCCGCAACGGCTAATGTCCATCAAGTGCAAAAGAAGGGAAAGGGAGCAAAGTGGCGTGCAAACCTACAAGGCTTGGGTGTGCCTCAATCGGGCATACTCTTAGGATGCTTCGGTCAGACTGCAGTGGTGGGCAGCTGACAGGCTGGTCTGTCAATGTATAACGATAAGTCTGCACATGTGAAATAAAAACAGAAGCGGGAATCCCTGTCGATAGTTGATTGGTTCTAACCATGTTCTGCAAGGATCTAAAGCTTGCTATGAGCTAAGAATCATTCTCCTTATGTCTGGATAACCTGCTGTAAAACCGAGGCAAAAAATGCTTTTGGTACAAATATTGGCGCCGAAAACTTGTTCCACCCTGTTTGGAAGGGACGCGCGTTTGGGCTCACACGGTTGTGGTTTTCGGCGATTCGTCAGGCGTCGGTCGCTGTGCACGTGTTGTTGGTCCTGTTAGAACAGGCTGGGTTTTTTAGGGGTTGCTACTAGCGCAAAACTTTTGGTGATCCAGATTAAAAATAGGGTCGTACTAAACGCATTGGAACGGCCACAGGGTTGGTCCCAGTATGTCTTGCGATAGTTTTAGGCCATCTTCCCCCAGATGGTTTTTTCTCCCCGGCCCACGCGGCCGGGGTTTTTTTTACCTACTTGCCCTAGGATGCTGCGCCTTGTTGTCGGGGTGTGGATCGGCTGCATTGCAGGATCACGCCATCAAGTCCCCGGAAATGCGACCGGAAACATTTTTTACGGGTTTTCTGACTGCACACGGTGTAGTGAGAGACCGTCGTGGCGCAGCGATACGTCAGTTTAATGCGGACATCAGTGCCTGCTGGAATGATGGTGTAGGCACCCTAGATGAAGACTTTGTCTTCGACGATGGCGAGGTCCAGAAGCGTGTGTGGACGCTATCGCCAAGCACCAATCAAAGGTTTATCGCGACGGCGGGCGATGTTGTTGGTGAAGGCGAAGGCCGTTGGAATGGCAGCGCCTTTGTCTTGGACTATACCTTGCGTATCCAGCTCGAAGATGGAGCGGTCGATGTCCGAGTAGACGACCGCATGTATCGCGTTAGCGATGATGTGGTCGTTAATCAGTCGAAAATGAGCAAGTTTGGGGTTGGTGTAGGTGAGATTTTACTCACCATAATTCGCCATCCTGATGTAGAGGTTGAATGCGCCCCCAAATAACAACGCAAGCTTTGGGCTTTGCTGGTCTCACCCCCTTTTACCTGTTTCTACTTGGCATAGCTTTTCTGCAGGATTACCCCAGAGCGCTCTCAATTCAGGGCTTTGTGGTTTATTCACTTGCGATCTTAAGTTTCCTGTCGGGTGCACTCTGGGGTAACACACGCCAGTTGCCAGATGGTGAGCAGAATTTTCATCTAGTCGTGAGCAATGGCATTGTTATTTTTGCCGTTGCAAGCGTATTAACCGCGCAAGTGGTGCTTGCTGTATTGCTACTTACACTCGGATATCTTGCCTTGCTTTGGTACGAAAGGCGTACACAGACGACGCGAAACTGGTATTCGGCTATGCGTGCGCAGTTGACCCTTGCGGTAGTCTTCGCTCATTTGCTGTACGTCGGATTGAATGTAGCTATGCTGGACTAACTACGCTGGACTAACCACGTTGCGCTCGAGGCGTCACCCTGCAGATTGAGACAATAAAACGGAGAAAGAAGTGACCGAAAATAACAATCAATGGGTTTTGCACCATTATGAAGCGTCTCCTTATGCTGAAAAAATCCGTCTGATGTTTGGACATACCGGGTTGTCGTGGCATTCGGTGATATCTCCCGCTATGCCCCCTCGTCCCAACCTCGACCCTCTGACTGGCGGATATCGGCGGATCCCGGTCGCTCAGAAGGGCGCGGACTTGTTTTGTGACACGGCGCTTATCGCCCTTGAGATTGCCGGAGAAACTGATCGAGCGGCACTGCGCCCGGCGTCAGTGAGCGATGATTGCAAAGAATTGGTGGCTCGCGCACAGGGTGATGTGTTCTTTTCAGTCATTACCAGCGAGCCCCCTACAAAAGTGCTTGCGTCGCTGCTGCGAAAATTTGGAATTCGCCAGACCTATCGATTTTTTAAAGACCGCTCGGGCATGATGAAAGGCGCAACGATTCGACCGCCCTCAGGAGAGCAAGCCCGCTCGGTGATAACAACGTTTTTCGCGGATTTAAATGCCGCTCTTGCCGACCGTTTATTCCTCGATGGGGAGCGTCCGGGTTACGCCGACTTTGCGGCGATCCACCCGGTGAAATTTAAGCTGGATTTTATCGAGATGAGTTTGCCCAAAGACCTTGTTCATTTGAATCGGTGGTATGAGTCTATGCTTGAGCCGGGCCACGGCGAGCGATTGGAACTTGATCCCTCGGACGCCTTTGCAATGGCGGCGCAGTCGCAGCCCCGGCCTCTGCCACCGTCTGATAGCCATGAGTACCTGAATCAGATGGTGAGCGTGGCGCCCACCGACTACGGGCAGGTTCCCGTATTAGGACAGCTGGTGGCGACCACCGGTGAGCGCTATGTTGTGGCGCGGCAAACAGATGATTTCGGTGTTTTGCACGTGCATTTTCCACGGGTGGGCTATGTTGTAAAACCCGCTGCCGCAGATTAATACACTGATCATGTGGGAGATAGTATGACGCCAAGGTATGCTTTAGTGACTGGGGCTTCGGCAGGCTTGGGAGCTGAGTTCGCGAAACAGTTGGCACAAAAAGGCCTCAATTTGCTGCTTGTTGCGCGTCGTGGAGACCGTTTGCAGGCGCTTGCAGCTTCTCTTAGTCAGGACTTCGGTGTGACGGTGAAAACATTGGTGGCCGACCTTTCTGAGCCCAATGCGCCGTTGCTAATCGAGAAATATTGTCATGACAACAACCTTCAGATTGACTGGCTAATTAATAACGCGGGTGTAGCCGGGCCTGACTTATTGAAGGATCGTGATTGGCCAGAGCAGCAGGCTTTCTTTCAACTAATGATGCTATCGGTTGTTGAGTTGTGTCATCGCTTCGTACCCGGCATGGCCGCCAGAAAGTTCGGTCGAGTGGTTAACGTGGCGTCTGTAGCGGGACGAATTCCCCGGTCGGGTGGGTGTAACTATGGACCAAGCAAAGCCTATTTAGTGGCGGTGTCCGAGGAGCTAAACCTTACCGTGGCAGGGCAGGGTGTCCATGTCTCAGCTTTGTGTCCCGGCTTCACACACACTGACTTTCATGAAACCGCGGGTTTGAACGATATGAAGGCAGGTATGCCAAGATGGCTTTGGTACGGCGCTGACACCGTCGTCAGTGACGCCATCCGTGGCGCAGATGTTGGCAAACCTGTGGTGGTGTCGGGGCGCTTGTACCGGTGGTTAGACCCACTCTTTCAATCAGTATGGACTCGCCGGTTTTTTCGAATCAAGGCGCGTCCGCAGTAACGCTATATACTGGCCGCGGTCCCCTGGCGAAAACTTTTCATCCACTGTGTGGGTGAACAGAGATTAACCGCGCGAAAAGAACGGCGGAAATTGGCGGCATTTTCATAGCCTAATTCTGCGGCTACGGCCTCCACGCTCGCACCATCAAGCAACATATTTTTCGCACAATCGTGAACGGCTCTCAACTTCAGTTCACGAAACGTTGTCTGTTCTTCCATGAGACGCCGGCTTAAGGTTCGCGGAGATAAATGCAGTGATTCCGCAAGGTCGTTGATGTCTGGCAGGGGTGGGCGTTGAGACTGCATCACGCTACGAAGGTGACGCGTGAAAGGCTGGTCTCCGGGAGAGCTGGCTAGTTGTAACTGCTCGCTAAGGTGACGCCTAGAGAGTTGCCAAACTTCGGGGTTGCTAAAGGGGGAGCGGGTGTTCAGCCAATGGGTTGGGAATTCTAGGCCTGTAAAACGGCAGTCGTAGCTCAGTTTGCCCAAGAGAGGGATTGCCATGGGTGCCTCTCGCTTGAGGGCAGGATAGGCAATTTTAAATGTTATGGTCCCCTCGGCTGACCCTACTAAGTCCCTAAGGTAGTCTTGAAGGAGTGCAAAGACCGTCTCAGCATGTATCAGTAACGAGTCGCCCAAGTCTCGATCGGTCTCTAGCGTGATTCGCGTAACCCTTTGTCCTGCTAGCAGCTCAAAATGCAGGTAATCGGCCTCCAGAGTTGAGTAACTTGACATGGCTTGCAGTCCGGCCCCGAGGGTCGGTGCCGACATCATTGCAACGCCCATCATTCCCAGTGTTGCCAGTCCATTTCTGCTGGTAACCAGTGATCCTAATTGTTTGTCACCCAGCATCTCTTGAGCATTGGCAAGTAACTTCAGAAAATCACTGGGCTCCAACTTGGCCAATTGCCAGAGTGCCTCTGAATTAATAGCACAGCCCCTGAAGAGCGCAGCGTCGTCATGACCACGGATTTTAAGTTCGCGGTGTAGCAGCCTCGCATAATGTGCACTTATCATGTTTGCGGCCTTTTTAGGCGTATAATGACACCCTAATGGCGAAAGAGGAATGGGTCAATCGAAAGTGCCTCAAGTAGCATTTCACCACCATGATCGAGTGTTGCACATGACAAATCGAGAAAAAGTCCAGTTGATGAAGCGCTCGGCGAACGGTTACTGCGATACGCTGGCGTGGCCAACGATACTGCTGGTAGCTGTTGTGTTCCTTTCGTATTTTTTAACCCCTGTAGCGGTGGTAGCTGGGCTATTACCGGTGTCGGTGGGTGTACTCTTAATGGCATTCTTTACCTACGCAGCTTATACCGGGCTGCATGAGGCGGTGCATGGCGCTGTCTGTGGTGGTCAACAGAAACACCGATGGGTTAATGAATGGGTAGGTTATCTTGCGGCCATCCCGTCAGGGATTCCATTGTGCGCTCATCGCCACGAGCATTTTTCACACCATAACCACACCAACAAGGTAGGTGAGGATCCTGATCTGATTTGTGCAGACATGACAACTAACCCCTGGCGACTTGTCGCATCGCCGATGTTGCTAACCGCACAACAATTTCAACTCTTTTTGCGAGAGCGGTGGCCTAGTGCCCACAAGGAGCTTCGAAGAACTTTCATACTTGAAACCTCTGCCATACTTCTCAGCCGCGTTTTGTTACTGATTGCGTTGTTTGGCCCTGTGGCGGCGAGTGCCGGTATTTCAACCTTCTCTGTGAGTGTGGACGTTTTATTCACGCTTGTTGTCGGGCCACTGATTGGGCAGGTGGTTTTGGTTTATCTGTTTGCTTACGTCGTGCACAGGCCACATACCGTCGCAGGCAAATTTGTTGACACGTCCATTTTTGAACTGCCTCGAGCATTACGTAGCGCGGGTACCTGGCTTTGGGGTTTTCAGAACTACCACGGCATTCACCACGCTTTTCCCAGAGTGCCTTGGTATCGATATCGTGCAGTGTTTGAAGCGCATCGGGACGAGTTATTTGAACAAGGTATGCCCACCTATCAACTTTCTGGCTTAAAATGGCGCCGAGTTAATTAATATTTAAAGCCACAGGCTAGGAGACAGAGCATGCCCGTTATCACCTTCATTGAATTCGACGGCACCAAACATCAGATAGACAGCGAATCAGGCCTCACCGTTATGGAGATGGCCATGAAGCACGACATCCCGGGTATTGATGCTGATTGTGGAGGTTCGGCTGTTTGCGGCACCTGCCACTGTTTTGTAGAGGTATCGAGCGAGCTGCCAGCGGTGGAGCCTCAAGAAGAGTCCATGCTGGGGTTACGCCCAGATCGCGAATCAAATTCCCGCTTGAGTTGCCAGCTTCAAGTCAGCGAACAAGGTGGCGACATGACCATAAGACTCCCAGAATTTCAGATGTAGTCTTGAGCCTCTGACGAGGCCACATTAGCCGCTAAACGAAATGTTGAAATGGAATAGGACGCACCCATGAATCAGGCAGTGACCCAAAAAGACGGATTGCCCGACCCGCTGAGTACGCCTTTAGAGCAGCTCGATGTGGCTGATCCTAGACGATTTGAGTTTGATACCTGGCAACCTCTGTTTGAGCGACTACGGAACGAAGCCCCGGTTCATTATCAGGCGGAAGGCCCCGCGGGCCCTGCGCCGCACGGTGATTTCTGGTCGGTAACGCGTTTCGAGGACATCGTCGAGGTGGAGAAAAACTGGGAGGCGTTTTCGTCAGAGCCATCTATTGCCATTCTTGATCCTGAGCCCGACATGTCGGTGCAGATGTTTATTGCGACCGACCCGCCGCTCCATGATGAGCAAAGACGAGCCGTTCAGGGAGTCGTAGCGCCACGGAATTTACAAGAATTTGAGGCAATAATTCGCCAGCGTACCCAAGAGACCCTTGAGGGATTGCCCGTTGGCGAAACCTTTAATTGGGTGGATCGTGTTTCAATCGATTTGACCACCAAAATGCTAGCGACGCTTTTTGATTTTCCTCAGGAACAACGCCACTTGCTAACGCACTGGTCAGATGCCGCCACATCTGACGCGCGGATTACAGCGGGCCGAGGCCTAAGTATCGATGAGCGACGCACAATTATGCTTGAAATGCTGCAGTCGTTTACGCAACTCTGGCATGAGCACAAGGCAAATGATCGAGAGTCTTTTGACCTGATTCGAATGTTGCAGCGTGATCCTAAAACGCAAAACATGGTTGATGAGCCGTTGTCTTATTTAGGCAATTTGATGCTGTTAATAGTGGGTGGCAATGACACTACGCGAAACTCAATGACCGGGGGGGTGCTGTATTTGCACCAAAACCCTTCTGAGATGGCAAAACTTAAGGCAAATCCTGCGCTGATTCCATCCATGGTATCAGAGATTATTCGTTACCAAACGCCACTACCGCACATGCGCCGAACAGCCACGCGGGATGTTGAAATTAATGGCACGGTCATTCCTAAAGGCGGGCGCGTTGTTCTGTGGTATGTCTCTGGTAACCGCGACAGCGACATGATACCGAACGCAGACGAGTTCATTATTGACCGGCCTAATGTGCGGAATCATTTATCGTTTGGTATGGGGATCCATCGATGTATGGGTAATCGGTTGGCTGAGATGCAGCTACGTATCGTTTGGGAGGAGATCTTAGAGCGCTTTGAGCGTGTCGAAGTCGTAGGTTCCCCGGTGAGAACCTGCAACTCTTTCGTTCGTGGATATCACGACTTACCAGTTAAATTGCACCCGAAAATTTAGGTCGCCGACAAGCCCTCGCCGCTGGCCAGAGTTGGCCAGCAATGTCGCTTGCGGCTACAAGGGCTGTCCGCTGGTTTCTTCTAAAGCTGACAGTGACCAAAGCGTGAGCACCGCCGCCAGCAAGATGTAGAGCGAGACAAAGGTAATTCCCAGCTCCTTCCACAGCAAGACCGCGAGCGTGGGCGCCAAGGCTCCGCCAACGATGGCACCAATCTGATAGCCCAACGACGCTCCCGAGTAGCGAACTTCTGTACTAAATAGCTCTGTGAAGTATGCGGCCTGAGGGCCGTATTGCATGCCCAAGAAAGCAAGACCCAGTGTAAGGCCTAACGTGATCAGCGGTAGGGAGCCAGTGTCGATAAGTGGGAAGAGGGCGAAGCCCCAAAGCCCGGTGAGAATGGCTCCCCAGCGA